>NZ_JBXAHN010000008.1:0-245017 GCF_058795135.1 Lysinibacillus sp. GW823-FHT06C08
TACCGAAGTCATTTAATCGCTGTTTAATGTAGCAAATGGTCTTTTATTAAACTGTCTACTTTATAGGGTTCAGTTCATTAATTGGAGCCTGGGCTTTGCTTAAGTATTTGGAACGAGGTGTTACTTTCTTGCCTGAATTAAAGTAAACCAATCGTTGTCGTTGAACTTGCCAGAAACATTGTATATGGGCTGATAGAAGCCTTTTGTATCATACATATAGGAAAGCTCAATCGATTCAATTTCAATTTGGTCTCCTTTTTTTATAATTAGGTCTTCCTCCTGTACGAGTGCGTTATACTTTATTTGAGGAAAATCGCCTTCCTTTATTCGTTCATATATTTCTGTAGGAGACTGTATGTTTACCTCTCGTATAAATTGATTTTCATGAAGACTGTAGGTTAATGAATAAATGTGACCGTCCGGTTTCAGGCCAAGACTGACATCTCCAGTCCAGTAATCTTTAGTTACATCAGGACGGTCTGGTAAGGTCCATTCAAATTCACCATTCTCCTGTACAGTAAATTCTGCATCTTGAGGTAGTATAGAAAGTTCATCCATCAATGACTTCGCCTTTTCTTCTTGCTCTACAGCTGAAATTTGCTCCGGCGTATAATTATTCTCGGTTAACCACCATTGTCCCTCTGAATTATTTGTAACCAATGTATACGCGACCCCATTTTTATCTTCCACTAGCGTTTCGTCATTGTCCTTGACATCAGATACATTCATCTCTGATAATCCTAGTTTCTGTTGTAATAGGTCTTTTACGTCATCCTCTTGAATGATTTTCTTATAGACAGGAGCAACGATTGGTGCTGCGCTTAATTCCAATGATGTGGATACATGAACATCTGACATTTTTGATTTTGTATAAGCGTTAATTGCTAGGTGACCAAACTCCTGCTGGGCGTAGACAATGTTCATAACGATAAAGATTAAGCCCATCAATAGAGGTATGGCAAGGTTTCCAATCAGACTTTTTACCTTTACCTTTTTGTTATGGGCCATAGAAGCGATAAGTTTGTATAATTGGTAGCCAATAATACCGCCAAGTGAGTTATTGATTAAATCATCAAGCTCAAAAATCCCTGCTCCTGAAAGTGCCTGATACGTTTCGATGGAGGCTGTTGCACCTACAACTACTAGGAGAAGCCACTTAAACTCTTTACATTTAGCCATAAGTAAAGGTAAAAACATTCCTAATGGCACAAACATCAATATATTAAAAAGACAATTTTGAAGATCACGTAAAGAGTATTTTTTCCACGCGTCTATATAACCACTGAATGGCTGAAGGTTCAACTGCATGAAATGTGAAGTGCCACGACCAATCACTGTTAGCTCCAAAACAAAGACAATATATCCGATAAAAATTGCGCCAAGCAGAAGCTTCTTTACAGGAATTTGTTTTTGGTGATCGGATCGTCGTCTTTGATAATAAAAGAAATAAAGTCCAATTAGTAAAAATTCAAGGCCAATAATTATGATGACGGGCAGCATCAAAATTTTGATGTTGCTCATGATTTCAGTAATTCCCAAGGTGTGATGCTCCTTTTTCTGATGATGATTTTCAAATGCTATACGTAATGTCGACCTTCATTATTGTAAATGGAAATTATTAATAATTAGAGAGAATATTTATGAAGATTTCTTAAGAAAAGGGAAAGCCCAAGCACGCAATTATTTTGTGCTTGGGCAGTTAGCTTGTTCGTATAATTAGATAATAAATTGGATTGTTCATAAGGATTTAGTATAGTTTTATAAAAAAGTTTGATCATTTAAAACAAAGTTCGATAATTTATATTAAAGTTTGATTAAACATCCTGTGTTGATATGCAGGATGTTTTTGTTCAACAAACGGGCCAGATTGTTGAATAACATTCTTTAACAAAAAAGGTTCCAAACGACGCTTTGGGAAGATTTTTTGGGTTTGAAGAAAGTAGTAGTTTCTGGCGAGAAAAGGGAAATGCAGATTTATATCGAAAAATTAGAATAGAACGTCCAAATAATTTCAAAGGAGATATTTACCTTGAGAATGAAAGCTGGATTTTTTATTTTATTCTTTATACTTTTAGTTTCTGGTTGTAATAGTGGACAAACATCACAAGATATCTATATGTATACAGACGATAACCCTCCACCTTATATTAAAACATTAGACGATATAATAGATACAAATGGTAAGTTAGAAAATAAAGAGCGATTTGATGAATTTTTCAACAGTGTACAACAAGAGAGAGACGATAGTATCAGAGTGGTTAAATATACAACAGAGGGTGACCCAATAATTTATGGTTATGAATTTGAAAATGAAGTTATAAACGTAACAATTGATACAAGAAGAGATGGATATGGTCAAGGTAAAATAATTCATAAAACTTGTACTTCAATTATAGTGAATGAAGATAAAGAAAAAACAAGCTATGAACTTGATGGTTGTACTCCATCAATAGGAGACAACATAATTTTAACTATTGAATAAAGTATACAAAACAAACCTACATAACGTTCCCAAATGCAAGCTTGGTAACATTTCAAACAGCGACAAACACTGTTAAATCGGTGTTTGTCGCTGTTTTTTGTTGATGGAGGACGCTTTGGGTCCGTTTTTTATTCAACTAACGGAGGGAGTTTATCCAACAAGGATTTACGCTTTTTTTGTTGAATAATTTACTAAAGAGCAGGATTGTTGATGTTCTTTTTTTTTATCCAAAATATCCAGTAAATCTTAGAAATCCATTGTGAAATGTTATTATAAAAGTATCTATAATGAACCTTTCGGAACCTACTATATCAATCCCAACGAAAACGTACCACAAAATGTAGGATTATACTCAAATAAAAATAGTGGAGGAAATAATCTATGAACTATCAAGTGAATGATAAACTATTAAAAATCTTAAAAAAAGTTTATAACAAAAAGAGATATGAAAAAGACGAAAAAGGTTATTATCGTGAAATTGATAATGGAGATGTCTGGGATAATGAAAGAGCTGTTTATATTTTTTCAACAAATAATTTAAAAGATGAGGAAAAGACATATTTGGAAGAAAGTTTTTATCCATTAAATGAGATTGAACATTTTACTCACGATAAAGTGATCGATGAATTTAAGATATTAACCAAAAATTTCAATGTAACGATGGATAAAGCACTTCAAGCTTATGTAGCAGGTATGAAAAGTTTTCCAAGGGGAAGACAACCAATATTAAGCTATCTTTATGCCAATCAGTGTAAAAATCATTCCTACCTAAGCGATACAGAGTACTGCCAAAAATGCAGTGTTAAAAAAGAAAAATACTTAAATGTGGGAGAAGGGTTATTCAGTCATTATTATGGTGGTTCTTGGAATGAAGGTATTGAATTGATGCTGATAGAATTAAGAGAGTTTTCACAGCTAGAGGTTCCAACCCCAACAGAAGAAGATATAGCAATATTTAGAAAGTTAATAGATATAATCAGAAATGCCCCGCAAGGAGAAACGCCAGGAAAGTTAGAACAACGAATTAAATCGGAAAAAGTATTTCCTAAGTTCAGTAAATATAGTGTTCGTGGGCAGCTATTATCCTTGGCGGAATTTGGAATAATGCCAAATGATTTGTATCCGCCAATGGTTGATAGATTCGTAGATACCGTTGAAAAAATGAAACTTTATGAGAAGGCAAAAGGCTCCCCACGTTCCGATATTATTCTTCCACTAGCTGCATGGCGTGGAGAGTATGCAATTGATGAAGAACGTTTAGAGAAATTTTTCGGAAAGTATAGTAAATAAAGTATAAGTCAATGTTATTCCACAATCGGGCGCATTTCTTTAGTAAGGAGGAATGCGTCTTTCTTCATTTAAGGGCCCGTTTGTTGAATAACATCGTCAAGGAAATTCAGGGGAATTATGTTAAGATTTAGGTTATATTGTGAATTAATGTACTTAAACTAACGAAGCAGGTTAGTTTAAAATTTAAATGTAGATGAATCAATTTCATATCTCTGAGCCCTTTGGGCTCTAAGTTTAAAACGACAAAAAAATAGGGTACCTCCCCAAATCCTGTATAATGAGAGTTACGACACACATATTAACAGACTGGAGAGATATCCCCTATGTCCATTATACGACAAGAAAGCCTGTTTGACATGCAAGTTTTATCGATTTGGAACCTACTCAACGTTTTAATTCGGTTTTATCCGGTATTGACATTCATCCAATCCTAGATGTTGTGATGAAAAGGTCGGTTGATCGGCTTTCCCAACTACAACTTTCTGTAGCATAATTAGCTATTTATACGTTTTTTTAAGAAATCATCGAAATTCTGTTTCTTTATGATTTTTTAAAAGTGCGTATTATGAAATTGATTCTACTACATAATATAAAATTATATTTTTAAGGAGAACAAGATGAAAATAGAACGTATGTTAACCATTATTGTGATGTTACTTAATAGAAATCGTGTAACAGCAAATGAATTGGCTGAGAAATTTGAAGTGTCGGTCCGGACTATTTACCGAGATATTGAAACAATCAATCTAGCTGGTATTCCCATCATTTCCCATTCTGGAAACAATGGTGGATTCAGCATTTATGAGAGTTATAAATTAAATCATCAAGTACTAACTCTTAATAACCTGTCCTCCCTTCTTTCTGTTCTCAAGGATATTAATTTCACAGTTGACGACATTGAGTTAGAATCATCCATAGAAAAACTACAAAATATCATTCCTGAAAACAAGGTAGATTATCTAAAGCTGCATATGGAACAAATCATCATTGATTTACATCCTTATGGAGACTCTCCAAATCAAAAAGCATTAGTTAAGACGCTAAGGAAAGCTATTACACAGACTAATTTACTGACTATTGACTACAGAAATTATGATAATATCGTCAGCAAAAGACAAGTTGAGCCTATGTCGCTCATATTTAAAAATTATACTTGGTATTTATTTGCTTATTGTCTTTTAAAAGAAGACTTCAGAATATTTAGAGTTTCCCGTATAAGTGATTTTCACATTGAAAATCACTCATTTGAACGTCGAGAAAAATCCTATCACGAGATTATGGCATTATTAAATGAACAAACAACAATGACAACAATTGTCTTAAAAGTTTCCCCTCAAATGAAGTCTCGTGTGAAGGATGTTTTTAATAAAGAAGATATTGCGGTGTTAGAAACAGGTGAACTTCTTGTTACAGCTACATTCCCCGAAAAAGAATGGTTGTTCTCTCTCATATTTAGTTTTGGAGAGCATATAGAGGTCTTAGCTCCAAAAGAAATGCGCAAAAAAATTGCTTCCAAACTCAGATTGATGGCTGACAAATATCATTAAGTGAGTTTCTCAAAGCTGACAGACCGTTGTCAAACGTCCATGATAATATTTTCATTGTAAGATACTTTTATTTTAATTAGGAGGATGTTAAATGACAAACAATTATGAATTTCCAACACCAACACTTATCTCGGGTAACGGTGTGGAGCTAGAGGTTTTTGAAGCTGGACAAAAAAATGGGGGGCAACCTATCGTTCTCTGCCACGGATGGCCAGAGCATGCCTTTTCTTGGAGACATCAAGTGACTCCTCTTGTAGAAGCAGGTTATCACGTTATTATTCCTAATCAACGAGGGTATGGAAAGTCTTCTTGTCCAAAAGAAGTCACAAAATATGATATTGAACATTTAACGGGTGATCTTGTTGCTCTTTTGGATCACTACCAATACAAAGATGCCATTTTTATGGGCCATGATTGGGGCGCAAGTGTTGTTTGGAGTATGGCTTTGCTGCATCCAGAACGTGTTAATAAAATGATTAACTTATGCTTGCCCTACCAAGTTCGAGGAGAGAGACCTTGGATTGATTTTATGGAAGAAGCTTTTGGCGATGATTACTATTTTGTTCACTTTAACAAACAACCAGGTGTTGCAGATGCTGTATTAGACGAAAATGCAGCCCAATTTCTTCGTAACTTATATCGAAAGAATGTTCCATCACAAGGCTCTGTTGAAGGAATGGAAATGATTAATCTAGCTAAAGCAACCCAGCCGTTAGGTGAACCTGTTATGAGCGATGATGATCTTTCTGTTTATATCACAGCCTTCAATAAGACAGGTTTCACTCCAAGCATCAATTGGTACAGAAATTTAAATCGTAATTGGGGTTTATTGGGTGACGTATCTCCTATTCTTCATCAGCCAACATTGATGATTTATGGTGAGAAAGATATTATTCCGCCGCTTCCAAATATAAAAGATTTTGTACCTAATATAGACATTAAGAGTTTAAACACTGGTCATTGGATTCAAGAAGAAAGACCTGAAGAGCTTAATCAAATGATTTTAGAATGGCTGGAAAAATGAGTGAAGTGCTATTTTTTAGTAATCAAACAGAATTTATTGATTGGTTGGATATTCATCACCAAACAGCTAGTGAAATTTGGGTAATTTTTGTTAAGAAAAAGACCAATAAAGCAAGTCTCACTTGGTCCGAATCAGTAGATTGTGCACTGTCATTTGGTTGGATTGATGGGATACGAAAAACAGTTGATGAAGATTGCTATAAAATTCGCTTTACTCCACGTAAGCCTAATAGCCTCTGGAGTAAAGTTAATGTGCAAAAGGTGCATAAACTGATAGAACACAATCAAATGAGGCCTGAGGGATTGACTGTTTTCAATCAAAGAAATGATCAAACAGGTTATTCTTCCGTTCATAGGAACGTTACTTTAACGAAAGAATATGAGGATGAAATTAGAAAACATCCAAGTTCTTGGAAATTTTTTAATCAGCTTCCACCTTCGTACAGAAGAGATTCTATTTGGTGGGTAATGAGTGCTAAAAAAGAAGAAACTCGGCTAAGAAGATTGAATCGATTAATTGTTTCATGGGACAAGGGAGAAATATTAAGACCCTAGATTTTCATTTTGCTTCATTGTCGCAAAGAGAGTATGTAAGGGGTTATGCATTTCGCTAATCAATCAAAAAAAGAAACGCCGTTAAATGTCAAGCCCGTTAGAATAGACACTGAATAAAATCCTTAAAAGGCATGAACCCTAAAGTCTAACAGAAAACATGTCTTTTAGTTTCCTTTGAGGCATATCTGTATTGTACTTAATTTGACAATTCAATTGAATAAAACAAACAAAGAAGAATAACAGATGAATGTAAAGAACCTAACTAATGAAAACAAAGATTATACGATCGGATTAAGACATCATTTTCACCAGTACCTTGGAACTGGATTAATCGCAATGTTATAAGACAATAAAGACCATCCAATAATTGGGTCAAGAACGGACATTGATGCACTACCAGTCAAAAAAGACACTGGATTACCTTTTGCCTCGAAATATAAGAAAAAGTCATTGTTTAATTAATGATTCATTGTTACTCACCAATCGGGCGCGATTGTGGAGCAACACAGGTAGAAAATAATCAAACTTTTTTATAAAACCTAACTTAAAACTGCTAAAAAAGAATCCCTTTTGATCAATCTTTTTTCAAAAGGGATTCTTCTTATTTAACGTAAAATAAGGGATTCGCGAGGCATTTTTGCTCAAACTTTATTTCAAAGCAACATTTAGATCACTTTTTAATGTATAAATAAAAATACAATAATAGGGATTATTAATGAGGGCAGAAGATTTAAGGTATTGCATTTTTTTATGCCTAAAATACTTAAACCGGATGCTAATATCAATATACCTCCTATAATCGTCAATTCATTTAGAAGATCATTATTGATGGAATTCTCCATTAAACTAGCTATTAAATAAATGGAGCCTTGCCATAGAAATAATACAATACCTGCAACAGCTATCCCAATACCAAATGTAGTGGCTAAAACAATCGAAGTAATTCCATCCAATATGCCGTTCGTGAGCAGATATGTATAATCTTGCTTTAATGCAGCCTCTATAGGACCTAGTATAGATAATGACCCAATACAAAATAATAAAATTGCAGTCGATAATCCTTCAGCTAAATTCCCCTTAGAGTATTTATTCACTAAAGCATTAAATTTTGATTCTAAATTAAGTTTTTGACCTAATAATCCGCCTATAGCTAGACTGACAATAAAAAGTACCGGATATTTACTGGAGGGTAAATGTTGAACTAGAGCATTTATTCCTAATCCCATCGCTGCTAATCCCATGGCCTGCATGAGGATTTGATGGTATTCATCTTTTATCCCATTTTTAAAAATACTTCCAATGATGCTTCCGACTATAATCATCATTGTATTAAATATCGTTCCTAGCATAATTCATTCTCCTTAAAAAATTGTCCTTACGTAAAAAAATAAACCCTCCGGTAAGGGGAGGGTCAATACTTTATTGGTATTTGTATTTCTGTCAAATAATCTTCTTTACTTCCTGAAATGTAATGGTCAATTATGGTTCTTTCAATGGAATCTCCAATCACTTGGAAACCTTGATCTTTAATAAAATTCAGTAAGGATTTATAATGTGCGGGAGAATGATTATGATTGCCGTTAAAATAAATACAGGCATATTTTCCTTCAGGAAGCGTGGCCAATAAAGGACTTTGCCTATCCTCCTCCTCGACTAAAATAAATATCGAATTGTATTCATGAAACTGGTTATTTAATAGATGGTGAATACTTACGGTTAGGCCAACGCCTCCAATAAATATAGAAGAATTCATATTCGACAAATTTTCTAATTGTCGCAGAGAAACTTCCAGTTGAGGCTCGGAACTGATTTTTTCCATTAATCGCACGATTCTTCGCTCTTGTTTTTCCATTATGAATGGGACTCCCAATGCCTTTATCTCTCGTGCCACTTTAATATCCTTAATTCGATCTTGGAACCTGCGATTAATTCGTTCCAGTTCTTGAATCTTTTCTTCGGTTAATCGTTTCTGTTCCTCTAAGAGATGCAAAAAGTCATCGATATCCCTGTGATCTAAGTGTCCTTTAATTTCCTTTAATGAAAAACCTAATTCCTTCAAATAATTTATAGTATTTAATTGCTCAAATTGTTCTGTTGAATAGTATCTATAGCCGTTGTTTTTATCTGTGTGCATAGGCTTTAATAAATCAATTTCATCATAATATCGAAGGGTTTTTATAGTTGTTTTATGGAGCTTAGCCATTTCTCCAATTGAAAATCTATTCTTCATGTATATCTTCCTTTAAAAAACGTCCTATTATCATTATAGTACTTGATTTTGTCCATGAGCCCAATAATAATTAGATATTTTACGAGAGCATCGATATGCTGACAAAAAAGAAGCCATTATTTCGGCTAGGGTATGAATCGCCGAATTAAGAGAGGGGACATACGTGAATGTATTTTACAAATTGCCCAGATGTTTAAAAGAACCGTAGTTGGATGAGATGCAGTGTCCAATTACGGTTCTATCTGTTAATGGTATAAAATGATTGTCACTAGCATGAATCAAAAGTTTTAGGTGATACTATTCATTGCTTAATTTTTATCTTTCATGGTCCAATCATTGTGTATGATGTCTTGAAGAACATTTTTTAGTTGTATAAATTGCTGCTCTGAAATATTCGATTGTTGCATGACTTGACGCGATACCTCAGGTAGCTTGCGACGAACATCATTGCCTACCTCTGTTAAATAGATTTGCATTTGTCGTTCATCATCTTTGGAACGCTCACGACAAATATAACCCTTTGCCTCTAATTTTTTCAGCAATGGTGTTAAGGTACCTGAATCCAAAAATAAACGTTGTCCTAATTCTTTCACCGTTATTTGTTCGTTTTCCTCCAACGCTAAAATGGTGATATAGCCTGTATAAGTTAAATCATATGGCTTCAATAATGATGTATAGTGTTTAATGATTTCCTTGGATGTGGCATACAAAAGAAAGCATAGTTGATTATCTAAATGATTAGGCATAAAAATCCCCTCTTTATGTTCTTCTATTAACATTTATATTAAAAATAAAGTTCCTACTTGTCAAACGCAATTAAATTGTGTACAATTCAATTTGTAAAAATTAAATTGTGCACAATTTAAAATAAAGGATATAGAAAAGGAGTTTTCGATTTGAAAGAATTATACTCAACGACTATGATTAATGAGGGTGGCCGTAGTGGCACATCCTATGCAGAGGATCAATCCCTATCTTTAAAAATTGCACCACCAGGCTCAAAATTAGACCATGTGACAAATCCAGAGCAATTATTTGCTGCGGGGTATAGTGCCTGCTTTAATAGTGCATTAGATTTGATTAAACGCCAAAAAAAGCTTAAACATGCATCAACTATTCAAGTTACCGTTAAGTTAATGGAGCAAGCTACTTTTGACTATGTACTTGCTGTAAATATCGAAGGACATATTGAAGGAGTAACGCTGGAAGAGGCACAGCAATTATTAGAGCTAACACATACGGTATGTCCTTATTCAAAAGCGACAATGGGAAATATTGATGTAACAATTAAAGCAGTTTAAATTTTTTGAAAAAGAGGGAAATCATATGTTATCAACTTCAACATTAAAACAAATTATGCAGGAGCGTAAATCTGTTCGTAAATATAATGCGAATACTAAAATATCTCGTGAAACCATTATGCAGCTACTACAAGACGCTATTTCAGCGCCTTCTTCGAGCAATATGCAGCCATGGCGATTTATCGTCATTGATGATAAGGAAATCCAAAAGAATATTAATTTCTTTTCATTTAATCAAGAGCAGATCGAAACAGCCTCTGCTATTATTGCTGTCATTGGAGATATGGAGATGTATGTAAACGCTGAGGAAATCTATGCAAAAAATGTGGAGTTAGGCTATATGCCAGAAGAAATTGCGAAAAAACTGGCACAGGACGCATTAACAATGTATGGGTCAGCTTCGACAAAAACATTAGAGAACATCGTCCACTTTGATGCTGGCCTAGTAACGATGCAAATTATGTTATTAGCGAAAGAAATGGGTTATGATACAGTTCCGATGGGTGGGTTTGATAAAGCTAAGTTTGCGGAGTACATGGAATTACCTGCAAATGAAATACCTATTTTATTATTAGCAATTGGTGAAGCGGCGGCACCTGCTTACGGTTCTTCACGTCTTCCAATTGATCGCCTTGTAAGGTTTAATCAATAATTTTTAGGCAGTTCGCTCATTGCGGGATAAATAATTAAGCAAAAACAAAGCACAGTCGCTAGGAGGCTGTGCTTTGTTTTGGTATTGGTGCTTTTTTGATTTAATTATTTTTCTTGTGGAAGAATTCCTTTGCCATTGCTATACGTTCACTTGGCAAGGTACGATTAAGCTCTTCCTCTAACCATGCAATTGTTTTACCTCGTAAATAGTTCCGCATTTGCTCTTCAGCTTCTAACATCACTATATTAATGGTGCAATTGGATGTACCTGATGCACAGGAATCACAATTTTCAGTTTGGTTGGCAAAATTTGCTTTGATGTTCTTACAGTGAAATATGGGACTTTCACCCTCTACAGCTTTTACAACGTCCCAAAAAGAAATATCTTCAGGCTTTTTACTAAGCTTATATCCTCCTTTAACACCAGATACTGAACTGACAATCCCGGCTTTAGATAGCTTACCTAATACTTTTGATAAATAGGTTTCTGATAGCCCTTGAAATTCTGATAAATCCTTTATTCCAATACTTTCCTCTGGTGGTACATCTATTAAATAGACAAGGCTGTGTAATGCGTACTCTACCATGACACTATATTTCATTTATTCACCTACTTCTAATCCCTTTAGAAAACTTACATGTATCTTGTATATTATCATACCTCAAAAATACTTCATCTAAATTAAATCAATTTGACAAAAATTAAAAACAGGCATATATTAAAGACAAATATAATCAACGATTAAATTAATCGACGATTATATTTGTCTTTAATTTTGTATGGGGGAGTCAGTATAATCAGTAAATTTAATCGGAACAAATGGTTTTCCATTTCTTCATGCCCAAGGAATAGCATGATGGAATAAGAATGAATTTTACTAAACTATCATCAAGGAATTTAATTGAATCGGAGGAATGTAACGTGGAACAACGTATAGATTATTATAATATTGCACCTGATGCTATGCAGATAATGATGGAAATGGAGAAATACACGAAAAAGAATGGTATCGATAGAAAGCTTCGTGAGCTCATTAAAATCCGTGCTTCACAAATAAATGGATGTGCCTTCTGTCTGAACATGCATACCGCTGATGCCAAAAAAATGGGGGAGACTGAACAGCGTCTATTTTGTCTAAGTGCTTGGAGAGAATGTACATTCTATTCAGAAGAAGAAAAGGTCGCTTTAGAGTTAACCGAACACATTACTTTAGTGTCTGAAATGCGTGTACCTGATGATTTATATAAACGAGTTCGTAATTATTATACAGAGAAAGAATATGTAGATTTAGTAATTCTAATTAACCAAATCAACAGCTGGAATAGAATCTCGATTGCTATGGGCAACTTCGCAGAATAATATAAAGGATTTGCTCAAAATGAATCAATAGTAGGTAGAAATGTTGATAAACCAGCATTTCTACTTTTTTATTTAATTGAAAATCAGCCTTCACGATATGATCTAATGAATGGATGATCCATTCTTTTTCCACGTCACATGTTTGCGTTGAGCAAATGGTGAACTCCAAAGCCGTTTCATCTCCAACGTTACTTTCGCTTCTTTTATTCCATATTTTTCTGTAATTTCACCTTTAATCCCTGTATCATCTTACAAATTAAAATGAATGTTAAAATTTTATTTTTCCATTTTTTTGTTTCCAAAAATTTAATCTTGCTAAAAAGCAAATGTTTGTTCTAATATGTATACAAACAAGTGTTCTTACATATGATAAGTGAAGGGAAATCTATTCGTAAATTTGGATAAATTCAGGTTGCCTGAAGCTGTTACTAAAAGGCACAGTTGTAGGAATGGAAATGAAAGGTACATCAAATCAAATTTTGAGAGATAGTGGAGGAAACTACGATGAGAGAGCAACTGATTAAAGCTATGCAACGCAATCAATTAGTGGACATTATGTATATAGCCAAAAATGGTTCCGTAACAAAAAGACGTGTAAGAGTCATTAAAATTGTTGGCGATTCATTTCAAGCATTTTGTTTTACGAGGCAAGCAAAGCGTTCCTTTATCATCAGAAATGTTCTCGCGGTTACTCCTGTTTTCCGAAAAGAGCGTGAGGTTGTATGAACTATGAGGAAATGCCGAATAGACCTATTATGTGTATAGATATGAAGTGCTTTTATGCCAGCTGTATCGCCATGCTACATGGAATCGATATTTTAGAAACACCTGTCGCTGTAGTAGCCAATTTCGATCAACCAGGCAGTGTAGTCCTTGCTGCCTCACCATTGATGAAGGAAAAATATAAAATCAAGACCGGTAGTCGTCGTTTCGAAATTCCTAAACATCCCGATATCCAATTATTTGAACCTAAAATGTCCTTTTTTATACAGATGTCCATGACGATTACTAAGCTCATCGCTAATTATGTTCCTGTAGACGCCATACATGTTTACAGTGTAGATGAAAGCTTTGTCGATTTAACAGGTACTGAAAAGCTTTGGGGATCGCCTGAACAAGCGGCTCGAGAAATACAGGCCGCTATTTTGGATCAATATAATGTACCAAGTGCTGTTGGCTTAGGTCCCAATATGCTAATGGCTAAATTGGCATTGGACCTTGAAGCAAAGAAAACGGGTTTTGCTCAATGGACGTACGGTGATATACCGAAAAAGCTTTGGCCAGTCAGACCCTTGTCCGAAATGTGGGGAATCGGCAAACAGATGGAAGCCAACCTAAATAAGATGGGAATTCAAACAGTTGGTGGGTTAGCCAATGCAGATTTGAATGATTTAGAAGAGCAATTTGGTGTTATGGGCAATCAGCTATATCATCATGCATGGGGAATCGATCTATCAAAGCTAGGGGAACCGTTAATTACTAATGGAGCATTAAGTTTTGGAAAGGGTCAAATGTTAATGAGAGATTATCATACACGAAAAGATTTATCGGTAGTGCTTTTAGAAATGTGTGAGGATGTCATGAAGCGAGCGAGAGATGCTGGTTTTGTTGGTCGTACAATTAGCTTGGGTCTTTCATATAGTCGGAATGCGATGACCAAAGGGTTTCATCGATCTAGAACGATTGATACACCAACAAATGAAACACTTGTCATGTATAAAACGTGCATAGAATTGCTGGATGAACACTTTGCGGGAGAGCCGGCAAGGCAGTTATCGGTAAGGATATCTAATCTTGAGAGAGAGCATAGTATCCAATTGGATTTATTTGATGAAAGAAAACCACAACGGCAGCTCATCGGACCTACGATGGATGCCATACGCAACAGGTTTGGAGCAACAGCCTTGTTACGAGCGGTTTCGTTTACTGGGGCAGGGACAGCCATCAAGCGTGATCGCTTAGTTGGTGGTCATTTGGCATAGGAGTGATTGGATGATAAAAGACAGAGGTAATATAAAATGGGCATCTATGATGATGCCGGAGCATTTGGACCTGCTAAGGGAATGCAAAGAAGTCTATACAACGCAACCAAGAGAGCTGACAGAATGGGAACTGGAAGAGTTACAGCAAACAATCGATATAGCCTATCATCAGCAGCAAGATCTTCAATTAAATGTTTGGAACGATGGAAAAATCATGCATTGGACGGGAATCATCCATGCCATTAACCTATCTACAAACGAACTGTTACTTGAAACACTACTGACAACGAGACGTGTTCCAATCCATCATATTCAATCAGCTCAACTAGAAGCTGATTATTATGATTAAAGCTGAACAACGCCAGCTATTACACAAGTATTTATTGTTGGAATTAGCTGTAAAATCAGTACAGCATGATTACCGATTTGCTGAACAATTTAAAATGAAAATCGCGTTTGTACCTTTAATGGATGCATTATTAAAAGATTTACGCCAAGAATATTTTGATCTCAAAAGGCAGCTTAACCAGCAACATATACGAGTGGTAGGTTGGCATCGTGTGGACGAATATTTTAGCGATGTCCAAATTGCAACGGCAGGTAATGATGTAGTCCTCCGCTATGCTAACCAGGCATTGAAAACACAGGTGGAAAAGCTCGTCATCCGTTATCTCGATAAATGATTGGTTCAAAATGAGTCATAAGTTACAATATACTAAAAGGGATATTTTGGAGGAGGATAACTGTGAGCATTTCTATTTGTACAGCTACTAGCAATGATTATTATGCCGTGAATAGCCTTGTGAGAGAAGGGCATGAAGAGCATGTTAGGGAAGAACCAGCCATTTTTAAAAGCGTTGAATCGGTTATGCCTGAATCTTATTTTAAAGACTTGCTTGAAGATCAAACAGTCCTATTTTTATCGCCAAGAACGATGAATTAGTCGTAGAATTTGCAATAATTAGCATTGAACATTCGCCTTCATTTCAATCTTTAGTACGACGTAAATATGGCTATATTCATGATTTTGGTGTGAGAAAGGCTCTACAAAAGCAAGGTGTTGGAGGATTATTATTTACAGGTTGTAAGGAATGGGCAAAAGCAGGGGGAGCTACATCTATAGAATTAAATGTTTGGGAGTTTAATGCCAATGCCATTGCATTTTATGAGCATCTAGGAATGAAGGGGATAAGTAGAAAAATGAGCATGAATATTTGAAGCTACGGCAAAAAAAGATAAAACCAGGTGCTCAACTGAGAACCTGGTTTTTATTCTTCATTGTATTGCTTCATCAGTTCCTGTAGCTTACTTTTAATTTGTTCCCGTACTATTGGGGGATGTTTGACATTGGCCTCCATACCTAAGCCTAGAAAAAAATGGACTAACCATGGTGTAAAGGAAGAGTTCACTTTTGCGAGTATCGACCCGTATCCATTTTCACGAAGCTCCATCCACTGAGATAACCATAGTTCTGATTGACAACGTCTTACTCCTTCTGGTGTTAACTCTACCTCAAGATCTAACATATGTACTTCATCCGCTGGCACGATCCATGACTTAATGTGCTCATTTGTCATGTCCAATTTCAGGCTTTGATCTTCAGCTAAAGAAAAATCTTTCACTCGATCTATGCGAAAAACTCGATAATCCTCAGCTAGGAAGCAATAAGCCTGGCAGTACCATAGCCCGTTCATCGTATAGATTCCAAGAGGCTGAATCGTTCTATTTTTAGTAGTGGCCGCTTCATACAAGATGGTGACAACCTGCTGTTCAAGTGCAGCCTCCAGTAATCCCTTTAAAAAGGGCACTTCTAATTCATGAGGAGGCACCCAAAATAAAAGACGTTGCTGCATACTTTCAATCTTTTGCTTGAGCTCACCTGATAAATAGTAGAAAAATTTATCCAATGCAGTATTTACTTCATTTTTGAAGGGGAGAGCTTTGTAATTATGTAATGATTGGCAAGCAAAGAACAATGCAATTGCCTCATGCTCGGTAAAGCTAATAGGTGGTAGCACTTTTTCACGCAAAACACGATAACCACCATTAGGCCCAACTTCGGAATAAAGCGGTACACCTAGTTCGCTCAGTTCCATTAAATCACGAATCATTGTTCGGCGTGAAACACCACATTCATCAGCCATCTCCTGAATGGTAAACTTTTTACGTTCGTTGACCTTCATCATGAGCTGAATAAGTCTTTGCGCCTTGTGCATCAAAGCTCCTCCTTAAAAACAAAATTAATAGTGACAGTAGTTGTCACCATTATCCCGTATAGTAAAACTTGAAGTCAATGTTTATGAATTTTTAATAAAAAGTACATTGACCACGTCATAAAGAGCATAAAAGGAGAAAAAAATGGCACAAGACAAACACAACTTTGAAGTGGAAGTTATGTTAGCGAAAAGGGGGATGGGTCATGGCTGACACATTTGAGGGTAAATATACAACAGATTTCTTCCATCAATTTATCAATATCGTACAGGCTGAATACTCTGCCTTTGATTCACATAAGTTCATGAATTTAATACATGATGACGATTGGGAAATGAAAAAATTCAAACAGCGTATTAGGCATATCAGTACTTCATTACGGGCAACCTTGCCGACATCCTACTGTGAGGCATTATCAATATTGATAAAAATTGCACCTACATGTAAGGGAGTGGAGTATTTATTTTTGCCTGATTTTGTAGAAGTATATGGACTAGATGATTGGCAGGCTTCCATTCATGGATTAGAGGTGTTTACGGAATTCTCCAGCGCAGAGTTCGCTGTTCGGCCTTTTATTTTAAAAGATCCTCAGAAGATGATGGCTCAAATGTTAGAGTGGGCGAGCCATGCTAATCCTCATATTAGACGATTAGCTAGTGAGGGGTGTCGCCCTAGGTTACCTTGGGCATCGGCATTGGAAATATACAAATTGGACCCGTCACCAATCTTACCGATATTGAACCTGCTCAAACAGGATCCATCTGTCTATGTACAGAAAAGTGTCGCCAATAATTTAAATGATATTGCCAAGGATCATCCCGAACTAGTGAAACGACTTGCTCATGAATGGCACGGAGAGAGCTCAATCACAGATTGGATTATTAAGCATGGATGTCGAGGTTTATTGCGAAAAGGAGATGCTGAGGTGCTTTTCTTGTTCGGCTTTGACATCTCTCCAGATGTAACAATCCATGAGTTAGCGCTAGGAAAAGTTAGGTTGGCGATTGGACAAACCCTTGATTTTGCATTTACGGTTCAAACTAATTCTACAGCACCACAGAAGCTTCGAATCGAATATGCGATAGATTTTGTTAAAGCAAATGGAGCAACTTCAAGAAAGCTATTCAAAATTACGGAACGCACCTTCGAAAAAGAGAGTCACCGATACACACGAAATCACCATTTTAAAGATTTAACAACCCGAAAGCATTATCCAGGTCAACATAAGCTAGCGGTAATAATAAATGGAAAAGAGCTAGCTACAACAGAGTTTTGCGTTGAACGCTAAAGTAAGCATACAGATTGGATGAGCGATTTTAATGAAAGTACTGGAGAGAAATATAGGGGCTAATAAACCACTAAAGGGTCACTGAGATGGGAGTGACCCCATTTCACTAGGGATTATTTAAAATATTGCGGTTTTTCCACCTTAATGGAGGCTACTTCTCCGCAGTCTTTACAAAAGTTAAAAATAAATGGGGAGCCAACTGAAAAGACAGAATCAATAGGCCTAACATTACCTTGATTAAAATCGCCACCAACTTGTCCAATCGTAAAAGAATCACTACCACAGGACTTGCAAACTAACTTTTTATCTTCCACGCCATCACCTCGTTATGTAATATATGTAAATTGTATCATAAAAAGGAGAATGTGACATTCAAACTCCTATTTCAACATGATTCGCGACTTTATATCGACATATTTTAGAGGATTTACTTGAAATTTGAAAAATGGTTTTATAGTAACATAGGGTGTATAAAGGTGGAGGAGGTTTTATATGCCTAATTTATTGCTAATCCTTTTTTTATTAAACCTATCTATATTTCTTTTACATGAAATGGATGCAATAAGGCGCTCGGAGTGGCGATTATTTATCGTATTAAAGGATATGGAAGATTCAAAGGCTTATCAAGTATTCACAGGGATTCATCTTTTTCTTTATGTCATTATACTTTCCTTACTATTCAGCCCCTATCAAACCATAACGTTTTGGGTTCTCGATATATTCTTTATCACACATACAATCCTACACTTATTATTTGAAAGACATCCTCGAAATGGATTTAAAAACTCGTTTTCAAGAGCTATCATTTATCCGATGGGAATTCTTGCAGCCATCCACTTATTCTTTTTAATAAATGTTTAAAATAAGACGATTCTTTGGTACAAAGGAAAAATGAAAAGCCCTATACTATACGAATGTATAAGGCTTTTCGGCATGAACTAAAATCTAGAAAGTCTGTGTTAATTCCGAATTTACAAACCGTTGGGCAGCAATGATAGTACCAGAAGCTGTGCGTCCATAAACGCTATATATTCCACCATTTTGATTGGGAACGATTTCAACTTCATACTGAGGCGAGCTTCCAACACCTGGCGTTACAAAAGTAGAACCATTGGCAACTGCCGCAAAAGGAGTAGTGGACAATAATTGTCTTGAACCGTTTAGTCTAAAAACTCTTACTACCCCAGTTAGTAAACCTCCAGTGAGATTAAGAACTTTGACACGAACACTACTTGCATTAGCTGGTTGATTTCCTGTGTTTTCAATAGGACCAGTAGTTAAAGGCATGTATTCACCTCCTTGCAACTAAAAAATATATAATCTGCAGATTACCTTGATATAATATGTAGCTCCTTGTTACACTCTCTAGTTGTATTCATCATCTACCTTTGATTAAAAAATAGATGGGTAGATTAGTAGAAGATTTATCGACTAATGAAGAGGGAATAGAGATAGAAAAAAGCTGATCAGATATTATAAACTGCCCCGTAAAGGTTAGATAGATGTCTAACCTTCACGGGGCAGTTCAATTACTCTAATCAGCTTCTATTTTTAGCTTTTTTCCGTGTCAACTTTTTTACTTCTAAGTAGCAATGCTATAAATATAAAACTCGCTACCCAAAAGGAAAAGAATAAATTTTCGAGCAAAGCCCAATTATCATTTATGAAATAGTCCCAAATCATAGTGATTAAAAATAATGTTACAAGGAAAGCGAAATACAATAATTTTGCTAATGTGGTCAACCGAAACACCTCTTATGTAAGTTATAATGGTGTACTACTCATCACTCTAAGGAGGCTGCGACGGTCAACTAGCGCCACAGCCTTAAATAGTGCGTGCGATACACTCCAACATAGTGTGTGTCATTTATAAATACTTATACATGAAGTTATTGAGATAGGCGTTCATCGAACAAGCCTAGTACTAGGAGCTCTTTATATTTGTAACCATTCAATTAAATAGTGATCCAGCATTTAAAGAAAAGAAGCCACAGCGATCGAAATCACTGTAGCTCTTTAAGTAGTGAGACACTACGCCATTTTATATTGGCTGTTTATTGTCAAATTATACGTAAAATTTATATAAAAGACCATTTGTTAGATAAAACGGCAAAATCCATTTATTATGTATGGATTTTTGCCGTTTTTTAATGTGTTACCACTTTTTTGAAGTAACCATTTAAAATAAATTTAAATTATTTGCAACCTTTTGTGACCTATATACGAGGGTAGGTTGAAAGGTGGGAAGAGATGGAACTTGAAACAATATATATCACCTATATGAATGATATATATCGCTATTTATATTCACTTACGAAAAATCATAGTGCAGCGGAGGATTTGCTTCAGGACACATTTACAAAAGCGCATATTACCCTTCTTGGTCAAGAAATTCAAGACATCAAACCTTGGCTTTTTAAAGTAGCTTACTATACATATATCGACAGTACACGAAAAGAGAAGCGGTATGTAACTTCCGACAATATTGATCAAATGCATTCCAATACACCAGAGCAAATCATCGTTGAACAAGATGCTTTTTTGAAATTAATCAACCTACTTGAACAAATTAAACCAATCGAAAAGCAAATTATTTTGTTATGTGATGTACATGATTGTACAAATGAGCAAGCTGCAAACATCTTGCAATTAAACGTGAATACGGTGAAAAGTCATTTAGCGCGAGGTCGCAAAAAAATGCGCACACTAATAACAAGGGAGGAATAAAGGTGGATTCTTATCAACAATTATTACAGCAAGCAAAGAAAAGTGAAAAAGGGGATGCACCTTCAACAAATGTTATAAAAAAAGCCATTGCATCATCCAAGTGGAAGCTGATTGTAACAACGCTGACGATTGCCCTTTTAATTGTCCCCACTTGTTATATGCTAACTTTTTTGTACTATGCCTTTGGCACAAAGTCTACAACCTTAATGGATGTGACAAGTCAGACTCTTTATGTAACGGAACCGAATACGACATTGGAGGAACTTGAATTTGATATGGAATTCTCGCTCTTTTCAATGGGATTATCATTTGAGCAATACAAGCAGATCGGTGACGAGGTCTATCCAGTGAAGCATTATGATACACGCTTTATGTTAAATAATTTAGTGGGAAAGAAGATTACTTCAAAACTGGAAAAATCGTATCCAAAATATCCAACAGAAACGAATCAATGGCTAGTACATCCTAATAATCGAGGAGAATTTAATACAATTGAGGAGCAAAGGAAATTAAAAGGATTACCCAATGAAACCGTTGTAGAAGCATATCTTTCTTTCAATGATTTATATACAGTAGATCAAGTTATTCAGCAAATGCCAAATGTAGATGTCACATGGGCAGCCATTTATACAGGAGTAGAAGACACCATGCTAAGTGCAAATGGGAATGTTGTATCGCCTATTGGCTATCCTGTACAACCAGATCAAACAAATTGGTCCCCATTTAAAGGTGCTACTTCTCATGAACAAACGTTTTTATCCATCTTAAATTTTCTAGTTGATTATGAGGAGACGGCTACTGCTGTTTCCGCTCATAAAAATCTGGACCTAAAAGAGAGAATCCATTATTTAAAACAGCATGATATGAAAACATATGGGGTTGTCGTTACAGGACCTAAAGCTGAGGTTGAACAGCTACAAAGTTTAACAATGATGAAGCATATGAAACTAGGGGAGGTTAAATTATGGAATTGGGTACGTTAAAGCAAACCATTTTCAATGTTTTTGGCTGGGCTAGTGTTAGCATTGGCCTCTGGACACTTATCATGGTTAATAGTTGGATTATCATTGGCTATGGTGCTCCATTTACTAGTAAGAATTTCATTACCTTGACAATCATTTTTGGATTCATTGCGATCCTTTCGAGACCCAGTCGTTCTCTAGGCAAGTGGGGAATCTTTATTGGTGGCTATCTTATTTTGTTTATGACGGTTCTATTTTTTGTTGGTTGGACTATTACCCCATTTCCTTAAGACAAGCAAGCATGGCATAACCTATGCGTTGTAAGTCTTTTGAAATATAATTTGTATAGGTAATAAAGTATAGATATGAGTTTTCTATAAGGCGACAGTTGGGATGTCATGTCAGTCTTTGTAATCAAAAATAGCAAAAGTAATTGTCAGAAAATATCAATATATTCTATAATGAGTAAAAAAATAGAGAATAAGAGGTGGACTTATGGGTAAACCAGTAGATTACAATCTATATCCGGGTTATCAAAACACACAAGATTCTAGACTAGATGAAAGAAAAGAAGAATATATAGAAGTATTAGAAAAAGCAAAAATAGATGGGTATATACTTGAGTTTGAAAAATCCTCTGAATTACCCCAATAACTATGTTTAAATCTCAATCTAATACAAGGAAGCCAGGCGCTCTGCGGAGTACCTGGTTTTTTACATTTTTAAGCTTTATTTGCCAAGCCATTATAAATAGCGGCTCCTAGACTATGTGCTTGTTCATATTTCATACATATTGTTTTTAATGATGATGACCTAGGTCTAGCTCATAATGGACTTAATGTAAAAGTTACTATAATCTACTAATTAATGCTGATATGGAAAGGATGGTAAAAATGAGTAAAAATATTATTGTATTTGGAGCAAGTCAGGGGTTAGGCGACGCTTTTGTAAAAGGCTTACCTGCCAAGGGGGATACTGTATGGGTAGTTTCACGTACACAACCTAAAAGCTTAGAAATCAATGATGGCGTAAATCGTCAATGGCTTTCTATTGATTTGTCTAGCCAACAACAAATACCGTCATTAAAAGAACAATTAAAAGATATCGCTATAGATGTATTAATTTATAATGTTGGGGTTTGGGAAAAGCGTGGCTTCGAGGATGATTATTCATTTGATAGAGATGAAGTCGAGGATATTTCAAATTTAATCAATATCAATCTAACGTCCACTATTACATATATTCAGGCACTTTTACCGAATTTAAGACAAGCGAAAAATGGAAAGGTTATTTTAATTGGTTCAACGGCAGGGTTAGACCATACAAACAATGCACAGGTTTCATTTGTCACATCTAAATTCGGTTTACGAGGCATTACAAATGCTTTACGTGAACATTTAAGAGAAGACAGAATTTCTGTCACTTGCATTAATCCTGGGGAGCTAGCAGCAGAAGTCCCTTATGAGGAAGGAGCCGAAAAGGCCATCCAATTATATGAAGGTACACGTATCCCTGTCCAAGATATTGTAGCTATTGTGCAATGTGTGGTTAATTTATCACCCGCTTCATGTGTCAAGGAAATTAATGTCCCTGCCATAACGGATGTAAATGCTTGATATTCCTAGAGCTAATGAACTGTTAAGGTTTGAATTAAAAAGGGCCACAAAGAGGAATGTGACCCTTTACACAATGAATGGTATTAGTAGTTATGAACATTAGAGGCGAACAATATCATCAGAGAAGTGTTGGATGGTTTTACTATTTGAACATAAGCTTGCATCGATAATAATTAAACTGAATGCTGATTTAGAGCCATAATCATAACCATTACCCTAATCCCCTTCGCCCAATCTCTAATTGTTCATGAATAGAGGGTCATATGAAAATGTGAAAATATTGTTATGGTTGGGGGAAGGGGGAATAGATGTTTAGTCAGATGATTTGGGATGGATAAATGGCTCTAATAGGGCTATCTATCATTATGATTTGTTCCTATATAGGACAAATGAGTAATGGGAGATTAGTATAAAACTGAAGCGCCGACAATAATTAATAGAATAAATAGAACAACAACTAGAACGAATGTTGAACCGTAACCGCCGCCGTTATTGCCTCCGTAATAACTCATAAAGTATCCCTCCTTTCTCTCTATATGTATAGTATGTATCGTTATAGGAAGTTTAAAGGTATTTATCCAGACCTATAGAGCTATAAAAAAGAAATTTTATTGTGACAAACTGAGACAAATTGATTGGGTATGGAAAATTGATTGAAAGATATTGATTACATCTGGAGTAGCGGAGCATAGGGAAAGAGCTTGAGCAGTTGAATCATTTGCTAGATGGGGTAAGCGATAGTTGAAAGAAAAAAATCAATAGAAAAGGATTGATTTAGCCTTTTAATGAAAAAAGTAACCAAAAAGAAATTCATCTTAGTGGCTACTTGAAAGTTTATGTAAAATGCCCCGTCTTGCCTTTAATAGAAGAATACGACATAAAGAAGGACAGACAACTCTGTCTCCTGAAACAAAAGCTATCGAGAAGAAGCAATTCTCGATGGCTTTTATCAGTTTTGCTCCCTCTTTACTTTGTGAACGCCTAAATTGGATTGATAAACAAAATCGTTAACATTTTAGTAGTGTATGGTCAAAGAATTGAGTGATACCCCCAAATCCATTCATTTATCACACAACACAAGCTCCTCAAATCAAAACTTTTCAGGCTTGGCTACCTTGAATGATGCCACTTCACCACAATTTTTACAAAATGACAAAATAAGTGGGGAGCCCGAAGCCATAAAAGAGCCTATAGGTCTGACATTACTATCAGTGGATAATTTCCCATGACCAAGTTGACCGGTTGCAAAAGAATCTTTCCCGCAAGCCTTGCAGACTAATTTTCTGTTATCCATCTAATCACCTCTCGATGCAGTATATGTAAATTGTAGCATAAAAAACTACAACAACCTTTAGTTATAAGAGGAGATCCATACGAAGAAAGTTAAGGGTAAAAATAATATATTGAAATAAATGTTGGAGTGACCGAAGACTGCTTCTTTAGGAAATGATTTTTTCCTGCAAACAACTCTTTTATATCCCTTCCACTTATGTAGGCTTAGGCAAAAAGGTTGCTGTAGACCTACTCGGGGTAGGGCTGTTATTATAAAAAAGTACGTAAGTGGGAGGTAATGAATTGGAAGAAGAAAAATACAATAATCTTAAATTAGGTGAACGTGGTGCCATTATAAGTATTATTGCTTATATAATTTTGTCCGTAATAAAAGTTGGAATTGGCTACATGAGTAACTCAGAAGCTTTAAAGGCGGATGGGCTAAATAATACGACTGATATTATTGCCTCGATTGCTGTACTTATAGGCCTTAAGCTTTCACAAAAACCTGCCGATCATGATCATCGATATGGTCATTGGAAAAGTGAAACCATTGCCTCTATGGTAGCTTCGTTTATTATGATGGCAGTAGGTATTCAAGTATTATTTGGTGCATGTACTTCCATTTTTCAAGGTGGAAAAGAATCACCTGACATTTTCGCAGCGTATGTAGGCCTTGGATCAGCATTGGTCATGTATTTTGTATATCGTTATAATAAAAAATTGGCTGAAAAGATAAATAGTAAAGCCGTTATGGCCGCTGCCAAAGACAACTTATCAGATGCCTGGGTAAGTATTGGAACAGCAGTAGGGATATTTGGATCACAATTACATATGCCATGGTTAGACACAGTAACAGCTATTATTGTAGGTTTTTTAATTTGTAAAACCGCTTGGGATATTTTCAAAGAAGCTTCTCATGAACTATCTGACGGATTTGATGAAGAAATCCTTCAAAACTATAAAAATATTATTTTAAAGTTAGACGGTGTTATTGGGATTAAAGAAATTAGAGGCAGAAATTATGGCAATAACGAAGTGATCGATGTTGTCATTCTAGTCAATGCAAATTTAGATATTACAGAGGCTCATGATGTAGCTTGTCATGTTGAAGATAAAATGATTCATGAGCAGGGCGTATATGAAGTTCATGTTCATGTGGAGCCCAATGAGGAAAAACTATAAAAAAGATTAGGAACTCAATGAATTTGAGTCCTAATCTTTTTTTACTTTGTCAAAAGCTTTTCTCTATTTGTCCATATGTAAGTCATTTCTTTCTAGGGAATGAATGAATTTGTTTAAATTTATTAGAAATTATTAGTATAATAAACTTACTTTGGAAAATTGATTATAGTGGGAGGATGTCTTCATGCAAATTCATATAGACATAGGAAACAGAAAAGGGGCTAGAAAGGTTAGTGAAATCCCTGAGGAGGTGCTAACGTTATTGAATGAAGGAGAAATAGAGAGTGTTAATTTAACTGAATGGTTGGGGATCAATCATATTACGTTAGTAAAACATGTTTTACCTAAAGTAGGGTTATCTCATCAATTAGAAAATATAGTAGAAGAAATGTTAAAACAGAATGCTGAATCGGGAATGAAAGCTATTCGTTTAACTGGCGAACTATTGAATACAGCTATAGAGGAAGAAAATGACCAAATGAAAGAAGAAATTATTAAAAAATTTGCGACGCATCCTTCAGATAGTGTTCGCTGTTGGGCAGCGTTTATGAATAAAAATGGAAGCACCTCTTTGAAAGAAAAATTAGCTTATATTTATCCATTTGCTGGCGATCATCATTTTGGAGTTCGAGAAATTTCCTGGATGTCTATTAGAGAGGATATAGCGCAACACCTTGATGAAAGTATTGAGTTGCTAACCGAATGGGCAAAAGAAGAGGATGAAAATATACGGAGATTTTCCATGGAAGTTATTCGTCCTCGTGGTGTTTGGGCCAAGCATATCGAAGATTTAAAACAGAACCCTAGTAAAGCCCTTCCTATTTTAAATCAACTGAAATCAGATCCATCAAAGTATGTACAAGATTCTGTAGGGAATTGGTTAAATGATGCCAGTAAAACTCAACCTGATTTCGTCATGATGCTTTGTGAAAAATGGAGTAAAGAATCTGATACAAAAGAAACATCAAAAATTATAAAGAAAGCTAAAAGAACAATAATGAAAATATAGCTCATACAAAAGCAACAGGTTCTTTTCTTGATGTGAACTTGTTGAATAGGTGGGTAGGGGAAGGAAAGTACCTTAAACTTTCTGATTACATGCTGTTATTTTGTTTCTTCCCCGATTCCATTCCTGCCTCAAAAATAAAGATGAGCATAAGAAAGAAAATAACTATTTTTATTGTGAAGGTTTCTGTCCAAAAGCCCAAATAATACATGAACACCATAATAATAGATAAAAGTGTTTTAATAATCTTTAGGGTCATTATGATACCTCCTAATAGTCGGATTACCTTATAATAAAAGGCGAAATGCTTTTTTCATAAAACAAAAAGTAGCCAAAAGGAAATAAATTTCAATGGCTACTTGTAACGTAAAATGAATATTTTTAAATGCTAGGCTGTTTTGAGTAGTTTTAAAACATTGCTTGGTCATATCATTTAACCGTTAACCCGAGTAGTGAAGCAAACCCGATAGCTTGTTCAGAAGATACTTCACACCCATTCAAACTTTCGAGAGATACTTGAAGTCTTTTAAAGGTACACGTACTAATATCTATCCCCTTTAAAGAGGTTTCAGTAAAATCTACCTCATTAATATCACATTCATGGAATGCCACTTTATTGAGTAAGCAATCAAAATAATTCGCTCCTTGTAGGTTGGTGTTATCGAATACTACTTGTTTTAAACGAGCCTCAGGAAAATTGCTTAAGGTTGCCATACAATTTTCAAAAAAAACGTTTCCAAGATTAGCCTCGGAAAAATTCACACCTAATAATTTACAGTTTTTAAAAACCACTCTATGTATAAGGCTTTCCTTTAAGTTTAAATTAGATAAATCGCAATTTTCGAAAATGACATCCGTTACATCCATTTTTTTAAAGGAAGAATTGATGAATGTGACATTTTTAAAAATAACTTTAGATACGATTAATCTCTCAACAGCCTCCTTATCAATGACTGTATCTGCGATCATGCAATTTGATAAAAAAGGTTCTTCCTCGTAAAAAATATCTTGAAAATTGGCTTTTTCTAAATCAGTAGGTATTTTTGGCAATGTAAGTTGGAAATTATGTGACATATAAGCACACCCTTCGAAAGTAGTTAGCACCTATCTTATAGAAAAAGAAATAAAATAAAAAGTCTTTCATATTAAGGGAAAGTGTGTGCAAATCTAAATTTCTATCCCATTACTGGATTGAGGTGTTCATTCCAATGATATTGTGAAGTAGGGAAAGAGGCTTAGGCTTAGCGATGGCCACCATACAAAAAACATTTGTTGCGGAATCATTGTCTTCAGTAGAAGAACATTCTATAGCATATGACAAATACCTATGTGATGTTCCACTGAGTAAGCAAAAGTGTTTCGGTATTCCTGAAAGTCAACGGGGAGGATCCCAAACAGGTCATAAATGGAGTGGAACGACATTATTTATTTAGAAATTTCAAATAAATGAATGACCAAAATCACGAAAGATGGTAAAGTATAGAAAAAGTGATTGGGGGAATTGTCATATGGAAAAATTGAACAGGGTTGAACTACAGCATTTCACAAGTGAATATAAGGAAGAGTTAAACTCTTTCGTCCTTACAGAGGAACAAAAACAATTCTCTGCGCTTCCAAGCAATTTTCAGGAAATCAATGAAGGACAGTATCGTATTGTCATTTTAAGTGACCATACACCTGTTGGTTTTTTTCTTTTGAATTCAAATGAAAGAGTAAGGAAATACTCTAATAATTCGAATGCTTTGTTATTATCGGCACTATCCATTAATCATGCTGAACAAGGAAAAGGCTACGCAAAACAGGGAATGACATTACTAGTTGAGTTTGTTCAATCAGAATTCCCACATTGTGATGAGCTTGTCTTAGTTGTAGATAAAGATAATATACCAGCACAAAAGTTATATTTAAAGGTAGGATTTGAAGATACGAACAAGAGACTACTAGGACGGATTGGCGAAGAAATTATTATGAGCCAATTAATAAAATAATTCACGCGACAAGTACATAACGACCTACTTTATGTATGGGAACGGCTATGTAAGGCAGTATGACGATGTTTGGTAGCAGAAACAGTAAATTGAAAACCAATGATGAAGTAGCCAAGTAGCTGCTTCTTTTTAATTATGGCTAGATGAAATTTAATAAGCGGAGGTGATGATCTAAGATGCGAGAAAGTGTCAATCATTTTATGAATGATCCGTGGTGGCTGATTTCAAAAAGTATGTCAGAATCATTAAATGAAGAGTTAAAGAAAGAACTTTCACAACAACATATTCTTTATGGGAAAGAGGCAATTGCGGTGGCTAGAAGAGAAGATAATGATGATGTGATTTTTTGGATTGAAAAGATGAATAAATACGCAGTCGTTCATTTAACCTATTCGATAGAAACTTCAAGCGAATACCCTATTACATCATTATATACACGGAGAGAGTTAGAAGAATACTGTAAGAGTGTTTCAAAGCTTTATTAAATTATTAGAGATGAAATTCTAATTTTATACTATTTACAATTATGGTAATATAAAGGAGTGTTTATTCGATGAGTTATAAAAATACCTTTATTAAAATTTCAGAGGATTCGGAATTCACTTCGGCTGTTACCCCCGTCCCAAGAAACAACAAGCCTACTATAGCTTCAATTGAATTTGATTTAATTAGACATAACCCATACAAATACACTGAGGAAGACGTGCAATTCCAAACGTATTTGATTAAAAATCAAATTGACTCAGATTCATTAGATGAAATCAGAAAAAATTTTTTCCAAAAGTCTAAAGCGTGTTTTAGAGCCTCACCTTTAGTAAAGAAATACGGATGGGGAATTCACTATGACGATGAAGGGAAACTTGCACTATATGATGTTAATAGTGAAGAGTATGAGCAATTTCTCCATTCGGGCCAAATCACTTTATTAAATGGTATGCGTTCTAAACGAAGGGAAAATAACACTCATGAATAAAGTTACTCAAGAAGAACTAGATACGAATTTTTAAATGTATTTTAGGAGGGGGAAAAATTGTTATATATAGCTCTATTAATTGGCATCGTAGTTATTATAATAGCCGATAAGCTTACTCAAGCATTTAAATTATCAAGCATTTGGGGATTAATTAGTCAAATTTTTGCTGCACTTGTCATCATAATGTTTGGTAGTCTTGAGGTGAATTATATTAATCTTAGTAGCCATATCGAATTAGGGTATTTGGCGATTCCTTTTACTTTATTATTTCTTGTAGGCTTTACAAATGTTATGAATATAGAACGCGGACAAAATCCTTTACTATTACTATTGCCATTGGTCTCTTTAGTTTGCTTCTCCATGGCAGCCTTCTTTATGGGCCATTCATTTGTTTTAATTATTGGGATTTCTACTTGTTTAGCGATTATGCTTATTCTGCTATATAGCTATTTCACAGGTAACCTATTTATAGGACACACGCTTACTACATCAATAGGTTTTATCATAGCGGTACTTTCAATATCGCTCATTAAACATTTTATTGTATTCATGTATATTCCGATATTTACGTTAGCACTACCATTCACTTTATATTATTTTATTCAAAATAAATTTACGAATGTCCAAGCCATTACAATTAGCACTTTAACAGCTGTACTATTTGGTGTATTCATATTCATCGTCCCTACTCATCTATTATGGTATCCCGTTGTCGGGATAACAATTATTTTGGTCATCATGCAATCTTCACGTAAATTTCGTATCATTTGGTAATATCGTTCGACTTCACTAATATGGGTATGGATGCTTTTTTTACAGAATATAGGTTCTTAAATGTTTTAATTTTGCATTTGTAACCATATAATACCATAAGCGCTATTATTAGTGTGAGTGGGGGTGAGGTAAATGAATAGGAAGGCACAAACTAATTTTATTGATTTAGTAAAAAATACGATGAGTAATAACGGACAATCTATTGAAGAACGACTTGAAGAAAAGCACAAAGGCTTTGAAAAAGGTTGGAAAATGGATGAAAATGAAGTTGTGTTTTGGGTCAGTCCTACATTAAGACTTAGTGATTATACAGGAAGCATAATGAACGAATTTAGATTCAATCTATTTTTTGACGAAGAAAGTGAAAAGTTTATAGTATCTGGTAACAATGTTAAGTCACGAAGTTTATTATAAATAATTAATTACCAAGTCACATCCAACAATAGATGTGGCTTTTTAATATGTAAGAATTTAAAATTTAAAAGAGAGTGTAAGGTTCATCAATCATTTTATAAATTATCTAAATCGAATATGTACCTATTCAATTATGCTATTTTATGGTGAAAAGGAGAGTTATTATGAAAAGTGGGTTCGAATTTAAAGATTTCCCTAAATTAGAAACAGAACGTTTCATTTTAAGAAAAGGCACAGTGGATGATCGTAATGATCTTTTTGAGCTTTATGCTAATGAAAATGTGGTTAAGTATCTTCCATTAAATTTATTTAAATCAGTTGAAGACGCAATGGTTGAAATCAATTGGTATGAAAAAATTTTTAAGGAACAAATCGGTTTAAGATGGGTAATCGAAGAAGCCAAATCGAAAAAAGTGATTGGAACATGTGGCTATTTGAATTATGAAAAAGAACATAACCGTATAGAAATTGGTTATGATTTGAACCCTGCTTATTGGCGGCAGGGTATCATGCAAGAGACTTTAGGCAAGATTATTCATTTTGCCTTTAGATCGATGGCAATAAATAAAATAGAAGCGAAAGTTGAACCTGAAAATAAAGCATCCATCAGATTGCTAGAAAAATTAAATTTTTGCCAAGAGGGTGTTTTAAGACAACATGAATTTGAAAAAGGGAAATATGTTGATCTGGTCCTCTTTTCAATGTTGAAAAGTGAATATATCGCGCTAAATGAGGAGTCACGCTTGTAATGAGCAGTGGCTTTTAATAATTAATAAAATTTCTTAGAAGATTTTTTCTAAATGCTGAAGTTAGATTTTTTTTATTCAGGTGGTAATGTATATGTTTTTAGGTGTGTGTGATGAATCAATTTAATTTCAGGTCCGTAAGAAATTTCATAGGTCATACGGTCTTTTCCTATGGGGATATTATGTCCGCCGTCGGTAGGTTCAATTTCAAATGTGATTTCCAATATAAAACCACGAAAACCATTTACTCTTCTTGTTTCAATCACGTCAATTTTCCATGGGGTGACATGAGGTGAAAACTCCTTAGATATCTTTGGATAATAAAAATTAGTCAAATCTTTTTCAATATAAGGAGCAAGCATATTCATAAGCATATCCTGTAACCTTAGTTCTTCAGAGTCCTCGGTTGATTTAGCGGAAGAATGTTGAAATGAAGGAGTAAGAACAAGGGATAGTATAAAAACAATTAATACCTTTCTCATATTGTTGTCAAGACACCTCTTTACGATTTTATCTATTTGTATTGTTACCATTCCTAAATGGGATATGTATACAAATTATTTAACTTGTACTTGCGAATCGGGGTAGTTGAAGAAGATATTATGTATGTAAATGAACTGTTGGATATAAATAGTAAAATTTTAATGTGGAGGTTAAAATGATTGATTATTTTGAACGGAAATTAAGATTTAAAGATATGGAAATATGGGATATTCGATTGGGGAAAGATATTTATAGAATGTTTATAGTAGATGAAAACCGAGCTTCTGAAATAAAGGATCTGAACTTGCCTCCTCATGCAAGGGTATTTGAAGAGGATGTAAGAGAGAATCTAATCACGGTGAAGGTATACTCCGAAAAACAAGTAAAAAAAGAACATATAGAGTTAATCGATCAGTTTGCTAAACAATTAACGGATCATGTTGCATTAGCTCATTGTGATATCCATCTTACGTTTTATATGGGGAAGATAAATGATGATATTTTTGAAAAAATTCCCTTAAAGCAATTGCTACATTTCAACCAGGACTAATGCGTGGTGGAAATCAACGGTAAAAGAAAAAAGACTGTAGGCAAACTCAAAATGCGTTGAGTTTGCCTAAAGCCTGTCAGGATCTTCAAATTGAAGATTCTTTTGCTATTTCTTTGCTTGATTTTTTGTATGTTGTTTGGTTGTTTCTTAACAAGCTATCTTTATCTAATATGGTTGGCAAGCAAATACCAATAATAATTGTTACGATACCTGCTATTTGCAAAGTTGTAACCGTTTCGCTTAATAAGATAATGGATACCATCACTGCGATTGGTAATTCAACAGCACTTAAAATGGATGACATCCCTAATCCAACTTTAGGAACGGCAATAGTGAATAAGAACACAGGTATAATCATACCAAATAATCCTAATGCCAATCCGTAAACCCAAAGTCCTTCGTTAAACAAAGTCCCATTCCAAATAATTTCTGGAGATTGAAAAACCGCCGTAATCATAAAGGCAAAGAACGAAACAAATACTAAACGGTTAGATGTGGACATACTGGCAGTAGCTTTTCCATTCACATATAAAAATAAGGAATAGCAAAGGGCAGCTGCTAGCCCCCATAACCATCCCTGCATAGGGATTTGGGATAAATCAACATCAATGATGCCAGCAGCCGGAATAGTACCAGCTACCAATATGATTAAAGAGATTAATTCAATTCTACTTGGAAATTGTCGTTTTGTAATACAAGAAATCAACATACCAATCCATGTAAACTGAAACAGTAGTACAACTGCCAACGAAGCGGGCAAGAAGTTTAAAGAATGACCATATAAAATGTTTGTTAATCCAGTTAAAATACCTGCGAATATAAGAATTTTAACACCTTTAAAGCTCAATTTGGATCTGTTTGTAACTAAGAAGATACATACCGCTATACAAAAGCCTATAAAAAACTGACTTGTCACGGCCTCAGAGACAGAAAACCCACTACGCATGGCCAGTTTTATAATAGTTGAAACGATACCAAAACTACTAGCTGCGATAATGACTAGTAGGGGATAAAGATACATCTTCATTTATCCACTTCCCTCCTAAAACGTTTATATAAATTGAATTTGGTTATGATTTTGAGATTTAGAAAAAAAATCATAATCTCCAATATAAATCACAGATTGCTATTTTACAATCTTTTTTTTCGATAATCATGGCTGATGAAAAAGAATTTTTCAGTGGAGGAAAGGAGATTTTTAGAAATAGTAAAATGGCCAAAACCATATGTATCAAGGCTTTGGCTTATCATAGTAACTAAAATAATTTTCAAAGGGGAGTATCGGATTTGCTAGCAAGAGAAAATGAATAGTATTGACACTTCGAAGCTTTTTTTATACAATTGTCCTAATTTTATAAGCAAACGCTCACAAGTTCGTGAGTGGCGGAATTTTGTAGAGTTTTCACTCTGTTTCATTCGCTCGTCGTCTATTTATAGACGACGAGATTTTTTATTTTTTGGAGGGATTTTTTGAACAAGTTGAAGTTTTCTTTAGTGGTTTTATTAGGTGCCTGTAGCTATGGGATCCTATCTTCCATTCTGAAAGTTGGATTTTCAAATGGCTATACTTTTCCTGAACTTTTAGGGGGACAATATGTTTTCGGTTGGTTTGGACTATTATTACTCGTTCTTACTTTTTCTCGTCATAAAGTATCCTTAAAAAATATAGTATCACTGTTAGCGGTTGGGACAACGATGAGTTTAACGAGTATTTTTTACGGTTTTTCTGTAAAAGAACTGCCAGCATCTATTGCGATTGTGCTGTTATTTCAATTCACATGGATGGGTGTTCTCATTGAAGCGATTGCTAATAAAACTTTCCCAAGTCGCGAAAAGGTTTTGTCGATCATTATCTTATTTGTAGGAACGATGTTCGCTGGGGGTATTTTTGAAGGGTTAGGACAACAATTATCTATGAAAGGAATACTCTTTGGACTACTAGCAGCTATAACTTTTTCTTTATATATATTTGCAAGTGGACGTGTTTCTACCGAAGTTCCGATTTATTCAAAAAGCTTTCTTATGACAACGAGTGCAACACTTTTTGTTTGCATAATGTTCCCCCCAACATACTTGATGGATGGTACATTGCAGGCTGGTTTATGGAAATATGCGCTAATCCTAGGTTTCTTTGGTGTCGTTATACCAGTTATTTGTTTTTCTATTGGTATTCCAAAAGTAGGGACGGGTTTAGGAACAATTTTAGGAGCTGTCGAGCTTCCAACAGCCGTTATCGCTTCAATTACGCTTGTACATGAGGTCGTGTCTCCTCTGCAATGGCTAGGAATTGTATGTATTTTATTGGGAATTTTCATACCTCAAATGTTAAATGTACGAAAAGAGAGGCAAATAGCCCGTTTTGGTAATGAAACCACGGAATTTTAGAATGCAATCTAAGTGGCTTGATCAATCTAAATATAAAACGTAGTTTGCCTAAATAGAAGCTTTCATCTTTGGATGAAGGCCTTTTTTATATGGTAAGAAGGAAGAGCGTATTGTTGCAATGGCTATTTATTGGTAATTAATGATAGAAATAACTATATAATTATAAAAAGGGGGATGAATGTTATATATGTATCTAAAAAAATAGGAATAGTGAGTTGGATTGTTACCATTTTATATTTTGTGATAGAGCCGATTTTTATTATGACTTCACTTGTACCTTATAATATGATGCAACAAGCTATGAGTGATTTAGGAGTGACTACATGTGGGAAATATACTTACGCAATTGCGCCACATGAAATTTGTTCGCCGTATCATTTTTGGATGAATGTATTGTTTATTATAAATGGTTTATCATTTTCAGTTGGCATATTATATCTATCCCAATACTTAGAAAAGAATTTAATCAATAAATTAGCAACAGTATGTATTCTTATTTTTGCACTAGGAAATAGTGTTTCTGGTGTTATACCAGCAGATGTTCATTTATTTTGGCATTCGATTTTAGCTCAAATAGGCATGATGACTGTTTTAATTGGAATGGGGATCTATGCAAAATCATTGGTTAAAGGTAAAAAGTGGACTTATTCAAACTTAATAGTACTTATAGCTTTACTTATCCTTATCGGTCTTTTATTTTTCCTTCCTTTGCCAGCAGGTTTATTACAAAGACTTTATTATGGTGTAATTTTCGTGTGGGGGATGGGACTAACAATTTTATTACGCTCATCAGAAATAAAACCAGGTACTCAATGACTTGAGCCTGGTAATTTTTTTATATAAAGGTAACAAGAGACTATTGTGAAGAGAATGCAAGAACGATACATAGTATAGCAATAATAAAAGCTGCTTAATCTGACTAGAGATTAAACAGCACATGGATATTGTAAATATAAAACATAAAAAGGAAAAAGTCAACAAATCATCGGAAAATATAGCATCAAGCACAATGATAAAGCAAATAACTCTTTCGGAATTTACTTATATAGTTTCTTCTTTAAAAATCACCTTATAACAGATGACGATACTGATTTGGCTTTAAGTTCTCCTTGAATTAAAGCAACGCCAATCCCATACACAATCGAAATAGCTAAAGGTACAAGTGTGAAAGCATAATCAACAAAGAAACCACCTAAGATAAGGGCCGAAAAACAGGTTCCTAAAGTAACGAATAAATAGGCTTTACTTTTATAAATCCATATGTATGGAAGAAAATGAGAGCCTGCAAGTAAACCAATTGTGAAGGGAAGGTATTCAGGTATTTTCATATACACGATGATAAATACAGGTATATAAAAAGCTTGAGGAGCTGCCACTATTCCTCCTAAAACTCCTAGAGGATTGTCTGTAGAATTTAAACTGACGCCGAGAATTTTACCAATGAACATGCCAATAGGGAAAATAGCGCCCAAACCAAATATCCAAATTAAACGGACAGCCTCTATTGGAAGAACAAAATACATGAGGGTGAAAATTAAAAAGACTAGGACGCCAGATAGTAGAATGGGGAATCCTTTTTTCGTTTCAGCTATAAGCTCATTTTGTAAATTTACAAGAGTTTTACTCATAAATGTACCACCTTTCATAAAATGGGGAGAAGATATTATAGTATAACAGTTCATTATTGTATTTACCTTAATTATCTCAAAAATGGTATTTTTTTCTGATTATTTAGCGGGGGATATAGGGAAAAGGCAATGGAGGGAAAACGTAAAAAATCATTCAAATGAAGGGGTAGCCAGCATCGCATTCGTCAGTTGTTCTTCCATCACATTCTTTTGAAAACGAAACGTTCATAATCACAATATGAAGCATTTGGATATGTTATGATCAAATTTGTGAAAAATGTTTACGAACGGTCAGTATGTTAAATGAATTAGGGGGACAGATGATGGATAATCAATATTTCGTAGGTTGGGGTACATTAGCATTAATCAATGCTGGATTGGCGCAAGGGAAGAATAGAAGAGGGTTAAATTGGTTCTTACTTTCTCTTATATTAGGTCCAATCGCCACACTAATTTTGTTATTTGTTGAAAAGAGACCGTAATACACCTTCAGCATCGAGAATTCGCCAATGAAGGTTAAAAATTTTTTACCTTGTGGTGATTCTATTGATTTCAACTAGAAATAAAACTACTATGTTTTACGGGGAAATAAGTATAGAAATATTGTTGACGGATCGCCGTATGCGATGAAAGTCGCCTGTACGGTGAAGGCTCGTTATAAAGCATCTGAATGTATAAGACGAGAATAGCATTTTAGTAGGGCTAGATAAAACTTCTGTAAGTGGAACTAGTGCTAATTCAGTTACATTTGAAGTAGGAGAAGACATTTATCTTTCTCATAGTCTAATTAAAGTTATCGATGGATCTAATATGATTAGCCATTTTGATGACGACTCTCAAGATCTCATTACTTCTGCAATATGGAATGACACCGATAAATCTATCGTAGTTTTACTGGACAACAATGCAAGCATTGGTCAAAAAATTACATTTACAAAGGGCAATAAACAAAATTTATCTGGTAATAAAATGACAAGAGACATTATTGCAACATTCAACGGAGTTAATTGGGAATAAGAATGGACCTCACCTTATTAGGTGGGGTTTTTCTTTCATAAAATTTAAATGTCGTACAGAAAAGGTGAGGTTGATGATAAAAATTCAATTTTGGTAAAGGTTAAAAATTCTTTACCTTCTGAAAATCCTATACAACTACTTTTGATCCAAGTTAAATAAGTTTTTTTAATGTGGCCTCACCTATAATAATTAGGTGGGCTTTATTTTACCTCAGTTAGGCAACCTTAGTTATGTTGTTTATGGTATTAAGAAGGTTGAGTACGATTTTAAAGGTAAAGAGTTCTTTACCTTGTTGAAATTCTATTGAATATATTTAGAAATAAAACTACTATGTTTACGGGGAAATAAGTATAGAAGTATAGTTGACGGATCGCCGTATGCGATGAAAGTCGCCTGTACGGTGAAGGCTCGTTATAAAGCATCTAAATGTATAAGACGAGAATAGCGTGCCAGGTGCACCTTTAGTTACTTTGGGAACAACAAATAATAAAGATGGCTTTTCTGTATTATTTTCAGAAACAGTCCATATGCAATTGGCAGGATGGTCTGGCTTAATGGTACAAGAAGAATTTCGTCCTGATGAGACAGTTCCATACAATAACTTTGATTTTAAAGTGGACATCCATTCAACTACTGGTGAAATTAGCCTCCTATTTGGTGTTCAACAAGTAAATAGTACAATAAGCATATATAAAGCAATTTACAATGAAGTTTCTGAAACATGGAGTTTGGTAGAAATTACAGCTCCATAATTAATTTAGATGAACCTCAGCTGATGGGGTTATTTCTTACAGCAATAGTCTAAACGTTGCGGTGAAAACTCTTTTCAATCATCAAACGGTTTCTTCATTGAAATTATATGTAGCGAACTTGTTGTGTAATCTCCTTGGATTATTAGCGTGTAAAAAGCAGCTTGCATGCAAGCTGCTTTTACTTCAATAATTTCTATTGGAACAAAACGATACTGAATTCTCTTACTAGAAAACTAATTTTTATTTAATTTCTTTCCATAAAGACAAAGCGTTTATCCAATTTGGATCTCCATAGCCTTGATAGCTTTGAACCGCTTCATAATTCTTACCTTGATACTCTACCTTATCACCTTTTTTGTATGCCTTGAATGGACTCCATTGCTCATAAGAAGTACTTTGCTCTTTAGTTGTTACAGTTAAAATGGAACTTTTAATAGATTCATTCCCAGCTACATCTACAGCAGTTACTGCATATATATAGGAAGTATTTGATTGAAGATTCATATCCATAAATGATGTGATTGTTGAAGTCCCAACAGCAGTCATTTGTTCTTTTGTGGTCCCTCTATATATAACATAATGGTCAACGCCTACATTATCCTCTGAAGCACCCCACATTAAGTCGACACTTGAAGAAGTGATTCCCATTGTATGTAGTGAAGTTGGTTGAGTAGGCGATTCTGTATCTGGAGCAGCATGCAATGTTTCTACAACTAGAGATTCACTTACTGTAGAAACATTCCCAGCTGCATCTACTGCCTTTACTGAGTAAGTATATTTTGTATTGGAATTCAAATTTTTATCTGTGAATGTCGTTCCTGGAACAGTTGCAACTACTTTGCTATCACGTAATACTTGATATTCTTTCACACCTACATTATCTGTAGAAGGGTTCCATTTTAGCTCGGCACTAGTAGAAGTAACTTTTGTTGTATGTAATCCATTTGGCTGAGTTGGGGCTTCCGTATCTACATTGCCACCATTATTCACCAAATTTACATCAATCACATTATAGAACGCATTTGAAGTGTCAGCGACATCCCAAACGGCTAGGATCACGTGATAGCCACTACGATCTGTTGGCACATTAATAGTATGAGTTAAATTAGTCGATGCAGCAGAACCATTATGTGCTACAGTTCCAATTGGCTCAAGATCAGCGCGGGTTAATGGTTTATTAGGATTCCAATCATGTTTAGTAATATAATAGTGCCATTTGCTTGTTAAATGTGGTGCAGTATACTTCCATGTAAACGTATTGGGACCTCCCGTAATTGTATTCTTAAACCAGCGATCTGTCGTTTGTTGATCAAGGATACCACCAAAAAGACCTCCTGCAGATGCAATTTTTCCATCCATCGGTCCACTTTGCGGAAATCCTTTAGGCGCCTCTAGGCTCTGTGGTTCATACATTATGCTTCCACACATTAAGTTAAGTGCCCCATAATTTTGAGTACATAAGGCTGCACGGCTAGCTGGTTTTTCAACAAATCCATGTGCATATGCATTTGGAGCTGTCGAAATCCCTATGATTCCGGCTGCTAATAGGGCAGCACTCAGACCTTTTTTGCTTAATTTTGTAAATTTAGTGTTCATCATCCATCGTCTCCTTATTTTGAAATTGTATTGCGACTAGTATGATAGCAATAGATTAATAATTATTCAAACTACGGATAAATAATACAATAGTTTTATTTTACAAAAAAACATTTTTGTAATAATGTAGGTATAAAGTGCTTGTTTAGCTGAAAATGTTATTTTAATAAGCTAATTTCTATTAAAAAAAGCTATAAATTCTAATAAAATATTTAAATTTGTCTATTTTCGTACTAATTGATATTATTCCGAACTATACAGCCGATTGGGCTTGGAAAGCTCATTAGACATGTCAATAAAGGACAGACTAAGTTTCGCCCCGTAGTAACAAACCAATAGCATCCCAAGAAGTGGAAGAAGTGGCGCAATCACCGCAAAAAGTTGTATTTGGACTATAAAGAAAACCCATTTATGAGGTTACAGGGTAGAAGCAATAAGTTGAATAGGGGATATTAACTTGGGTGGTCATTAACTTTAGATGGCTTATTGCATGGATACGCAGCGTATATTTATGATGAAGATAGTGTTGATAGCTGGGTGACGGAAGTAACCCAATGTTTGGGCTCCCCAAGGGAAAATATTTAATTCGAATGCCTAAGTCTTTTCAAATGATATACCCTAATCAATTATCAAGGTCGTTGAGGATTATCAACTTTTTGTTAAGCAAATTCAACATGCAAGTCAAGGGATTTTAAAATATTTAGGTTTGACCCTACAAAAGAAGCAGAAGTCTGGAGAGAATTTCCTAATAAAGACGGCTTTGATACATATAGTACGGATTATCATTTTATCAGTGCTTTACAGGGTACTGATGAATTAGATTGGATTCGAATAGGAGAGGCATCCTTTGTACTTGCAAACGACTATGGAGATTAGAAAAATCGGATTATTCAAAATGTTTTTCAAAGCCCGTTGTAGAATTAGCTGTCAGAATAACAATGCCCCATATAGACATATAAAATGAAAATCACAAGTGCAATTGCAAAAAAATCTGTGAGTTCGGCTGTATTTATGTTGGAGACATTCAATAATGAAACAATGAAAATAGTGATTTTGAAGGTTTGAAAACTATCCCACTTAATCGTTTCATAAGCGTAATGATTTTTATTAACATCTGAAAAATTCCCAACTACAGTGTTAAAAAATGCCCAGCAATCAATTAATTTTGAGCCAGGGCATTTTTTAATGAACATATGTTAACGCTATCATTTTAGAAGATAACTACAATTTATCTACTTATTATAATGTCATTGTCCAATTTCCATCAGCTGATATATCAAAGAAATAAATTTAGCTATTGTAACTATCATTACAGCTCTGGTGAATTCTCCCCGAATTATGTATATTTGTGTATAAGGAGGGATTAGATGAAAAGAATTCTTCACCTAATAATCATTTCATTAGTTGGAATATATTTCTTGTATGGTTTATCTAGCACATTTTTAAACACCAAAGGATATAATGGTGCGGACATTATAATTTCAGCTATTGTATTGGTACTTGTTGCTCTATTTGGGGGATTTTTAATTCTACTTTATGGAAGAACCTATAGTGCTGAAGCTATAAAAGCACGCAAACAAAGAGAAGCTAATAGAAAGAGAGAACAATTTGATGCAGAGAGTAAAGTACTTGGTTCAAGAGCTCGACAACAACTTTTCAATGCAGATTTATGTATTAAAGTAAAACATACAGCTGGTTTACCAATTGCTGAAGGTGCTGAAATCTTTGTGTACAGATGCACAGATAAAGTCATTTTTGAAAGGGGTCAAGACACAATCGAGTTAGATATAAATAAAGTTACCGATATTCTAATAAAAACAGATGTTGAGATTCAAAAAAGTTGGGTAAGTAGTGCTGGAGGAGCTATAGCGGGGGATAATGTTTTTGGTTCGTTAGGTGCTATAATTGGTGGACGAGCAAAAGAAAAAACGAGCACTGTCATAGAAAAGTATTTAATTTTTGCTTATGAAAAGAATGATGGACAAAAATATATATCTTTGGAAGTTACTAATGAACCTAATGCAAACTTATTTAATTCAAATTATTACAATCTCTCCAATAACGAAAGAAGATTTACGAGTCTTTAGAGTGCCAAAATTGGTGCTCTTTTTTGTATTGGAAATTAGCTTTGAATAGTATAGAAAAGAATTGTAAATGCGGCTACAGATCAACAAAGACCAAGACAGCTAAATGATATGCCGTCGTGGTCTTAATTATAAAAAATTTCTTCTATATGTATTGTAAGAAATGATTTATAGATATCCATATTAATATTTCCTTTTTGTAATCAATCCAAATTCATAAATAGCTTCTAGCTTGCCATTATTAAATTCTAAACTTACCATAGAATTTTCTTCTACACCGTTTTTTCCTCTATAATTAAGTTTATTTTCATCTTTGTGCAATGCACCATATCCTACGATTTCTTTTACGGTATCTTCACTCATACCAATTTTGAGCTTTTGAAACATTTCGGGCGTAATGGTTGAAACTTGTTTTGTCGGTTTTACCTCTTCTGAAAAGATCATTTCTATCGATTGTCCGATTATCAATAACCCTATTATACTAATCAAAATTAAGGCGATTTTTTTAGGCCATTTTGATGGAGCTACCTCTCTATAATAATAGGTTTTGTTTTCTGACTCTCTGACTTTTTCTGAATGATTATATTCTAAATAAGTTTCTTTTTCTATTATTGTATAATCTTCTGAAACTGCACCACAATATTCACATACGTATATATCTATATTTTCTTTGTAGAATTTTTTATATGAATTTGCAGCTAAACAGTTAGGGCAATTTTTCATAAATCCCTCTCCTTAACTTTTGATGAGCCATTTACCATTTTAAGCAATCTTATTATGTGCGTACATAACGAAAAAGTATAGGTATTCACTAATTTTGCCTTCTAAATATACTAGTTTTTAACCTCTCAATCTCTTCTTCTAATTACTATTTTAGGAAACTCAGCATGAATTGTATAGTTGTAAATTGAGAATAAAAAATTAGACTAGTAAGGTGGGAGAAAACTGATGAATATTTTTGATCTCGTTGTTGCCATAGTTGGTGAGGATCCAGTGACATTACCGAAGGCTAGTGGAGGTACAAGTGATCAAGTGTATACAGAAGTACAACATCGTGTATATTCGCTAAATTATCGTATTAAGGAATATGAGCAAAAGATTGCGGAGGTGCATAACCGCATTCCATTTGTAGAAGGGGATAGAGAGGTTGAAGTCCTCCATAGATTACTAGATGGGAATAGCATGCGTTCAATTGGAAAGCAAATGAGATTATCTAGTATGACAATTTTTAGAGTAAGGAAGTATATTTTGAGTCAGATGATGAAGTAGCCGAAAGGTTACTTCTTTTTTGTTATTTTTAAAAGTATTGTTTCTTCAACTGAAGGAGCAATTTAGTTGAACAAGGGTAGATGGTAAATTATGATAAGAATAGAAATAAAGTAGGGGGATTTCTAATGTATACAGACAATAAAAAAGTTTTGAAATTAGTGGAATTTGATAAAAATGATGTCTTAGGCTTAGTAGAACTTTCTACATCAGTTGGCTGGGATTATGATGAACAGGAAATTAGAACTATTTTGTCATCTGGTAAAATATACGGACATAAAAATGCTGTGGGGAAAATTGTTTCGAGTGCTGCAATAATACCTTATGATACTGATTTAGCTTCAATAGGTATGGTTATTGTTAATGAAGAATATAGAGGTTTAGGCTTAGGGAAGAATGCTACTCAGAAGTGTATAGACAGTGTTTCTCAAAATACCTCTATAATGTTAATTTCAACAGATAATGGAAAACCTTTATATGAAAATTTGGGTTTTATTACTGTCGATTCTGTACATAAGTATTTAAGCGATAATTATATTCCAACTAGATTGTTTAATAATCTTCAAGAAATTACTCTAGAGAGCTACCAAGAGAAAGACATTAATGAAATTATTGAATTAGATTCAGCTGCATTTGGAGATAAGAGGGGGAATTTGCTTCTTAACAGGATAAATCAATCCAAACAATGTTTAGTTGTTAGAAATTTAAAGGGGAAGATTATTGGATTTGGAATATCTATATTAGGTCCAGAAAATCTATTAATAGGACCTATTGTAGCACCAAATTCACAAACAGCTGCTTTAATAATAGATGGGTTAGTTATTAATCATCAAGGAAAGATAAGGATTGATGTGTCATCCAGTAATGACGAGTTAATGTTCTTCTTGGAGAAAAGTGGATTTATTAAAGTTAGTAATCCTCCAATAATGATAAAGAACTCTATTAAAATGCCATATAGGAATAAAGAGTTGTTTGCTATTGCTGCACAAATTTTTGGTTAGGGATACCAACATCCGTATTCAACTAACAGAAGCTTTTAATAAAGTTGTTAATGTAACGTTTGGAACAAATATAACAAAAGGAACAAATGTAAAACATGTAGCATGTTTTGTGATAGGAAAAATATGATGTAAACTCGGAGGGAGGTCGGCGCGAGGTGGGGATGTATGAGATATGGCTAGACCAAGAAATCCGAAACGTGATGAAGCATTTCAAATGTGGCTTGAAAGCAAAGGGCAAATGCTCCTGAAGGATATTGCAGAGCAGTTAGAATTATCCGATTCGCAAATTCGAAAGTGGAAAAACTAAGATAAATGGGATGATCAATTGAAAGGTAACGTTACCAAATCCAATGGTAACGTTACTAAACGTAGTAGGGGTGCTCCTGTAGGCAACAACAATGCAAAGGGTTATGGTGCACCTAAGCAAAATAAGAATGCTGTTACACACGGTTTCTTTCAAAAGTTCCTGCCCGAAGTAACACTTGAAATCATGGAAGCCATGAACGAATGTTCTCCAGCTGATTTAATCTGGGATCAAATACAGATTCAGTATGCTGCAATCATAAGGGCACAACGAATCATGCACGTTACAGATAAAGGTGAAATGATTAAGGAGCTCAAAAAGGCAAAGTACGAATACTACCCACGTTCTAAGGAAGAAGGTGGTGGTGTGGAGCAAGCTACAATCGAAGAAGAATACAACTTGCAATTCGAAGGGGAACGACAGGCGCAACTACTCACTGCTCAATCGAGAGCAGTTGGGGAGTTGCGTTCTTCTATTCGTCAGTTTGTTGAGAGGGCAGATCAGGATGACGAGCTCAGGATTAAACTTGAGCAGATGCAGTTGAACATTGATAAGACTAAAGCTGAAATGGAAAAGCTTGATGAAAAAGGTGAAGGACCTATGGAAATTGTCATCAAGAGAAAGTGAGAAGGGATGATTTCCTATTCGACTGGAGTTGCAAAACTCAACTTTTAGTCGGTGGGTATGGTTCTTCTAAATCATATCGTGTGGCACTCAAAATACTTTTAAGGTTGTTAGAAGAAAAACGTACAGCTCTTGTCGTCCGTGAAGTTTACGATACGCATAGAGAAAGTATGTTTTCTTTGTTTACAGAGATCATAGAAGACTTAGGGTTATCTGGCTACATGCTTTATTACGCATGGTTGTAGATCATGAGAATAAGTGTGGTATGGGCTGGATGATTATGATGTTGCCAGTGTGAAAGGGGTCAATTCAAAATAAGGAAGTGGTACAGTGAACGAATACATTGCTTATATCGATGAGAAAGGCGTTACACCTCTTTTACTCGATAAGCTAATTTCAGAAACAAAAGCAGAACGTAACAAATGATTACTCTACTACAATTGGTATAAAGCTGAACTATTAGCAGTGCCAATTTTAACACGTAAACCAACCGATTATGCGCAAGGTAATGACCATGTAGTTCGTGTTGACGACAAGGTGAACAATACTCTTAATAATCCTTTAGATGCTGAAATAATAGATACAAAGGTTGGCCACATGTTCGGTAATCCAATTTCATACGTAGTAAACAAGCAAGTTCAAAGTCTCTCTATGTTTCAGTTGATGATAAAGAGGTTATTTAAGCAATTCCTTTCAATCGTAACGCTTGGCATTGCGGAGACGGCGGTGGCAGTAATGATCCTAACACTTTAAAGAAAGGTAATCGTATTTCTATTGAGGTAGAAATTTGCTACAGCAAAAGTGGTGGTGTTCGTAATGGAGTTGCAGAAGAAAATGCAGTTCAGGCATTTCAACATTATTGAAACAGTATGGCTGGGTATTGAGCGAGTGAAGAAGTACCAGGATTGGTCAGGGAATATTGTTCACATCGAAAATTAAGTGAAGAACGGTGGGATAGTTTCTTGAAACGAATTGAAAATGCTATGAATGAGAAAAATGATTTAATTGAAAAGGATGATGATACTATGAAATTTACTAACAAAACACTTAAAGCTGCAGTTCGTGACTATCTCAAACAAGCAGTGTACAAAAAGCTGATTGATAAATCACATCTTGCATGTTAAATAGTTGTTGAAATTATATTCAAGTTCTTATATATTAAAAGAGACTAAAGAGTATCTTTTTGGAGGTTTAAATGAAAAAAGGTGAATTAACTAGGCGCAATATTATTCGAAAATCTTCTGCGATTTTTAACAAAAAAGGTTACATGACAACAACGATGAGTGACATTATTCAGGAAACAAATATTCAAAAAGGGGGGATATATCGACACTTTAAGGATAAAGAGCAGTTGATGGTTGAGTCTTTTCATTTTTCAACTGAAATCATGCAGGAGCATTTAAAGATGAGTGTTTCAATACACGAACATGCAACAGATAAATTAATCGCATTTGTGGAGGCTTTTCTACAATTAAGTTCAGGAAAACCCATAGTAGGTGGATGTCCTATTTTTAACGCAGCTATAGAAATGGATGATTTAGAAGGGAGTACATTACTGCCATCGATCAAAGAAGCTATGGATATGTTGATAATGTGGATAATGAATATTATAGAGGATGGAATTAAGCATCAGGAGTTGAAGCAGTCAGTGCAGCCGTACGACACTGCGATTTATATTGTGTCAACACTTGAAGGCGGGCTCGTCTTAGATAGATTAAAGAATGATGGACAATTAACAGAGATCATAATAAATAATTTGAGGCAATATATCGCAATGATTGCTAACTAGCGGCATTAAAGCCGTCTTTTTTATAATCAAAAAGAGACCGTTTGGTATCTTGTGTGGAGGTGTTTTTATGAAATATTTCTTATTCGTTGCTTTCATAACAATTATTTTCTCTCTAAGGAGATATATCATTCTTCATATTTTTACACCGAAAATGAAAGAGTGTAAAAAATACCCGAATTCGACTTATGAAAACATTGAAATAGAACTCGGCATTGGGACAGTTCGAGGATGGCTTATTAAAAGTGAGCAGGCAAGAGGTTGTTTTCTACTGATTCACGGGTGGAGCTCTAATAAATCAGACATGTTGCGGTATGTCGATCCCTTATTAGCTAACGGTTATGACGTAATAATTGTGGATGTTATTGGTCATGGGGAAAGTGAGTCAAAACAAAAACAAGTAAGTATTGCATCGTTTGTTCAAAGTATAACATCAACGATAGATTATGTATGGACGAGACCAGATATTAATAGTAATGCGATCTACGTTTTAGGACATTCAATGGGGGGGATTGCTGCAAGTATTGTGAATTCTACAGATTTTAGGTTACAAGCACTTATTACCGATTCAATGCCTACATCATTAAAAAGTATTAGCAAATCAATGGCAGAGAAAGTAAAAATACCGTATATTCCTTTTGGCTGGCTATTTGTCAGTTGGTTTTTATTACGGGGAGGTGTTTTTTTAAAAGCAAGAAGAGAATGGTGTTTAGAAAATATATTAAAAACACAACAGTCCCCAGCTCTAGCCATACACTCAATTAAGGACAAAAAAGTGCCTATTTCAAATGTGGATGTCCTAATAAAAGATAGTAATTTTAAACAAGTAATTAAAGTTGTAACAAAAGGTCACCATAATTGTGTGAAAGATGAATTTTTTTGGGATAATGTTTTTCATTTTATAACAAGTAATGAGGGGGAAATAATAGATGAAGTATATTGATACACTTGTGATTGGTGCAGGCCCAGGAGGATACGTGGCGGCTATCCGTGCTTCTCAAATGAAGCAAAACGTAACAATTGTAGAGCGAGAGTATTTAGGAGGAGTTTGCTCAAATGTCGGCTGTATCCCATCAAAAGTACTGATTTCAGTAGGTCACCGTTTTGAGCAAGCAAAGCATTCAGATGATATGGGTGTTGTTGCACAAGGAATAAAACTTGACTGGACAAAAGTGCAAGAATTCAAAAAAGGCGTAGTTTCTAAATTAGTAGGTGGTGTTGAAAGTCTATTAAAAGGCAACAAAATTGATATCGTGAAAGGTGAAGCATCCTTCATAGATGCAAACACTGTACGTGTCATCGACGGCGACAACTCACAAACTTACACATTCAAAAATGCAGTCCTTGCGACAGGTTCTCGACCAGTTGAAATTCCAACATTCAAATTCACTGAACGCGTAATCAACTCAACTGGTGCACTTTCTTTACTAGAAGTACCACAAAAATTAGTTGTTATTGGTGGTGGTTATATCGGTACTGAGCTAGGATCTGCTTACGCTAACTTAGGTTCTCAAGTAACAATCATTGAAGGTGGCAAAGACATCTTAGCTGGTTTTGAAAAGCAAATGACACAAGTTGTGAAAAAAGGCTTAAAGAAAAAAGGCGTGGAAGTTATTGTTGGCGCATCAGCTAAAGGCGTGGAAGAAAATGAAAACGGCGTAGTTGTAACGTATGAAGCTGGTGGAGAAGAAAAAACAGTTGAAGCGAACTATGTATTAGTCACTGTAGGCCGTCGTCCAAATACAGATGAAATGGGTCTTGAAGCAGTAGGCATCAAATTCGCAGAACGAGGTTTATTAAAAGTTGACAAACAATGCCGTACTTCAGTACCCAATATTTATGCAATTGGCGATATCATATCTGGCCCACAACTTGCGCATAAAGCTTCTTATGAAGGTAAAGTAGCTGCAGAAGCAATTGCTGGCGAAAAGTCAATCGTAGATTACTTAGCAATCCCGGCTGTCTGCTTTACGGATCCAGAACTTGCAACTGTTGGCTACAATGAAAAGCAAGCAAAAGCAGAAGGTATCGAGGTGAAAGTAGCAAAATTCCCATTTGCTGCAAACGGCCGCACATTAACTTTAAACACAGCAGAAGGTTTTGTGAAACTTGTTGTACGCAAAAAAGATGAGGTATTAATCGGTGCTCAAATCGTAGGTGATGGTGCATCTGATATGATTGCTGAGATGGGTCTTGCAATCGAAACGGGCATGACTGCTAAAGATATATCTTTAACACTTCACGCTCACCCAACTTTAGGTGAGATTACAAGGGAAGCTGCTGAGGTAATTATAGGGAGGCAAACTCATATTATGAAAGCATAATTTTGCTTTAATAGAAAGTTTGATCAAAGATACTAATCTTCCTGCTAAATGAACAAAAAGAAAAAGTTAGTAAAAGTTTATCCTTTGAGAATGAATTGTATCAACACTGGTAGATGTTGTCATTATAATAAAAAGAATATAAAAATCACTCTCATTAAGAGAAGTGATTTTTATATTTTTAGCACCTGCCCAGCATCTTTCGTTTTTTAATGTTTGTTCCCGAGTGTACCCCAATTAAGCAGTGTACAACTGGTAAAAAAGGAAACCAACATTTTTTAAAAATATTTTTTTGATCTAATTTTAAATCTTCGTAGAAATACATATTTTAACTTCTTCTAATCAATAGAGCAAAAACCACAGCAAATCAACATTTTTACGCTATAATGTAGGACGAGGTGAAGAAAATGTTTGTGAGTGAAAAACAGATTGAGATTCGATATGCAGAGACAGACCAAATGGGCGTTATCTACCATGCGAACTACATCATTTGGATGGAAAAAAGAATAAAACGTTGATATATAAGGGAGGGGAGGGGTCACAGTAAAAGCGAACCACAAAAAGTACCCCAATTTGATGAGAAATCGCTATTAACTTTTATTTTATCCATTTGCAAACTGGTTCATTAGATCGATAGATTTAATTTCGTCTTTTTCAAATGAATGTACATATACTTTTAATATAGTATTTGAGTTATCTCCAAGTATTTTTGCCACTGTAACAAGTGTTTCCCCACGTGCCAGTAAAATGGAAGCAACTGTATGTCTTAATCCATGTGGAAAAATTCTTCTTAAGTTATATTTAGTACAAATCATGTCTAATGCATCTTCAACATAAGTTAATCCTATTGGATTACAACCTTGTCGTGAAATGAAAACAAAATCCTCGTCTTTATGGCATGCTGTTTTCCCATTTCTTCTTTATACACCAGGCTTTATAAATTTTTAACTGCGAATATAATTCATTATTCATACTTACTTTTCGATAACCGTTATCGCTTTTTGGCGGACCAAGACCTGTTCTTGTTCTAGCTTTGTTTATCGTAATAGATTTTGCTTTAAAATCAAGGTCATTCCATGTTATTCCCATCATTTCGCCTTTACGCATTCCGGTCATTGCTAAAGTAAGAATAGCAGTATATCTAGTAGTAGGATCGTTATCTTTCACGCATGATAGAAAAGTTTTTAATTCTTCCTCAGTATAAAAATTTGCTTTATCCCCAGTAGGTGCGGCGCTAAAATCCATCTTCGTAAAACAATCTTTCGGCTGGATTTCTTCCTCGACAGCATATGAAACAGCTGACTTAAAAACTCTAAATATCTCCTGTATGGTTGCACGTTTTAACTTATAAGAAACCAATTTATCAATTAATTCCCTTTGAAGAGTCATTTTTGTGGGTTTTTGTAACTTGTGATTGCCGATAGGTGGTTTTATATGATTGTTATATGACTCTTGATAATGTATATACGTACCAGGACGCCATACACTTTTCTTCATATCAAGCAAAGTCACAAAATCAAGTATCAAAGCAAGCTTCTCCTGAAACATCCTGAAATGCTTTGTTAAAAAATGGGACCTGAAATCCAACATGCTTTACCAAAACACATGGATGCTGATCGCATTGCTCGAATCGCTTTAACAGCAGTTCGAACATAACTCCTAAATTACTAGACTGCGACCAATTCAGTCTTCTAGCTGCACTTATGCAATCTGCTCAATTAGGAGTGGAGCCAAACACAGGGCTAGGACAAGCCTATCTAATCCCATACGGCAAACAAGTTAGTTCCTATTAGGTTATAAAGGCTTAATCGATTTAGCAGTACGTAGTGGGCAATACAAGGCAATTTATGCATATGAAGTTTTCCAAGAAGATGAATTTTCTTACTCAAACGGATTACACAAAGATCTTGTTCATGTTCCGTCTCAAAACCCACAGGGTGAACCAATCGGTTACTACGCTGTATACCACTTGAAAAATGGTGGATACGACTTTGTTTACTGGACAAGAGAACGTGTTGAAAAGCATGCTCACAAGTTCTCACAAGCAGTTCAGAAAGGTTGGACAAGCCCTTGGAAAACCAATTATGACGCGATGGCTAAGAAAACTGTACTGAAAGAAGTATTGAAATATGCTCCTAAGTCAATCTAGGTTGATGAAACGATTAAAACAGAGGTTTCCGAGGATATGAGCGATGTTATCGATGTTACGGATTACTCAGTTATTGAAGATGAACTAACTCAAGAGGAATTGATCATTGAACAGTAACGTACCCCACAAAGTCCTTCTGCCTGCTTGGATATTTCAACAGGCGAAGGATAACGATGAAATCAGACGCTTGGTACTGGAATACATGACTAGGTATCCAAACTATAGAGTTATCAAAGTTAGTGGTAGTTTTGCGGTTTGTGAGAAGTTAGAGAGCTTTTTATAGAAGCTCTCCATACTACATTACTTTTCTAACTTTTCAGCAATTCTTAATAGAATTTCAGTTTGTTCTTTTTGAATATTAATGATTTTAAGCACGAACCAGACTATAAATACTATTGGTACAAGATAGAAAACTAATAAAAAGAAAATAGGTATAATTCCAAATAATATTTCCATAACTGTATAAAAACCTCCTTGCTGGATTATTGTACCACGAGTAATTGAATATTGGAGGTCAATTTTAGGCTAGTAATTTAAGATTAAAAATTTAAAAATTTCAAATATTGACCGTAGGAGGGCAAACCTATGTTAACAGGGCAAATTAAAGTTACGAAAGAGGATTTACTTCAGTGGATTGAGAATTATCGTTGGATGGTTGAAACAATTGAGGAAGCAAAGCAGCCGGTAGCGAAGATGAATAACAATAGCTACATTGGAGCTAAAACAGCTATGTATGGCCTTGAAGCAACATTACCAAAGGCAAGTGGTGGAACTAGTGATCCAGTGTTTACAGAAGTACAACGTCGTGTATATTCGCTGAATTTTCGAATTAAGCAATATGAGCAAAAGATAGCAGAAGTGCAGAAACACATTCCATTTGTAGAAGGCGATAGAGAGGTTGAAGTCCTTCATAGATTGCTAGATGGGGATAGCATACGTGCAATTGGCAAGCATATGGGGTTATCTAGCACGACAATTTTTAGAGTAAGAAATAATATTTTGAGTCAGATGATGAAGTAGCCGAAAGGCTGCTTCTTTTTAAAACATTTATTCAACAATCGGGCCATATTATTGAATAACAATTTTTAAAGATATATTACCAAACGACGCTTTGGTAACTTTATTTGCTTAATTAGACTTGGCTCTTTATTCTTAATAAAGGTTGAACAAGTAACAAGAGGGGCGATAAATAGTGAGGATTCAAGAAGTAGAAGGTTATTTGAAAGGAAAAATAAATGTTGATACAGATTCAGTATCGTCAATTTGGACAACATTTAAAGAATTTTGTGAGGAAGATATTGTAGGAGAAGATGAAAAGGAAATTTTATTCGAATGTGGTACTTACCGTAAAGAAATGTTTCATTTTTCGTTTGTACGCCAGTTTACTGAATACGAAGATGATGAATATTTAGGAATGAGCCAGCTTCATTGCAAACTATTATTTACTCCTATTGATGAATTTAAAAAATTACAAGTTACAGAATGGTCAATGGATTTTGAAAGCTTAGATGAATTTTTTAGACATATAGAAAATCTTAAAGTATTTAAAAATATAGTTAATTTAAAACCTAAAACAGTTCAAATTTATCAAGATGAATGTTAAGAAGTTGAGCTGTATATCTGTACATCCAATAACGAAATAACGTTCCCAAATAAAAGTTTGGGTAGACACAAAAGCCAAGAAACGCTGTAAAACAAACGTTACTTGGCTTTTTCATTGGATATTGTTTATACATTTTTTATACAAAGGTATATAAAGAGAGTTTACAATAAGACTTTTCAAAATTTTGCAGAAAACATTGTAGGGATGTTATATGAATAAAAACCTGTATATGGAGACTTTCTAAATCTGTATTCTTCTCAATCCTATATTACAATTGCTGGTGGTTTAGGTGAAACGATCTTCAACAATCGGGCGCGATTGAGTAACAAAAGGAACAGATGTAACAAAAGGAACAAATGAAAACATGTATCATGTTTTGTGAAAGAAAAAATATGATGTAAGCTAGGAAGTAGGTCGGCCCGGTAAGGCTTTCCTATATTGGTATTTATAAAAACCAAAATATTAGAGAAAGACCGACCGACGACCGACCTGCGCTGAACAAACTTGTTCGGAGCATGACAGACATGGCCAGCCCATATTTTTTTAAGAGATTAGGTATCTTAATTAATATAAAAGGCTAAAAATGCCTGCAAGTTGAAAGAAATAAATATCGAATGTTATACTTGTCCAAGCAATACTTTAATTATATGGTTAATAAACTATAATCTGGTATTTAAACCAAAAGTGGGAGAGAAGCAAGTGAAACTAACTATGAAATATATCATTCTTTACGTAAATGATTTTGAAAAAACGATGAGTTTTTACAAAGACATTCTAGGTTTGCAAATCAAAATGCAACAAGATACATATGTTGAATTCGACACTGGTGTAACAACTCTATCGATTAATACGCGTAAATCTGTCAAAGAAGAAATAGGTTTAGATGTACCTGAATTAACTTCGTCAACTCAAACTTTTGAAATCGCATTTGTTGTTGAAGATGTGTCTGCAACAATCGAGAAACTCCGTGAACAGGGTGTACCAATCATAAAGGAACCAGCTACAAAACCATGGGGACAAACAGTTGCATATGTAGCAGATCCAGATGGACATTTTATTGAAATTTGCACATTGGTTGAATGATAAGGAAGTTTGTTTAAAATAAATTATTCTTTTTAATAACGACTTGAACTGCCACGTAAAAGTTAGACATCAATCTAACTTTTATGGGGGCTTTTTTCATTCTTTTAACAGAAAGACCGAGATAGCATAAATACCCTTGTTCATATAACAAACTTTTATTTTATAATTTAATAAAGTTTAGATATAGTATCAATAATAAAATAAAGGATCATAAGTCCTATCCCAATTGCTAGAGCCTTACCTGAAGATTTTTCTTTTTGCACATCATTTTGGACTTCGTTTCGTACTCTCTCTGACACTTCTCTCGTTTTTCTCGTTGAAGTATCTTCAAAGATTGTATTACAATATTCACATTTTACAAATACTAAACCATCTCTATATACTTTCTTAAAAGGGTTACTGGCTAAACAATTAGGGCATTTATTCATAAATTTCCACCTCAATTTATCTATCTACTATTTACCATTTTAGGGAATTTGATATGTTTTGTATATATAAATCGATTATCAATTAACTGGAAGGGTTTTCACTGTCTCTGTAGAACTATTTGTAAAGGGGTGTGGATTAAAAATTACGATATAATAGTACCAGTAAAATTTTTATTAAACGTGAACCTGACCATGTACCAATTATAGGTTTATCAAGCTACATCTAACACACGAAGTACATGAAGCACTAAAAGATGATGTGGCTCTAAACCTTTTAAAGGAACAGGGTTACAACGTAATTAGAATGGTCCACAGAGATGAGAATATTATAGCTGTCAATTTCAAAGAAAGATTTTAAAGGTTATCAAATACGATAGCCTTTTTTATTTCCAGCCATTTTATCTTGCTAAAAAGCGAATATATGTTCTGATATATACAAACGAATGCTCTGTTAAGGGAGAGGTTAAAATGGCAGCTAAAACAAAAACACCTACAAAAAAAAAGAGTCAAAACAACCCGAGCGAGATGAATTTGATTTAGAGGAAATCGCAAACTCCCTAACTGAAGCTATGCAGGGTAATCAGACAAAGGTATTCACCATTTATAAGCAGGAAGATTCGCTATCAGGGACCGTCTCAAAAATGGATGCAAACACTAAATTAATCCATATTAAAGATAAGTACATGAATATTCACAAAGTGCATTTCTTAGATATCCTAAAAATTTTAGATATCGATTAATAATGGAGAGTGATTTGTATGTTACATGATCGTGGGAATTAGAGGAGATAGAGCAAACTGTACAGCGAGCGTTTAAATTGCAGAAATTAGGTAAATTAACGCTGTAGGACCACTATAAACTACATGACCATGTAGGGCTGGTAACTGGCATTGATACGTACAAAAAAGAGTTATTATTAGATACAGATTTATCGATAAAACGAATTACATATGATCTAATTCAAAAAAAAGCATCATTCGTAGACGATGATTAAGCCTGAAGAACGGAGAGATGTACATCAATTTATCCTTTTGGAGATGGCAGTAAAGTCTTTACAAAATGACTACGATAAACTAGGGAATCTTAAGATGTCCAAGGTCTATATCGAAATAGTTGATGTCCTTTTAAAAGTTATAAGGCCTGATTACTACAATAAAAAGCGCATGTTGACTAAACAAAGAATCGAAATAGTTAGGTGGATCATATAGATCAATATTTTAGCGACGTTGTGGTGAAGAATCCTGGAGAAGATGTAGTACTACGGTACGCAAAACAAGCGCTAAAAACACAAGTTGAAAATTTAATTTTTAACTACTTAAAGGAGATTAAACAATAGTTCAGTACAAAGACTAATTAATTTTCAATCAAGCATAACCCTGTTCTAAGCAAGGGCGGGGTTAAAATATTATTTTTGAAATAGGTTCTTCTTTACATTAAAAATTATAAAATCTAACTTCCAATTCCTTTTTGAACTAAAGCCTCCGTTATTGAATAATAATGTTTATTCATTACTCATTTTAAATAACTCACTTATTGAACTCTTGCACCTGTTACTTTAAGTACATTTATTCAAACTTATCCCTTTTTCGCCTTCTTTCGTATAGGAACACACCTAATATAAGAAGCTATTATCCTCCAAATCAAATCTAAATATTAATTAATAAAAAAAATCATCTCTATTCATTGAGATGATTCATAACACTTTCGAGAGTTTTATTCTTTAACTCGTTTTCCATTGCGGTTTGTACACTTTCAAAGGTTACATTCAGTGTATGTTGAATTTTTTTACCTACATGGCAATCAGGATTAGGGTTATTGTGTATAGGAAACAACTCTTTTTCTAGATGAACGGCTTTATAAATATCAAATAAAGTGATGTCACTAGGGTCTCGAGTTAAGGAAGAACCTGGTACGCCAACTTTAGAAGTCAGAATTCCAGCTTTTTTTAAGTCACTACTAATTCGTCTTATGACAACAGGGTTTGTATTTACACTGCTGGCAATCTTTTCAGATGATAATGTTGAGTCTGTAGAAATTAACGATAATACATGGATCGCTACAGAAAGACGTATATTTATCATGCAAATCACCCCTCATGTAATAATATTAGTTACATATATTTATTTGTCAATTAGATAATATCCAAATAATTATTTAAAAAGATTATTACTGAAAAAAGATTATTGACATTCGTATAAGGTGTAACTATAATCGTTACAGAAGGGTGTAACAATTATTGTTACAACTTAATAACCCTTTGTATTTAATAAAACTATTACTATGCTTTGGAAGAAAGGGAGTATTACAAAATGACAACAGTATTATATATCACAGCACATCCACATGATGAATCAAAATCTTACAGTATGGCGACAGGAAAAGCGTTTATTGATACGTATAAAGAAGTTAATCCTAACGATCAAGTAGTTCACATTGATTTATATAAAGAAAATATCCCTCAAATTGATGCAGATGTTTTTAGTGGGTGGGGAAAGCTTAGATCAGGGTCAAGCTTCGAGGATCTATCAGAGCAAGAGAAATTAAAAGTAACTCGCCTTGGTGAAATAAACGAACAGTTTATTACGGCTGACAAGTTTGTCTTTGTTACGCCATTCTGGAACTTTTCATATCCTCCCGTTATGAAAGCTTACTTGGATGCAGTTTCTGTAGCAGGTAAATCTTTTAGATATACAGAAAACGGACAGCCAGTAGGGTTGCTAACAGACAAAAAAGCATTGCACATACAGGCACGAGGTGGTTTTTACTCTGAAGGTCCAGCTGCAGAACTTGAAATGGGTCATCGTCATCTCCAAGTAATGATGAATTTCTTTGGTGTTCCTTCTTTAGAAGGACTCTTCGTTGAGGGACATAATAAAGTGCCTGAAAGAGCACTAGAAATTAAAGAAGATGCTATTGCTCGTGCAAAATATTTAGCTAAAACTTTCTAAAATTATCAGGGAATAACTATTTAAATTAGGGGGATTAACATGAAAATCGGTATTATTGGAGCAAATGGTAAAGCAGGAAGTTTTATTCTTAAAGAAGCCTTTAGTCGTGGACATGAAGTAACAGCTATTGTTCGTAATGCTGCTAAAGTATCTCATGAACAAGTGGCAATATTAGAGAAAAATGTATTTGATTCAAAAAAGGAAGACCTTAATCAATTTGATGTAGTGGTAAATGCCTTTAAGGCTCCCAATGGACAAGAACAACAACATGTGGAAGCTGGTAGAGTTTTAATTAATGCATTACAAGATGCTCCTGAAACTAGATTAATTGTAGTAGGCGGTGCAGGAAGTTTGTATGTAGATGAATCTCAAACAATGAAAAAATTTGAATCACCAGGTTTTCCAGAAGCCTATTACCCAACTGCAAAATATATGGGCGAAAACCTAGAGGATCTTCGAAATACTAGTAGTGTTCATTGGACTTATATTAGCCCAGGTGGTGTTTTTGACCCAGAAGGTGAGAAAAAAGGTTCTTACCAAAAAGGAAAAGATCAAATTATCTTAAACTCAACAGGTGAAAGCTACATTAGCTATGCAGACTATGCTCTTGCAATACTTGATGAAATAGAAAATCAACAACATAAAAATGAGCGTTTCGCTGTAGTGGGAGAACGCTAAGTACAAAAAAATATTATTCTTTTGAAAGGAGCTTTTAGTATGAGTGATAAAGAAATTTCTCTTGTATATGTATGGGATGCATATTGTGGTTGGTGTTATGGCTTTTCGAAAAGTATTCGTACTTTGCACGAAAAGTACCCAGAATTACCATTAACAATTATTTCCGGCGGTTTATTTGTAGGAGATAGAAGTCTTCCTATAAATGAATACCCTCACATTCCTGAAGCAAATAAGCGCATAAGTCAGCTTACTGATGTAGTGTATGGTGAAGCTTACCAAGAACTTCTAGCAAACGGAACTTTTGTTATGGACTCTGAGGTTGCAGCCATTGGGTTTTCTGCATTAAGATCTATTGCACTTGAACGTGCAGTGTATTTTGCTTCATCCATGCAACACGCTTTTTATTACGAGGGAAAAAGCCTTAGTGCTGAAGAAACTTATAGGGAGATAGCTATTGCTCATAATCTTAATCCTGATTTAGTTATTGAACGGATGAAGGAAAAAGATACTATAAGCGATGCTTATGCTGACTTTACAAAGGTTCATCAACTTAACGTTAATAGTTATCCTACACTTTTATTGAAAAAAGGTGATGAATACATCAGCTTAGGCGGGGGTGCTATGACTGCTGAAAAGCTTGAAACTCAATTGAAAGAAATTTTAGAAAAATAAAAATAAGGTTTCGGTTTATTCAAGAATTTAATTGATATTCAATAAAAACATCCTCTATGTAATATACAAGATAGAGGATGTTTTATTTAGTATTATTAATGGGTTCTTTATATGTCTCCCATGTACTTTCCTCAACAACCTGTCCCGATTGTTGCATAAACGCCATTTAAAATAAATGTATAATGTCTAGTGAAGATGAGGATGTATGGATAGCTGATGGGATAAAGATTTCAAAGGTACAGAAAATTTCCAATGATTTGTGGAAGAAATAATTTGTTTTCTATAGAAATACATAAAAATATTTAACATTGCACCTGCTCATTACTTTGATACTTTTATTTAAAATGATGGTACCCCAGAAAGTACCCCACTTAAAAGTGTTTATATGAGTTTATATGAAATGTATTTCATTTTAGAAAAATCCATATTTATTTTAGATATTCAAGAATAACTTCCATTTATTTTTCAACTCTCTTATTTCCGTAGAGCAAAAACCCCACCAAATCAACATTTTTACGCTATAATGTAGGACGAGGTGAAGAAAATGTTTGTGAGTGAAAAACAGATTGAGATTCGATATGCGGAGACAGACCAAATGGGCGTTGTCTATCATGCAAACTACATCATTTGGATGGAAATTGGACGTACGCAGCTTGTAAGTGATGCGGGCTTTAAGTATGCGGCATTAGAAGAAGATGGTTATGTGTCGCCGGTTATGGATTTATCGATTTCCTATAAGGCTGCGATGCATTACGGGCAGGTGGCAACGGTTCGCACTTGGGTAGAAAAGCATGACCGGTTACGAACAACTTATGGCTATGAAATTTTACATGAGGATGGTACGGTGGCGGCCACTGCACAGTCTGTACATATTTTAGCTCATAAGGATACATTGCGTCCGGTATCGTTAAGTAAAGTGGATCCTGCTTGGGATGCAAAATATAAAGAAATTGCCGTTGTGGCAAAATAGGAGAGCCATAGATGGAAATGTTTTTAGCGTTAGGCGCGGTTTTGGCCTGTATTGGTGTTATTTTAGGTGCTTTTGGGGCGCATGCTCTAAAGGATAAATTTGCATCGCCTCATTATGCAGCCATTTGGGAAACAGCTGTGCAATATCAGATGTACCATGCATTAGCGATTATCGGGTTGGGTATTCTTTCGAATGAGGCGCTTTTAGGAAGTTCTAGCCTGCTTTCATGGGCAGGATATTTAATGTTTACAGGGATTGTTTTCTTCTCTGGTAGCCTGTATGTCCTTGCAGTGACAGGTGTGAAAAAACTTGGGGCGATTACACCCATAGGCGGAATGCTATTTATTTTCGCTTGGGGACTTGTAGCGATTGCGGCATTCTCATAAAAGAAAACGAGACAGTTCTCACAGGAGCTGCTCGTTTTTTTTTGCGTGAATAAAGAAAAGTGAAACAATTTGTCTGATTATGCGTATTACATATTGTTTATAGATGATAAAATAAGCTAAACATCAATGTGAAGGTGGGAAATTAAATGGGTTTATTAAAAGCGGGAATTGGCGCATTATCTGGCGTTTTAGAGGATCAGTGGCGTGAATATTTCTATTGTGAGTCATTATCGGCCGATGTGCTGGTGACTAAAGGTGTGAAGCGCACGTCCAAACGTGGGTCAAATAAAGGGAATGACAATATTATTAGTAATGGTTCTATTATTGCGATAAATGAAGGGCAATGTATGATGATTGTTGAGCAGGGGAAGGTCGTAGAGTTTTCTTCAGAATCAGGCGAGTATGTTTATGATACGTCAACTGAACCTTCCATTATGTATGGCTCAGACCTGTCTCAGGGGATTATGGAGACTTTCAAGCAAATTGGCAAACGTTTTACATTTGGTGGAGAGCCTGCAAAAGATCAGCGAGTGTATTATTTTAATAAGAAAGAAATTGTAGGTAATAAATATGGAACGCCTGCACCTGTCCCTTTCCGTGTAATTGATCGCAATATTGGCTTAGATATTGATATTGCCATTCGTTGTCACGGGGAATATTCTTATAAAATTATAGACCCCCTATTATTCTATACAAATGTTTGTGGCAATGTAGAGCGTGAATACACTCGGGGCTCGATTGATAGCCAGTTAAAATCAGAATTAATGACAGCGCTACAACCGGCGTTTGCACAAATTTCAGCAAGCGGCGTTCGTTATAGTGAAATACCTGCCCATACAGTTGCATTAGCAGATGCTCTTAATAAAGTATTATCAGAGAAATGGCTTGCGACACGAGGACTAGCGGTTGTGTCATTTGGCATTAGTACACTAAAAGCGTCTGAAGAAGATGAGGCAATGATTAAACAATTACAACGCAATGCTGTGATGCGTGATCCTGGGATGGCTGCGGCTCATTTAACGGGGGCACAGGCAGATGCGATGATTGCGGCTGCCAACAATGATGCGGGTGCAATGTCAGGATTTATGGGCATGAACATGGCTGCACAAGCTGGTGGCGTTAATGCTAGTCAGCTTTATCAATTGAATGAACAAAATAAGCAAGCTCAAATGGCCCAAGCGGCTATGCAAAATCAAACAGCAAATGAAGCAAATGCGTGGACATGTACATGTGGTCATGAAAATACTGGGAAATTCTGTTCAAATTGTGGGACATCAAAACCAGTTGAAGAAGGTTGGTCATGTGCATGTGGAGCGGTAAATAAAGGAAAATTCTGTAGTGAATGTGGGGCAAAAAAACCTACAGGAGCGTTAGTATATGCATGTGATAAATGCGGATGGGCGCCAGAAGACCCTACTAATCCGCCAAAATTCTGCCCTGAATGTGGCGATGTGTTTGATGAAAACGACGTGAAGTAAGGAGAGGATGATTCATGTCAACGCAAGAAGTTGAGAATGTCAAACAAGTAAAGCTTGATTTTGATGCGGAATGTCCTTCATGTAGTGCATCAATTGAATTTAATCCTGCGACAGGTAAGCTTTCTTGCCCTTATTGTGGCTTTGAGTCAGAAATAGCTACCCCAGAGCAAGAAGAAGAAAAAGCTGCTCAAGAAATGGATTTTTTCACAGCGGAGGAACGAGGCAATTTCAATTGGGGTGTGGAGAAAAAAACAGTGATCTGTGAAGCCTGTGCGGCGGAAACGATATACGATGCACTACAGGTGGCTGACAGTTGTCCTTACTGTGGTTCCCATCAAGTCATGGAAGCAAGTGCTGAAAACACACTAGCCCCAAATGGTGTATGCGCTTTTGAAGTAACAGATAAGCAAGCTGGGGAACATTTTCAAAAGTGGATAAAAGGTAGATTGTTTACACCGAAAGCTGCCAAAATTAGTGCTCGGCCGGATGCCTTTAAAGGGGTCTATCTTCCATACTGGACATTTGATACGAAAACAAGCTCCAGATATTCTGCCAGATATGGACGACATCGCACCGTTACAGATAAAGATGGTAAAACACATACAGAAACAGATTGGTATTCAACAAGTGGCTTTTATCAGGAATTTATCGACGATCATTTAATAAGTGCAACTACTCGCTATGATCAGAATATGATGCGAAAAATCGAGCCTTTTAATCTTTTAAACAATAAGGCCTATAAACCAGAGTATGTATCGGGCTTTTTGTCTGAACGATATAGCATTGGCTTACAGGATGGCTGGAATCATGCCAAGAGGGATATCCATGATCATCTTCAAGCGCAGATCACTTCAAAAATTCGTTGGGAAAATAGCGCGGATGTCGTATCGAATTTACGTTTTTCGACCAATCATGATGATATTACATACAAATATTTAATGTTACCGATTTGGTTGTCGTCCTTCCGTTATAAAGAGAAAATTTATCGCTTTATGGTCAATGGGCAAACGGGTCGAGTAGGTGGGGATGCTCCAATATCACCACTACGTGTAACGATAGCTGTTATCTTATCATTACTAGTGATAGCTGTCATTTGGTATTTCTTCATGTCTGAATAACGATGAGCAGTATTCCATCAGGGGCTTAGTTGACCATTTGGAATACTGCTTTTTTCATAAAATTGTCCATTAATGCTAGGTAATTGACTACTTTATGAATCATTATCATCCTTTATCCCAGCCGCTAGGGAAGCTCATAGCATAAATTATAATGAATAGTAAAAAGAGCGAACAGCCTTGAATAAATAACATGTTAGGTAGAACGAAAGCATACAATGACAAGATGGCGTAAAAAAGTAACCTATCCCATTAGAAATGATGGGAAATTATAAGGTTGACAACGAAGATGATGAGAAAATTTCAGACAGATACGCCAGAAATGTTAATAAGTGAAGTTGCGATTTTACAATAAAAAACTTATTATACAGTCAGAGAGCATTTTTTTAGCTATTAAAAGACTATGAAATGTTATTTTTGAATAACAAATAAAAGGTTATTCATAATGGAGGTTTCGAAGATGGACGCAATTGAAGTGTTAACGAATTTAGATCAAATACATGGGTATTATCAGCCGATATTTAGCGCAGACGCGCATACGGTGATAGCCTACGAAATTTCCGGACATCTACAAATTGAAGGTCAGCAAATTAATTTAGAGGATTTCGTTAATAATGAAGATATTCCAGAAGAATATCGAATAGATATGGAACATAAAATTTTGCATGCAGCACTAGCCCAAATTGGGGAAATTGCATCAGATATTGATATATACATTCCTAGTAACCCCAATTTATTGATGCAAGATTTTGGTGAAAGTCATTTTAATATCATCCAACAATATATTGAAGAAGAAGATTTAAACCGCATTGTATTTGTCGTATCTGAGCATCGATTTTTAGGAGATATTAATAAACTGCACCATGCACTGAGGTATTTTACGACATTTGGGGTAAAAATCGCTGTTCAGGAAGTAGGAGCTGAAAGTCATTTAGAGCATATTGCGTTATTGGCGCCCCATATTTTAAAAGTGAATACACGTGATTTAAATTATGATTCTTGGTCTGCTCAATCCGATATGATTTCTGCTATTGGCAGTCTTGCCTATAAAATAGGTGCGAATCTATTATTCGAAGATATTGAAACGGTTTATCAGCTACAATTTGCTTGGAAAAACGGAGGACGCTATTATCAAGGTCCTTATTTAGCCAATCCTGCAATGAATCTTGTCGATAAAGAGGTATTAAAGGAACGCTTTAAAAAAGAATGTCAGCAATTTATTACGTCTGAAAAGAAAATGCTAGAGGCACAATTTTTGCAGCTAAAGAAATTAAGAGAAGAATTAGAGGCGATTGTACACCGTGTGAAACCAACGAGTGATAATACCTCACAATTAGAGCATTTAGCTGAATTACTGGATAACTATTCTTTCAGACTATATATTTGTAATGAGGATGGCTTCCAATTAACGCCGAACGTCATGAGAATAGAGGGAAATTGGGAGTTGCAGCCACGTGCCATCAACAAAAATTGGAGCTGGCGCCCATACTTCTTACAAACGATTATTAAAATGCGAAACGATCAAAGTGGCGAAATCTCTGAGCTTTATCGTGATATTGAAACAGGCGAAATTACAAGAACCTTTTCAATTGCTATCAACGAACATGAATACTTGTTTGTTGACCTTTCCTATGACTATCTTTACGAACACAATATTTTTAGATAGGCTTTGAAATGCTGATATAACAAGGGTTGTGGGGTATAACTTATGAATGTACCCCACTTTGTACCCCAAATTTGATGTTTATCATGATTTATTCAATTTTAATTAAAGAAGAAAGAATTTGTGTTGCCTTTAATTCCTCATCCGCGAGGGAATGTGTATATACCCTCATCACCATTTCAGGAGTATCCCCAATGATTTTTGCAACTGTAGTTACAGCGGTTCCCTCTGCAATAAGAATACTTACAAATGTATGGCGAAGAATATGTGCTGAGAAACGTTCAAAATCATGTTTCTTCTTTAAAGCATTAAACATTTTAGATATATAATTACTGCTAATTGGTTCTAGGTTAGCAGTAATAAATAAATAATCATCTTCTTTTAATTCAACGTTGTAAATTTTTTTCATTTCAATACACCATATTTTACAAGAGAACCCCACCGAATGGTGAGGTCATAAAAAAATTTTACGGAAACGTTATTGTATTTGAATAAGGGCTCTCTACTCCATTTACAACTTGTGTTACGCACCAAGATGAACCAGAAACAAATTGAGGATTTTGATGGGTTATTATTCCATCGTTATTTGGGAAAGGAAAATAATAAGAAAATACAATATTTCCGTTGATAACTTGATACACTTTAAAATTTGCATTTGGTTCCAAGTATATAGTAATTGACGTTGACGTAAAATCAGAGGTGATGCTTGGTGCTGGTGGTGTTAAGCTATTCTCGTTTTATACCTTGTCTATATCAAGGTTTTATAACGAGCCTTCACCGTGCAGGCGACTTTCATCGCACACGGCGATCCGTCAGCGATAAAAATAAGAAACTTATTTCCCCGACGTTATTATATGTCAATTTAGGTCAGGTAAATACTGACGAATGTTAATGGTCTTGTTAATACGACAAAAGTGAATAGAAAAAAGCCGCAGCTTCATCATACGCTACAGCTTTCAAAAAAAATAAAGGGTCACTCGGGATAGTAGTGACCCTAAGTAACAATTCGAGAGGTTTCAAGTTAAACTAGTTTAGCTTAACACTACTATTTATATGCTTAGTTAACTTAGGTTCTATAGTTTATTGCCTTTGGAATAGAAAAAGAGCGACTATAATATAGCTCTAAAAAACTCATAAAATCCCATGTTCATTGGGATTGCCCAAATAATGAAACCCAACAGGGCAATAGGACCAAGCAAAAAGTTGTAAACCTTTTTTGGCAAAATGCTGCCCAATAGGATTTTATAAATCATTGCACATCCTATCATTACAACTGGCAGTAAGATCAGTGGTGGTATAAAAAACCACAGACTTCCTACAATTGATATATCTGTAAATATGTCCATTAAATTACCTCGTTATGTATTTTATGTAAATTATAACATAGAAAAAGCCGCAGCGTTCGCACACGCTACAGCTCGAATTGGCTGGTTTATGATCTTTGAACAAATTCTCAAAAATTTAGCTTTAGAAGGAGTTTCTTGTATATGCTATTATTCAACAACGGTTTAAGGAGCTAAGTATTGAATGGATCACTTTTTTACACTTAATTTTTGGGAAATGACTCTTAGAACATTATTTTCTTTTTTTACACTACTTATTTTGGCACGAATCCTTGGAAAAAAACAACTTGGCCAACTTATTATTGTTACACATAACAAGGAGTTAATACTAAAGGAGATGATTATAAAATAATGAAAAATATGATCTATATAGTAGGGTTGTCTATTTAAAGTTTAGATATAGTATCAATTATAAAATAAAGGATCATAAGTCCTATCCCAATGCTGTTGTACCCCACTTGAATTACTTTAATAACCCCTTATTACAAACATTGATTTAAAAATAATTATTAGAATTACTTTAACTACACCATTCTTCAAAATTAAAGAAGCTTAATTAAAAACCTGACGTTTATGAACACAATATTTTTAGGTAAGTCTAGAAATGCTTAACTAGCAAGGAATGTGGGGGATACGTATGATTGTACCCCACAATTGACGTAAGGATTTATTCTATTTTAATTAATAAAGAGTGTGCTTGAGTTGCTTTCAATACATTCGTTAATTTAAAAACCCAACTACAAAAAAGTTTGTAGTTGGGTTTTCGTAACATGATATTTATACTTGTACAACAGTTTAATAGCTACTTAATTTCTATACATTAACTCGGTATACGTATCACCATATGGGGTTGCAGTTTCAGTAATATACGTGTTGATAATTGTACCAATAGGATTTCTTACTACATTTTTTACTTTGTGGTAAATAACATCTTTTCTAACACCAACACGGATATATTTAGTAGGGTACTGCGATTCATAAGTCCTTGTAGACGTAAAACTATGTGAAAATGAAATACCGAACGTTGATGAACCTTGTGCAAAGGAGCCGTTTATACTCCAAGTGATTCCACCAGCGATGGATACACTTTTCACTTTATCCCAACCTGGTGTAGCGGGGTGATAACCAATAAATGCACGTGAAACAGTGTATTTTTCAAGTGTTGTCTGAGTTGTTTGATTACATGTAGCACATAAAGGTTGTATGCTGTTATTCAGATAAGATTGGTAATCTTCTTCTGATTCAAACAAAATCATGCCACCGTCTTCTGTTGGTACGCTATACCTAGCATCTGTCACAAATTCTAAATCTTCAAAGGGTAGTAATTCTGAATCACTCTCGGCTGCATGGACTAAAAGGCTACTGCAACTAAAAACTAAAAATAACACAAAGCTAAAGAACAACGAACTAAGTAACTTATTTCCAGTAATTGCTGTCATCTTTTAACAACCTCCCCTGTATTTGTAATTCAATTTCCATTATATACTAAGTGGCAATGTTTGTATATACTAGTTTAGGTTATTGTATAATATGTAAGTATTGACCAAGATTATTAAATTTTATAAAAAGGTGGAAAAAGAGTCGTGAAAAAGAGGTTAACATTTTGTGCTTTACTTGGATTATTGTTAATGCAAACGGCTTGCAGCTATAAAGTGGATGTAAACTATGAAGAGAACAATCCCGAAATTGTTCTTTCAGAAAATACAAATTCAGAAAATACAAATTTAGAAAATTTAAGAGTACTAGAACTGGATGCTAATCATGAAGAAGGTAAGAAGGTTCTTAACATATTTGGAGAAGAGTTAAAGGATGGAATTTATGCTTACGATGAAAATGAACATAAAACATATATTTTAATAAACTCAACTACAAAGAATTACTCTGATTACTCTTTTAAATATAATAAGGAAAAGAAAATTTTAACTTTTACCTATACAACTACAGAAGGAAGTAGCACAAATAACAAAAAGCTATTTCTTTTAGAAAGTAACAAGAAGAATCCCTATGAGGAAATCAAACTTCTTAATAATGGGAATGAGGATGGTTTCATAGGTGTGTATACACGATAAACAATAATTTATAAATGTTTTACGTGGTGGTCGAATCATAGGGGCGGCCGTTCTTCAAAAAAATGGTCGACGATTCTACAAATGGTAGCAGGATAACCGATGACCATGGGGGTACGAGAAAAAGAAAAATGCATCATTTTGCGCTTTAGTAGCTGAGAATGACAAAGAGGGGAACACTTAAACATCGAGCTTGGAATTCTCTCACTCATAAAATGTAGGTTTCTATAAAACCAGTAAGGCACAGAAAGATGTGTTTTACTGGTTTTATTCTATTTGTGAAAAATACTTATGATAAGAACCTTGTCACTTTCAATTTAAAAGAAAATTTTACAGATTTTGAACGAAAAGAAGAATCACTCCGTCTAATGGAGGAAGGAGGCGAAAAGGATGGAATTTGAATTAGAGCAGCCTGCTATACGGGGGGATCATGAAGTGATACTTTCCCTTATTGAAATGGGTGAGGATATTTTTTACATATATTAAAAATGAGCAAGATGCTATGGACGTGATGCTATTTTAATGGTGATATTTCCGCGGCGGAGCAAAGTGTATCAGTAAAGATGAATAAGGATAATCAAGGTGAATTTTTAATGTTCTCTGATGCAATAAAAGAAGATGGCACGCTGTTAGAGTTCAAAGGTATTCCGATTTCACGAGATGAGCAATACGTAGTGGAAACGACACAATTTGAAGATTATAATGGAAAGGCAAAAATATATTTAAACTATTATGTCAATCCTATTGGGAAAAATATTGAATTGAATATTCCTTTGCAATAAAGTAAAGATGTTCAAAAAGGCTCTTCTTTTTGGGGATCCTTTTTTCATTATTTCATCATCAATGAAAAACCTCCATACTTTCTATTAATGATCAAAGCTGCCTAGAACCATAAAGTCGACAATAACGCCGCTTACTGGATTTTCAGACCCCAATACACTAATGCCTAATACCGTCACACCACTAATATTTGTCACATTAGCAGAGACATATTTTGCAGCAATATTTTTCTCTCTCATTTGTACTCTAGGTCTTAAATTAATCGAAGCATTTGTAGAGTAAACGCTTGATACTGCGAAATCAATAGTTGATAACAAAGGATTGCCATTCGCTAATGCATTGTCTGTAACATACAAGGTAGCGATACCATTTGCGTCTGATGTAGCTTGTCCATAAATAATGCGCTTTTCTTTTTTTGGAATCAACTCACCAGCTTTAAACACATGTAATAATGTTGGTGCGAGTTTAATAATTTCAATGCTCATCGTCATTCTCCTTCGTTCAATATTTTAGTATCCATCGTAATCAAATGAATGATGCAATGTTATTCTATGAACTTTTTATTTGTTTATTACTTTATTAAAGTATAAGAAAAATTAATGTGATTTCTCCTTTAAGAAATTTAAGGGTCACTTGGGGATGTAGTGACCCTCGAACATAAAATAATGGGAATTACTAAGTTATTACGTTTGTGTAACTAATTCTACCGCTTCTATTACTAAAGGCGTACCGGCAGTGAGTGTACCCGTAACGTCGTTAAAGGTTAACTCTGTTGCAGAAACTGTATAGGAGCCACCTTCCTGTAATACCCCATTAATATAGAAATTATAGTAGCCATTATTGACTACTGGGAAAGCAGTAGCGGCATTTCCACTATCATTTAAAAAGGCAGTTGCAGCAATAGTCGTGCCATCTGTGACAGCTAAATTTGCTGCTAAAATATTAAAGAATTTAGTGGAAGTTCCTGTAACATTTACATGGATATTTATAATTGAAAGTGCCATTTTTTCACCTCCCTTCAAAAAAATAATCTTTAGTGAGAAAATCAGATTTACGAAGTTGTTATACAAGTCCAAAAGTAGATTGTTATCACACTAGAAAATGAAAGTTTTCAAGAAAATGCAACTTCCTTTATTTCCTCTAATATTATATGAATTGAATATGGAGGATGGTTTGGCAATATGTCTATTAAAGAAAATTTGATATAGGATGAAGGGAGAGTGGCAGATGCTCGAACAACACTACATTAACGTATTGATGGCAAGACATTCTTAGTAAGGAAATAAATACAATTCATGTGGAAATTAATTATGAAATGGAATAGTATGAGGGAAAATGCTTGCTTTATCACTTAAGCAAGTCATGGATAATGATGAAATCAGTCGCTTAGTGTTGCTAGCGAAGACTAAACTTGTCATTTCTTGCGCTTACCCGGGAAATTATTTTTTATTTCCAAGCGATATGCTTTTTGTAAGGGCAAGATCATGTAAAGAAAGAACAGCATGCTAAAAGGAAATAGACATATTCGTCTATTTCCTGTTCCATAGCTTTTAACCTTGCTTTATGTTTGGTTTTTGGAATCGAATGATACTGCTCATAGCGGCACATTCTACAAGAGCAATGCACTTTACCTTTGCTCAATGTACCCCGTACAGGCATGTATTCATTTTCCCGTAACATAATATTCTGTAAAATAGCCCATTTCTTTTGAATCATTCGCTCTCTTTGATGGCGAATATAGGCCCTTAATCGATTTTTCATTCATATCAGCTCCCTTGAGAAACCCAAGCTTGCAGAGAGGTCAAGGGATGTATCGGCACTCCTTACAAGCTTGGTATGTCGCTGATAGTCCACATAAATCTTTTCATCTTATCAGTCCTTTTTACGAAAAGCCGCAGCATCATCGCACGTTACTTCTCAAAATAGTTTATGGTGGAGCTCATTCAACACAACGTACTTTCAGTCCTTATTAATGTACCATTTTTGGTTATAAAAGAGTATTTTCTTTTCCAGATGAAGAATATAAGACAATCTTAGTCGCGAGACCAGAAAGTGAATTACAATAACCATGGTGATTTTGAAGAGTTAAAATGAGAGGATATGGCTCCCAAAGCGGAAAGATTAATTGCCGTTATTTTACATTTTTTAAGAGCTCAATAAATGTATAAAATATTTCCTAATTTGCCGCGGATAAAGACTTCTAAGTGTCTTGAAACTGCAATACATAATAATTAGAAAAAATTTCAAATTTTGATTCGTTCAGGTCGATATTTAATGAGATAATATTCCTTATAAGGGTGGTGTTTGGCAGTGGGAATGAATAGATAGTGTCACTTCGATTTCATTTCCACAACATTCACTCTTGTGTCAAGTCACTGTTACAGAAATAAAAATGGTTTCATTTAAAGGGGAGATAATGTATGGGCGAAAAAGAGAACTCTTTAGAAGAAAAAAATAAGGAGGCTATAAAATTTTCAATTGTAATACCCGCGCATAATGAAGAACAGTACATTGGGAAATGCATAGAATCCATCTTAAAAGCTTCTAAACCATTTGAAAATCAAGTTGAAATCATTGTTATATTAAATCGATGTACGGATAAAACGGAGGAAATTGCAAGATCGTATAATTGTATCGTATTAAAGAATGACGACAAGAACCTTTCTAAGATAAGGAACACTGGTGTTGAAATAGCGAGAGGTGAAATCATCGTTACGATTGATGCAGATACACTGATGAATGATCATGTGTTGTCAAAGGCAGAGGAGTATTTAAGCTCAGGAAAGTATATTGGCGGCGGAGTTACAGGAAAGTTTGAAAGAATGTCCTTAGGAATTTTTGTTTCAGCTTTGTTACTAATTGGCCCATTATTCTTTAAATATGGAGCTATTTCTGTGGGGATCTTTTGGTGTTATAAAGAGGACTTTAAATTGATTAATGGTTTTAATGAAGAAATGCTTATGGCAGAAGATGCAGATTTCGCTAAACGATTAAAAGTGTTGGGCAAAAAGAGTGGGAAAAAATTTGGGACCATTCAAAATGGAATGATCACTTCAAGTAGGAAATTTGATAAAAATGGAGATTGGATATTACTTAAACGTCCATCAATCATCCTAGCCTATCTGAAAGGAACTGACCGAAAATATGCGGATGAAGCCTATTATGAAAATCAAGATAGATAAAGAATGGTCTTAAGCTAGATTTCAAGTATGAGAGATAAGAATAAAGAAACCATTGTGCCGTTAATCCTCATTCGATTAACGCTTTTTTTTTCGTTTGTATTGATCGATAGTGATATACCTTCACTAATAGAGGGAAAAAATGAGGGGATGTAGAATTCAACAGTAAATGTAAAGCTTTATGAAAGGAGAATGTAAGTTGACTACACCTAATAATACGCCCATTAAAAACAGAATCGGTGCTGTGTTTATCCCAGTTCGTAACTTAGAGAAGGCAATAGAATGGTACAGAAAAATAGTGGGTTTGGAAGGGGGAGAAGAGCATTTTGGACATTTATTCGTGGCACCTATGGAAGGAACGGCAGGATTAATTTTAGATGCTATGCCAAAGTGGAGAAAAGAGGATGGTGATATTGCCACCTATCAAGTCCCATCCATTCAGCTTGTAACGGATGATCTCCAAGCTTCTTATCAATTTATGAAGGAGCATCATGTTGAACTTGTGACAGAAATACAGGATGATTTTTATTTTGTGTTCAAAGATCTAGATGGGAATGTATTAATGATTTGTAAAAACACTTAGCACTTTATATAGGCAGCTATTTTTCTGGATAAAACCAATCGTACTGAATAGTAAAGGGAGGAAGGTAGTACTATGAAAACAACTGAAAATTTTACAGATAAGGCTGAAATATATGCGCAATATCGTCCTAGTTACCCTAATGAATATATTGATGACTTGCTTTCAGCTAACCAACTTAAAGGAGAACAGATAGTGGCCGATATTGGTTCGGGTACGGGGATATTGAGCCGTCAGCTGCTGGAAAAAGGTATGAATGTTATAGGAGTAGAGCCAAATGACGACATGAGAAAGATGGCTGAGGAGTCATTAAGCATACATTCTCGTTTTAAATCAATAAAAGGAACTGCCGAAAACACTACTTTAAAAGGTAATAGCGTTGATTTAGTAACAGTTGCACAGGCATTTCATTGGTTTGATAAAAAAGCATTTAAAATTGAATGCCAACGAATAGTAAGGCAAAAGGCTAATGTTGCTCTTGTGTGGAATAGCAGAGATTTAACTAGTCCGATTATTCAAGAGAATGCAGAAATTTGCCAAAGGACATGTTCAAATTTCAAAGGATTTAGCGGTGGAATGGAAGAAACCCAAGACGTTTTTAATAGCTTTTTTAAGGATGAAAAGTATGAGTTTAAAAAGTATCAAAATGATTTAGTATTTGATTATAAAGGTTTCTTGGGAAGGAATTTATCAGCATCGTATGCTCCCAAAAAACATGACGAAAAATATAAAGAATTCGTTTACTTACTGTCGGAGTTATTCGAAAAATACAGTAACAATGGAAAAATGGTTCTCCAAAATATAACGCGAAGCTATTTAGGTAATGTCTAAAAGAGTTGCTAAAATCAACCTAACCAGAAATGATTTTCATTTTTTTGATAGTCATAAAAACCCCAATATTCAACTTTATAAAGTGAATATTGGGGGTAATTCCACATGAATTACTTATTTTTTTCATTTTGAATACGACTGAAATCTACTTCCTCAGCGAACTCTTCTCGGTTTTTACGCTCTCTGTTAGCATTTTGATTTTGATTCTGTTGTTTTTTGTTGTCTTGTGTTTTATTATTCTTATGTTTATTATTACCCATGATCTTCTCACCTCCACCATTAGTGTGGGTGAAAGATGTTTTTTTATCCGCATAAAGTACAAATTGTGATGCTTCATAAGGTATGGATTGAGTAACATCCACTCGATTGTCAAAAATGAAAAAAGTAGCCATGGTATATTGAATTGAAGCAACATAAATTTAAAACAAAAAGACAGAGTTTAATCCACAAGCTCTGTAGATTAAATCTGCCTATTTGTTTTAATGACAACAATCTTAGAGAAAGCAGTATTACTCTAAAAAGAGCTTCTCCAGACAGTCATTGAACTTTTTTACACGGATGTAAGAGTAGTTCTACTGTGCGTTTTACCAGATAGAAACTCGATCCTCTGGAGCTATATACATGCCATCTCCAGGTTTAATTCCATAGGTATCATAGAATTCCTGGAAATTTACAATCGTGCGGTTTACTCGAACTTTATTGGCTGAATGTACATCGTTTTTGCTCAGCATTGCCGCAAATTCTTTTGTAGTAGTGGATTTCCACATTTCTGCATTACTTTCGAAATATGCTTTATAGTCTGGATTACTCATTTGGGATACAACTTGCAGTGAAGCTGCCATTCCACCTAAATCAGCGCCATTCTCGCTCAATGTAAGCTGACCATCATTGAAAACACCAGGGATAATCTCTATAGCATTATAAAACTCAATCAGTTTCTGGTTTTTCTCTTCGAACTTTTTAAAGTCCTCTTCTGTCCACCAGTTATTTGCATTGCCATTTTCGTCGTATGCAGATCCGTTGTTATCAAATGCATGGCTGATTTCATGGCCAATAATCATGCCAATGGCACCATAATTTTCTTCAGGTTTAGCATTTATATCATAGAAAGGCGCTTGAAGAATACCAGCAGGGAACGTAATTTCATTATTAAGAGCGTTGTAAAAAGCATTTACCGTATATACGCTCGTTACCCATTGCGTTCTATCTACCGGTTTATCTAGCTTGGCTTTCGTGTTATCAATATAAGCTTTCGTTACTGTGAAGGTATTAGAGAATAGCGAACCACCTTCGTCATATGTTTTGATCGCTACTTTGTCTAATGTCGTATCCCATTTGTCTGGATAACCAATTTTAACAATCATCGTATCCAGTTTTTTAATGGCTTTAGCTTTTGTTGTTTCTGACATCCAATCAAGAGATTTGATTCTTTCCTCATACGTAGCAATTAACTGATCTACCATTTGTTCAACATCTTTTTTAGCTTTTGGAGAAAAATGTTGTTCGGCATACATTTGCTCCAAATAGCCGCTCATTGTACTAGTTGTCTTAGCTACTGCGATTTCTTGATCTGTTTTTTCCCCTGTAACTCCGTATAATGTTGCCGCAAACTCATTAGCAGCATCTCCGAATTCATCTGACAACAGACCGCCAGTTGCCATAAGAAGTTGTACTTTAGAGTAGGCTTTAAGCACATTAAGATTAGTGTCAGTTAAGAGCTCTGCGCCTTTTTGTGCCAGCTTCACATCAAATACGATTACTTTATCTGCACTGTCAACTTTCATCGACTTCAAAACTTGTTTCATATCTACGGTTTTGAACATGTTATCGAATTGTTCGATTGAATATGGATTATAGTATTTAGTAACGTCGCCTTGTTCATGAGGATCAAGCGATACGGAAGCTAAGGCTTTTTCCATTTCGTAAATTTTCTCGGCGAATGCTATTGCAGCAGACTCTTTCTCACCTGACACGACTAAAAGCTTAGTCATATATTGAATATAGGCCTTTTTCGCATTAGCGTCTTCGCTTACAAAACTGTTCTTATCTAAACCAGTAGCTAATCCAGTGAAATACAGAGCATTTTTACTGCTGTTCTTCGCATCATTCATGATGGCAAAGCTAAATAGTGAGCTTAGACCCAATTCTTTCTCTAGGGTAAGATCTGCTTGCACAAGATCATCAAGGGTTTTAGCATCATCAATTGCCTTTACATATTTTTGAATAGGCTCAATCCCTTGTTTATTTCTATTGCTTGTATCCAATGCCGTCGAATAGAAGTCGGCAATTTTCTGTTCTTTCGTTCCTTCTGCAAATTGTTTGCCAGAAAGCTCAGTAATTATTTTTTCTATTTTATCTGTATTCTGTTTTTGAAGCTCAGGAAAACCACCGCCCATGATTTCTCCTACTGGAATTGTCGATCTATTTAACCATTTTTTATTGATTGCTTCATAAAAATCGTCATGTAAGTGGGAGCCTTTAAGTGTCCATATTCTGGCGATCAGATTTTGGAACTCATCAATTGTAATAGGGTCATTTGCGCCTAACTTGCCGTCAGGGTTGCCCGTCAGTACGCCTGCTTTTGTCAGATTATCGATATCTTTTTTAGCCCAAGTAGGTACATCAGTGTACTTAACTCCAAATGTGCCACTGCGAAGATCATTGCCAACAGGCTCTGGCAATTCGCCGAACGCTCTGCTCAACATAACTAAGGCTTCAACTTTCTTGGCTGGCTCATTTTCTCGTAAATCCTTGTTTTTTGAGCCTTGTATAATCGCCTCTTTATTTAGTCCTGATTGATATGCATCTGCTGCTACCAACAAGGTTTTAACAATCTCTCCTCTTGTCGCTGGTGGGGACTTTTCATCGGCATACACCGCTACACTTACTGATAGGACCATTATAATGGCCATGAGTAAGGATAAAAACTTCTTTTTCATCTTCGTGCTCCTTCATAGTGAATTTGTATAAATAAAGGTAATTGGGTAGATTTTAGAATTTCTACCATTTTTACATTGTAGTTGATTTTTTTTAGTTTGAAAATATGTTAGGAGCTATTTCGCTTCAAGAGAGCATTATCTAGCTAATTTTGCGCAAATAGAGCGAGAAATAAATTGTTAAGGTTTTATTTTATACGAATAGTAATAAATCTATGCTCAGTTGAAGGTTTCATGTACTGCTAAATGATAGGATAGTATAACTGTGTTTGTTTTACCAAAGAAGTATGACGGAGAAATTTGCTTGAAAAAAACCATTTGACGTTTCGTACTATTTTTCGTATTATATGGAGGAAAAGAATGCCCGGACTTAAACGGGAGAGGTTCATAGCTGATACCCTCTATAAAAAACTATGGAAACATGACACTATGCCATGTCCATATTGGACGTGGCTTTTTTATGTTTAGACGTATGTTTGAATAGACGAATGGGTGAAGCCTCTCTTGAAAAGTGTTGGGAAACATTTAACAAGGAGGTTTTTTTATGTCTGGTCGAAGCCATGAAGAAGGACTGCAGGATTTAACATTATTAGGTAATCAAGGGACGAAATATTCATTTGAGTATGCCCCTGAGGTATTGGAGGCAGTGGATAATCTTCATTCCAATCGGGATTATTTCGTCAAGTTTAATTGTCCTGAGTTCACTAGTTTATGCCCGCTTACCAATCAGCCTGATTTTGCAACGATGTACATTTCGTACGTTCCGGACAAAAAAATTGTTGAAAGTAAATCACTAAAGTTGTACTTATTCAGCTTTAGAAATCACGGTGATTTCCATGAGGATTGCGTTAATATCATTATGAATGACTTAATTGCATTACTAGACCCACGATATATCGAGGTTTGGGGGAAATTTACTCCACGTGGGGGGATTTCAATTGATCCGTGGTGTAACTATGGGATGCCAGGAACTAAATACGAGGAAATCGCAAGTTATCGTTTAATGAACCACGATCTTAATCCGGAAAAAATTGATAATCGATAAATGAGGAATTGGTAAGTTCAATTAAAAAGAGGTTTTTAGCTACCCTCTTAAAAAAACTAAGGGGAAGGCAGCACTTTTTCTTAGAGTGCTGTTTTTTCAATCAAAGGGAGTTTTTATGGATGAAGCAGGAAAAAGCAATTGTTGTATTTAGTGGAGGTCAAGACAGTACAACTTGTTTGTTCTGGGCAAAAGAACGTTTTGCAGAGATTGAGGCAGTCACTTTTGATTATGGTCAAAGGCATCGTCTAGAAATTGATTGTGCGAAGCTGATAGCAGAGGAGCTCGGTATCAAGCACCACATTCTTGATATGTCTCTCCTAAATCAGCTCGCTCCGAATGCATTAACACGGCAAGACATTAAGGTGGAAGACGGTAAAAATGGGGAGCTTCCATCGACGTTTGTACCTGGACGGAATCTTCTTTTTCTTTCATTCGCGGGCGTTTTAGCGAGCCAGGTAGGAGCTAAGCATATCATAACTGGTGTATGCGAAACAGATTTTAGCGGATATCCGGATTGCCGAGACGTTTTTATTAAGTCTTTGAATGTAACGTTAAATTTATCGATGGATGATTCCTTTGTGATTGATACGCCGCTGATGTGGCTAGATAAGGCACAGACATGGGAGCTTGCTGATCAGTTTGGGGCACTTGAATTTGTTCGGGAGAGAACATTGACTTGCTATAACGGTGTAATAGCAGATGGTTGTGGGGAATGCCCAGCCTGTAAACTGCGAAAAAAAGGGCTTGATGATTATTTAAGCAATAGGAAGGAGTTTTAGGCATGTTAGATTTTAAAATTGTCGATAAGCTCCAAAAAATGGGTGAAGATATTCAAAGCAATCAATTGAACTATCATGCTAAGCGTGTGCTTGTAAGTAAAGAATTTACCTTCGATGCTGCTCATCATTTACATCAATATGAGGGGAAATGTAAAAATTTACACGGTCATACGTATCGTGTCGTATTGGGACTGAGCGGATATACAGATGAACGTGGCTTGATGATTGATTTTGGCGATATCAAAAAAATATGGAAACAAAAAATCGACATTCATTTGGATCATCGTTATTTAAACGAAACGCTTCCACCTATGAATACGACAGCAGAAAATATCGTTGTTTGGATATACGAAAAATTGGTAGAGGCCTTGCATGAAGAACAAAGAGAAAACGGTGCGTGCGTAGAGTTTATCAGGCTTTATGAAACTCCGACAAGTTATGCAGAAGCAAGACGGGAGTGGATGGAGGTTGAGTAAGGTACCTGTTATCGAGATTTTTGGACCTACAATTCAAGGTGAGGGAATGGTAGTTGGCCAAAAGACCATGTTTGTAAGAACGGCGGGCTGTGATTATTCCTGTTCTTGGTGTGATTCTGCATTTACTTGGGACGGGAGCGGAAAACATCTTATCGTTCAAATGACAGCCGGAGAGATTTGGTCTGAGTTGAAGCGCCTTGGAGGTCATGGTTTTTCATTTGTTACGATTTCAGGTGGCAATCCAGCCCTTTATCCCAATTTAGAAGCGCTTATTGCCATTTTAAAAGAAAACGACATAAAGATCGGAGTGGAAACACAGGGCAGTAGGTGGCAAAACTGGATGTATGACATTGATGAATTGACAATTTCACCAAAGCCACCTAGTTCAGGAATGACCATTGACCATTCGGTGCTCGCTGATATTTTCGAAAAACTTAAAGGGAGAAATAGAAATCACAATATTTCACTCAAAATAGTCGTTTTTAATCAAGAGGATTATGATTTTGCCAAACAAATTCATCATCGATTTCCAAGGATTCCTTTTTATCTGCAAGTTGGAAATGATGATCTCACAACGATTGACAATTCACGATTAATAAACGATTTATTAGAAAAATATCATGCATTGATTGGTAGAGTGATGAAAGATGATGAATTAAAAGATGTCAAAGTATTGCCACAGCTACATGCCCTTGTATGGGGAAATAAAAGAGGTGTATAGTGTGCCATTACAAAATGTCTATACATTTATTGGAGGAGTAGTAGGTTGAGAATTTTATTTTATTTATTATCGATTGTCATCGCTAATGTAGTAACGGCGGCATTTGCGCCATTGCAGTTTGGGATGTTTATTGTTCCCATGGGGACGCTTTTAATTGGGGCGACCTTTATTTTTCGAGACCTTGTGCAAAATAAATACGGACGTGCAAAGACGTATATATTTATTAGTGCAGCTTTAATTTTATCAGCAGTCGTGTCATTCATACTGGGGGATACACTTTTAATTGTGGTAGCATCGGCTGTCTCATTTGTTGTCGCTGAAACAGCTGATACTGAAATCTATACTCGACTGAAATTACCAATGGCTTGGCGAGTGTTATACAGTGGAATCGTTGGAGGGTTTCTAGATTCCGCAATTTTCGTTGTCATTGGTTTGAGTCCACTTGGAGCCAATATATTACCTTGGGAAGCAGTACCAGCCGCTATTTTAGGACAAATGATTGTGAAGACGATTATACAAATGTTCGGTGCCTTAATTCTCGGTCAAGTGGGAGCAATAAAAGAAAAACGTCTTATTTCAGGCTAATTCTTTGTAGTAGAGGGCTACTCGCTTCTTATGGGAAAAGTGAGTAGCCTGTATTGAGTAATAGTTATATGACATTGATTTTTCCATTTTTATGCCAAATCCAGCTCGAGTATGCTAAGCTTTTCTTTATAGATAGAAAAGATAGGGGGATTTTTGGTTTTGAATAAATATAATAGTGGAGATATTATTTTTAGTTTATTTTCAATTTTAGGACTGTTGTTTTACATAATTCCGATTGTTTTTATCATTTGGTTTGCTATTAGTACGACTAAGCAACTTAAAAGACAAACAAAATTATTAGAAGAAATTAAAGAAAGTATAAAAAAATAACAAGATACTATCAAGGGACTTGAAGTCGAAATCACTGCAAGTCCTTTAGTTATGCTTGTCAACATGTAGTAAAGGGTATTGTCCTAAAAACTATAACAAAAAACAGGTACTCTAAGGAGACCTGTATTTTTTAAGAATGGTAATCGCTATGAACTAGGGGATGGAATAAAGGGTTTAGTCACATTAGTGTTCATAGCGATTTCCCCCTTACAAAACATATCATTTACTTATTTTGTAAATTATATACCATGTAACTGTAAAAAGAGAAAAGATTATTATGGCTGTACATAGACAATCGCTCTCCATTTTTATTTAGTACAAACATGGTAACTATGCATACCGCACTTAAAGGTAGTTTGTTGAAAAATTGTAGAGGTTGACATGATATTCTATGGATGAACACGCATATTAACAAAAAACTAGGTACTCCAAAAAGAGAGCACCTAGTTTTAATTATGAAAAAAGGAAGGGTCACTTGGGATGGAGTAACCCTAGTAACAATTCGGAGGTGTAAGGCTAATTTAGCTTTACACTATTAATTATATGTTAGGTTCGCTATCGTTAAATAGTTAATTGCCTGAAAGATCATAAAAAGAAACTCCTGAATAGTTTCAGTTATAAATTGAAAATATACGGATAGAAATGGTAACATGGAAATAACTTTAGGTAGAGGGGGAGAAGGCTTATGAAAAAAAGATCTATACGTTTTTTAAGCATGGGCATTGGATTCTCCACAGCTGTTTTTTTCTAGAATAGTTGATTAAGGGATAAGTCTGTCCTTTTTTAGAAAAAAACAAAAAACCTAAAGGAGATTCAACATGAAATCAAAACTAGTGCGTAAAAATCCAATGCAGGCACCTAAACCTATCGGGAAATATAGTCATGTCACAATTATTCCAAAAGATGCGACAATGTATGCTTTTTCAGGTCAAATTGGTTTGGGCCAAGATGATCAATTACCACAGACATTATGGGAACAAATTATAAATACCTTTCAACATATTGAAACAATTTTAGCTTCAGAGGGAATGGATGCCACTCACATTGTAAAGGTCAATATTTGGGCTACGGAGGAAATAGATTGGGATCATTTCTACGAGCAATGGGAATGTATGTTTGGAGAATCCTATCCATCCATGACCATAGCCTACGTATCGGCACTAGGTTTACCAGAAATTAAAATAGAGCTTGAAATTTGGGCGGCTAAATAATTTGATGCTTCGTTAATATCGTTGATCACCTTAAACGTTTATTTTTACGAGGATGATTGGAACGAAGGGCGGTCCCGTTTGCGGAAAGTGTCCACCAGTAGTGACATTCACTTGCTTAACTTTATCATTGTACAATTTAAAGACGACAATATCAGTTGAATATTGTCGTCTTTTTTCGTCCATTGCCACCACTATCGGAACATTTTTTTTAATTGCTTCATTTCATAATTTAAATCGTCAATTTGTTTTTGCAGTTTATCAATATCATTATTTTTACTTTCGTTTTCCTTTAACTCATCTTCCAAAGCAAGACCTGCTGCAATGGTCGCTAGTGCATCACCTAGTGTTGTGATGGCTCCCGCAATAACAGCCAGCTTAGCTGCTTGACTCACTGATTCAGTTCCTTCACTACTCCGATAGCCTTTGTTAGTTTTCATAAAATCCTCCCTGCAAAAAAGGGTATTACTTACATAGTATGCATGCTGTAAGAGACAGGTGCAGAGCAACAAAGGTGAATAGCAGCCAAAAAAGGTCACTTATTGAAAAATAAGTGACCAAATAAAATGGGGATGTGTATCTTGCTGAAGATATGAGCAAAGATGGAAAGCGAGTAGGGTACATTACCAATATATGACGTTTCACTTTAGGTTGATAGGTATATATCCTTGGCTAAGAATCTTTTCTTTTTCTTAGGGGAGGGACTGTCCAATAGGTCCCCATTCGCCACAGCCACTCCATTGGTCCGAAGCGGAAATAGTGTAGCCAGAGCTTACTACAAATCAATTGGAAAACATAAATACCTAGACAAATCCATAGTGACTCGATGAATCGAAGTTGCCCGATTAGTTGGAATGTATGACCAATGATTAAAATGAGTGCTGTCTGCGCTAAATAATTCGTTAAAGCCATGCGTCCATAAGCCTTTAATGGTGATAATAGTTGTTGGAATAGTGCACTTTGTAGACATAGGATAATGGCTCCCATGTAAAACGCTGAAACAAACGGACTAAACTGTAATCCAATTAACGCAAATTGCTCCATATTCGTAATATGCTCTTCTAGCTGAATTTTGGATAATTGATCGATATTCACATTGGCTGTAGGGACATACTGCCATTGATACAACCAGCTACCTATGCTAACAAGGAACATGACAATTGTCGCTAGCAGAATTTTCTTTCGATGTAGTGGGATATTTTCAAATAGGCGATATTGGCCAGCAGCTAAACCTAGTAAAATTAGTGGGAAGGGCATGACGATTTTCATTCCAAAATAAGCTGTAAGGGCTAATAGGATGAGCCCAATTAACAAATTAATTTCTTTCCGCACTTTATAAAAAGGTAAAGCTAAAAAGCCAAAGATGGCATAGACAGTTAAAGCTTCTCCTGGTTGAAAAAAGAAATGAATAATACCCATTAGTAATAAGATCAGAAGTCTGCGACTAAATAAAACATAGGCTCTATCGTTTCTAGCCATTGCACGGGAAAGAAAAAGATAAAATCCGATCCCGAATAAAAATGAAAATATAATGAAAAATTTACCTTCTATAAAAAGTGTAAGAAATTGACTATAGGCAATATCACTAGCTAATTGGGGTGGTGCAATCCACATCAATGCAGGGATATTTACTAAAATAATACCAAGTAAGGCAAATCCTCTTAAGTAATCTAATGTATCAATACGTTTGTTGTTGTCGGTTGGTTGCAACGTTATCTCCTCCTTACAACCAAGTATAAAGACATTTCCTAAAAATTAGTAACGATGAAGGTTACGTGAATCTTACAAAATCGTCATATAGGAATTAGCTGTCCAGAGGGTATGTCGCTAATATGGTTTGCGCATGTTTCCGCAAAAGCTGAATTAATTCAAGCGGCTCTTGGACAATCGCATCCGGACCTAGGCGATAAAAAAAGGAGCTAATAAAGTGAATCTCTCCTTGATCAATCATCATATCGATATAGCCAGTTCCATTGCTATTAGTAACCAATACCTTCTCAAAGTTTGGCTCACTTCTGCACTGTCTTACACCTTCTCTAGTTAATTCAACATGTAAGCGTATAGGCTGCTGAGGTTCATGGGGACTCTCTAGCCATTGTTGTAAATGAACAGTTGTCTCATAGCCTTTATCGCTTACATGCATTGAATGAATGCGATCGACTCGAAATAGAAGGGTTTTTTCTGTTTGTAAATGAATGGCAGGCATATACCATAAGCCGTCATGCGCATACACCCCAATGGGATGGACATGCTTAGTTGTGATGCCTGATTTTGATTCATATTGAATGTCTAATTGTGAATGGTTAATAATCGCTTCTAATACATCTGATAATAGTGGTGTAGATATAGCGCGTTTAGGGTTCCAAAAGGCTATATAGGATTGCAAACTACCTACCTTTTTTTGAGCCTCCTTCTGCAAGGATTCGTATAGTTTTTGTGACACGGACTTCATTTCCGTATTAAAAGGTAAATCACGATAATAGTGCAACGATTGGAACGCAAAGAAAATAGCGACCGCTTCTTCCTCTGTAAATAAAATAGGGGGAAGGATTGTACTTGAAAGCACTGTATATCCACCATTTCTTCCTTGCTCCGCATAAATTGGTAGCCCCATATCACTTAAATCTAACAGATAGCGATGTACAGTTCGTACCGAAATGTTGAAGGCATCGGCAATTTCCTGGGCTGTAAATTGCTTTTTAGCGCTGACAAATAACAAAATATCAATTAATCGTTTAGCCTTGGACATATTTTTTCACCTTTTTTAATTAAACATGTCAATAGTTGTCATGTTTTATGTTTAGTATAGACGTTGTACAAAAGATTTTCAAAAGAAGAGGAGCTGACATAATGTCACGAGAAATAGTGGTATTTATCGGAATAAGTTTAGATGGGTTTATAGCGAAAGAAAATGATGACTTACAGTGGCTGGAAGAAACAGAGGGAGAAGGGGATAATGGCTATACGGATATGTATCAAACAATTGATACCGTTATAATGGGAAAACGAACATATGATTATATCATGGAACATAATGATACATTCCCATACCCTGATAAGAAATGTTATGTGTTCAGCAAATCTCAAACGGGAAAAGTTGAGCATGTGGAGTTTGTTCAAGGGGATTTGGTGGCATTTACTAAGAATTTAAAACAACAACCAGGCACAAAAATTTGGATGGTCGGTGGTGCTGATATATTGGATGCTTTTTTACAGGAGCAGTTGGTTGATGAATGGATCATCACCATTACCCCACATTTATTAGGGGCAGGTATTCCATTATTTAAACAGCCCCGACCTTTTGAAGATTTAAAACTGCTTGAGATAAAGCGATACGGTCAAATGGTTCAAATGCATTACAAGGTGAAGAAAGAAGCGTAAGATACTATGGATTAAAAGGAAAGGATAGATGATGAAAATCTATCCTTTTTTTCATGGGATCATTTATATAAATGTAAGACATCTTATATAGTCATTCACCTTTCGTTAAACCGACAAGACAAAGGAGCGGTAAATATCACCCATAATTCCTTGCATTTGATGGACACCTGAATCCGTGTTAGACATCACAACAAAGCCTTTTTCTAAATAGGGGTAAGCAACTAGCATGCACTGATAGCCAACACCCCAGCCTAAAGTGGAAATTTCAACTTGTTCACCTTGGCCATCAAGAAATACGCCAAGCCCTACAGATTCATTACAACCTTGTGCATGCATGAGTTCATGCATGGTAGGAGCTGTCAGACCTAGTTTTCCTTTTCCTTTAAATGTTTGCATCATATCGATTAACAACTTAGCCAAATCCGAGGGTGTCGTCCAAATGCCACATGCTGCATCATAAGGATACAACGGGTGGCTTGGTATCGTTCTAGTACCATCCTTATGATGCCCACTTGCTGTATGAGCTATTGGGAGTGAAGATGAAAAAAAGCTGTGATGCATAGCTAATGGTTGAAAAATTAGGTCGTCCATGAGAGAAGAAAAGGGCGTGTTTGTGACTTCCTCAATTAGCAATTGAATGATGCAATAGCCTGCATCAGAATAATGAAATTTTTGATTGGGTTCAAGTGTGCTTACGATTGGACTCTGACAATAAGGCGTTGCACCTTGTAATAAATCCTTCATTGATGGCCATTGAGCCAAAGAATGTAGGGGAGAAAAGCTATCTGCTGGATCAACAATACCAGATTGATGACTTAATAAGCTTCGTACTGTCACTTTTTTTGCCCGCGTATACTCACTCTCTGGCAACTTCCAAGAGAGAAGATTACGATTAATATCCTCATCTAAGTCGATTTTTCCTTGCTCTGCTAGCTTTAGCACTAAAATGCTTGTCAATAATTTACTAATCGAACAGGCATTAAAAATGGTTTCCTCATTTACATAATCCATTGACCCAATTTCTAACACTCCAAGGCACTCAGTTCTTTGAATCTCTCCATGTTTAATAAAAGCAAGACTAAGCCCTGTAATTTGTTTCTGCACCATACGGTCATAAATTGTCAGCATATAATATAGACTCCTAGTTTTTCTTGTATGATAACATGAGGAAGGAATGTATGTTCTTATCTATAGTGAACGTACATGAATAATCATAGAGGGACTTTGTGCATGATATTCATGTTTCTGCCATGTACCATATAGGTGTATCAATTCAAAGCCATTTTGCTGTAATAGTCTCATCATTTCCAGTGGGTATGTATAGCGCAGTAAAATGGAATCCTCGTAGGTTTTTCCACCTTGTTGATGGACGGCATGGCACGTTAAAATTTGCGTGACAGGGTTATATTCCTCACGATGGAAGGTGATTCGTTGTTTACCATTGCTAGTGACCGTTTGTTCCTCATATTCATCAATGACTGAAAGCTCATTTAAAATAGCATTTCTTGTATCGAAGAGAAACTCGCCACCTGGCTGTAAATGCTTTTTAACAGATTGCAATAAGGCGTTTTGACTGTCATTCGTTAAAAAATGTTGAAATGAATTGCCTGTCATATACATAAATTTTGTGGTGATAGGCAGTTGTAGCTGTGTACAATCTTGTACGATAAATTGTACTTCTACATTTTGTTTTTGTGCTTTTTCGATAGCATGCTGAATCATTCCTTCATGAAGGTCAATCCCAAAGACAGGAATTCCATGAGTAGCTAATGGAATAGCAATCCGGCCAGTGCCACAGGCTAATTCAATAATGGGGTCTTTTTTCGTACCAAGATAGCGTTGAATATAGTGATGGTCGTCTTGATAGTTGGCATAGAGAGCGTCATAATCGGATGGATTATTATAAGTCTGTAAATTATTTTCGAAATTGTGTGGCTTCATCTTGTCCTCCTATTTTCTATTATTTAAATCATTGTATAATAAAGGTAAAATTTCTACAAAGATACACGAGAGGTGATGCTACAATGGCAATGGAATTTCCGCAAAAAATACATATTATTGGCTCTGTTGGTAGTGGGAAAACAACATTAGCACGATCATTATCCAAAACTCTTCAGCTTCCTTTTCATGAATTAGACAATGTCGTTTGGATTCGCAAACCATCGGGGGATATGAGAAGGACGGAGCAAGAAAGGCAGGAATATCTACAAAGTATTATCCAAACGGATGGGTGGATTATTGAAGGAATTCATCAAGAGGAATGGGTGACACAAAGCTTCCAGCAAGCGGATTGTATCATCTTTTTGGATACGCCTTATAAAATTCGTACTGCTCGAATTATTAAGAGATTTTTTAAACAAAAAATAGGGATTGAAAAAGCTCATTATGAGCCAACCTTTTCGATTTTTTTTAAAATGTTTCGATGGAATAAACGTTTTGAGAAGGTGGGGAAGCCTAAATTTTTTAGCAATCAGGAAGACATAGTAGGTAAACTAGTAGTCGTTCGGCATAAAAAGGATGTAGAAAATTATTTTCGTCAGTTCCAACCAATAAAAAGCGTATCCCGCTGAATGGATACGCTTCTTGTTTAGGCATTTTTCTTTGTGCGTGTTGTACGCTTTCTTGTCGTAGGCTTTTTCGTTTTATCTAAGGATGCCTGTAGCGCTGTCATTAAATCTGTGACATTGTCAGGAACTGGTCGTTGCTGATCGCTCGTGGCTACCATATTGGTTGCTCTCTTCTCTTCGATTAATTCCAGCAATGCATTCCGGTAGTCATCAGTATATTTCTCTGGGTTAAATGTGGTTGTTAATTGGTCGACAAGCATTAGAGCTGTCTCTAATTCCTTTGGTACAACGTCTTGCTCGCTTGGAATATTCGGGACATCACCAACACTTCTTACTTCATCAGGATAATGAATGGTCTCCATCACGAGGGCATTTTGATACACTCGCACGACCGCAAGCTGTTCTTTTGAACGAATAATGATTTTAGCAATGCCAATTTTACCTGATTGCTCTAACGTTTTGCGCAATAACGAATAGGCTTTAGCACCAGTAGAATCAGGGGATAGGAAATAGGTGCGTTCAAAATATATCGGATCGATTTCCGTTAATTGTACAAAATCGATAATTTCTACGGCTTTCTCTTCATTTTCTTTTCGTAGGTTCTCTAAATCATCTTGATCCAGTACGACAAATTTATTTTTTGTATATTCATATGCTTTTACAATATCCTCATCTTTTACTTCTTGATTGCAGCCTTCGCAAACCTTTTTATAGCTAATTGGTGTATGGCATTCCTTATGGAGCTGTCGCAGTTTAATATCTTTGTTTTCCGTAGCGGCATGAAGCTTTACTGGGATATTGACAAGTCCAAAGGAAATGCTTCCTTTCCATACTGTATGCATATAATTGTCACCTCGTTTTTCTTACTATGATATATTTTGCAGTTTTTTATGTATCGTAAATCGAAATCGTCAAACACTGTAGATAAAAAGCAAGGTAGGTATTGTGTCATGAAACCAATGCTTTTAACAGAAACAAATGACATTCCATTAGGGGATGAGTGGCTTTATGAAACGAAATATGATGGCTTTCGATGCCTCTTACTATGGGATGAACAACCGATGCTTATTAGTAGAAATGGACGCAATTTAAATCATTCTTTTCCTGAAATTATAGAGTATTGTCACCAAATATATGCCTCTGTAAAAGCATTTTTACCACTCACCTTTGATGGGGAGCTAGTGTATTTAAACAATTCATATAAAAGTGAATTTTTAGTTGTTCAACAAAGAGGGAGAATGCAAAATCAAGATGTCATTGCCAAACATGCACAAGCTTTTCCGATGCGGCTTCTAGTGTTTGATGTGTTAACGTTGAAAGGGGAATCATTCAGCAATCGTTATTTAAAAACTCGTAAAGAGCAATTGGCGAGGCTAGCGGCAAAGGTAAAGCTTCCAAATGTAGATTATGAAGACAGAAGTGCCATACAAATTGTGCAGGCTAGTGAGGAAAGTAAGATTTTATGGCAGGCGATCAAGGTCTACAATGGGGAAGGAATGGTTGCAAAGAAGAGAACAAGTAAATGGCTAGATAACACACGTTCAAGCCATTGGTTGAAAATTAAAAACTGGCGTTATGTGTCGGTCATTGTGACGCAATATGATCATAGTAATGGTTATTTTCAAGGCTCGATTTATGATGAAGGACATTTACGAGAGGTCGTTACATTTAAACATGGCATGAAGGAGGAAGAGCATCAAACACTCGTTGCTTTTTTCCAGGCTCAAGGGCAACGTAAGAAAGAATTATGGACGCTAGCGCCCTCTATTTGTGTGGATATTGCCTGCATAGATTTTGATGGTAGTAAGCTCCGCGAGCCAAAATTTCATGCCTTTCGATTGGAATTATCACCATATAGTTGTCAATGGCAGCATATGCAGCGTCAACTGTTTCCTATTCCTGAAACAGTTCCCATTACACATCCCGACAAACCTGTATGGCCAGAAATAGGTGTGACAAAGGATCGTTATTTATCGTATCTACAAAGTGTTTCGCCATACTTGTTGCCATTTCTTCAAGATCGACCATTAACAGTAATACGCTATCCACATGGTGTACCAGGGGAAAGCTTTTATCAAAAGAGTAGACCAGATAAACTACCTAACTTTGTTGCCACTGCGATGATGGATGAGATTGATTATATTGTCTGTAATAATCTTGAAACATTGTTATGGCTCGGCAATCAATTGGCATTAGAATTGCACATTCCATTTCAAACGCGACAAACCATGTATCCGACAGAGATTGTCTTTGATTTAGATCCCCCTTCAACGGACCATTTTTCTTTGGCGATTACAGGTGCTCTAGATTTAAAAGAAATTATTGATTACTTTCAGCTACAATCATTTGTCAAAACTTCGGGCGGGAAAGGCTTACAACTCTATATCCCGTTACCTGCAAACAAATTTACCTATGAGGAAGTTCGTGTCTTTACTGAATTTGTTTGTCGTTTTTTATGCCAGCAAAAGCCACATCTATATACGATTGAGCGCTTGAAAAAGAATCGTCATAATAAATTATATTTAGACTATGTGCAGCATGCTGAAGGCAAGACAATTATTGCCCCATACTCCACTCGTGGAAATGAATTAGGCTTAGTCGCAACGCCACTCCATTGGGAAGAGGTTAATGACGACTTAAAACCTTATTACTTTTCGATTCCTGCTGTTATGGAGCGGATGAAGCAAATCAGTAATCCCTTTAAATACTTTCGAGAAGTAGGAGAACAACAGGATTTTCAAGTGGTTTTAGAGCGTTTAAAAGAATAAATTCTCTATATTGAAAGCGACTTTTCATCCATATAAAAAAGGAGATGCCTGAGACATCTCCTTTTACGATTAAAGTGGTACCTGTGCTTTCACTTTTTCTAAATAATCCAATATTCCCATCGATGACACAATGGTATCGAAAGGGATGGTTTGATAGACAGGGTGATTTGGCGGTATATCATTTGCTTGTAAATAGCTAAATAAAAGCTCTTTTAAGCGAGCATCCAAATAGTGAACTTGTTCCTGGAACTGGCTGGATGCTGCTTGTGCTTTACGGCCTTCTTCTAAGAAAAGAGGTGTCCAATAGCGTACTTGACGGTATGCCTCTGGTGGATTTTTATAAGCCCCATAATGACCAAAATATAATTCACTCGCCTGTAGCTTTTCGTACAATTGAATGGAGTTCTCCATCGTTTCAGGATTGTACTGGTTTGGGGAAGTGGAAGGTATGATTAAATCTATTGCTTCACCGTCCATTTCTGGGTAACGTACACCCGTTGTATCCCCCACAAAAAGGCCGTTAGTAGCGGAATAAAGCATAGAAACATGATGCTTGGCATGACCTTCTGTATGATAAAACGTTAAATGATGTTGTCCTAAATGGAGTTGTTGTTCATGGCTTACTTCAATAATTCGTGCTGCATCAATGGGCACAATCGGATCAAAAAGACGGTCAAATTCGGTCCCATAAACGCCTTTCGCGCTGGAAATAAGCCTGCTCGGATCAATCATATGTGCCGATCCTCTTGGGTGAACGACTAATTTTGCATGAGGACAGTTTTGTAAAAATAATCCTGCACCACCAGCATGGTCCAAATGAATATGTGTCACAATGACATAATGAATATCCTCTAAAGCAATATTTAATTCCTTCAATCCTTCCATAATGTATGGAACGGATGGACTAGCAGACGTTTCGATTAAGGTTATTTTTTCATCAATTAATAGATAGGAGCTTGTTCGCTGTTCCCTATTTAAATCATGTGTATCAATACAATAAAAATTTGCGGCGATTTGTTGGACTCTACTCAAATGAATTTCCCCCTTTAATTTCGAAAATGTGAAACATATGCTCTAAAAGTAAAATTTTAGCTACAAAAAGTAGTAGTTATACTATATAATAATAGAAAATTAAACTGAATGTCCATTCATTTTTAGGGGGAGCGTTATGAAGAACAAAATTCGTTATGATACAAGGAAGGTGCACCGAGTTAATTTGGCAATAATATCGATTTTAGCCATTCTAATTTGTGGACCTATGATCCTATCAAAAGGAATACTATTTTTATTTGTCGGACTAGCTGTCATCGCTTTAGCGGTGTGTAATTATTTCTTGCCGATTAAAACTTATGTGAAGGGATTTATCTTTGGTCTTATTCCATCAAGCGTAGTGTTTACATTATTTTTACTAGATAGTTTTTCATTGAATAAACATTATATTTTGCTGTGCACAATTGCTATTATTGCCCTTTATTTTAAGAAGGAATTAATCGTGTTTTTTGGAATACTGACTAATATTAGTTTTATCATTTTATATTTGGTCAACTCATCATCTTTGTTAGGTCCGTTTGACGACATCATTGTTTTCGTCACACTTCTAGCGATTATGAACGGCGTCATTATTGCTTTTTATTTATTAGCTAAATGGGGCAATGAGCTAATTAAACATGCAGAAATTCAGCAAAATGAAGTCCAAGCTTCCTTCAATCAATTACAAAATACATTTCGGGAAATAGAGAAAAGTAGCCAGGCATTGGACGAGCATGTGACACAATTCCAACAAACAATGCAAAGTATTTCAAGCTCTAGTAAACAAATATTGGTAGCGACTGAGGATATTTCTGCAAGTATTCAGCAAGAGGCTTCTAGCTTGCATATGATTCATGGCACTATGAGTGATTCTGTTCATTTTGTAAATGAAACTTTGACGATTTCAAAGGACACAGTGGTGAAATCTACTGAACTTCAACAAGAGGTTTTAGCAGGATGGGCTAAAATGCAAGACGCAATGGCTCAAATGGGCGTGATGAGTCATGCGATGAGTTCAACCGCAGAAACTGTCAACGAGCTTCAAAATAGTTTACAAACAGTGGATAGCTTGTTGCAGGGTATCACACATATTGCACAGCAGACAAATTTATTGGCACTAAATGCAGCGATTGAAGCAGCTAGGGCTGGGGAGCATGGGAAGGGGTTTGCTATTGTAGCGGAAGAAGTGCGAAAGCTAGCAGAGGAAAGTGCAGCCATTACAGTCAGTATTACGAATGTGACGAAAACCTTATTTGAGAAATCGACGGAGGCTCATCAACGTTCTGATGATGGTGAAAAAGCATTGCAGCACGGGGAACAGCTTTTACAGGATGTCAGTCATTTCTTTAATATTTTAAAGGATTCATTTACGCAAACGAATACAGATTTGACGGGAGGCATGCACGAATTAAGCAGTGCCATCTCACAGTTTGAGGCAATTCAAATGCAAATTGAAAGGCTGAATAAAATGACAGAGCAAAATGCCTCATCAACAGGTGATATATTGCTTTCTGTGGAGGACGAAAATCAGCTCTTAGTGAAGATGTCGGATACGACAAATCGCATTCAGACTTTAAGTCATACATTAAAATCATTGGTTATGGCAAAGATTTGAGGCAAATATTGAAATTGAAATAATTGGTAGGGTAAAATAACAGTATGATTAAACATCTTAGATCGAGGGTATAGTGTTGTTATTCATCTGAGATATCCGAATGACAAATTAAACTCATATGCATTGGTAGCGTGTTCTCTATAATGCTGACCAATTTAAAGGTGAAGTTGAAAGGGAGGAAGGATACCATGAATATTCGTAGTTTACAGAGTGCAGATTATTATACGTTATCGCCAGTGATTAATGAGTGGTGGGGCGGAAGGAATATGTCAGATAAACTGCCTAAATTATTTTTCGATCACTTTACGAACACAAGCCTCATTATGGAAAAGGATGGCGAGATTATTGGTTTTCTTGTCGGCTTTTTATCGCAATCCAACACAAATGAAGCGTTCATTCATTTTGTAGGGGTTCACCCTGATTACAGAAAACAGAATATTGCAAAAAGGTTGTATGATGTATTTTTCCATGTGGTGAAACAGTATCATCGTAATATCGTTAAGTGTGTGACATCACCTATAAACGAAGTGTCCATTGCCTTTCACACAAATATGGGGTTCAGAATGGAGAAAGGTGACAAGGTGATGGATAATATGTCAATCCATAGTGGTTATGGCGGCGAAAATCAAGACCGTGTGTTATTTTATAAAATTCTACAGTAATTTACGGTACTGAACTTGCATATAGTCCCGAATAAGGGGGCTATAAATGTTTATCAAAAAACTATTTACCTTATGGTTTCTTCTTGCCATCATCGTTTGTGGTGGCTTTTTCTTTTTTGCAAATATACCTATTCAATATGCGGAGAAATCAAATGTTTCTCTATCGCAACCTACTAACGATGAACTAATAGATTATATGCAGCACTACCAATTTCTAATGAGTGATATTGCTATGGCCCTGCAAAAAGAATCTTATATCTTTTATGTAGATTATGGTGTACTGCCGAATAGAAAAATAGAGCTCCTTGTGTCAACACCTGAAAAGATAGATCAGTTGTCCAAACAAAAAATAGAGGAAATGATGCTTGAATGTATTCAAAAAAATGATTTAAATCCAATATCGTTTCAAATGACAATTAAAAATCTTTATGATCCTGTGACCATGAACTCGACCAGACTTAGCTATAATGATGTTATGGCTCATTTATTTGAAGCGATGACTGCACAACAAGTTGGTTCCTTTAGCATCGATTACACGATTTCATCAGAAATTGTCCACATCATCATCAATTTAACAGAAGAGAAAGATGATGTGATACAAAAGAAAGCTCGACAAGTAGCCGAAGATATCATCAAGCTTCATCAGCTTGATGTACAGCAATTCCATATAGAAATACAAAATAAAATGTTTGCGTACGATAAATGAATAAAGAAATGCCAGATTTCGAGCGCTCATTTTTAAATGCTGAGCAGACCATTATGGTTTTGCTCTTTTTTTGTAGAAAGAAAAGGGAAAAAGAATGAGTAAATATCTTTTTATTAAATAATTGCGCCCGATTGTTGAAATCAAGTCGGTGATTTGTCTTTTGCATGTTAAAGTAAAGCACCTGTTCGTTAAACAATTACTGTATTATCTTTCTTCTTTAATGTCCCTATCCAAATATCTCCTTTGTCGAGACTATATTGCAGGAAACCCCCAAATTCATTTTCAAATTTTATGGTTTCATAGGCTTTTCCCTTAATTTTTGACATTTCTTTTTCAGTTAAACCTCCTTCTTCTAACCATTCATTCAATTCGTTTTCATCGTAATAATCAGTCTCAATGTGCAAATCCCATTGGAATTCTTCTAACTTATCCCTCAAGGAATGAAATTTATTGAAAGGGAATTCCTTGTTTTCTTCCCTTATTTTGAAGGCTTTATTATAGCAATCAAAACAATCTCTATATGCAACGACTATCTGTGAATTGATAAAATTAGGGTCATAAAGCCAGATTTTTAAATAAAATGCTTCATTTTCATCCATCATTTTTTGATGCCACTCCAAGTAAACTTCAATCATTGCATCAAGTAAAAGTTGATTATACCAATTGGGAGGGTTTTTTCGTACCCATGCATAAAAGGGATGAATCCATAATTTTTCGTATTCTCTATGGTAATTCCTTAAATAGTGAATATCTAAATTTATTGCGTTTTGCTTCCATCTTTCAATTTTTCTCTTCTGTCTTTTCCAACCTCGTATTTTCTTCTTTTTTGAGTAATAGAACAGTTGTACACTTCCTTTGGTAGCTTATATAACTCAATAATACTTTAACTTCTTGTTGAACTAAAACCTGCTTCTTTAGTTTAATTGAAAATCTTAACAGTTTCTTTCCTCCATAACGATTCCTTTAAATGTGTTACTCAAGAAAATGGCCTGATTGTAGAATAAGAAAAGATCCTGCATATCAAATTGATTACTTGTTTTTTATAGCATTCTTAATTAATGAAATTCTGAGGAATACATTCACGAACACCAGAATTTCTCAATGAGTTAAATAAAAATGATTAATAGAAATATTCTTAAGAGTCGGTTTCAGTATGACTACTAAAGAAAGATACGTTGAATATATGATTTTACTATTTATTAACGAATGGTCATTTTGAATGAAACGTCGAAGGAATCTAACTGATTTGTACACAGATACTAGTGATCGATGAAAAGTGTTTTTTATATTAATAAATGTTTTTTTGTAATAGTTATAGTGAAATCCCTTCATATTCTGTATATTTGTGTATGAGGAGGAGATTTAATGGCTAGAAAATGGGTGTTACCATTACTTTTATTACTAGGTGCTTTAATGGCTGCATGTAGTGAGGATCAAAAAAAAGCTGGGGACGTGGAAGTAACCATTCCCGCTTTATTTTTCGAAGGACAGGACATTGATTCTGTTATTTCTAAGGCAAAAAATAGTGGGATTAAAGAAATCATTAAAAATGATGATGGTTCTTTAACTTATAAAATGGCTAAACCAGAGCACGAAGAAATGATGAAAGGCTTAAAAGAAGGTATTTTAGCAAATGTAGACGAGATTAAAGCTAGTGATGATTTCAAATCAGTCAAAGATATTACATATAACAAATCCTTTTCAGAATTCACTGTATCTGTAAACAAAAAAGAGTTTGAAAGTAGTCTTGATACAATGGCATCAGTCGGGCTTGCTTTAACGGGTATGTACTATCAATTATTTAATGGTGCAGACGTGGAGAATTACAAAGTGACAGTAATTTTTAATGACGAATCAAGTGGAGAAGTGATTAATACCATGGTTTATCCAGATGTTTTAAACGAGAAGAAATAATGAAAGTACACCTGCATAAATGTTCTTTCATATTGTTGACGAAAGCCGTTGAGAAGTTCATTCTCGATGGCTTTTGTCATTTAAAATTTATTTGATCGTCGTACAAAATGCAAATTCTCAAAAATTTAGCATAAGAAGATGTTTCATGTCCATTCTAATAGTCAACAGAGATTTAAGGAGTTGAATAAAGTATGGACCATTTTTTTCATTAAATTTTTGGGAAATGACACTTAGAACCATATTATCCTTTTTAGCACTACTGATATTGGCCAGAATCCTTGGGAAGAAACAACTTGGTCAACTAACTTTTTTTCATTATATAACAGGGATTTCCATTGGTTCTATTGCATCTCAAATCGCTGCAGTCGCCGAAACACCCTTTTTAGATGGACTAATATCGTTAATATGGTGGTGTTTTTTAACATTTATAATAACCATCATTACATTAAAATCTAAAAAAGCACGTGTACTCTTTGATGATAAACCGACTATTGTCATTCAAAATGGTCTAATTTTAGAATCTGCTTTAAAGAAAAACCGTTTGCATATGGACGAACTAACAATGATGTTAAGGGAGCAAGCTGTTTTTTCTGTACAAGACATACAATTTGCAATACTTGAAACAGATGGCAAGCTTAGTGTTTTACACAAAACACCAGTTCAATCAGCTACAAAGCAAGATGTTAAAGCAGACGTTACACCTCCAATATATTTGCCAACAGAGGTCATCTCAGATGGTCAACTTATTGTCGAAAATTTAGTGGAACTTGAATTAACAAAAGACTGGCTTAATAAGAAGTTGAAAAAGCAAAATGTCCAGAACATAAAAGATGTGTATTTTGCACAAGTTCAAACAAATGGATCATTATATATCAGTCTTAAAGAAAAAAATAATCAATCAATTCCTTAACATTCTGTATCACTGTATGTATTCACTCTATACCAACAGTTAAAAGTCATATCCTAACATTGAAAATGATCGTTTGAGGTGTGTTCGCCTGAGGATATAAAGAAGATTTTAGTATGCATTACACGTGATAGTTCTAGTCATAGAGCATGTATAGATTTAAAGTATTGAGCCATCTCTAAAAAGAAGAGATGGCTTAAGGTTTTTTTGAGTGAGCAAAATCAAAGAAAAATGTTACTGAATGTTGGATTTTTTATTAATTAATGAAGTCTTGTGGAACACATTCACGAACGCCAGAATTTCTTAATGAGTTAAATAAAGCTGCGCTGATTCTTAAAATAACATTGTTATCAGTACCATTTTCTAAATCATAGATGACAAAGTATGAATTATCGACTGTAAAAATACATTTTCGTTCTAATGTAAATCCAGGTGGTACAGGAGGAAGATTAAAACGTGGTACAACTACAGGTGTATCTCCTTCATCTCTGATAAAATTGAAAGTTTGTTGGTCAATCTCATAGATATTAACTGGATCAATCTCCACACCTTGATCTGGAATTGTAATTTCATCTTCAACTAATAGGAAAAAGCGTTCATTTCTAAAGTTGAAAAGACTTCTCGCTCCAATTTCAAATGATGCCATTTTATATTCACCTCCTTTTCTAATTAATATTTTATTCATATCGAATACAGATGATTGGACAATTAGTAAGGTGGAGTGAAGATATAGTAAAAATTATTACTTCAATACTTATAATTAGCCATGTTGTATCTGGACCGAAGTCAATTCTATAGGGCACTTTTGAGTAAAGAAACTAAAAAAGGTCACTTGGGATATAAGTGACCATTAGTAAAAAGATTCGGATGTGTAAGGCTAAATTAGCTTCACATTACTATTAATATGTCAAGATAGCTGTATATTTATAGTGAATTGCCGTGAAATAAATTTAAAAATAAAAAAAGCTGTAGCATCACACGCTACAGTAAACTAATGAACAATATGAGTAAAGAAACTAAAAAAGGGTCACTGAGTGTGAGTGACCCTAAGTAACAATTCAGGAGGTTCTTGTTAAACTTGTTTAGCTTAACACTACTATTTATATGCTTAAATAATATGGGTTTTATAGTTAATTGCCTTTGGAATAGAAAAAGAGCGGTTAAAATATACCTCTAAAAAACTCATAAAATCCCATATTGATTGGGATAGCCTAAATAAAGAATCCTAGCAGGGCAATTGGACCAAGTAAAAAATTATAAAACTTCTTAGGCAAAATATTTCCCAATAGAATTTTATAAATTACTGCACATCCTATCATTACAACAGGTAGCAATAACATCGGTGGAATGAAATATAGCAGATATCTACCAAGTGATAATCCTGTAAACATGTCCATTTATTTACCTTATTATGTATTTCGTGTAAATTATAACATGAAAAAGCCGCAGCGTTTGCATACGCTACAGCTCGAATTGGTATATGCCCTTTGAATAATGGCTTAGTCATTAGCATTATAACACAACTTAGGAGGGCAAACCTATGTTAAAAAAAGAACAATAACGATTACACCAGATGCATTAGATTCAATGATTACAGAATACATGGTTAACGCCATCAAAGAAATGTGATCAGAAATGGTTATAGGGGCAAAAACGGCATAGTATGGTATTGAGGCTACACTACCAAAGGCAGCAGGTGGCGTAGGCGATCCGATTATGCAAGAGGCTATTAGACGTTCGAAAAATATAAAGCATGTTGCAGAGTATGAGAAGAAGCTATTAGAGGTACAAATGCTTATTGAACGAGTTACTGGCGACAGAGAGGTTCAAGTACTGAATTGGATGTTAGACGGCGATTCGCAACGTTGGATAGGCCAACATATGGCTTTATCAGCAACGAGTATTAAACGAATTAAGGATAACATTGTAAAACAGATGATTGCTTGATTTGGGGCCATGTGCTCCATGAAAGATTTTGTACAGGCGGGTGAAGTAACGGAAACCATTGAAACTTGGTCATTTACGATGAACTACTAAGCAAATGAAATTGTCATTAATATAATTATTGGAGGAAAAATAATCCAATTAAGAGTGTGTGAATAATAAATAGGCATATATGAAAGAAATGCTACAGCACACATGCAAGAAAGCTTGTACATGGTGCCGTAGCATGGAAAAATTATCTACTGTCTTGCTTTACTTCTTCAATAAATACCCTGAGGTTTTCAGCGATTTCTTTTGATTGAGTATGGTGTAAATAATGTGTTCCTTCAAATGTCATCACTTTTCCATGTATAGAATCTTTTACTTGCTCTTCATGTAGTGTTGACCATCCTTCAATCGCTGCACTATTCGGTTGTAAAAAGAAAATAACAGGCAGGTTTTTTGGGAATGTTAAATTTTCAGCTGCTTTAAAATTAGGAGATCTATTTTCTATTTCATTCACAATAGTTGGATTTCTAAAGTTTTTGTAAGAAAGAATTCTCATTTGTTCTTTTGTTTCATCATCAACTGGTAGTGCAGCATATGGGTCAGCACTTAGTTTCATTATCAATCTGCCTAGACCTGATTCTTTGAGTAGTGTAATTACAGAATTAGGTATCGGAGATTCAACAACCTTATCACCATATTGCCTTGGAACACTGCTATCGATCCCGGCAAATGCACTCACTTCGTTTTCATATTTATTCACATAATCTAGTGCGTAAATGCCCGAAATGGAGTGACCCATTAGAATATAGCGGTCAATTTTAAGAATCTGTAAGGCTTCGTGGATTTCACTTACAATATTTTCTGTGCTCCGTTCTTTTTCGGTTATATCACTTAATCCATAACCGAAAGGCTCAATCACTACAACTTTGTAAAATGGCGATAACTCTTCTACTAGCGGCTTAAAATCAAGTGCTGGTGTTCCTGTTCCCAAACCTGGCAGTAGCACGACTGTTTCTGCGCCTTGTCCTTCAATCAAAACATTCATATTTTTCCCATCTACTGTTACAGACTGACCATAAGGTTTTATTTTTGCTGCTTCTAATTTGCTACTGATCTTATCAATCACAAAAACAATGGCTATAAAAACGACAATTATTATAACTATTGCTGTTAAAATTTTAAGTAAAATGATAAGTAATTTTTTCATCTTATTAGCTGGTTTTTTTTCTGTTGTTGTGTCCAATTCCATTTTTTCACCTCTCGTATTTTCACGCATTTCGTCTCCTATCGTTTTGGGCTACCTTTAAGTGCCCTAAGGAAAGCCTAACCGACGAAGATGAACTCACAGTGACGACAAAATGAACTGAGTATGAACAAGTGAAAGATATTGTGTAGTAACTTTTTTGGTAAAAGTTACCGAAATTAAAACGGTGAGGAAGATTTAATTTTATCTAAATAGAAATTATTGTAAGTCGTGAAAAAGGGAATGAATAAATGCACAGAAGGTGACATAAAAAAAATATTAATTTTTCCTTCTATATAAAATGGTAGCTGTCCAAAACTGGGGCACTTTTTTTAGAAAAATCTACATGTACATCAGAAAGTGTCCCAATTAAATACACTTAGTTAGATAGGTAGTACATAAAATTATTTGCCTTGAATTCCTGGTACTCACGAAATAGGGGATACATATGAAATTGATCGCCTGAATGAAATAGGGCATGTGAAAGCTCATGTCAAAAATTTTGCCATTGTTGCTGTGGCGATTGGTTTTTATTAAGGAAAATATAATATCGACCATCAATAAATAAGGCTTGACTCTTATCTGACCAATAAAAAATTTCAAGCCCATTCTAAAGGCTATTTCTTCAAAATTCAGTAGGACAGGGTCCATAATGCCCAAACGAGTGTAAAACTGTTGGACATAGTCTTCAAGGTGAGTATAGTGGAAGTGAATCAACCTCTAATAAGAAATTAAGAACGTAAGTTTTGTTTGAGAGTACAATAAAACCCCACTTTTGGGAAGTGGGGTTACTTGGAGATTAATGCTTGAATAAAAGGTATTTGGTAATTGTTGCAATTAAAGTCTCTTGGTTGTTGGCGAAAGCCTTGAACTCAGCATCGACTTTTTTCAGGTTGTCATATAGGAATTCGACTACTTGATGTTTCTAAAAAAACTTCTCTGTGTCTTCAATTTTAGAAATAAGGTTAGGAATGTCTCTAAATGATAGGTTGTTTAGACAACTTTTCAAGAAGTACGTAGTCTCATTATTATTTTTATTAAACCGGGAACCTAATCGGGCGTTAATGAAACCAGTCTCTTTAAGAATAGGGTTTTCATCCAAAAATTTTGCTATTTCGTTTGATTTAACTGTATATAGTTTTATATCTTCCTTTTGATTAACATACTGACCAACTAAATACCCCACAATTGTAGGACCCTGTGTTACAACCGAAGAAATAAAGAAATCACTTAATGGATTACCTTTTTCAACTGAGTATTCTTCAGATGTTAACTTTAGTAATTTTATGTAAGAGTCTGGATTGGGTAATACAATCGTTACTCCCTCAAACTCTTCAAATTTCCCTAGTGAGTCAATTTCATCCTGAGTGAAGTAAACTTTTTTCTCTTCTTTTGTAACATCTTCTATGCTAGTAACAGCAATCTCTTGAGAAGATCGTGATGTATCTATATTAAATTTTTCACTAATTACTTCAGATATTGCCTCTTGAATACTCTTCACTATTAAAGGGCGAGAGGTGTTAATAAACTGTTGAGTTACCTTAAATTTAAACCGTTCTTTAATAACAAATTTGATAAAATCATCATTTGGGGATTCAAAAATTTCTTTTATTACAGATTTAAATGATTGAAAATATATTAACGATTCAGCGAGGATTTTTACTGTTTCTTGATCATATAAATTTTTAGAAAACTTAATCAGATTTTCAAAATCCTCTTCATTATGATTTATAATATTGAAGATAAAAAAGGGCTTAGAATCCATTATATTTGAGTTATTTAAATCAGTAAAAAAGTGATACTCAATTCCATTTGTTAGGATACCTAATTTCACACTAGGGAATGTGCTGAAATATCTACTTAATTGTGGGGCGCTTTTATTAATTTTCATATTGATCGATTTTGCCTCAATAAAAATTCGAGGTTGCCCATTGATTGAAATAGCATAGTCCACTTTTTCATTTTTTTTATGAAAATCAGCTGTGAATTCTGGAGTGACTTCTTGGGGGCTATAGGTATCGTAACCTAACCCTTTAAGCAATGGTAAAACAAGAAATTGTTTTGTAGATTCTTCGTTTTTAATTAGTTCACTATTTTCTGAAATCACGTTGTTTAATAATTCTATAGTTTCTTTTAGATTCATTTGAACACTCTCTCCCTTTGTGTTGAAATAATACAAGTCGCAAACTTCGGAATAAAAATTTCTCATTGGATTAAATCCATTTTTTATATCAGTAGTCAATAATTTTTGCGTAAATATACCTATAATGATGACAAAAAAATAATATAACATAATTAAGTAATTTTCCCAATAAGGGTGCTATAACAGGACATGTTTATGTCATGTCCTGTTAATAGAATGTTCAATTAGCTTTTAAAGCTCAGCTTTATCTTTCAATATCTCTCACAACTTACCTAGCTCTCAAATATTTTTAATAATTTTACTAAATATTTGTAAATGAAATGGAGTATTGATTATTATCTTCCACATGCCATATTGAATTAGCCTAAAATTTTTTTCTTTTCTTCTAAAAATTCTTCTTCAGTTAAAATCCCTTTATCTCGTAAATTCGCAATTTTTTCTAAGTCACTATATGGATCTGCTGAGGTTGATAATTTCTTTTTATCATTAGTCATACGAGGGTTATCTTTGCTATCTTGCATTTGTTTTTGCACAACATCTATAAACTTGTTTAAACGATCATCATTTAAAATATCATCAAATGTTGCACGTAAAGCAGGAGTGAGGATTGTCAATTCTTTTTGAGCAATGCCATCAGAGGCAAGTAAAACTCCTTCCATATATTTATAGTTAAATGGTGTATATAATTGGAGATTACCAATTTTTGTAACAAAAACCACTCGCATATTTGTTGCTATCAAAAGACCTTTTTTTTCTAAATTTCCAAAATCGTATTCAGCTGGTAAAGAGGAGAGTACAATTTCATTGGCCAATTGCACAGTGTTTTCGAAATAATCGATTGCTGGCTTATAAAAGGTGTACTTCATCCCTCTATATAAACTAGTCCCCACATATTTCTCTCGCTGTTGGATATCCTCTTGTTTTGTACGTTCTTTTGCATCTATAACAGCTTGTCTTTCTGGAGTATTTTCAAATGTCCCCATTATTTTTTTGAAAAAGCTCATTTTGTCACCTCGTATTTATTTTCCTGAAATGATTAGGTAAAAGAATAGTATATAAACATAAATAAGTAAATTTCCCAATAGTGGTGCTATTAAAAGACATGTTTATAACATGTCCTTTTCATAGTTATTATTATGTTACTTTTAGTTTTAATTATAAATCGATTATTTGTTTCTCTCCAAATAACGATTACAATTCCCCTTTATCCTTCAAAATTCCCACAGCTTACGTAGTTTTTCTAAGTCCTCTTCTTTGATTTCAGTAACTCCTTGTACCATTTTTCAAGAGTAGGATTGTTTGCGAAAGCCTGGAACTCTGCTTCGTCATTTTCGGTTTGGGTTTCGTCTGTAGAATTTGGTTCTAGGTAACCAGCCTTAACTATTAACTCTTTATAGTCCTAATTGTATGCTTTTGATAAAAGTTTCAGTGTTTCATGGGTAGGGTTTACATGTTTTCCTGAACGTCTATTAAATCCTTTTTCGATAGTGTCTAAGTATGTATGACTAATACCAATACGTTTACTGGCGTTTCGTAAAGACTCACTACCTCTTAATTCATTCAGTAATTCACCTAGTGTGTTGTTTTCATGTAATCACCACCTGTAATACATACTTTACAATACTTTAAATAATTTATGTATTTAATTTAACTAAAATAAATGTTAATCATTGTTGACAATTAAGTAAACCTTGTATTACACCAAGTGCACAGTAGGTGTTATTCTTGGTTAACAAACTAAGGGATATAAGGATGAAAACAGGGATGTCAGTTTCAGAACTGGCTCGAAGTTAGCATTACAGATTGCTCAAACTTTAAATAAGGATGCAAAAGATATTTTTTTGGTGATTTTGTTATACATAGTTTACAAAGAGGCGTTATTTAAAATTACCTTCTAACAATTCAAAATCCACAAACAATATGAGGGGAGTGCCGTAAAAAGAAGTCATCTATACAGGTGAATTATTTGGGGTAGAATGGAAAATCAAAGTAGATAACATCATTATGATCGTGGATTTTTCAGCGATTTAAAGAGTACCCAAGAGCTTAGTAAACGATACTGGAGTGAGGAATATAATACTTGGGTTTCATTTGTACATGCCTTTCAATGCTGTGGCAGCTACTAACGACTTCGCTACAGCCAAATACAAGGGCGTACAAGGTAACAATATCACGTTTGTCATTCAGGCTAATGTACCCTATCAATGGCTGATAAAGTATGTGTCATCGGGTCACTGTAAGTCAAAATTGAAGATGACAAAAAGCAGGGACGCGAAGTGAAACGTGGATCTCGAAAAGTTAAAAATTAGATAATTATGCTAGATAGCTATAGAGTAATCTCTTCTTATTATGTATATTTGTGTATAAGGAGGGGTATTATGAAAAGAATTTTAATACTTATATTCACTGTAGTTATAACACTGAATATATCTACTACAGCTTTCGCAATCGACGTATTTTACCAAAATAAAAAAGTGGAAATGGACGTGCAACCAAAAGTTGTTAATGGTAGTACATTAGTTCCGATACGTGCTATCAATACCGCTTTAAAAGGCGAAACAAAATGGAATCAATCAAAACAACAGGTGGAAATTGTTAAAGATGGCCATAAAATAATTTTAGAAATTGGGAAAAATAGTGCATTAGTTGATGCTAAGGTTGTAAACTTAATCACGCCTGCACAAGTAATATCGAATCGTACTTATGTGCCTTTACGCTTTATATCTGAATATTTTGGGCACGATGTTATATGGGATAGTGCCACCCAGAGCATTTTAATCGATACAGATATAGCTATAATTGACAAACAAGCAAACATTTCAACTCATTTTGATACTATCATAGATATAAATAGTATTGATTTCGGAAAAATTTATGAAGTCAATGGAACAGGAAAATATTCTGATTATAAAAAGTTAATTGGTTATCCATATGAAAATCATTATTCTATTTACTATACTGGAAACTCTTCTTCTTATAGTGTTACCTATGAAGATTTAAAGCCGAAAGATTTGAAAGAGAAAATCAGTTGGATATACGATGGGAAAACTTATACTCATACAAGAAGTCAACTATATAGTTTTTTCTCAGATATTACTACGCTAGAGCGTTTGTTGGGGCAGAATGACGGTATAATAAATCAAAATTGGTTAGCAAAAACATTCGGTGAAACATACCAGGATTGGTTTACCCAAGGTTTATATTCACAAGAAGCCACTAGAATAGTTGATAGATATCTAGAAGTTAAAGAAGGTATTAATATTATGGATAGAGATCCATTTAATGATATAGATTTAGAAAACATAGAACCCAATGAATGGATTTCATTGAAAGAGTTTCATATGAATTCAGAGGGAATGGATTTCTCTGCACATGCAAAACGAGTAGGGGATAAAACCGTTTTAATAATGGCTTTCTCAATAATTAGCCCTCTTACTGGCACTGTTGAAAAAGTAATATACGAAGTTCCAGATATGCCCATAGATTATCTGGATAATGAAAAAGATATTGAAACTACTTTTAACGGAATACGATTTAAAATTTTTAATGGAGATACTTACATTAATCGAGAAGATTTAAAAAATAAAGGCATTTTATAATTTGCAACTCAAGAACACCAAAACAGTGATTTTATGGTGTTCTTTTTATTTATGCCAAAAAAAGGTGAGATCATGGCAACAATTCACACTGCGATACTAATTGAAGATCGTTTGAGTCAACCTATTAGGGCTATGCACAAAAGCTTGCATTAGCTGAATCAGCAGAGGCATAACAACAAGAAAAAATAGAAAATTAATTAGCTATTGCAGAATTGGCGGAATTAATAGCAACTAAAGAGGTAATATAATGAATGTTGTGGCGGGAGGCTGTACAAACATTATTCGATAACGAAAACAAGTAGTCGTAGCATTATGCATTAATCTAAACCATTAACATTTTTGAAGAACTATTAACATTCATCAGTATATTTTCATAGATTTATTTATATAATTAGTAGTGGGGAAATAAGTACTATATTTACTGCTGACGGATCGCCGTATGCGATGAAAGTCGCCCGTGCGGTGAAGGCTCGTTATAAAACATAGAGACAGAGAAGGATAAGGCGAGAATAGCAATGTAGCTCCACAAATAACAAGTATTTATATCTATAAGGATATTAACAATTTGTACACTAAGGCAGAAATAAAGTTTTCACAGCCTGTTCAAGATTCGACTGTAGTGGCAGGGGAATTTCAATTTGGAGATATTTCAAGCCAATATTTTATGGGTTCTTCATTTAATACTATACGCCCAAACCTACCATCTACACCAGAACAAATAAATGATGAGTTTATTACTGTAGAGTTTACACCAAAAACTACAGTGGCTACAGTAAAATACACTAAGGGATCCTTAAAAGGTGTAAATGGTGTAGAGGTTGAATCACAATCTGTGACACCAGTGGTAGAATAAGGTGAAATATCAACAGAATATTGAACAAGAATGGTTAATTGGTGAACAAGAAAATTCATTAAATATTGTCGTTACTACTAAAGTAGGTAGTTCACACCTAGTAGAACTGTTAGCTCATTTTGCAGCTGAATATGGAACAAGTAATAAGGATATCTATGTCCAAGTATCTGAAGTGCAATTTTCTAAAGACAATGAGGTAACTGCAGGTAAATGGAAGAAGGAAATATCCCAGCATGTTTTTATACTGGATGCTTTGAAAACCAAAGACCTGCCAATCTTTAGTCGCAATCATTTAAAAGAAGGATTTACTGTTCATTCAATTCAAGAGTTAACACCACAAGAGGTTGATTTTATTCGAAAAGGTGAAAATGTTTGGTTTCCAACTAGATACCATCCACTTTGTTATGAAACAATAGCAGATAATAGCTTGATTTTACGCCGACATAATGAGTTAATAGGCTGGTGTGTTGTGTTACCATCTACCAATCAATTGCTGATGTATGATAATCTTTTTGTTAAAGAAAGATATCAATCATTGGGAAGAAGCTTATCATTGTTTTGGCACGCTATATCGATACAATTAAAGAGAACACAAATGAAGTATCTTACATTTGTAGTAGATGGAGAAAATGAAAAGATGTTAAAAGTCTTGCAAAATAAAGTTCATGTTCCACTAGTTGACCATCAAAAAGTGACTGTGTTTAAATTAATGAAGACTGTTTAATAGTGGACATAAACCGTAGTAATAAAATTAATTTTTGTTAAGGATGCGTCAGATTGACGTGTCCTTTTTATGCCTTTCACATTCATCTGTGGAGGGCTATTTTTATACAACAAGACCTAAAGCAATGCACTGTGCCGAGTTGTGCTAAAAACTAATTATAAGTGTAATTACGGAAAGCTTGAAAAAATGTTAAGATTAAAGGATAGATTAGGAGGGAAATAAAGTGATTTCTTTAAAACCTATGAACCACGAAGAGTTCAAACAATATATTAGTTATGCAATTGAAGACTATGCAAAAGACAAAATTGCTTCCGGAAATTGGAGTGAAGATGAAGCGATTGACTTGTCGAGGGAATCATTTGAACGACTACTACCCAATGGTGAGAAGACCGAAAATAATCATTTATCGTCTATCTTTCATGACGATATTTTAGTTGGAATGATTTGGATTTCGCAAAAAACCCCTAATGAAGGTTTTATTTATGATTTTGTGATTTTTGAACAATATCAAGGGCAAGGGTATGGCAAGAAAGCAATGAAAGAAGCTGAAATTATTGCTAAACAGTTAGGTATGAATAAAATTGGTTTAAACGTTTTTGGTCATAATAAAATAGCTCGTGGGTTATATGAAAAAATGGGTTATGAAATTACGAATATAACAATGGCTAAAACAATTTGATAATGTAAGTAAATGCCCGTTATCTAAATCGGTAATGGGCATTTTTATGTTTTTATTTACTGCCTATCTTACTTCTTTATGTAAAACCAGAAAATCTTTAAGTGACCAAATGAAGAAAAGTAATGGTAAACCAGTGATGAATAAAAATCCTAAAATGAATGAAACCATAGGGATTTCTCCGCTATCAGTTGCCATAACACCGATAAAAAGCCCTAATGGACTAGTCGCACTTAAAATCAAGAAATTGGTCACGCAGGTAAATTTGTAATACTTTAAGGTGGATTCTTTAGGTTCTTTTTTTCTGAAAAAGAAGTAAAAGATAATTTGATAAAGATAAAAAATGGGTATACATAATAGTCCAAACGATGCGAACGTCATTTAAAAATCACCTCAATATCAATTTTGGGAATTTCGCATAGAATGTTGAGCTATAATATCTTAACAATGTATTGCTCTATTTCATATATGTAATTATTTCCACAAAAAATACTTCTCAAAATATAAACACTCGTACTATAAAAAGCAAACGAAAGTTCTTATTGAGAGGATGGAGTTGTATGTTGAATCCTGAGCAAAGGCGACTATTTCATAAATCTTTAATTCTAAAAATGGCAGTTCAATCATTAGTGACGTTCATATAGCTATAGCTGGTAATGATGTGGTACTCAGATATGCTAATATGGCTTTGAAAACTCAGGTTGAAAAATTATTAATCAGTCATTTGAATAATCAACAGGCAATCGAGTGACTAGTATTAATGATTTTTAATTTTCAAGTATAAATGGGTTAATAATAATCCATAAGTAAAAGTTACTGTAAATAAAATTTTTTCTTCTATTTAATAAAATAGTTCCTGTCCAACCTTTTTTTATTATCATTTATCTGGGTACCTTTTTTTAAAAAAACTACGAGTACCCCAAAAAGTGCCCTAGTTAAAATACACTTAGTTAGATAGGTATAGAAACCCTTTTAAAAACAAACCCTTTTTATTATGCACATCAAAAAATTAAAAACATCAGGATAGCAACCAAGGTCATAAGTTATGCTTATAGTTATTTTTTTATAGAAGCCTTGATTATCAAGGGTTGGGGAGGGGCTATGCTTTTTCAGCCTCTGTGCTTGTGCTAAAATTCTGTCTTGTTTTTTCTCTACGTACACCAGTATGATCATAAAATTTGTAACGGAAGGCATATTTCTTTTTCTTATTTGTATCATAATACCAATAAATATTTTCCTTTTTAGTACTATTAAGTTTCTTTCTAACCATATTGTCCACTTCTTATCTAACTGACCCGGACAGGTACATAAATTAGAGTTTAAGGACAATTAGAACATCACTCCTTTCACAGTAACTATTAAGCAGATAAGCCATATTAAACTCACTTATGAACTGTCCTCATCTCATATTTAAAAATGACATATTATGCAACCTCTGCATATTATGATTACGGTTATATTGTGTTAATCTTCTATAAGCAAAATCGTACTCTACGTTAAAGATTTGCATTACTTGAATAATTGTTTGTGCTGTATGATTATGTATCAACAATTCCTCCATTTCATCAGCCGTTATGATGTTATTAAGTAAATAAATCTGATCTGTTTCAGCAACTAGCTTACGAATTTCAGCATCAGTTTTAGCATCCACATTCCATAACGGATTAAATTGTATCTCCCATTGGCTAAATTATATTGGGATTTAATTAAAATGAATTTGAGAACAGTTGACCAAGTGCCATTATTATGGCGTGAAGATGTACAAGCATTACTCGATAACGAAGTTAAGAAAACGCAGCATAAGCTAGCGTTATTTTTTATAAATTAATCTAAACCATTAACATTTTTGTAGAACTATTAACATTCCTCAATATTTTTTCTTTGATTTATGCATATAATTAAAAGTAGGGGAAATAAGTTATAATATCTACTTCTGACGGATCGCCGTATGCGATGAAAGTCGCTCGTACGGTGAAGGCTCGTTATAAAACTTAGAGATAGAGAAGGATAAGACGAGAATAGTACAGTTTTAAACTCTGCCAAAAACACAAGTGGGTCAGTAATTGCTGTGATATTGAGTGGAACAGATATCCCATTACCTAACGATCAACAGTTAAATAATGTGAATGTAAATGGAGGAAGTACTACTTTTACAGTTCAACAATCAGGAACTTATGAACTTGAGTATCATGTTTATCTCACGACACCTTTATTGGTAAATTCTAGAATAATATTAAATGGCACTGAACTGCCAGATAGTGTGATAGTACCAGTAACAGCTATGGATCATTTAACTAAAAAAGCTACAGTAAACTTAAACGCTGGTGATACTTTAAGTTTGCAATTATATAATCTTTTGGGTGTAGCTATTTTAACTCCTGGTGATCCGACTAAGGTTACTTCATTGAGTATTACAAAGAAATAAATTTTACAAAGGACGCTCATATTGAGTGTCTTTTGTTTTGCCTTCCACAACTATCTGTGGAGGGCTTTTATATTGGGAAAAGGGAAGTGTTCATATGGAAAAATGGATTGCTGTAGTAAGTGGAACAATAGGCACTATCATTTCATATTCAGTGGATGGTCTAGGAATGGCAGTTACTGTTTTGATTGGCATTATGGCTATTGATTACCTTACAGGAATTATGGGTGGTATCGTTAATCAAAATTTAAACCGTCGTACAGGCTTCAACGGTATCATTCGAAAAATTTATTACTTAATGCTAGTTGGCTCAGTTTACTTATTATCCGTTGTAATTCCTGGCATCGAGTATGCAGGGGATGGGGCAGCTATAGCATTTTGTGTACTAGAATTCATTTCAATTACAGAAAACGGAACAAAGATGGGCTTGCCAATGCCTGACTTCATTAAAAATATTTTAGCAATCGTGAAGGATAAAACAGGAGAGGGTGAGGTTAGATGAGCTACGTATTTAAACAGACTTTTTTACCTTCAAACAAGTATTCATTAAAGGCTCCATATACCATGGCACCACAGTTCATTACCGTACACAATACAGCTAATGATGCACCAGCAGAAAATGAAATTTCGTATATGGTTGGCAATAATAAGATTATATTCAACAAGCAGTCGATAAGGGTTTGATTGATAAATCTTGGTTAGTTAAATTCGAAAATGGTACTATGACGAGTGGTGATTTTGAAGGCTTGATAATTATTATTGCACAGCGTAGTAATTAAAATGTAAAGACCAAGATAGCTTAATTGATACGCTCCCTATTAGGTAGACAGATGAAAAAATAAAATCTGTTTATCTAAGGGGAGTATTTTTTATGGGGCGAAGCAAACATCCACTCGAGTTGAAACTACATATCCTTCAATTGTTCGAAGAAGGTCACTATTCTATCAATGAATTGTGTGAAAGGTTTTCAATAGATCGTCAAACTTTTCATAGACGGAAAATGAAATTTGAGGCAGGTGGACGTGAAGGATTACAAGAAGCCACTTCATGTAAGTTCTATTCAAAAGAGTTAAAATTAGCGGCTGTGGAGGATTACAATCAACGAAATTATTCACAGATGGAGGTGTTGGCGAAATACGAGATTAGCAGGACCTCCGTTTTAAAAAGCTGGGTAAAAAAGTATACTAGTCATAGTGAAATAAAAGATTCAGGTAAAGGAATGAGTCAAGCTATGACAGAAGGAAGAAAGACAACTTTTGAAGAACGTATTGAGATTGTCGAGTACGGTTTGAAGCACCAGAAAAATTATCAGTTGGCAGCGCACACCTATGGTGTTTCGTATCAACAGGTATATCAATGGACGAAGAAATTTGAAACGAACGGTGAAGAGGGATTACGTGATCGTCGTGGTCGCACAAAAGATGAAGTCGAATTAACCGTTGAGGAGAAATTGAAATTAGAGATTCAACGTATTGAACGTGAAAATGAACGTTTACGTGTAGAAAATTTATTTTTAAAAAAGTTAGAGGAAATCGAAAGGAGGCGTCGCTAAGCCAAGTACGTCTACAGCAACGCTATTTAGCGATTCAAGAATTACATAGAGAGGAAGAACTTTCGATTCTTTTACTATGTGAAATAGCTGATGTTTCGCGTGCAGCTTACTATAAGTGGCTAAGTCGCAAGCCTTCTAACAGAGAAGTTGAAAATGAAGCAATTTTAAAGGACATTCATCTCCTTTACCAACAAGTAGATGGTATTTACGGCTATCGTCGTACAACGTTGACCATCAATCGTCAGCGAAAAGAAAATAATCAAACGATGGTTAACGAAAAGCGTATTTATCGTTTAATGCAGATTAGTGGATTGAAGTCTGTTATTCGTAGAAAGCGCAAGCCTTATCGTAAATCCCCAGCACATCATGTGGCGGAGAACGGATTAAATCGAGCATTTACATCGAAAAAGCCAAATGAAAAATGGTGTACAGATGTCACAGAGTTTAAGTATGGAAATGGGAAAAAAGCTTATTTAAGCGCAATTATCGATTTATATGATGGTTCAATTGTGAGTTATGTGTTCGGTCATTCGAATAATAATTCCCTTGTTTTCAAAACAATCAAATCAGCTATTCAATCATTACAATCAGGCGAACAGCCATTAATACATAGTGATCGAGGTTTTCAATATACATCGAAGGAATTTAAGCGAATTGTGGAAACTGCCAATATGACACAGAGTATGTCCCGTATTGGTCGATGTATTGATAACGGACCAATTGAATCATTTTGGGGCACATTGAAGTGTGAGAAGTATTATTTAGATAAGTACAATTCATATGAAGAGTTAAAACTAGCGATTGATGATTATATTCATTTTTATAATTACTATCGTTATCAGAAACGATTAAGCGGCTTGAGTCCGTTAGAATTTAGGACTCAAGCCGCTTAATACATTTTTATTATTTCCACTGTCTACTTGACGGGGGGCAGTTCATAATTGCTTTCTTGGTCTATATTTATTTTTATTCTTCTACATTATTTTCAATTAACTGATACTCCTGTAAAAGTTAAGGAATCAGGATCCCTGATAACCATTGAAACAAAAACATCCCCTTTTTTATATTTAACTGCATGGTATGCAATTCCGTCTAATTCGGAATCTCCTTCCTTTTTAATTTTCCACCCATTCTTCATTATAATAAGTTTATAATCGATTGGGATTCTTTTACCAGAAACTCTATCCCATGTTATTATATATGAACTTACTGAACCAATTTTGCCTTTAGATTTTATCTCCACATCTTTTGGTACTGGAAAACCATATAAGAATTCTTCTTTTTCATATCTTGAGTCTATAATATTGGTATATATATAAAATGTTCCTACAGCTACTACTAATGCAAGTGCAACGACAATTGCTATTTTTTTCATCACAGTGAACATTCCAAACGAGAGAAAATCTGTTTCGGTTGGGGCTTTGTTTTGGACTTCGTTTCGTATACTCCCTGATAATTCTCTAGATTCTCTAGTTTTTCTCGTTGAAGTATCTTCAAAAATCGTATTACAAAATTCACATTTCACAAATACTAAACCATCTCTATATACTTTCTTAAAAGGATTACTGGCTAAACAATTAGGACAATTATTCATTTTTATTCACCTCAATATATCTAACTACTATTTCCATTTTAGGTAATTAGATATGTTTTGTACATAGAAATAAAAGTGGGTCATCGATTTTATTGAAGGGAATTAACCTAAAATGTAGAAACATCTATAATAAGGGGTGAAGATTATGAGCTATGAAGTAATAGTGCCAGTAAAATTTTTATTCAAACGTAAGCCTGATAATGTACCAATTATAGGTTTATCAAGCCTGCATTTAACTCACGAAGAACATGAAGCACTAACAGATGATGTAGCTCTATACCTTTTAAAATAACAGGGTTACAACGTAATCAGAATGGTCCATAGAGATGAGAATATTATAGCTGTAAATTTCAAAGAAAGATTTTAAAGGTTATCAAATACGATAGCATTTTTTATTTCCAGAAATTTTATCTTGTCAAAATACAAACAACTGTTCTAAAATAATACAAACGAATGTTCTTATTGAGGGGATGGAGTTGTATGTTGAATCCTGAACAACGGCGACTATTTCATAAATTTTTAATTCTAGAAATGTCAGTTCAATCATTACAACGTGATTTGAAAAATTACTAAAAGACATAACCCAAGATTATTACCATTCAAAAAGATTATTGGTAAAAGACAAAATAAGGTTAGTAAGGATAGAGAAGATTGACGAGTATTTTAGTGATGTCCAAATTGCAACAGCTGGTAATGATGTTGTACTCAGGTATGCTAATATGGCTCTTAAAACACAAGTAGAAAAAACAAGTAGAAAAATTATTAATCAGTCATTAAAATAAAAATCACGCTTTAAAATGAAAATCAGTACCTGGTAAAATTTATAGGTATTATTCTCGGAAGAGTCTACACATCACGCTAAGTAATAGAGAAATAAAAATAAAAAGTGTTGAATTAAAAAAGAATTTCTCCAAATGTATTTACGCTCTTGTTAGTTATTTGTAATAATAAAATTGTATCGATATTGTGGGATGTTGTCAGTACATAAAAAAATGCCACAGGATGTGGCAAAGAAATAATATTAACTTTAAGCACTTTAAATTTTTTCTTCTATATTATATAAAAAAGTACTGACCACACTTTTTTACATTTTCATTTTACTAACTGGGGTACCTTTTTTTAAAAAAAGGTACCCCAGCAAGGCCCCACAAAGTGCCCCAGTTAAATACATTTAAATACACTTAGTTAGAAAGGTATAGAAACACTCATAAAAACAAAACCTTGATATTATGCACATCAAAAAAATAAAAACATCAGGATAGCAACCAAGGTCATAAGTTATGCTTATCAAAAAAGATAATATTAATGTAATTTACTTATGAATATAAATGCGTTATCATGGGTATTGGAGAAAAGATGCTACACTTTTATAAAGCCTTTTCAAAAAGATATATTTAGGGGGATCCGCAAATGGCACAAGGTAATTTACACAACAGCCGCGCATCATTCGAAGTAAATGGTAAAACTTACAATTACTATGATTTAGCTGCGATTGAAAAAGCTGGCGTTGCAAAAGTTTCAAACCTTCCTTACTCAATTAAAGTTTTATTAGAATCTGTTTTACGTCAATATGATGCATATGTAATTAAAGAAGAGCACGTAAACGAATTAGCAAAATGGGGCAATGGTGCTGATCCAGAAGCAGAAGTACCATTCAAGCCTTCTCGCGTTGTATTACAAGACTTTACTGGTGTACCAGTAGTTGTTGACCTTGCATCTCTTCGTTCAGCAATGAAGGAAATGGGCGGCGACCCAAGCAAAATCAACCCTGCTATTCCAGTTGACCTTGTAATTGACCACTCAGTACAAGTTGACAAATACGGTAATGCATCTGCACTACAAGCAAACATGGACCTAGAATTTGAACGTAACGCTGAGCGTTATAACTTCTTAAAATGGGCTCAAACTGCTTACAATAACTTCCGTGCTGTACCACCAGCAACAGGTATCGTTCACCAAGTAAACTTAGAGTACTTAGCTCCAGTTGTACACGTAAACGAAAATGCTGATGGCACATTCGAAACATTCCCAGATTCAGTAGTAGGTACTGACTCTCATACAACTATGATCAACGGAATTGGCGTTCTTGGATGGGGCGTAGGTGGTATCGAAGCTGAAGCAGGTATGCTTGGTCAACCTTCATACTTCCCAATTCCAGAAGTTATCGGTGTTAAATTAGTGGGCGACCTTCCAAACGGAACTACTGCTACTGACTTAGCATTAAAAGTAACACAAGTATTACGTCAACGTGGCGTAGTTGGTAAATTCGTTGAGTTCTTCGGACCTGGCGTATCTAAATTACCACTAGCTGACCGTGCGACAATCTCTAACATGGCTCCTGAATATGGTGCTACATGTGGTTACTTCGCAATTGACGAAGAATCATTAAACTACATGCGTTTAACTGGTCGTGACGAAGAGCACATCGCGGTTGTAGAATCTTACTTAAAGTCTAACCACATGTTCTTCGATCCAACTTTAGAGCCAGTTTACACTGACGTATTAGAAGTAAACTTAGCTGAAATCGAACCAAACCTTTCTGGTCCAAAACGTCCACAAGACTTAATTCCACTATCTCAAATGCGTTCTCGTTACAAAGAAGCAGTAGTGGCACCACAAGGTACACAAGGTTTCGGTTTAACAGAAGATGAATTCGCAAAAACATCTGTAGCAAAATTCGCTGAAGGCGATGTAGAAATTCCAACAGGTGCTGTTGCAATCGCTGCGATCACTTCTTGTACAAATACATCTAACCCATACGTATTAATTGCTGCGGGCTTAGTAGCGAAAAAAGCTGTAGAAAAAGGTCTAACAGTACCTAAATGGGTTAAAACTTCTTTAGCACCAGGTTCTAAAGTTGTAACTGGTTACCTTGAAGATTCAGGTTTACAAACTTACCTTGACCAAATCGGTTTCAACACTGTAGGTTACGGTTGTACAACATGTATCGGTAACTCAGGTCCATTATTACCTGAAATCGAAGATGCAATTAAAGAAAATGACTTATTTGTAACATCAGTTCTTTCTGGTAACCGTAACTTCGAAGGTCGTGTACACCCACTTGTAAAAGCTAACTACTTAGCTTCTCCACCACTTGTTGTTGCTTATGCACTTGCTGGTACAGTGGATGTTGACCTACAAAAAGATTCATTTGGTAAAGACAAAGATGGCAACGAAGTATTCTTCGCTGATATCTGGCCTTCAACTGAAGAAGTTAACGCAGTATTAGGTACTGTAGTTAACCGTGAATTATTCCAAAAAGAATACGAAACTGTATTCACAGCTAACGAAAAATGGAATGCAATTGAAACATCAACTGAGTCTCTATATACATTTGATGATAAATCAACTTACATCCAAAACCCACCATTCTTCCAAGGTCTTGCGAAAGAACCAGAAGCTATCAAAGGCTTAGACGGCTTACGCATTATGGCGAAGTTCGGTGACTCAATCACAACTGACCATATTTCTCCAGCTGGTGCCATCGGTAAAGATACACCTGCAGGTAAATATTTAATTGAAAACGGTGTTGCTATCCGTGACTTCAACTCTTACGGTTCTCGTCGTGGTAACCACGAAGTAATGATGCGTGGTACATTTGCAAACATCCGTATCCGTAACCAAGTTGCTCCAGGTACAGAAGGTGGATTCACTACTTACTGGCCAACAGGCGACGTAGAGTACATCTATGACGCATGTATGAAATACCAAGAGCAAGGTACTGGCTTAGTCGTACTTGCTGGTAACGACTACGGTATGGGTTCTTCTCGTGACTGGGCTGCGAAAGGTACATTCCTACTTGGCGTGAAAACTGTTATCGCACAATCTTACGAGCGTATCCACCGTTCTAACTTAGTAATGATGGGTGTTCTTCCACTTCAATTCATGCCAGGTGAATCTGCTGAAACTCTAGGCTTAACTGGTAAAGAAGAAATCTCTGTAAACATTACTGATAACGTGAAACCACGTGAAATCTTAACAGTAACTGCTAAATCTGAAGACGGCACAGTTAAAACTTTCCAAGCTTTAGCTCGTTTCGACTCAGAAGTAGAAGTAGACTACTACCGTCATGGTGGTATCCTACAAATGGTTCTACGCGCAAAAGCTGCTGAGTAATCATAACATTCACAAGCCGATCTCTTAGGAGGTCGGCTTTTTTGTTTGCTCATGAAATCCTTATGAAGTCATGGAGAGAAAAGGAGAGAACAGCCAAAGTGACGGATAAAACGGAGAAAGTGACGGATAGCGGGGCAAAAGTGACGGATAAAACGGAGAAAGTGACGGATAGTGGGGCAAAAGTGACGGATAAAACGGAGAAAGTGACGGATAGCGAGGCAGTAGTGACGGATAAAGCCCTAAATGTGACAGAGAGAAAAACCAATAAGCTTGAAAATTTCCAAATACATAGCATTTTCCCAAATGTTTATATAAAATTAAAGGGTAAGCCTTTAAATTTTTACATAAATGGGGGAAGAGTTATCATGACAAAGAAAAAAAGTAAGTTTTTTATGGCGGCAACTTCGGCGGTGGCCATTACGGCGGTGGCTGTTGTACCTGCATCGGCAGCTAGTCCATTTAAAGATGTAAGTGAAGATTATGCACATTATAAAAGTATTTCAACATTATATGCAGCTGATATAATTAATGGTTTTCCGGATGGAACATTTAAACCAACACAGGATGTAACACGCGGACAAGCAGTGAAGATGATTGCGGTGGCTTTCGATCTCACAACAACGGATGTAGAAAATCCGAATTTCAAGGATGTCGATTCAACTAGTCCATACTATAAGGCGATTGTTACATTGGTTAATTTAGGTGTTGTAAATGGCTATGAGGATGATACTTTCCGACCTGATGAGACGATTACGCGTGGACAGATGGCGGTTATGGTGGCACAGGCAACAGGCTTAACAGCAGAAGGAAAAAGTCCATTTATGGATGTACCTCAAACTAGTCCATTTGCAGATGCTGTAACGGCATTGCATGAAGCAGGAATTGCGAAGGGCGTGACGGCAACAGAATTCGGGGTGGATAAAAATGTAACGCGTGGTCAGTTAGCGACATTTATTGTTAACGCCTTAGGCTTAGAACAGCCTTCAACTGGGGAAGATAAGGAGCCGGTAACGGAAGAAAAGCCTGAAGCAAACGATCATGCTTTACTAGAAGAAGTGTTCACGAAAGCATTAACTAAGCAAAAAGAATTAAAAAGCATGAAGGCTACAATGACAATGTCGCAGTCAGTAGAAGCAAAAGATGGTCAGGAAACCATGAAAATGGATTCTAAAGGCAATATGAAGATGGAGATTGTTACAGAACCGATGCAATTCTTTGCAGATGGTACGATGTCATTAACAGAGCCAACAAGCGGTGAAGCGATTAATTTGCCAATTAAAATGTATATGACGGCTAAAGATGGTATGTATATGTATGAGGCAGAGCAGAAGGCTTGGGTAAAATTCCCGAAACAATTATTTGAAGATGTTCTCAGTCAAACAGGCATGCAGCCAGATGCAGCGGAACAATTAGAGATGCTACAATCTTTTGCTGAGGATTTCACTTTAAAGGAAACAGCAGAACGTTATGAATTAACCTTGAAAGGTTCTGGTGATAAATTCACAGAGTTGGTGAAGCAGCAAATTGGTGCCATGGATTTAGGAATGGATGCTGATTTGGATGGACAATTAGGCAATATGTCTTTTGATAGCCTTACTTACAAATTAGTGATTAATAAAAAGACATTTAATGTTGAAGAGATTGCTATGGATATGTCATTAAGCATGAAAGTAGAAGGCAATACGATTAAAACAAAACAGCAAATGAGTATCAAATATCATGATTTCAATGCAGTGACGACAATTACAATTCCAAAAGATGTGCTAGACAATGCGAAGGAAATCGATTTAAGCACACCTGAAACAGTGCCACCAGTAAGCAAATAATAGTGAATTTAAAAGTAGGTTACGCCAAATACATGGCGTAGCCTACTTTTTTATCAATTAATGAAAACCCATTAGGTCTTTTACTCTTGCTGTATTGGTGGTAGATGTCAGTGTTTCTAGTAAGCGAAAGGCTACATCAAAGGCTGTTCCTGGGTTGGAGGAAGTAATAATATGATCTGTTTGCACAATTCGATCGTTGACAATAATCGCACCGTAGCTTTCTAACTGTGCTAATCGTTTACTAGTTGGATGGTTATAGGTTGTTGCCTGACGATTGTGGAGTATACCACTATGTCCCAATATTAAGGAAGCTACACAGATCGTTGCAATTGGCTTTTGCTGTTCATGAAAATGCCGGACAACCGCTTGAAATTCCTCACTAAAGGCATCCTCATAAAAGCCCGCTTCCTCAAAGCCACCTGGGATAGCCAATGCATCAAATTCTGCTAAATCAATGTTATGGAGTAATTTTTCAGGAGCGACCTTAAAATTCCATGTGCATTGAAGCTGTGTATGTAATCCTACAGTGACAACCTCTGTTGATCCATCACCCTCCCATTTATTCCAACCAAGTACATCTGTAAAAACACTTGCTTCCACGGCCTCAAAGCCATTTGCTAAAAGTAACATTATTTTTTTCATTTGTTTCTGCCTCCTTTATGCTTTTATTGTAATTAAAGAAGCCAACCAATAACAGAAGCTGTATAATGTATTTTAGATAAATCTCCTTATTAAAACAGGAATTATACGAAAAAAACTTGATTAAGAAAGGTGATTAGTGGTGGATCAAATTGATACTCAAATTTTACAGCAGTTACAGCAGAATGCCAAAATCTCAATGAAGGAATTAGCCGCTATCGTTCATTTATCTTCTCCTGCTGTAATTGAACGCGTCAAAAAACTCGAGGAACAAGGTGTGATTGAAGGATATCACGCTAAAGTGAACATCAAAAAAATGGAACGTACCATTCAGGCGATTATTTTATTTAAATCCATCGATTGTAAAAGCCTATCTGCTTTTTGTAATAGTCACCCGGATGTTCTTGAATGTTATCGTGTAGCAGGGGAGATTAGCTATATTGTTAAACTAGCAACCTATTCAGTAGAAACATTAGAGCAATTTATTGATGCGACCATGCCCTATGGTACACCCTCCACGAATATCGTATTATCTTCAAATGAAAAAAAGGTGATCACACCTTTTACGGGTCTTAACGATAATATGTAAGCTTCATGAGACATCGGCTGTTTTGAAAAGGTGATTGAGTGGAAGTGCCCTATAGCGAGATGAATGGCAAAGCAGTATCGACTAATAATTTTCAATAAGGGAGTCTGTTGTAAATAGCAGGCTCTTTTTTGTTTGTAGCCAAGCTTTTCTTAGTTGCTGGATTCAGTTACAATAGTTGTAATAATTTTCTAGAGAAAGGTTTGATGAGTTGATATTTGCTCTATTGGATAATGCGACTGCTTTTTTCCTAAGCCTTCCACTCCTACTCATTTATTTGAAAAGTAAGCCACAGGGAGAATCCACTTGGCGTTGGTCGATGCCATTATGGATTTTCAATTACTTAGGCATTCGATATTTTGTTTCGTTTGGAGAATTGTTTTGGGTAGTCCTATGTTGGCAGTTACTATTTTTGTGGCCCTTAAGTATAACAATGTATATTCATTTATTTAATAAAGAAAAGAATTGGGCTTTTTACATAGGTTTGAAGAAGAAATATGTACTTATTATAGGGTCCTTCATGGTTCTATTCGGTGGTACTCTAGTCTATTCACTATTTCAGGCAAATCACCAGGTTATTGCTTTTCACCGACAGGTAATGGCGGAGATTGAGTCAAATCCAGATCGTCAGGATTATTTGATGCATCACACAATTGCCCCTTCCACACTTCTGGGTGTAGCAGATGATATAGCTGAGGTTCGCAAGGGGAAAATAGTTGCTTCCACATTACCTTGGCGTAGCAAGGTAATAGTGCACATGGACAATTGGCAAAAGGAATTTACATATGTCCGTTTTTATGATGGTTGGAAGTTAGATGGGCTCTACAGTGAGAACATAACAATAATGAACAAAGGGGAGTCTGACAATTGATACAGAATATATTGATGGCAGGGGATTTAAAGGATAAGCTAAGCGCAATAAAACAAGGTCAAACAGCATGGGAACAAGTGAATCAAGAACAGCTTTTACAGTCTATGCTAGCCCATATCGGCTCTACTGACAGTGAACTAAGAGATACTTATATTTATAGTAGCTTCTATGAATGGATACTAGAAAAAAATCTGCTGGATCATCGTTGCTTGACTAAGCTATGGCATTATTGTTTGGATCATTTATTACTGAATGGTATTGAGGAAGAGGAATCAGATGGGGTCTTTACTCGTTCCTTTACGACTTTATTAGTAGCGCTTATATTAGCAAGAGATTTAAAGGATAACTTTTTATCGCAGGACAGCATAGAGGAAGGTCAAACAAAGTTACTGGCCTATGTAAAAGCTGAAATGGATGTAAGGGGCTTTGTACCTGGCAAGGGATGGGCTCATAGTGTGGCACATATATCAGATGCGATGGATGAACTTGTGAAAAATCCTAAAATAAAGAAAACTGCCTATGATGATATGTTACATGCCTTATGGTCCATGTATTTACAGCCTCATTATATCTTTATCCATGATGAGGATGAAAGGCTGTTAGTGCCCATTTTTGCGATGTTGGAGCGAGGATTAGCACAAAATGAAGTCGTCCAATTAATACAGCAAATGCCAGCAACCTTATCGACATTAAAAGACCAATTGGATGAAGCGAATTTTTATATTATAAGGTTTAATTGTAAAACATTGCTAAAGAGCTTTTTTATTCAAACGAATCACCAAGCTCAATATGCATCTTTACATCAAAGCATTGTCACTTGTCTAAATGAAATTAATTAAGATTGTCCACCGTTGACAGACAATTGGTAATTTGATAAGATGAGTGACAATAAAAGCATACAAATTCGTTGATGAGAAAAAGTAATGTTTCATTTTGTTCTACAGAGAGCCGACATTTGGTGGAAGTCGGTGTGCAGGTGTTACATGAAAATCCTCTCTGAGAAGGTTGGCTGAAAATAGTAAGCTAACTCGGGTGTCTACCGTTAAAAAGAACACGTATGATAGTACGTTGCTGAGTGCTATTGACTAAGATGTCAATAGAATTAGGGTGGTATTCGCGGTTAACCCCGTCCCTTTCCTTGGGACGGGGTTTTTTGTATGCCTTTTATACAAAATAATATTGTATAGGAGGAAATAAAATGAAAGCAGAACAAAAGAAGGAAACGACGCTTGAACGAGAAACTCGGATACGGGCATTGTGGGAGCAAGAGGGAACGTTTTTAACTTCCGTCACAAATCGAGCTGGACAGCAACCCTTTGTATTTTATGAGGGACCACCAACAGCAAATGGTTTACCACATGTCGGGCATGCCTTTGGTAGAACGATTAAAGATGTAGTGGCCCGCTTTAAAACCATGCAAGGGTATTTAGTTGAACGAAAAGCAGGCTGGGATACACATGGTTTACCTGTAGAACTAGGTGTAGAAAAGGCATTAGGTATATCAGGGAAGCAGGAGATCGAGAATTATGGAGTGGAGCGTTTTATTCAAGCGTGTAAAAATAGTGTTTTTACCTACGAACAGAAATGGCGTTCCTTTACAGAACAGCTTGGCTATTGGCTGGATATGGATGATCCATATCTCACATTAAGTAATGACTATATAGAATCAGTGTGGCATATTTTAAGCCATGTTCATAAGGAACAACTTTTATATAAAGGGCATCGAGTTTCACCATATTGCCCGAGTTGTCAAACATCCTTAAGCTCACATGAAGTAGCACAGGGCTATAAGGATGTGAAAGATTTATCTGTCACAGCCATGTTTAAGCTTGCTGATCGTGATGAATACTTCTTAGGCTGGACAACAACACCATGGACATTACCTGCTAATGTGGCATTGGCGATGAATCCATCTCTACAATATGTACGAGTAAAGCAAGGGGATCAAGTGTTTATTCTAGCCAAATCATTGGTATCAAAGGTTTTCACTGAAGCTGTGGAAATTTTAAGTGAGCATACTGGGCAGGAATTTGCTGGTGTGTCGTATCAACCATTATTTTCATATGTAACTGTTCATCCAGGTCATGTTGTCGTGATGGCTGATTATGTCACTGAGAATAGCGGTACAGGGATTGTGCATATTGCTCCAGCGTATGGGGAGGACGATTATAAAACAGTTCAACAGCATGGCTTGTCCTTTGTCAATGTAGTGGATCTGAAAGGCTGTTACACAGAAGAGGTGCCAGAGCTAGTCGGACGCTTTGTGAAAGATTGTGATGTGGACATTATAAAAATGCTTGCGAAAAAGGAGCTCTTATTTAGTAAAGAAAAATATGAGCATAGCTACCCGCATTGCTGGCGATGTGATTCTCCATTATTGTACTATGCAACGGACAGCTGGTTTATCAAAATGACCGCTTTAAAAGAGCAGTTATTACAAAACAATCAGCAAGTGACTTGGTATCCTAATCATATTAAGGACGGTCGATTTGGCCATTTTCTAGAAAATATAGTGGATTGGAATATAAGCCGTAACCGCTATTGGGGTACACCGTTGAATGTCTGGATTTGTCAGGATTGTGGGCATGAGGAGGCTCCCAACAGTATCGCAACGTTAAGAAAATTAGCCAAGGGAGATGTCGAACAACAAATCGAGCTTCATAAACCATTTATTGATGAAATTGTTTGTATTTGTCCTACTTGTCAAGGGGATATGACGCGTACACCAGAGGTAATTGATGTATGGTTTGACAGCGGCTCAATGCCTTTTGCTCAGCAACATTATCCTTTCGAAGATGTTAAAACTTTTCACAATCAGTTTCCAGCAGATGTTGTAATTGAGGGGATCGACCAAACTCGAGGTTTTTTCTATAGCTTATTAGCGGTATCGACGTTATTCACAGGAAAGCCAGCTTATAAACAGGTGTTATCATTAGGGCATGTGTTAGATGAACATGGACAAAAGATGTCAAAAAGTAAAGGCAATGCTTTAGAGCCTGTAGAGCTAATAGAGCAATATGGAGCAGATGCATTACGTTGGGCGTTTTTAGTTGATAGCTCGCCTTGGAATCCAAAGCGTTTTTCCAAAAAGATTGTGGTTGATGCTAAATCAAAGCTAGTGGATACATTGGAAAATACCTTTAAGTTTTATCAGCTCTATGCCAACATTGATGAATTTACGTATGATGCTACAAATACTGGTACACGAACACCTTTAGATCAGTGGATATTGTCCCGACTGCATCATACAATCCAGCTTGTGACAACTGCTATGGATGAATATCAATTTACACATGCAACTAGAGAAATTGCACAATTAATGGAAGAGCTAAGTAATTGGTACATTCGTCGATCCCGTGCCAGATTTTGGGCACATGGGCTGACAGCGGATAAACGGGGCGCATTTAGTACCCTTTATGAGGTTTTAACGAACATTTGCCGATTACTTGCACCATTCACACCCTTTATCACAGAGGATATTTACCGACAATTAACAGGCAAGAGTGTGCATATAGAAGACTATCCAATCTACGACGAAAAACTAGTGAATCGCCAGCTTGAACAAGAAATGGCTACGGTTTTAACAGTTGTAGAGCTTGGCAGGAGTATTCGTAATAGTCAGGGGATGAAGGTTAAACAGCCCTTAAGTGAGCTTATTGTTGCTATATCTGGAGAGCTGACTGATTATCAAGCCTATAGCGAGCTAATTCAAGAGGAATTAAACATGAAAGCTTGCAAATGGACACATGATTTCTCTGTATATGAAAGCATCCAATATAAGCTTAATTTTAAAACAGCTGGTGCAGCATTTGGTTCAAAGGTCAATCAAGTAAAGTCGTATATGATGACGTTAACGGATCAAGAGAAAGAACAGCTACAGCGAAATGCGGAATTACCAATCATGTTAGAAGGGCAGCAGCTAAACTTGTTATCAAGCCATGTCATAGCTGAAGCGATTGTGAAAGACCACTATATTTTAGCTGAAGATAGCACTTGCCGTGTATTGATGAATGTTCAACTAACCGAGAGTTTGCTACAAGAGGGGCAAATGCGAGAATTAATTCGGTTCATCCAAGATTCTCGTAAAAAGTGGCAGCTGCCTGTTGAACAATATATATCGATTGCCTTTCGCGGTAGTGAAGAGGTACTTTCCATCATTCAGCAGCATGAAGCGTTATTACAAGCCAATGTATTAGTAAAATCCATACATTATGGTGAAGAACGGACAGAGGGGAGATCGGCAGAAACAGAGCTATTTGATGAAAAGCTCATGGTTTTTGTCTCCTTATAAAAGAAATGCTCAGGAGAAATCCTGAGCATTTTCTATGTAGGTTACAGGAAGCCAAAAGCGAGATAACAAGCTGTTGCCCAAATAAAAATGGCTGAGCATTTATTAAAAATTCTCATCAGATTACCAGAGCTATCGAGCTTTTGGAAAGAGGCTCCGGTTAAAGTAAGGCCGAAAAACCATAGCCAAGAAATGAGGACACATGCCGTAGTGAAGATGATTTGCTCTGTACCACTATATTTTAAGGCACTTGTGCCAATGACCCCAATCGTATCTAATATGGCATGTGGATTCAGAAGTGACACAGAAAGTGCGAAAAGAATTTGTTTTTTTACGGGAAGTGCTTCACTCGGATCGGCAGTTGCTGGACTAGAGCGCCAAATCGTATAGCCCATATAAAGTAAGAACAATATACCAATCGACATCAAGGTAATACGTAACCATTCAAATTGTAGGACGATTAATGATAGACCAAAAACCGCCAGTAAAATTAACATTGTGTCGCAAATAGCAGCTGTCACACTTGCTGGCAGAGCGCGCCATATAGTTGGCTGTGTAGCACCTTGTGAAAAAACAAAAACATTTTGTACACCTAATGGCAAAATGAGACCGAATGCTAAAATGATGCCATGAAAAAATGCTTCCAACGATTAATCCCTCCTTTCTTTATTCATTTTAGCTATGGTATAACTAAAAGAAAACGACCAATTGGATGGTTTTTTATCCACCCAATTTTAAATGGAAGGTGATGACCATGAGCTGGCAGCCAAATAGACAAAGTGACAGCACATTACAGCAACAAATTGTTCAATGGGTAACAGCACAAGTCGAAAGAGGTGATTGGGCAGCAGGGACCAAACTACCTACTCAAAGACAGTTGGCCATGCAATTTGGCGTGAATCGCAGTACAGTTCAACAGGCTTTAGAGGAACTAAAGGCGATGGGCGTCCTTGAAGCAACGGTAGGCTCAGGAGTTTATGTCACAAGCAATTCCTGGCATGCTCTCCTTCAACAAACACAGCCAAACTGGCAAAACTATATTGAAACGAGCCTGCATAAGCCAAATTACCATACGATCCAATTAATTAACGAATATGAGCAGCGAGATGATGTGATTCGATTAGGAACAGGAGAACTAGCACCGAGTCTGTTACCAACAGAGGAAATGGAAGCTTCCCTAAGGGAGCTTTCATTGCAGCCCAAAACATTAGGCTACTCATCCCCACAGGGCAAAGACGAACTCCGGGCAGCTATTTGTGATTATGTAAAGAAACGAGGGATTGAAGCGGAGCCTCAGAACGTTTGTATTGTCTCTGGCGCACTACAAGCTTTACAGCTAATTGCCGTTGGTTTATTAGAGCAAGGGTCCATCGTCTTTCAGGAACCAACCTCCTATTTGAATTCTGTTCATCCTTTTCAATCAGTTGGAATGCAAATGATTGGGATACAACGTGATGAACAGCTTGCTCAGACGCTGTCTCAAAGGAAGCGAAAAAAACAAGCCGTGTTTTATGCCATTCCTACCTTGCATAATCCAACTAACTATGTATGGACATCTTTGGAAAAAAAGCAGCTCTATGAGGTTTGCCAAGCAGAACGCATTCCTATAATTGAGGATGATGTTTACCATGAATTGCTTTTTGAGGACTCATTACCACCGATAAAGGCAATGGATAGTAGTGGACAGGTTCTTTATATTGGTAGTGTCTCGAAAACCTTAAGCCCTGGATTACGCATTGGGTGGCTAATTGGACCAACGACAGTTATTGAACGATTAGCAGATATAAAAATGCAAACAGACTATGGCTCCAGTGCTATTTCACAAGAAATTGTGCTGCATTGGCTACGGTCAGGAAAATATGAAAAACATTTAATACGTTTACGTCAACAATTACAGAATCGTGCTGATTTTACAGAACGAATTTTACAGGGAAAATTTAGAGGGGTGGCTGACTGGCATAAGCCAAAGGGAGGCTTTTACATTTGGCTTAAGTTCCACAAGCCTGTTATCGATAAGGATTTCTTTCTCAAGCTATTACAGCGTCGTGTTTTAATTAACCCAGGCTATATTTACGATCTTCAGGATCAGCATCATATTCGATTATCCTATGCATATGCAACCTACGAGGAATTGGAGGAAGGCTTAGAAATTTTGCATGAATGTGTGATGGAGGCTACGGATATTTTGTAACGCACGTACATGATGGCTGCACAGTTTGCAAAAAGTAAGAGTTGAATTCAAAATCAGTGAAACGAAATAATAGGTGAAAACCGTCCCTGAAAGTAAAGTGCATAATCCAAGCTGTATACCCATACATTTTAGAGAATCATAGCATTTTAGTTCGATTTCTAACATAAAGAGGTGAATAATTGGAAAATATGTCGTCAGGTTATTTTCAGGTGCCTCAGCCTATGCGTAGTGATGGGGCAGGAGGCATAGATAAAGGGCCACGCGATATTATGCGAGATTTAGAAAATCCTGATATGCTGGTGCCGCCGACAACAGATGCAGGTTTGATTCCAAACCTACGATTTTCATTTTCAGACACGCATATGACCTTGAATCAAGGGGGCTGGTCGCGCGAAATTACGGTCCGTGAATTACCAATTGCGACAACAATGGCAGGTGTTAATATGAGTTTGACACCGGGGGGCGTACGTGAGCTACACTGGCATCAGCAGGCAGAGTGGTCTTATATGCTATTGGGGCACGCGCGTATTACGGCAGTCGATCAAAATGGCTGTAACTTTATTGCGGATGTAGGTCCAGGGGATTTATGGTATTTTCCACCAGGAATTCCTCATTCCATACAGGGATTAGCGGGTGGCTGTGAATTTTTATTAGTCTTTGATGATGGGAATTTCTCTGATCTCAATACACTTTCAATTTCTGATTGGTTTGCTCATACGCCAAAGGAAGTGCTGTCAGCGAACTTTGGTGTACCGATTAGTGCCTTTGACGATATTCCGAGTGAACAGGTGTATATTTATCAAGACAATGTTCCTGGATCGATTGACTCGCAAAAAATTCAATCTCCCTATGGTAAGGTGCCACAAACCTTTAAGCACCGTTTGCTAGCTCAGCCACCCTTGAAAACACCAGGTGGCAGTGTCCGTATTGTTGATTCGACCAATTTCCCAATCTCTAAAAATATTGCGGCAGCATTAGTGGAAATTGAACCTGGGGCAATGCGGGAGCTGCATTGGCATCCGAATAATGATGAATGGCAATATTATCTACAAGGAAAAGGGCGTATGACGGTATTCACTGGGGATGGAACTGCACGAACATTCGATTATCGTGCAGGAGATGTCGGCTATGTGCCGTTTGCGACCGGTCACTATATTGAAAATACGGGTACGGAGCCATTATGGTTTTTAGAAATGTTTAAAAGTGACCGTTTCCAGGACGTCTCTTTAAATCAATGGATGGCGCTAACACCAATCGAACTGGTACAAAGCAATCTACACGTTGGTCCGGAGCTAATACAAGCGCTAAGAAAAGAAAAGTGGCCTGTGGTGAAATATCCTGGATTTTCCTATTATCCGAAATGAAAAACGCAGGTGAAGTAATTCTCACCTGCGTTTTAAATTAATATTGATATTTGCTACGTGTCATGAGCAATATAGCGATGGCTGGAACGGTACAAATTAACATAGCTGCAAAGGACAAACCAGGCGATATTTCGTATAAATAGCCTCCCAAAAATGTCAGGATGGCTGTGCTTAACCCCATCGCTAATGCAGAATATATACCCTGTGCGTTTGGAATTTGCTCCTTTGGTAGGGTTTGCGTTAGATAACGAATAAAAGCAAAATGTGCCAGAGCAAAGGAGAACGCATGCAAAGTTTGAGAGGCAATAAATACCCAAACATTTGGGAATATAAATATTAGTAACCAACGAAGAGAAGACCCGCTAGCTGCTAACAGTAATAAAGAAGAAGAACGCCATTTCGTAAATAATGTATCGGCCTTCATAAAGTATAAAATTTCACAAATAACCGCGATGTTAATAATCATGCCCATATAAAATGGATCTACATGTAAGTCTTCCAAGTATATATAACCGTAGCTATAATAGGAGGCATGTGCACCTTGCAATAAAATAACAATGAATAAGACAATAGGGAAGCCTTTAATATTCCATAGTGTTTTCATGGACAATGATTTTGCACGTTGCTCTTTTGTCGGAACAAGTAGCAATTCCTTTGGTGTAGCGAATAGCTGCATAAGCAACATGCCAATTAAACCAATGATCATGCTCCAAAAGATAATGTTTTTACCGAATACTCCTGTTAGCATACTAATAATTAATACGGCAATAACAAAGCCAAAGGAACCATAGGAGCGGCTTTTACCATAATGAATGTTGCCATATTGGACAAGCGTTGCGGCACTACTTTCTACAGCTGGTAACAGTGCTGGGTAAAAAATACTAAATAAAATAGTTACAACTAATAATGCACTAAAGCCTGAACTAGGTATGTACAGCAGTGCTGTCAGAAGAGCACCGACTGCTAAAATGGTAATGAGTCGTTTATTATTTACATATTTAGCAAGCGTAGGGAAGAAGAAAAGATTAGACGTGGCACGGGCGAGTAACCCACAGCCCATTACAACGCTTGCCTGCGACACAGTCAGATGTTTAGCATCCACAAGCCACCCTGTCCAGTAGGGTAAGAATATGCCCCAAGTAATAAAAAATGTAAAGAAATTTTGAGAAAGCCATCGTTGATTATTCATAAATTTACCGTACCTCCATTTAACTATGTTGAATAATAGCACGTTCATCGCTACAATAATGTGAGATATCTCATATTTTTCAGAGGAGAGAGTAAAAAATGCATATTCTAACAGCAGAAAATCGCACCCATTATCTCGAAAAATATCCGATCCATGACTTTTTCTCATTTGATATTGATCCCTATTTAGAAGTTTGTGAATTTGATAAAGGAGAATGGATTTTCCAGGAAGGCTCCTTTCCAGAAACATTGTATTACATGATTGAAGGCAAGGCGAAGCTTTATATGACGCATAAGAATGGCAAGGTTTCGCTTATCGAATATTTAGAGGGGCCTTTATTTATGGGAGAAATTGAATTGTTAAATGAGGCAAGATATACGAAGGGTATTCAAACAGTAACGAAGACAATTTGTTACTCCATTACTCAGTCATGTAAGGAAAAGTTACTTGCTGATGTATTATTTTTACGCCGACTTTGCGTATTTTTAGGGGAAAAGGCAACAAAAATGACCTCCAAATATACACAAAATCAGGCATATCCTTTTGAAAGTCGTTTAGCAGCATTTATTCAATTATCGGCTGATCAGGGTGTCTATAAGGAAAAACATACAGAAATCTGTGAGTATTTAGGGGTTTCCTATCGCCATTTATTATATGTATTGGCTCAGTTTTGTGAGGAGAAAATTTTAGAGAAACGCAAGACTGGCTACCATATTATTGATGAAAAACGCCTCGCACAATTGGCTCAGGAGATTCAGTAGTTGGGGAATTAAAATTAGGAGGAGCATGATCTAGACTCGATAATACTGTTCTTCAGACTTCAAGTTAAGAAGTCATAGCTAGATTTGTTGTATTCGCTTTTTTTTATGAGCCAGCGAGCAATTTCCTTACCGCTATTATAAAAGTCGACTTCATTAACCCTGTTTTTTTGGATGGATTTGTCTAAGGTGTCTTCCGAAACGTCAAAAGGTAGAACACCGATACATAAATGTTTGTTTGGTGAAAAACTTTCAAGCGGTTTCCTTACAGTTTGAAACGCTTCACTGTTGTGATCCACAGAATTTTGTGTCATATGGAATGCAAGTAGTTCTCCTTGTGCCGTTGTTGTGCTTAATGAGTAACCAGTACTTTTCATTCAACATGCCCCCTTTTGTCGTTACATTTATTGTACAAGACTGGTTCGAAAAATAGCCGTCATTTACAAGGCTTTAACGAAAACTTAAAGGTTCATGGAATATTTAGTAATTTGTAACCGTATTCATACCATCATTGGATAAAAATCATAGAAAACTGATATATATTCTTTCAAAAAAACTCATACTCAAACTATTGTGAATTTTTCTAACACGAAGTATTATTGTAGTTAGATTTAACGTGAAGGTTTTCACAAAGTCGCGTAATCGTGAGGAGGAATTTTAATGAGTGCAATTCGAGTAGGTATTGTTGGTTATGGAAATTTAGGTCGTGGTGTGGAGTATGCTATATCACAAAATCCAGATATGGAAGTAGTAGCGGTGTTCACACGTCGAGACCCTTCAACAGTAAACGTAGCTAGCAATGCGAGCGTATATTTAGTAGAGGACGCTGAAAAATTCCAAAATGACATTGATGTTATGATTTTATGTGGGGGCTCAGCAACAGATTTACCAGAGCAAGGTCCACATTTTGCTCAATGGTTTAATACAATTGATAGCTTCGATACACATGCGAAAATTCCTGAATTTTTCGATGCGGTTGATGCAGCAGCTCAAAAGTCTGGCAAAGTATCTGTCATCTCAGTTGGTTGGGATCCAGGTTTATTCTCATTAAATCGTCTATTAGGTGAATCTGTATTACCAGTTGGTACAACGTATACTTTCTGGGGAGATGGTCTAAGTCAAGGTCACTCGGATGCAGTTCGTCGTATTGAAGGCGTTAAAAATGCTGTGCAATACACTTTACCAATTAAAGAAGCAGTAGATCGTGTACGTAACGGTGAAAATCCAGAGCTAACAACACGTGAGAAACATGCTCGTGAATGCTGGGTTGTACTAGAAGACGGCGCAGATGCGGCAAAAGTAGAACAAGAAATTGTGACAATGCCTAACTACTTCGATGAATATAATACAACTGTAAACTTCATTTCTGAAGAAGAATTTACAGCAAACCACACAGGTATGCCACATGGTGGTTTTGTGATCCGCAGTGGTGATAGTGGTGCAAACGATAAACAAATTCTTGAATTCTCATTAAAATTAGAAAGTAATCCAAACTTCACGTCTAGTGTTTTAGTCGCTTATGCACGTGCAGCACACCGTCTAAGCCAAGCTGGTGATAAAGGGGCGAAAACAGTATTTGATATCCCATTCAGTCTGCTTTCACCAAAATCAGCTGCTGAATTACGTAAAGAATTACTATAATCATAGAACAAAAGCCCGATTATCATTATTTGATAGTCGGGTTTTTTATTTATTTCCATCAAAGCTATAAAAATATGGTAAACTGTCAATAATTTAATAATCTGAATTTTTGTAACCTTACACAAACGGAGGTTATCGTTTCCATGACAGATATTATCATACAATCCAAATGTATAGCACCAAATCCATCCAATCATTGTATTAATCGAGCGTCACTGATGAGAACATTAAAAAAAAGTCATCAGCATACATGCACACTTATTCATAGTGGGGCAGGGTATGGCAAGACGACCACCCTCACTCAATTTCTGTACCACGAATCTCGACGATTTTCCTGGTACAGTATTTCTGATGAAGATGATACGATTTTACCCTTTTTGACGCATCTTTTTTTCAGTGTACAACGAATTGTGCCTAATTTTGGTCAGACATTTGATACATGGGACCAATTATCTCGCTTTCCGAAAATGGAGGAGCTCAATCGCTGGTATAAGCTGTTTGTCAATTGCTTATGTAACATGGATGAGCCGCTCCTAATTGTTATAGATGACTATCATCTCGTCGATCATGTATTTCACATAAATTATTTAATGGAGAAAATCATTGAGTTTGCGCCGCCAACTGTTCATTTCATTATCGCCTCTAGAACATTACCTAATTGGGATATTACGAGGAAATTAAAGCTACAAAAAAGATTACTTGTTATCACAGAGAAGGAGCTAGCATTTTCAAACGAGGAGATTGCTGTATTTTTTGAAGAATATGTAGATGTGCATTTATCAAGCTCTGAAGTCGCAAAGATTTTGGAAATGACAGAAGGTTGGGCTATTAGCATTTCTTTACTAGCAGAGCAATGGCATCATGCTCCCTTAGATCATTGGCTAACCATCCCGACAAATGATCTCTTCCGCTATTTGTCGGAAGAAGTTTATAGTACGATGACATCCACTGAACAAGAGGCCATCTTAAAATTGGCGATTTTTCCAAACTTTTCAGCAAAATTATTAGAGGATTTTTATGGCTCTGAACTTGCACAAATGTTGAATCCATTCACGCAACGCCACGTATTTATTCAGCCCGCTACAACAGATGGCATTTATCGATTCCACGCGTTGTTTAGTCGTTTTTTAGAAATAAAATGGCAACAGTATCCGCATCAATATAATGACCTTCATCAACAAGCTGCGTTGTTTTATGTGGATCAACATAATGTTCAAGCTGCCCTTTATCATGCCTTTAAAACGAATGATCCCAATTTTTGCGGAGAGCTCTTACAGCTCCATGCAGAGCCATTAATTCGAGCTGGTCAATTCGAATGGTTGTTAGAAAAAATCAATCGCTTTACCGTACAAGAAAAAACAAAGTTTTATAAATTATATTATTTTGAGGGAGAATGCCATCGCTACCGTGCTTTTTATGAAAAAGCTAAGCAATCCTATGAGAAATGTGCAACCATTGCACAGCGGCAGCGGGATGATGTTTATGTGACAAAAGCACAAGCAGGATTAGCCCATATCTATTTAGACACAATTCAGCCAGCATTGGCAGAACCTCATTTAGAAAAAGCTTTAGAGCTCGCCAAATATACTCCCTTACCGAAGACGGAATTAGTAGAGCTCCAACGTCAATACGCTGAAAATTTAGTAAACTTAGGGAAGGCAAAGGGGGCACAATTATTTATCGATAATGTGGCTTTACCAGAGGATGTTGTACAACGAGCCAATGTCGATGTACGTGTCTTACTGCGCACAGGGCAGTTGCAAGAGGCAAAAGAATTATTAGGAAAACGGCTTGAATTACCACCTCAGCTCGTCGCAACTCATCGTGAAAGTGAATTGTTAGCAGCTTTTGTCTATACATTGTTAGGGGAAGGAAAGGATGCTTGGTATGCGGCCCAGCACGGTATTCAGAGAGGTTTACGCGAAAAGTCTGTCTTCATTGAGGCTGTTGGCTATATTCGAAAAGCACATGCTTTGTTATTAATGGAGTACCCAGATTATCAAGGGGCTTGTCATGCCTATGAAAAAGCATTGACATTAATGAATACGATTAACATCTCACGGGTTAAGGCAGAACCATATATGGGACTGGCCATCGTCAAACATATGCTAGGGGATATGGAAGCTGCTAAGAAATATTTAGCGCTTGGCTTACAGGAAACGGAACAGGTCCAAGATGCTTGGATGACGGCGCTAATTCTCCTAGCAGAGGTGAAAATCAATGTTTCCCAGCATGAAACGGCACAGGCGAAGGAGTTGTTAATAAAAGCCCAGCAACTGTTTCAAGAATGTGGTGATCGTAATGGGCTGATGCATGTTTTATTTTATCAATCTGTGATTGCCTTTCAAGAGAAGTCAATCGAACAATTTCAATCTTTATTTCAACAGTTCGCCCAATCGTGCATGACAAATGGCTATCATTATTTTCTGCAAAAGAAAATGATCCTTGGCCCAAGCAATCAAATGATTTTTTATGAGCTATTACAATACAGTCAACAATGCGGTAGTGAAGAGCATGCAGCCATCGTTGGGCTGCGACAATTTTTACAGGCGGAAGATAGTATGAGCTACTCGCATGACGAAATTCAGCTCCAACTTTTCGGGAGCGTAAGCCTAATAAGGGGACAACGAAAGCTTGAAGATAAAGAGTGGCAGCGTGATAAGGCAAAGGAGTTATTCGTGTATTTGTATTGTCATCGTCATCGCTTTACACCGAAGGAAGAAATTGCACAAGCATTATGGCCTGAACGGAGCGTTGAGTCCTTGGATCGAGATTTTAAAGTGGTTTTGAATACCTTACTAAAAGTACTGGAACCACAACGACATGCCAGACAGGATAGCCTTTTTATTCAGCGGAAAAATAATATGTATCAGTTACAGCATATCTCTTTTCTTCAAATTGACGTAGAACGCTTTCATTATTACTTCCATTTAGGCATGGAGGAATTTGATCCAGAGCTGTCCAATGAATGGCTACAATTAGCTCTAGCGAGTTATACGGACGCATTATATGCGGAAAAAAAACAACTAGACTGGCTGACACAGGATCGCGAAAAACTACAGTATTTATATATTGAGGTACTTGAACGCCTAGCTCAAAACGCTACAAGACAGCAACAGTATAAAAAGACTATTGGCTACGCAGAGAGGATGGTTCGAGAGGACCCGTTATGGGAGGAAGGGTATCGTCTGCTCATGTATAGTCATTACCAACTTCAAAACCGTTCACTAGCCTTGAAATGGTATGAAAAATGCGTCCAACAATTACAGCAGGAATTGAACACTACTCCAATGGAATCAACAATGGCTGTTTATGATTTGATTATGGGGTAGAGAATGTTGGCAAAAAAAGCTTACTCAGTGTGGGGGACTCATGATTCGAACGTGAAAGAAAACTTTATTTTAGACCATATATTCGGAGGTACAACAATGCCATTTTGTCAGACTAGTAAAGCGAATATTTACTATGAAATAATCGGAACAGGAATACCTATTATTATGCTACACGGTTTTACGCCTGATCATCGGTTAATGAAGGGGTGTATGGAGCCGGTTTTTTTAGAGCAAGAGGGGTGGAAACGTATCTATTTTGACCTTCCTGGGATGGGTAAGACTACGAACTATTCATCGATTCAAAACTCAGATGAAATGTTAGAAGTGGTCAATGAATTTATACAAGCACTGATTCCCGATGAACCCTACTTGCTGGTGGGTGAATCTTATGGGGGCTATTTAGCGCGTGGAATTATGCGAAAGTCAGCTGAGCGGCTTTTAGGGGCTGCCTTTATTTGTCCTCTTATTATTCCAGAGAAGGAGCAACGTACAGTGCCAGAACATTGTGTTGTGACATCAGATTATGCCTTTTTATCAACATTAAGCCAGCAGGAGCTAGTAGATTTTCAGTCAAATCAAGTTGTTCTGAATGCTTATAATTGGAAGCGATATACAGCAGAGGTTCTAGTAGGATGTAGTATAGCAGATCATGCATTTTTAGAAAAAATTCAGCAAAGTTACAGCTTCTCTTTTGCTGTGGATGAACAGTCCTTTGCTAAACCATCCATCTTCCTATTAGGCAAACAGGATTCCGTTGTTGGTTATGAGGATGCCTTTGCGATTTTAAAAAAATTCCCTAGAGCAACCTTCGCAATAGTAGATATCGCTGGTCATAATTTGCAAATTGAACAACCTGAGTTGTTTACCAATTTAATGAGTGAATGGTTGAATCGAGTAGAGGCAGAACAAGGGAGGCATAATCAAAATGATTAAAAATAATGACTTAATACTAGCAAGTGACATGGTCATTTTACGAGAATTCATGGAACATGACTGGGCAGATGTTCATCAATATGCCTCACAAGAAATTGTCTGTCAGTATCAAATCTGGGGGCCGAATACTGAGGAGGATTCTAAAGAGTTTATTCATGATGTACTGAAAGAAGCAAAGCTGACGCCAAGAGAAAGATATGTGTTTGCCATTATTTATCAAGGAAAGCTAATAGGTGCGGTAGAGCTCATGATGAGGGATTTTACAAACAAGGTTGGAGAAATTGGGTACATCGTAAACCCTGAATACTGGGGAAAAGGCATAGCTACGGAAAGTGCTAAGTTAGTCATAACTTTCGGTTTTGAAACATTAAACCTCCACCGCATCTATGCAACATGCGACCCAAGAAATATTGGATCATCCAAAGTGTTAGAAAAAATAGGAATGACAAAAGAAGGGATTCTGCGCGAAAACTTGTTAATGAAGGATGATGTTTGGCGAGATTCATTATTGTATAGCGTATTAAAACAGGAATGGTCAAAATAGGTACCTACAAGCTAAATCGATGTTTGAGGCGGTCAACAAATGGCTAGTAAACTATCGATAGGATATGCTAAATGAATGGGGGAGCTAGTATTTGTTACTATATAAAAACAATCTAGAGGATATTTCATCTGATATGTTAAAGGGCTTTTTTGTCGATTGGCCGAACCCACCAAGCCCACAAACACATCTAAAGCTGTTGGAAAATAGCAGCAAAGTCGTTATGGCTCTTGATGAGCAATCCAATCAAATAGTTGGATTTATAACAGCCATTAGTGATGGAGTTCTATCTGCCTATATACCATTTCTTGAAGTGCTTCCTCCTTATAAAAGTAAAGGTATTGGCAAGGAATTAATCAATAGAATGCTCATTGAGCTTCAATATATATACATGATTGATCTATGTTGTGACGATGACTTAGTTCCTTTGTATGAGAAATTTGGAATGATGAAATCCAATGGTATGCTCATTAGAAATTACAGTATGCAGTCGGGAGTATCGAAAGAATAGCTCCAAAATATAAAAGACAAAAATGTTGTACTTTCAACGTTTTTGTCTTCTTTTTTTATCGGTTTGAATTTAGAACGTGGCGCTCGTCGTGTACCTCAGTTCTCAAAACGTTAATTTCAACATTTTTCTATAAAAGACTCTTTCTACTTTTGAAAGGGTCTTTTTGCATGAATAAAGTAGTCATTATAAAAAGTAATCTTTGGAGTTGTCTGAAGATTACTTAATACAATTTCTAGAAGGATATCTCTGGATTATTTTCGACTAAATGGTGGGTGGCAGAAGCGATATCCCTTTCTTGTAATTGTACGGCAAAGCGTGTGAAATTTTACTGATTGTAAAATTTCACACGCTTTTTAATTTAGAGGTGAGTTTTGACCTGCCGTTGCGCTATGCTTCACTTTCGGGACAGAAAAATACTCTGCACTTTTCGTGCAGATAAAAACCTGTTTTGTCCCTGCCGTTACGCTATGCTTCACCTTCGGGACAGAAAAATACTCTGCACTTTTCGTTAAAACCCGTTTTGTCCCTGCCGTTGCGTTTCACTTCACTTTCGGGACAGAAAAATGATCCGGTCCTCTTGGCCGGATCATTTTTTGTAACTAATTTGTAACTGGTCTTTTATATAGTGAGGTCATAGCAACGAAAGCGCTTTCTTTGGAGAGAATTTTGAAGGGGGATATGGGATGAGGAAGCATTGGTTTTGGTTTCTTTTAGTGATGGTAGCTGTGTTGTTGGTGGCTTGTAGCGAAAAAGATACGAAGGAAGAGGCTGCGGATGCAGATACTACTGATGGTGAGACGAAGGCTGTTACGGCGGAAGGGGAAACGATTAGGATTGGGGTGCTTGCTTCGTTAACAGGGGCACTTGAGTCTTATGGAAAACAAACGCAGCGTGGATTTGATTTAGGGATAGAGTATGCCACTGGGGGTACGATGGAGGTCAATGGGAAAAAAATTGAGATTATTTATGAGGATACGGAGACGAAGCCTGAGGTGGCTGTACAAAAGGCCACAAAGCTATTAGAGGATGATCAGGTTGATTTTCTAGTAGGTTCGTCAAGCTCTGGTGATACGTTGGCTGTCCTTCCACTTGCAGAGGAGTATGAAAAAATTATGGTCGTGGAGCCTGCGGTAGCAGATAGTATTACAGGGTCAGAATTTAATGAATATATTTTCCGTACAGGACGTAATTCATCACAGGATGCGTATGCTGCGGCGGCAGCTATTGCGGGAGATGGTGTGAAGATTGCAACGTTTGCGCCAGATTATTCATTTGGCTGGGACGGTGTGAATGCATTTAAGACAGCTGCAGAGAAGTTGGGAGCAGAAATTGTGCTAGAGGAGTATGCAGATCCAGCCGCAACAGACTTTACGTCGAATCTGCAAAAGGTGATGGATGCTAAGCCAGATTATTTATTTGTCGTATGGGCAGGGGCAAATTCTCCTTGGAATCAAATTGCTGATCTTAAAATTCAAGAAAAAGGCATTAAAATTTCTACGGGTGCGCCTGATATTATTGCGCTTCAATTTATGAATCCATTAGTTGGTATGGAAGGCTTCTCCGTGTACTATCATACGTTACCTCAAAATGATGTGAATAAATGGTTAGTGGAGGAGCATCAAAAACGTTTCAATGAGGTACCGGATTTATTTACACCTGGAGGTATGTCCGCAGCTATTTCGATTGTAGAGGCATTGAAGAAATCGGATGGGGATGCCGATGCCAATAAGCTAATTGATGTGATGGAAGGCATGTCATTTGAGACACCGAAAGGCACGATGACCTTCCGTGAAGAGGATCACCAAGCCCTTCAATCTATGTATTCCATTCGATTAGAAAATCAAGAAGGTGTGGATTACCCAGTACCAGTCCTTATTCGTGAGCTGAGTCCTGAGGAAACAGCCCCACCTGTTATGAATTAGCATATGGGAGGCAGAAATTCTGTCTCTCTACATAACTAGTAGAAGGGAAGGGAGTAGAGATGGAGCCTATATTACACACTGATAATTTAACAATCCGTTTTGGTGGGCATACAGCGGTGGATGGTGTCAATTTTCAAATGCCTGAAAAGCATCTGAAGTCCATTATTGGACCGAATGGTGCGGGTAAAACAACATTCTTTAATTTAATTAGTGGTGAATTAAAGCCAACTGCGGGTGATGTTTATTTTAAGGGGCAATCATTGGCACAAAAGTCGGCCATTGAAAGAACACGTATGGGTTTAGGTCGATCCTTTCAAATTACGAATGTTTTTCCAAACTTAACGGTTTTAGAAAATGTTCGTTTAGCTGTGCAGTCCAAGGAGAAAATCCGTTATCAGCTATTTCGGCACTATAAAAGCTATAAGGCGATCACTGAAAAAGCAGAAGAGCTATTAGCACTTGTGTTACTAGATAATAAACGCGACGCCCTTACAACGATGCTTTCACATGGGGAGAAAAGGAAGCTTGAGATTGCTATGCTGCTTGCGTTAGATACGGAAATTCTGTTACTGGATGAACCAACTGCTGGCATGTCTTTAGAGGAAGTACCAACCATTTTAGAAGTGATTCGCACAATAAAACAGCAGGGAAATAAGACCATTTTGCTTATTGAACACAAAATGGATATGATTTTAGATTTATCGGATTCGATAATGGTGTTGTTTAATGGTCAATTATTAGCAGATGGATCACCTGAGGAAATCATGGATAATGACACCGTACAACATGCATATTTGGGGGGATTGTACGATGAACACCTTACTGACACTAAATGAGGTTCATACGCATATCGGACAATATCACATCTTACAGGGCGTAAATTTTGAAGCGAAGGAGGGGCAGGTGACAGTATTGCTAGGTCGGAATGGTGCAGGTAAAACGACAACGCTGAAAACGATTATGGGCTTAACACCTGCCACAAAGGGAGAAATCGCCTTTCGCTCCCACTCTATTAAAAAAAGTCCTACTTACAAGGTGGCCAAATTAGGGATAGGCTATGTTCCAGAAAATCAAGGGATTTTTGCTGATTTATCGGTAGAGGAGAATATGAAGGTAGCGATGCGTAAGGAGGATACAGCGACGGTAGAGCGACAGCAATATGTGCTTGAGCTTTTTCCAGACTTAAAGAAGTTTTGGAAGAAGGCTGGCGGCCATTTATCAGGTGGCCAAAAGCAAATGCTGTCAATGGCAAGAGCTTTTATCAATGATAGTCCGTTAATTTTGATTGATGAACCGTCGAAAGGGCTAGCACCAATAGTCGTTGAAAAGGTGATGGAAGCCATTGTGGAAATGAAAAAGAAGACGTCCATTGTTCTTGTGGAACAAAACTTTATGATGGCTAGCCGAATCGGTGATACTTATACATTGATTGATGATGGCAGAACTGTACATTCAGGCAATATGAAGGAACTTATTGATAATGAAGAACTAAAACGCAAGTATTTGGGCATTGGATAAAGGGGGTGACCATCATTGGAGCTGTTTGTCAATTTAATCATTAATGGCTTGGCAACAGGCATGCTGATATTTTTACTAGCGGCAGGCTTGACGTTAATTTTCGGCTTAATGGATGTGTTAAATTTCGCGCATGGTGGGTTATTCGTTTGGGGGGCTTATGCGGGAATCTTCACCTATATGTATACGGAAAGTTTCATCGTAGGGATTATTGGTGCTATTTTAACGGGGGCATTGCTAGGATTTATCACAGAAAAATTAATTATCACACCTGTTTACGGCAATCATATTCAGCAAATTTTAATAACGTTAGGATTGATGCTTGTTTTGCAGGAGCTAATTAAAGTAGTCTTTGGCCCGAATGGTGTTGCCGTGAAAACACCAAGTTATTTAGCTGGTAGCTGGGAAATTGGTGACGTTATTATCATCAAATATCGGTTATTTATTATTGTCATTGGATTTGTGATTTTTGGGATTTTCCAATATATGCTGAAGCGCACGAAGATTGGTTTAATTGTTCGGGCAGGCGTTCAAGACAAGGAAATGGCGCAGGCTCTTGGTATTCATATTAAACGTGTGTTTTTATATGTTTTCATGATTGGTGCGGCACTTGCAGCACTAAGTGGCATGTTGATGGCTCCCTATTCAGGCGTAATCTATGCAGAAATGGGTATGGAATACGCTATTTTAGGCTTTATTGTGGTAGTCATTGGTGGAATGGGCAGTTTTTCCGGCTCCTTGCTGGCGGCTATTTTAGTAGGACTAGCAGGTAGCTTTATGGCTTATTATGTGCCCGTCCTATCACTTGCAGTCAATATGATATTAATGGCAATTGTATTAATCTTCCGCCCTCAAGGACTGTTTGCATTGCGAAAGGAGCGAACATCATGAAGCCAAAAATTGCCTTACGCCATATCGCATTTTTCCTATTATTTGGGATATTTTTCATACTTCCTTTCGTTAATGATTCAAGGACATTACTTATTTTATTAACGCAAATTTTCATTTTTGGGATACTAGCAATGAGCTATGATATTTTACTAGGTTATACAGGAATCGTGTCGTTTGGGCATGCCATGTTTTTTGGTATTGGTGCCTATACAACAGCGGTTATGCTCAAGCAGATGGAAAATACTATGGTTATTTTTGTCCTCTCCATCGTGATTGGCATGCTGTTAGCAGGACTCATTAGCTTCTTAGTAGGGCTACTGACACTTCGTTTGAAAAGTCATTTCTTTGCTATGCTGACATTAGCCTTTTCAGGGTTATTTCTAGTACTAGCTGAAAAATGGCGCACGGTTACTTACGGCAATGATGGCTTTACATTTCGAGCACCAGATATGTTTAGAGATCGTATGACGTTCTATTTTTTTGTACTCGGGAGCCTAGTTTTAATCTTTTTAGCCCTTTATCGCTTCGTTAATTCTCCGACAGGTCGAATTTTAATTGCTGTTCGTGAAAATGAACAACGGACGAAATCATTAGGCTTCAACACCTTGCATTATAAAGTCATTGCTTCAGTTGTGGCAGGCATTGTTGCGAGCTTCGCAGGTTCTTTATATGCCGTATCCCTACGCTTCGTTAATACAAGTGTAATGACGATGGATATTACACTCGATGCTTTATTAATGACCATTATTGGTGGTGTCGGCACTTTAGTGGGACCATTATTAGGGTCAGCAGTCATTGAATATGCTCAGCACACATTATCTGGATTGGCACGAGATTATCCTATTTTTGAACGTTGGATTATTTTCTTTGGCATTCTTTATATTTTAGCGGTGATCTTTTTCCCAAAGGGCCTTATTGGTACACTTCGCTTGCTCATATGGAAATGGCGAGGAAAAGTAAAGAACAGAAAAACACAGGTTGCCTTGCCGCAGGAAAAGGAGCGATTTGAATGACAGTAGGGATTGTCAGTACAGGTATTTATCTACCACAAAACAGAATGTCATCCAATGAAATTGCGGATCTTTCCAATATTCCAGAGGATATTATCCGTCAAAAAATGGGCATTCATGAAAAACCGATTCCTGGAGAGCATGATCATACCGTGCAAATGGGGATATGGGCAGCACAGGATGCCCTTAAAAAAGCACATATAGAGCCGAAAGATATTGATGTTGTTATTTATATGGGAGAGGAGCATAAGGAATATCCTTTATGGACAGCCTCCATCAAAATGCAGGAAGAGCTTGGTGCAGTCAATGCGTGGGCATTTGATGTGCAATTACGTTGTGGCACGACCATTATGGCGCTGAAGGTCGCAAAAAGCTTAATGGCCTCCGACGACACGATCAACACAATTCTCATCGCTGGTGGTTATCGCAATGTTGATTTTATCAATTATAGCAATCCACGAACACGCTTTATGTATAATTTGGCAGCTGGTGGAGGCGCTATGCTGTTACAAAAAAACTATCCAAAAAACCAGCTTTTAGAGGCGGATATCATGACAGATGGCACCTTTTCTGAGGATGTCGTCGTTCCTGTTGGTGGCACGAAAACACCATTAACACCCTCTCATTTAACAGAACATTTATATCAGTTGGATGTTCTAGATCCGATTGGCATGAAAGAACGGTTAGAACAGAAATCTTTAAGCAACTTTTTGAAGGTCATTCGTAGCTCTTTATTGAAAAGTGGATATAGGGAAGAGCAGTTACATTATTTAGCGATGCTGCATATGAAAAGATCCGCCCATGACTATATTTTAACGGAGCTTGGTCTGCAGCCCGAGCAATCTATTTATTTACAAGAATATGGGCATATTGGTCAGATTGATCAAATATTGTCCTTACAGCTTGCCTTAGAACAAAATCGAATACAAGCTGGCGATATTGTTACATTGGTTAGTGCAGGCATTGGCTATGTATGGGGGGCTATTACAATACGTTGGGGATAAGGGGGAAGTGCAATGTTAAAAACGGTTCAGTTAGCAAATGGGGAAACGATTGCCTATCGAAAACGTTCGGGTGGAGGGCATCCTTTAGTGCTGGTTCATGGGAATATGACCTCCTCTAAGCATTGGGACTTACTAATGGATGCTTTAGATGAAAAATTTACGATTTATGCTATTGATTTACGAGGTTTTGGTGGATCTTCCTACCATCAGCCTATTTCGTCCATCAGAGATTTTAGTGGGGATGTCAAATTATTTGTGGATGCTTTGCAATTACAAACCTTTGATATGATTGGCTGGTCAACGGGTGGAGCAGTCTGTCTACAGTTTGCCGCCAATTATCCAGGCTATTGTCAACGACTGATTTTACTAGCATCTGCTTCCACACGTGGCTATCCATTTTACACGGATTTAGGAACGGGCAATCCTGCCTCATTTAAGAGAGCGTATAGCTATGAAGAGGTACTTGTGGATACATCGAAAACGAAGCTTATACAGGGCTTCTATCATACGAAAAATAGAGAAGGCTTACAGTCACTGTGGAATTCTTTGATTTATACCCATCACCAGCCGACCAAGGAAAAATATGAAGAATATGTTGAGGATATGCTGACACAGCGAAATTTAGCGGAAGTTTATCATGCACTGAATACTTTTAATATAAGTGTAGTTGATCATGAGGTGGCTAAAGGGACACACGAAGCCCTACTTCTTACTATTCCCATTTTAGTATTAAGAGGAGATCGTGATTTAGTCATTACGGAAAAAATGAATGCAGAATTGCTTCAGGATTTGGGCAAGCAAGCTCAATTTGTGGGCTTAAAAGATTGTGGGCACTCGCCATTAGTGGATGATGTCGCACAGCTGACAGCTGAAATTGAAACCTTTTTAGAAATTGGAGGGAGAAATTATGCGCTTAAACAATAAAGTCGCCATTATTACAGGTGCCGCCAATGGTATTGGCTATGCGGCTGCTGAGCGTTTTATGGAAGAAGGGGCAGTGGTTTTTATTGCTGACTATGATAATGATGCGGGGAATGCTGTAGCACAACATTTAGGTGAAAAGGCGACATTTATACAAGTGGATGTAGCGAATCGGGAGAGCGTAAAACAATTAGTGGCAACCGTCATTGAGCAAGTAGGATGTATCGATATTCTAGTGAATAATGCAGGGATTACAAGAGACGCCATGCTAACTAAGATGACGGAGGATCAATTTCAACAAGTGTTAGATGTCAATTTGACAGGTGTTTTTCACTGTACACAGGAAGTCATTCCCCATATGGTTGCGGCTGGGAGCGGCAAAATTATTAATACATCCTCTGTAAGTGGTGTCTATGGCAATGTTGGTCAAACGAATTATGCAGCCACAAAAGCGGCGATTGTAGGAATGACTAAAACATGGGCAAAGGAATTAGGGCGGAAAGGGATTAATGTCAATGCGGTTGCTCCTGGCTTTACAGAAACCGATATGGTAAAGAAAATGCCTGAAAATATCCTTGCTCAAATGCGATCGATCGTCCCATTGCAGCGTTTAGGTACACCTCGCGATATTGCTAATGCTTACTTGTTTTTAGCATCTGATGAAGCCTCCTACGTCCATGGTCATACGCTTCATGTGGATGGCGCCATTATGATGTGACGGGAGGTTTTCTACATGTTTGTTGAGCACGAGTGGATTTTAAAGCGAGCTGCATTAACACCTCACCACATTGCATTGATTAATCTAGCTACAGCAGAGCAATGGACGTATCAGCAATTAAGTGAGGAAATCAGTAAATGGTGTCAATTTTTCCAGGGTCAGCAGCTATTGAAGGGAAGTAGAGTCGCAGTTTTTGCCAAAAATCATATTCAACTTTTTGCTGTTCTCTTTGCCTGTGGGCTGCGCGGACTTATTTATGTGCCGTTAAATTGGCGTTTGAGTAAGGAGGAACTAGCCCAAATTTTGGAGGATGCTACCCCTTCAATCCTCTTGTTTGAAGAGGAGGATACTTGTCCAATCGTGTTAGACAAAATGTTTTCGCTGCATAGTATCCAGCAACAGAAAAAAGGGAGCGTTAATAAGCAAACTATGGAAGTAGATGATCCCTGGCTCATGATTTATACAGGGGGGACAACAGGTCGGCCAAAGGGGGTCGTGTTATCCTTTGAGTCAGTCAATTGGAATGCCATGAATACAATTATTAGCTGGGGTTTGCACGACAAAGATCGTACTTTAAATTATATGCCCATGTTTCATACAGGTGGCTTAAATGCGCTTTGTATCCCCTTACTGATGGCTGGTGGGACTGTTATTATTGGTGATAAATTCGAAGCGGAGGCAGCACTGCGAGCTACAAACCAATATGAAACAACAATCTCACTTTTTGTCCCAACGATGTATCAAGCAATGATTGCCTCGAAATATTTTCATGAAAATCAATTTCCTTCGATGAAAGTATTTTTATCAGGTGGTGCCCCATGTCCTCATCCAATTTACGATGCATTTTATAGGAAAGGGTTATTTTTTAAAGAGGGCTACGGCTTGACGGAGGCAGGACCTAATAACTTTTTCATTGCTCGCGAGGATGCCTATGCCAAAAAAGGAGCCGTTGGGAAAAGCATGCAATTCATTGAAGCTAAAATCATCAAACCGACTGGACATAATTGTGCACCTCGTGAAGTGGGGGAGCTATTAGTAAAAGGCAAGCATATGTTTCGTTTCTATTGGAATAACAAGGAGGAAACGGCCAGTATTATGCAAGATGGTTGGTTAAAAACGGGCGATCTAGCTATGATGGATGAGGATGGCGATTTCTTTATTGTTGGACGTAGAAAAGAAATGATCATCTCTGGTGGTGAAAATGTTTATCCTCAGGAAGTCGAACAGTGTATATTACAGCATCCTGATGTACAGGAGGTTGCCGTAATTGGCATAGCAGACGACTATTGGGGAGAGGTCGTGACAGCTTTCATTGTCTGTCACAATCAAGTAGCGACCATTTTAGATGAACTCCACGACCTGTGTCATCAACAGCTAGGTAGGTTTAAAATCCCTAAACAAATCCTTTTCTTAGAGGAATTACCGAAAACAAGCGTCGGTAAAATCGATAAAAAGGCTTTGCATATGTTTGTAGATGCTACGCCATGTGAATAAAAGTGCTCGTGTTTCTATTATCGGAATCGACAGAGCCATCAAAAATAGCGTCGTTACAAGGAGAACCTATTATTTTTATTCAACATGCACAATTCTTTAGCGTTGGAACATTTTAAGTTTGGGAAAAGCTCCAATAAAAATTGACTTTGCATATAACCTTCGTCTCATGTAATAGGCGAAGGTTATTGCGCTTTTAAGACTGGTAATCGTGCAAGAACCTCTGTTTATCGTTGTTTAGTTCTTGTTACCGCTTATTTTTTCACATCTCTTCCCATCAGACCAACATATCAGTAAAATAGAGTAGGTTAGGGGGATTGTCTTGTGAAAGATCAACGCTTTAAAATTGCGCATCGAGAGGCGCTTATTGGAATTGGATTAGTCCTTGTCAACTTTGCGATTTGGTTTGGCTTTGCTTATGGACTAGGTGCAGGGGATCCCGCAAATTATTCGTATGTTTTGGGTTTTCCTGCTTGGTTTTTCTATAGCTGTATCGCAGGGACAGGCTTTATGATCCTGCTCATCTGGATCGTTATGAAGCTCTTCTTTAAAGAGGTTCCATTTGAAGATGAGGGGGAGGAGCGCTAATGCATTGGCAAGTTGTATTTCCATTGCTATTATTTTTAATTATTATTTTTGGAATTGGTTTGTGGGCCAATAAACATGTCCGCTCTTCTAACTCGTTTCTACAGGAGTATTTCCTTGGTGGTCGAGAAATGGGTGGATTTATCCTAGCGATGACAATGATAGCTACATATGGTAGTGCGAGTAGCTTTATCGGAGGCCCAGGAGTAGCTTATACGAAAGGGCTGGGCTGGGTGCTACTTGCCATGGCACAGCTACCTGCTGGCTATTTTGTCCTGATGATTTTAGGGAAAAAATTTGCGATTATTGCTCGTCGTTACCAAGCTATTACGCTTATCGACTTTTTACGAGAACGCTATAAAAGCCATGTCATTGTCATTCTGTCTGCTATTAGTATTATTGTCTTTTTATTTTCAGCGATGATGGCGCAGTGGGTAGGAGGAGCCCGTTTAATTGAGTCTTTAACAGGCTTACATTATACGGCGGCACTGTTTATATTTGCGATTTCAGTTTTAGTGTATGTTATTATTGGTGGCTTCCGAGCAGTTGCTTTAACGGATACTGTACAGGGCTCCATCATGGTTATCGGAACTGTCATTTTATTAATCGGTACTATTATTGCAGGTGGAGGCATCGATAAAATTATGACCTCGCTGGTCGCAGAGAATCCCAATTTCGTATCTCCATTTGGAGCAGAAGGGGATTTAACACCTCTGTATGTTTCAACATTTTGGATATTAATTGGTGTGGGGGTGGTCGGTCTTCCGCAAATCGCCGTGCGTGCGATGAGTTATAAGGATTCTAAAAGTATGCACTTAGCGATCATTATAGGCACGATTGCCATCGGGACGATCATGTTTGGGATGCATCTAATTGGTGTGTTAGCACGACCTGTCCTACCTGGCATCGATATTGGTGATAAAGTCATGCCACTCTTAACATTGAAGGTACTGCCGCCATTTTTAGCAGGGATTGTCTTAGCAGCACCAATGGCCGCTACCATGTCTACTGTCAATGCACTGCTCATGCTAGTAAGCTCTACGGTTGTCAAAGACATCTATTTAAATTACATGAAGCCAAAGGCAAGTGATGCAGAGATTAAGCGTGCCAGTTTTATAGTAACAACGGTCATTGGCTTAGCGGTTGTCCTCTTTGCACTCCATCCACCTGATTTATTAGTGTGGTTAAATTTATTTGCATTTGGTGGACTTGAGGCAGTCTTTATTTGGACGGTAGTTCTCGGGTTATACTGGAGGAAAGCAAACAAATATGGCGGCATTTCGTCAATGATTTCAGGTATGGCTTTGTATATTTTCATTGACCGGTTCTATCCGGCCGCTTTCGGTATGCATACCGTTACGATTCCTATTATAGCTTCCTTCATTATTTTTGTAATCGTCAGTCTTGCTACTAGTCATAAATTCAAGGACGAGCATTTCCTCATATAATGTAAAACAACGCCGCAGATTTTTGACTGTGGCGTTGTTTTTATTTAATGAATCATATAATCGTAGGCATTTTTTGCAAGGAGCGTCATCGTCACAATGATAAAAAGCGTACGGACAAAGCCGCTTCCTTTTTGAATGGCCATACGAGAGCCAAGCATAGCCCCACCAATTTGAGCAACCCCCATAACTAAACCATATACATAATGGATTTGACCTAAGTAAGCAAACATACAAACACCTGCCACATTACTTGCTAAATTTAAAAATTTCGCATTTCCTGCCGCCTTTAAAAAATCAAAGCCAACAAGCAAGAAGCTAAAGATTAAAAAAGAGCCCGTTCCAGGACCAAGAAACCCGTCATAAAACCCAATAGCAAATAATAGCATCATAAATAAAAATAAGTGCGTTTTAGATAGATTTTTAACCGTTGAGACAGCGCCCCAATCCTTTTTAAAGATCGTATATATCCCAACAGCCGCCAGCATGATAAGCATTAATGGTTTTAATAGGGCTGGGTTAATTAAATGAACAGTCCAAGCACCACATAATGATCCAATGAAGGCGAGAGGGAAATATTTCAGGACAGATCGAATTTCAAGCTGACCAGAACGGTAAAAGGAAATGGACGATGTGAGTGAGCCCATCGCGCCAGCTAATTTATTGGTTGCTACTGCAGCGGCGGGATTTAAGCCAACAAACAATAAGGCTGGTAAGGAAATTAAACCACCACCTCCAACGACAGAATCGATAAATGCTGCCAAAAATCCAAAGGAAATCAATAGTATTAAAATATGTACATCCACATCAAAAACCATGCTTACACCTCTTTTTTTATTAGTTACTACTGAAATAGTAACTAATTTATTCGATGCTGTAAAGCCTAATTTTTTCATTGGCAAATGTTCACAACAGTAGCCTATAATAAAAATATGGAGGGATGATATGAATGAATTAATCGCCCAATTAAAAGAACTGGGATTGACAGAATATGAGGCAAAGGCCTATACAGCACTCGTACAAAATAGTCATGTCAGTGCCTACCAAGTTAGCAAAAACTCTGGGATACCAAGAGCTAGAATCTATGACATATTAAATGGTCTTGTTGAGAAGGGATTCGTACTGAAAGAGGAAACGGCGGATCAAACGACTTATTCTTCCATTCCTGTCGAGATGTTTTTGCAGCAAGTTCAACAGCGGTGGCAATCGAATTTTACGTCGATTAGTGATCAATTAGAAAAACTAGAAACGAAAGAACAAGAAACGGAACCTAAAGTGTTAATGCTAAAAGGGAAGCAGACAATCATCAATTATTGTCAAACCTTATTAAAAAAAGCAGAGACAAAAGTCATCCTATCGATGTGGGAAGATATGTACGATGCCTTACGCGAGGATATCGAAGGGGTATCACAGCATGTGGAGGTGCATGGCATTACCTTATATGTCGGGGAACATCTGGCATCTATCGATCAGCACAGAGCCACACACTATACGAGAAAGACTTCTACACCCCATTGGTTTATTTTATCGGTTGATGGACATGAAATGATTTATGGTCACTCGCCGTCAAACCAGGAAACCGCTTTTATAACGAATGATCCTGTGCATATTTATTTATTAGAGGATTATGTTTGGCATGATGTTCTTATCAATCGACTAGTGAAGCGTGATGATAAAGAGCTTGAGGACTGGATTGCTAAAGAACGTAAAGCATTTTTCTTAGAGTAGCTATAAGGGAAGGGGAGCATCTTGAAAAAATGGATGTTGCCAGTATTGTTTTATGTATTATGGATTGGCGGATGTGATTCTGCACCGCTGCTAGTTCCACCTAAGATTCAGGAGCTAACCATCGTTCCTGACCATATCCAACAGCATATTATAGCTCAAGAAAGAATTCAGTTATTGTATGAAGATGACATGACGTACTATCTTGTCATGTTTTCGAAAGGAAATGTGCTAGCAAGTGTGGCAGCAAATGAAGATCGGTTAGTCATTCATTTCAAGGAAGGAAGCGAGCAAAAGAAAGAAGCTCAACCGTATGTCTATGCCATCAATAAAAACCCGAAGCTGACGATTATTGAGCTATATATTAACGGCAAAAGCATGGCGATAGATCGCATGACTATGATGTAATAAAAAAACCGAAATCCCTAAAAAAGAGATTTCGGTTTTTGTTGATATTAATAAAATACTTTATCTACATTGTATTTGGAGCGGAACGTATTAATCGCATATGTTTCATAAATTTCACGTTCCATAGGATCTTCTACTTCATAGACTTCAATTTTAAAGACCTCGTCACGATAGTTTTTCAACGGAGATACATTGTCTTCAAAATGTTTTTTAATGCGTTGACGAATTTTACGTGCTTTGCCGACAAATAATAGCTCATTCTTTTCATTATAGAATAAGAAAATGCCGCCTTTATCACGTGTGATTTTGTGGAAGTCGATGAAACCAAAGTATGGTGTAATTGGGACATCACCTGGTTTTACATCTTGTTCGCGTTGGCGAATGACTACATCTGGTTTTGGAAATTCAATATTAATCAAAGTATTCACGTTCCTCTCTATTACTAAAGATATATGGTAACATAATAGCGGCATGTTTACCATAAAATTTCATGTAGAATAACCATATACAGCAAGCTTAGTGTTTATCAAATGATTGGAGAACATGCATAGGAATAACAAAATATTCTATGAATTATTGATATTCTAACTAGTCCATGTTACAATTCAAGATAATTAAATAATCTTATCAAGAGAAGCAGAGGGATTTGGCCCGATGACGCTTCAGCAACCTCTAACAAATGTTAGAAAGGTGCTAATTCCAGCAAAGGTTTTTCCTTTGAGAGATAAGAGTGAACGTGAAAAAAATCCTTCTCATTCTATCTCATATGGAATGTGGAGGATTTTTTAATTTTTTCGAAAAAGGAGCAAAAAAAGAGAGGGGAACGCAAGATGCCAATTAATATTCCGAAAAATTTACCTGCTGGAGAACATTTACGTGAGGAAAAAATCTTCGTAATGGAAGAGGACCGTGCGAGAACACAGCAAATACGTCCATTAAATATATTAATCTTAAATTTGATGCCTGAAAAAGAAAAAACTGAGCTACAATTACTACGATTACTAGGAAATACACCATTACAGGTGAATATTACTTTTTTAAACACAGCTACTCATGAATCTAAAAATGTCAGTAAGTCTCATTTACAATTATTCTACACAACGTTTAACCAAATTCGTCATCGACGCTATGATGGTATGATCATTACGGGTGCGCCAGTAGAAAAAATGCCATTTGAAGAGGTTAACTATTGGCAGGAAATTGCTGAAATTATGGATTGGTCAAAAAAGAATGTGACATCCGTGCTACATATATGTTGGGGGGCACAGGCTGCTTTATATCATCATTATGGGATTGGAAAGGTCGAGCTTTCTGCTAAATGCTCCGGCGTTTATTCTCATGTGATTACTGATTTAACAGTAGATTTAGTACGAGGCTTTAGTGATTTATTTACAGCCCCTCATTCTCGCTATACATCTGTCTCGATTGACGAGGTTCGCAATCATCCAGACTTACGCTTATTATCCTATTCAGAGGATGCAGGTGTATTTATCGTGCAATCCAAAGATAATAAAAACATTATGATTACTGGTCATTTAGAATATGATGCGACAACATTAGCCGATGAATACAGTCGCGATGTTGCCAAGGGCATCCATATAGACGTTCCAGTAAACTACTTCCCAAATGATGATCCAGCAAAGGCACCGATGAATACATGGCGTGCCCATACGCATTTATTGTTCTCCAACTGGTTGAACTACTACGTATACCAAGAGACACCATATGAATGGGATTTTGTGGACGAAATTGAATATCATATTTAAATAACACTAAAAAGTCTAATTTCTTCGCTAAGCAGCTTGAAGGAATTAGACTTTGTTATTCTAGATTTTTCTTGTCAGAACTCGTTTTATCTGGTGGCGCCTGGTCGTCCTGTTTGGATGTAGCGTTGCCCGCTTCAGAATTGTCTTGAGTAGAGACTGGATTATCTGTTTTTTTCTGATTGGAAACTGTATTATCTGGTGTCGCCTGATTGTCTTGCTTGGAAGCCATAGTCGCAGGTTTAGCCTGATTAACTTGAGTGGTACCTGTATTAGTATCGTTCGCCTGATTATCCTGATTGGAATCTGTATTAACAGGTTTTGTCTGATTATCCTGATTGGAATCCGTATTAACAGGTTTTGTCTGATTATCCTGATTGGAATCCGTATTAACAGGTTTCGTCTGATTCTCCTGATTGAAATCCATATTATCAGGTTTCGTCTGATTGCCTTGATTAGAAACCGCATTACTCGCATCAGTCATTTGCCCCTGATTAGAATCCGCATGACCCATTTCAGTCGAATTACCTTGTGATTTTCGGTTACGAATAACAGCTACAATGAGTAGAAGTATGGGTAATAATATGGTGCAAACAAATGCATAAATTGGCCAAATCTCATCATTATAAATGTTGGAATGGACGATGTCTGGGTGAACAATTTGCGAAAGTCCGACCATAATAATACCCATTGGTAGGATAAGTGGACGGTGATCCTTCAATTTCATAATTTGTGCAATCCCGACAACAGTTGTATAGAAGTACATAAACGTTCGAATAAAAATGGATACAATCCACATAAAAGCCATGATAATTTCAATGCGCTGTAAAAAATTTCCGATAGAGATTCTTTGTGCTAGGGCATAGCTAGGGAAAGTTCGCGAAGCCGTGTTGGCTGGCCCTAATACTAAAATAGATAGAGTAATCAATGTTACTAGAACAAATCCACCGAGAAGCATGCCTATGTAAAATCCTTTCTTTGAGGATTGCTGGACATTGACACTAGCAGGGTAAATCATTAATAACATAACTAACGAAAAAGAGAAGACACTTACAAAGCGGATGATACTATATAAGATGGATGTTTTGGATGCTTCCATAATCGGTTGTATATTTTCAAACTTAATTTGTGGGGTGATACTGACAACAAAGAAAATAAAAATTAAGACAAACATAGGGAAAAGTATTTCTGCTGAACGAGCAAAGTTTTCTATCCCTAAATAGGTAGCATACATAATTATAATAATAAACAACAAGGCAAATGCCATAGTAGGCGTCTCTGGCATTACCTCTGTTTTCATAAAAGCACCAATAAAATACAGTAATTCTCCTCCCGCAAATAGGGTAAGAGAAAGGAAGCCCACCACTGTGATTTTTCCAAAAAAGCGACCGAGAAGTTTTTCATTTGCTTCAATAAAATTCAGTGTCGGTGTTTGGTCCCCTAACGTCACAAATAATTTCACAACAAGCAAACTAAGGACAACACCAATACTTGCAGCAATCCACGCATCTTGCTTACTAGAGCTTGCAATACTTGAAGGGATGATTAAGATGGCAGTACCGATAGAAAGGAGGAATGTGATAATTGTAAATTGTCTTGAACTAATTACTTCTTTTTCCATATAAGTGTCCTCCAATTCATGACGATGTGTCTACTATTTTGTGAGTGAAACGATAAAATCTTTAATTGGTGTAAAAATAAAGGTTATAAAATCTAGAGGACTCGGGATATTTATTTTGAGAGCAATGCCCATATTAAGCGCTGTTCCAATTAGTAATAGGATTGAAAAAACAAGAATGGTTTTGGTCTCTTGTTGCTTTTTGAGTTTCGGGATATATAGTATCGCAATAATGATTGAAATGATTAAGATGGCTATTGCTAGTACCAATCCACTATCCCTCCTTTGGCTTTTTTAATAATGAGTTTTGCATTGTGCCTAAACCTTGTGTTGTCACTTTTACATGAACATGGATTGGTAGATCAGGAAAGATATTTGGCCAATCGTTTTTGATTTTTTTCCATTGTTTAGCATCTGCACGATGTAGGGCATCACCATAGCCTAAAACATCCACTTGGTATTGCTGTTGAATTTTTTCTAATGTTTTTTCAATACGTTCATCGATGCCTTGTGCTGTTTTTTTATTGATATAATCCACCGTTTTATTTTTCGTTAGATTGATATCACATTCGACCTCTCCTACATTTTGTTCCACATTTATTTGGACATCAATTTGCGGTTTCCCATTTTTAAATGATCCCTTTACTTTTGTGGAGGATTTCGTAATCTCAGTTGAGAGTGTACCTTGCTTTGGACAGGTGACGATTTCAATCGTACTTTGTATTTTGTCACTGAGGAAACTAATACTTTTACTTTCTCCCTCTGAAAGTAAACCAATGTATTGATCTCCTTTAAAGATGGCCAATCCTGCATATTTTAACAACACAGGTGTTTTAACACGTTGGACGTTTGTTTGATCGGCCCCTAACCGTTTATCCCCATGAACTTCAATCGCAGAAATCAAAGCCCCATTGTCCTTTTCACTGAGCCTTGTGACCAATTCGTCTATATTAATAGCAATAGTAGAGCCCCAAACTTTTTCAGAAACTTTGAGGGAGTTTAAGATTTTATTAGCAGGAACTTTTTCGATAGGTGTGAGAACATTTAACACTTCCTTAGCTGTAGCCTCATAAGACATGATGACATCGAAATCCTTTCTAAACTCATGGTCTCGTGCAATTAAATCTAATGAATCACTGATTCCATCTTTAGCGAGATCTTCACCTAAAACGACTACCTGTAGATGGGCAAAATATGGCTTCCGTGCAGCAATGGTAGTCATTTTGCGGATGGCCTCAAAAATTGTTTCCCCTCTAGAATGATAGCTGACAACAGGGGAGCGCTGAGTGGAAGCTTGTCGCATGGAAACCTCACTAGGATCAACTATTTGAACGGTAATCTCATACTCATCATCTACTTTGTCTATACCAAGCGCTACAACAATGGCTAATTCATTTAATTCACGCTTACTCCAGCAACCACTTAACAGTAAAGTGAGGATGCATAGTAAGCAGATTACTTTTACTTTTGCCATATTTTATTCCTCATTTGTTCAGTAGTTTTATTTCCGACCTGTTCTTGGGACATATTTATGCCCTCTAACAACGTTTTTCTGATTGACTAAGCGTGGACGTGTTAATAAACGTCTACGAGGAAGCAATAAAAATGCATCTTTTTGATCCTGTAAAATTAAAGGAGCAAACGGGCTTAAATACGGTACACCAAATGAACGAATGCTGCATAAATGAAGAATAATGATAATAATGCCAAACATAACTCCAAAAAGACCAAACATAGCAGCTAAGATCATTAATGGAAAGCGCAGTACACGAATCGTATTGGACAAACCATAAGCAGGGAATAAAAAACTACAAATGGCCGTTAATGCCACTATAATAACCATTACAGCCGAGACAACACCGGCATCTACCGCTGCCTGGCCAATTACCAGCGTACCTACGATGGACACAGCTGGACCGATTGTTCGCGGCATTCGAAGCCCTGCCTCTCGTAGTATCTCAAAGGCAAGCTCCATAATAAGTGCTTCCACTACGGCAGGGAAGGGCACGCCTTCTCGTTGTGAGGCGATACTAATTAGCATGGCCGTCGGTAGCATTTCTTGATGAAACGTCGTAATCGCAACATAGAGAGATGGTGCTACCAATGCCAAACTAATACCAAAGAAACGTAAAATACGAATGAGGGAACTAATCATCCAATGTTGATAGTAGTCTTCTGCTGATTGCAAAAAGGAAGTAAATAATGCAGGCACCACTAATACAAAGGGGGTACCATCTACTAGAATCGCCACTTTCCCATCTAATAATTCACCAGCAATAACATCTGGCCGTTCTGAGTTGTAAATGGTTGGAAACATGGTATTTTTAGAATCTTGAATAAAATCCTCAATATAGCCACTTTCTAAAATGCCATCGATATTAATGCGATCTAACCGCGCTAACACCTCCGCAACAATTTTGTCACTGGCGATACCATGTATATACATCACGGCGACATCTGTTTGTGTCACTTCACCGATGACTCGAGACTTAATCCAAAGATTTGGACTTTTTATTTTTCGTCGAATGAGCGCGGTATTCGTACGCAAAGTTTCAGTAAAGGACTCTCGAGGTCCTCTAATAACGGATTCGGTTGAGGGCTCTGTGACAGCTCTATCCTTTGCACTTTTCGTACTTGTTACAATGCCTTCAGCAAAGCCGTCTAATAAAATGACGGTTTCACCATTAAGGATGGCATAATACAATGATGTGAAATTTTCGATATTCATCACATCACCAACAGTTAAATAGGAACTTCGCACATATTGATTAATGGTAGTAATTTCAATTTCTTGTTCTTCCTCAATATTCGCCATTAATTTATCAATCACTGAATCCGAAATCATCGTTTTATCGGATAAGCCATCAATGGAAATAATGGCCAGTCGATGGGGTTCAGCTTCACCAATGGTAATTTCTCGTATAATGATGTCATTGCTATGACCGAGAGTGTTTTGAATGACTTTTATATTTTTGGCAAGGGAAGTATTTAATAAATCGTCCGTTGTAAGGGATGGGGAGGGATCGATCTTGTTTGATATGGACATGGGTTTTCCTCCTCAAATGGATGTTCACTATATATAGAATGGACAACTTTGTGCGGAGATAAACGAAAAAAGGAATGAAATTCTAGCTACTATTTTTCAAATAAAAAAACAGTATTTCCTTTCAGAGACTGAAAGGAAAATACTGCTTTATGTACGATACTCGTATTGTAATTCATCTAAACTAGCATCCACGTCCACATGTAGATTGTGATCGTTAAAGAACCATAAATCTTTTTCATCGATGTAATAGGTTACGCCATCAATGACTGCTTCTGCTCCAATGACGATGGGCTCTTCTCGCGTCATGCCTAGTGAAAAGCCTTCGTGAAAAGGACTTGAGCCACCATAGCGTGCATAAAAGCGAATAGTATCGCCAGGTTCTACTTCCATCTCTTGTTTGAACCATTGTAGGGCTTCATCTGTCAGTGCAATTTTCATAGCGAATGCTCCTCTCTTCTTACAGCCATTTTACCTTTGGCTCGGTGCCATTTTTAATACGTACAATATTGGCACGATGACGATAAATAATAAAGGTAAATAAAAAGGCTACCAAGATGCTTAATGCAAAGTCACCTGTAACAAAATAATAAACGATTGAATAGATAAGTGCTACTAAAGCGGCTATCATAGATGTTAAGCTGACGATTTTTGTGATTTTCAATGTCACAAGAAAGGCAATTAGGAGCAAGACAAACAATGGCCATGAATAGCCTAATAAAACACCTGCTGATGTGGCAACGGCTTTTCCACCACGGAAATTGGCGAAGATTGGAAACATATGACCAATCACTGCAACAAGACCTAGGATTAAGGAATGGATAGAACTGTCTGAGAATATTGGAAGTGCAGCTAGTAAGACAGCGGCAGTCCCTTTTAGAACATCCATCACAGTCACAACAATACCAGCTTTTTTTCCTAATGTTCGGAACGTATTGGTTGCTCCAAGATTACCGCTTCCATGTTCTCGGATATCGGTATTATAAAAAATTTTACCTATCCATAGCCCTGAAGGTATAGAGCCGATTAGATAAGCACATAAAATAATAAGTCCATTGATCATAGTTGGACTCCTTTCATTCATAGTCCATCACTTGGTACTAATAGTTTGTAACAAGTATTTTACACTTTTTCTTGCTAATCTACAATGTTATGAAGGAGATTTCGTAAGGAGTCTTGAATTCAATACAAAAGAAACTAAAGTAAGTTAGAGATAGGCTTTTAGGCATGATTGATGAAAGAACGAAAAAATTCTTTATTAAAATATAGGCAAAAAGGCAATTTTGTCATTCGTTCATTCCTTTGGTAGAATAGAAGTCTAACTTTATTCATTTACATGACATTGACGCATCAACTATATTGCAACTAAATAAGCTACGATGCGTCAGGTGTTTACGGATACTAGTGGTAGTCTGTTTTGCTTAAATTCCAATTTTAAGCAACTGTTGAAGATGTTTACTATTTAAAGTGTATATTAAAACTGTGAGCAATTTTTAAAAATTTAATGGGACCTGTCGCTAACTATTGACAGGAAATGCTATTATTATTAGGATGAGAACATAAATAGAACAAGTGTTTGTTTTTTGGAGGGGAATTTTTTTGACGAATAAACAGTCACCTAGCGTCTATAATGATGACGCTATACAAGTATTAGAAGGATTAGAAGCGGTGCGCAAACGACCAGGCATGTATATCGGTTCCACAGATGGCCGTGGACTTCATCACCTTGTGTATGAAATCGTTGATAATGCGGTGGATGAAGCATTGGCTGGCTTTGGATCTCATATTATTGTCAAGATTCACAAAGACCAGAGTATTAGCGTACGCGACTTTGGCCGTGGAATGCCAACTGGTATGCATAAGATGGGTAAACCTACTCCTGAAATTATTTTTACTGTCCTTCATGCAGGTGGTAAGTTTGGACAAGGCGGTTATAAAACGAGCGGCGGCTTGCACGGTGTAGGTTCTTCTGTCGTGAATGCGCTATCCACATTTTTAGAAGTAACCATCCATCGTGATGGTAAAAAATATCGCCAGCGCTTCGAGCATGGTGGACATCCAGTGACAACACTTGAAGAAATTGGTCAAACGAAGCAGACAGGTACGCTTGTTCATTTCCTACCTGATGAAACGATTTTCTCTGTTACAAAATATAATTATGATACGTTAGCAGAACGTTTAAGGGAGTCAGCTTTTTTATTAAAGGGCTTAAAAATTGAATTAATTGATGAGCGCGAGGAAGGCAAAAATGATATGTTCTTTTATGAGAACGGCATTGAAGCTTTCGTTGCGTATTTGAATGAAGAGAAAGATGTTCTTCATCCTGTGAAATATGTGGAAGGTATTCAAGATGATATTGAAGTAGAGTTCGCCTTCCAATATAACGATGGTTATTCTGAAACGATTTTGTCGTTTGTTAATAATGTACGGACACGAGATGGCGGTACCCATGAAACAGGTGCAAAAGCAGCTCTGACGCGTGTTTTTAATGAATACGCAAGAAAAATTGGTTTATTAAAGGATAAGGATAAAAACTTGGAAGGAACGGATATTCGAGAGGGCTTAGCAGCTATCGTATCTGTCCGTATTCCTGAGCACTTATTACAATTTGAAGGACAAACAAAGGGCAAGCTTGGTACAAGTGAGGCCCGTTCAGCAGTAGATAGTGTGGTGTCTGAGCAAATTTTGTATGTGCTAGAGGAAAATGCTGAATTGTCGGCATCTCTTGTGCGTAAAGCGATTCGTGCGCAGCAAGTACGTGAAGCGGCTCGTAAAGCTCGTGAGGATGCGCGAAATGGTAAGAAAAACAAAAAGGGTAGTACGATTCTGTCAGGGAAATTAACGCCTGCACAGTCACGTAATGCGGCGAGAAATGAATTATATTTAGTCGAAGGTGATTCAGCGGGTGGTTCTGCAAAACAAGGTCGCGATCGTACATTCCAGGCAATATTACCACTGCGCGGGAAAGTGATTAACACGGAAAAAGCCAAGCTTCAGGATATTATGAAAAACGAAGAAATTTCAACGATTATTCATGCGATTGGTGCAGGTGTTGGAACAGATTTTGCTGTTGAGGATTCAGCCTACAATAAAGTAGTCATTATGACCGATGCTGATACAGATGGCGCTCATATTCAAGTATTGCTATTAACGTTCTTCTACCGTTATATGCGTCCGCTCATCGAGGCTGGTAAAGTCTTTATTGCATTACCGCCACTTTATAAAGTTTCTAAAGGGACTGGCAAAAAAGAAGTGATTGAATATGCTTGGACAGAAAATGATTTACAAAAGGCCATCAAACAAGTTGGAAAGGGTTACATATTACAGCGCTATAAAGGTCTTGGTGAGATGAATGCAGACCAGCTATGGGATACAACAATGAACCCTGACACACGTACATTAATTCGTGTCACAATCGAGGATGGTGCACGTGCAGAGAGACGTGTCACGACGTTAATGGGCGATAAGGTAGAGCCACGTCGTAAATGGATCGAAGCCAATGTAGACTTCGGTATGGAGGATGATGCTAACATTTTAGAAAATGAATTCATCCAACAAGAGGAGGGCCAAGCATGAGTAGCACAGAAAAGTTTCAAGATTTACCTTTAGAAGAAGTAATGGGTGACCGTTTTGGTCGCTATAGTAAATATATTATTCAAGACCGCGCGTTGCCAGATGCACGTGACGGTCTTAAACCTGTACAGCGTCGAATTTTATATGCGATGTTTACAGAAGGTAATACACACGAAAAACCTTTCCGTAAATCGGCTAAAACAGTCGGTAATGTAATCGGTAATTACCATCCACACGGAGATAGCTCTGTCTATGAGGCAATGGTACGTATGAGTCAGGATTGGAAAGCTCGTCATATGCTCATTGAAATGCATGGGAATAACGGTTCAGTTGATGGAGATCCGCCAGCTGCCATGCGTTATACTGAGGCAAGACTATCTGCGATTGCGGGTGAAATGTTACGAGATATCGGGAAGAAAACGGTTGAATTCGTACCAAACTTCGATGATCAGGATATGGAGCCAACTGTTTTACCAGCACGTTTCCCTAATTTACTAGTAAACGGCTCTACAGGGATATCTGCGGGTTATGCAACTGATATTCCACCTCATGCACTAGATGAAGTGCTAGATGCTGTATTGATGCGCTTAGACAAGCCTACTGCAACAGTGGATGAATTGATGACGGTACTCAAAGGTCCAGATTTCCCAACAGGCGGTATTATTCAAGGTGTGGACGGCATTAAAAAGGCATATGAAACAGGGCGTGGTAAAATTATTGTCCGTGCGCAGGCTGTGGTGGAACCTATTAAGGGTGGCAAAGAGCAAATCGTTGTTACCGAATTACCATACGACGTGAATAAAGCGAATCTTGTAAAAAAAATTGATGAGCAGCGTGTAGATAAACGCCTTGAAGGGATTGCTGAAATTCGTGATGAATCTGACCGTACAGGGTTACGTGTCGTAATCGAGCTGAAAAAGGATGTTCCTGGACAAGGGATTTTACAGTACTTATTTAAAACAACAGATTTACAAGTAGCTTACAATTTTAATATGATTGCGATTCATAATCGTCGCCCAACGATGATGACATTACCATTATTATTGGACGCCTATATTACTCACCAAAAAGAAGTGGTCACAAATCGTTCTATATATGATTTACAAAAGGCAAAGGATCGTTCCCATATCGTAGATGGCTTAATTAAAGCATTGTCTATTTTAGATGAAGTCATTGCGACAATTCGTTCTTCAAATGATAAGAAGGATGCCAAGCTCAATTTACAAGCAAAGTTCGATTTTACCGAGGTACAAGCAGAGGCGATTGTGAGCCTGCAATTATATCGTTTAACGAATACCGATATTACAGAGCTCCGCCAAGAACAGGATGATTTAAATAAATTGATTGCCAAGCTAGAAGGAATTTTACAAAGCGAGGCCAAGCTTGTACGTGTCATTAAACAGGAATTACTAGATATTAAAAAACGCTTCACAGAGCCGCGTCGCTCGAGAATTGAACAAGAAATTGAAGAAATTAAAATTACATTAGATGTCCTTGTTCCAAGCGAAGAGGTTGTGGTGACTGTCACGAAAGATGGCTATATTAAACGTACTTCTACACGATCTCATGCCGCTTCCAATGGTCAAGATTTTGCGATGAAGGATTCCGATTACTTATTGTATGAAGCAAACTTAAATACGCAGCATCATCTATTGTTATTTACAAATAGAGGGAATTATATTTATCAGCCAGTTCACGAATTGCCTGATATTCGTTGGAAGGACCTTGGTCAGCATATTTCTAGTATTGTGCCAACAAGTGAAGATGAATCAATTATTGCAGTCTATGGCTTTGAAACATTTGAACAACCAAATACGTATATTTTAACTGCTACGAAAGATGGACAAATTAAACGTTCACCGCTCGCAGATTATGCAGTGACGCGTTACTCGAAGCCGATTAAAACAATGAATGTTAAAGCGGGCGATGCAATGATTTATGCATCGTTTATGACGGATGATGTGGAATTGCTCTTAACAACTGATACGGCGTATGCTATTCGATTCCCTATTGAGGAATTACCAGTTACTGGTGTGAAAACAGGCGGCGTTAAAGGGATTACGTTAAAAGATGGAGAAGCTTTAGTAGGGGTCAATGTTTTACAGCCAGATGAAACACAATATGTCGTTATTGTGACACAACGAGGGGCTGTCAAGAAAATGAATGTCGCAGAGGTAGAAATAGCAGGTCGTGCCAAACGTGGTCTTAAAGTCCTGACAGAATTAAAAGCAAATCCTCACCGAATTGTCGCTGTGATTCAAGCGACAAACGATGAGCAGGTTGTGATTGAAACTGAAAAAGGCGTCCAAGAGTTTATTGATGTTCAAGCATTGACACGTGCTGATCGTCATTCTAATGGTTCATTTAAAGTGGATATTGCAACAGATGGAGCCATTTCCCATGTCTTAACGGCCAAAAAAGAACAAAAACCAAGCTAAAATCATGCCCAGTCTCTATATTGTAGAGCTGGGCTACTTGTTGGAGTGGAACAACTATCCAAAAATAGCATCTTGTCATTTTAGATCAACTATGGGTATAATAATCATCGAAAAGTTCATAGCGAAAGAATGTAGGGGGGCTAGTTATGGCTAGCTGAGATTGTGTCCGATAGACACTGACCCTTTGAACCTGATTTGGCTCGTACCAGCGTAGGGAACATCTATTCAAAAAAGCAAAAGTTTTGGAGATTGATTGCAATACGTCTGGGAGGAATCCTAGGCGTTTTTTTGTTTTTCAATCAATATCTTACCAACCGTATATTACGCTTTCTTCTGGTGACAACATTCATTCTTGAACGCTTTCATATTACAAACTGGGAGGACCTAGCATGAAAAAATGGTTATTTATTTTAATAGCGGCACTATTGACGTTAGTAGGTTGTAGCGACAAGGAGGACAAGCAAGCTGCTGATACAAAGAAAAAGGTGTCAGTGGTTCTCGATTGGACACCGAATACGAATCATACAGGATTGTATGTTGCGAAAAAGCTTGGTTATTTTGAAGAACAGGGCTTAGATGTTGATATTATTATGCCAGGAGAGGCAGGAGCCGATCAGCTCGTAGCTTCCGGTAAGGCAGAATTTGGCGTGAGCTATCAGGAGGGCATTACACAGGCTCGTGTTCAGGATGTGCCACTTGTCTCAATAGCAGCCATCATCCAGCATAATACATCTGGATTTGCTTCTGTAGAATCAAAGGGTATTACATCTCCAAAGGACTTTGAAGGAAAAACTTATGGTGGCTGGGGGGCGCCACTCGAACAAGCAGTATTACAATCATTAATGCAAAAAGAAAACGCTGATATTAATAAATTAGAGATTGTCAATGCAGGAGATTTAGATTTCTTCACAATGATGAAAAAAGACATCGACTTTGCTTGGATTTATTATGCTTGGACAGGAATTGAGGCAGAGCTTCGTGGGGAAAAGATTAATATGCTGTATTTAACGGACTACAGTGATCAGTTAGATTACTATACACCTGTTTTAGCAACTAATGAAAAAATGCTTCAAAACAATCCAGACATCGTCAAAGCTTTTGTTGCGGCTGCATCGAAGGGCTATGAATATGCAATCGAGCATCCGAATGAAGCTGCCGATATTTTACTAGAAGAAGCCCCAGACTTAGATAAGGAATTAGTGCATAAAAGCCAAGAGTGGTTGGCTGATAAGTATCAGGATGACGCTAAACAATGGGGTGAGCAAAAGCTTTCTGTATGGGAAAACTATGCTAAATGGATGTCGAGCAACAAAGTATTAGAGGGCGAATTTGATGCTAAACAAGCGTTTACGAATGAGTTCTTACCGAAAAAGGAGGCCAAATAACATGGCAAATTCATTAATCAGTGTCCAAATTATTCCGAAGACAGAGAAGTATGAGGATGTCATTCCTTATGTAGATGCGGCCATTGCAGTTATTAATGCATCTGGTGTGAAATATGAGGTTCATCCACTTGAAACAACGATGGAGGGTGAGCTTACAACTCTCCTTCAAATCATTGAAAAAATGAATATTAAGATGGTCGAGCTAGGAGCCATTAATGTCATTACACAAGTAAAAATTTTATATCAACCAAATGGAATTACAATGGCTACATTAACGGAGAAATATCAGTCATGAAACGGGCATTACAAAAGGGAAGGACGATAATTTTTATCGCCTTCCTCTTATTCATATGGGAGCTTGTTGTGCATATCGCTGATGTTCCTCCATGGCTCCTTCCAGCACCGAGCATAATTGTAGTAGAAGGCATTCAATCGTATCAGACGTTCCTGCCACATGCTCTGGCTACTGTGCAATTAGCTTTACTAGGACTTGCTATTGGAGTTGGCTGTGGTCTAACAGTGGCAATTGTTTTGCATCGTTTTACTTTCATTCGGTCGTTATTTTACCCGATTCTCATTATGTCGCAAAACATACCTATTCTTGTGTTAGCACCGCTGCTTATTATTTGGTTTGGCTTTGGCTTATTACCAAAGCTCATCATTATTTGTCTAGTGTGCTTTTTCCCTATTGTCATAGCGACAATGGACGGTTTTCGTCAAACAGCACCCGAGTTAAAGCATTACTTTGAAATGATTGGTGCAACGAAGGCCCAAACGTTTTGGAAACTAGAATGGCCACATGCCTACCCAGCTATTTTCTCAGGTGTAAAAATTGCTACAACTTATAGCGTAATGGGGGCAGTCATTGCGGAGTGGCTTGGTGCGAAAAAGGGAATTGGTGTATACATGACCTTAGCACAATCCTCCTTCCGTACAGATCGAGTGTTTGTCGCAATTTTTGCGATTGTCTTGTTAAGCTTATTGTTATTTAGTAGTATTCGTTTGCTTGAAAAATTAATGGTAAAGGGGAGAAGTTATCATGCTCAGCATTCAAAACATCGCTAAGTCCTTTAACAGTCTACATGTTCTTGATAATATTTCCTTTGATGTCAAGAATGGTGAGTTTGTGGCCATTGTAGGTCCATCCGGCAGTGGTAAAAGTACCCTTTTTCAATTAATTGGTGGGGTCTCTTCGGTTGATCAAGGGGTGATTTTATTAAATGGAGAGGATATCCTGCAAAAAAGAGGAACAATTGGCTATATGCCACAGCAGCCTTGTCTACTGCCTTGGCGTACTATTTTAGAGAATGTAACTATAGTTGAGGAACTGCAGCAAAAGCCTAATGTTGAACGTGCAAAGGGGTGGCTAGAAAAGGTAGGACTTGCTTCCTTTAGCCATGCTTATCCAAACCAGCTATCTGGAGGGATGCAACAACGTGTATCCTTCATCCGTGCCATTGTCAGTGATAAACCTATTTTATGTCTAGATGAACCATTTTCTGCGCTCGATGAATTTACAAGACTGGAAATGCAGGCATGGCTACTGTCCATTTGGGAAGAACATCGAAAATCCATCTTATTTGTCACACATAGTATTGAGGAGGCACTCTTTTTAGCGGATCGTATACTTGTTTTATCGAAACGACCTGCAACGGTGAAAAAAGAAATCATTGTCCCGTTTGAGCGTCCTCGCAAAGAAGAAATTCGTCATTCGGCCACATTCACAGCCTTGAAGCAACAATTATTCATGTATTTACAGGAAGAAAAGGGTGATTTGCATGTTGATTGATGCCCATATTCATTTAGATCAGTATAAGGACGTGGAAATACCTTCTTTATTGGAAGAAGTAGAGGCATTAATTGCGGTAAGTATGCAGCTGTCCTCCTGTCAAAAGACGTTGAATTTAGCGAAGGTCTATCCCAAAGTGAAGGCAGCTTTTGGTTTCCATCCCGAGCAACCTTTACCGAGTGAAATAGAAGAGAAGGCTTTATTTGATTGGATTCGCTCGCATAGTGATGAGATGATAGCAGTCGGCGAGGTCGGTTTACCCTATTATTTAAGGCAAGAACAAGCTTTGGATGTTCGTCCGTATGAGGCTTTATTGGAACGATTTATCGTATTGGCGAAAGAGTTGGACAAACCGATTGTATTGCATGCTGTGTATGAGGATGCTACCGTTGTGTGCGAATTACTAGAAAAGCATCAGCTTCGTCAGGCACATTTCCATTGGTTTAAAGGGGACGAGGCAGTTGTGAAACGCATGATTCAGCAAGGTTATTTTATCTCCGTTACGCCTGATGCATTGTATGAAGAGGAAATTCAACAGTTAATTCAAATCTACCCGATTGAATTAATGATGGTTGAAACAGATGGTCCATGGCCGTTTGAAGGTCCATTTACAAATAAACCTACGTCTCCGTGGATGATGCATTCGACGATTGAGGTGATTGCAGCCATCAAGGGATTGTCTATACAAGAAGCGGCTCAAATTATCACTCAAAATACGACAAACTTTTATCGACTTTAAACTAATTTTGTAAATGACACTTGTGTTTTCTACAATAATAAAAGCAGTATAGGATACAAACTAATTATCCGTATACTGCTTTTTATGTTTAGTAAAATCATGCTTCAATTTCTCTGTCTTTGTTTTGGTGGTGCGTTCATGTGTACTGAAGGAATTGGATTGGCGATTTTTCTCTACATCCTTGCCAACAGTTCTTTTTATTTGCATTCGCTTCTTTTTCGCCCTAGATTGAGCCATTTTCATTCCCTCCTTTTAACAATTATAGTAACGAAAATGAAAGAAAAAGTAAAACCTCGTAAGCAAGAACTTACGAGGTTTATGACATAGATTTAGTGAGATACGTCCTGTACAGAAATACCTGTGTTTGCTTTAACGTCAACTTCACGATATTTTGCATCATCAGTTTCTTTAGAAAGTAATGTGCCGATGAAACCACCAAGGAAACCAAGCGGTACAGAGATTAGGGCAGGGTTCGTTAACATAATTAACGGATCACCCACGAAAATCGCCTTGCCTTCAACTGGATTCCATACGTTTGGTGACATAGCTACTAATACTAAAGCAGAGATTAAACCTGTTAACATCGCTGTAACAGCACCAGCTGTATTAAAGCGTTTCCAATAGATTGTGTAAATAATAACTGGAAGGTTAGCAGAGCCTGCAATACAGAATGCTAAAGATACTAAGAACGCAACGTTTAAAGTTTGTGCACCAAGTGCTAATAAAATGGAAATTATAGCGATTGTAATCGAACCGATACGTGCTGCAAGAACTTGCTCTTTTTCAGTAATTTTACCCTTTTTAATGATTTGCCCATAAATATCATGTGATAGGGCAGAGGCACCTGAAAGTACAAGACCTGCTACTACCGCTAAAATTGTTGCGAATGCTACCGCACAAACGAATGAGAATAGAATGTCGCCACCTAGTGCTTCTGCAAGAAGTGGGGCAGCCATATTACCAGCAGCGTTAGCCGCAATAATATCTTCTTTTCCAACGAATGCTGCTGCACCGAAACCTAAGAAAATTGTTAAAACGTAGAAGATACCTACAATCCAAGTAGCCCAAATAACAGATGAACGAGCCGTTTTTGCATCCTTTACAGTGAAGAAACGCATTAAAATATGTGGAAGACCCGCAGTACCTAATACTAATGCAATTAACATGGAAATTGTGTCAAGTCCATTTGTATATTTTAGACCTGGGTTTAAATAAGCAGCGCCACTATCTGTCGCTGTAGACATTTCTTTGAACATTGTTGCAATACTGAAGCCAAACTCTTTTAATACTAAGAATGAGATAATAACTGTACCTAGCATTAAAAGACAAGCTTTAATAATTTGAACCCATGAAGTCGCTGTCATACCACCGAATAATACGTAGGTTGTCATCATGAAACCTACGATCAATACAGCTACCCAGTAGTCGATACCTAAAAGTAATTGAATAAGTGCTCCTGCACCAACTAGTTGTGCAATCATGTAGAATAAAACAATTGTAATCGTGCTTAAAGCAGCTGTTCCACGTACTTTTGAGTTATTGAAACGAGCTGTAATCATGTCAGCTAAAGTGAATTTCCCAAGGTTACGTAATGGCTCAGCAACGATGTATAATACCACTAAGTAAGCTACTAAATAACCAATAGAGAAGAAGAATCCGTCAAATCCAAATAATGCTACTGCACCTGCAATCCCTAAGAAAGAGGCTGCTGATAAATAGTCACCTGCGATAGCTAGTCCATTTTGCCAGCCTGTTAAGCCCCCGCCAGCTGTATAGAAGTCACTTGCAGAAGATGTACGTTTAGATGCCCACCATGTGATAACTAATGTTAAACCAACAATGGCTACGAAGAAGAATATGGCTGTAAAACTCATTCCGTTATTCATCGGCGGCCACCTCCGTTCTCATATTCTGCGATAATCGCTTTTGCTTCTCTGTCGAAGTTGTTTGCTTTAGCTACATATAAATGACATAACCCCCATGTCATGATGAATAGCCCTGCGGAATAAATCCACACCCAAGTAATTTCCCCAAATGCCTTTTGGTGTAGAATTGTTGTGTACGATGTCAGAATTGGTAACAACATGTAGGCCAATAAAAATATGGCAGTCATAGACCAAAGAAAAGAGTTCTTTCTGCGTACAAGAGACTTAAACGATTCTTGGTTTGCAATTGCATCATAGTCAATCACGACACCTTTTTTTGCTTGATTGTTCGCCATTAACATTCCCCATTTTGTGTATATTTTTTCTGCCTTAAGACTTGATTTTGCTAGTTTAGTGAATTCACATTCTCATTTTATGAAAGAGTTCACAAAATTGCAATACATTTCAGAAAAATTATGTAAAAAAAATTTTTCTGAAAATAGTCCTGAAAGAGAAAAAAACCTCCGAAACCAAGAACATCTAGGGTTTTAGAATATTCAGATAAATAAATGAAGCAAAGAGAAATCTAGATTCTTGACAAAAAAAGAATGATAAATCCACAAAAATGCCTTGGTTTTTTATCCATATTTAAACACTATTGCCTTAGTGAAAATTGGTTTTTTTCTGTATTTTGGAAGTCAAATAATATTGTTCGATAAGTAATTTGCTAGTTGTTGAATAACAAAAAAGGCGAAAAACTCGACCGAAAATCGAATTTTTTGCCTATTTTTTTGTATATTTTGAATTTCAATTCATTATGCATACAGTGTATAAAAATTAGTGAGAAATATCAGATACAGAAACACCAGTATTCGCTTTTACACGAATTTCTTTATAAATACGTTCAGCCTCTTCAGTTGGTACTTTACTAGATGACAGGACCGATCCCAAATAACCTGCAATAAAGCCTAATGGAATGGTAATAATGGCTGGAACAGCTAGTGGTACAAGTGGTTTACCAACAAAAATAGCTGCACCTTCAACAGGACTCCATACATTTGGTCCCATCGCTCCTAAGATCAAACAAGAAATTAACCCTGTTAGCATCGCTGCTACAGCACCAGTAGAGTTGAACTTCTTCCAATAGATCGTATAAAGAATGACAGGTAAATTCGCGGATGCACCAATACAAAACGCAAATGACACTAGGAACGAAACATTTAAGCTTTGTGCAAACAGCGCTAAAACAATGGAGACAATTGCAATTGAGATAGAGCCTGTCCGTGCTGCTACTACCTGTTGCTTTTCCGTTAATTTTCCATCTTTAATAATTTCTCCATATATATCGTGTGAAATCGCTGATGCACCCGTTAAAACTAAGCCAGAAACAACCGCTAAAATTGTCGCAAAGGCTACAGCACCGATAAAGGCCATTAACACATCTCCACCTAAATAATGTGCCAGCAGTGGGGCAGCTGTGTTACCAGCCTTACTTTCAGCTAAAATTTGATCTAAACCTACAAAATTTAACGCACCGAAGCCTAAAAATATTGTTAATGAGAAGAAGATAGCTGTAATCCAAGTTGTCCATGATATAGACGAGCGAGCCGTTTTGGCATCTTTTACAGTAAAGAAGCGCATTAAAATATGTGGTAAACCTGATGTTCCTAAAACTAAGGCCATCATCATCGATACGGAATCAATCGTGCTTGTGTATTTAATTCCTGGTACAAGGAATTCCTCCCCATGATCGACGGCAATGGTGTCAAACATTTTCATTAGAGAGAAATCAAATTTCACTAATACTAATGTAGCTAATAAGCCTGTCCCGAATAATAGTAAACTAGCTTTTATAATTTGTACCCACGAAGTTGCTGTCATGCCACCGAATAATACATAGGTAGTCATCATCACACCGACAATTAACACGGCAATCCAATATTCAATGCCGAATAGTAGTTTTATCAATGCACCTGCACCTACAAGCTGTGCAATCATATACAGAATGACAATAATAATCGTACCTGATGCCGCCACGCCACGAATTCGCTTTTCATTAAAACGAGCCGTTAACATGTCAGCAAGTGTATAGCGGCCTAAATTACGCATAGGCTCAGCGATGATATATAGAAGAACTAAGTTGGCTACAACATAGCCCACAGAGAAAAAGAAACCATCAAAGCCAGTTAAAGCAATCGCACCAGACACCCCAAGAAAGGCTGCAGCTGATAAATAATCACCAGCAATCGCAAAGCCATTTTGCCACCCCTTTAATCCGCCGCCAGCTGTATAAAAATCAGCTGCTGAGGAAGTACGCTTGGCTGCAATATAGGTAACAACAAGTGTTAAACCAACAATAGCTAAAAAGAAACCTACGGATACAATGTTCATTTAGTTACCACCTTTCGCATGATACTCGGCGAGCACAGCAGCTGCAGCTTTATCGAATGAAGCAGCTTTTTTTACATATACTGTACAGAGCACGATGGTCATCACAAATAATCCAGCCGAGTAAACCCAAACTCCTGTAATATTTCCGAAGATTTTTTGTTGTAGTACAGGCTGGAATGCAAGGATCGGAAGCAAAATATAAAGAATAAGAAACACTGCTGTAATCGAGAAAAGAAAGGTGTTTTTCCTTTTCACAAAGCTATTGAACGATTCCATTGCCTCAATTGCATGATAATCAACGCGTTGTGCTTGTTTTTCACTAGAAACATTCGCCATTATTATTCCCCCTAAAGTTATATATTTCTGTTTTAAACGACATATTTCTTTTTCGTTCGCCGTTATATTCACTTATTTTATGGGGGATATTCTTATAATGCAATACTAATTTTTGAGTTTTTATAATTTTTAGTCATTTCATTTTTATGGGAATAACATAGAAATATTAAGGGTTTACTAGAAAAATATTGTATGAAAGAGAGTGTTTATTTCTATTGATATAATATTCTTAAAATAGATTACTGCTAATAAAAATGACTGCGGGAGAAAATAATCACTTAAAAGAGAATTTTCTGTATTTTATTATTCTGCTATTAATATCCTGTGTTGATTAATAGTGTGGAATCGTTTGTTATATAACAATGAAATTTTTCTTTGGGAAATAAAGAAAATGATAAAAAAAAGCTTTGAAAATTTTTAAAAAAAGGAGAGCCATTTGGGAGAAGTAGAGTGATGTAATGCCAAAAATAGTTAATGTTCACAACTTACACAAAATGCAACGCTTGGATAAGCTCATTATCTTGTATTTGGAATCTAGAATGCATAAAATAAGGTGAAGAAATGAAGGGAAGTGTGCAAAATAAATGAAAAAGAAAAGCATGCTGCTAGTTTTAGTACTAGCATTCAGTAGCATTTTAGCTGCTTGCGGAAGTTACAAGTTTGAGCCATCTCTAAATATTGAGGTTCAAGATTTTAATGTAACCAATCAAAAAAATGAACAAGTGAGCCTTGATAATTTAAAGGGCAAGCCTTGGTTGGCCATGTTTATTTTTACAAACTGTACGACAATCTGTCCGCCTATGACATTTAATATGACAGAAGTACAGCAGGCCTTACAGGATGAAGGTCTTGAGGATTATCAAATTGTTGCATTTAGTGTAGATCCGGAAGTGGATAAGCCAGACGTATTAACAAACTACTTAAAAACGTATAACGTTGTAGATGAAAGTAAATGGCAGCTATTAACAGGCTATCAGCAGAAATTTATCGAGCAATTTGCACGTAAATCATTCAATTCATTAGTCAAGAATGATCCTAACTCAGACCAAGTCATACATATGTCGAGCTATTATTTAGTGAATGCAGACGGCACAGTTGTAAAAGACTATGATGGCGCGACAAACGTACCAGTTGAAACAATCGTTGGAGATATGAAGGCTCTTATTAAGGAAAGCAAGTAACTCAAGTAACACAGAGGTCCATGTGACTTCTGTGTTTTTTTGTTGTATAGAGACGAGCTTCGAAAATTGATTCGTCTCGATTTACTTTCTCAATATTGCACGGAATAGCCCTGTATTATATTGTTGTATTCATAACGGTTCAATAACTTAAACTATTCAACTAATTAAAGGAGGTATTCACTTAATGACTAAAGAGGAACAGCTACACATCATTAAAGAAAATTTTATGAACTGTCAAAAGGTATTATTGGCAATTGGTGATGAAACACGTCAATCTATTTTACTTGTTTTAATGGCAACAGATTGTCAAACAGGCTTGCGTGTTGGGGAAATCACAGAGCAAACACATCTTTCTAGACCTGCTGTGTCACACCACCTTAAAATTTTACGAGATGCTGGCGTTATTTTAATGCGTAAAGAAGGGACAAAAAATTTTTATTATATAGATATACGTACGAGATTAGGTTTACTAAAAACACTTGTTACAGATATTGAATCGTTGTTAAAGGAATATTATTGAAACGACTGGTATCAGACATGAATTGGAGGAATCAACAATGAAAGCAATGGTAATTGATAAATATGGCGCTGCTCCCATGCGTTTAGCAGAAGTGCCTACACCTAATATTGGTGAATATGAAATTCTAGCAGAAATTCGTGCGGCCAGTATTAATCCGATCGATTTTAAAATACGAGATGGGAAAGTAAAACTATTAATTAAGTATGAAATGCCTCTAATCCTCGGAAATGATTTTTCAGGAGTTGTGGTAAGGGTTGGTACAAAGGTAAGTCGATTTAAAGTAGGAGATGAAATATATGCACGGCCACGTAAAAGCAAAATTGGCACCTTTGCCGAATTTATTGCAATTCATGAGGATGACATAGCGTTAAAGCCTAAAAATTTAAGTTTTGAGGAAGCTGCGTCCATCCCACTCGTTGGCTTAACTTCATACCAAGCATTGCATGACATCATGCAATTACAAACAGGACAAAAAGTATTGATTCATGCAGGGTCTGGTGGTGTCGGTACTTTTGCTATTCAATTAGCTAAATTAATGGGGGCAACTGTGGCAACTACTGCTAGTGAAGCTGGGGCAAATCTAGTAACAACGCTCGGTGCTGATGAAGTAATCAACTATAAGACAGAAAAGTTTGAGGAGCTATTAGAAAATTATGATGCAGTTTTCGACACACTCGGAGGGACGTCACTCGAAAAATCCTTTGAGATAATTAAACGTGGAGGAAAAATCGTTTCAGTTTCAGGCTTACCGAATGCACGCTTTGCGAAAGAGCATGGCTCAGGTTTTTTTAAAAGATTATTGTTTTCAGCAGCAAGTTATAAACTGACTGCACTTGAAAAGAAGCATGATGCTCACTATTCATTTTTATTTATGAAGCCAAGTGGTGAGCAATTACGTATAATTGCGGACTATATTGAATCGGGTAAAATCAAACCTGTCATAGATAGAATTTTTTCATTTGAAGAAGCTCAACAAGCAATGGAATATGCCGAGTCTGGAAGGGCTAAGGGGAAAATCATAGTCAAAATCAAGTAATGGACTAAGCGATTCAGGTTGTTATCCCATGTTGGCAAAGCAAATGCTCACTTATAAATTTCTTTTTATATGGAAAATTTTGCTGTAAAATAAGTTCTAGGTCGATTTAGAAAAAAAGGATGATTTAATGAAGAAAGCAGTGAAAATAGCCTCCTAAAACCAGCCAAAATTTTAGGAGGCGTGAAAAAATGAAATTTTATTTGATAGACCGCGAGAATTGGCAACGAAAAGAGTATTTTGAACACTATTTGCAACAACAAACATCATTCAGTATAACGAATGATATTAATATTACTGTTTTGATGGAGAATTTAAAGAAAAAGAATTTGAAACTATATCCTGCGTTTATTTTTATGATTACTAAAATAGTCAATGCACATCAAGAATTCAGAACTAACTTTAACGCAGAAGGGCAGTTAGGGTATTGGGAGGAAATGTTGCCTTCATACACAATTTTTGATAAACAGTCATGCACATTTTCTTGCGTTTGGACATCTAATTTCACTACATTTACTGAATTCTACACGCAATATGAGCAAGATATAGAAACATATAATGGTACAGATCGAATGTTTCCCAAAATGCCTATACCAGAAAATAATATTCCTATCTCCATGATACCATGGTGTTCTTTCACTGGATTTAATTTGAACATTCATAATGGTGGAGATTATCTATTACCGATTATAACGGGTGCTCAATATGCTTCTATAAATGGGGAGTATCGCTTACCAATTTCGCTACAGTTTCATCATGCAGTTTGTGATGGTTATCATGCAGGGATTTTTATGAATGAGCTGCAAAAACTTGCTGATAATAGTGCAGAATGGCTATAGTTTTTATAAAAGGAGCTGTGATTGCAGCTTCTTTTTTGGGGACATAACAGTTTATTTGTAATTAGAAGGTGGAAGCGTCCGTCATAGCTGAAGACACCAATGTTATGTTTTTGAAACCACCGTTTTATTTATAACAGTCTAGTAACTAGAGAGGCTTTCTATTCAAATGAAATTTATAGTAAACTAACCAAAAGCGAGGAGAGAAATCATGATTAAACAACTAATCGTCGGTGACACATTGCATGAATTGACCGCTACACGTCGTATTTTGGAACGTTTGCCTGAGGAGCATCTGTCATGGAAACCTCACGAGAAGTCGATGACGCTCGGTGGGCTAGCCACACATTTGATTAATATACTGAACTGGCAAATTGCTATACTTCAATACTCAGAGTTTGATCTCTTAACCGTACCGCTAAGAAGAGAACCTTTAGAAAAACAATCGGATATTCTAAATGAGTTTGACGGAAACGTTGACAAGCTGGAACAAATGCTTGCCGAATGTGACGAAAATATGCTAGGTCAAGAATGGATATTGCGTCAAGGTGACCATATTATTCGCCGTGAGCCACGTGCACTCGCATTCCGTACCTTCGGATTAAGCCATATGGTCCACCACCGAGGGCAACTCGGAGTATACTTGCGCCTTCTCGATATTCCCGTCCCTGGCATGTACGGTCCCTCTGCTGACGAACAAACCTCATGAGCGAAGGTTCTTCATTCGAAAAGGGTAGAAACATAGTTTGAAGGCTCATATTTTAGCAAATGTCTGCCACCTTACATGAAAATGCTTAGTATAAAAGGAGCGACCAAAGCTAATTGTCTTATAAAGGACAAGGCGTTTTGGACGTTTCTTTTATTTTGATGAAATTGTATTAATCCTAAGTGGATGGTAAAAAAATTTTTAAATTGGATGGTGATAAAAAATTAAAATCCTTTATCATTGAAAGGCGGATGATCAAACATCCATATAGCGACATTACATATTAATGAGAAATCAAATTATTAATAAAGTAATAGCTATGAAGAAAAATGGCTGAAAGAGTTGATATAAGATGACAACGGGATTGATCATTACGATAGTGATTGGATCTATTATTAAATTGTTAATGAGCCCACCAAGTATAGCTGTGGCATGGGTAGTAAATAAATTTGAGCTTCACAAAGAACTGGACTCAAAGGAAGTTACGGTTACGTTTAATGGATATAATTTAGAAGAGGGAGAAAAAATAAGATTTATAGATTTTTTTAATAAAGCTATCTTTTTGAAAAAATATTATATATTTCCGGGCAATGAAAAATTATTTTTACAACCTGAGACGAGTGTTACACCCTTTGTCATCAACTTAAAAAGTGGCAAAAAAGATGTGGATTTCTTAATTTTTCCCTACGATGATCATGTGGATGTAGTCAAGAAGCGTAAAGAGAAAGTGATTTCATATAGCCTTAGTTCAGAAAATCTACAAAAGTTCACTATATAAACAGCTAATTAAATTTTTGAAAAGTAGGGATTCGGTCCAAACTGCGGTTTCAGTGTAGAATCCCTCTTCTATACGAACATCTGATTTCTCAACTCATTTGTATAGTAATTTACTATTTCTTTTTGCAGGAATTACAAAATAACCAAAAGATACAGGTACAAGACAATATCTTTCAGTTTTTATGCAAAAGTTCTTACAATAAATCGTCTTTTTTTATTGCATTCTTACATATACCTTATGTATAGCGGATAGGTAGCGCTAAGGTAGAATAAAAAGCTGTTTTTTTGAAAAAAACCCAATTTCTCTGTATAAATTAGAGAAATTGAGCTTTGCTTTTATTATCGCTTTGAATTTGTTTGAATAGTAAACTTAGAGACATTTTCCTCCATTGTATTAGCTAACTTTGCTAATTCTTCACTAGAATGGGCAACTTCATAAATGGAGTTTGTTTGATTCTGTAAATATGCGGCTGCTTCTTCCGTACCAGCTGCATTTTCTTCCGATATAGCAGATAAGTTTTGTAGAATATCTATTACTTCGTCCTTTTTTTCACCCATATTATTGCCTAAGTTATATAAATCCTCAATTACCGTTTTTATTTTTTCAATAGAAACTGCAACATCTTCGAATTTACCATTTGTAGTTTCAACACTTTTTGTTTGCGAATTGACAAGATTATTCACTTCTTGCATTGTTTGAACTGCTTGTGCAGTTTTTCCTGTTAAATCTCCTATCACTGTGGCAATTTCCTTAGTGAATTGATTGGATTGTTCTGCCAATTTCCGTATTTCGTCCGCAACCACCGCAAATCCTTTTCCTGCTTCACCAGCTCTAGACGCCTCAATAGCCGCATTTAGGGCTAGTAAATTCGTCTGTTCAGCAATAGTTCTTATCATCTGACTTGCATTTTGAATTTTCCCAGAGCTTTCGTTAGTCGTGAGAATGATAGTATAAATTTCATTTGCTGCCATATTATTTTCTTCTGTTGTAGCAACAAGTTCCTTTAATATGAGTAAACTCTCATCTTTTATATTGCTTACTTCATCGACAAATTTATTTAGATTTTCTAAATGACCTTGATTATTTTCAATTAATACTCCAAGCTCTCCAATACTTGTAGTCCCATATTCGGTATCTTTTGCCTGTTCCACTGCACCCTTAGCGATGTCTTCAACAGTGGATGATAAATCCTTCGAAGACTCTAAAGAAATACTAGTAGCATCTTTAAGTTCTTCAGAAGATGCAGTTACCTTTTTTGAAGTTAGACTGATTTCATTAAGTAAATCAACAAAATTATTCTGCATCTCATTTAATGCATGTGTAAGCTTGCCTACTTCATCATTTCTACTTGTATATTTTAAATTGATTAACTCAGTGAATTCTCCTTTTTCCATTTCATTGCATTTATCAACTGCTAACAACAAAGGCTTAAACATTTTATTTAAAATAATAATCATTAGTAAAATGATTATTAAACAGCCAGCACTAACTGTAATAATTTCCTTGAATAAAATTTCATTCGTGACCTTTGTGATATCGCCCTCAAAAATGCCAACATCCATAGAACCGTAAAGCTTATTATCTATGTAAATGGGTACCATTATATCGAACGTCCAACTTTTCTGAACATCCGCATAAAATCTACTCGTCATAGTTTTCCCATTTTTTGCTCCATCTACTGAGTAGGGGTCATCTTCATAGTTTTTACCTATTTTCTCTTGATCACTATGAGCAATTGCCGTAACGTTTTTATCAATGACTACTGCATAAGCTATCCCACTTTGCTTAGCCTTGTTTTCAACAAAATTTTGCAATTCCACTGTAGGATTAGATGTAGAAAGTAAAATATACTCCGCTTGACGTGCAATTTCATCGACTTGCTGGATACTCTTTTCTAATAGCGCATCTGAAACATTTTCTTTAACTGTACTAATATTCAAATAGGAACTAATGCTGATAACCGAAATAAACAGTAAAAGTGTAAATCCGATAATGCGATTTTTTAAACTTCCTTTTCTGACCTTACCATTTTTCAGCTGTTGACTCATAGATACTTACCCCCTTCTTTTTAACTATCTCAACTTTTTAATTAATTATAGTTCTTTAGTTATGGTTAATCAATTTTTTTTGGAAAAAAATTATTACTTTAGGTTATAAATTCTAAAATTTTGAAAACTTGCCCTTAGTTGGTAGCTCTTTATATCTTTTGTTCGCAGTTCATTTTCCGTACTATAGGTTAATGAAGCTTACATAATTAATCCTTTTCCTTGAATTGACTAGCTGGTTGGGGGGAGTCATTTTTTCCGAGAAATTTATCTTTACATTCAAGTTACTTTAAGGTTTAACATTAGACTTAGGTAGATGGTAATTTGACTGAATTCATGAATATACAGCTTTTTTCTGAAAAAACTGGTATTTTTAAAAGTGCATTAAGGTATTATGAAGCAAAGAATTTACTTTTACCACGAGAGAGAAGCACAAATGGTTATCGGATATATTCCAATGATCAAATCGCGACAGTAAAGTAGATTTCAAGTTTACGTTTAGCTGATATACCAAAAAGTTATAAAAGTTTATTTAACAGAAAACGATGAAGCAAAACAAAAGCAGATGATGGAGAATTGGATTAATAATATTAACAAGAAAAAGGACTTTTTAACGGTCAGCCTACGCTATTTAGAAAGTGATTCTATAAGTAGGGAGATTTATCTAACAGAAAAAAGTGCAGAACAAATTATTTGGTATAATGCAGAATCTAAAGTAGGAAAATTTAAAGAACACTTTTTGCGTAGAGGGAATGAAATAAAAAATATAAAAATTCCTATTAAAAATTGTTACTGAAATAAGTATCTGGTAATGAATTTATTAAAGCACAAATTGGTTTTGGTATCCCAATTGATTTAGAAATAAATACTTGATCAGAAACAGCCTTTATAGAACACATACCGCAATGCATCTGCATTGCAATGTCTTACCAAGATTCCATCTCAACAATTCAAATTGGTTACAACAAATTATTACACTATGCTTCCGAAAATGAATGGACACCAACGTCTTCAATCCTGGAGTGGTGTCATGGTGTGGATTTTACTGAATTAGATTTGTTAATGTCAGTTACTCAAATTGTAAGGAGAGGAGTATGAGACAGGGAAGAGTTGATAGTAAGCGTTGTAGAGTTAAAAGGTAGCTATCCTAATATAGGATTGAAACAAAGTAAAAAAATTAAAACATCCATGTTGTTAGAACAATTTAATTTGCTTCAAACGTTAAGTACTAATTCTAATTCAACAAAGGCTCAGGAAGTACTAAAGACTGTTTACCAGGTATTTTAGAGGAACTTAAAGGTATGGCCAATGGGCTAGAGATGGAGTTAGACCTTATCGTGAAGTTTTATAGCGGATATGATGTTTCTTTTCCACCGATGGGATGTACTACATCATTACATACAGTTGTCTATTCGCCAAAAGATTTATCCCTGATAATTGGTGTAGGAGAGAATTGTGCACCAATTATGGTTTCGTTAAAGGATTATTTGGACGAGACTTTAACTCTTCCTGCTGTTATTAAAGGAAAAATTAATATAAACGGATTTCTTTGGATTTCTTATTTCAGCATTAGCAGTAGGTGCCATTTTGAATGTTAGAGATATTATAGAAGAAAGAAAACTTAGTTGATTGATGAATATTAATAATACTTTTAATTGCTGACGGGAGCACCAATACATAATCATTGGGCATGTATTGGTGCATTTAATTTATTGCATTCAGTTTACATAAGATATTTAATTGTAACTAATATTAGTGTACGCATTGTTACTATTAATTTTCTAGGGTGCATGTTTAAGGCAACTATTCCTATTTAGTAGTAGCTAAGATACTCTACTTACTTCAATATATCGATACATGCCATTTAGCATTACAGGATGATCTTTTTCTATTTTTATCCGATGTTTGTTTTGATTAATGAGCTCTTCAAAATTCCTACCAATATCGGTTCCTAACAAGCTGATAAATGGGCGTAATAGCTTTTTTGTGAATGTGATTTTTTGATTTTTAGGAGCAAATTTATCAAAAACTAGAATTTTTCCATCCTTTTTTAAAACTCTGATCATCTCTCCAAAACACTTACTCCCATCAGGAACGACCGAAAGAATTAAGCTAGCTACAATATAGTCAAAGGTTTCATCTTCAAACGTCATTTTTTGAGCATCCATTTCTAAAAAATGAATTGTAGAGTTCTTGAATTTATTTTTAGCTTTATTTAGCATGTCAGGAGAATAATCAATGGCTGTAATATCATATTTAGCGTAATCAATTAATTCTAAATCCGCTCCAGTACCAATGCCCACATACAATATTTTTTGTTTGTTTTTAAAAGGTACTTCTTGAAAAATCCTCTTTCTAGTTTTTAAAAAAATACCTGTGTTAAAAAATTTATCGTAGAAGGAAGAGCCCAGTTTGTAAATTATCTTGTTCCATGTATTATTCAATTTGTCATCCCATCTTTCAACAGTAAAATTAAAGCATATAAACTCTTAAAAACCTGTAAAGCCTCCAAAAATAGGTGTAACCCATGCAATAATTTTCGTCATCATGTCAAAATATAATAAAACGCCCATTAAAATCATAATCCATCCGCCAATGATCTTAAATTGATGGCTTCTTCTTTGGAAAAAACGCAATTTGCCTATAAATAGCGACATCAATAGAAATGGAATTGAAAAACCAAGTACATAAATGAGCATGTATATTAAGCCTTTATCAGGGTTTGATAGCCCTAAAGCCATTACACCAGCTAATATAGGACCCGTACAAGGTGTCCAGCCGGCAGCGAATCCTATCCCTATTAAAATCGAACCTATGTAACCACTTGGTCGGTTTTTAAACTGGTATTTCTTTTCAGAGAGTAGAAAATCTAACTTTAGGATGCCAACGCTTATTAGCCCAAAGAATACCATAATGATGGCACCGATTTGTCTCAATAAATCTTTATATTGGATAAAGAATGTCCCTATAAACGAAGTGGAGAGACCAAGAGCTAGAAAAATCATAGAAAAACCAAATAAGAATAAAAGTGTGTTTTTTATTGCATGTCTACTTAAAATCCCTTTGTTTTCTTTTAATTCATTTAACGATACACCTGTTATATATGAAAGAAACGCGGGATATAACGGTAATGAGCAAGGGGATAGAAAAGATAATAATCCTGCTCCGAAGACTAGTAATAAATTAATCTCATTTTGCAAAGATCACTCCACCTCTCGTTTGGCTCTGGACATAGCTATCATGCTAATAGTTATGAGCGTAAAGGCCGTTAATGCAAGGAAGGGGATCGTTACAAACCCAAACCAATTAATATATTGGATATTACATGGTACACCACTTACACATGGTTTAAATCCCCCAAATCCAGGGATTTTCTGTTCAAGATAGTGTATAAGAGATATACAGCCTCCAATAATGGAAAGAGGTAAAACAAATTTTCTCGCGGTTACATCACGTTGAAACATCGCAATTCCCAAAATAAAAACAAGCGGATACATGAAGATCCTTTGATACCAACACTTTTCACAAGGGATAAACTCTCTAATTTCACTAAAGTATAAGCTACCAAAAGTAGCAACTAATGAGACTAGCCAAGCAAAGTAAAGTAGATAAATGTCTTTAGAATTTCCTTTTATCACTTTATTCATTTGGAGCACTCAATTCTTCTTTGATGATTTTTTGAATTTCTGCATAATCAAATGGATCACTAATTTTTGTATCGCCAATGATAATCGTTGGTGTAACCCCGACTCCGTGCTTTTTATATAAAGTAGTATCTGTTTCCACTTGTGGCATTGTCTGTTCTTGTTCCAAGTCCTGTGTTAATTTTTCAGGTGAAATGGATGGCATAGTGCTGGTAAGCTCTAATAACTTTTCTGTTGTTACCCATAATTCATCATGCTTTGCTGTTTCTGGTTGGGAGGAGAAGAGCGTTTTATGGAAATCCCAATACACATTTGGGTCTTGTTGATAAACAGATTCGGCTGCCAAAGCAGCTAAAATAGATTCTTGCCCATGGAATGGAACATTAACGTAGGCAAAATTCACATCTCCACTTGTAATATATTCATCTACTAATTTAGGAAAGACGGTATCTCCCCAAGCCTTACATGCCGGACATTTGAAATCACCGAATTCAACTATTGTTACTGGAGCATTTGATTCCCCTAAAAGTGGTTGACCTTCTATAGACGGTGGCCCAGTAGGAGCTTTCTCTGGAACAGGATCATTCTTTTGATTTAATACAACAATCCAAGCTACGAATACAAAAACAAGTAGCGTTAGGATAACAGCGATTTTTGCGCCTTTATTTTTCATGTTACATAACCTCATTTTTTTGTTTTTTGAATATTTGATAGTATGTTGTGCTAGCCTCTTAATCACTTATTAGATGTTAAAATCCTAGTTGATGTATCCGCTTTCACTTAACGGTTTAATGCATTAATAAGAGTGTTTTTAACATTCACACCTCCAATAAACTGATTATTAAAAAATTTTGACAGACATATTAGTAAGTGCTAATATGATGGACACACATATTAGTGATATCGAATATGATAATAACAAAACATATTAGCAAAGTCTAATATGAATTGGAGGAGATTTTGTGACAGATAATTCTTTAGATATAAAAATTAAATTAATTCATGGATTTTCCAATAAAGTAAGACTTCAAATATTAGATTGTATTAAAGAGAAGGAAAAGACCGTTTCTCAAATTGTTGAAGAACTAAAGGGCAATCAGTCTAACATTTCACAACATTTAGCCTGTTTAAAAGGCTGTGGCATAATTGTTGGCCGAAATGAAGGGAAGTATTGCTACTATAGTTTGAGAAATGAGCGTATTCGCGAACTTCTTGAAATGTTTGATACAGTTTTAGAAGATGTTTACTCTGATGTTGCATGCTGTGCAAATCATTTAGATTAGAGGGATTGATATGGCCGATAAATGCTGTAGTTCAAATAGTCATAATGATAATGATAATGATAATGATAAGCAGATAGAAGAGAGTTGCTGTGAGTCAAATCAAAATGTTAATGATGAGCAGATAGATAAAAGTTGCTGTGAGTCAAATCAAAATGTTAATGATGAGCAAATAGGTAAGAGTTGCTGCTCTTCCACATCATCAACAACATCAACATTAAAAACTACTAATAACAGTAACAACTCAAGCTGTAGTGAAGAATCGAGACAGACATCTATTTCACTTGAAGATATTTCAGCAAATCATAGTAACTCAAACCAAATAGAACTTGTTCATTGTCAAATGTCGTATCGGATTTTCGGAATGGATTGTGCAGCATGTGCGAAAACCATAGAGAAAGGGTTAGTTACTCTCCCAGATATTCGTACAGTTCAAGTGAATTTCAGTACTGCAAAAATGCAGGTAAGAGCGGATAATTCAGAAGCATTATTGCCTATTGAACGTACTGTAAAAAAACTAGGATTTAAGGCAGAACCCATCCTACAAAATAATCATTTAAAAACGTATGATGTAGGTGGCATGGATTGTAGTAGCTGTGCGAAAAGTATTGAAAAGCATTTAATGAGTATACCAACAGTTTCAAATGTAAACGTCAACTTTTCTACTGGAAAAATGAAAGTTGAACACGATGGAACTTCAGATGAAATTATTTCTGAAGTCTCAAAAATTGGATTTAAAGCTACTCTTGTAGAAAATAAATCCTCAAACACAAAACAAAAGCAATCGAAAACTGAAAACAACGTCATCATCTTTTCAGGAGTTTTAATAGTATTAGGGATTATTGGATCATATACAGCTCTTCCTGAATGGCTAATTAATCTTTTTTATGGGATTGCACTAATTATTAGTGGATATAAACCAGTACGAAGTGCATTTTATGCAGTTAAGAGCCGAGCGCTCGATATGAATGTTCTAATGTCTGGTGCAGCAATAGGTGCAATGGTGATAGGAGAATGGCTTGAAGGCGCGACGGTTGTTTGGTTGTTTGCTATTGGCACTTACCTACAAACAAAATCAATCGAACGCACTCGAGATTCAATCTCAAATTTAATGGACTTAGCTCCACCAAAAGCTTGGGTTAAAGTAGGTACAGCAATTGAAAAGAAACCTGTTGAAGAAATTATACTTGGCCAAATCATTGTTATTAAACCAGGAGAAAAAATCCCATTAGATGGTGAAATACTAATGGGAGAGTCAAGTATTAATCAAGCACCTATAACGGGTGAATCTATTCCAGTAGATAAACAAATTGGAGATATTGTTTATGCGGGTACAATTAATGAACATGGTACATTGGAAGTAAAAGTAACAAAACTAGTTGCAGATACTACTATCGCTAAAATAATTCATCTGGTAGAGGAAGCACAAGAGAAAAAAGCACCGACAGAAGCATTTGTTGATAAATTTGCAAGTATCTATACACCTATAGTATTTATCTCTGCATTAGCATTGATTATTATTCCACCCATACTTGGCTTTGGAACAGCCGGCGAGTGGTTTTATAAAGGTCTTGAGTTATTGGTCGTTGCTTGTCCATGCGCATTAGTTATATCAACACCAGTCGCCATAGTTTCAGCTATTGGGAACGCAGCTAAAAATGGCGTTCTTATCAAAGGCGGGACATTTCTTGAGATTGCCGGCAAGATCGATGCCGTTGCATTTGATAAAACAGGAACATTAACAGAAGGCAAACCTACTGTATCGGATGTTCAAGTGGAAGAGATAGCTGAAGTAGAATTTCTATCACTAGCACTAACGTTAGAGGAATATTCCACGCATCCTATTGCTAAAGCCATTACAAATTATGTAGTGGACCACAATATTGAGAAAAAAATCGGGACAGATTTCAAAAATATTGTCGGGAAGGGTGTTCAAGCAAAAATTGGGGATACAATTTATTATGCAGGAAATGTGAAGCTTTTCGAGGAGCTTGGTGTTTCTTTAAATAAATTAATCCAACGTATCCATGAAATGCAAGATCACGGGAAAACAGTGGTTATTATTGGTACAGAAAAAGAGATATTAGGTTTAGTTTCAGTATCAGATATGATTCGATCGTCAACGGTTTCAACTTTAAATTTAGTGATGCAACAAGGTGTTAATCAAACTGTCATGTTAACGGGAGATAATGATGGAGCTGCTAAAATGATTGCTGCAGAAGCCAATGTTGGTCGTTACTTCGCTAATTTATTACCAGAAGATAAAGTGAATGCCATTCAAAGGCTCCAAAATGAAGGCTACACAGTCGCTATGGTAGGAGACGGTATAAATGATGCCCCAGCTCTTGCAACTGCACATTTGGGCATTGCAATGGGGGGCGCAGGTACTGATACAGCCATGGAAACGGCAGATATTGTATTAATGGCTGATAACCTTGATAAGTTACCTCATACAATCAAACTCAGTAAAAAAGCTTTAATGATTATAAAACAAAATATTATCTTTTCAATTATCATTAAGGTTATTGCGCTAATGTTGATATTCCCTGGTTGGCTAACGCTATGGCTTGCCGTATTAAGTGACACTGGGGCCGCGTTGATTGTTATTTTAAATTCACTTCGATTACTAAAAACTAAGTAATATAAAGACACCAAAGAATTTACTTTGGTGTCTTTATCATGTTGGCAAACGAAAATCCAGAAATACCTGATTGACCAATATTGAGTTGAAGTATGCCTTCGCCCAATCTATAGACTAAATAATTGGAGTAGGAAATAGAAGGAACAGTTAATTATCGCTTATAGAAATTCATGGTGAAACACCAAGCCTCATTCTTCGATTCATAAAGAAATGCAAGCTGCTCTCAACATCTCCACCCATAAACAAAAATATCCAGAAGTAAAAATCGAATAGATGGAAGTCAAACTTAACTCGATCCATTAGTTTTGGGTCGAGTTTTTATTATGACTATTTTAACGAATGTTAAATTTAAAAAAGTATACAAATAAAACAATAAAAATATAATTATAAACAATGTAATTTTATCGCTAATCAATAAATTTTGTGGTAAATTTATTATGTTATTAATTAAGTGAGGTGCTTCAAATGAATGTTAAACGAGGTTCAACGACTTTCTTAAAGGTAATTATTTTTCTCGCTGGGATTGCAATTCTCGCTTTATGTATATTTTTAGTGCCCCATATAGCTAATTTCGCATCAAGTTTGTATCCAAATTTTTCTCCAATGACATCTCTTATTTTCATCGTAATGTATGGAGCGGCTATGCCTTTTTTCTTTGCTCTCTATCAGGCTATTAAGCTTTTAAAGTATATTGACGAGGACATTACTTTCTCTGAGTTATCTGTAAAGTCATTAAAGAACATCAAGTGTTGCGCGATTATAATCAGCGGGCTGTATGCTTTAGGTATGCCAATCTTTCATTTTATAGCAAGAAAAGTTGACCCTCCTATTGGTATAATGGTGCTCATCATTATTTTCGCTTCGTTGATGATTGCTGTTTTTGCTTCTATCCTCCAACGGCTTCTACAGGAAGCCATTCTTATAAAATCAGAAAATGATTGGACCGTTTGAGGTGGATATATAGCAATTATTATGAGTATTGATATGATGTGAGCAAAATGAAAAATGAACTTAACGGAGCTTTCCAAAAAAGGTTGGAAAGAATATGAAAATCTTTCTATTGTAAAAAATGGGGAAGCAAAAGCGGTTCGCATTAGAAGCAAGACTTTGGGTTGCCAGCCACTTGATATTTTGGCGTACAAAGGTGAAGAAGACAATTAATAAAGGGAATAGGTTTTGGAACAGTCATTTTTCAGCAATCGGACGCATTTCTATAGTGAGGAAAGCGTCTTTCTTTGATCATCTAAATGGCCAAATAGTGTCGAACAATAGTCGTTGACTAAACCTATTCCTTTGGATAAAATACTTTATTAATCAATACGAAATGTACATATGGCTATGATGATAAGAGAACTTCGGTAGGTGGGGAGGGGGAATAATGCTGGGGCGGGATCTCCCATTAATGAGAACAGGTAGGATCACCATAATCGAAGAGTTTGATGTAGTTGTTTATTATTCTAAAAAAATCAAGGATTGGGGCAAATCAAATGAACCCTTTGTTTTTAGATATTCCTTTACAATTAGAAGCAGAAAGGTTAATTCTTCGTGCACCGCTTCTAACTGGAGACGGAGAAATGGTGAACCAGGCCATTAAAGATTCCTTTACTGAATTAAAAGAATGGTTGTCACTTTTCCAACAACTCCCTACAGTTGAAGAAACAGAAATCTTGTTAAGGGATGCTCATATAAATTTTTTAAAAAGAGAAAGCTTTCGTTTTCTTATTTTTGATAAAAGTGGCGGCAAGGACCTTATTGGAACTGCGAGCCTTCATGGGATTGACTGGAGTATTCCTAAATGTGAAATAGGATACTGGATTAATACCAAATATAGCGGTAATGACTATATGACGGAAGCGGTAAAGGAGTTAGTGAACTTCGGATTAAATCACCTCGAATGTAAGAGAATTGAAATAAGATGTGATTCAACAAACTTTAAAAGTCGTTTTATTCCGGAAAAGCTTGGTTTTATGTTGGAAGGTATATTAAGGAATGAAGATCTATCCGCAGATGGCAGCAAGCTGACTGACACTTGTATTTATTCCAAAATAAATTAAATTGGTGAATTGTATCGAAAAATATCATTTGCAATTTAAATGGGGTATGAAGAAACTTTATATTGACAAAATATTTTTTTGCTGTAAAATGAAAAACAATTCAAAAATATTTGTATAGAACAAAGGCTATGAAAAGAAATAGTATCAATTATTTTTACGAACAGAAAGTTACCGGTTGATGAGAGGTGCATGTAAAACGATTGAGAATTCATCTTGGAGCTGTGTACCGAAAAGATCATTCTAAGTAGGCTACACCGGTAAGCACCCGTAATCATGTGCGAGAGTATCGTCAAATGACCGTACTTCTTAAGGTAAGTAATGTGAATTGCTTATAAATTAAAGGTGGTAACACGAGTTGAATCGTCCTTTTGGTTAATCCAAAAGGGCGTTTTTTTTTATTCCTTTTTTGAGCAAAGTATTTGAAAATCTAAACGTAATAGGAGTTAGACATTATGAAAGACAATCATCAAGATTCACAGCTAAAGCGCGGATTAAGTACACGTCATATGCAATTAATTGCACTTGGCGGATCCATTGGAGTCGGTTTATTTTATGGCTCTAGTTCAACCATCCAAATGGCTGGGCCATCTATTTTACTAGCTTATTTAATTGGCGGATTAGTTATTTTCACAATTATGCGTGCATTAGGCGAAATGGCAGTAGAGGAACCTGTTTCAGGCTCGTTCAGTACGTACGCGAATAAATATTTAGGGCGCTTTGCTGGATTCTTATCGGGTTGGACGTATTGGTTCATGTGGATTGTCGTTGGTATGGCAGAATTAACAGTAGTCGGAGTATACATTAACTACTGGTTCCCTGATATTCCACAATGGGTAACTGCCCTTGTAGTACTCGTTATAATGACTCTTGTAAACTTAGCAAATGTAAAAGCCTACGGAGAATTCGAATTTTGGTTTGCGATGATTAAAGTTGTTGCGATTATCGGTATGATCGTTCTAGGGTTAGCCATTATTTTCTTCGGTGTTGGCAACCAAGGTGAAGCAATTGGCTTCGATAATTTATGGGCACACGGTGGCTTCATGCCTAACGGTTTCCATGGTATTTTAATGTCACTTGTATTAGTTATGTTCTCATTCGGTGGGGTTGAATTAGTTGGTATTTCTGCAGGAGAAGCAAAAAATCCTAGCAAGTCAATTCCTTCAGCTATTAACAACATCGTTTGGCGTATATTAATTTTCTATATTGGTGCATTAGGTGTAATGATGATTATTTATCCTTGGAACGAAGTTGGTTCAGAGGGTAGCCCGTTTGTTCAAATTTTCGATTACGTTGGCATTCCTGCTGCGGCTCACATTATTAACTTTGTTGTCATTACAGCAGCAATGTCTGCATTTAATAGTGGTCTATACGGTTCAGGACGTATGCTACATAACTTATCGGTACAAAAGAATGGTCCAACCTATTTCAAAACAGTAAGCAAAAACGGTAGTCCACGTAGAGGGATTTTATTTTCTTCAGCGGTGTTATTAATGGCGGTTGTCTTAAACTATATAGTACCTGAAAAAGTGTTCATCTATATTTCTGCTGTTGCGACTGTTGCAGTCATAACAAGCTGGATGATTATATTATTAGCACAATTGAAATTTAGAAAGTCAAAAACGAAAGGGGAAGTAGCCGAGCTGAAATTCAAAATTCCGCTTTATCCACTTTCTACGTATATTGCCATTGCATTCTTATTAATGGTGATTGTGTTAATGGCGTTTATTCCAGACATGCGTATTGCGCTATATGTCGCACCAGTTTGGTTTTTAATCTTATTTGTTGGATACAGTATAAATGTGAAAAAATAGTTAAATCATTTTATTTAACCGATATTTTCTTCAATGGGACGTAAAACGATTGGATACAACTATCTCAAAATTAATCATTTGTATGCTCTAGAAAACGTGAATGTCCCAAAAAGAAATCAAAGTCCAAGAAATGCTGTTAAACCAACATTTCTTGGACTTTTTCTATGAAAAAAGTTAAACTTTGGAGGAACATCGCGGCAATAAAACGTATAACGAAATTAAGTTTTGATATATATCGTATTATGAAATAATGCTTTAATAAAGGAGCTGTATAAAATGGATGAACAAAAAGATACAGAAATAACACGCCCTTCAAAAGCAGAAAACATTCTATCTCAGATCAATAGTAAAACGAAGCTAGGCGACCTACGAAAAATCGCGAAGGACATTAAAAAAGACCATGAACTAGCTATGGAACTTTGGTCAACCGAAAAGTTTTTGCCTAGACTATTAGCTATTTTAATTATGGACAAAAAATGTCTTTCACATGATGTGCTAAATAAGCTTGATAAGGATATGCAAACTCACACTTTTGATGAGCGAAATAACTTAATGGATTGGTTAATGGCGAATCAGCTCACCAAAGACAAGAAGAAAATGGAGTTGATGGAGTCATGGGAGAATAGTGCTTCAACTCTTCAAAGGCGAGCATTCTGGTATTATCAAGGGCGATTGAGATGGACTGGGCAAATACCCCCTGATAACACTGCACACCTGCTATCTGCATTAGAAGCTAATATTATGCAGGAAGAACCGGAAGTGCAGTGGGCTATGAATTTCACCGCAGGATGGATAGGTGTTTATGATGAAAAGAATCGTGAACGTTGTATTAGACTTGGGGAGAAAACGGGTCTTTACAAAGATGAAAAAGTAGCAAAAGGATGTACGCCCAGCTATTTGCCAGAGTTCATTACAATTGAAGTGAACAAACGACAAAATAATTAGTTACCGCTAAAAAATAAATTAGGCTTTCATGCAAAACAATGAGGCGCTTTTCTGAAATAAGGAAAGCGTCTTTATGATATTAATGATTCCATTCCTGCTCCTCCTTATATTCAATCCATTTCGCCTCTGGAAAAGTTTTCTTGAAATAATTTATTTTTTGATTCTGAATGCTCCTAGCCTATAACCAAAATATTAGCTAATTAAACCTCCGCCAGACTTTCATGTGGACTGCGACTAATCTTATATAAACCATTTTTCTTGAAAACACTATTCATTTCCATATTTTACACTCTATTAATATTTGTAGCAGTCATGTAAACTACGTCTATTGGTAAAAATTTAATAGAAGAAAGTAGAGGCAACCACCAATGAAAGCACTTTATGTTTTTTTATCTTCCCTTGTATTTTTTGGATTTATTTGTGTTTCACCAGCAGCCGCAGCAGAAAAACCCATTGATTTATATTTTTTGGATGATGTTGATTACGATCATTGGGCATACGAAGAATTGGAACGTTTCCTGTATGCAGATATTATAGACGGATATGTGGAAACAGAATCGTTTGAGGAAGATGGGGAGAAATATGATTATACATACGTCTCTATAAAACCAAAAAATTCGATTACTCGTGCTGAATTCACGAAAATTTTAGTGAATTCAATGAATTTACGTGCAGGTGAAACAGTTAAATCATTCCCTGATGTAAAACCAGCGAAATGGTATTACGAGTATGTGAAGGTTGCTAGCAGCCAAGGCATAATCAATGGTAAACCAGACGGCACTTTCCGACCGAATGATAAGATTACACGTAACGAAATGGCAGTCATGATTTACCGTGCATTTGAGTCAACGCTTGATTTTTCAGCAACAGGAAAAGTATTCCCGGATGTACCAAAGGGGAATTTTGCCTATGAAGCGGTTATGAAAACGGCAGCTTTAGGAATTATCAAAGGGTATGGAAATATCTTCAAACCTTACAATGATGCCACTCGCGCTGAAGCTATCGTGATGATTGACCGTGCCTTACATTTAGTGCCAGGAACAGATGAAGATCCAGCTGCAAGCATTCAAACAGTGGATCGTTACATTAAAGACGAGATGAAGTTTACTGAACAACAAGACGTAGAAGCATTAAAAGCCCTTTATCATGAAACGACAATGGGTTACCAACTAGCTTATTCACTTGATAGTATGGATATGGCAGGTATGATTGAAGAAGATGCAGATACTAAATTCACGATGGAACAGATTGGTGAACATGTGATCAATGCAGTTTCTGTAACTAATCATTTTGCTGAAGTTCGCATTGATAACCTAGTATATAAAATATCTATGACAGCTCCAGATATGTCTTTTAACATGAACATTGACTTATCAGGTACTGCTTATCTTAAGAAAAATGATGATGGTAAATGGAAAATTTATAACGTTGTTCTTGATGAAGATGACTCTGACCAAGATTGGAAAGAAACATTAGAAACTGAGATCAACTAAGAACAAAAAGCGGAAGGGATTTATTATCTCAAATCCGCTTTTTTTCATAAAGTAAATAAGTGATTTTTACCTTTAAAAGTTTTACACCAAAATTATAGGTTTGAAATAAAGTCAATTTACTTATAAAAAAGACGAACCGGAATTTCTGATTTCGGTTTTTATTGTGGATTAAGATCCAGTATTGGCTCTAATTGTACGACTTTCCTCTGAAGAATCCTCATCATAGAATTCATTAGGTTATAATATAGTATAGATTTTTCGAATGGAGCGATGGATATGAATGGAGCGCAAAAAGCGTTTTTTGAGGAAAAGGAACGTTCACTTGGCGTTCGTCTAAATGATGTGCAGATGCAGGCAGTGCTGCAAACGAATGGTCCGTTGCTACTATTGGCATCGCCTGGTTCAGGAAAAACGACGACGATTATTATGCGTATTGGATATATGATTGAGGAGCTTGGTGTGAAGCCTTCTCGCATAAAGGCTGTTACGTTTAGCAAGGCATCGGCAGGTGATATGAAGGCACGTTTTGCAAAGTTTTTCCCGCATTTGCCACCGGTTGATTTTTCGACGATTCATAGTTTAGCTTTTCAAGTTGTGCGGCAGACACTTGAACGTCAGGGCATTTCGTACGGCATTATTGAAGAATCGGACAAGCCGGGTGTTGTTTCTAAAAAACGAGTGCTTCGCGAGATTTTTGAACAATTAAATGACACAAAAATTACTGAAGATCAGCTAGACGAGCTTCTGACGTACATAACGTTTATCAAAAATAAAATGCTGCCAGAACAGGAATGGGATATTGCAAACGTAAAGGTGCCAAGAAAAGTACAGATTTTACAACGTTATGAGGAATATAAGCGCACAGGTAGTGACCATTTGTTAATTGATTTTGACGATATGCTATTAATGGCAAATGAAATTTTCATGAAAAACCGAGAAGTGCTAGCACAATACCAACGTCGCTATGATTATTATTTTACGGATGAGAGTCAGGATACATCGCCCGTCCAGCATGAGATTATCGCGAAGCTTGTCGCAGTGCATCAAAATTTATGCGTCGTCGCGGATGAGGATCAGGCCATTTATAGCTGGCGCGGTGCAGACCCAGACTATTTGTTGGATTTCCAAAAGGTATTTCCGGAGGCGCAAGTTTTACTGATGACACAAAACTATCGCTCATCTGCATCGATTGTAGAGCCAGCCAATATGTTCATTCAGCGTAATAAAAAACGTTATAACAAACAAATGTTTACGGAAAACCCTGCAGCAGAGCCAATCTCATTTAAGATTCTAGAGAATTACCATTTACAGGCCAAATATTTAGTGGATCAGTTGAAAAATCTGTCTAAGCGTGGCTCAACGGCTATTTTATATCGAAATAATACGTCAGCCATTCCACTTATGGACGCGATTGACAGAGTAGGTTTGCCTTTCTATATGAAAGATTCCACCATTCGCTTTTTTACGCATTGGGTCGTGGAGGATATTATGAACTTCATGCGTCTAGCGTACAATACAAAAAACATCACTGTCTTTGAAAAAATTTACAGAAAAATGAATGCTTATATTACACCAGCACAATTGAAGGCACTACAAAGGGTGCCGGAGGAATGCTGTGTATTCACACAGTTGTTAGAGCATGTTGAGTTAAAGGATTATCAGCCAGAATATATTAAGCGAATTCGCAAAACGTATGAAAGCATTCAATTTGATAAAACGACGCCAACCGCCATGCTAGAGCATATCCGTTATGACTTTGGTTATGAGCGTACTTTAAAGAAAATGAGTGAGACTCTCGGCTTTAATTATGAAAATTTACTAGATATTGTAGATGTACTTGGTTTAATTGCGCGCCATACGCAGACGATGACCGAATTTGCAGGTCGTTTGAAGCAGCTTGAACATTTAGCACGCTCGTCTCACATAAAAAAAGATTTGAATGCCATTACACTGACAACATTGCACAGTTCAAAAGGCTTAGAATTTGACCGTGTGTATTTGATTGACTTAATTGAAGGGATTTTACCTAGTGAGCAGGAAGAAGAAATAGAAGAAGAAACGCGACTCTTTTATGTAGGTATCACGCGAGCGATTCGCCATTTGGAATTAATTTCGTATAGCAAGCGCTTTAAAACAAGTGTGGTGCCATCGATTTTCATGAAGGAGTTAAAACAAATCGTTTCACCGCAGGAAGTACCAAAGAAAGCGCAGAAAAGCCCGAGGAAAGCACTGAAGCAATATTATAATGAGCGGACAATTACAACCGAGTCAGCGTTAATCGTTGGCTCGAAAGTAATGCATGTGATTTTTGGAGAAGGTGAAATAGTAGCTGTTACAAGTAGCACGATTGAATTGTCATTTACAACAGGAAATAAGAAGTTTGTGACGGATACATGTTTACAGCAAGGCTATCTAGAAATGATGGAAGAGTAAATGTAGCGTATTCTGGAGTTTTCTAGATGTACAGGCACCCGCTCGGTCAGTTCCACATTGAAGTTGGTAAAAACAAAGCCAGAAAAGACTGTTGTTGGTTATCGCGTTAAAAGATGATATTATCTGTTTTCGATAGGTTAGATACATGTGGTGCTTGTAATTAATGAATAGAATATCTAGTTGCTGTGAAGAAATGAATGGTTCTTTGTTTAGTGATCATGATAGAAAGTAAATGTCATGTTTTAAAATTTAAATAACATCCTTTTTGTGGGATATTTTTTCTTACTTAATATGAGAGCTAATTAGAATAAGTGTAATTCCTGTAAATAGGCAAATGATTCTCATGACAGGAATTTTATCAGCGAGTCCAAATAAGGCAATGGCAGTCGTTACGATTAAAACTGTTGGACCAACCAAAGCAAGCAGTGTATTAATATAAAATGCTTTTTCTAAACTATTCAACTTTAGCATTAACAACCCAGCACTTACTTCAATACTTCCAGATAAAACCCGTAAAATAACCATAGCAAGAAGAGATTTATCAATAATTGTCATCATCCTATCTTTATCAATAATTTCGTTTATTCGAACATTCCATCATTCAGACAGAATCAACATAGGCTTTTGTTTTATAGAAATATTAACATCAATATATGTAGGGCTCATATCAAATATTCTTGTTATATAATGCTTTATAGTATTGAGTTAATAAGTGATTTTATAGGTAATCGAATCAGTTTGATATATCTATTTTTCTGGTTAAATAGATTTTTAGTTGAGTAAGTCATAGACACACATAATTATCCCACTACCATACTTTGCGAATTCTTCATTTTAAGTGAGGGGAGACCATTTACTAGAATTTATTTCTACTATTAGTTCTTGGTATGAAATGTTTAGCATTTGAGCTACGCTGGAAGTGATATATATTCAGGAAACTGATAAGAATAATGAATCATTTTAGAATGAGAATTGAAAAAGATTATTTTTTGCTAGATACAAATGGATATCAAACTAAACCTAACAATGGAGGTATTCATTAAATGTATATTGTGCCTATCGGTTTTTTTATAATTTTCCTTATTACAACAGCCACGGGACTACTTTTCATATTTAAGCTGAAAAAGAAAAGTAAATATTTACATTGCTAATGGAACAATTGCTGTAGGGACAGGGATTTTTTCGTTAATAGCCTGCATTATTTTCTTTTTTTTTAAGCGAATCATAAGCCATTCTGTTTCTTGAATTTACGGAGCTGAGGATGGTTAAGTAAATAAGAACAAAGTAAAAGCGGTCCTCCACAGATTAGATTGTGGAAGGCCGCTTTTTTAGCATTAATACAGCACCATTTATTGTTGATTAAGTGTCTGATTCGTTTAACTCATAAATCTATTTAGCTTACGCAGCTTGACGCAATGATTTCATAATTAAGCTCACGATGAAAACTAGTAAAATTGCTCCAATGAGAGCAGGGAAGATGTAGAAATCAGAAATTTTAGGACCCCAACTACCTAGCAGCGTACCACCAATCCATGCACCAATAATACCTGCAATAATATTACCAATAATGCCACCTGGGATATCTTTTCCCAAAATTATTCCTGCAAGCCAACCGATAAGCCCGCCAATTATTAAAAACCAAATGAAACTCATACTGTACATCTCCTATCTTGTATTATAAATATTTCGCTATAGTGTTATATAACCTTTATTAATCCTCTTCAAACTATTTTGAGAAAAAAATTATTAAAAGTGGAAATTTAAAAGAAGATAGAGAACACTATTCTATCTATATGACAATGTGATCGATGGTCAGAAATAAGTAAAAAAAGTTTGTCTGTTATGATTTCTTTTTCCATTCTTGGCTCATCATCAATAAACTAAGGTAGCATGTATGGCTATTTTAAATAGAAAAACTTGAGTGCAGAGAAATTAAAAGGATTTAACACGGGACAATACCGGATTCAATCCTTCATAGCTGTTTAACTTAATGGAATGGGGGTGTCATTTCAAAAAGAAAAGGCGCCCATTTTTCATTTAAGGTTCAGTAGGGAAAGTAGTTAACATCTACATTTATTCTAGAGCATTTTTTATGGGCTTTTGAAGAACGTCTATAATGGCTGCGATGATAGCTGTTATTAAAATCCCTATTAGACCAAGTGCAATCGGACCTGCTGCATCGTCACCCGTGAACATAGCAAAAAACCTTAAGTAAACTAGTAGAATCAAAATGAAGAAAATAACTGTGAAAGCACATTTTTTTATAGCCTTCAAGGATTTAAGAGATAACTCAGAAAAGGCATTGTTTAGATGGATATAACTTAATAGTTTATATGCTTGAAACAACGCAACAGAAAACGTAATGCATACTCCGTAGGCACATAGTAATAATGGATATATCGAGTAATCTCCGGGACGCACTTTCGCATCTCGTATAGCTGCTTGAGGTAACCAATATACACACACAGCAAGTACCGCAATTCCAATAAGAAAAGCAACGATTTTTAAGAAAAAAGTTGAACTTAGTTTAACATTCATTTGAAGCACCTCATTGATTTAATGATAATATGATATTAGCTTATTTATTATCGTTTATCAATATGTTTATTTTGTTTTTCGTTATATTATTGTTGTTATTCAATTTATTTTTTCTTGTTTTAACAAGCGATAGAAAAATCACGAACTTGATACGAGGTCTATAATTAGACATTTTCTTGGATAATCTATCTTTAGGGGTATTTTTAAATGGCGTAAATAAAATAAGGAATATGAGCATCATATTAATTGGAGTAGAGGCTCTTGTTTTTGTTTGATTCAATAAAATTCATTTTTTGAATTTGCATGATTAATATCTATTGAAATAAGCTTATTACTGATAATGAGTGTTAATGGACTTAGCTATATTTTATTGAATGGTACTGGAAATCCCAAAAGATAAAAATTTCCCTAGATGAAAGCCCACTGTATAAGTTAGTGGACGGAAAAAAATAAAGAGCTTCAAGAAAAATGGTGTCGATAGCTACGGAAAACATTCTAAAAATATTTAAGAAAAATGGTTGACACTGACGCTACTAGTTGATACTATGTAGTTGTAATAAGTAATACTTAATAGCTTGATTACTCAAAAGCTGTTTTGAATAAATTCACCCAAGTACTAAGTTATACTGAATATAAGTCAGACAAAGTAGAGGAGGTTCTAAATATGGAAAATTTAACAGAAATGCTGAAGGGTTCGCTGGAAGGCTGCGTACTGGAAATCATCAGCCGCCATGAAACCTACGGATACGAAATTACTCGACGCTTGAATGACTTAGGTTTTACCGAAGTCGTAGAAGGGACGGTATACACCATCCTTGTGCGTTTAGAAAAGAAAAATCTGGTAAGTATTGAAAAGAAACCGTCAGATATGGGACCGCCCCGCAAGTTTTACTCACTTAATGAGGCTGGACGTGAAGAACTTAAGTTGTTTTGGGAAAAATGGGATTTTATATCTTCGAAAATCAATGTCCTGAAGTCAATCTAGTTTCATATGATATTCCGTCCAATAATTTTGAAGTATCTTTTTATGCTTAATAAAAAAGGAGGAAAATAACATGATAGAAATGTTAAAAAAATTGATTGGTGATAAAAAAGAGTACAAGATGATGATGGCACGGGTTGAGGAACTTCCGGATGACTACCAATTTGTATTTAAAAAAATTCAAAACTACATGTGGAATTTCGCATCGGGCAATGGGATGGATATGCTGCACATGCAGTATGAATTGATCGATTTGTTTGAAGCTGGTGCAGCGGAAGGCAGACAAGTGCTGGAAATCACAGGTGAAGACGTGGCGTCCTTTGCTGATGAACTAGTAGCAAACGCTAAAACCTATATCGCCAAGTATCGTGAAGATTTGAATCAGAGCATTTTGAATCGATTAGGAAAAAAATAAATAGAACCGATGATTCGGACTGAATAGCTAATTACAATTGTTAATTACCGCCTTCGCTATTCAGTTTTACTTTTAATTAAGTACTAAGTTATACAGATTATCAGTTATACTAAGTAGTGAAGTGAATGAAAACGGTAAAGAGATTTTTATAAGGGAGGAATTAAGTATGACTAATGAAGTGATTTCTGTAAAAGGGTTAAAAAAATCTTTTAAAGAAACGGAAGTCTTAAAGGGGGTGGATTTTGAGGTGCATCGTGGCGAAATTTTTGCACTTCTAGGCTCAAATGGAGCAGGCAAGACGACGATAGTCAACATCCTTTCAACGCTGATGAAGCCTGATGGTGGCAAAGTAGGTATTTGCGGTCATGATGTCCAGCGTCAACCGGATTATGTCCGTCAGAGCATCAGCCTGACAGGGCAGTTCGCCGCTTTAGACGGCATGCTCACGGGGCGGGAAAACCTGATGCTGGTTGCCAAGTTGCGAGGCGTTTCCAATCCTTCACAAATCGCAGACAATCTGATAGCAAAATTCAGCCTGACCGATGCGGCAAACCGCCGGGCAGACAAATACTCTGGCGGGATGAAGCGCAGGCTAGACATCGCCATGAGCATAATTGGGAGGCCAGAAGTCATTTTTTTAGACGAACCAACAACAGGGCTTGACCCCGAAGCTCGTATTGAAGTCTGGGAAACTGTTAAGGAGCTTGCTTGTGGAGGCACGACCATCTTCCTAACGACACAGTACCTGGAGGAAGCCGAACAAATGGCCGATCGTATTGCCATCCTACATGACGGAAAAATCATTACAACTGGTACTCTAAGCGAACTCAAAGAGATGTTCCCGCCAGCGAAAGTAGAGTACATTGAAAAGCAGCCGACACTGGAGGAAATCTTCCTCGGAATCATAGGCAAAAAGGAGGGAATATAAATGACAAGCAAAACATGGGTATTATTAGGACGATTAATGCGTAACATCATGCGCAGCCCGGATACTATAATTACAGTGGCGATTACGCCGATTATGATGATGCTTCTGTTTGTCTACGTATTTGGCGGCGCCATAGAAACAGGTACGGATAACTACGTCAATTATTTATTGCCAGGAATCTTGCTGATGGCTATCGCATCCGGCGGCGCTTACACTTCCGCACGGATGTTTACGGATATAAAGAACGGGCTGATGGCGCGTTTTATGACCATGCCCATCAAGCGCTCGTCTGTATTGTGGGCTCACGTATTGACCTCGCTTGTTTCTAATGCCATAACGATTGTGGTGGTTTTCCTCGTCGCGCTCTTAATGGGCTTCCGTTCCAGCGCTGAAATTCTGGATTGGCTTGCAGTGGCTGGGATACTGGGGTTGTTTACGCTAGCTCTGTCATGGTTGGCCATTATTCCGGGATTGGCAGCACGGACTATGGAGGGGGCGACAGCTTACTCATACCCTCTGGTTTTCTTACCGTTTATCAGTTCAGCCTTTGTTCCCACCGAAACAATGCCAAAATTTGTCCGTGCGTTTGCTGAAAACCAGCCCGTTACCTCAATCGTGAATGCGATTCGTGCCCTCTTATATGAAGGGTCTGTTGGCAACGATATCTGGCTTGCTCTTTCCTGGTGCGTCGGCATCATGGTTATCGCTTACATTTTCGCCATTAAACAATTTAAGCGCCAGTTAAGTTAGGGAGATCATGAAAAAATAAAGCAGTAGCGTCTTTAATATCATTGCTTAAGAATTGGTTATCGGTGTACGGATACAGTAAAGACAGCTAACGATCCCATGTACATTTCTAAAAAATATTAAAAAAATAACGATACAAGGTGAAGGAGAAGTTTCATAAGATTTTTTTAGTGAGATCTTTTATTGTTGAGGAACGTTTTCGTTAAATTGGATATTATTGTTGAAATCTTAGAATAAGATTGTGATTTTTCTCACTTAAACTAACAGGGAAGGTTAGTTGAATAAGGGCGAATCCAAGTTTGTATAAGACTAAGATGTTTAAGGTGCTAGATTATAAAAGGCAACTGTAAAGTGCGTTTAAAACACAAGCTATATAGATAAAAACCGAGATGGCTTCTTTGTCATCTTGGCCCTATGCTACGTTATAATGAATGAACAATACGGTCTCGAAACATAGTACTTCGACCAAAATATGCAATAGAAAAAAGGCACTTTCTTTAACCTCTTATTCTAAATGTTATGGAGCTTGTAGGATTGAATATATCACAAATAAATTCAACAAAGCGGTATGTTTACGGAACATACCGCTTTGTTGATTGTGTTACGTTCGACTATTCAAATACTTGAACAAAACTATTGAGAGAAGCGACCTCTTGTGTCTCATTCATCACTTCTATATAGGACTTTATTAAAGCTTGAATGGAAAGTGGTGCTATCTCAAATTCATCAGCGATGGCATTTGCATAATCACGTTCCCACCCACCATCTTGCAAATAGTCCGCTTCAACGATAACAGACTTTTTCAACTGAAAATTCGCTGTTTCCGCAATAGCTAAACTTTGACTTTTACTCCACACATTCTGAATGTTCCCTTCGTTTTCAATAAAGGCTGAATAAAGCGCCAAAATGGAAACTGCACAAAAATGACTACGTTGCTGTAAGCTCGTATACGCCATATCCCATTCTGCAAAACATAGCTTCACACCTAATTGCTTCGCGCGTTTAAAATACTGAAGTAGCTGTTCCTTTGATTTGAAATACCAAGAACTATGGGACAACACGACCACATCAATGTTCTCTAAAAGATGAAACGTTAAAAAATCTGTCTCCACATGAAACGAGATTCGCTTCCCTAATGGCGATGACTGAATTTGCGCATGGGCTTGTGCAAGGGTTAACGGTGCACCGTAATCACTTGCTGCGATATCAAGTGCAAGTACATGTCCAGTGTCACCAACAATGTCTGCCAACACTACCGTTGTATCCCCTTGACCGCAGCCAATTTCAAGAACACGCATGCCTCCTTGAATGTCAAACGCCTCGACTAACGCGAAACGATGACGTAATTGTATCTGTTGAATTTCATTTTCTTTATATAAATTATATTTTTGACAAAATGATTTTACTTGGTCTTGCATGTAGACTCCTCCTTGGGTAACGTAGCGTTGCCGAACGCTATGTAAAGGATTGAGGCTTAGCTACATTTACCCTCACATCGTTTTAACTTGTTAATGATGTATTCTCTTAAAGTCAGCATCAATTCATTTCCCCTCTCGATTATCATTCCAGATATTATAAGATAAAACTATGAATTTGTCAGTTAGAGGAAATTTCAATTCCTACTTTCCCATTTTGTCCAAAATTGTCAGTCGTCATTACGGAAAAGGGCGCAATTGTTGAGGTAGCAGATTTAAATTCAAGATACTTTAGCTCATTTAAGGTTTTTAAGCTATACATAATCATTCAAAATAATGTGCCCAAATGAAAATTTGGAAAGAGACCGAAAACAAAAAATGTGGTTAAACCAACATTTGCATTAGAGGACCTGAATGTGTTGTGTAGTCACTTTTAAATTAAGTAAGTTATTTATGTTAAAATATATGGTAATTGCAATTTTTTTCTTAATTTTTAAAATTGTGCAAAAGAGAGGGATGATTAGAAAATGGATGATTTTGTGGAATTATGGGATGTGTATGATATAAATCGTATTAAAACAAAACGTATGTGGGTTCGTGGTGAAAAACCTCGACCTGGTGATTGGCATTTAGTTATTCATGTTTGTATTTTTAATTCAAGTGGAGAAATGCTCATTCAACAAAGGTAGCCCTTCAAAGAGGGATGGCCAAATATGTGGGACCTTACTGTGGGAGGGAGCGCGATAGCTGGGGATACAAGTCAAATTGCAGCACAAAGAGAATTGTATGAAGAAATAGGTTTACAATTAGATCTTCAGCAAATACGTCCTCATTTAACCATTAACTTTGAGAACGGTTTTGACGATATATATCTAATCGAAGAAAATGTGCAGTTACATAAGCTCACTTTACAGTATGAAGAAGTACAAAATGTGAAATGGGCAAGCAAGAAAGAAATTTTGACTATGATCAAAAACGGAGAGTTTATTCCTTATTATGAAAGCCTTATTCAATTACTATTTGATAGCAGAAAGCAACGAGGCGCTATTCGATTGTAGTTAATCTCCAGCAATCACAAAAAGGTAATTTACAAGTTGTTTTTAAAAACATTGAAGAAACTTTAACACAGGATATAGATGAACTAGATATCTTTTTTGAAATTATAGAGGAAGCAATTGAAAGGTTCCATTTACACGCTAATAATATTTCATTTGAATTGAACAGCAAAATACTGGACTTAGAAGCAAACTTAATAAATTAAAGAAAGACTGTTTTCGTAAAGATTGTTGTTAGCCAACTATGATGCAGGTAAATGCAAGAAGAATTTAGAATATTGTTTCGATATGGACGCAAAAAATGGGGGAAGTAATATGTTTATAGTTAGAACAGTTATTTTATGGATTATTATATCAACTATCATTAATGCCTATTTAATGACATTACCCATACCTGTTTTACGAAAAAGAAATTATCCGGCTAACTATCTTATTCTACAAAACAACCGAATAGATTTTCAAAACAATACGGAATGTGCAGCATTTTCAACAGCGTATGTATTGCGCCATTTTGGTATGGAGGAAGAGGGTGAAGCGTTATATACGCAATTTCCTAGTAAAACAAGGGCAGGCACTGTATATTCAAAGGGAATTCGTGAAGTATTAAGAAGAAAGGGCTTTCAAACAAACTATTATAAAGGAAATATAAATACATTAAAGTATGAAGTTAGTAAAGGAACTCCCGTAATTGTTTTTATAAAAGTACAGAAAAATCGAAATAATTTGCATTTTGTCCCCGTAGTAGGCTATGACAAGGAGTATATTTACCTTTCAGAATCATTAAGGCATCTAGTGAATTGTGATGATGATAACAAGAGCTATAATCGAAAAGTTCCGATTAATGAATTTAAGAAACTTTGGAATGTAAAGAGAATTCATATGCTTCTTTATAGCAATACTTACATAACCGTAGACGCCACACAAAGCTAATATTTATGAGCGGGCCCATCAGAAAAATGCGGATTTGCAACGTTAAAACGGCGCTTGTGATGCATTTTTGTTCAACTAACAGGGGCTTTAATTAAAGAAGATAGTCAAAATCAGGAGCAACAATCTATACGAAAACAGCCTAATGAAAAAAAGTTTTACCAATCTAAACAAAAAAATGTTCCCAAATGAAAGTTTGAGGACCTGAAAAATAATCTTCTACAATCGGGCGCTTTCTGAAATTAGGAAAGCGTCTTTCTTCATGGAAAGGGCAAGATTGAGGGATAACAATCCTTAAAAAATGTTCCCTAACGACGCTTGTGCAAAAATAATATAGTTGATTAAAATCCTTATTCCACGAGAGGAGCAGGTTAGTGGAAGCAATAGTAATTAGGTTTAACTGGGGAAAATTGTCGAGGATATAAAAAAAGACACCAAAGTGTCTTATGTTTTTTAAAGATACCTATAAATTGAAATGTAATTCCTTCACAATATGCTTATCATGGTAGCGAGGTATTTTATCGGTGAGTGTATACAAACCATGTAATGCTCGCTGTTAATAATACTGACGAAATCAAAGCTGTAAGAACGCTATATGTTTGCCAAATAAGTATCGTTGACCAATCGAAAGCAAAGCACAGTATACCCAGGGCAATCGTAGCGATCAGGAAAATAACTGTTACGATTGATCTCTTTTTTGTCATTAGATGTCGCTCATTTGTTTTCCTTCTGCGTAATCCTAAGAGAAATAGCAAAACAGCCAATAGGCAAAGAATAATTGTGATAGACGACAAAATAATATCCAAAAGCTGTGTGCCACTTATTTCATAGGACTGAGTTAGATTGCCATCTAATATATCTTTAACTTTTAGTACCAGGTTTATATTGGTATTTGCGCCGTTACTCAGCAAGCAGATGGCTGTTCGTTCATTTAGCAGTATAAGTACTTCGGTTCTGAAATTTGGGTTGCCCCCTGTGTGTTCTATAATCGTTTGGTCGGCGTTTACCGACCAGCCTGCCGCATAATACATATCGTTGACAGACGAAACAGACATATCACCCTTATGTGATTTTTCAATAACCCTGTGAAATATTTCAGGTATGTTCTGCACGATACCCATTTGTATGCCCATCCAACGCGCCATATCTTTTGTATTAGAAATGATGTAGCCTGCGGGTTTATTTCCAGCATAATCTGGAGCCTTAAATGGAGTTGTCATAAAAAAGGAAGAACGGTAGCCCTGTGCCAACTGTCCAGTGGCTTGAGCATCTTTTTTATAAACATACGTCTGGTGAAGACCTAACGGCTGAAATACCTGTTCCTTCATAAAGTCTTCATAGCTTTGTCGCGACACAATCTCAATAACCAAACCCAATACGTCATAATTAACGGTTCCATAGTTATACTGTTCGCCGGGAGGGAACTCCAATTCAGCATCTACGAGCATTTCCACAGTCTTCTGCAACATATCTGGTGTATTGCCTTGTGGAATATTTTGAATATGTCTACTATTTGTTAGACCACTTGTATGGTGAAGAAAGTTATTTAGCGTAAGACTTTGCATATCAACCAGTTTCCCTTGATACTTTACCGTAAACCAAGGTAAATATTTTTGGACAGGGTCAGTCATTGAGAGCAGCCCTTGCTCTTCCAACAGCAAAATACCAATACCGGTAAAAGCTTTACTGACCGAGGCTAACTCATAGAGTGTATTTTCACTTGCAGGCAACCCCTTTTCACGGTCTGCAAGCCCTGAAGAAAAGTAGAGCACTTCATCATCAGCAAGTAATGAGATTGACATGCCCGGCACACCTGATATATGACGGGCATCATCTAGCAACGCTTGGATTGCCGCAGATTTTGAATCTGACAACGCATAACTTGGTGTTGGAAATCCTGAAAGTAATATAAATAACGTTAATACAAAAATAATAATCTTTTTCATACACCCTCCTTTTTGAAAAGTTGTAAGGGAATAAAATCAATAAGCAATTATTACAACTACTAAACTAAATTTTAATTTAACTTTCTATTCATCTATATAATATCAAGTAATTGTGAAGAGTTACACTTAACGAACAGATATGTTAGTTCTATAAGCAACGATCTTCAAGACAATTGGGCTATTTTCACGTAGAGTTGAATTACAGTTGTGACGAAAAACCTCCTTGAAACCGAATAGGAGAGCAACATTTCAAATAATGTTCCTTGTTATAATTCTCTATGTAATATAACTATGTTTGAACAAGGAGATGGAAGCATGAGTAAGTTAACAGGCAAAATCGCTTTAGTTACAGGATCAAGTCGAGGAATTGGCCGCAGTATTGCATTGCGTCTGGCACAAGAGGGGGCCTTTGTTGTCGTTCATTACGGGAAAAGACGTAATGAGGCAGAAGCAGTTGTTCACCAGATCAAACAAAGCGGAGGAAATGCTTGCGCGATTGGTGCTGACCTTAGTACTCTAGATGGTATTCAAGATTTATTTACTACTTTGGATGATACAATTCGGGAGTATATGGGCGGTAGTGGATTCGATATTCTTGTCAACAATGCTGGAATTGGTCAAATTATCAGTTTAGATGAGACGACGGAAGAATCATTTGACGAGGTAATGAACATTAATGTTAAAGCACCACTTTTTGTTACTCAGCAAGCTTTGCCACGTTTAAAAGATGGAGGGCGTATTATTAATATTTCATCCTTTGTGACACGTGCAGCTTCGCCAAGTGTCTTCACGTACAGTATGTCCAAAGGTGCTATCGACACATTTACACGTCTTCTAGCCAAGGAACTAGGGAGCCGTAATATTACGGTAAACGCCATCCAGCCTGGAATTATTAATACAGAAATGAATGCTGAGACTTTGGAAAACCTGGAAGGACAAAAATATGCGGCTGGTCTTTCAATTTTCAACAGATGGGGAGAACCCGAGGATGTGGCAGATATTGCCGTATTTCTTGCTTCCTCAGACAGCCGTTGGGTAACAGGTCAATTGCTCGATGCAAGTGGAGGATCTCATCTATAGAATAGTTTAAGCAGTTACTGAGGAATGAACTCTGTATTGGGCAGGGCTCATTCCTTTTAATTTTCCTTTCATTCGTTTGTTAGTGTAAATAGTAAATTCTCCAATTCTGAAGTGAAATGTTCCATACTTTCAGAGTTTAATACTCGTGCTTTTCTGAAATAACGAAATCGTCTTTATAGTGGAATGAGATGTATTGAGATAACCGGGCAGAGAAGTTCATTCATTTGCCTGCCTGAATATAATGATAAAAAAGGATATTTGATTTTTCTTGAATGAACTAAATCTAATACTGTTGTAGGCTGTTACGTGGGTGTAATGAACATATACTTAGGTTGAAAGGAGGTATTTATTTGTGACACAAACATCTAGAGCGATTCCTAGTGCCGCAGTCCGCGGAACGGCATCTGGTGTATTTTTTATGGCGTTTTTTGGTACTCTGTGGGCGTACACGGGAATTATGGGATTGCAAGGCTGCGGAGTTCCATTATTGTTAGTTACTGCTGTTGCCATAGGTATAGCGCTGTTCATCGGCGGTTTTTCATTAATACGAGCATCGAGAGAATTGACGAATCAGGTTTCAAAAACAGACTTAAGGCATGGGAAGCGTACGTCGTTTTGGTTTAACATTATTTTTGCAGCAGAGGGTTTGGCTATAGCCATCACAATTGCTGTCAGTAATGCTACTCGTCACCCTGAACTTATACCTGTCATAATAGCTCTTATTGTCGGTGTCCATTTTTTTCCATTGGCACCTCTTTTTCAAGTCAGACTCTACTATTTTACCGGCGCACTCCTTTGTTTACTTGCTATTATGACATGGCTATTTGTACCTGGAACAGTCACACTGGGGGGACATCAAATCAATGCATTTATGTCTGTAGTGGGCTTTGGCTCTGCCTTGATCTTGTGGGGAACTGGTCTTGCAATATGGCTAATGGGCAGAAGATTGCTAGGTATCGTCCCAAAATAAGTGAGATGGAACTTTACACCGGAAAAGTAAAATATGTATTCAGCTAATAGTATGCATTACTTTAACAATCAAAAGACAAATCAGCGTCTTGATAATCAGTAATCGGGAACTTTTCCGTAATACGGAAAGCTTCTTTATTACTGAAAAGGAGTAAATTGGTGAATAACACATATAAATGAGGGTTGGATATTTATGCTTCCCCAAATAGAAAAACCCCTCACATCTAATTAAGGGGTCTCTCGAATATTAATTCAAAATAAGCTGCGGAACCATATCCTTTAGTTGAAGGAGCAAAAATTTGAACAAATCTCCATCCTTCAGATGCGTATTGGTGAATTATATTTTGATAATCTTCTTTTGGTTTACTACCCCAAGCATTTAGTTCCACTTTAACGAAATGGTATTCGTACATTATGATCACCTCTAGAAATAGTTGACTTAATTAATATACGAAGAAAGTAGAAGATAGTTTCATAATTAGATTTTTAATTGGAATAAACGACCAAAGCCAATATTGAGTTTTGAATATTGAGTTGGAGATAAACCCACCACTGTTTATTCAACAATCAGGCGCTTTTCGTAATAAGGAAAGCGTCTTTATTCATGGCAATGGCCAGATTGTGGAGCATCTTGTTAAGTGATTTGGATTTTTTTGTTAAAGTATAGTTGAGTTTGTGAAGAATTGTTTTTAAACTAAAGGAACAGATAGTTCAACAAGAGTTTACGTATCAAAAAGCTAGAAAGAGACTGAAAGGGAGTATTACTAATGAATAATAACTTTATTGAAAACATTCAATCGCTTTATTCCGACCTTTCCATTGAAGACATTTATCCTAATGAAATTGGACAGAATAATGATGTGTTAATTGTAAACAAATCTTTGGTTTTTAGGTTTCCAAAATATAAAATTGGAATCAATCAATTAAAAAGAGAGACGGAAATTTTAAAATACATTAAAGGTACCATTTCAACTCCTATTCCGAATCCAATTTATCAATCTTTTGAAGAGTTAGAACCAGGTAAGGTCTTCACCGGATATCATCTAATAGATGGTGTTCCTTTGTGGAAGGAAAGTTTAATAGGTGTGAAGCGTGTTGATTTAGTTAAAGGGTTGGCAAAACAACTTGTTTCTTTTCTTGTAGAACTTCATTCTATATCAGGAGAAAAAGCAAGTCGAGATTTGAAACTAAAGGTTCGTAATCCTCATGAAGAGATGTATAACTTGTATAATAAGATTCGAAATAAATTATTTCCTTTTATGAGAAAAGACGCTCAACAGGAAATCTCACAATCTTTTGAAACGTTTTTAAACGGGAAGGCATTCTCCAATTTAGATATAACGCTTATACACGGAGATTTCGGTGCATCTAACATTTTGTGGGATCCAGAAACAAGTATGATTTCTGGGATAATAGACTTTGGTGGTTCGGGTTTAGGAGATCCAGCGTATGACTTTGCTGGAATACTTTCTAGCTATGGTGAGGATTTTTTTGATATGTGTATTAACCTATATCCTAATGGTCAGGAAATTTCTGAACGAGTTAAATTTTATAAAAGTACATTTGCTTTACAAGAAGCATTGCACGGGATTGAAAATGGAGATAGACAGGCTTTTGAAGCTGGAATTAAAGATTATAAATAGTTTTCTTGTACAATTAATGTGGAATCAGTTCAATTAATATAAGGCATTATCACTAAGAGCCCAATTGTTGATAATTAAAAACAGAGTAAATAGATAAAGTTTTATGTAAAAACAATTTCTACTATTCTGAAATATATGGTATAGTATGGGCATAACTGAATATAGTGTAAGAAATGGTGCCAGATGAAAGTCTGGCTTAAAAGGGAAGTCGGTGCAAATCCGACGCTGTCCCGCAACTGTAATTCGGAGCAAATCACAAATGCCACTGGGAAACCGGGAAGGCTGTGAGGCGTGTTGATGAGAAGCCAGGAGACCTGCCAATTTCTAGTACACACCAAATACCTACGTGGAAATAGGTGGTGAATAGTGACCAAAAAGGCACTGTGCGATAACAAGTGATTTTACGAAAATTCTACTTTTTCGTATTGTTTTTGTCTTAATAAATTTACCATGCAGCCATTTTCCGAGAAGGGGAATGGCTTTTTTTCATGCTACTATTCTGTATTCCAGAGCAAAGTCCACTGGTTTTCATATAGAGCCACTGAATCTAGCATGGGATGACACAAATTTGTAAGAGCAAGTAACCATAAACTTATTGATGAAAGGGAGATTAAATATGACTTATACTAGTACACTCATTGGCTATCCATATATCGGAGATGATCGCGAATGGAAGAAGGCGTTAGAAGCATTTTGGCGTCAAGAACGAACGGAAGAGGATTTTCAGGAAACCCTAAAAAGTATTCGGTTATCGCGGATTGAAAAGCAGCTACAATCTGGCATCGATATGGTGACAGTGGGGGATTTCACATTGTACGATAGAATGTTAGATACAGCCTTAATGTTTGGCTTAGTACCCAAGCGCTTTAACTGGCAAGGTGGAAGGGTAGATTTACATACCTACTACAGTGTAGCGAGAGGCAATCATTCAGCAGTAGCTAGTGAAATGACCAAATGGTTTAATACCAACTATCACTACATTGTCCCTGAATATGAAGGGCAACCGCTGCAACTAACTGAAAATAAGGTATTGGCCGACTTTTTAGAGGCAAAAGAAGCGTTCGGTATTATTGCGAAGCCGACACTTATTGGCCCCTATACATTTTATAAGTTAACTAAGGGCTACAATAAATTAACGCAGGTCGAATATTTATTAGCTCTATTACCTCTCTATGCTCAGATTATTCAAGAATTAGTAGATGCAGGTGCCCAGTGGATTCAATTAGAAGAGCCTTCTTTAGTGACGACACTCGACTCAGCAGAACGGAAGCTAGTACAGGAAATCTATGCTCAGTTAGCGACAACCGTTCCAGCAGCAAAACTAATGCTACAAACATATTTTGAAGCATTATGCTCCTATGAAACATTGATTACATTGCCTGTCCAAGGGTTTGGTTTAGATTTCGTACATGGCTATAAAGGGAATATGGAGTCCCTTCGAAAATTTGGTTTCCCTCAGGATAAAGTTTTAGCTATTGGTATTGTTAATGGTCGTGATATATGGCGTTCCAACCTAGCGGAGGCTAACGCCACGATTCAAGCTATTGAAAAGCTTAGCGATGCTAAGGAATTGTGGATTCAACCCTCAAGTAGCCTTCAACATGTGCCAATATCTACTTCACTTGAAAAGAAGCTGGACCCTGTTCTCAAACAAGCACTGGCGTTTGCTGATGAAAAAATCGAAGAGCTTATTGAGCTCACTAAATATAGAAAAAATCAAGACGGAACGCTACGTCATAATTTCTCAGCAAGTATGAAGGCCATTGAAGCACTAAAAAATCATTCAATTCGTCAAAATAAGATTATCCAACAAGCCGCTCAATCCTTATCAACAAAGGATTTTGAGCGACATAATGATTTTAGTCAACGTCAAAAAATACAGCAGCAGGCATTAGGACTACCCCTTTTCCCAACAACGACAATTGGCAGCTTCCCTCAATCTGATGAGGTGAAGAGAAATCGTAATGCTTGGCGAAAGAAACAATTGTCGAATGAAGACTATGAAGCATTTATTGAACTGGAAACAAAGCGCTGGATTCACTTGCAGGAGGATCTTGATATGGATGTACTAGTTCATGGAGAATTTGAACGGACAGACATGGTTGAATATTTCGGTGAGAAATTGACGGGCTTTGCCTTTACTGAAAAAGCATGGGTTGTTTCGTATGGCTCTCGCTGTGTGAAGCCTCCAATTATTTATGGAGATGTAGCATGGTCTTCAGCCATTACCGTGAAAAAGTCTGCGTATGCCCAAAGCTTAACGAAGCGCTTTGTAAAAGGGATGCTGACAGGGCCAGTGACCATTTTAAATTGGTCCTTTGTACGCGATGATATTTCTCGAAAAGATGTGGCTTATCAAATTGCATTAGCACTTCGCAGGGAAGTGGAAGCACTAGAAGCGGCTGGCATCTCCATTATTCAAGTGGATGAACCAGCACTCCGTGAAGGGTTACCTCTTCGTAAAGAAGAATGGGGGGCTTACTTAGACTGGGCGGTCAATGCCTTCAAGCTTGCTACATCAAGTGTTAAGGATGAAACACAAATTCATACACATATGTGTTACTGCGAATTTAACGATTTCATAGAACCCATTAGCGCGCTAGATGCAGATGTGATTTCTATTGAAACATCACGTAGCCATGGAGAGCTAATTTCTTCCCTTCAAGTAAATCCTTATACAAAAGGAATCGGATTAGGTGTTTACGATATTCATAGCCCACGTGTGCCGAGTGAAGGCGAAATGTTAGCCATTATGAAAGATAGTTTACAAGTTCTAGACAAACATCAATTTTGGGTTAATCCTGACTGTGGCTTAAAAACAAGGAAAGAGCCAGAAACAATCGCGGCTTTAGCTAATATGGTAGGTGCTACTAAAATATTGCGTCAGGAGGTGAAGGAATCTATATCAAGATAACGAAAACAATATAATAAAAGGAGTTAAAGAAAGATCAGGTCATCTACCTGGTCTTTTTGTATAGAGGTTTTATTATATTCAGAAAATAAAATTGACGTGAACATTTCAGCATGTTATGTTTATTACTAATTTCAAATATTGCATTACAAGTTTGAATGAAAGTATTTTTCATTCAATTAAAAGGAAAATGGGTGTAAATCCCATGCTGTCCCGCAGCTGTAAATGAGGAGTTTTGTTTCGATTACCACTAAGTTCTTTCTTGGTAAGGTGAAGCAAAATGATGAATCATAAGCCAGAATGCCTGCTTGTAAGAAGATTCATTGATGATCTACGAAAGATAGGGAGATGGATGGAAGCTTACGTATTTGTAGGTTTATCTGTCCTTATTCTTGTGGAATAAGGTTTTTTTATGCCTTCTTTCTATTCAATTTGTAGATATGAACAGGGAATAGAGATAGGAGACAAAAAATGAGATGGACGAAGTATTTACTGCCTTTCCTGCTTGTTTTGACCTTGAGCTTTCTTGCAGGTTGTACAAGCTCAGAAAAGGACAAAGGAAATTCAGCACCAACAGAACAAACAGATGAAAAAATGATTACGATTGGATGGCCATTAGATGTAGGGCCATTAAATCCCCATACATATTTACCAAATCAGATGACTGCTCAAGCCATGGTTTATGAATCTTTAGTGGCGTATAACGATGATGGCACAATTACACCAAAGCTAGCAGAAAGCTGGGACATCTCAGAGGATAAAACTGCTTATACGTTTCATTTACGCAAGGATGTTAACTATTCGGATGGGACTGCCTTTAATGCTGATAATGTGATTCGCAATTTTGATGCAGTATTAGCGAATCGTGACATGCATTCTTGGATGGGTATGGTCAACCATATTAAAGAGGTCGTCAAAGTAGATGAATCAACAATACGTTTGCAATTAGATGAACCATATTACCCTGTGTTAAACGAATTAGCCTTTGTCAGACCTTTCCGTTTTTTAGGGGATAATGGCTTTCCAGACGGTGATGCGACAAATGATTCCATTCAATCAGCTATTGGCACAGGACCATGGGTATTAACAGACTATAAAAAAGATGAATATGCATTATTTAGCCGTAACGAACATTATTGGGGTGAAAAACCTCTCGTAGATAAAATAAAGGTTAAGATCATTCCAGATTCGGAATCCCTTTCGTTAGCCTTTGAAAATGAAGAATTAGATGTCATTTATGGTCGAGGGATTATTAGTTTAGATAACTATACGTACTTAAGAGATAGTGGCAAATATAAAACAGCTACATCTGAGCCGCTGTCTACGAAAGCATTACTGTTCAATACTCAGTCAGGACCGTTAGCTGAGCTAAAGGTTCGACAAGCTATTCAATATGCTATCAATAAAGAACAAATGGTAGACAATATTACACATGGTACAGAAAAAGTGGCAAACACGCTATTCTGGAATGCCATTCCTTATGCCAATATTGATTTAGCGCCCATTATATATAATCCTGAAAAAGCGAAGAAATTGCTAGATGAAGCGGGCTGGACGCTACAGAAGGGTGAAAAAATTCGTTCGAAAAATGGTCAACCCCTTACATTAGATTTAATCTATATTGCTACTGATGCCATTCAAAAACCTATGGCGGAATTAATGCAAGGCGAGCTAGCAAAAATAGGGGTACAGTTAAATATTGAAGGGGCAGATGTTATGGTTGGTCTGCAAAAATTAATGGATGATCAGGTTGATATTAACTTCTGGCGAACAAATGGACCGCCGACTGATCCACATAGCTTTGCAAATGAATCAGCTACGCCAAATGCTAGTGGTGTATATGAAGCAAAATTAGGCTTACCAAATGCTCAGGAGATCGATACAAACATACATCAATTATTAGTCGGTACCGATGAAGAGGAACGCGTGCAGCTATATACGGATATTTTAACAATGTTCCACGATCAAGCATTATTCTATCCAATATCGTATGAAACAAATAATGTTATTTATCAACCATATATGAAGGATTTTGCACCACGTGCTTCTGAGTATGACATTCCATATGCGCAAATGGATAAAGAAAACTAAGTATGAAAGAGAGAGTGTGTCGAAATAGGGCAACTCTCTTTTTATCATCGGATGAAATAGGAAGTGACGGCATGTACGAATCGACTTGGATGTTTTGTGTAAAAAGAATTCTCACTCTACCATTTGTATTAGTAGGCGTATCTATTCTGACCTTTGTGTTTATTCGTTTCGTACCAATAGAACCGGCAGAGGTCATCCTTCGACTCTCAAGAATTGCCCCAACACCAGAGGCTATACAAGCTTTACGAGAAGAATTAGGGACAGACAAGCCTTTTATCATGCAGTATCTGCTATGGGTAAAAGGCATTTTACAGCTAGACTTTGGGACATCTTTTGTTAGTAAATTACCCGTGGCTCATGAGCTATTTGCTAAACTACCCGCTACCATTGAATTAGCTTTAGTAGCATTTATCCTCATTTTAACTTTTAGTATTCCATTAGGGGTTGTGAGCGCATTATATAAGCATTCCTTTATCGATAAAATCATTCGATTATTTACAGTCCTAAGTGTATCCATTCCAACATTTTGGTTAGGGTTTATCCTACTCTATCTTTTCAGCTTAAAACTTGGCATTTTTCCAACGAATGGAAAAGGTTCGATAGCACATATAGTTTTACCGGCCTTCACCTTAGCTTTACCTACAATCGGATTGTTCTCACAGTTTATCCGCTCTGCCATGATCGAAGAATACGAGCAGCCATATGTAAAATATGCACAGCTTAGAGGCTTGAAAAAATCGGTCATTCTCATTCGACACGTGGGGAGGAATGCTGCTATACCGATATCAACATTGTTTGGGATGACACTCGGAAATTTGCTAGGTGGTGCTGTCATTGTCGAGCAAGTATTTAGTTGGCCTGGACTCGGTCGATATTTAATAGAATCCATAACGAATCGTGATTACCCCGTTGTACAATGCTATGTGTTGGTGATTGCTGTCATCTATGTGCTCGCCAATTTAGGCACAGATGTATTGCATCGTTTATTGGATCCTCATCTGATGATGAAGGATAGGAGAGAGTAAAGTGAACTTAGGACGTATACATATGAGAAGATATATTAGTCTCACCTTACTGATTTTTATTGGTTTACTCGGACTGTTTGCCCCACTCATTATGCCTCATGACCCTTTAGCAGTCGATATTTCTAAGAAATTTTTAGCACCCTCATGGGACTATCCATTAGGAACAGACCATTTAGGAAGATGTGTCTTCTCCCGATTGCTTTTAGGGATTCGGTATTCTTTAGGTGCGGCGCTCGTCATACAAATAGTTGCTATTCTAGTAGCGATACTATTGGGCGCATGGGTCTCCTTAAAAAGAGGTATAATAGATGCGCTATTTATTCGGGTATGCGATATTTTATTAGCTTTTCCAACACTTGTACTAGCATTTGGGCTTTTAGGTGTATTAGGACCGAGCTTGAAAAATGTGTTAATTGCACTTAGTTTAACACAGCTTATTTATTATTCGAGGCTAATTCGAGGTTTATTTATTGGCATGAATGAAAAAGATTTTATTCTAGCGGCAAGAATTAGTGGTACTACAGGTGCGAAATTAATTATTCGTCACTATCTCCCTCATGTTTGGCCACCGATTGTAACGATTGTGGCATTAGATATGGGGAAGGTCATATTAGAGATTGCGGGCTTTTCCTTTATTGGGCTTGGTGTGCAGGCTCCTACCCCTGAATGGGGAATGATGGTAAATGAAGGGAAGCAATATATCCGCCAACATCCTGAATTAATGCTATATCCTGGGCTTGCTATCGTCCTTGTTGTCCTAGTATGTAATGTTTTAGCAAGTAGTTTGAAGAAGCCTGATCAGTAAAGGGGTAGTTATGAAGAAAGTTTTAGAAGTGAAAGACTTATCGGTCAAAGTTGGAGAACAGAATATTTTATCCTCCATTCATTTAACAGCCTATCAAGGCCGAGTGTTAGGAATTATTGGGGAAAGCGGTAGTGGGAAAACGATGCTTTGCCAAGCTATCATGCAAGCCTTGCCGACTAGAGCACAGATCACCAAAGGGCAAATTTTCTACCATCAACAAGATTTATTGAAGGTAACTGCTGCTCAAATGAGAGCTTATCGTGGTAGACATCTTTCCATTATTATGCAAAATCCTTCGACTGCCTTTGACCGTGTTCAAACCATTGAAGGTCATTTTCGTGAATCATTAAAGGCTCATTTTGTTATAACTAAAAATGAAATAAGACAAATTGCTATTGAAAGCATGTCAAAAGTTAATTTACCTAATCCCGAGCGCCTTTTACACTATTATCCATTCCAATTAAGTGGGGGAATGCTACAGCGTGTAATGATTGCTTTGTCACTGGCAATTCAAGCCTCGGTATATATAGCTGATGAACCAACGACAGCTCTTGATACAGTCAATCAAAAGCAGGTATTGACCTTATTTGACCGTATTCGCTTGGAAACACAGGCAGCCATCCTTCTTGTGACACATGATTTAGGCGTTATTGCTGAACTTGCTGATGACGTGGCCGTGATGTATAAGGGGGAAATAATTGAACAAGCGAATGTCTATGATTTTTTTGATGCACCTCAGCATCCTTATACAAAAAAACTATTACAATCCCGAATTATGTTTTAGAGGTGAAAAAATTGAAGCTACTAGAAGTGAGATATATTGAGAAGAACTATGCACATAGACCGTTCATATTCAAGCGAAGACAGGATGCCCCTGTATTACAGAAAGTATCATTTTCACTTCAGGAGGGGGAATGCTTAGGGATTGTTGGACAAAGTGGCTCAGGAAAAAGCACATTGGGCCGAATTATATTAGGAATGGAAAGGCCAACAGCCGGTGAGATTCTATTTCAAGGGGTTAATCTTTATGATGCCACTAGCCAACAGAAAAAAATGATACGGAGAGATTTACAAGCAGTCTTTCAAAATAGCTATCATTCATTAAATCCAAAGCAGACCATTTTTCAAATTTTAGAGGAACCGTACCTAAATTTCGAGCATTATAGCTCAGCTGAGAGACATTATAAGGTAAAGGAATTACTTGATCATGTAGAGTTAGACAAATCTATTACCGAAAAGTATCCCTCCCAGCTTAGCGGAGGACAACAACAGCGTGTTAACATTGCAAGAGCGCTTGCCTTACACCCAAAATTAATTGTTTTAGATGAAGCCATTAGTAGTTTAGATATGATTTTGCAAAAACATATCATTCAATTACTACAGACACTACAAAAGGATTTGCAACTTGCATACATTTTCATTTCTCATGACCTACAGGCTACACGCTTTATTTCAGATCGCATCCTTGTCATGCAAAATGGTCAGCTAGTAGAGGAAAGTATGAAAGGTGAACCATTTAAGCATTCCGCATCACTTGAGCTATACAACGCGATTTTACCCACTCACCCTCGCGAAAGAATTCACAAGAATACTTTAGAATGAACTGGAATGTCTTTGCGAAGAAAGTCCTTATTAAAATTCTTACATTGTTATTTGGAAAGCTTCGTAAAGGAGCTTTCGAACCCCCATATTTTACCTTCTAGGTTGTTTAAGAGAGCGACCGTCCTCTGTTCCATATTATTCGGAAGTTCTTCCTTACTGAAATAAGTGAGGCTTAAGCTCTCACCATCTTTCATTTCCAATACACCCCTTACATGTTTAGCTCTATACAGGTGAATGACTGTATGGATTTCATCGCCATTCGGATAACAGTAGTAATAATCAGGTCCTGAAAAAACACCGATAAAATCAAACTCTGTAGCCACGAGTCCAGTTTCCTCATAAAGTTCACGAGCAGCAACCTGCTCTAATGTTTCGTTTATTTCCATTGAGCCGCCAGGTAATCCCCAATCCAACGTATCTGAACGATGTTGAAAGAGTATCTTCTTATCATCATTAACAACAAGAACTGTCGAACCGACGCTTATAATCGGTCTATTACCGATAAGCTTTCTTAATTCTGTTATATAGCCCATCCCGTCACTCCACGTTTCATCGTTATGCAAAATAATTCGCTTTTTTAAAGTAGACTTCATAAATATAGCTTCATTGGGATTGATTAACAATCTTTTTTTGAGCGAAATAATGCTTAAATATGCAGAATAGTTCGTCAAAAATGAAAAATAGCTTTTTATAATCAGTCTTTTCTGAATTTTACCTATATTGATTGTTTGGAAACCTCTATGTTAAGGTAAAAAGACAAATTGAATATGCTAAATTTTGGTGGTTCAAATGGGTTTGATTCCATTTGATTAAAAGGGAAGTTGGTGTGAGTCCAACACTGTCCCGCAACTGTATGTAGGAGTTCCATAACGTGGCCACTGTTTTGTTCATCAAAACGGGAAGGTGTTATAGGAATGTTGATGATAAGTCAGGAGACCTGCCGCTAAATAAGCATCAATTGACCTACGAGGATAGGGAGGTGTTAGCTACTGTATGATGATTGTGAATGGATGTAAGTTCACTGTTTTTTGTTCTGTCATACTTTTGTAGATTAACAACTTCTAAAGGGGTAGAAGTTGTTTTTTTGTTGTTCTTTCGAGTTTGAATGGTAACGCTTACAAGAATGATTAAACAAAGGGGTTGTAATTCATGGAGTTAACGTATTCACCAGGTCTTGATGGAGTTATTGCTGCGGAAACAAAACTGTCTTTCTTAGACGTAGTAGGAAGCCAAATTGTTATACGGGGCTATGATTTGATTGAACTATCTCAGCGATATTCCTATTTAGATATTGTCCATTTATTATTGCACGGAAACCTACCAACTACTGAGCAACAAGCTGACTTACAAGATAAATTGAAAGAAAACTATCACGTTCCACAAGAGCTTTTTCAAATTTTCAACTTATTACCAAATGGGACACATGCTATGGACGGCCTTAGAACTGGAATTTCAGCGTTAGCAGGGTATGATCAGCACATCAATGATCGTTCGACTGAAAAGAATGTAACACGAGCATATCGACTTTTAGGCGGAATGCCCAATATCGTTGCGAATAGCTACCGTGTATTAAATGGTCAAGAGGTAGTAGAACCGGATAGTGAGCTTTCATATAGTGCTAATTTTTATTACATGATTACTGGAAGAAAACCAACACCATTAGAAGAGGAAATTTTTGACCAATCACTTGTTTTATATAGTGAACATGAAATGCCGAATTCGACCTTTGCTGCTCGTGTTATTGCCTCCACACAATCCGATCTGTATGGTGCTCTAACTGGTGCTGTCGCATCATTGAAAGGAAATTTGCATGGTGGGGCGAACGAGGCAGTCATGTATATGCTGCTTGAAGCTAAGACAGTGGAAGGCTTTGAAGCGATGCTGAAAAACAAGCTCAAAAATAAAGAGAAAATAATGGGCTTTGGCCATCGTGTCTATATGAAAAAAATGGACCCAAGAGCGCAGATCATGAAAGAAGCTTTATATAAATTATGCTTGGAGCAAGGGGATGACCGCTTATATCACATGTGTGAAGCTGGTGAAAAAGTGATGGTGGAGGAAAAAGGCTTGTATCCAAATTTAGATTATTATGCTGCGCCAGTGTACTACATGCTGGGCTTACCAATTGAATTATATACGCCTATTTTCTTTGGCTCTCGAACGATTGGTTTATGTGCACATGTGATCGAACAACATGACAATAATCGATTATTTAGACCTCGTGTTCATTATATAGGCGAGCGTCATAACCTTGAAGAATTGTCGGTATAATCAAGTTTTAACAACTCGCCATAGAGCTGATGGACATTCTGACCAATGCCCATCAGCATACTAGTATATCAAATTCATACCTTGAAAGGAAGATATAGATGATTAAAACGAATGAAAAAACGATGACAGACCAGCTTCTTGTTGATATTGCGGATTACGTATTAAACACAAAGATTACGAGCGAAGAAGCTTACGAAACGGCTCGATATGTTTTATTGGATACGTTAGGTTGTGGCATTTTAGCTTTACAATATCCTGAATGTACAAAACTTCTGGGTCCTGTAGTACCAGGTACAGTCGTTCCAAATGGTACTCGTATTCCAGGAACATCCTATGTCCTTGATCCAGTTAAAGGTGCCTTTAATATCGGTTGTATGATCCGTTGGTTGGATTATAACGATACATGGTTGGCGGCAGAATGGGGGCATCCTTCTGATAATCTAGGTGGCATTTTAGCTGTAGCCGATTATTTGAGTCGTGTAGGTGTTGCAGAAGGGCAAGAGCCTCTCCAAATAAAAGACGTTTTAGAAATGATGATACAAGCTCATGAAATACAAGGAATACTTGCACTCGAAAATAGCTTAAATCGTGTTGGCTTAGATCACGTCTTATTTGTCAAAATAGCAACAACAGCTGTAGTAACAAAGGCTTTAGGTGGTACTCATCAAGAAATTGTCAATGCTTTATCAAATGCTTGGATTGATAATTCAAGTTTAAGAACCTATCGACATGCCCCTAATACGGGATCTAGAAAATCATGGGCTGCTGGTGACGCTACAAGCAGGGCGGTACAACTAGCAATGATGGCTGTGAAAGGGGAAATGGGCTATGCAACTGCATTATCTGCACCAGGCTGGGGATTCCAAGATGTGCTCTTTAATAAGCAAGAATTAAAGCTTGCGAGACCACTTGCATCTTATGTTATGGAAAATGTCCTCTTTAAAGTGTCTTACCCTGCAGAATTTCATGCTCAAACGGCTGCAGAATGTGCTGTTCATTTACATCCTGAAGTAAAGAATCGCCTAGCTGAAATTGACCGCATTAACATTACGACGCATGAATCAGCCATACGAATTATCGATAAAGAAGGGCCTCTTCACAATCCTGCTGATCGTGATCACTGCCTTCAATATATTACAGCTATTGGTCTTATTTATGGTGACATTACAGCAGATCACTACGAAGATGAGGTGGCTGTAGACCCACGTATTGATGACTTGCGAAATAAAATGGTTGTCGTGGAAAAAAGCCAATATACAATCGACTATTTAGACCCTGATAAACGATCCATTGCGAATGCTGTTCAAGTTTATTACAAAGATGGTACATCATCCGAGCTAATTGAGTGTGAATATCCTTTAGGACATCGTTTCCGCCGTGAGGAAGCATTTCCTCAGATCATTAATAAATTCCAGCAAAACATTAGTACGCATTATTCTCAAAAACAACTCAATACAATAAATGAGGTTTGTGCAAATAAAGAGCTGCTTGAACAAATTGCTGTCCATGAATTTATTAATCTATTTATTTAATTTAGAAGGATTCCGAACGCAATAAAGAGGAGGTTTTTAAAAATGGCGTGGATTGTTCAAGAAGCGAAGACACAAAAACAATTAGCTGAACAATTTAAAGCTCTTATTGCTCGTTCAGCTATTTTGCAAATACCCGGAGCACATGATGCAATGGCAGGTTTAATGGCTAAAAAAGTTGGCTTTGATGCACTGTATCTTTCGGGTGCCGCGTATACAGCGAGTAGAGGCCTACCAGATTTAGGGATGATTTATTCAAATGAAATAGCTCAGCGTGCTAGTGATATTATTCGGGCTACTAATTTACCTATGCTAGTGGATATTGATACGGGCTTTGGTGGTGTATTAAATGTTGCCCGTACTGCTCGTGAAATGGTAGAGGCAGGGGTCGCTGCCGTACAGCTAGAGGACCAAAATCTTCCTAAAAAATGTGGACATTTAAATGGCAAAACTCTTATTTCAATAGAGGAAATGATACAAAAAATAAAAACGATTAAACAAATAGCCCCTACATTAGTAATTATTGCTCGCACGGATGCAAGGTCTGTTGAAGGCTTAGAGCAGGCTATTCTAAGAGCCAAAGCATATGTTGCTGCTGGGGCAGATGCTATTTTTCCAGAGGCATTACAAACTGACAAGGAGTTTAAACAATTTGCCAATGAGTTAAATGCACCCTTATTAGCCAATATGACTGAATTTGGTCAAACTCCTTATTATACCGCTAAGGAATTTGAAAAAATGGGCTACTCGATGGTCATTTATCCTGTTACGTCTATGAGAGTTGCAGCGAAAGCATACGAGCGTGTATTTGAATTAATAAAAAATACTGGAACACAACAAGAAGCAGTTGAGGATATGCAAACAAGAAGCGAATTATATGAAACGATTTCCTACTATCAATTCGAGGATTTAGATCGTGAATTAGCGAAAACCATTTTACCTAAGGAGGAAATAAAGTAGGGGAGCTGAATGGTTTCTCTCCACTTTCTTTCAAGGAGGACTCATATGGATCAACTAGAAGACAAAATGACGATCTTTACACCAGAGGATTTTCATGATGAAGAGGAGCTCATTGCAAAAACTGCTGAGCTCTTCATTAAACAGGATGTCTCACCGAATATTTCATCTATTGAACAGCAACAGTATGAGATCACTCGTCAACTATTTCAAAAAGCAGGTGATCTTGGCTTACTGGCCATTGAAATTCCCGAGGCTTATGGAGGACTCGAGCTCCATAAAACAATTTCCGGTCTTGTAGCAGAGAAAATGGGTTTTGGGGGCTCTTTCAGCGTTTCCTACAATATCCATGCTGGGGTGGGCACATTACCCTATGTCTATTTTGGCAATGAGGAGCAAAAGCTGAGGTACTTACCAAAGCTTGCATCTGGAGAATGGGTTGGTGCCTATGCACTTACAGAGTCCGATGCAGGTTCTGATGCACTGCGCCCCAAAACGAATGCTAGATTAACAGAAGATGGTACAGCATGGGTAGTAAACGGAGAAAAGCAATGGATTACGAATGCTCAGCTAGCAGACGTCTTCGTTGTTTTTGCCCAGACGCATAATGGCATGACTGCGTTAATTGTCGAACGCTCCTTTAAAGGGGTATCCGTAGGTCAGGAAGAGGAGAAAATGGGCATTAAAGGCTCTTCAACGGCAACGCTCATTTTAGAAGACGTTATAGTGCCAATCGATCATGTTCTTGGAGAGGTTGGCAAAGGGCATATTGTCGCTATGAACATCTTGAATATGGCACGTCTAAAGCTAGCCTTTTCCAATATAGGAACTGCCAAACAGGCATTTCAATTAGCTGTGAATTACGGAAAGGGACGGAGACAATTTGAACGATCTATCGTTGATTTTACAATGATACAGGAAAAACTTGCTGACATGGCCGTATTGATTTATGGAGCAGAAAGTGCTGCATACCGAACGGCTGGAAAAATGGATGAGGCTATTGCATCAGGAAGTAAGGAAACGATGGTCCAGAAAATATCCGATTTTGCACTCGAATGCGCACTCCATAAAGTACATTGTTCCGAAGCACTTGGAAAAATTGCTGATGAAGCTGTCCAAATACATGGTGGATATGGCTATATGCAAGAATATGATGTGGAACGTTTGTATCGGGACGCAAGAATTAGTCGTATTTTCGAAGGTACAAATGAAATCAATCGCCTCACATTGGCTAAAATGCTGTGGAAAAAAAATGTACAAACAACTGCAATTGCTGATGATTTTATTCACTGTCAACCATTAGAAAAAAATCACCATTATATCCTTCTCTCCAAGCATTTGATGCAACTAGCAATTACAGTCATTACGAATGCACAGATTCAACTCGAGCAGGAGCAAGAATTTATGCGTTTGTTGGCGGATATAGCCACGGAAAGCTATGTCATGGAATCAGCTTGGCTGAGGTCGAAAAAAGCTGTACATGAGCAAACAAAACAATTGATGACAGACATATTATGCCAAGAGGGTTACCGAAAAATAGAAGAAAGTGCGATTACTATAATTACGGCTGCTGAAAGCAGTGAGCAAAAACGAGTAAGCTTGCTAAATAATATTCGACAGTTAAATATTCCACTACAGCAAAATCTATTTATGAAAAAAAGGGCACTTGCGAGAACATTCATTGACAACCCAAAAATGATTAGTTAGGAGGAGCAACATGATGGATACATTGGCAAACGTTACGAAGGAGGGGTCTATTTCTATTATTCATTTAGATCATCCACCTGCAAACACTTTGTCATCAGCCTCTATTGAAAACCTGCGTCGTATTTTCCAAGAGCTAGCGGAGGATGAAGATACAAGTGCCATTATTATTACAGGCACTGGCCGATTTTTTGTCGCTGGGGCTGATATAAAGGAGTTTGTTTCAGCCTTTGGCCAACAGGACAAAGCATTACAAATGGCTCAAGCAGGGCAAGCGCTATGCGATGAAGTAGAAGCCATGAAGAAACCAGTTATTGCGGCCATTAATGGACCGGCCCTTGGAGGAGGACTCGAACTAGCGTTAGGATGTCATTTCCGAATTGCTTCGAATCAAGCCATTCTAGGCTTACCAGAATTAAAGCTTGGGCTACTCCCTACATTCGGGGGGACTCAACGACTTAGCAGAATAACAAATCCAGCAACGGCGCTCCAATTAATTTTAACAAGTAAACAATTGAGTGCAGACGAGGCATTACAGCTCGGTATTATCCAACTCGTAACAGAACCTGAGGAACTTTTGATGACGGCTAAGACTGTTGCACAGTCCTTTGTTGAGGGTAAAAGTATGACAAGTGTCTCTCGTACAATTGAATGTGTAATTCAAAGCACGAAGGCTAATTTACAACAAGGACTAGAGCTTGAACGAACGCGTTTTGCTGAGCTATTGTTAACAAATGATGCTAAAGAGGGTGTGCAGGCATTTATTGAAAAAAGACAGCCACACTTTAAACATTGTTAAAGGAGGGTTCCAACATGGCAAACGAAGTATTATTTTCGGTCGAAGATGGAGGTGCGGCAATCATTACATTGAATCGCCCTAAAGCTTTAAATTCTCTTTCCACTGACATGCTTAACCCCATTAGAGAAAAATTAAAAGAATGGGAAGCGAATGATGAAATACGTCTTATTCTACTACAAGGGGCAGGGGAGAAGGGATTTTGCGCTGGGGGTGACATCAAAACACTTTATCAAGCACAATCCAGTCAAGATGCATTACAAGGGGCTGAAAACTTTTTCGAAGTAGAATATGAAGTGGATTTGGTGATCTATCATTATCCTAAACCCATTATTGCTTGTCTTGATGGCATTGTCATGGGAGGTGGAGTCGGTTTAACCTATGGAGCAAGCCACCGAATCGTTACAGAGCGTACAAAATGGGCGATGCCGGAAATGAATATTGGCTTTTTTCCAGATGTTGGAGCGGGCTATTTCTTAAACAAAGCGCCAGGTTTTATTGGTTACTACCTAGCATTAACTGCATCCACTATTAAAGCAGCAGACGTCCTTTTTGCTAATGGTGCAGATCATTATATGACGAGTGATAAGTTATTTGATTTCCTTCAAAGTGTAAAACAGACGGACTGGCATTCTAACAATATAAACTCAATCTTAAACCAACTAATAAAGAAATATTCTGGTAAGCCAGCCGCGAACAGTGAACTTGAGAAGCTTCAAACAGTAATAAACCATCATTTTTCAAGAAATACAATAGAGGAAATCATACAATCCCTAGACTATGACCCAAGCGAATTTGCTCGTGACACGAAGCACTTGCTTCTATCGAAATCACCCTCCTCTTTAAAAATTACGTTACAGCAGCTCATTGACGCTCGTGAAAAAACAGTAGAAGAATGCTTTAAGACCGATTTCATTTTGGCAAGGAATTTTTTAAGACATAGGGATTTCTATGAAGGTGTACGCTCCGTCGTCATTGATAAGGATCGAAATCCTCATTATACCTATCAATCATTAGAAGAATTTACCGAAGAGGATAAGAAAAGGTTTTTTCAAGAAAACAGTGTAACATTATAGATTTCGTTTAAAAATCCTGTTAGTAGCAGGATTTTTTTATGGAAGAAATGGGGGACTGCCAGCTACTAGGCAAAAAAACTTTATCAAATGACATCCCCCCATTCAAAACAAGAATACTAGCTTTTGAGCTCTTCATTTTGAGATGGAGTAGAGCGGTGTAGGATGTTATCTAGTATTCTACCAGTAATCGGCATAAAGAGATGGAGGATGAACCCTCCAAAACAAACCGTTATGATTGTGCCAAAGCCAATTGGGCCTTTCACTATTAACGCTAGCACTAAAAACAGGATATAAATAGTCGTTCTTGCAAAAAAGATGCTCCTTTTCGTTAGCTCTTTAATTATTAATGTTAATCGGTCAACAGGAATCGGTGCAAAATTCGTATGTAAATAGGTGGCAGTCCCTAACCCAATCACAACTAAACCAACACCAAAACAAACAACTTGATTATACCAAGCTACAGGTGTTAACTGATTGTGTAACAAAAATAACCACAAATCAATCCCAATTCCCGTAATAAAAGCAGTAATAAAGCCCAAAAATTCGGGCCTTTGTTTAGTTAGTATGGAATTACAGCCTATTAAAATAATGGCCAATATAATTTCCCAGCTACCAACTGTCAGCCCTATATTTTTAGATAGTCCTACTAAAAGAGCATCGAAGGGGGAAGTACCTAGATTGGATCGAATAGTTAAAGAAATGCCCAGCGTTAAGATGAAAATGCCTATGACATAAAAAACATATTTCACTTTTACAACCTCCATTCATATTTTTATTGCATATACAACAAAAATAAGTTACATTCAATATATACTCTTTTTGTTGCATTTGCAACATAAAATCTATAAAGAGTTTTAAAGGAGTGTAATCAATGTCAATCAAATTAGCAAAATGTAGCTTAGGTGATTTAAAAAAACTCCAAGAGGTGAGTATTGAAACATTTAATGATACCTTTAAAGATCAGAATTCACCTGAAAATATGACTGCTTACTTGGAAAAAGCATTTACAGAGTATCGGCTGGAAAAGGAATTATGTAATGAAGCTTCAGAATTCTATTTTATTTATGACAATGATGTCATTGCAGGTTACTTAAAGGTGAATGTCAATGATGCCCAATCTGAACAAATGGGGAACGAGTCCCTTGAAATTGAGCGTATTTATATTCGACAGTCATTTCAAGGAAGAGGTCTTGGCAAATATCTTATGAACAAGGCTATCGAATTAGCTGAAGCCCAAAATAAAAGTAGCATCTGGTTAGGGGTTTGGGATAAAAATGACAATGCTATAGCCTTTTATAAAAAAATAGGCTTTGTTCAAACTGGAGCGCACAGCTTTTACATGGGCGAGGAAGAACAAGTAGATTTAATTATGACAAAAACACTCATTTAAATTTTAAATGGCAGAAACGTTGATATCGCAACATTTCTGCCATTTTTCTATACATACTTAATATTTTTCTGCATGAACATCTAGATGCCATAGCTCGTAAAAATAAAAACATTCAAGCCATTAGAACCATTTCGAAATGGAGCTCTCCTTTCTACTTCTTTGTAATATTTCGTCTTTATAACCCATTAAATATTAATAATCTTTCATAACTGATACAAATAACGACGTATTTTTCTATACTTTTACCTATTTCGATGGTTTATATTGCCATATAGGTCTTTAGACAGTTGAGTCATTTCCAAATTACCTATAATATGTAATTAATATTGAAAACGATAATCATTATCAATTGTAATCAATGTTCTAATTTACTTCTCAGTCTTTCTAATAAGGGAGACTCATTTTTTTAACAACGAGTGATAATGATTATCAATTAATAGTAAAAAGGCTCTGTGAAAGGATTGGTTTATTTCATGCAACAGATTGCTAAACAGATTGCAGAAAATGCAACGTTTCAGGCGTTTATAAATTGTTATATACGAGAGGTGAGAAGCGGGCATTGGGTCAAAAAGGAGGAGTGGATTAAAGAACAACGACTATCAGCACTGATTACAGAGGCACATATATTAGAGCTTGAATTACCAAAACAAAACATACGTTTTGCATTTGGGGTGGAATATAAATCTCTTGTCGGAAGACAGGTAATTGGTACGCCGTGGAAGTATTGTACAAAACAAAAACAATGGCTTGTCGAGGATAAATTATCGATACTTATTACGCTCATTCAGGAACTACATTTGATGGCTAAGAGGGATAGCAGTCTTAATTTTTCTTCCCATTTTGACGAACTCATTCTTCGCATAATTGAGAGCTACCAAACGATGGCCAATTATATTGAAAATAGTTTGGAAGGTGACAAGCAACCTGGGGCTAGCGGTACGTTTATTGAAGCGGAGCAGTCTCTCTTACTTGGTCATTGGCTTCATCCAACACCAAAAAGTAGACAAGGGATGGCAGATTGGCAACAAACCAGTTTTGCTCCAGAGTTACAAGGTTCTTTCCAACTTCACTATTTTCGTGTCGACCGTAAAATGGTACAAGAGTCCTCCGTATTAGAAAAAAGTGCGAGTGATCACATTGTTCAATCGTTACTAATATCACAGCCTAATTTTGTTACGTCCGTGAAGGATTGTTTCATTCCGGTCCACCCCCTACAAGCACAATGGCTTCTACAGCAACAATATGTAAAAAAGGCGATTGCTGAAGGATTCATAAAATACGAGGGTGCGCTAGGAGCTTTTTATACAGCAACCTCTTCAATCAGAACGGTTTATAACTCACAGGAAGAAATGATGTATAAGTTTTCAATTCCTGTCAAAATAACAAATTCATTGAGAGTCAATAGAACTCATGAACTTAAAGCTGGGATTGCTATGGCTCGATTAATGAAAAAAATAGATTTTTTACAAAATCATCCATCCTTTCAGATGATTCATGACCCTGCTTATATGACTGTAGAGTTTCCTAACCAGACGGAATCAGGGTTTGAGGTTATTTTTCGCTCAAACGTATTTCCTAAAGGCCAAGATGAAGGAATCTGCATGATCGCTACGCTTGTGCAAGAGCCCCTGCTAGAAGAAAAATCAAAGCTATGTCAGCTCATCATGAAAATTGCTCAATCCGAACTCCGGTCATTAGAGAGTGTCAGTTTAGATTGGTTTAAAGTTTATTGGACATGTGCGATTGAACCATTATTAAAATTATACGATGAGCATGGGATCGCTCTCGAAGCCCATCAGCAAAACAGTCTATTAAACATCTCTTCTGGTTATCCAACCACATATTATTATCGCGATAACCAAGGTTATTACTTATCAAAAGCCTATAAAGATGTACTTCTTGCAATAGAGCCATCTTTACATGAAACGGAAGAACTGTTTTACGAAGATGCCCTTATACAAGATAGATTTACGTATTATTTATTTATGAATCAACTGTTTCCTGTTATTTCTCGATTTGGAGCGGATCAGCTTATTAACGAAAATGTTCTTTTGAAGTGGTCTACAGAACAACTGCACTTATTAGAAAACGAATTGACAGGTTTCGGGAAGGCATTTGTTCGGAACATTTTAAATCAAGAAGAGCTTGCCTTCAAAGCAAACCTTTTAACAAGGTTCCATGATGTAGATGAACTTGAAGCCGAACTAGAACAAGCCGTATATACGAAAATTCCAAACCCATTTGTTCGACAGTATGAGGAGGCAGACTATGCAGCAGCTACAGCCTTTAGCTTCTAAAAGAGGAGAGCTACGTGTAAGGCGGCAGCTTGTAGAAGCGATGATCTTTGAGGGACTAATCAACTATGAAGAAACACGTCTGGATCAATGGACTTCAATTTTTACTCTTATTGGACAGACATACACCTTTCGCTGTGAAGGAAGAAGAATGGCATTTGATCGCATCCGAATAAAGGGAGATCATATTTTTCTAATAAGCAAGGATGAGACGATACAGGAGGCAACATTTGAGGAACTAGTCGATGAATTACTGACGAGTCGTCAAGATAAAGTTCGGTTACTGAAAGAACTTCATTTAACGAGTAATCTTTGCGATTGGAATGATAGACATCTCCAAATGCCGATGTCGAGAAGAAATTCGAGCTATGAGGAATTAGAATCGGAAATTATTGAAGGACATCCGTATCATCCTTGTTTTAAATCTAGAACCGGTTTTACGATTGACGACCATATAGACTATGGCCCTGAAGGAAAGCAATCATTCACCCTTCAATGGGTGGCAGTGAGAAGAAGCTATGTACGAATCGCTGTTCTTGAGAAAGAAGAAGATTTCTGGAAAAGAGAGCTAGGGCATTTACTGTGGGACGACCTTCTTAGCAAGCTTGCGAGATTCAATGGCATATTCGAAAACTATACGTTCTTACCTGTTCATCCATGGCAATGGCGTACCATGAAACAGGAGCTTGCTGAATTAATAGAACAAAAGGATTTCATACCTCTAAATGTGAAAGGAGATTACTATAGGGCAACTCAATCAGTGCGAACATTATGGAATTCTTCACATCCACAAAAAGCACAATTAAAATGCTCAATGAATATGGTGAATACCTCTTCATTACGAAAGTTACATGCTCATGCTGTTTGTGCTGCTCCTCATATTTCTGCATGGCTTAAACAGGTACTTCAATCAGATGCCTATTTACAAAAGACTGTTATTGTACTGGAAGAATACGCAGGCATTATTTTTGAACCGCATGCCACAAAGCATAGTAGCAAATTAGAAGGTCAGCTTGGCACCATATGGCGAGAAAGTGTGCGCGTGTATATGAAGGAGGAGGAGGAAGCAGTACCCTTTACGGTACTCATGATGATGGAGTTAGATGGGCGTTCGTTTATTGATGATTGGCTATGCCGATATGGAACGGAGGCGTGGATAAAACGCTTGATTGAAGTGAGTGTTATTCCAATTTGGCACCTACTTGTCGCTCATGGAATTGCAGTGGAGGCCCATGCGCAAAATATGATTTTATTGCATGAAAATGGGTGGCCGACTCGGGTTGTACTGAGAGATTTCCATGACAGTATCGAATATACGGAAGAATTCATAGCAGATAGAAACCTCATTCCCGATTTTGGAATGATACATGACCGATTTAAAGATGCACCTGCCGATGATTATTATTGGATGTCTTCTATAGAGGCTTTACGTGAGTTAGCGATGGATACACTATTCGTGTTTCATTTAAGTGAGCTATCTAATTTGCTAGAAGAGCAATATGGATATGAAGAAATACGCTTTTGGAATCAAATTAAGGACGGCATACAGAAGCACTTTGAACGCTTTCCATCTTTCCATACAAGAAATGAACAGCTTCAGTATACTAGCACACCTATTTATGTTGAATCCTTACTAAAAAAGAAATTGCAAAATAAAGAAGAAGGTAATTTTCGCCATATCGTCAACAATGCGTTGGCACAAGCGAATGAAAAGGGGAAATCATGATGTTTTATGTCAATGATCAATTTTATACAGTAGAAGATATTGAAAAACAGTTTGATATATATGAACGCTTACCACATCTAAAGGGATGTAACAATCGGAGATTAGCAATTTGTACAGATGATATTTTCCAATATATAGCTCTTTGTTTATACATTCGTGAAAAAAGAGGGTCAGTTGTCCCAATCCATTCAGCGACGCCAAAAGAGGGTGCCATAAGAATCGCTTCGACAGCGGGTAGTCATCTGTTATTGTTCCAATCCATTGATGATTTCATCGAATTATCCAATCTTTCCAATAACCAAGAAGGGGTATTAGTTCAAATGAGCTCTGGTACAACAGGAGCTCCGAAATGCATTGAACGAACGTGGAGCTCAGTGGACGAGGAGATTGAAAGCTATGTTACTACATTACCTGTTGATTCCTTGACAAATTCTATTGTTGCTTGCCCGGTTACTCACTCTTATGGATTTATTTGTGGTGTCCTAGCTTGTATAAGAAGAGGAGCAAAACCGGTTATTATAACGAATAATAATCCTAAATATATGTTGAAAAAGCTAAAAGAATATCCTCAGCACTTACTCTATGGAGCCCCAGCGTTACTTTATACATTAAGTCGATTATTACCGATTGATCAACAATTTGATCGTGTGATGACGTCAGGGACTGTGATGCCACATGGCTGGTTAACATCATTAAGAGAGAAATCTAACCAAGTCCTTCAGCAGTATGGATGCTCCGAATCCGGCTGTATTGCCATTCACCCTAATGTGGAAGATCCGAAAGAAATGGGGTATCCTCTTCCTCATGTGAAGGTGACAGCTGGTGACAAACAAACACCAAGCGAGATTATCATTGAAACATCTGCACAAACGATTTATACGAAAGATCTTGGCTATCTAGAAAATAATATTCTTTCTTTTCTTGCAAGAATCGATGACACGATTAATGTAGCGGGCTTGAATGTGTATCCGCAAGAAGTGGAAAACGTGTTAATGGATGAGCCAAGAATAGTAGAAGCAGTCGTATATAAGAAACAAGACCATTTATCAGGAGAGCGAGTTTGCGCACTCTATGTGTCTGATGAACCGATTGATCATATAGAACTTAGAGAGTGGTGTCGGAAATTTCTTGCTCCACATCAAATTCCGGTGGAGTTCGTGTTTGTTCGTGAAATCGAAAAGCTACCTAATGGAAAAATAAGTAGAAAAAAACTTGGAGGCATACCCGTATGACACGGCAACAACTGATCAAAAGCATCTATGATATTATGGAAAATTCATTAGAGTTGCAGACATTGTCTTCTTTTAATGAAGATGCCCGATTAAATGAGGATTTGTATATGGATTCCATTATGGTCCTTCAACTCATTCTTCATATAGAGTTGGACCTTGGCATTGCCATTCCTGATGAGGTGCTTGTTCCTAAAGATTTCAAAACAGTAGGGACACTAGCAAACTTCTTAGAAAAACAGCAAAAGGTAGAATAATCGGAGGCTAAAAATGATAAAAGTTCATTGTTTTGTAAGCTGTGTTTGTGAGGTTATTAAGAAGACTAAAGGCGTCGATCATAGGCCTTATTATTTTGGGGTATGGGATGCGGATTTCGATGTGCTTGATAATGGTGTGCTTACATACCACTCTGATGAAATTGATCATGATTTCTTTCAAACATGGTATGAAATGCTTTATGGAATCAAGCTTCACAAATGGTATGACGAAAATCAAACAAAACACGAAAATATAAATAAGCTACTAGCGTTATTAGAGCATAAATCTCCCCAGCAACATGTAATGGTGATGTTAGATTTATCAAAGCTTCCAGAGCGAGAGAATAAATTTCATCAAAGTCCATTTCCTCATTATGTGATGCTAGAATCGACAGAAAATGAAGAAGAGTGGTTTATGTATGACCCTGATTTTCGCTGGGAGGGGTTATTACCGAAGGAAAGAATTATAGCTGCCATCCTAGAGCCAACTGTCGGAGGAGGTTATTATTTTGATTCCGAGACGATCATTGCTCCAACTTCTGATACAGTTGAAGCCTATTTTAATACATGTATCAAGCTCCAGCGTAATCCATTGACAGATGCCATTGCTGAAATAATTAATGAGCATACTGCAGAAAAAGACAAAGAAAGTATCTCAAAACTTCCGGCTGCAATAAAACAATTGCCAGTTATAGCGATAAGAAAATATGCATATGAGCATGCATTTGCATATTTTTGGGAAGCCCTTGGCCGTGCTGAGGAAGGCTTTGACACATGGTGTGATGAAATTGAGCGTTTAGTGAAGGGCTATACAACGGTTCAATATCGAGTGATGAAACTTGCGATGACGCATGATCCATTATTAATAGAAGATATTTATGTGAAGCTAGAAGAACAAAATCTACTTGAGTTCAAGATTAAGCAAGGATTACAAGAATGCTTTCAAGCATGGTTAACACTACAACACAAGAAAGAGGTCACATTATGAAACTATCTATTTGTACAATCTCGTTTCGACACCATCTTCATTCAATAGATCAATTAGCTCACTTTGCCAAAGCACAAGGCTTTCATGGTATTGAGCTTTGGGGTGTTCATGCAAAGAACTTAGCAGATGATCTTCATTATGGAGCAGATTGGCTAAGATCCTTCAGTTTGGAAACGAGTATGCTTAGTGATTATTTACCATTAGAGGCACCAGTAGCTGAAATGATGGCTGAAACAGAGAGGTTATCTGCACTTGCAGAGCGCTGGGGAACAAATAAGATTCGTACTTTTGTCGGCAAGCAGGGAAGCTTAGAAACGAGTAAGAAGGAAAGAGAAGAACTTACTTTCAGACTTGAATTGATCTGTGATTATCTCGAGTCAAAAGGACAATACTTGCTTGTTGAAACTCATCCGAATACGTTGACAGATAATCTACCCTCAACCATACAGTTACTCGAAGAAACGAACCACTCAAGCTTACGAGTTAACTTTGACGTTTTACATGTATGGGAATCAGGGGTGGACCCAATTGTCGCCATGAAGCAACTTCGTCCTTATATTTCACATTTTCACTTAAAAAATATTGCCTCTCGGACACACCTGGATGTTTTTGCTCCACACAATGTCTATGCTGCATCAGGGACTCGAGAAGGGATGGTTCCATTATTTGAAGGGGCCATTGATTACGGTGAATTCCTAGCAGAAATAGATTCAAATAGGGAGATAGATGCCTCACTAGAATGGTTTGGATCAAATGTGAAGAGTGTTTTAACAAAGGATATACAGGATATAAAGAAGGCTTTACAGCTAGTGCAAATTTAGTATAAGGCTATAGAGAATCCCAAGAAAAAACATTTGTCGTCTTTTCCTTGGGATTTCTTTTTTATATTGGCTTAATTATTCTAAGCGATACGTCAGGGGAGCTATTGATTACAGACGATCAGTTTTCAAAGCTTTCATATTTCGCTACATAGAAATAATTTTGGTCGCCACCGTTTGCTGAAATACCTGGTCATGCTCTACAAACACCATTGTAGGATTAAAGCTCTGGATGAGCTCTTCAATTTGTAGACGGGAATAGATATCTATAAAGTTTAATGGTTCATCCCAAATATATAAATGAGCTTTCTCACATAAACTTTTGGCAATAAGTAGTTTTTTCTTTTGCCCACCTGAATAATGAGCAATATCCTTCTCAAATTGAATTCGATCAAAATCCATTTTACGAAGGATGGATTTAAATAATGTTTCATCAATCTCATGCTCTTCAATAAAATCAGATAATGATCCCTTCAAGTGGGAAGTATCCTGCTGAACATAAGATATAATAAGACCTGAGCCTACATGGATAGTACCCGTATGCTGTATGTCGTTTCCATGAATAAGTTTTAAAACACTACTTTTACCGCTTCCGTTTTTTCCATCAAGAACAATACGATCACCCTGTTCAACTTTAAAGCTTAATGGTTGATTAATCATGTGGTCATCATATCGAACAGATACATCGGTCAAAGTTATAAGTTCCTTTGACTGAAATGCCAATGGCTCTAGTTTCAAAGACTCCGTTTTTTCTACATTTTTTAGCAATTTTGATTTTTCATCAATCGCTTTTTGCTGTCTTGATTCAATGTGCTTCGCTCTCTTCATCATCTTAGCTGCCTTATGTCCGACAAAACCTTTATCTAGCTTAGACCCTGAATTCGTCGTCCCATTTTTAGAAGCCTCAACTTGATTGGACCAGCCTGCCGAACGCTTCGAGGAATGTTTTAATCTTTCAATGTCCTTTTGTAGACGATGGTTTGTTGCTTCCTCATGTTCCTGCTGTCTATCAAAATTTAACTTCCATGAAGAATAGTTACCACTTTGAACGTCAATATTGGCTCGATTGATGGAAAGGATATGGTCCACACAGCCATCTAAAAACGTTCTGTCATGCGAAATCAAAATAAATCCTTTTTTCTTCTTTAAATAGTTAGCGACAATTTTTCGTGCATCTGTATCTAGATGGTTAGTCGGTTCATCAATTAATAGAAATTTTCCCTCCGTCAAGAAAAGGGCAGCAAGCAAAACCTTCGTTTGTTCTCCGTTCGATAATGTATAAAAGGGGCGATACATAACCTCAGCATCTACATGTAGATACGATATTTCACGAAGATACTCCCAATCCTCTGCCTGCGGGCAAATCTCCTCAAAAATTTCATACGTATATTTGTTCCGATCTGCAACAGGGTAGGGGAAATAAGTAAAATCTACTGAAGCATTAATTTTCCCACTATACTCATATTTCCCTAATAATAACTGAAAGAATGTTGACTTCCCGCGACCATTTCTACCGATAAATCCTAGTTTCCAATCCGTATCTAATTGAAAGTTAACACCTTCAAAAATAGGATCAAAGCTACCTGGATAGGAAAATGTTAAATTTTGAACTTGTATCATTGACATGATAACTCCTCCTTTGTATAGCAAACCTTTTTTCTTTCTTTTATACAAAGTCGGCATATCCATCTGGAATCCATGTCTCCGCATAAGTAGGATGGATATTAACGACTTATACGGAGATTTACATGTGTAACAATTGTGTCTAAATCGCTCATTTTCCACACTCCTTTTTTAGAATTTTGATGTAACTATGAGAGAATAAAAAAATCCCCCCAATTGTCATTGGAAGGATTAGTCGGTTACAGGTATTGATTAAGGACTTTTTTGCCATAGGAAAATGACGAAAAAAGTATAAACTGATTGATAAAAATGGACAGACTAATCCTATATTTTGTAGTTTGAAGTAATTGATTTCAACTTAAAATATAGTTTAGTTCATCATTGTTCATCCATCAGTCCTCTCATAATTGTATATTCATCGTACCAAATTTTTTCTTGAATTACAAATCAGCCTATTGTTCGTGTAAAAATAGATGGGGCACAACACGAATATAAAGGATTTCTCCTATAATTTCGACAATCGTTTGTGTAACGATAATAGCAGCCACTACTGTATGTATTGGATCTGGCAAAGATAGGGCCAAGGGTAGAACAACAAGCGAATTACGTGTTGAACCACTAAATATTAAAGCTCGACCAGATGCAGGATCAAGTTTGAATTGTTTGCCAATAAATTTTGAAATAAATGGCATGATAAGCATAAAGGCCATGTAAACGGGAATGACCTTAACTATCAAATCAATAGATGTCGATAATTTTCCGATTTGTGAAGCGACAACAACAAACAATGTCAATGCCATAAAGGGAACTGGTAGACATGCAGAAAATTGAATGATTGTATGACCGACTATAGATTTTTTAGCAAGTAGCTGAACAATAATCGCGATGACTAATGGGATGACGATGAGCTTAAAAAATGCCTCTAGGAAAGGGCCCGCTTCAACTATTTCCGCTGCTTCATGTCCAATAAATATCCACAAATAGAAAGGTAGTAATAGCATTTGGGTCATGAAAAGAATAGGTGTTGAAATCAGCATGGCTTTTTCATTTCCACCACCGAGTGCTGTAAAAACAATGACATAATCAATACAAGGTGTCAGTAATACCAAATAGACGCCAAGTAATAAAGGTGGGTGGTTTGGTAAAAACAAAGTTAATAGCCATACAACAATTGGTACCGCTATATAGTTGACCGTTAGCAATGCCCCCAAAAAACGACGAATAGCAAAAGCTTCTTTTAAAGAGCTGAAAGGAATTTGTGAAAACATGCTGTACATTAATAATGCAATAACAAAAGAAAGGGTAATGTCCAAGCGTGTGCCTATATCAGGGGCAAATAACCCTATAGCTCCTGCCAGTAATAAAACGAATACATACAGGGAAATCTGATTTTTTTCTAATGCTTCTCTTGAAATCATTGTGATTTTACTCCTATTTATTAAACCTAGCCCATAAACATTCCTCTATTAGGGTACCATACAATATGAGATTGGAACTATATAGTTCTTGTTATTTTACTTAGTGAAAATTACCATAAGACGGGTAGCCAAAAGGTGGATACACTCCAAACCATACTGAGAGAAAAACATTGTTCCTATAGAATTGCGTGCAAAATCTCCAAATTGTGTTCCTCTGAATGCACCATCCTTTCGCATATTGAAAAATTTATAGACTCCTTAAAACCACCTACTACAAGTGGATACCATTCAACTAATGAGTTATGTTTAGGAGGTGAAGTTGTTTCAGTATATAAAATTAAAATCATCGGCAGGGGGGATTGGTTCCCCTTATTGTCTTACATACTTCAAGTTGGTTATCTTTAAAAAACGCCATATATCTAAAACTTAATTATTTTAAACTGTTAATTAACATTTTTAATTTTTAAGTACAAAAAATTAATTTTGGTTATTTCATTTTTAAATTCTTTGGTATATAATCAAATCAACCTAAAGAAAGGAACTTCATTATGGCCTATCAAGTAATCACAAATTGTCCTGTTTGCAGTAAAACGTTAAAAATTACCAAGTTGCAGTGCTCTCACTGCCACACTACGATTGAAAATGAATTTGAATTATCGAAACTGGCATCCTTATCAAAGGATCAGCTTCATTTTGTGGAAGTATTTTTAGCGTGTAGAGGGAATATTAAAGATGTTGAAAAAGAACTTGGAATTTCCTACCCAACGGTTCGAGGAAAGCTAACAGATATTATTTCATCCCTTGGATATGAGCAGAAGAAGAAGAAAAATGAAGTAGATAAAAAGAATGTTGTTACTCTGCTAGAAAATGGCGAAATCACAGCAGAAGAAGCCATTAAGCTTTTAAAAGAAGAATAGGAGGAATAGATCATGAAAGAGGAAATTGCACGAGTGTTAACGATGGTTCAGGAAGGGAAAATTGATGCAGAAAAAGGCTCTGAACTAATTCAAGTATTGCAAGATAAAGATGACGCGGGAAATAAGCTTTTAGATAAACCAGCTAAATATTTAGATAAAACATTAAAAGTTCGTATTGTTTCAACTGAAAATGATAACGTAACGGTTAATTTACCCATCAAGCTAGTGAAAGTTGTTTTAATGGCTGGACACAGTATCGCAGCTAGTATTCCACAATCTGAAAAATATGTGAAAGATCTAGATATCAGCCTTATAATGGAAGCCATCGAAAATGAATTAGATGGCCAAATCGTTGATATTAAATCGGCAAACGGGGATTCCGTTTCTGTGTTCATTGACTAGTGACCGACTGATGATACATGTCAAAGTGAAAACAAAGGATGTTCGACTTACCATCCCAATCCCATATGCGATGTTAAACATTGTTATTTCCATTTTGTCTTCAACATTATTTCAGCGTAATATAAACAAATGGACAAAAGAATACTTTGAAAGAAAAAAACTGGACTTTACCTTGCCGCCAATAGACAAAAAAACACTCAAGCCCATTGTCCAGGAACTGAAGAATTATAAAGGGATCTTGCTAGTTGATGTCAAAGCACAGGACGGTACAGTGGTAAAAGTTAAACTATAATTTATTGAAATACAACCACTTACATCTGAAATAGTAGGTGGTTTTTTTACTTATTAGCTACGAATAGACAGGTAACACACCTTCAAAAAACCTTGGATTTTCATAGTTTTTTTCAGAAATTTTATTTAAACCATTACCTAAATCGTCCATTTTTTGTACCTTATTGTTTCCTTTAGTGAAATCACCACACTGCATCATAAACTTTTAAAAACATCTTACATCGATGTACCTCCTTATTGTTTCATCACCTAAAATCTTGATCATAAATAGCTACTGAAAATCATTGTGAAAGGAAAAGGGAGCGTATTAAAATGTATATTAGTTGAAATAACTTCAAAATTGAACTATTCTAAAGGCGGTGATACGAATGGCAAATATACAATCACATGAAGCAATTTTATTGAACTCCATAATTTCTACCGCTGTACAAGATGAATTAAAACAAGAGTTAAAGCGACTAGGCTATACTGACTTAGCCCCAAGCCATTTCATGCTGTTATACATTGTGTACAAAAATGGGGGACGCATACAAATCAAATGTATTTGTGATGAAATGCTCAAACAAAAATCAACCATTACTGAAATGATTATCCGTTTAGTCAAAACTGGTTATCTTGTAAAAGAGGGGCATAGTGAGGACAAACGAGTAATGTATGTCGTTGCAACTAAAAAAGCACTGGATGTCCAGAAATATTTTGAAGAAATCTTTGATCATCTTACAAACAAAATGTTTCATGGATTTAATGAAGAGGAGAAAGCTACTTCTTTTTCTTTACTTCAAAAAGTGTTAGGTAATTTGAGTTAGAGCAGATCTGTTCTAACTTTTATTTCCTCTTGTAGTTCAAAATTGAACTATTTGTTTTCTTTTGTCCTCTCAAAATGTTGATTTATGTTGGACATCAATATAAATAGGTGAAATATTGGAATTATGCACTAATATGTGTATTTCCACTGTGTGCGCTTTACAATACTTAGGTTGATTATACAGAAACGGGAGCCAATGAAAATAAAAGAGATTATGACAGCAAAAATATTCTAAATTTCCACAAACGGTACTCGCATGATATGCAACTGAGGGCTTTGTTAAATGTATAACACGATAATAAAGCCGAAGGGAAATTGTTGGGTTAGGGGCGTCAGAAGATGCTGATTTATGAAGCGGAACCCTCAACCATCTATTAAAAAATTGAAGAAATGAGAGATAATAATGAAGGATTATTTAGTGAAAGGTTTAGCATATAACGGACAAGTTCGAGTTATAGCAGCAAGAACAGTCGATACAGTAGGGGAAGCTCAACATCGACACTATACATGGCCGACCGCATCAGCAGCGTTAGGACGTTCAATGACTTTCGGCGTGATGCTTGGTTCTATGTTAAAAAATGAAGACAAATTAACCATTCGTATAAATGGTGGGGGTGATTTAGGTACAATCCTTGTTGACGCTAACGCAAATGGTAAAGTACGAGGCTATGTAACAAACCCGCAAACACATTTCCCCCTAAACAGTATTGGGAAATTAGATGTTAGAAGAGCCGTGGGAACAGATGGCATGGTAACCATTTCAAAAGATATCGGTCTACAACACCCCTTTGTAGGACAGGTACCTATTATTTCAGGGGAATTAGGGGAAGATTTCACATACTATTTAGCACAGTCTGAGCAAATTCCTTCTTCCGTTGGGGTAGGAGTTATCGTTAACCCTGATAATACAATCCAAGCAGCAGGGGGCTTTATTATTCAAGCATTACCTGGCACGGAGGCAGAAATTATTGAAGAAATTGAAAAACGTTTAGAAAGTATTCCAACGATTTCAGCAATGGTACGTGATGGACTAACACCAGAAGAAATCCTAACAATGGTTGTAGGAGAGGGGAATGTAAAAATTCTCGAAACACAAGAAATCCTATTCCAATGCACTTGCTCAAAAGATCGCTCAACGAATGTGCTAGTGAGCTTAGGTAGCGAAGAACTCCAAGATATGATTGATACAGATGGGCAAGCAGAAACACAATGTCATTTCTGTAATGAAACGTATCAATTTGACAAAAATGAATTAGAAGCAATGCTAGAACAAGCCGTTTAATCTTTAAAATAAGTTACTTACTATAAAAATACCTCCTTTGAATGTAATATCCAAAGGAGGTATTTTTTTTAGAATAGCTAAAGTTTTGGCATACGGACAAGCATTTTAGATTTTTCATCTAAAATGATAAGACTGAGATCCCTGTATCATTATTTCTGTAAATATAGGTCTATTTTTACTCAGCTTTGCTATGTTACCAATTTTCATACTAGCATTGTTAAGTGGGATGGATCGTATTCGCAAGGCAAACAAAAAATGAACTGACTCCAGTTCCTTTTTTGTTTGTCTAAAATTTTTTGATTTAAGCTTAAACAGGTTCTTTATTAAGAAAAGCATTTTATTATATGATTAGCTAATAGGATTTGAAGGAGTATGATGAGATGGAAGAAAAGAAAATAACATGGTTAGAACTTTTTTATGATTTGATTTTTGTAGCAGCTGTTTCAACTGCCACTAATGTATTACTTCATGTTGAAAAAGGTGAAATTCGCCCAGAGTATTTTTTGAAGTTTGTTTTAATATTTATCCCTATTTGGTGGTCTTGGGTAGGACAAACATTGTTTATTAATCGTTTTGGACAGGATTTTTTACACCAAAGGATTTTTACAATATTCCAGATGCTATTTGTCCTGATTATGACATCTAGCTTATCGGTTAACTTTGATCAATACTATTTGCCATTTCTAATTGGCTATATTGGATTAAGAGCCCTTACTGCGGTCCAATATCTAGTTGTTCACCGTTATGAAGAAGGCAATAGAAAGGACGTTGCTCACTATTTAGGCACACGTTTTTGGATTGGCATAATCATATCCTGTTTTTCTATCTTATTTGATTCATGGATTCGCTATAGCATATTATATATAGGCATTATGATTGATATCCTTGTACCTTTTTGGGGACGTAAATATTTGGTGAAGGCTCCGACTAATACATCTCATTTATTAGAACGTTTTGCTTCATTGACATTAATCCTTTTCGGAGAATCAGTTGTTAGCACCTTGTATGTGCTACAGCCACAAAAAGGGGATTGGGATTCTATTTTATTTTCAATCATCTCGTTTATTTTAATTGTTTCGATGTGGTGGCAGTATTTCGAAAATGTAGAAAAGAAAGTGGACAAATCAATCGAAACATCTGGTCAGACCATTATTTATGGCCATCTTTTTGTATTAATGTCTTTGAGCATGATTGCCGCTTCCATCAAGCTTCTTTTTCTAAATGAGGTTCGTTATTCATTTGATTTATATTTTATATTCGGCTCTGTATGCCTTTATTTCATGACAACTAGTATAGTTTTTCATCAGTATAGGTTTAAACAAGATCGTTTAACGCTTTATCATTTAACATTATTTATTGGGATCTTAGCCACTTTCTTTATCATTAATTTGATAGTAGAAGTCCCAAACGTTGTCATCATGGGAGAGTTGACGTTGTTTTTTATCATATACGCTAAATTAACAACTACATGAATAAAATGCTATAGAACTAAAAGACATGCTTATTTAAGTACTTAACGAAAGATGTCTAGGAACATCTTTGTTCTTAAAATTTTTAAAAGTAATTCATTTCGTTTTTGACCTTTGCTGAGCTAAAGAAGACGTTAGCCAATTAATTCAATAAGCAAAGAGGCTGGGACAAAACCCACCTCTAAATTAAAAAGCGTGTGAAATTTTACGATCAGTAAAATTTCACACGCTTT
>NZ_JBXAHN010000009.1:0-48053 GCF_058795135.1 Lysinibacillus sp. GW823-FHT06C08
AAAAGAAATTTGATTAGCTCAAATTGTTTTGCTGGCATCAATTTTGATGTCCAAAATTTTGTTTTGTTCACTAGCTAGGCTAGCTACTAAAAACTTTATTGATTACGTTTTGCTTGTTCAGTTTTCAAGGTTCATGTTGTTTATTTCAGCGTCACCTCTTGGCGACTCACTAATAATATCAAGATTCGACAACTATGTCAACATATTATCTAAAAATATTTCAATAGATTAAATTTATCAATTCAAACACTTGATACTAAGCAAAAATAGTATATTGCCTAGTAGAAGAGAAAGTTGGAAATTGAAGGTACTATACTTTATATAACCGTATACCTCTCCACATTATGATCCTTACTATAAATGAAAAAAGGCAGCCATAATTATGGCTTGCCTTTCTACAAATTAGTAATGATTCGAGAAATATAAAAACTGCGGTTTTTTCCTAAATCAAAAATTTCGCCTGTATGAACTAATTTAATGAGAGGACGTGTGGGTGCAAACTTATTTACAAACATGACTTCTCCACGCTCTAGGTTAGAAAGTTCAACAATCGTACCTATAGGGAGATCCGCAACAATATCGATTAATGCACGTACCACTTTAATATCAAACTTACCGAACTCAGATTCATTAATCATTTCTATTACTTTAAACGACGATTGCTTTGACCTATATACACGTTCACAAGTCATGGCATGGAATACATCTGCCACGGCAATGATTTGCGCAAAGATAGAAATATTAGCGATCTTTTCGCCTTTCGGATACCCGCTTCCATTTAAACGTTCATGGTGTTGAAATATTGCCTCTTTCATAGTTTCTTTTAAAATGGTTAAATCCTTCACCATGTTATAGCTATAAATTGGATGTTTATAAATTTCATCAAACTCCTGCTCAGTAAGAGGTGTCTTTTTATCTCGAATACGGGGGTGTACTTTAGCCATTCCACAATCAGCTAATAGGCCACCTATGGCAATTTGAATTGTTGTCCCTCTATCATAGCCTAACTTTTGAGCAACTACAGAGGAAATCAAAGCTGTTGCTACACTATGGTGATATAAATAGTCTTTAGGGTTAGAAAACTCATTTAAATCAAAAATAATTGTTCGATCTTCCAAGACCATTTCTACCAAAGGCAATATAATGGTTCTTGCTTTGGCGATATCTACTTTAGCACCCGCTTCCCAATTTTTAAATTCCTTTTTAAATTGTTCAATAGAATGATTATAAGACTTCCTAAAAGTCGGAATGTCCTCTACTACTACTTCTACATCAATTTCTTTCTTTTCCGACCGAATATCGTTTTGATTTTTATAAACAGGGACGTTAAAAATATTAAATGCCTGGAAAACTTGTAAATGTACATGGGAAATCATTGTATCTTTAAAGATGATAGGATACTGTGTATTAGCAAAAATATCTTCAGAAATTACTCTACCAACGCCTAACTCTGAAATTGGAACATGTATTGTTTCCATGAAATGAACACCTCTCCACTTTAACTTGCTTCAAATAAGGGTACTTTTATTTTATCATGTAATTCAAAATAATTACTTATTTTTCATTATTTATAATAAAAAACCGATGATCGACATGAACGCTGTCGTCATCGGTTTAAATTATTCCTCTATTTCCTCTTCGTCTTCAGGCAATTCTTCTGCTTTTTCAACCTTAGCCACAGTTGCAACCAATTCTTCATCACCTAAGCGAATTAAACGAACACCCTGTGTGCTGCGCCCAATTAATGAAATATCATTAACATCCATACGAATAAGCATACCGTTAATAGTTATAAGCATAAGATCCTCTGAACCATCAACTGTTTTCACAGCCACCATCGGACCATTTTTATCAGTAATTTGCATTGTTTTTAATCCAACGCCACCACGGCTTTGTAAACGATAATCATCTTCAGAAGTACGTTTACCATAACCTTTTTCAGTAACTACTAAAATTTCTTGTCCTGGTTCAACAATCTCCATACCTACTACTTCGTCACCATCACGAAGTTTAATACCTCGTACACCACCAGCTGTACGTCCCATAGAACGAATATCATCTTCCTGGAAACGAACAAGCATACCATCACGTGTACCGATGATAATTTGCTTATCCCCATCTGTTAAACGAACAGAAATAAGATCATCATCTTCTCGTAAACTGATAGCTATTAAACCATTCGTACGAATGTTGGCAAATTGTGATACAGGTGTACGTTTCGTAATACCCGTTTTAGTTGTAAAGATAAAGTACGCATCTTCATCAAATGATCCAACACGAATCATCGCTGTTACTTTCTCACCTTTATCGATATTGAGCAAGTTAACAATCGGTAGCCCTTTAGCTGTACGACCATACTCTGGAATTTCGTAACCTTTCGCTCTAAATACTTTACCTTTGGAAGTAAAGAATAGAATTGTATCATGCGTAGAGGTATTCATAAGATGCTCTACAAAGTCATCTTCATTTGTACCCATTCCCTGAACTCCACGACCACCGCGTTTCTGACTACGATATGTATTCGCAGCTAAACGTTTAATATAGCCGTTATGCGTTAAAGTAACGACTGAATTTTCAACAGGAATTAGATCCTCATCTTCAATCATTTCAATACCGCCAGAAGTAATTTCAGTACGGCGTATATCACTATAGCGGTCTTTCAGCTCTAAAATTTCAGTACGAATGATATCAACAATTTTAGCTTCGTCCGCTAAAATTGCCTTTAATTCAGCTATTAGAACCTGAAGCTCTTGATATTCAGCTTCTATTTTTTCACGCTCTAAGCCACTTAAACGAACTAAACGCATATCTAAAATTGCTTGAGCTTGTCGTTCTGATAAATTAAAACGCTCCATTAATTGAGGCTTCGCTTCTTCACCACTACGTGAACCACGAATAATCGCAATTATTTCATCAATATGATCTAATGCAATTCGTAAGCCTTCTAAAATATGTGCACGGTCTTCTGCTTTTCGAAGATCGAATTCAGTACGACGACGAATAATAACTTTTTGGTGCTCTAAATAATGGTATAGCATTTCTTTTAAGCCCAATACCTTTGGCTGACCATTTACTAATGACAGCATATTGATACCAAAGCTTGATTGCATAGCTGTTTGTTTGTATAGATTATTTAACACTACATTTGCATTTGCATCTTTTCGTACCTCGATAACTACCCGCATACCACGACGGTCTGACTCATCACGTAAATTCGTAATACCATCGATTTTTTTATCACGCACAAGCTCTGCTATTTTTTCAATCAGCTTAGCCTTATTTACTTGGTATGGTAATTCATGAACAAGGATAGTTTCCTTACCATTCGCCTTTTGCTCAATTTCCACCTTCGCACGAATAATAATAGAACCACGGCCAGATTCATAGGCTCTACGAATCCCACTACGGCCTAAAATTAATCCGCCAGTAGGGAAATCTGGGCCAGGGATGATTTCCATCAATTCCTCTGTAGTAATCGCTGGGTTTTCAGAAAGTGCTATAACCGCATCAATCGTTTCTCCCAAATGGTGAGGAGGAATATTTGTGGCCATACCAACGGCAATCCCTGCAGCACCGTTTACTAATAAGTTTGGATAACGACTTGGTAAAACAATCGGTTCTTTTTCGGAGCCATCATAGTTATCTGTATAATCAATTGTGTCTTTATTGATATCACGTAGCATTTCCATCGCAATTTTAGACATACGTGATTCTGTATAACGCATAGCTGCCGCTCCATCACCATCAACAGAACCAAAGTTCCCATGACCGTCAACAAGCATATAACGATAGCTAAAATCTTGTGCCATACGTACCATAGCATCATAAATGGAAGAGTCACCATGTGGATGGTACTTACCCATAACATCACCAACAATACGTGCTGATTTTTTGTAAGGTTTATCTGCTGTATTTCCTAACTCCTGCATCCCATATAAAATACGACGATGTACTGGTTTTAATCCATCACGTACATCAGGTAATGCACGTGAAACAATTACACTCATTGCATAATCAAGAAAGGATGTTTCAATTTCTTCTGTAATATTAATTCCTTTAACACCGGAGCGTTCTTGTTCTGACAAAGTGTAGACCTCCTCTCAAGAAAAATTAGATATCTAAATTAGCGTAAACGGCATTTTCCTCAATAAATTGACGACGAGGTTCAACTTCATCGCCCATTAAACGCTCAAATGCTTGGTTAGCCTTAATTGCATCATCTAATTCTACTTGTAATAATGTACGGTGCTCTGGATCCATTGTAGTATCCCAAAGTTGTTCAGCATTCATTTCACCAAGACCTTTATAACGTTGTACATTCGGTTTTGGCATTTTTGGTAGTCGTTCTAAAATTTCTTTTAATGTTTCATCATCATAGCAATATTCAACATGCTTACCTTGTTTCACTTGATAAAGTGGTGGCTGCGCAATGTAAATATAGCCTGCCTCTATAAGTGGACGAAGGAAACGGAAGAAGAATGTTAAAAGCAATGTACGAATATGTGCACCATCAACATCGGCATCTGTCATAATAATAATTTTATGATAACGGGCCTTTTCTAAATTGAACTCTTCTCCAATACCAGTACCGAATGCTGTAATCATGGCACGGATTTCTGCGTTCGATAAAATCTTATCTAAGCGTGCCTTTTCAACATTGAGAATTTTCCCACGTAAAGGCAATATTGCTTGGAAGTGACGATCACGTCCTGATTTAGCTGATCCTCCCGCAGAATCACCCTCAACAATATAGATTTCACAATCAGCTGGATTCGTTGAAGAACAGTCAGCCAATTTACCAGGCAAACTTGACACTTCAAGTGCATTTTTACGACGAGTAAATTCACGGGCCTTTTTGGCTGCGACACGAGCACGAGCTGCCATTAAACCTTTTTCCACAACTTTGCGAGCAACAGTTGGATTTTCCAACATAAAACGTTCAAAGCCATCCGAGAATAAAGCGTTAGTAATTTGACTTACTTCCGAGTTCCCTAACTTTGTTTTTGTTTGCCCCTCAAATTGAGGATCTGGATGTTTAATAGAAACAATAGCTGTTAAGCCTTCGCGCACATCCTCACCTGTCAAATTGGCATCAGCTTCTTTCAATAATCCACCTTTTCGTGCGTAATCATTAATGACGCGTGTAAGAGCTGTTTTAAAACCAGACTCATGTGTACCACCTTCATACGTATTAATGTTATTAGCAAATGAAAATATATTAGAAGAGAATCCGGCATTATATTGCATAGCAATCTCAACCGAGATACCATCTTTTTCTCCAAGTACATCAATCGGATCATGAATCGGCTCTTTAGATTGATTTAGGTGCTCAACATATGAACGAATACCACCTTCATAGTGATATGTAGTTGAACGCTCCTCACCTTCACGTTCATCGGCAATGGTAATCTTGATTCCACGATTTAAATAAGCCAATTCACGAATACGATGAGCTAAAATATCATACTCATAAACAGTAGTTTCTTTAAAAATTTCTGGGTCCGCTTTAAAACGTGTTGTTGTTCCATTACGGTCTGTATCACCAATAATTTTTAGCTCTTGTATCGTTTTTCCACGTTGGAATTTGATTTCATGAATATGACCTTCGCGGTGAACTTGCACAATTGTTTCAGCAGAAAGAGCATTAACAACGGATGCCCCTACTCCATGTAGACCACCTGAAACTTTGTAGCCTCCACCGCCAAATTTACCACCAGCATGTAAAACTGTCATGATAACTTCAACAGCAGGCTTACCCATCTTTTCTTGAATGCTGACCGGAATACCACGACCGTTATCTTCTACGCGAATCCAGTTTTCTTTTTCAATTGTTACTTGTATATCAGTACAAAATCCTGCTAGAGCTTCATCGATACTATTATCAACGATTTCCCATACTAAGTGGTGTAACCCTTTTGAGCTTGTTGAACCGATATACATCCCTGGTCTTTTACGTACTGCCTCTAAACCTTCTAATACCTGTATCTGATCGGCCTCATAAGCTTGGTTTTGTAAACCTTCGTTCTCTATAGCCACGGCTTTCATCTACTCCTTCATAACATCATTGTGTGTAAATGAATGAACAGTCAACCGAGCTGACTATTACCATTCTTTTGTAATCTAAAAAACTACCCTGGCTAACTTTTTTCTATCGCACCTTGTTTCACGTGGAACAGTTGAGCCTGCTCCATTGTTTCATGATGAATTCCTTCAACACTTGTAGTTGTGACAAAGGTTTGCACTTCACCTTGAATGGTATTTAATAAATGCGATTGACGATAATCATCAAGTTCCGACAAGACATCATCTAAAAGTAGTATGGGTGTTTCATTTGTTTCTTGTTTAATTAATTCAATTTCAGCAAGTTTTAAAGACAATGCGGTTGTACGCTGCTGTCCTTGCGAGCCATATGTTTGCACATCATAGCCATTTACTAAAAACTGCAAATCATCACGATGTGGACCTACTAACGTCACACCTCTGTCAAATTCGCGTTCTCTTGCTTCCATCAATTTTTGATGTAAAGTATTTTCAATTTCGCTAGAAGAATGTTCTTTTTCTATTCCAGCTACCGTACGATATTTTATAACGAGCGTTTCCTTCCCTTGTGATATACCTGCATGTATAGGTTCAGCCCACTCCTGCAATAAATCCATAAATTGAAATCTTTTACGAATAATTTGGGTAGCTGCATGAATATATTGTTCATTATAAACCTCATACATCACATCATTTGACATGGACTTGCCCTGGTTCATCTTTAAGAAATGGTTACGTTGTTTTAAAACTTTTTGAAAGGTTAATAAATCATGTAAATAGACAGGCGAAATTTGCCCAATCTCCATATCAATAAAACGTCGGCGTATTTGCGGACTACCCTTTACAACGTTTAAATCCTCTGGTGCAAACATTACGACGTTCATTTGGCCAATATAATGACTAAGGCGACTTTGCTCTATATGATTTATCTTGCCCTTTTTACCCTTCTTTGTAATCGTAAGCTCAATCGGTAAAATACCATGTCTTTTTTGAACGGCCCCTTCTATTTTACCATAGTCTGAATCCCAACGTATCAATTCTTTATCGTTCGTTGTTCGATGGGATTTAGCCATTGCTAATACGTAAATAGACTCCATAACATTTGTTTTTCCTTGAGCATTTTCACCAATGAAAACATTAATTTTTGGAGAGAAGTTTAAAGCTAAGGCATCATAATTACGGTAATTTGTAAGTTTTATTTGTTCAATATGCATAGTTTATTGCCCAGTTGGTCCTACGATCTGAAAACGACCACATCCTGGTATATTTATAACATCTCCGTTACGTAATTTTCGACCTCGACGATCGTCTACTTCTCCATTGACATATACAGCATTTTCCTGTAAAAACCACTTCGCCATTCCACCTGAACTAATGGCATCAGATATTTTTAATAGCTGCCCTAACGTGATGAACTCCTCATCGATTTTAATGTCCTGCATAGTGTGTTCCCCTCCAAATACAGACTGACTATCTCTCTATCATACCTAAAATTTCCCCATAAGTAAAAAAGATAGCCGCAAATTGCGACTATCCTAACAGATCTTAAATTTTTAGTAAGTACGTACAGGTAAAATTAATTGTAAAATTGCATCGTCATGAACCGAGCGTAAAATAAACGGTCTCATTGCGCCTGTAAATTGAATAACTACATCTTGGCCGTCGATTGCCTTCAATGCCTCCATCATATATTTGGCACTAAAAGAAATTTTCAGACCTTCCCCTTCTAATGACTCAACAGGAATTTCCTCTTGTACTTTACCGATTTCAGGTGAATTAGAAGAAACTTCAACTGCTTGGTGGCCTAATATTTCAAAACGGACAACATTATTACGGTCTCCTCTTGCTACTAGTGAGGCACGGTCAATAGCTTGCAATAAAGATTTGCCGTTAATCGTTACATTAGTTTGATATTCTTCCGGAATTAAGCGAGTAGTGTCTGGGTAATTTCCTTCTAACAAACGAGAGAAGAATAAAACATCTCCTGTTTTAAATAATACTTGCTGACTTGTAATAACAATTTGGACAAGATTTGTAGAATCCTCTAGTACTTTATTTAACTCATTTAAACTTTTTCCTGGGATAACAACACTATGCTCAACTTCTGGTAAATTTTCCAGTTGTACCTTACGTCTAGCTAAACGGTGACTATCTGTTGCAACACAGATTAATGTTTCGTTTTTAATCTGCCAGTTTACACCTGTCAACACCGGTCTACTTTCTGAAGTGGCAACTGCAAACACTGTTTCACGAATAATTGTTTTTAGAAGATCAGCAGGAATAGTAAATTTTTGATCTTCCGTTAATTCTGGTAATAATGGGTATTCAGCTGCATCAGAGCCAATTAAATGGAACTCAGATTTACCAGAGCGAATATGAGTTTGGAAACCAGGTGTTACATGGATTTCAACATCATTTGTTGGTAATTTACGTACAATTTCATTAAACATACGAGCTTGTACAACTATTGATCCTGTTTCTGCAATGTGAATAATCTGTTGTCCATCTTCCTCAACAGGGATAAATGTTTGGATTGTAATATCTGCATCACTACCTGTTAAGCGAATACCTTCTTCTGTTACATCAATTTTAATCCCTGTTAAAATCGGGATAGTTGTTTTAGAACTTACTGCTTTCATGACATCATTTAAACCCTCTAATAAACGGTCACGTAAAATATCAAATTTCATTCGTTTTCCCTCACATATTTATATTATTTATTTATATAAAATAAAAAAGATATAGTAATAGGCTCTGTGGATTTGTGGATAAGTGCCTTTTTATGAATAAAATCAGTCTATCCACATGTAGATAGACTGTGTATAAGTTTGTGTTTAAATAGTAGGATTGTCCACAGTAATTACTTCCCTAGCATGCTACGAATTTGTTTAACATCTTGTTGAAGCTGGACGTCATTTTTCAACAAAGAAGATATTTTTTCGTGAGCATGAATCACAGTTGTATGATCACGTCCCCCAAATTCTTCGCCAATTTTCGGCAGCGAAAAATCTGTTAATTCGCGTGATAAATACATGGCAATTTGGCGAGGAAAAGCAATTAGCTTTGTACGCTTTTTCGCCACAAAATCTTCTAAACGTATACTAAAATGCTCACCAACAGCATTTTGAATGTCTAATATTGTCACAGTTCGTGGCTTTGAATTAGGAATGATATCCTTTAGTGCCTCTGCAGCAAGTGTGGCATTAATATCTTTGTTTACGAGTGATGAATAGGCAACGACGCGAATAAGCGCACCTTCAAGCTCCCTAATATTGGAGTCAATCTGGTTCGCAATATAGAGCATCACCTCATTGGGTACCTCTAAACCATCTGCTTTTGCTTTTTTACGCAGAATAGCAATACGTGTTTCCAAATCAGGAGGTGCAATATCCGTTATTAATCCCCATTCAAAACGTGAACGTAGCCGATCCTCTAATGTTGGAATTTCCTTTGGAGGTCGGTCACTTGATATAACAATTTGCTTGGATTCTTCATGTAAAGTATTAAACGTGTGGAAAAATTCTTCTTGAGTTGATTCTTTTCCAGCAAGGAATTGAATATCATCAATTAGCAGTACATCCACATTGCGGTACTTATTGCGAAAATCAAGTGCTTTGTTATCACGAATAGAGTTAATAAATTCATTTGTAAATTTCTCAGATGATAAATAGACTACTTTTGCATTCGGATTATGCTCTAAAACATAATGACCAATGGCATGCATTAAGTGCGTCTTACCAAGCCCAACTCCCCCATAAATGAAGAAAGGGTTATAAGCCTTTGCAGGTGCTTCAGCAACTGCTAGAGAGGCAGCATGTGCAAAGCGGTTACCAGAGCCAATAACAAACGTATCAAAAGTATACTTCGGGTTTAGCATCCCCGGTGAAATATCATGGTGATCGTTATTCTTTGCTTGGATAATCGGCGCCGGCAAATCAAAATCGTCCGAATCCTGGTTTTTTTGAACAACAAATTTAATAAGCAAGTCTTCGCCTGTAAGCTCCGTTAATATACCTGTAATCAAATGAATATAATGATTCTCAAGCCAATCTCGAGCAAACGAATTTGGCGCAGCAATTGTCACAGTTGAACCACTGCCATTGTAGGACAGTAATTTGGTAGACTTTAGCCACGTTTCGAAGCTTGGTTTAGAAATTTTTTGTTCAACTTGAGCCAGGACATTATTCCATAATTCTTCTAAATGTTCCAAGCTACTAATCTCCTTTACAGTGTTCAATACATAAAAAAAAATTGCATTTATAGAAATGGCAAATACGTTCATTTTACAACTCGTCCACATAATCACAAGTTGTGGATAAAAGTTAACCAAAGGCTGTGATAAAAATTATCCACAGCATATTAACAGTTGTGGATAATTAAAATGTTCATTTCAGTTTTCAACAAAGTGAAGCACAGTAATCGTATCAGAAAAACAAAGCTATTTCAATAGTTTATGAAACTTATCCACATAGCTTGTAGTTATGCACTTTAGAGTTGTCCACAAGCACTGCGTATGTGAAAAAGCTGTAGATAAATGTTGTGGATAAAAAAATATGCAAAAAACACTATACACAACTCTGTGCAAAAAAAACAAGTATTCTGTGGATAAATATTTTTAAAAAAAGTTAGTAATATTGTTTTTTTCGGAGTATTGGAATGGTCATTGGGGGAAGATGAAGTAGATTCATTTAGATACATAGAATGACTACCTAAAAGAAATTTGTGAAATACATTGACAAAATAACTAGTTACTTTATATAATATTCGAGTCTGTATGTTGAAAAATTCAACTCATATATCAGGAGGTGTCTATATAAATGAAACGTACTTATCAACCAAAGAAACGTAAACACAGTAAAGTTCACGGTTTCCGCGCACGTATGAGCACAAAAAACGGTCGCAAAGTTCTTGCTGCTCGTCGTCGTAAAGGAAGAAAAGTTTTATCAGCATAAAATAAGTCCACTGAGCCACATCAGTGGTCTTTTTTTTCTTTATTTTTGGTAAACCTAGAAATGAGGATCAAAAGATATTATCTATTAGCAGGTGAAAGAAATGAAAAAACGCCAAAGAGTGAAGAAGAATGATGATTTTCAAAAGGTGTTTAAAAAAGGTAAATCTTTCGCTAATCGTCAGTTTGTTGTTTACTTTTTATCAAAAGAGGAACAAACAGAATTTCGTGTAGGTTTATCGGTTAGTAAAAAGCTTGGGAATGCGGTAAAACGCAACCAAATAAAACGCTATATTCGACATAGTATTCTTGACTTAAAGGATGATCTAAAGACGAATATGGATTATGTTATTATCGCCAGACAACCGGCGGCCACTATGGATTTTCATGAAGTGAAACAAAGTTTGCAACATGTACTAAAAATCGCAAAGGTATTGAAGAAAGTGTAATGTATGCAACCGAGTGGTAAAATGCGCCTGTATTATTAGCTTTAAGAATGAGAGTGAGATTGCATACCATAACCTAGGGAAGTATACGTATAGGGGTATTTTTAACGTTAGATTTCACTTAAAAATATGTTAAATTCGCCACAAAACTCAGGAATAAGTGTATATTGTGAGAATATTTAGTAGAGTGAAACGTTATAGGCATGATAAAATAGCTGATAACTTTATCTTTGTTTAAGCTGAGATAAAGCTGCTGTCAGATGTCACAGATTTTAGGGCAGGAAACTGTCAGTCAGTGAATAAAGAAGATGCATATAGATTTAGAAAAAGTGAATAGTAATTGTAGGGGGAAGAAGGTTGAAAAAACAACATTGGGTAATTTTGTCACTAGTATCAGTAGCTCTACTACTATCTGGTTGTACAGAATTCAATGAACCAATTTCCAAAGACAGCACTGGCTTCTGGAATGAATTCATTGTTTGGCCGTTGGTATCAGCGATAAAATACTTTGCTGAGCTACTTGGCACGTACGCATGGGGGATCATTGCCGTAACGATTATTATTCGTTTAGCAATTTTGCCACTAATGATTAAACAAACAAAGAGTTCTAAAAAGATGCAAGAAATTCAGCCAAAATTGAAGGAACTGCAAAAGAAGTATGCTTCTAAGGATGCTCAGACACAACAACAATATCAGCAAGAAATGATGAAGCTGATGAGTGAATCAGGTGTAAACCCACTTGCAGGGTGTTTACCAGTAATCATTCAAATGCCAATTTTAATTGGTTTCTATCATGCAATTAGCCGTATGAATGCTACATCTACATTTGATTTAGGGAATTTCTTTATCTTCCCTCTAGCGGATCCTGCACCTGCATTAGCAATTACAGCAGGTTTAATGCAATTTATCGTATTACGTACAGGACCAGCAATGGATAATCCTCAAATGAAAATTATGATGTATATTATGCCATTCATGATCATTGCTTTTGGTATGGCCTTACCAGCTGCATTATCACTATATTGGGTAATCGGGAACATTATTTCGATTTTCCAAAACCTGTATATTTATAAGCCTTGGAATAAAGATAAAACACAACCTGCTCAAAATGGAGGGGCTAAAAAGTGAAACAACTTACGCAAATAGGCGCAACAACAAAAGAAGCGATCTCATTGGCGTTACAGAAACTTGGCAAAACCCGTGAACAAGTAGATGTTGAAGTTTTACAAGAAGGTAAAAAAGGATTTTTAGGTTTTGGTGCACGTTCCGCAGAAGTTCGTGTAACTGTAAAGGAAGTTCAGATTCCGGTAATTGAAAGTGAAGAAGCCGAATCGCAAATAACGACTCAATTAGACAAACAATTAGCAGTAGATGATGTTGAAACAATCAGTTCACAAGTTTCTGATCAACCAAATGAAATCGAAGCTGTTCAAAAAGTTGTAAACGAACAAAATGAGGAAGAAGATTCAGCAAACCCAATTGAGGAGGCAAAAGCTTATTTAGTAACGATTGCTGAGCAATTGGATATTGATGATCTTGAAATAACTACGACACGTGAAGGGAAATACGTTTATTTTCAGCTGAAAAGTGAGAAAGCTGCTCTACTTATCGGGAAACGTGGTCAAACATTAAATTCCTTACAGCAATTAACGCAGCTAGTGCTCAATAAAAGCGCTAAGCAGTTCTTAATGGTGAAATTAGATGTGGAAAACTATCGCGAACGTCGACAAGTAGCTTTAGAGTTACTTGCTGATCGAATGGCGGATAAAGCATTACGTTCAAATCAACGTGTGGCATTTGAACCAATGCCGTCATACGAAAGAAAAATAATTCATAATCAATTAGCTAATCGTCTTGATCTTGAGACGTATTCAGAAGGCTCAGAACCTAATCGTTATTTAGTCATTGAGCCTGTCAAAAACAATTAGATTATTTTCAAAAACATACAGACACTATAGTTTTAAAGGTCATTTTATCCCTCGCGATAAAGTGACCTTTTTTTATGAGACAAAGAATAAGTATTTTTGTCGAAATTCAGTCCTATAAAAAAATGGTTGTTATCCACATTTGGAAATGATCCTTACTTTAGATTTTGTTGAAAATATGTTAGTCTAAGGTGTTAGTAAGTATTGGTCGGTTTCGATTATCCACATGTGGATAACGTTAAGGAGGTCATTAAATGGAGTTTGATACAATTGCTGCGATATCCACACCTATGGGTGAAGGTGCCATAGCCATCGTTCGTTTAAGTGGGGACGAAGCAGTGGCGATTGCAGATAAAATATTTAAATCACCAGGTGGAAAAAGTTTAACGACAAAGGATTCGCACACTATTCATTATGGTCATTTAGTGGATCCTAAAACAAAAGAGGTAGTAGAGGAAGTAATGCTATCATTAATGCGTGGTCCAAAAACTTTCACACGCGAGGACGTAGTTGAAATAAATTGTCACGGTGGATTAGTTTCAGTTAATCGTGTTTTACAACTAGCATTAACGAATGGAGCAAGACTAGCAGAGCCAGGTGAATTTACTAAACGTGCGTTTTTAAATGGGCGTATTGATTTATCTCAGGCTGAAGCAGTAATGGATTTGATAAGAGCCAAAACAGACCGAGCAATGAATGTTGCCTTAGGTCAGATGGATGGAAAATTATCAAGACTTATTGGTGACTTGCGCCAAGCTTTACTAGAGACATTAGCGCAAGTAGAGGTTAATATAGATTATCCAGAGTATGATGATGTAGAAGAGATGACTGTACCTGTTTTAGTAGAAAAATGTACATGGGTACGAGATGAAATTATTAAACTTCTTCAAACATCTTCTCAAGGGAAAATATTACGAGAGGGTTTATCGACTGTTATTTTGGGGCGTCCAAATGTAGGGAAATCTTCTCTTTTAAATAGCTTGGTACAGGAAAATAAGGCCATAGTGACAGATATTGCTGGTACTACTCGTGATATTATAGAAGAGTACGTCAATGTACGCGGTGTTCCACTTCGTTTAGTGGATACAGCGGGTATTCGTGAGACAGAAGACATTGTTGAACGAATTGGCGTAGAACGTTCGAGAGAAGCGCTTCGAGGTGCAGACTTAATATTATTTGTATTAAACTATGCAGATGAGTTAACTGCTGAGGACGAGCGTTTATTCGAAACTATTGAGGCGATGGACTACATCGTTATTATCAATAAAACAGATCTACCGCAAAAAATTAATTTAGCGCGTGTCAAAGAGCTAGCAGGTAAACATCGCATTGTAACAACTTCTCTCTTACAGGAGGAGGGTGTTACAGAGCTAGAAGAAGCGATAGCTGCATTGTTCTTTGAAGGGCAACTTGAAGCGGGCGATTTAACATATGTTTCAAATGCAAGACATATTGCACTATTGCATCAAGCACAGGCAACAGTTGAGGATGCAATAGCGGCTGCTCAAGCTGGAGTTCCAGTTGATATGGTACAAATTGATGTCACAAGAACTTGGGAATTACTTGGTGAGATTATAGGTGACACTGTGCAAGAAAGCCTAATCAACCAGCTATTTTCTCAGTTTTGTTTAGGAAAATAACTTTAAGAAAGAAAGGAAGATACGAGCATGCCAACAAAATATGAGGCAGGCACGTTTGATGTGATCGTCATTGGCGCAGGTCATGCAGGTTCAGAAGCTGCACATGCTGCGGCTAAAATGGGTGCTAACACACTGATGTTAACGATCAACTTAGATATGATTGCATTTATGCCATGTAATCCATCCATTGGTGGTCCTGCCAAAGGAATCGTCGTACGTGAAATAGACGCTTTAGGTGGCGTCATGGGGAAAGTTATAGATAAAACACATATTCAAATGCGAATGTTAAATACAGGAAAAGGCCCAGCTGTACGTGCATTACGTGCGCAAGCTGACAAAGTTTTGTATCAACAAGAGATGAAACGCATATTAGAGGAAACCGAAAACTTAACAATCCATCAAGGAATGGTAGAAGAACTTATCATTGAGGATGGGGAAGTAACAGGGGTTATTACACAAATCGGTGCTATTTATCGTGCCAAAACAGTAGTTGTCACAACAGGTACCTTCCTACGCGGTGAAATTATTATTGGGGATATAAAATATTCAAGTGGTCCTAATAACCAACAACCGTCAATTCGCTTAGCTGATAATTTAAAAGAGCTTGGTTTTGACCTTGTTAGATTTAAAACAGGTACACCACCACGTGTTAATAATCGTACAATTGATTATGATAAAACTGAAATTCAACCAGGAGATGAAGTTCCTCGTGCATTTAGTTTTGAAACAACGGAATTCATTATGGACCAACTACCTTGCTGGTTAACGTATACAAGCCCTGAAACACATGAAATAATTGAGGCGAATTTACATCTTTCACCGATGTATTCTGGGATGATTAAAGGGACAGGTCCACGCTACTGCCCTTCAATTGAAGATAAAGTAGTACGCTTCAACGATAAGCCGAGACATCAAATTTTCTTAGAGCCAGAAGGACGTAATACACGTGAGGTTTATGTTCAAGGTTTATCAACAAGCCTACCAGAGCATGTTCAAACACGTTTACTAAAATCAATCCCAGGCTTAGAGAACGCAGAAATGATGCGTGCTGGCTATGCCATTGAATATGATTCAATTGTACCTACACAATTGTGGCCAACACTAGAAACAAAGCGCATTAAAGGCTTATATACAGCTGGCCAAATTAATGGTACATCGGGCTATGAGGAAGCGGCTGCCCAAGGATTAATGGCAGGAATGAATGCTGCAGCTAATGTACTTGGTAAAGAGGAATTAATCCTTAGTCGTTCGGATGCCTATATTGGGGTACTCATCGATGATCTTGTGACAAAAGGAACAAACGAGCCTTATCGTTTACTAACATCTCGTGCAGAGTATCGCTTATTGTTACGTCATGATAACGCTGATTTACGATTATTAGAGTTAGCCTATAAAATCGGCATGGTTCCACAAGAACGATATGAAAAATTCGTTGAGAAAAAAGCATTGATTGACAATGAAATTGCACGTCTTCGTGAAATAATTATTAAACCGAATGAAGCTACACAAGTTGTTATTCGTTCTGCTGGAGGTAGTGAATTAAAAGATGGAATTCGGGGCGCTGATTTACTAAAACGCCCAGAAATGCATTATGAGATGATTTCCTCATTAATCCCGGCAGATATTGAATTTACAGAAGAAATAAAAGAGCAAATTGAAATTCAGCTTAAATATGAAGGCTATATCGAAAAGGCATTGCTACAAGTAGAGAAGCTGCATAAAATGGAAAATAAAAAAATCCCTGAAAACATTGATTATGATGCGATTTCTGGTTTAGCGACAGAAGCGCGTCAAAAATTAAAACAAGTTACACCGCTTTCCATTGCACAAGCCTCTCGTATTTCTGGTGTGAACCCAGCAGATATTTCTATTCTGCTAGTTTACATTGAACAAGGTAAAATCGCGAAAATAAGCGGTTAATAAGAACAGTAAAGTGAATAAGGGGCGGGCATACCATTGTGCCCGCTTCCTATTTTTAAAGCAATACTTTTGTTAAGATATACTAGTATGGCTAGATTAATAAAGGAGACTTTACATGAACGAACAACAATTTATTGAGGCACTTAAAAAAAAGGGCATCGAGCTTTCCGAAAAGCAAATTGCTCAATTTAAAAAATACTTTGAATTACTAGTCGAGTGGAATGAAAAGATGAACCTGACTGCTATTACAGATTTTGAAGGTGTTTATTTAAAACATTTCTTTGACTCAATCAGTGCCTCATTTTATTTTGATTTTTCAAAAGTAATAACTGTTTGTGATGTAGGAGCAGGTGCTGGTTTCCCCAGTATCCCAATAAAAATCTGTTTCCCACATTTACATGTCACAATTGTCGACTCCTTAAATAAAAGAATTACATTTTTAAACCATTTAAGTGATGAGTTACAATTAGAAAATATGAATTTTGTGCATGCCCGTGCAGAAGAGTTTGGTCAAAATTTAAAATATCGTGAACAATATGATGTGGTGACAGCACGTGCAGTAGCTCGTTTATCTGTTTTATCGGAGCTATGTGTGCCATTAGCAAAACAAGATGGCTATTTTGTTGCCTTAAAAGCAGCTGCAGGTGCAGAAGAATTAAAAGATGCTAAAAAAGCATTAACAACATTAGGTGTTAAACTGAAAGAAGAATATTCTTTCAAGCTACCTGTGGAAGAAAGTGACCGCACTTTATATATATTTGATAAAATAAAAGGAACACCGAAAAAATACCCGCGTAAGCCAGGTGTACCAAATAAAACACCAATTCAATAATTAGTGTTTCATGTGAAACTTTCTCAAAGTAGAATATATTTTTTCTATTTTGAGCATACATACTAGTTATGGATGGTTCACGCAAAAGTCATCTATGAACTATATACATTTGAGGAAATATAATAAATAATAATAGAATGAGACAGAGCAAGATAGTTACTTAAAGGTGGTGCCACTTGGATGAAAAGTCCTTTTTCACGTTTTTTTGGAGGCGGAAGTAAAACAGAGCCTATTGTGAAAAATGAAGTAGAACAAGCAGAGGCGGTTCAAACAGCAGAAGAAGTCATAAAATTGCCTATTGATGAAATTGTACCTAACCGTTTTCAGCCACGTACTATTTTTGATGATGAAAAAATTGAAGAATTATCAAGAACCATTCATACGCATGGTGTGATTCAGCCAATTGTTGTACGTAAAACATCAGAAAATCAATATGAAATCATTGCCGGTGAGCGTCGTTATCGAGCTATGAAAAAGCTACAATGGACAGAGGTTCCTGCTATTGTACGTAATTTAACCGATAAGGAGACAGCTTCTATTGCGTTAATAGAGAACTTACAGCGTGAGGAATTAACTGCAATTGAAGAAGCGGTAGCCTATCAAAAATTGTTGGAGCTACATGAGCTCACACAAGAAGCTCTTGCCCAAAGACTTGGAAAAGGACAATCCACTGTAGCCAATAAATTACGTTTATTAAGGCTTCCAGATGAAGTGCAACAAGCCATATTACAGCGCAAGATCTCTGAGCGACATGCACGTGCATTAATTGCTATTAAAGATCAACCATTACAACTAGAAATTTTACAACAAACAGTTGATAATGATTGGAATGTTCGCCAGTTAGAGGAACAGATTCAGGTCATCTTGCATCCGGTAACAGACGAGCAGGAGGAGTCGGTACCAAAGAAAGCAAGGCCGAAGCGCAAAGCCATTAGTAAAGATGTCCGTATAGCCTTAAATACTATTAAGCAATCATTAACGATGGTAACGAAAAGTGGTATTACGGTAAATACGGAAGAAGAAGATACAGAAGAATATTATCAAATTACGGTGAAGATACCTAAAAAGAAAAAGGTGTAATAAATTATCTCGGAATAATTTATTAGTAACTTTTCTCTCACTGTAAAAAGGAGATATCTCAGAAAGTTGAATGAGGTGTCTCCTTTTTTGTATATATTCTTAATATTTTATACAACTTCTAACTGTTTTTTTGATAGAATGAAAGTTAGATAGCGGGTTAAATACATTGATTTTACAAATGATTTGTCAAAGTAAACGTTGATAAATGAAAGCAGGTGCTTTTAAATGGGTAGAATTATAGCAATCGCCAATCAAAAGGGTGGCGTAGGAAAAACAACAACTTCAGTCAATTTGAGCGCTTGCCTAGCCTATTTAGGTAAGAAAGTGCTACTTATTGATACTGATCCGCAAGGGAATACAACAAGTGGCCTTGGTATTAATAAAGGAGACATTCAAAGTTGTATTTATGATGTGCTCATTGATGATGAAGATGTTGAAAATGTCATTCAAAAAACAAATGTAGATAATTTATCAATTGTACCAGCCACAATTTCGCTTGCAGGCGCTGAAATTGAATTGGTGTCGACTATTTCAAGGGAAGTACGTTTGAAACATGCATTACAAAATGTAAAAGAAGATTTCGATTATATAATTATTGACTGTCCACCATCTTTAGGACTTTTAACAATTAATGCTTTAACAGCTTCAGATGCATTGATTATTCCAGTACAATGCGAATATTACGCATTGGAAGGTCTAAGCCAATTGCTATCTACTGTTCGTCTTGTACAAAAGCATTTGAACCAACAGTTATATATTGATGGTGTTTTACTAACAATGCTAGATGCAAGAACAAACCTTGGCTTACAAGTTATAGATGAAGTGAAAAAATATTTCCAAGATAAAGTATATAAAACAATAATTCCTCGTAACGTGCGTTTAAGTGAAGCACCTAGTCATGGGCAACCAATCATCACTTATGACGCAAGATCTAGAGGTGCAGAAGTTTATTTGGAGATGGCGAGGGAAGTGATTAAAAATGGCTAAAGGTTTAGGAAAGGGCATTGGTGCACTATTTCCAGGAGAGTCATTAGAACAAAGTGGGCTAGTGGAAGAAATTCAATTAGATTTAATTGTTGCGAACCCATTTCAGCCTCGTAAAATTTTTGATGAAGAAGCTTTACAAGAATTAGCAGATTCGATTAATGAGCATGGCATTTTGCAACCAATTGCTGTACGGAAAAAGGGGCGTAAATTTGAAATCGTTGCAGGGGAACGTCGTTATCGAGCGTGTTTACTAGCAGGTTTAGATGTTATTCCTGTAATCATTAAAGAATTATCAGACGCACAAATGATGGAACTAGCTATTCTAGAGAACCTTCAGCGTGAGGATCTAACAGTCATTGAAGAAGCAGAGGCCTACCAAAGCTTAATGGAAAACTTACATTTAACACAGGAAGAGCTATCAAAGCGTTTAGGAAAAAGTAGACCACATATAGCTAACCATGTTCGTCTCCTTGCTTTACCAGAAGATGTCCGAAATTTTATGAATGATGGGACACTATCTATGGGACAAGGCAGGGCATTACTCGGCTTAAAAAATAAAAGACGAATCTCTGAAGTAGCTATGAAGGTAATGAAGCAAGGTTTAAATGTTCGCCAAGTTGAAATGTTAGTACAATCCTTAAATGAGGAAGTTTCACGTGAAACAATTCCGCCCAAGAAAAAAGATATATTTGTGGCGGCGAAAGAATCTCAATTAAGAGATTATTTTGGAACAAATGTTCAAATTAGAAAGAATAATAATAAAGGGAAAATTGAAATAGAATTTTACTCTGAAGATGATTTAGAGCGCATCTTAGAAATCCTAAATGTACAAGAAGAATAAATGATATTTATATAATTTAATCAGAGCGCCAAGCAAACAGGCGCTCTCTATTTTTTAGAGAGAAGGAAGGCAAAAGGGTGGTAATACTAGGGGCATTGATTAATGCTGTGCTAATTATAGCAGGTGCATTAGTGGGGCGGATTTTCAAAAATATTCCTGAATCTATGAAGTCTACTGTCCTATCCATAATTGGTTTAGCAGTCGCACTATTAGGGATAAAAATGGGATTTGAAAGTGATAATTTTATTATCTTAATCGTAAGTTTAGTGGTGGGTACTGTAGTAGGTGAGTGGTTAGATTTAGATAAGCAAATGAATCGCCTTGGCAAATGGGTAGAGTCATTATTTCGTACAAAACGAAATGATCAAAATCAAATTAGCATTGCAGAAGGGTTTGTCACAGCTTCATTAATCTTTGTTGTTGGCTCCATGGCTGTTATTGGTGCACTTGATAGCGGTCTTCGTAATGATCATAATGTATTGATTACTAAAGGAATAATTGATGGTTTTACATCCATTATTCTAGCATCCACATTAGGTATAGGTGTATTGCTTTCGGCGATACCTGTTTTTATTTATCAAGGATTAATTGCAGTTTTTGCAGGGGTCATTAGTTCTTTTATACCTGATGCTGCGCTACAAATGTATATTACCGAAATGACAGCCGTTGGCGGCGTTATGATTATGGCAATAGGGTTAAATATAGCTGGTTTAACTAAGATCAAGGCTGCTAACTTGCTTCCAGGTATCGTCATTGTTGGTATTATGGTTGCTTTCTTCTACATTTTTCAATGAATAACGGTGGGCAGCCAGTAATAATGCTCTTGAAAGCTTTTCAGCCATAGCATAAGAAATATGAAGCCTTGTATTTTGTAAAACAAGCATTTCCATAAAACCTCCAATATTGACGATTCCTTTAATGGAAATGTCACCGATTGGGGGTAATTCTTTTTTTACAGCCTTCCCAGGAAAAATAGGACCGCTTTGAACGGAAATATGACCGACATTTTGTTCACTACCAAGACAGGCATCAATCGCAATAATGAATGGTTTTGTAGTATGATTGTGTAGCTGTTGAATAGTAGAATCTAGATTTAGAGCATGTAGCGGATCTTCTAAAGAACCGACAATTTCATAGGGGAAGCTAACTGACTTATTTAAAAAGCTACCCGTTAACGGTCCAAGCGTATCACCTGTACAACGGTCGCTGCCAATGCAGCAAAAAATTAGTCGTTCATGATGAAACGGTATATATTCTAAAAATAATGTACTTAATTGCCAAACAGCATTTTTACTTTCGTGATGAAGGGAATAAGGTAGTAACAAATTTGGTATAGTATTCATAAAAAAACTCACTTTCTTTTTATTTTTAGAAGTGCTCAATTTTTATGCAGTATACGCAAATTTTTAGCAAGTTATTCAAGAGGTGGAAACGATGGAATGGAATAAGAAATTAATGGAGAGATACTGGGAAAAGCTCACATCTGACAAACTTTGGGAAGGTGTCATAGATTCTTCTATTGAGATTATGCTAATTTTACTAGTATCCTGGATAGCTGTAAGAATGGGTAAAAAATTGATTAAAAAATTATTTTTAATCCGTATGCGATCCCCATTAAATCATTCAGAGCGACGTCAACGTACGATTTCGAGATTATTACAAAGTGTGATTTCCTATGTTGTTTATTTCTCTGCAATTATTGGCATTCTATCTTCTTTAAATATAAAGGTAGCGGGTCTTTTAGCAGGGGCAGGGATTGTAGGATTAGCTGTCGGTTTTGGTGCCCAAAGTTTAGTGAAGGATGTTATCACGGGCTTCTTTATTATTTTTGAAGATCAGTTTGGTGTAGGGGATTATATAAAAATTAATGGAGCAGAAGGTACAGTTGTAGAAATTGGTTTACGTACTACGAAAATTAATGGGGGGACTGGAGAGCAATTTATCATTCCTAATGGTGCAATTGGTGAGGTCGTCAATTACTCTGTAAACAACTCCAAAATTTTTATAGATTTACAAATGACCACGGATGCGGACTTTGAAAAAGCAGAAACGGTTATTAATCAGTATTTAGAATCTTTACCAGAAAAACATAAAGAATTAATAGCGGCACCAGTGTTTTTAGGTGTACAAAATGTCAAAGGTACAGAGGTAACGATCCGCATTACTGCTGAAACATTACCGCAGCAACAATATGGAGTGGCTCGTAGTATTCGCCGAGATGTGACAAAGCTTTTTGAGGAACATCGTATACCAATGGCTCATCCAAAAATGATGTTCTATGACAAAGGTGAGGGGAGAAGTGAGTAGGGTGGAAGAGAAGAAATATGGTTTAAATGATATTGTTGAAATGAAAAAGCAACATCCTTGTGGTACGAATAAATGGAAGATTATTCGTATGGGTGCCGATGTTCGAATTAAATGTGAAGGTTGCCAACATAGCGTAATGATTCCACGTCGAGAATTTGAGAAAAAAATGAAAAAGGTTTTACTTTCTGCTAGTGAGGCTTAACTTCAGGCATATTAGACTTTTTGTAAGTGAATCAATATAATAGAAAAGGTTATATGAGAGAAAATTTGAACTGATTATAGAAAGGTTGTGTCCATTCATGGCATTAACAGCTGGAATCGTTGGTTTACCTAACGTTGGAAAATCAACATTATTTAACGCAATTACAAAAGCGGGCGCATTGGCTGCAAACTATCCATTCGCGACGATTGATCCGAATGTCGGTATCGTTGAAGTACCAGACGCACGTTTAGATAAATTAACAGAATTAGTTGTACCTAAAAAAACAGTCCCAACTGCATTTGAATTTACAGATATCGCTGGGATTGTAAAAGGTGCTTCCAAAGGTGAAGGTCTAGGAAATAAATTTTTAGCGCATATCCGTGAAGTAGATGCCATTTGCCAAGTTGTACGTTGTTTTGTAGACGAAAATATTACACACGTATCGGGTGCGGTGGATCCAATTGATGATATCGAGGTTATTAACCTAGAGCTAGCACTAGCCGATTTAGAATCAGTAGATAAACGTATCCAACGTGTTAGCAAAATGGCCAAGCAAAAAGACAAAGAGGCTATGATTGAAGAGCCAGTACTTTTAAAAATTAAAGAGCAGTTAGAGAACGGTAAACCAGCGCGTGCTGCAGAGCTTTCAGATGATGAACTAAAGGTAATTAAAGGTCTTCATTTGCTAACAATTAAACCAATGCTGTATGTTGCCAACGTTTCAGAAGATGAAGTGGCGGATGCTGACAATAATGAATATGTCAAAAAGGTCCGTGAATATGCATCAGCTGAAGGTGCTCAAGTCATTACAATTTGTGCAAAAATCGAGGAAGAAATCTCAGAGCTAGACGATGAGGAAAAGGCTATGTTCTTAGAAGAATTAGGAATTAAAGAGTCTGGTTTAGATCAGCTCATCCGTACTTCTTATGACTTATTAGGCTTAGCTACGTATTTCACTGCTGGTGTACAAGAAGTTCGTGCATGGACGTTCCGTAAAGGGATGAAGGCACCGCAATGTGCAGGAATCATCCATACAGACTTTGAACGAGGCTTCATTCGTGCTGAAACAGTTGCTTATGATGATCTTTTAGAGGCAGGTTCTCAAGCAGCGGCTAAGGAAGCTGGTAAGGTACGTCTTGAAGGTAAAGAGTATGAAGTTCAAGATGGCGATATTATGTTATTCCGCTTTAATGTATAAGACAAACAGAGGGCAATCTTAGTGATTGCCTTTTTTCAATTATTATTTTATCTGAATTTTTAGTGTATGGGAGTGACATCAAATGAACGTAATGGAACTAAAAGAACGTGGTCTAGAGTTTGAGCAGCTAGAAAGATTACCCCAGGATGTCCTAGAGTTTATGTATGAACAGAAATTGTTCAAATTGTTCACTGCAAATGAACTAGGAGGTCAGAATCTAGATTTAGTAGAGGGAATAAAAGTGTTTCAACAAATAGCTGCCCTCGATGGGAATGTTGGTTGGCTTGTGACAATCGGGACTGGAGGTAATGCATTTATTCCAGCATTTAGCCAAGAAATGTGCGAAAAAATCTTTACCCCTAAAAATGCAGTTATCGCAGGTAGTGGTTATCCAACGGGTGTAGCTGTAAAAGTAGAAGATGGTTATGTAGTAACAGGGCAATGGAAATATTGTAGTGGATCGGACTATGCTACAACCTTTACAATGAATTGTTTGATAGAGCAAGATGGCGTGAAAACAGAAAAAATCATTAGTTGTTGCTTAGACCGTCAAGATGTTGAAGTTTTAAATGATTGGCGCGCAATGGGCTTGAAGGCGACGGCAAGCCATACTATTCGCGTAAACAACGTATGGGTACCTCAGGAGGCTACTTTCCAAATAGGTAAGATCAGAAATAGCTATGGGAATGCTGTACATACCTTTCCATTTACAACCTTTGCAGAGGCTTCCTTTTTAAGCGTTTGTCTAGGGATAACTGAAAATTTTTTAGAAGAAACATTTATTTTAATCAAGCAACGCAATCATGATGCCCATCGAGCTGAGCGTATGGGAGCATTACAATTTTTACTCATGCAGCAACAAAAGCATTTTAATCAATTTGAAAAGCAGTTCTATACAACCTTGTCGGTATATTGGCAAAAGCATCAGCGAGATGAATCATTGACAGAGGAAGAACTAACACAATTTACACAAATGAGTAAAGAGATTGCTGCTGCTTGTATAGAGATTGCCAATAAATTAATACGTAATCTTGGCATGGATGCTATTACAGAGACTGCCCCAATAAACCGCATTTGGAGAAATTTATATACAGCTGCACAGCATGGCTTTTTAACTCCTTAAGAGTTATGACTAGGCTCTGTCATTTTTACGAACGACAGAGTCTAATTTTCGTATGTATCTTGCCTTGGTGAACGGTCATTTTCTATATAAACATAAAGCTTCGGTAATTTAGGGTCATCTTGCACTAAGGCGTTATTAGGATATTTTCGTAATTCCTTATACATAGCAAAGTCACCTACTGCACCTGCTATTAAAAAGGCTCCTACCAGTATTAAAATGGTATTATTAAAATAAAACCCTGCAATAGTAGGAAGAACGCCAGTCGTCCAAAATGGCAGCAATAATGCCCGTTTCATGGCGTGATTATATAGAGGCTTTGTAGTAGTTGCATAGGCAACACCTAGCTCTAAGTTTATGCCATATTGTAAAGACTTCAAAGGTACTTTGCCAAAGAGCATAAAGCCAAGTAAATGAAAAGCTTCATGCAAAATAATAAAAATTACATACAGAATTACAAACAGTACTGTACCACCAATGATAGCCCAAAAAGAAAAGTGAAAATCTTTAAAGCAAATATATTGAATGGCTATAAATAATATGACAAGACCAACTGTGATCACAATATTGTCGATCATTAATTTTTTTATATTTAATTCAATAACAATAGGTTCTTTATTCGGTAGCACAAAAGTTCTCCTTTCAAGAATTAAACAGGTTACGTTCATTATATAAAATGAATTGTAAGTTTGCGACTTGAAAGAAAAGTACCTATATGTTACAATTCATTGATGTGAGTAATAATTTATTACTTGCTCCTTGCTCCCTTAATATAGGAGAGCCTAGTCCATAAGGAGGTGTAAACAGATGAGAAAATACGAATTAATGTACATCGTACGTCCGAACATTGAAGACGAAGCGAAGAAAGCTCTAGTTGAACGTTTCAACGAAGCTTTAACTTCTAACGGTGCAGAAGTCATCGAATCAAAAGAGTGGGGCAAACGCCGCTTAGCTTATGAAATTCAAGACTTCCGCGAAGGTTACTACCAAATCGTAAAAGTAAACGCTACTTCAGATGCAATCAACGAGTATACACGTCTAGCTAACATCAGCGAAGACATTATTCGTCACATTGCAGTTCGCCAAGAAGCTTAATATTGAATAATTTTTTAACAAAACGCTGAAAAGGAGGTTGCATTCTGATGATAAACCGTGTCGTATTAGTTGGAAGACTAACAAAAGATCCTGAGCTACGTTATACACCAAATGGAATTGCGTCTACAAGATTTACAGTTGCTGTGAATCGTGCATTCTCAAATCAACAAGGTGAACGTGAAGCTGATTTCATTAACTGTGTTGCATGGCGAAAACAGGCTGAAAACCTAGCGAACTTCATGCGAAAAGGAAGTTTAATTGGGGTAGAAGGTCGTATCCAAACAGGCAGTTATGAAGGACAAGACGGTAAGCGAGTATATACAACAGACGTTGTGGCGGATAGCGTACAGTTTTTAGAACCACGTAATGGTAGCGGTGCTCCTGCTCCTCAATACGGTGGTGGACAAACTTACGGTAATAACCAACCGTCATATGGCGGCGGTCAACCACAACAGCAGTTTGGTGGCGCTATGCCAGGACAGGGTTCCTATGGCGGCGATGCTTATCAGCAAAATCAACCACCTATGAATCAGCCAAACTATACACGTGTAGATGAGGATCCATTTGCTAATAGCAAAGGACCGATAGAAGTATCTGAGGATGATCTTCCATTCTAATGCTTCTACAATAAAAAAAGATAAGGAGGAGACACACTATGGCACCACGTCGCGGAGGCCGCAAACGCCGTAAAGTTTGCTACTTCACTTCAAACAATATTACGCACATCGACTACAAAGATGTAGATTTATTAAAAAAATTCATCTCTGAGCGCGGTAAAATTTTACCACGTCGCGTAACTGGCACAAGTGCAAAGTACCAACGTAAATTAACTTCAGCTATTAAAGTATCTCGTATCATGGGATTACTTCCATTCGTAGCAGAAGACAAATAAGATTGATCGTTAAGGAATTGACCTTACATCAATTTTGAATACCAGCATATTACGATATTCGTATCGGGTATGCTGGTTTTTTTTATCGAAAATTGAAGTAGACGTTTTTTAGATAAAATTCATAATAAAGCATATAGTGATCTAAGCGATTTTTGTTCAATACTATGAAAAAATGGTACAATAAAGGGTAGTAAGTTTGACTGAAAAAAAGGAAGGTTTTCAATGCCGAATAATCAAACAAAAGCGCTTGTCCAAGGCTCAATGGTGGTTGCAATTTTTACAGTATTAATGCTGATTTCCGCATATGTACCATTTGTTTTTATAGTAGCTTTAATATTCGCTCCACTACCGATTGCTTGGTATAGTGCAAATTACAAACGTTCCTCATCAATACTCGTAGCAATAGTAGGCTGTATTTTAACTAGTATAGCGAGTGGACTATCGATGCTACCATTTGCCTTTGTTTTGGGGTTACTGGGTGTCGTAATGGGTAACGCTATTTATCAGAAGAAGAGTAAGCTTTATTTATTTATGTCAACGGGGATTGCCAATCTAATCTCGATGGCGCTTGTTTATGTCGCCTATGTAAGATTTGCAGGAATTGACTTCATCAGCATGAGCTTAGAGTTGGCTCGCAAAAATTATGAGCAATCAAATGAATTTGCGAAAAACGTTACAGGGCAAGTGGCGATAAAGCCGGAACAGCTAGAGGCTATGTTTAACACGATCGAGCTGACAATGCCTGCCACAATAACAATATCAGCATTTTTTGCTGCATTTATTATCATAGCGCTAAATTTGCCAGCTTTAAAACGACTTGGCGTGGATGTTCCAAAGTTTGCACCATTCCAAAATATGCGCTTACCACGATCTATTTTATGGTACTACATGATCGTTTTATGCATTAATTTATTTATGCGTCCAGAGGCTGGTTCTACACTAGATATAATCGTATTGAATGTTTCTTATATTTTATGGGTGCTACTCATTCTACAAGGGATATCATTTATCCATTATTTCATTTCTAGAAAAGGGATGCCAAATGGGGTTAAATGGGTTGCTACCGTGTTAGCTATTCCATTATCATCCTTCATGATCTTACTAGGTATCGTTGATTTGGGTTTTGACGTACGTTCACTTGTAAAGGGGAAGACTAAAGAATAAGGGGCTGATTGTAATGGGGACTTTTAGAAAACGACCAATTCGCTATCCGCTTTTTGTTCTTTCCATTTTTGGAATTGTGACGTTCGTACTTCTATGTATTTGGAATATCGGGATAGGTATCGGTTATGGAATAGGTTTTGCTTTACTGATGGTCTACACATGGAAGGTGGAAAAGATTGCTTTTGAAGAAACTGAAAAGCATATAGAATCCATTTCATTCCGTATGAAAAAAGTAGGGGAAGAAGCATTGCTTGAAATGCCAATTGGGATACTGTTGGTGAACGAGCAATATGAAATAGAATGGTCGAATCCATATATGCAAGGAATCTTAAATATGGAATCATTAGTCGGAGAAGGAATTGTTAATATTTCTGATGACATCTACGTACTAATGAAGACTGAAGAAACAAATGAGGCTACAATTACATTACGTGATCGTAAATATCGTGTTTATTATAAAAAAGAGGAACGATTACTATACTTCTTTGATATTACTGAGCAGATTGCTATTGAGAAGCAATACTTTGCAGATCGTACAGTTATCGCTATTTTATTTGTTGATAATTACGATGAAATCACACAGGCCATGGATGACCAACCACGTAGTTTAACAAATACAATGGTTACTTCAATCGTCAATGAATGGGCTGCTGAGCATGGTGTATTTGTAAAAAGAATATCATCAGATCGTTTTTTAGCAGTATTAAATGAATCAATTTTAACAGAGCTTGAAAAGAAAAAATTTGCTATTTTAGATGTTATCCGAGAAAAAACAGCGCAAAAGAATTTATCTTTAACATTAAGTATTGGTGTAGGAGCGGGTTCATCCTCCCTAGTGGAGCTTGGTGAATTGGCACAATCAAGTCTGGATCTCGTATTAGGACGTGGTGGTGACCAAGTTGCCATTAAGCAACCTACAGGAAAGCTAAAATTCTATGGCGGGAAAACTAATCCAGTTGAAAAACGCACACGTGTTAGAGCTCGTGTCATCTCACATGCATTACGTGATTTAATTCAAGATAGTGATCAAGTATTTGTTATGGGACATAAAAGCCCTGATATGGACTCGATTGGTGCATCTGTCGGTGTTCGGAAAATGGCACAAATGAATGATGTGAAGGGCTATGTCATCATAAATTTTGATGAGTTAAATGGTAGCGTTACACGTTTAATGAATGAAATAGAGAGTAAATCAGATTTCTATGAAAACTTCCTAACACCAGAGGAAGCAGCAGGGAAAATGACTGAAAAATCCTTGCTTGTTATTGTGGATACACATAAACCCAATTTAGTTATTGATGCACACCTATTAAAGCTAGCTGAAAAGGTTGTTGTAATCGACCATCATCGACGAAGTGAGGATTTTATTGAAAATCCAACACTTGTTTATATGGAACCGTATGCCTCATCAACTGCTGAGCTGGTAACTGAGTTATTAGAATATCAGCCGAAGCGAGCAAAGATTAATATGCTAGAGGCTACTGCACTACTAGCGGGTATTATTGTCGATACGAAGAGCTTTACACTTCGAACGGGAGCACGTACGTTTGAAGCTGCCTCGTATCTACGGACGAATGGTGCCGATACAGTATTAGTGCAACGTCTTTTAAAAGAAGATGTAGACACCTATATTGAACGATCAAAAATAGTGCAAACGGTTAAATTCGTAAAGCCAGGAATTGCTGTAGCTGTAGGTGAGGAATCGAAAGTGTATGACTCTGTCTTAATTGCACAAACAGCAGATATTTTACTAACTATGAAGGATGTTGGTGCATCCTTTGTTATTGCACATCGGGCAGATGGAAAAATAGGAATTAGTGCCCGATCACTAGGCGAAGTCAATGTCCAGCTTATTATGGAAAGACTTGGCGGTGGTGGTCATTTAACGAACGCCGCCTGCCAAGTAGAAGCCAAAACCATTGATAACGTGAAAACACAATTAGAAGAGGCCATAGAAGAGGTCTTTGAAGGGAGTTCTGACTAATGAAAGTAGTATTTTTAAAAGACGTTAAAGGAAAAGGAAAAAAAGGTGAAATTAAAAACGTAGCAGATGGTTACGCACAAAATTTCTTAATTAAAAATGGCTATGCAGCAGAAGCAAACGCTCAAGCACTAAGTCAATTAGATGGTCAGAAAAAATTAGAAGCAAAAAATGCTGCAGCTGAACTAGCAGAAGCACAAGCGTTAAAGGAAAAAGTAGAAACATTAACAGTTGAGCTAAAAGCAAAGTCTGGTGAAGGCGGTCGTCTATTTGGTTCAGTGTCTACCAAGCAAATTGCTGATGCCCTACAAAAAGTGCATGGCATTAAAATTGATAAACGTAAAATGACTTTAAATGATGGAATTCGTGCACTAGGCTTTACAAATGTTCCTGTAAAACTACATCATGAAGTAACAGCTACATTAAAAGTACATGTAACGGAAGAATAAGGAGCGACGATCCATGAACGAACCGATGATGGACCGCGTTCCACCGCATAACCGGGAGGCGGAGCAATCGGTTATCGGTGCAATTTTCCTTGAGCCACAATCTTTAATCACAGCATCGGAAATTTTATTGGCAGATGATTTTTATTTAAACGCCCACAAGAAGATTTTTGAAACAATGCTGCGGTTAAGCGATCAAGGAAAAGCGATAGATGTTGTTACAGTTACAGAAGAATTATCAGCTAAAAAAGAGATTGAAGACGTTGGCGGGCTATCCTATTTACTAGAGCTCGCCAATGCTGTCCCTACAGCTGCCAACGTCGCTCACTATGCTAAGATCGTTGAGGAAAAGGCACTATTACGTCGCTTAATTCGTGTTGCTACTAAAATTGTTGAGGATGGCTACACACGAGAAGACGAAGTAGAGGCATTACTAGGCGAAGCAGAGAAAAAAATGATGGAGGTTGCCAATAGGAAGAATGCGGGGGACTTTAAGCATGTGAAAGACGTGCTAGTGGAAACCTTCGATAACATTGAGCAGCTTCAATCACAAAAGGGAGATGTAACGGGGATACCGACAGGCTTCCGTGATTTGGATAACATTACTGCTGGCTTCCAACGCAATGATTTAATTATTGTAGCTGCCCGTCCATCCGTAGGGAAAACTGCCTTTGCCTTGAATGTTGCGCAAAGTGTTGCCGTACAGGCACGAGAGAATGTTGCAATCTTCTCTTTAGAGATGGGTGCAGAGCAACTTGTCATGCGTATGCTATGTGCAGAAGGAAATATTGATGCACAAGTTTTACGTACAGGTGCTTTAACTACGGAAGATTGGGGTAAACTAACTATGGCAATGGGGAGTTTATCGAATTCAGGGATCTTTATTGATGATACACCGGGTGTACGTATTAATGAGATTCGTGCAAAATGTCGACGTTTAGCTCAAGAAAATGGGCTTGGAATGATCCTGATTGATTATTTACAGCTTATTCAAGGTAGTGGGAAGCCAGGCGAGAACCGTCAACAAGAGGTATCGGAGATTTCACGATCGCTAAAAGGACTAGCACGTGAATTAAAGGTGCCTGTTATTGCCTTATCGCAGCTATCTCGTGGAGTGGAGCAAAGACAAGATAAACGTCCGATGATGAGTGACTTACGTGAATCGGGAAGTATTGAGCAAGATGCTGATATTGTAGCCTTTTTATACCGTGATGACTATTACGATAAAGAGTCTGAAAGTAAAAATATGATCGAAATTATTATTGCAAAGCAACGTAATGGTCCGACGGGGACAGTTACACTTGCCTTTAAAAAAGAGTTCAATAAATTCATTAATGTGGATTGGTCACAAATGCCACCGCCACCGTCACGTGATTAATCATGTGCGTCATTCAGATAAATTGCCTCTACAAATTAACCTTAGACTGAATTAATCTGAATGTTCGATAATATTCATACCATTCTGTTATTAAACACGAACGTTGAATCAGATTTTTTGATTTTATGTTCGTGTTTTTTACACTTTTTTTATTGACGAGGTGTTTCTATCATTGTTACAATGATTGAGGCTAAAAAATTGAGATACACAGGTATCTAACGGAGGTGCTGATTATGACATCAGTAGTAGTTGTAGGAACACAGTGGGGAGACGAAGGAAAAGGTAAAATTACGGATTTCCTTTCGCAAAAAGCCGATGCAATCGCTCGTTTTGCAGGTGGAGATAATGCAGGACATACCATTAAAATAGATGGTGAAACATATAAACTACATTTAATTCCATCAGGTATCTTCTATAAAGAAAAAACTTCAGTTATTGGCAATGGATTAGTTGTCAATCCAAAATCAATAGTAACAGAACTAAAAGGCTTACAAGAGCGTGGCATTAATACAGATAATTTACGTATTTCTAATCGTGCACATGTTATTCTGCCGTATCATATAAAGCAAGATATTGCGGATGAAGAAAGCCGCGGAGATAATAAAATTGGGACAACTTGTAAAGGGATTGGACCATGCTATCAAGATAAAGTAGCTCGTATTGGTATCCGTATGGCTGATTTACTTGATAAGGATATTTTTGAAGAAAAACTACGTCATAATTTAGCCATTAAAAATAAATTATTCGAGAAATTCTATGAAGTCGAAGGTGTTACTTTCGAAGAGATTTTTGAGGAATACTATGGTTATGGCCAAGAAATCGCAAAATATGTGACAGATACATCTAAAATTTTGAATGATGTACTTGATGAAGGCGGTAAAGTATTATTTGAAGGCGCTCAAGGTATTTTGCTTGATGTCGATCAAGGTACGTATCCATATGTTACATCTTCAAATCCTGTTGCAGGCGGTGTAGCAATTGGTGCTGGTGTTGGTCCTTCACTTGTAACAAGCGTTATTGGAGTATCTAAAGCTTATACATCTCGTGTAGGTGATGGTCCATTCCCTACAGAATTATTTGATGAAGTAGGTCAGCAAATTCGTGAAGTTGGTCGTGAATATGGTACAACAACAGGCCGTCCACGTCGTGTAGGTTGGTTCGATACGGTAGTTGTTCGTCACTCACGTCGCGTAAGTGGTATTACGCATCTAGCACTTAACTCAATTGATGTTTTATCTGGTTTAGAGACAGTAAAAATCTGTACAGCCTATAACTATAAAGGTGAAACAATTACAGAATACCCAGCAAATCTTCATATTATTGAACAATGTGAACCAATCTATGAAGAGCTTCCAGGCTGGTCTGAGGACGTTACAGCATGCCGTACTTTAGAAGAGCTACCTGAAAATGCACGACGCTATGTAGAGCGTGTTAGTGAATTAACAGGTATTCAAATTGCTACTTTCTCAGTTGGTCCTGCTCGTGAGCAAACAAACGTATTAGTAGATGTTTGGGAAGCCTAATAAAATAAATACAATAAAAAGGGCGTGCCATAGATGGTACGCCCTTTTCTTAGTGAATATCCTTCTTCTTGAAACGACCACCTTTTACCTCGGCTATATTACCAATGGCTAAAAATGCATTGTCATCGATATCCGCAACAATGGTTTTCAGCTTCGATTCTTCCAAGCGAGTAATAACAGTAAAGATGACCTTTTTATCATTTCCTGTATAAGCCCCTTCACCATGAAGGAAAGTGACACCACGACCAAGTCGATCCATAATGGTTTGTCCAATTTCATCAATAGCATCACTTATGATATAAACTGATTTTGATTCTTCCAACCCTTGAATTACAATATCAATCATTTTATAAGCAATATAATATGCAATGATGGAGTACATAGCTTGTTCCCAGTTAAATACAAATCCTGCTACTGCAAAAATAATAATGTTGAAGAACATAATGATTTCTCCAACTGAAAAAGGAGTTTTACTATTAAATAAAATTGCCAATATTTCAGTTCCGTCTAAAGAACCGCCATAACGAATGACAATACCGACACCAACTCCTAAAATCATCCCACCAAAAACTGTGGCCAATAATGTATCTTCCGTAAATGGATGTAGGTTATGTAAAGCAAGAGTTGCAGTAGAGAGTACAGTAATACCTAGCCCTGTGGACAGCGCGAAGGTTTTACCAATTTGTTTGTAGCCTAAAAAAATAAAAGGTAAGTTTAAAATGAAGATGAAGATACCAAGGGGTAAATTTAATAAATGAGATGTAATAATGGAAACACCTACGATGCCTCCATCCATAATGTGGTTGGGTACTAAAAATAACTCTAAGCCCAAAGCCATAATGATTGCACCTAACGGCACCATAATAATCCTTAGAAATGTTTTACGCATGTTACTTTTCTGATGCCGCAACATTTTTGCTGCCATATCAGAGGTCTGTGAATCACTCAATTTAATCGCTCCAATCCATAATGTGCCTTCCTTTATATTTTATCGGAATATTAAAAAAGTAAAAAGTATTATGCCTAAATTCACTTGAAAAAAATAATAGAATACTATACCAATGGCTAAGTATATGGTTTTTAATACGGTAAATAACGTTGTTCCATACCCATTTTATGAATAAAAATACAGTATTTATCAACTATATAAAATATATTCTATGTAACAATTAGTAGATAAATAATACATTTACATTACAAAAGAGTGAAATCATTCAAACGCTATTTTCTTTATGATACATTATAAGGGTGCAAAAATTCCTTGTGGGTAAATCATCCTATTACAAGGGAAAGTTGGAAGGGGCTTTATTGATGAATTCGTTTTGGAATAAAAAAGAAGAAAACAATAGATTCACCTACAATTTTTCTTCTTTTAAAAAGGTTTCGATCATGGCAGTTTTAATGACGAGCCTAACGATAAATATGGGTTTTGCTAAAGAACATACGAAAGAAAATTTAAATAAAATATACCATGTCTATGTGGGAAATGATTATATTGGTGCAGTATCTGACGAGAAAGCTATTCAAGAAGTTATTACATCAAAAGAAAAAGAAGCAAGTCAGCAATTCAAAGAGTTATCTATGGATGCTAGCTCATCTGTTAAAATAATCCCAGAACAAGTTTTTACGAATGAAACAAAAGATGCAGAAACATTATCCAAACTTAAGCAATCTTTAGTAGCGAAATCGGATGCTTTTACATTACTAGTAAATCATAAGCCAGTCGTATCATTAAAAAATACGGAAGCCTATGAAAAAACGGTTCAACTGTTGAAGCTACAATATATTTCTCAGCCAGAATTAGATAAATTAGCGAAAAACCAACAATCTACAATTAATTTACCAGAATTACAAGCAGGCGAATCACGACTTTTAGATATTTCATTTAAACAGGATGTTTCAGGAATATCTCAAAAAGTTACACCAACTCAAATCTTAACACCTGAGCAAGCCGTAAACTATTTAATGACAGGCTACCTTGAACAAGATAGCTATAAAATTCAATCAGGTGATGTATTAGGTTCTGTCGCAAAAAAACATAATTTAACAACGAGTGAGCTGCTAGATTTAAACCCTGATGTAACAGTTGATACTGTTTTACAAGTTGGACAGGAATTGAATGTAACGGTTGCAAAGCCATTTGTAAATCTTGAGGTTAAAAAGAAAAAGAAAGTAGCAGATGTGATTCCATTCAAAAAAGTAGTGGAAGAAGATCCTACTATGTATAAAGGTGAAAAGGTCATCAAGCAAGAAGGCGCTAATGGTAAAAAAGAAACAACATACGCCCTAACGTCTGTAAATGGTAAACAAACAGCAAAAGTTGCATTAGAAGAAAAAGTTACCCAAGAACCAGTGGAACAAATTGAAGTAGTTGGGACAAAGGTAATCTCTTCACGTGGCACAGGTGAATTTTCATGGCCAGCTGTAGGAGGCTATATCTCAAGCGGTATGGGCGAACGTTGGGGCGCCTTCCACCGTGGAATCGACATTGCTCGTCCAAGTAATTATAATATTTTGGCGGCCGATAATGGTGTAGTTAGTGCAGCTGGTACGTCTGGTACTTATGGTAATCGCATTGTAATTAATCACAATAATGGTTATACAACGCTTTATGGACATCTATCTTCTATTAATGTTGAAGTAGGACAAGTAGTGGAAAAGGGCTCTGTTATCGGTATTATGGGTTCTACTGGAAATTCGACAGGCACACATTTACACTTTGAAGTTGAAAAGAACGGTTCATTAGTTAATCCGTTATCATATGTAGGCCGATAATCATTTTGAATAGTAGACAGTCCAAATAGTGGGCTGTCTTTTCTATTATTTCCCGAGAAATACTTGTTGAAATATAGCCCATTTTGTCAAAGTATTTAAAGTGATTGATGAACGATTAATGCAAGGAAACTGAAAGCATGATAGAGTTAAGAGTAGTGAACTTACAAATACAACATGTTTAAGAATAGATAAAAAACGAAAGGGAGAGAATGAATGAACAAAACAATTTTAGTTGTTGATGATGAAAAACCAATCGCAGATATTCTGCAATTTAATTTAATAAAAGAAGGATATAAAGTGATATGTGCGTATGATGGTGATGAGGCACTAAAGAAGGTTGAGGAAGAGCAACCAGATTTAATGCTACTAGATATCATGCTACCAAAGCGCGATGGTATGGAAGTATGTAGAGAGATACGGAAAAAATATGATTTCCCTATTATAATGCTGACGGCTAAAGGCTCTGAGATTGATAAAGTATTAGGCTTAGAAATGGGCGCAGATGATTATGTCACTAAGCCATTCAGTACACGAGAGCTTATTGCTCGTGTAAAGGCAAATATGCGACGTTTACAGGTTGCTGCACCTGCAGCAGAAGAAGCAGAAGAGGAATCAAACGAAATTGTTGTAGGTTCCCTTGTTATCCAGCCAGATGCTTATTTAGTAATGAAGCGTGATGAGGCTATTGAGCTTACTCATCGAGAATTTGAGCTACTACATTATTTAGGTAAACATATTGGACAAGTAATGACACGTGAACATCTTTTACAAACGGTATGGGGCTATGACTACTTTGGAGATGTTCGTACTGTTGACGTAACAATTCGTCGTTTACGTGAAAAAATCGAGGATAATCCTAGTCACCCTGCTTGGATTGTCACAAGACGTGGTGTAGGTTATTATTTACGAAATCCTGAACAGGAGTAATAGGAATGCAGAAAGTGAGCTTCTTTAAATCCATTCATGTCAAACTAGTGCTGATTTATATTTTATTAATATTGCTTGCTTTACAAATTATCGGTATTTATTTTGCCCGCCAGTTAGAACAAAATTTGAAGAGCAACTTCCAAGATTCTATTTTTCAGCGAGTTGACCTGATGCAATATAGTCTTCGTGAGGAAATTTTAAAGGAACGTGACGAAAGCATGCCTAAACTAGAGGAAAGCTTGAAGTCAATCGTTACGGAGTTTTCAACTGGTTTAAGAGACGTTTCCAATGGTGATATTTTAGAAATTCGTGTCATTGATGATAGACAAAGAATACTTGCGACATCTGAGCTCGAGAATCAAAATTTAATAGGACAACGCTCTAACACAGACCTTGTGCGTCGTGCGATATCTGCTGAAACGCTCTTTGATATTATAAAACTCGATAACAAAACGAGGAATCGAGTATGGGTATTAGCGAACCCGATTCGAGCTGGTGCAGGGCCGGATGATGAAATTATAGGCGTTCTATATATTGAAGCGAATATTGAGTCCGTTTTTGAACAAATGAACGAAATTAACCGTATTTTCCTTGGCGGCACAGCTATGTCGTTAGTCTTTACTATCTTTTTAGGTATTCTCGTTGCTCGAACAATTACACAACCAATTGCTGATATGCGAAAGCAAGCTCAAGCGATGGCAAAGGGCAACTATTCTCGCAAAGTAAGGGTATACGGTACAGATGAAATAGGTCAGCTTGCCGTTACCTTTAATCATTTAACCAATCGTTTGCAAGAGGCACAATCCACTACTGATGCGGAGCGGCGAAAGCTAGATTCAGTCCTTAGTAATATGACAGATGGCGTTATTGCGACAGATCGTAAGGGACGTATTATATTAATTAATGACCCTGCGTTGGAGTTACTGCATATTTCAAGGGATATTACACTAGGTCGTCCCATTGCCTCGGTATTGGGGATTGATCAGGAATATAGCTTTGAAGATTTAATTCATATGAGTGATGCTATTAATTTAAATTTCAGTACATCAGATGCACCTTATATATTACGTGCCAATTTCTCGGTTATTCAAAAAGAGACAGGCTTTATTAATGGTCTTATTACTGTATTACACGATATAACAGAGCAGGAAAAGATAGAAATGGATCGTCGCGAGTTTGTATCGAATGTATCCCATGAATTAAGAACGCCATTAACAACTATGCGTAGTTATTTAGAGGCACTAGCGGATGGGGCATGGAAGGATGAAAATATTGCTCCTACATTTTTAAACGTAACGCAAACTGAAACAGAACGTATGATTCGACTAGTCAATGATTTATTGCAATTATCACGAATGGATAGTTCAGACTATGAGTTAAACAAAGATATTGTCTTATTTAATTCATTCTTTAACCGAATTATCGATCGATTTGAAATGTCTAAGTCTGATAAAGTACAGTTTGCACGATTATTCCCTGAAACCTCCTTTTATGTAGAAATTGATACGGATAAGGTGACACAGGTCATTGATAATATCATTTCGAATGCCATCAAATATTCTCCAGATGGCGGAAATATTCGCTTTGGCTTCACAGGGCAAGGTGACATGCTAAAAGTCATGATTTCAGATGATGGCATGGGGATTCCTAAAGAAAATGTAGGCCGCATTTTTGATCGCTTCTATCGTGTCGATCGGGCCCGTGCTCGTTCCATGGGAGGAACAGGCTTGGGGCTTGCTATTGCGCGGGAAATGATTGAAGCGCATGGCGGAAAGATTTGGGCAGAGAGTGAGGAAGGGCAAGGCACGACAATTTTCTTCACATTACCATATGATGCAGATGAATTTGGTGAGGCAGGTGAGTGGGAATGAAATATATAGAGCCAGTTAAATCTGTTGTTTTATTTCTACTTGTCATGCTAAGTGTGATTCTAACTTTTTTGATTTGGACTTACACACCAGATTATAAATATATTGAAAATACGGAGCGGAAGGAAATTTTAATTAAGCCGCAAAAGGAAATGGAGGATATTATTCGTCCATACAAGGCTATTTTCCGTTTTGATGAGGGTTTTACAGGCACAGTATCTAATAATGCCATGAAGAGTTTGATGAAAACATTTAAAGGCTGGAACGTTCTAGATTTAGAGCCTGTTAACAACAATCTTTCGCCAAACTATGTAAATCAAATTATTGGCGCAGACCATCGAATGACGATTTTTTTCACTGGTGAGGTTCCATTTTCATCCTTTAACACCATTTTTCAATTTGCTGATAAAGAGTTACCAGAAACAACCTTCAATCGTATGATTATTGACTGGAGTAATTCAAGCACCAAAGAGTTAATGGTTTATTACATTAGTAGTAATAATCAATCATTATTCCGCTCACATGTAAGCGTGCCAAACATGAACCAATTTATACAGGAAGTCATAGAGCCTGCAAAAAAATATGGCACGTTTAAAGAAATTGAGCGAGAAAATCAGACATCGCTTTATGTAGATAACAATAAAATGGAATCTGTAAAATTTACGTACTATATTGAAGAAATCACACCAGAATTATTTAAAAATGTGTTATTTACAGATCCAAATATAGTGCGACGCAATGTTGAAAGTGCATCTTCTGAAAAATATACAGATGGTATGTCATTAATGACATTAGATACAAATCTAAAATCATTAAACTATGTTTATCCAGCTGCAGAAAGCAGTATTAGAATTGAGCCTTCAAAATTGCTAAAAGATAGCTTTGAATTTATCAACGAGCATGGTGGATATACTGCCGATTTCCGTTATGCTTCAACGAATACAAATAAAAATCAAATGGATTATCAATTATATTTGCAAGGTTTACCTGTCTATAGCAATCATGTCATTACCCGAATGACGACAATTTGGGGAGATAGCCGGATTTTCCATTATAAGCGTCCATACTTCTCATTAGATATGGATATTGAAGCAGAAAAGGAAATCAAAGAATTATCATCGGGAGCAGATATTGCTGAGAGATTAAAAGTTGGGAATAATATTGCCCTAGCAGATATCGATGAAATTGTTTTAGGTTATTATTTAACACAAAATCAAGAACTAAATATATTTACATTTGAACCTTGTTGGTTTGTCATCCGTAATGGATCTTGGATTAAACTAACTCCTGAAGTTTTAGGAGGTGTTAAAAATGGATTGGAATAGAACGAAATCTATTTTTATATTCGTTTTTTTAATTCTAAACATCTTCTTATATTCCCTTTATGTAAATCGCTATAATGAGGCGAAAGATATTGAGGTTCCGGGTGAAAAAACAATTGAAGCTCGTTTAAAAGATGATAATATAACGTATGGCTCCTTACCAAATAATATTGAGTTTGCTTCGTATATGACAGCTCAAGTGCATAAATTCACCACAGATGAATTTAGTAATAGTAACCAACAAATTACATTTAGGGATAATACGAATACTAAAGTTCGTGCTATTTTCTTAAAGCCTGTTAAATTACGGAATGTGAGTGATGATGCAAGCTTTACGGATTTTGCTGTTGCAAACGTAAATGAAGGAGCATCGTATGCCTTATGGAAAGTAGATCGCGAAGAACGAATCGCAATTTTTTTCCAGAAGACTAATAACCGGATGTTCTATTACAATGGTTCATTAAAAATTAAATGGAATACCAATAATGAAGTAACTATGTATGAGCAAACAATGATTGATAATATTGAAGAAATGGAACAACAGGAAACTGTCATTCCTCCCCTTCAAATTATTCAAACTTTATATGCAAAAGGACCGCTCAAGCCAGACTCACGTATTACGCAAATGAAGTTAGGTTACTCAACACTTGTTAAATTGACTCGTACTCAGGTATTAGTGCCAACATGGGAAGTACGAGTGAAATTATCGGATGGAGAAACAGAAGAGTATTTTGTCAATGCAGTAGAAGGCAAAGTCATTGAAATCCAGGAGGACAAGCAAGAGGGCGAAGAAGAAGACTGGGGAGTTGAATAATGCGATTTAGTGTTTTAGCAAGTGGCAGTACAGGGAATTCGATTTATGTAGAGAATGACGATTATGCCTTTATCGTTGATGCTGGTCTTAGTGGGAAAAAGATGGAGCAGCTATTTACAAAAATCGATCGTAATATGAAGAAGCTTAGTGGAATTTTCGTCACACACGAGCATAGTGATCATATTAAAGGGATAGGTGTACTGGCACGAAAATATAATGTACCGATTTATGCAAACGCCAAAACATGGCAGGCAATGGACGGGCTAGTTGGTGATATTCCTGTGGAGCAACGTTTTGAATTTGACATGGATACAGTGAAGCATTTTGGTTCTTTAGCCGTTGAATCTTTTGCTGTTTCACATGATGCAGCAGATCCAATGTTCTATACATTCCATGAGGGTAGTCGCAAGCTTGTTATTATTACAGATACAGGGTATGTCAGTGATCGTATGAAGGGTATTATACGTGGAGCAGATTCCTTCGTTTTTGAAAGTAATCATGATGTTAATATGCTTCAAATGGGACGTTATCCCTGGTCCATTAAACGCCGTATTTTAAGCGATGTAGGACATGTGTCCAATGAGGATGCAGCGATTGCAATGAGTGAGGTTGTATTTGATAAGACGACCAATATCTATCTTTCGCATTTAAGTAAGGATAATAATATGAAAGAGCTGGCGCGCATGAGCGTGTCACAAACCTTACAGTCCTGTGGCATTATGGTTGGTGAGCATGTTCATCTTTTTGATACCGATGCAGAGGAGCCAACAAAATTAGTAACGGTTTAACCACTCGTTATTTAGGTAAAACTTAAAGCTGTTCGACGCATTTTAATAAATGCGTTGGGCAGCTATTTTTATGTCCATTTTATTTGTTTTTCATCTGATTTTAATGTTTGAATCGTAAGATTAGGGTAACAATTAACAAAAGCAGTAAAGGAAAGGATGAGGAACATGAGTTACTTTCAAGATGATGATAAAAACAGTGATTTCCTAAAAAATGATGAAATACCGAAATCACCTCTTCAAGAAAGACTAGAGCGCGAGGAGCAAGAAATGCAGGCCAAGCGTCATAAAAAGAAAGGTGGAGGCGGAGGAAAAGGTGGCTATTTCTTTAGTGGCTTGGTCGGCGTCATTATTGGTGCCTTACTTGTTTGGCTGATGTTGCCTGGTCTGGTTAATCAAATGCCTGGTACAACATCAAGTAATACAGGGAAAAATGATACGACCATTGATCAAGTTGCCACGGAGGTAACGACGGATGTTACAAAAGCAGTTGATAAAGCTTCTCCAGCCGTTGTAGGTATTACTAACATTCAGGAAGTAACAAGCGGAGGATTTTGGAGTCAGCAATCAACAACAACAAAAGAAGCGGGAAGCGGTTCAGGTGTTGTATATAAAATTGAAGGTGACAAAGCCTTTATCGTAACAAATAATCACGTTATTGAAGGGGCTAAACAATTAGAGGTCACAATGCCTGATGGAACAAAAGAGCAAGCCGAACTAGTGGGCCATGATGTTTGGACAGATCTTGCCGTTATTTCAATTAGCTCAAAAAATGTCAAAACAGTAGCGACATTTGGTAACTCCGATGTGTTAAAACAAGGTGAAACAGTTATAGCAATAGGTAATCCACTTGGCTTAGATTTCTATGGCTCTGTGACAACAGGGGTTGTTTCAGGTAAGGATCGTTCTGTACCCGTAGACTTAAACGGTGATGGAACAGAAGACTGGCAGCAAGAAGTATTACAAACGGATGCAGCCATTAATCCAGGGAATAGCGGAGGGGCACTTGTCAATTTAGCTGGAGAGTTAATAGGGATTAACTCCATGAAAATTGCAGAATCCTCAGTGGAAGGTTTAGGATTCTCTATTCCAATTAATTCAGCCATTCCAATTATTGAGGAGCTAGAGAAAAATGGTGAAATGAAACGTCCAACAATGGGAATTTCATTAGCTGACTTAACAGATGTTCCAGCCTTCTACCAACAACAAACATTAAAATTACCAGCTGAGGTGACAACAGGAGTTGTGATTACAGATGTAATGAATAACTCACCAGCATCAAAAGCAGGAGTCCAACAATATGATGTTATTGTGGAAATGGATGGTCAAAAAATAGAAACAGCCATTGATTTACGTAAACATCTATATAATGAGAAAAAAATCGGTGATCAATTAACATTAAAAGTTTATCGCCAAGGTAAATTGGTAGAACTTACACTTACATTAACAAACGGTAATTCATTGTAAAAAGAGTGAATAGCAGTGGGGATTGTAAAATCTCCGCTGCTTTTTTGTGGAGATGGAGAGTCCTTTAATAAAATATTGTGGATAACTAGAAAATTATGAATACTGACTTTATACAATAAACAGTGAGGAAAGGTACTTCTTCCATACATGCTATTCCTTTGATACAATAGGTTGTGGATAACATACACCGAAATGTGAATAAGTTTGTGGAAATTTCGGAAAATAAGGAGACATCAAAAAATGGAAAAATACAGCTGTGAAAGCCATATAGAACACGCTTTAGACATGTTTGTAGCTGAGCAAAAAGTGTTCCCAATTATGGATAAAATCGAAGAGGAAAAAAAGTTATCCACAAAGTGTAGCTACTGTGAACAGCCAGCAGAATATATTGTATCAAGTAAATAACTTTACACAATATATAGCAATGACATGTGGATATGTTGATAACTTTTGTGGATAACTTGTTTGTAAATGAATTGTAAAGGTGGATAACGTGTGAATATAACGATTGTATCAGTCGGCAAGTTAAAAGAAAAGTACTTAAAAATGGGGATTGATGAGTACGTAAAACGACTAGGCGGCTATGCAAAAATGGATTTGATTGAGGTACCTGACGAAAAAGCACCCGAACAACTTAGTGATGCTGAAATGGATATTGTGAAGAAAAAAGAGGGAGAACGGATACTAGCCAAAATTAGTGCAGACACGTATGTAATTGCCCTCGCTATCAATGGAAAAATGAAAACCTCTGAACAAATGGCTGCTGATCTTGAATCTCTCATGACCTACGGCAAAAGCAAAATTGCCTTCGTCATCGGCGGCTCCCTAGGCCTACACGAAGACGTCCTAAAAAGAGCCGACGAGCAACAATCCTTCGGCAAAATGACCTTACCGCACCAGCTCATGAAGCTCGTACTCGTAGAGCAGGTTTATCGAAGCTTTAGAATTATGAAGGGTGAACCGTATCATAAGTAAGTGCGGTTTCGAAAAGACCACCTAGAGAGTTGGGATGTCAGCATTTTAGGTGGTTTAATTTTATTTATCATTGTTTTTTGCATTTATGTCCTTTTTCTTGTGTTGGTGGAAGTGGATCTCCTTATCAGTTTCATAATACGAGGTTTAGATACTTTTCCACCTGACATGTTGAAATCAATATAGCAAATTTTCTTCAATGATTGCTATAACTACTGAATGAACCCCAATTCTCTTGCCTAGCAAATTGAGGATAAGTAGATAGAAAGTTAACGATAATATTAGCCCGATCAAGTTTAGGGTATTGATCAAATAATGATCTATCGCCATATCGAATGGCTGTTAGTGCAAGTGGTAACTCACGCCTAAATATTTCATTGCGTTTTGCAGATGCATTTTGATTGTATTCTCCTTGTTCTATATATAAATATAAATAGAAATAAAAGCATTCCCCATTAGTAATCCATTCACCTAAGACCTCATCTCTCATCTTAGTATTCACTTTATCCCAAGCGAACTCATTTCCTATCGTTAAAAATAGATCGCCAGTATCATCTGAGTGAGTAAGTGTGTAACGTCTTGGAATGACAGGTTTCATTGTAGTCATACCATTCCTGAATTGAACGAATAGTTTTTCTGGGTAGAACTTTCCCAAGCTATCAACTCCATTCGTTTTTTTAACAATATGCAGATATAAACCTATTAAATAGTTAAAAGTCATATGTATTAAGTTTTTATAGAGAGGCTTATGTTTTAAGGGAAATGTATTAAACATTTTTTATTTGATGTAATGTATAAAATGAACGAAATATAGACCCTGTAGAACAATACTTCAGGGTCCATTTCTCTAGTGGTTTAATGTTTCAATTAGTTAATTCCATATTTTTACGATTAATCTGTAAGTTAATGGATAACTTATACCCATCTTTCTCATCTTCTGACAATTTAACATTCACTGTGACTTGTGACTCGGTAGCCATATTAATTACACCGTCGTTTATTAGGATGGTTAAGTTAGTCTAATATTGTGACCTTTAATTGTTTTACTCCAAAATTAATGGCATCTTGTTGAGAAGGGAAAAAAACATCAATTCGTTTTCCTTTAATGGCACCACCAGTATCCCCTGCAATTGCTTCACCATAGCCTTCCACATAAACTTTACTACCCAATGGAATTACAGCTGGGTCAACTGAGATGACCTTCGCATTTGGGTTGGCTTTAAGGTTCATTCCAGTAGCGGTAATACCGGAACATCCCTCACATGAAGCCGTATAGGCTGAAGCTTCCACTATAATTTCCTTTGAGGCAGTTTTATTGGCTTCAGGTGCATTCTCCTTTGAAGCGGTAGTACTTGTTGATGGAGCGGTCGCTTCAGGTGCACTATCCTTTGGAGCTGTATTACTTGTTGATGAAACAGTTTCTTCAGGTTTACTTTCTACTGCAGTTGTATTATTTGTTATTGAAGTTGTTGTTTCCTTTGCTGCATGAGCTGCAGGCTTTATTGGTTTGTCAGTTACAGCCTTACTCGTTTTCGTACCATCGATAATGGATAGATGTAAACCGGGATGAATAAGGTCCGTCTGTAATTGGTTCCATTCTTTAATTTGTGAAACAGAGACTTGATGATCTAGGGCTATGTCCCATAGTGTATCTCCTTGCTTAACGGTATATTGTTGTGCAATGGTAAGGACATCACCAGGGTGAATAAGGTTAGTAGTCATATGATTCAATGTTTTAATATTTTCTACAGAAGTATGGTGTGTACGAGATAAATCCCAAAGAGTATCACCTTTTTGTACGTTAATTGTTGCAGCTTGAGCATTAGCACCTAAAGTTGCCGAAAGCATTGCAACTGGTACAATTGAAATTATTTTTTTAAGCATGTATTAATCCTCCGTGTGCGTTCTTAGTTGTTAATGTAGAATCATCGTAACATAGATTTTTTTGAGAAAAAGAACAAGGAGATGTTAATTTGATTTCGTCCATGGCATTTATATTGCAATAATATTTCTACTATTAAATGAGACGATTTCCGTAATGAAGATAGCTGATTTGTTAAGAGCTAAATGTGATAATGTTTCTACATTAAATAAATTTCGTAAGTGGGGGATAATCATGTCAGTTGTGGATCTGTTAGCTTCTCAACTAGGTCGAAACGATGAAGAGCCAAATATAGAGCTGGCACATAAATTGATTCATGAAGAAAATGATGCGGGTATAGAAGAAATAATTGAAAATTTAACGTGCCAAGATAAAAAAATTCAATACGATTGTATGAAAGTAGCGTACGAAATTGGGCAAGTTAAACCAGAACTAATCAGTAAGTATGTCCTGACTTTTATAGAGTTGCTAAAAAGCCCTAATAATCGTTTGGTCTGGGGCGGGATGATGGCATTGGCAACGATTGCCGAGGTAGCATCAGAAACCATTATGGCTCATCTAGCTATATTAAAAAGTGCGATGAAAGTGGGTTCAGTTATTACAATTGATAAAGGTGTCCTCACTCTTGCGAAGCTAGCAGCTGTCAGTAAAGAAAACAATGATGTGATTTTTCCAATATTACTTCATCACCTTGAGAATTGCAGACCAAAGGAAATTCCTCAGCACTCGAAAAGTACGCTGTTAGCCGTAACAGATGAAAATAAAAATGAATTATTGAAAGTGTTACGAAAAAGAGAAAGATACCTAACAGCACCACAATTAAAAAGAGTCAAAAAGATTTATAAATCATTAGAGGCTTAATAAAAGTAAAAATTTTTCTTTATGTGCCGTACCTTTAATATAAATTTTAGCATCAGTGATGTTATTAGGTATTATTGAGTAATGTTCATAAATAAAAGCCACACTTGGCAGCGTTACGAAGATCCTCATCATATGTAAATGATGTTATTTATGATAGATAAAGAGGTACAGATTTTTTATCAAAAATGGCGAGAATATCAATGACCTTATAACAACAGCCAAAAAGAGAAATTGCACAGAGCAATTTCTCTTTTTGCTTGAATTGAGGTAAATTATGCCTTAAGCATGATAACTTCAGTATTATTTTTATTACCATTACCATTGCCGTTACCATTACCATTACCATTGCCATTGCCATTGCCATTGCCATTGCCATTGCCATTGCCATTGCCATTGCCATTGCCATTGCCGTTATC
>NZ_JBXAHN010000009.1:48150-206222 GCF_058795135.1 Lysinibacillus sp. GW823-FHT06C08
ACCATTACCATTACCATTACCATTACCATTACCATTACCATTACCATTACCATTACCATTACCATTACCATTACCATTACCATTACCATTACCATTACCATTACCATTGCCGTTACCATTACCATTACCATTACCATTACCATTACCATTGCCATTGCCATTGCCATTGCCATTGCCGTTACCATTACCGTTACCATTACCATTACCATTACCATTACCATTACCATTGCCATTGCCATTGCCGTTACCATTACCATTGCCATTGCCGTTACCGTTACCGTTGCCGTTACCATTGCCATTGCCATTGCCATTGCCATTGCCATTGCCATTGCCGTTACCGTTACCGTTGCCGTTACCATTACCATTGCCATTGCCATTGCCATTGCCATTGCCATTGCCATTGCCATTGCCATTGCCATTACCGTTACCATTACCATTGCCGTTACCATTGCCATTGCCATTGCCGTTACCACTGCCATTGTCATTACCTGGCTTTTCAACTAACACATCAAATGTTAGTGTGTGGTTACCATACGTTACCGTAATCGTCGTAGTACCTTGACCTTTTCCTTTTACAACGCCTGCATTGACAGTAGCTATTTTAGTATTTGCTACTTCATAGGTTGCAAGCTTGGTAACATCTTTTTCTGTTGTTTGACCATTAACAGTAGTTACTTCAGTAATCTTCACGGTAACTTCTTTACCGATTCTTGTTTCAACCTGTGCTTGGTCAATTTCTAGTGTTACTTTTGGTTCTACAACAGGTGCTTTAACTGTAACATTTACCGAAACAGTATTTTTACCGTATGAACTAGTAATGGTAGTCGTACCTTCACCTACTGCAGTGACTAATCCATTTACTACTGTTGCAACATTTTCATCTCCAACAGCATACGTAGCTTTTGATGTTACGTCTTCCTCTGTTGCATCACCTTCTGCAGGTGTTGATGTTTCCGTTACCTTAAGCTGTGCAGTTTCCCCAGCTGTAAGGTCTAGCTCAGTTGGATTTACAGAAAGTGTTACTACTGGTTCAACTATTTCTTTTTCATATATTTTTGCTTCCCCAACATTCCCGGCAGCATCCGTAATGACTACAGATACAGCATTAGTTTCCGCTGTTACTGGGAATTTGAAGCTACCATCTTGATTTAATTCAAAAGCAACAGGTGCTTTTACTTGGCCATTTACCGTCGATATATAGGAAGCTTTTAATTTATCATTTAAATTGTAATGTAAATCATATAAAGCTAATTCTTCATTGTAGTCGATATATTTATCTGTTACTTGTCCTGTAGCGACGCCATCAGCTACTGAACCCGAAATTTCTGGTTTAGTCGTTTTCACAATAATTGGTCCAACATAGTCGGAAATTGCACCTGATGCTGCAAGACCTGTAAAGTCAATTGTATAGAGACCATCTGGAATCGTTGTGGCAGGTTCTGTTCCCCATGGTTTGTACTGCCCACCAATATTCAGTGTGTAAGAGCCTTTTCCTAGCGCAGTACCTGCATGGAGATAACCAATGTAACCGTCTCCGTATTCGCCACCTTCAGGATTCATAATATCCCATAGCTCGATATAGTTAGTTGTTACATCTCCAGTTAATGTGAATGAAAGGACTGCTGAATCTTTCACGCCATCTCCGTTAAAGGATAGGTCTGTTTCTGTAATCTTGTAATCTTTAATTTCCGTTACTGCCTCGCCGCCAAGGTCAGCTGCGAATGGTAATGAAATTTCTGTATCTCCTCCATTGATATAAATATAGCCTAGTATTTCAGAGCCGTTTGGTGCTGTAGCCTGTGAAGCAGTTAATGTAATATTTAACACTTGCTCACCGTTTAAATTAAATGTCGGCTGATCGACTGTAACCGTTGCATCACCAAATGTTTTGGTCACATCAACTGAAACGCTATAATTACCACCGTTTCCTTTCATGTCTTTTACTAGAACTTGTTTCGTTACAGAAATATCCTGGTCCTTCAGTGATTGTGGACCGAAAGTAACTGTACCTTTCAAGTTTTCAGTAATGGCACCTGTTCCATCTAAAATTGCGGTATCAAGTGCATAAGCAAGAATCTCTGGGTGCGCTGCAGCATACGGATTTACACGCCCCGCACCTTGAGAAAACACATCGTATGTTGTTTTATCTAATACCTGTGCCGTATTAGAAAGCGCCACTTTTACATCAAACGCATTCCAATTAGGATTGGCTTGTTTAACTAATGCCACTATACCTGCAATATGCGGTGTTGCCATAGAAGTTCCTGTTTTACGGCCATAAGCTTCTGCATAATCCGCATCAGGGAAATCTTTTTTATACATTGGAATTGTTGACATAATATTTGTTCCAGGTGCACTTACATCTGGTTTAATATCAAAGTTTGGAGTAGATGGTCCACGTGAACTTGAAGAGTTTACATCATCCCCCAGTGTCTTTGTGGAAGCAAATTTACTGAAGCTTATTTTGCCTTTTCCGCCTGCTAATGCAGCGCGCATGGCATTGCCATCCGTTTGAGACATATCAAATGTTGGTAGATATTCGAATGCATCACCAAGGAATGTGCCTGAAATGTCCGGTGCATTTGATCCACCTGCAAAGTTATGAATAATGGTTGCGACAGCTCCATTTGCCTTTGCATTCGCAATTTTATCAACGAAGGCGATACTGCCACGAGAAATCAATGCCACTTTACCGTCTACATCAATTCCTTCAAAGTCTTTTACTTCTCCATTTCCTGGAACAGCAACTACATCAAATTCTCCTTGAAGCTGTGTAGCTACATTTTTTCCGAAAGTAGTTCCCATTAATGGAAGCTGTTTAGTTAAATTGTAGTTGCCAATTGTCACTTTCACTTCCCCGTTGTACATGATTTCAGGATTTGTTGTGTTACCAACAGCAATTCCTAGACGAGCGGTTGCAGGCGTCCCCATTGTTCCGCGATTCGGACCAGAGTTCCCTGTTGCAACTACTCCGATTGTTCCAGCTATCATCGCATTATTTATAGCAAATGAACCAGCATCCGTTTCAGTGTTAGCTCCCCCGCCAAGTGAAAGGTTGATAATGTCCATTTTTTCAATGACAGCTGTTTCAATTGCTTTAACAATACCTGAGGTAGCACCACTTCCATATGCCCCAAGAACACGGTAAGCATAAAGGTCTACTTTTGGAGCGATCCCTTTAATGCCGTATTCGTTAGCGCCGATTGCCGCAATTGTTCCAGCAACATGTGTACCGTGAGATGTATAGAACGCGCTTCCTTTTTCATTAAATTCAGGTGTCCCAGCTGGACGCTCTGAAGGCGATGTTTCCGAGGCATCATTATCAGCCCGAGGCTTCGTGTAAGTCGAAGAGTTTGGAATAAAGTTCTTTCCGCCTTTATAAATTCCAGCGAATTCAGGGTGATCTGTATCAATACCCGTATCTAATACAGCTACTTTTATTCCTTGTCCTTCAAGCCCTTCCTTCCAAAGCTCTTCGATGCCAAGAAAAGAATTACTTGTATTCATTTGAGCTTCTAATTGATCTTCCTTTATAAGTTCTGATGATTTCGTCGAATCATCTTCTGATGCGTGAACAATGACATCAGGTTCTATTAATGTAATTCCTTCTACTGTAAGCAGTTTCGGGAGATCGTTTGCTTTCACAGTTGCCGCAAAACCGTTTAAAACAGTATCAAATGTATATCCTTGAGTCATTTGAACCTTTTTAGTAGCTAACTCTTTTTTAACTTGTGCTTGCTGTACTTTTACATTGGAGCGAACTACTTTTGCTTGGGCATTAGAGAATTTTTGGCCTTTGATTTCGCTTATACCTTGCTCTAGTGCAACAGGCTTTTCAGATAAATGAACAATGACTGCAACCTGTTGATTGCCTGATACATTTTGCAAGCTTTCGTGGAGAGTTGGACCATCTTTAGACAAGCTTAGCTGTTCAGCAATAGCCGCCTTTAGTTGGATAATACTTTCACTTTGACTATCCTGCTTGAATGGTTTCGATTCTTCAGCACTAGCACTCGACAATGGAACCAATAAAGAGAGCACCATAACGAAAACTAGAATACTACTTAAAAACTTCATAAACTTAAAATTTTTCAAATCTCATTTCCTCCCCTACCTTTAATTGTCACACTTTTCAGTTTAGTGTGATATTTCCAATTTATCACAATTGAACTAATTCGAGAATCGGAATATTTAAATATTCTGAAATATTGATAATTAGTATCATTTTATGAAATATAGATTAAATCTATCTTCCTAGTAATGGAATAAAAAAGGGGAACTTTCGAATGAGAAATACCTATCGGAATTTCCTTAATTAATCCTATCCAAACAGATAAAGTAGGTATAGATGGCTGTAGTAGCTTATAGAAAAAGAGGGAGGCCAATAGGAGGAGTGATTGGGCGGATTATTTTATAGCTTAAAAATAAAAATAACTGGCGATTTTTTTACAAATCGCCAGCTAAAAGTATGTGGTAAACTACTTCATCAGTGAATGTCATTTGATTTTTTATGCAGATTGTTTTTGGTCTAAGTGATGACTAAAAAATGTTAATAGGCTTGCACAGATTGCAACGAGCCCACCTACCCATGTTACATTCATTAAATTCCCTTGATGATAAACAATTCCGCCTAATGCAGATCCAAAGGCAATACCTACGTTACTCGCAACTGGCATAAGAGAAGCGGCCAATCCTTTAGCGCTTGGTTGGAAAATTTCAGCAAGATCAATTAAATATAGCTGAGTAGATGTTGTTAACAGGATTGCCATTAACGACATTAATCCGATGTTGACTAGTCCTAAAATAAAATGATTGGTGGTCCAAAATAAACAAATTAGCACAATTGCCTGCACGAGAAAAACAAAGCGAAGGCGACCGATAGCATTGTGATTGGCAATTTTACCAGCGAGAATATTGCTGAATATCGAAATAAACCCATATCCAAAAAGGATAAGACTAATAGAATTATTTGGAGCTCCCATTGCGTTCAAAATAGGAACAAGGTACGTAAAGACCGCGTAAGTTGCACCAAATCCTAGAGCAGGAATGAAAAAGGCCATTAAAATACGTGGCTTGATTATGAGAGAAAACTGATCCCGTATGGAGCTACGTACTTGACTGAGCCCTTTTGGCAAGACGAAGAAGGATGCAAAAAAAGCAACCCCTCCTAGTAAAGTGGTTAACATGAAAGTGGCATTCCATCCATACGAGTTGGAAATGACAATACCAATTGGTACTCCCACGACATTTGCCAGTGTGAAACCGCCGAAAACGAATGAAATGGCAAGTCCACGTTTGTTACTCGGCATGGTTTCGCTTGCCACAATCATGGCTAGAGAAATTAAAACGCCTGTTACAACCGCTGTCATAATACGAAGTAGCAGCAGCATAATGTAGTTCGTAGAAATGATACACAAAGCATTAAAGACGATGAAAGCTGCTATTAAAAACAACATCCATTTACGCTTTGGAAAGTGACTTGTTGCGGACATCACGAGTGGTGTAGCAACGGCAAATGTAATGGCAAATGCAGAAACGAGTGTGCCTGCTTTTGCATTTGTCATTTGTAGACTTGAAGAAATATCAGTTAAGATTCCGACTATGACAAACTCACTTGTCCCCAACACGAATGTTAATGAAGTAAGTGTGAAAATAAGTAACCAATGTCGCTTGGATAATTGAGTGTGGTGCATAAATACCTCTTTCTTAGATGAATATAAATGTGTCACAGAGTAGATAAACAACCTAAACATCATATCATAAAATATTTTTACAAGAAAAATCTTTCTAGATTGCATGGAATTATTGGATTTCCACTTTCGATAAGGCTACTAATTTTAATAGCTACATCAACTATGGTTAAACATCAATCCTGCTTCCTTACATTTTTTATTAAAGGAGGAATTTACTAAGTTTGGTCGAAATTTAACATGAAGAAAGCTTGTTCAAATTCTGCCGTACTAACTACCTTTAAAAAAGGAAAGGGAAGATTCCTGATGATTCAATTCCAAAACCATACTATTACAGTTTTTCAAAGTGCATTATATATGACTACCTCGGCAATCATTCAAACGAATGAAGCAATCATTATGACAGATCCTAATTGGTTGCCTAGCGAAATTCAAGAAATTCAAGATTTTATAAATAACATTCAGGGTGACAAACAACTTTATATTATTTATACCCATAGTGATTTTGACCATATAATTGGTTCAGGAGCGTTTCCAGAGGCCAAGGTAATTGCCTCTAAACGATTTGATGACAATTCGAATAAAGCAGAAAGCATTCAAAAAGTTCATCAATTTGATCAGAAATATTATTTACATAGGAGTTATTCCCCTGTATATCCTACAGTTGATATTGTCGTTTCAGAGGATGGATATACAGTAGAGTTAGATTCGATTACGATGACCTTTTATCAAGCCCCTGGCCATACAGATGATGGTTTATTTACAGTGATAGAGCCATACGGTTTATTCCTTTCGGGCGATTACTTGTCTGATGTTGAATTTCCGTTCATCTTTAGCAGCTATAAGGATTATGTGAATACGATGAATAAGGCTGAAAAAATTTTACATAATCATGCCATAACAACCCATATACCCGGTCACGGAATGACGACCCAAAATCAACAAGAAATTCAAAAAAGAATTGATAGCTCAAGATATTACTTAACTCAGCTTCCACAAGATAAAGGAGAGTTAGAGAATTATTTAAGGAGCGAGTATTCATTTTTTGAGGGAATGAAAAGCATTCATACTGACAATAAAGAGATGATCTGTAAAGAAAGTTTAGAAGAGCATTTGTAGTCTTCTAGAATGCATCGAAATGTATGACAATGCAACCTAAAAGGAGATTGGCTTGCAATAGCCAGTCTCCTTTATTATGAAAGCTTACTTTGTTAATTGGTTCCCAGTAAACGCTGCAAGTAGTTCACGTACTTCATCGGTTGAATGGGCATTGATTAATTGAATGCGTAATTGACTAGCTCCCTTGAAGCCACGCACATATATTTTAAAGAAACGTTGTAATGCTTTAAATGGACGAGTTTCAAATTCCTTGGAATATTGATCATGAAGATCAAGGTGAAGGGATAGCAAGCTCAGGTATTCCTCTGCACTATGCTCCTTTGGCTCTTGCTCAAAGGCATATGGGTTTGAAAACACGCCTCTCCCAATCATTACTCCATCAATACCGTATTGCTCAGCTAATTTTAAACCTGTTACTCGGTCAGGAATATCTCCGTTGATCGTTAGCAATGTATCAGGAGCTATTTCATCCCGTAGTTTTTTTATATCTGCAATCAATTCCCAATGTGCGGGGACCTTACTCATTTCTTCTCGTGTACGTAGATGAATAGAAAGGTTAGCGATGTTTTGTTTTAAAATATGAGTGAGCCACTCACGCCACTCAGCTACATCTGTAAAGCCAAGTCTTGTTTTTACGCTTACAGGTAAGCCACCAGCTTTAGCGGCTTGGATAATCTCTGATGCTAGTTCAGGATGAAGAATTAAGCCGGCTCCTTTACCACGTTCAGCTACATTATCGACTGGGCAACCCATATTAATATCGATCCCTTTAAAGCCCAGCTCTTTCATGCCGATACTCATTTGACGGAAATGTTCAGGGTTGTCTCCCCAAATATGGGCAACAATCGGCTGTTCATCTTCTGTGAAAGCTAAGCGGTTACGCACGCTATCCATACCGTCTGGATGACAATAGCTTGTCGTATTGGTGAATTCCGTGAAAAATACGTCGGGACGACCTGCCTCACTAATGACATGACGAAATACAACATCTGTCACATCCTCCATAGGTGCTAAAATGAAAAATGGCCGTGGTAAATCAAGCCAGAAATTATTTTGATTCATTGATGAATATCCTCTCTTTCCAAAATACTACCTTGCAAAAAGATAACATATTTCGTTTATTTCTTCACAACTAATTGGCTTAGGCACCTATAAGAAAGTTCGAAGTGGTCCTCTTTACATTAATGGGGAATGATTATAGGTCTTCACAGCATTTTTATTGTTAATCTAAAGGAGGGATACCATTAGTATTTCTTAGAAATATTGACATTTATTTTTCAGACCACTAAGCTTAATTGGAAATAGACAGGGAGGGGGATTGCCAGTGGAATTTGTTACATTGAAATGTCCTAATTGTAATGGAAACATTGAATTTAAAGAGGGGCATTCATTCAAATGTCCATTTTGTGATACTGAAATAATGTTAAAAGAAAATAAAGTCTACTATGTAGATCAAACGATTAATAATTATTATGGTACAACTGCTCCTCAAACAGCGACACGTCCAAAATCGAATTTAAAAGTATTACTTCTTATTCCGATTGTCTTTCTATGTGTATTTTTTGGATATTTGCTGTTAAGCAACCATCAAAAAGAAGAAGGAAATTATGGAGGGATAGCTGTACGAACAATACCAGAAAGCGAGGTTTTACTACTCTTTTTAAAAGACGTTTTTGAAAAGGGAGATGTAATGCCAAGTGAAGAAGAGATTGCAAGCATCCGTTATTTGGCTGCCTATTTTTCTGAGGATCAATGGCATTTTGATTACAGTCTGGATGATCCGTTTACAAATAAGGAAGCAGAAATTGTGACCTATACTATGAAGGATAAGTTATTAAACACACAAAAAATTGAACAAAAGGACTTCGAAGCATTTACTGGATTGACTGTATTGAAGCTGATGAATGATTATGAAATATCGCAAAGTGAAAAAGTAAGCTTTCGACATTTGAAAAACTTGAAAAGCTATACAGGGAGCTTTAATGAATCTTTTAGTAAAATTGCGGAATACTTTAGCGATAAATCTACGGTTTCAGAACTCTCTATCCAAATTCGAAGTAATAATGAGCTTGCTTTATTAGTAGAGTTTCCCAATCTCCAATCACTAGAAATATCTTATTTGACGGAAGAGGTCACAGATTTTCAGCTTCTAAATAAATTGCCGCTAAAATCACTGTCTTTAAAATTTACCAATGATTTTAAATGGCTATCTACTTTAACAAATTTAGAATCATTAACAATCGATAATAGTGATGCGACAGATTTTAGCTCTTTTTATTCATTGAATCAATTACAGGAATTGAAGCTTACTTCGGTAAGAAATTTAAAAGCTCTTGATTTCATACAAAACATGCCTAATCTCCAATCACTTGATCTTGAAAATATGAACATTGCTAATTTAGAAAAATTAAGAAATAAGTCGTCTTTAACAAAGCTACGCTTATCTTCTCCAGGTCAATTGGAATTACTTGATATTGTGAACAGCCTAACGTCACTCACAGAGTTAACGCTAACAGGTTACTATGGCGACATTTCACCGATAGTAGCGCCCCATTTGAAAAAGGCGGAAATAACAGGCTCTTTTATACCGAAGCTAGAGGCACCTAGTTTAAAAGATTTGATTGTGGACATAAGTGGAGCGGATTCGACATTAAATGGTGCACAATTACGGAAATACCCAAAGCTCGAACAACTCACAGCGAAGGAGTATGGAATTTTTACAGAGATTAGTTCTTTAAATGACCTACCCAATTTGCAAACACTACATTTTGACGAGACAGTTTTTGAAGAGGGAACGAGGGAGCTATTCAATCTAAAACATGTAAAAACATTAAAATGTTCTAAATGTAATTTTCAATTTATTAATGAACATCCTTTAACGAACAATGTGCTGTTGCATTTAACTTTAAATGATGTATCGATGCGAGTAGGGAATGGTGATTGGGTGCATGAGGTTGATAAGGTGATGCCTTTCTTTGCTGGTTTTTCAGCTCTACGTTCATTTACTTTACAAGATAGTTCATTACAATCGTTAAGTTTTTTGGAGAATTGGCAACAAATTGAGGTGCTTCACTTGGAAAACAACGCTATTTCAAATATAGAGCCTTTAGTGAATCTACCGAATTTGAAAAAGCTTTATATTTTAGGAAATCCGGTACAAAATCAATCTGCTCTAAACAAGGAAATTATAGTTTATTAAGGTCATGCGTAATTTAAAACATTAGAAATGTGGATTTTTAGGTTATTACAATATGAGAGGCGATAAAATAGCTTTATGGGAGGGCCGAAAGATGAAGAAGGCAGAAATGATGGATCAGCATTTAGAGACGTATGAAGAAAAGATTAGTAGCACGGAGATTTGGCATACTGTAGATTTAATTTATAAAATTAACTTGGATGAGGCTCCTATTGTCAATAAAGAGATGGAAGGAATGTCTTCATTATCAGGAAGAGAGGCCATAGATTCCTTTCTACAACAATATGAGGGAACTATAACAGGGGCAAGGGCTCGAAGTATTCTAAATGAAATGTTTGGTGTTAATTTGGATGCCATTTCCTCACTAGAGGGAGCAAGGCTATCTTTATATTCAAAGGGTCAATGGATTGTTCAACATGAAAAGGATTTATTTGTCGTACATACAGGAGCAGGAGATATAGACGTGAAGGTCTATCCTACAAATTATTTCTTAGAACAAACTGGGCTTAAACAATTACCAACTAATTTACAGCAGGAGCTAGCAAGTATCGGATATTACTTCGATGATACAAAGGATAGCTATTATTACTCAAATCCGACGGGTGAAGCTGTTTCAGATGCTTTTAAAGGAAAAACAATAGGTGCGATACTCGGGGTTATTCAACAATCATTTGCACATTTATAAATTAAAAAGGTCATATAGAGGGGTTATTCATCCTATCTATATGACTTTTCATTATTAGTGATAAAATTTACTTTCCAAAAGAGGATAAAAATTTAACTCGATCTCCCATAGGAGGTGTATTATTGTCGGTTAACACTACTTCCAATACAGCCGGACCATTTAAATTCATCAAGTTATGAAGCATATCTTGGTTAAGTTCTTGCAACTCTGTTACTTGGAAGCTTGGTATATCCATCGCTGAAGCCATAGCACTAATATTAATTGGATGTTGTTCAAAGGATGGATGCGTACGCTTAAACTGTAAAGCATGTCCATGGTATACCATCCCTAAACGAGCATTATTCATGACAATAAATAAAATGGGTAGATTATATTCTTTTGCTGTTAAAATCTCCATCCCATGCATGAAAAAGCAACCATCTCCTGTAATACATGCAACAGGACGTTCAGGTTCAGCTAACTTTGAACCAATGGCAGATCCAATTCCACTTCCCATAGCTCCAAAATGGACATTTATATTAAATGTATCATAATCTACTACTTTCATATGATGAATGACATAGGACATAAATTCACCAATATCAATAGCATATCTTGTAGAGGCAGGTAAATATTTTTGAATAGTTAACAATACATTTTTCGTGTTATATTCCCCTGTGTCTGCTTCATAAATCCCTTTATTTTGTGTAACCTCAAACGAAGTTCTTGCTAGACCTTTAGCTCTTAGTTCTTCAATAAGCAATAATAAACTACTATGGATGTCACCTAGAACGGGTAGATCGATTTCATATTTACGGTTGAACACGGATTGATCAAAGTCCAGCTGTATTGAAAAACGATTTTTCGTAAGATTTAAGTTGTAGTTATTCGTAGCTGTCTCACCTAAACTTGAACCGACAATGAATAAAACTTGTCCATCGCCATCAGCTATTAATTGCGAGGCAGCCTCGTGGCCAGCAAAACCGAACACACCAACTAGGAGAGGATGATCCTCTGGAATATACCCTTTAGCTTGTGGTGTTGTGATAATTGGCCAATTTAAAATTTCTGCTAACTCTAATAGTTGTTCAACAGAGTTTCTTACCCCTTGTCCTACCAAAATATAGCCACTTCTTCTTGCTAATAGCTCTTCAGCTACACTTTTAATGGTATCTAATTCAGGAACAATAGCTGTTCCCTTTGGTGGAGCTGGTATTTCTACGTTTGGAACGGTTTCATGTTGAACATCTATTGGTATAGCGATATGTACAGGACCTGGCACGCCAGATAGAGCAATTTCTGATGCTTTTACTATTTCTGTTAGTAAATCCTTCGATTCTTTCACCGTTACGCTATATTTGGTAACTGGTCGGAAGATAGGTTCAGCATCTAACTCTTGAGAGGCATTTAAACCGATCGTGTTAACAGGAACAGCACCGGTTAAAAATAAAACCGGTAAATGCTCCCGCATAGCATTTGCGGCACCTGTTATTAGGTTTGTTCCACCAGGTCCACTACAACCAATACAAACACTTAGATGGTTGGTGTATTTTGCGTAAGCCGCAGCCATATAGGATGCTGCTCCCTCATGTTTTGTGACAATAGGTGTTAATTCACTCATATCATTGAGTTCATCAAAAAATGCATTGACGGAGCCTGCTGGAATACCAAAAATATATTGCACACCACTATTTTTTAAATACTCTAAGACTGTGCGAGCTGCTTTCATCATCATTTCTCCTTTGCATATTTATTTAATAGGCTAACAGAAATATTTTTTCATAATTTCCCCAGCTTTCATAGGCTTGCTGAAAAAATATCCTTGCATTAAATGACAATTTTGTTCCAATAAATAGTCTGCTTGCTCCTTTGTTTCGACCCCTTCAGCAATAACCTCCAGTTTCAAATTTTGAGCTAGGGTAATGATTGTATTAGTAATAGCTGCTGCATCATCCGTTAACATTTCTTGTACAAAGGATTTATCAATTTTTAATGTGGAAATCGGTAAATTTTTCAAATAGCCTAAAGATGAATAACCGGTACCGAAATCATCAATAGCTAAATTGACCCCAAGACCATTCAATTGTGTCATTGTCTTTAATGTTACCTCTGTATTTTTTACAATTAGATTTTCTGTGAGCTCTAGCTGTAAATATTCAGGAGACAAATCTGTTTCATATAAGACATTTTCAATAATAGAAAATAAATTATTCTGTTCGAACTGATGGACAGATAAATTCACAGACATACTAATTAAAGGATATCCTTGATTATGCCACTCTTTTAATTGCTTGCATGCTTCCTTAAGAACCCACTCACCGATTGGAACGATTAACCCTGTTTCTTCAGCAAGTGGAATAAACCTATCGGGCGTTATCATGCCATGTTCTCGATGATTCCACCTTAATAAAGCTTCCACACCTTTAATTTTATTTGTTTTATAATTGATTTGTGGCTGATAGAAGATAATCAATTCATCTCGCTCTAAAGCCTTATATAAATCATTTTCAAGTTTGATACTCTCAAAAGTTCTTGTATCCATTCCTTCACTAAAGAAATGGTAGCTAGTGCCGGGCGTCTCCTTTGATTTATACATGGCAGTGTCGGCATTTTTGATTAACGTTTCTGTAGTATCACCGTTTTCAGGAAATAAACTGATACCAATGCTTGTTTTAATATATATTTCATTGTCTATTAAATTAAAAGGTTGCGAGAAAGAAGCATTGATACAATTAATAACTTTTAAAATGTCATTCTCACACTTAATATTAGGTAAATAGATTGTAAACTCGTCTCCACCTTGCCTTGATACAGTTGCATCTTCTGGGACGCAAGCACTTAAACGTTTGGCAACACTTTGAAGCAATAAATCACCATAACTATGACCTAGCGAATCATTTACTAACTTGAAACGATCTAAATCCAAGTAAAGCACAGCTAATTTTTCACCATTTACTTTCGCATACTTTAGTCCTTGCGTTAGTCTGTCTATTAAAAGAACTCTATTGGGCAAATCCGTTAAACTATCGAAGTAGGCGTGGTATTTAATTTTCTCTTCTAATTGCTTTCTTTGCGTTATATCTTTAAATGTAATAACTTCGCCTACGACTTTATCCCCTTCTTTTATTAAAGAAGTGACGTATTCAACAGGGAAGTTGGAATGATCTTTTCTGAAAAATACTTCATAGCTGTTAAAATTTGCATTTAAAAAGGGTGAAACAGTCATGTTGTCCTCTGCTTCACAACCACTCATAATAATTTCAACTGATTGTCCAATCAATTCTCTATCTGTTTCATACCCCAGCATGAGCGCACCTGCTGGATTGCAAAATGTAATGTTACGGTCAAGATCCAATCCAAAAATCCCTTCACCTGCCGAGTTGAGAATTAACTCTTTTTCACGGCTAAGCTGTTGTAACTCCGCGACTACTCGTTCAAGCTCTTTATTTTTGTCTCTTACTTCTGATGTTCTCTCCTCAATAATAATCTCTTGTTTTTCCATATATAACTGGTTGGATAAGGCAGATGCAGTAGTATCAACAATGGATTGAGCTAACTGTAATTGAGTCTCAGAATAGAAAAAAAGTTTATTTTCAAGATTCACAATCGAAATTTGTCCTAAAATTTCACCCATTGAAATCAAAGGAAACATAACTAAACCATTTATACCGAAATTACGACAAACTTCATGATTTGGCCTGTCATCCTCAAATACATTTGGAATAAGAATCGCTTTTTTTGTTTTAAAAACCTCTTGCATGACAGGATCATTGCTCTCATCAATTTTTATTTTGTTATGCGTTTTAAGCCAATTTTCTTCGGTCCAATCGCTATCCTTACTCAACTTAGCCGGTTTAATACTTTTTTCTGCTAAAGGATCTAATAAATGAACACCTATATTTTTATTATCTAAAACCTTTTCTAAGTAGAAAAAGCATTTATCAAGGCTTTCCTGTAGCGAAGAGCACATGGATAAGTCGCGTGTAACATCGAGCAGTAACTGCTTTTCATTTATAAGATGCTCTTTATAAGTTAAGTTGTTTGCGTTTTGAATGGCCACCGCAGCCATATTTACATAGGCCTCAACCGTTTGAATTTCTTCCTCTGTTAAGTTCATTGGAATTCCATAATCAAATAAAAAAACAAGTCCAAATAACTCTTGTTCAAACGAGATAGGAAGTACTAATAAAGATTTAATATGAAATCCTTCAACGGCTCTAGGGTCAGGGCGATTGTCTCTTGAAGTATCAGGAATATAGATTGTTTTCTTTGTTTCAATCACTTCCTTCGCAAGTAAATCTATTTCAGTCTCAATGACATGCATATTCAATGTCCAGCCGTTAATCACTTCTGGTTTTCCTACATATCCTCTGAATGTTCCATCTTCTTGTGGTAAATAAATTCCCACTGAATCACAGTTAACGATTTCTTCAGATATTGCAATTGTTACCTGCTCCAATACTTCACGTAAATCTAGCTTCATGTTTATCATTTTCGTTATATTGGCCAGTCGAGAATATCTCGTTTGTTCTATAGACATGTAAATGAACCCCCAATTTTTTGTCATTGTCCTGTAGAAAAATTGTTAAATTTTTGCTTTATTCGTATCGAATGTCTTATTATTTTATTTTACAGTAGTAATAATCAGGTAGGTAAAAAAATGTAGAAATTAGTTAAAATTTCTTAAGAGTATTTCTCGGTTTTAGCCATTACCCTTTTTATATAGGACTAGAATCCTTTGTATAAAATTAAATACATTCTACAGTGGCGATAATGATCTATTAGGTTTTTACTAGGAATGAAAAGTAAATGTTCATCAAAAAAAATGCAACAATCTTGTATGGCTATTTGTAGCATTTTCACGGGAAAATTATGTGCCAGTTCAAAAATGGGTTTGCTCAACTTTAATGGAAGAATATTAAAAAAATATGATGATCTATTTGACCGCAAACTATCTAAATAATCTTCAGCCCCTTTTCCAAAGGTCTAAAGTTAAAATGACAAACATGGAATTATATTCAATATAAGAGAGCTTCCTAATTTTATTCTACAGTGCAATAAAAATTCCTCTCTCTAAACAAGCACTCACCTCCTAAATAATGAAATATTCTGATTATTAAATTGTTATATATCCAAAACATATTCTAATTTAGGGTACAAGAAATCACCTCGACATGATGGGTGAATGATTGTGGTCAAGCATGGGATAGTTTTATAATGAATAGATGGAAAATAAGAGGAGTTGAAAAGATGTTCACACGTAACAAAGGTTTTTATGTAGTGTTATCGTTGCTAGCAATCATTTTTGTATTGGCGGGCTGTGGTACAGCTAAGGACAATAAGAAAACAGAGACGGTGGATTACGCATCAAAGGTGAAAGAAAATCCGATTGTAACAATTACGATGAGCAATGATGAAAAAATTGTCATTGAATTAGAGCCTACTGTAGCACCCAATACTGTAGCAAACTTTATTTCATTAGTGAAAGAAGGATTTTATGATGGTCTTATATTCCATCGTGTCATTCCTGATTTTATGATTCAAGGTGGAGATCCTTCAGGTAATGGGACAGGTGGACCTGACTATTCAATTGACGGCGAGTTTTCCTCAAACGGTTGGGACAATAGCCTGAAACATGAACGTGGTGTCATTTCAATGGCACGCTCGAAAGATCCAAACTCTGCAGGATCACAATTTTTCATTATGGTCAAAGAATCGACGAATCTAGATGGAGACTACGCTGCTTTTGGGAAAGTTCTTGAAGGTATGGAAACGGTAGATGCTATAGTTGCAGCTGAGCGAGATGCTACCGATAAACCATTAGAAGATCAGCAAATGAAAAAAGTAGAGGTGGATACGAAGGGCTTTGATTACCCAGCACCTAAAGTAAATAAGTAGACATTAAAAAGGCTAAATCAATTAGGATTTAGCCTTTTATAAGTGCGTATAACCTCGTATATACCCTTATCCTCCAACTTCCTTTGGTATCGAAATAAGCCATAAAAAATCGTCCTCTATAAGTATTTGAATATCCTCACCATAGTTCATTAGTTGCTCAGCTTTGCGTTGTTTAGTACTGATGCCACGACGTTTATCTCCAAGGATAACAAAATCCGTTTGTTGTGTGACGGTGCCTTGTAAAAATCCACCACAAGCCTTTACTTGTTTGGCTGCTTCTGAACGAGTCATCGTGGAAAGAGCGCCTGTAAACACAATTTGTTTATGATAAAAGGGGTGGGGAAGGCTTTCGATTGGATCTGAAAAGAAGATGTCTAGGCTGTCTTGATTAGTCATATTGCCCTCCTGAAACTCCTTCGATTTTTGCCTGCTAGTGGTGATAAATACATCCACAAAGTTTTGCATGTATGCTACATTAAAAATAAAAATTTAAAGAGGTACATAGACATGAATTCACAATTGACCGCTTTTATTACTCTTTGCTGTACATCAGGTGTACTAAATTTGTATTTATGTTTATATGTCTTTCTACAACGTTTTAATTATACAAAAATTGCTCAATTGTTTATTGGTTATACAGCTTTAATAACGGTGTACTGTTTTGCTTCTGCGTTTTGCATAATAGCTACATCACTTGAGGCTATAAAGATTTGGACAACTATTTTATATATCGGCATGGCAACTTCAGCACCCTTAGGCTTATTGTTTATCATGCAGTATTTGGGCTTTCAATTATCAAAGAAAAAACTCATTGGAATTCTTGTTATTCCTGCTATTAGTATAGTGTTGGTTGCTACGAATGATATCCATCATTTACATTATCGAGTATTTGAAATTGACCCTGTTTTGGGGGCTCCTTATATTCATCAGGAAATTGGTTTATGGTATATCCTTCACGGCATCTTCACATTTTCCAGCATGCTGGTAGCATTTTTATTAGTGCTGACCCATTGGAAGGAAACAGCTAAGTCTTATCGACCACAATTAATTGCGTTAATGTGTGGGCAGTTGATTCCCATTATAACAGCATTTGTCTATTTGCTGGGCTTAACACCACAAGGAATTGATCCAGTTCCAATGGTTTTATGGGCTTCCTCCCTGTTATATTTATGGTCTATTCATTCCTCGCGCTTGTTTAGAGTAATGCCGGTCGCTAAAGATGCTATCTTTCATAGTATCAATGATGGCGTTATCGTATTAGATGAAAGTTATCGATTAATAGAATTTAATCAAGCTTGTAATAAGATGATCCCATCTTTAACGAGATCGATGTTCGGCATGGACTTTGCGAAGGTATGGCTTGAGGTAACGGGGCAGTCGATTCCCTTTACAGGGGAGAGAGTGGTGAAGACACAGGAATTTGAGCTAGATCTTACTAATCGTACATATCAAGTGCGTATTTCAGCACTACAGCATGTGAATCATGGTAGTGGACTATTACTAATTTTCACCGATATGACGGAGGTAAAAAATCTCCAAAGAATGTTAGAAAAACAGGCCTATTATGATGAGCTTACACAAATTTATAATCGCCGTGCATTTTTTCAACAATGTAATCAAGCATACGTTGAGGCGAAAGGGATGTCATCCTCATTTACCGTGGTGCTAATGGATATTGATCATTTTAAACATGTCAACGATACGTATGGTCATGCAGTGGGTGATCAAGTACTTGTTCATGTCGTTAAGGCTTGTCAGGATGAATTAAAACGTGGTGAACTTTTTGCAAGATATGGCGGTGAAGAATTTGTTCTTGCGTTACGAGGATGCACATTAGTAGAGGGAGAGGCTTTAGCAAATAAGCTTTGTAAGAGTATAGAGCTACAACCGCTTAAGACTACAGAGGGCATCATTACGACTACGATTAGCTGTGGGGTAGCTGAAGGGACAAATGGGGAAGAGACCTTATATCAACTCTTGAACAAAGCAGATAAAGCACTGTACTCAGCAAAACAAGCAGGACGTAATCGAGTACATGTGTATAGAGATAATGAAAAAGCTAAAATATACAATCATTGAACAATGATGTATATTTTAGCTTTTTACTTACCAATCTGTGTGAAAAAAACCTGCTAAATCAGTTCGCTCATATGTATGAGCACCAAAATAATCGCGCTGTGCCTGTAGCAGATTAGCATTAGATGAACCAGTTCGATAGCTATCATAATATGTGAGCGATGCACTTAAGCATGGGAATGCATTACCTGCCTGTATACCTTCACACACAATTTTTCTCAATCCACTTTGATAATCCTTTGTTTTTTCTGCAAAGTAAGGATCGATTAATAGGTTAGCGAGTGTAGGTTGTTTCTCATAAGCATCGCTTATAACATTTAAAAACTCTGCACGTATAATGCAGCCACTACGGAAAATGAGCGCAATATCCTTTAATGGTAAGTTCCAATTATAGAGCTCTGAAGTCATTTTATATTGCGTAAAGCCTTGTGCATAGGCACAGATTTTCCCCATATAGAGGGCTTGTCTGACATATTCTACCCACATATCTTTATCGAGATTTGGCTGAGTACTGCTGGAACCTGCTAATACTACTTCTGCACGAACTCGTTCTTCTTTTAATGATGAAATATAGCGAGCGAATAAAGCCTCTGTAATAATTGAAGTAGGAATACCATTATCGATGGATTGCATACTCGTCCATTTGCCAGTTCCTTTTTGACCAGCTTTATCAAGAATCATATCGATCAGAGGTAAGCCTGTGACATCATCTTTTTTTCGTAAAATTTCAGCTGTAATTTCAATTAAATAGCTTTTTAATTCACCTTCATTCCATGTTTCAAAGATTTCAGCGATCTCCTCAACAGACAATCCAACATTATTTCTTAAAAATGTATAGGCCTCGGCAATAAGCTGCATATCAGCGTACTCGATACCATTGTGGACCATTTTGACAAAATGGCCTGCCCCTTTAGGCCCCATATACGTGCAGCATGAAGTGCCCTTAAATTGCGCTGCTATTTTCGTAAGAATAGGAGCCGCTTTTTCGTAGACCTCACGATCGCCACCAGGCATGATAGAAGGACCTGTCAAAGCTCCAACCTCACCACCTGAAATGCCAATGCCTAAATAGCCGATACCTCGAGCCATCAGTTCATCATGTCTACGCTCGGTATCTTGATAGTGAGAGTTACCGCCGTCCATAATAACATCGCCTGTTTCAAGGAAAGGCACTAAGGAATCAATGACTGAATCAATGGCTTTACCAGCAGTCACCATTAAAAAGATCTTTCTTGGCTTTTCTAAAGATTGCACAAAATCTTCTATTTCATAGTAAGGAGTAAGCGCTTGTCCTTCGACCTTTTGTAGAAGTTTGTCCGTTAGATCGCGTGTATAGTTATAAACAGCTACTTGCTCGCCCTTATTAGCCATGTTTAAGGCGATATTACTGCCCATAACACCTAAACCAATAACGCCTATTGTATTTAACATTTATGCTCGCTCCTTCTTGTCTATTTTTTAAACAAATAAACTAAGTAATAAAATAAATCCTAAACCAGCTACAGATACAATGGTTTCTAGCAACGTCCATGTAGCAAACGTTTCTTTCATACTTAATCCGAAATATTCTTTAAACATCCAAAATCCAGCATCATTAACATGTGAAGCAATTAAGCTTCCCGCACCTGTCGCAAGAACCACCAATGCAAGGTTCACATCATGTTGGCCTAACATAGGGATTACTAGCCCAGCTGTTGTTAAAGCGGCAACCGTAGCTGATCCCAATGAAATACGTAAAATAGCAGCAATGATCCATGCTAATAGAATGGGTGATAAGGTAGTTCCATGGAATAGCTCAGCTACATAATCACCGACGCCCCCATCGATTAATACTTGTTTGAAGGCACCGCCACCACCAATAATCAACAGCATCATGCCAATATGTGAGATTGCTGTTGTACAGGATTCCATTACTTGCTTAATTGGAATTTTTCTTGCTATACCCATCGTATAAACGGCTACTAATAAGGAAATTAACATGGCGGTACCAGCCTCTCCGATGAAGCGGATTCCGGCTAATAAGCTGTTATCCTCGAAGCCTATTGTTTTTTGTAGCAGTGTAATTATAGTAGCGATGGACATTAAAATAACGGGTAACAATGCAGTGAAAACACTGATGCCAAAGCTAGGAGTATCCTCCAACTCAAAGGTTTTTTGCTCTCCTAAAGAGGCAATATTCCCAGTTTTATTGAATGATTCAGGCACTAATCTTTTAGCTACCTTTGTAAATAATGGCCCAGCTATAATTACAGTTGGAATGGCGATAATAAAACCATAAAGCAATACTTCCCCAATGTTTGCCCCATATTCACCTGCAATCACTGTAGGGCCTGGATGTGGGGGTAAAAATCCATGTGTAACCGATAAAGCGGCTGTCATCGGAATACCTAGATACAAAATAGATACCTTCAATTGTCTTGAAATAGCGAAAACAATAGGTATTAATAGTACTAGTCCTACCTCAAAGAAAAGGGCAATTCCGATAATAAAGGATGCCGCTACCACGGCCCACTGAATATTTTTTTCTCCAAATTTGTTCACAAGGGTCATAGCAATGCGCTGTGCGCCCCCTGAATCGGCTATTAATTTACCTAGCATTGCGCCAAGTCCAAATATTAATGCCAAGTGACCTAGTGTACCACCTAATCCTGCTTCAATCGTTTTCACAATACTATCTACAGGTATTCCAAGAACTAAAGCCACACCAAATGAAACAATGATTAAAGAGATAAACGTATTTAATTTAAAGACCATTATTAAAATTAACAGTGCAATAATACCAATACCTACAATAACTAAAGGCATATATTTTCCTCCTTTTTAGTCGGGCTTTATTAAGCTCCTCTGATATTGAGCAATAGATGCATAATCGTCTGCTAATACCCTTGATAAACGAATGAAAATAGGAAGTAGCTGTCTATATTCTTTAGCTGCCTCTTCTAAAGGGGTATGTTTATAAGTGTCACCAATCATATCCGCAACCACTTCAAAGGAATCAATTTTGCCCATTGCATATAAGCCTAAAATACAAGCACCAAGACAGGAACTTTCATAGCTTTCAGGTACTACTACCTCTGATTCAAAAATATCAGCCATCATTTGTCGCCAAATCTCTGATCGTGAAAAACCACCTGTTGCTTGAATACGTGTAACGGGACTTTCCATACATTCAAGTAAGGCTAGGTATACGGTATATAAATTGTAGATAACCCCTTCAAGAGCAGCTCGTATCATATGCTCTTTTTTATGGGACATGGTTAAACCAAAAAATGAACCACGTACATCTGGATTCCATAAAGGAGCGCGCTCCCCTGATAAATAGGGATGGAAGAGTAATCCATCAGCACCGGGTCTTACACGCTCGGCAATTTTCGTTAACACGTCGTACGGATCAATGCCTAATCTTTTAGCGGTTTCAATCTCAGAAGAGGCAAACTCATCACGAATCCAACGAAGAACCATGCCTCCATTGTTTACGGGGCCCCCAATAACCCAATGGTTTTCTGTTAATGCATAACAAAAAATTCTTCCTTTTACATCTGTTTTGGGTTTATTAATAATCGTACGAATGGCACCACTTGTCCCAATTGTAACGGCAATTTCGCCTTCCTTAATGGCGTTAACTCCTAAATTTGAAAGCACACCATCACTTGCACCGATCACAAAAGGTGTTTGAGGATCAATGCCGATTTGCTCAGCTAAAATTGGGTGACAGTCGGTGAAATATTTAGTTGTTGGTACGAGTGTTGATAATTGTGCACTTGTAATTCCAGCCACCGTTAAGGCCTCTTCATCCCATTCTAAAGTGTGAAGATTCATCATCCCCATAGAGGAGGCTAATGAATAATCCACGACATATTCATTGAAGAACTTTTTAAAAATATATTCTTTAATGCCGATATATTTTTTTGTTTTACTAGCTAGTTCAGGGTGTTCCTTTACAAGCCATGTAATTTTACTTAGCGGGGACATGGGATGAATTGGGGTCCCCGTTCTTTTATAAATCTCATGCCCGTTCCATTCGTCTTTAATTTTATGTGCCCATGCTTCACTACGATTGTCCGCCCAAGTAATGACAGGAGTTAACGGTCGGTCATTTTCGTCTATCGCAATTACACTATGCATGGCACTACTAAAGGATACAAATAATAATGGTTTGCCCGAATGGACTTTCATAATATTTGACATTGCTTGCAGTACTGCCTGAAAAATCTCTTCTGGATTTTGCTCCGCTGTCGAAATATCAGGTGTATATAGTGGATACCCAATATTTTCTTGTTGAATAACTTTGCCTTGCTCGCTGAATAATACAGCTTTTGTGCTAGTAGTCCCTATATCTACACCTAACATATAGTTAGTCATCCTGTGACTCAACCCCTTTAGATAGCATTTGCTGAGACCTCCATAGGTCCTCCACAGTCCCTTGAACATCGTCAAAATTGTCATGTAAAGATTTAATCATGAGCTTTCGATCTTTAGCTCGGATAGCATCTATATATAGCTCGTGATTGTTTACAATACGAGTGAAATCATCGTATTTTTCAATAAAGCGCATGCGCATGGATAGTAGTATTAATCCTTCCATTACTGGTTTTAAATTATTCCAGATCATACCGATATAGGAATGTCCAATGGAGCGAATAATAGCTTCATGGAACATAACATCCTGATAAGAAAATTCATCTGCATCATTATATTTTATGGCAACCTTCATCATTTCTAATGTTTTGCTAAGTTCTAGCGCTAGGTTAGTTGTATCCATTTTAATGAGGCGCTCAAACACAAATGTCTCAATCAGTAAACGAACATCATATATTTCTTCTATTTCCTTCTCTGACAAACCAATGACAACAGCGCCCATTTTCTCAAGTCTAATGATGTTCTCAGATGCCAATGTCCTTAATGCTTCACGAATGGGTGAACGACTTACTTCAAAATCGGCTGCTAATTTGTTTTCAGAAAGAATGGTACCGCTTTCAATTAATCCTGAAATAATACGCATTCTAAGCTCATAAGCTACACGATCGCCAGTTGAAGCCTTAGAAAGCCATTTTTGAGGATATAAATAATCATTAGATTCGCTCATAATATCACCTTTTTTAATTTCAGTATACTTGTATACAAGTATTATAGTCAGAAAGAAAATAAGATTGCAAGCGACATAAAAGGAATAACAATGAGACGTCGAGGAAAGAGCCTTCACGATAATCTTCGTAAAAATAAAAAATTTATTGTACATGCATTCTTTTTACATGGACAAACTTTACAGTGAGAAGTTTTAAAACGCATGAATGTTTAAAAGCTTCTCAAATAATTAGTGGAGGATGGTTATGTCAAATATGAATACAAATCGTAAAGATGCTAAAGCAAATGAAACGAGAAGTGCAAGCATAACAAACCAACCTCGACAAAAGCTCCAGGAAGAGTTTGGTTCTGAATTTGAACTTGATACATCTTCAGCACAGGTTAATAATTTTGCTGAAACTAAAGGAAAAACAGGTATCAAACAACCAGTCAGTGAGCGTACTGCGTGGCACTAGTTTATATTTGACAACTATTCAACACATCGAGAAGAACTAGGGTAGATACCTTAGTTCTTCACTTATAGCCTGGGAAATATTGTGTTATCTAATATACTTTCCATACATATTTTCTGAGCATTTCATAATACTACATTTGAACAATGAAAACTTTTTAAAGAAGGGAAGAGAGTAGATTGGCAAAACACTCAGATACAAGTTGGAAGCAGGATCATCCAAGTACATTATTTAGTAACTCGGTGCAAAAGGCGGATCGTATGTTAAAGCATGCGAAATCACACCCTGAGGAAATGGCTATCGAGCATGCCTTTGATCAAATCAAACATGCAGAAAATGCACGTCTCAATGCAGAGCAATATGGCGAGCATTTGGATACAGTGCAGCAAAATAAAGAATATCTAGAGCAAATCAAGCAGCAGCTACATGAAATGAAAGAAAATATGTCTGGACAGTAGCAAACAAAAACGGCTTAAGTTCAAGTGGATGGACTTAAGCCGTCAAACTTTTTCTTAACACCAAACGATAATCTCATATGGGGTAGTTTGGGCAGGTATACTTCTAGTAGTAGGACCATACATAACAATCAGGTTTCGATTAGCAGGGCTTTTGGTAAAAGGTTGCCCATTTTTAAGTGACATAACGATTGAAGGGGACAGGTTTAATTGTAATTGCCCATCGCTACTCACCAATTGTTGATTAAAAAAATCTACCTTTACGTTTTGGAAGTTATTTTCTTTTACTACAATTAATGCACGATATTGTGGTGGATAAATCATAGGTACAGGTGCATCCCCATCATAATACCCAGTGACCCATTCACCAGCCGTAACTACTTCTTGATTCACAAAATAAGTAGAAGGAGAAATGACAAAGTTGACAACTCCGCCTACACCATCTTCCACACTCATCATTTTATAACAACCATCCCTGTCCCCATTTTGCCCCACTGGAAAATCACTAATTTGTGTAATGACACCACGAAAAGATTTAAAATTTACCATAGCCATTCCCTTCTAAAATCATTCTTGTTCCTTCATTTAATTTATGTCGCATTGCAGACTGAGGTGACACACATAAATAGGGATTACTATTTTGTATGATCCTCATCTATACTTAAATATGTTTACTATAAAGTTAGAGGAGTGGAATCTATTGAAGTGGATTTCTAAAAATAAGAAAGTCTTTTTAGCAGTAGCAGTTGTTGTAATGATCATTGCGGGTATACTCGATATCAAATATGAAGGATTATTCTATCAATTTTTGCCAACATCCATGCAAAGTTTTTTATCTGATCTATTTTAATAGTGGCTCCATATCAAAATCCTTCAAGAAATACACTCTCGAAGGATTTTATTGAATACATTCGTTATTTATAGGAAGTTGCAGCAATCATTCAAAAGCAATTGTCGGGGGATTGCTAGGTTTTGAAGGAAATACATAATAAAGAGGGGAAATGGATGACGTTGGCAAATTGGAGAAAAGCACTCGAAACATTTTTGAACGATTGGCAGGGCAGAGATGAAGTAGTTGGCGCGTTAGTATGTGGGAGTTATGTTACAGGACATCCTTCCGAACGATCTGATATAGATGTACATATTATTTTATCAAATGATGTGAAATGGCGAGAAAGAGGTAATCAAATAGTTGATGGCTTTTTGATTGAATACTTTGCTAATCCACCAGGTCAAATTCGGCGATATTTCCAAGATGATTTTAATAAACATAGGACCATGTCGATGGTACAATTTCAAACAGGGCAAATTTTATTTGATTATACTGGAATAATAAAAGAATTAAAATTAGAGGCATATGCATGGCAAGAGAAAAATTATGAAACAATTAATAAAACGGTTCTAGAATTAAAAAAATATGGATTATGGGATATGTTGGATAATACAAAAGACTGTTATGAGCAAAAGAGAGGAGACTTTATCTTTGTTTATCATCATGCATTAGCGACTTTGTTTATGGAGTATGGACAGTTTTTAAATGTGGATACGATTCCTACTTATCAAATCCATGCCTATCTTGTAGATCCTATCTACCTGCAAAAGTATATGAAGTCAGCCTTTCCTGATGAGCACTTTAAACAAATGTTTCTGCATGCTCTGAAAGAGAGCAATACTGAACAGATGTTGGAATCATTGGAGGCATTGGTTAGTTATGTGTTAAAACAAATGGGTGGTTTTTGTATAGATGACTGGCATGTAAAAAGCCCAATAGAAGGTTAATCTGCCTCATTCTGATATGAGACGCGTGTCAGTTTTTATGTTACTATACAGATATAATAATAAAAGAGAATATATTTTTTATGAAAATGTCAACCATTTTTAGGTCCGTTATTCCATAAAACTTAAAATATCCTAGTTTTGTGTCTAATAAAAAATGAGTTTTTTGCTTGAATTATGATGATAAAGGCTCGAAAAAAGCTGATAACTCTCATATAAATAGTTGATATTTTATTCTTGAACTAATTGTGATAAACTGCAATAAGGTAATAATTGATACAGAAATGGTGTGCTCCGAGGTTGCTCCATGGCTTACAGTACTTCTAAAGCAGGAGTGCTTACATCCTTTCTGCAAATCTTAACATATAAGGAAGGTAAAAATGAGTAACAGACAAATAAAATCAGATGTTATCTTAATTGGTGCCGGAATCATGAGTGCAACTTTGGGAACAATACTCAAAGAATTAGCACCAGATTGGAAAATTACAGTGTTTGAAAAGCTTGAGAAAGCAGGAGAAGAAAGTTCTCACGAATTGAACAATGCGGGGACTGGACATGCTGCACTATGTGAGCTGAACTACACTTCAGAGAAAAAAGACGGATCAATCGATATCAAAAAAGCGATTAATGTTAATGAACAGTTCCAGGTTTCAAGACAATTTTGGTCTTATCTTGTAAACAATAAGCTGATCAATAATCCACAAGACTTCATTATGCCTTTACCACATATGAGTTTAGTGCAAGGGAAAGAAAATGTTGAGTTTCTTAAAAAACGTCATGAGACAATGATCCAAAATCCTTTATTTGAAGGAATGGAATTTTCAAATGACCCTGAAACACTAAAAAAATGGATTCCACTTATTATGGAAGATCGTCCTGATGGTGAAGACATTGCTGCAACAAAAATTGACACGGGTACAGATGTTAACTTTGGTGCTTTAACACGTATGTTAATTGACCACTTAAAAGCAAATGACGTGGATGTTAACTACAATCATAGTGTTGAAAGTTTAAAACAAGCTAGTGATGGTTCATGGGAAGTGCGTGTGCATGATTTAGACGGCTGTAAAATGGAATATCATTCAGCAAAATTTGTCTTCCTTGGAGCTGGTGGAGGAAGCCTAGAATTACTACAAAAATCAGGTATTCCTGAAGGTAAACATATTGGTGGATTCCCAATTAGCGGTTTATTCCTAGCATGTAATAACCAAGAAGTATCTGAACAGCATCATGCAAAAGTATACGGAAAAGCAAAAGTGGGTGCTCCACCAATGTCAGTTCCGCATCTAGATACACGTTATATTGATAATAAGAAGTCGTTACTATTTGGACCATTTGCAGGTTTCTCACCGAAATTCTTAAAAACAGGTTCAAACATGGATTTATTTGCCTCTGTAAAACCGCATAATATTACAACTTTATTAGCGGCAGGCGTTAAAGAAATGGGATTAACAAAATATCTAATCCAACAACTTATGCTTTCAAAAGAGCAACGTATGGAAGAATTACGTGAATTTATTCCAAATGCAAAGAGTGATGATTGGGATATTATCGTAGCGGGTCAACGTGTACAAGTTATTAAAGACACTGAAGCAGGCGGTAAAGGAACACTTCAATTTGGTACAGAGGTTGTAAGTGCAGCCGATGGATCAATTGCAGCTTTACTTGGAGCTTCACCAGGTGCTTCTACAGCTGTACATGTAATGCTAGAAGTTATTAATAAATGTTTCCCTCAACATATTAAAGAGTGGGAAGCAAAAATTAAAGAAATGATTCCTTCTTACGGTTTATCATTAGCAGAACACCCAGAGCTTCTGAAAGAAATTAATGCAACAACAGATGAAGCACTTCGTTTGAAATAAAAATCAATTATATAGATGTTTAAAAAGCTCTTAATCCATTTGCGATTAGGAGCTTTTTTATGGTCATCTTTTCCTGGGAAATTTTCAATAAAAAGCTCCCTTTTTAATATAAATTTTATTGTTTGGTATTCATTGTAAGTATTATGCCCCGTTGTTTAATAGGATGTTATTTTCTATACTTTTTATAAGCATAGGAAGGGAGCCGAGCATTAGATGATTAAATTAAAAGATATTGGAACATTTCAGGAAATGCCCGAAATTGCCATGCATATTTATACTGGTAATATAGCTGCATTACAAGTTGCAAAAGTAAATGGCTGGGATATTGAAGAAGATATTATTTTAAGTAAGCACATATCATTAAGTCCCTTAGATCTAGCATTGATCGCTCAAAAGTTGGATGTTGTAAAGCTATTAATCGACTATCATGTTATTTTGAATGTTGATCAAAATCCTTCTTTTTTAAGAGCTGTTCGATATTGTAAGGAGAATATAATCCGCTATATCGTTTCACATGGGGCAAAATTAGATGGACATAATCGCGTTGGATCTGGTGCCTACTCGCAGGCCTACTATGGTAATAAGAAAAATATCCCGCTCATTCATGAACTTGGGCTTGATATAAAACAATATGGTGGGGCAGTATTACGTCAGGCTGTATCAAATTATGACAAAAATATGGTTACCTATTTACTTGATCAAGGGGTAGATATTAATTATCAAAAGCCTGATATGGTTTATCCGTATGAGCCTACACCATTAACGATTGCGACACGTATGGGTCATATAGCTATGGTGAGGTATTTAGTTGAGCGGGGGGCTGATATTTCATTAACAGAGAAGGATGGGGAAAGAGCGTACAACATTGCAGTAAGTATAAAAAATATAGAGATAGCTCAATATTTGAAGGCGTTAGAACCTGCTGAGCTTCATCATATAGAAAATAAAAAATATGAATTAAAAAAATATAAATTACCGAGTGAGCTGCTCAATTTTCTGACAGATGATCAATTACAACTTAAGCTTGCAGTCAATAATTATAATATTCAATACATCGATTTTTTCAAACTGACGGAAACAATTGAGATGAAAGTTGGCGGTCAAAAACTGCTCCGTATTTCAGCTACTATCGATCAGTACTCTGATTTGCAATTAGTATGGAACCCAAAGGGACAGGTAGGTTGTTACGATTTGGAGCATGAGGTATATGCAGATTTAAGTAGTTTTACAGATTTCCGCGCTAGGCCAGAAATGTATCTCATTCAATTTCTTGAAGGGGAACTCTCATAATACAGTAAAATTTACTTCGTGCGTTCCCTATTTCATGATAAGCGGTCAAGTCATACAAAATAAGCTAGTAGAAGAGCGTTAAAGTACTATTCCTTTAACGCTCTTCCATATTAATTTCTGATTTTCGAGAAGCAAAAAGCTATAGAACGTTTGACATAACTTGCACAAAAGAATAGCAGTATGGCTACTAGCAATGCTAGAGGAATGCTTAATGTAACGGGTAATTCTACACCATACCAAACACTCATCTTAATTTGATGAAATCCAAATGTTCTTAAAAAGCCAGCTAATAGGGAAAGAATGCCACTTAACAATAAGCCAGCGTACAATACGGACAATACAACTAGTGCTAATGAGCCAAAAAAAGCTTGTAGCCATTTTAGCAATATCACTCTTTTTCCCTCCGTATAATGTGCTGCACCTTTGCGTTAGAAGCAATAGTATAGTCATCTGAATAGTACAGTGTTTCAATATGACAATTTTCTCCAACTGTAACAAAATCACCTTCCACAATTTTTGCTTTGGTATAGGCTAGTTTCAAGTGTTTGCCGCTAATAGTATGGCAACTTAATTTTTTCTTCAAAAATGAAAGTAGTGTGACCCTATCCTTTTCCACAAAAATATTTTCAGCGGATAACAGGTGAATTTCACTCTCTCCTGACAATTTTAAGTGAAAATGCTCAGCCGTTATTTCTGCAGCTTTTACAATTCCAATAGCATCGAGCTTCTCGCACTGTAATTTCTCTTCAGCTACCAATTTTCCAGAGCTATTAATCTTTTGAATATGACCACTACGTATTTTTATGTTACCCGCATTCATTAGCTCCTCCATTTCGCAATAATCCTTTAAAGTACAAGAACCTGTACTAGTAAAGGATTGGACGATAACAGGGAAATAAAAGGAACTATGGCCATGAGTAGATACCTTTTTTAGACGTACTTCCTGTTGGATTGCTACAGCTCCTCGGATATTTAATTGCTCGTAATCAGCATCTAGATTTTTAATACGACCATTTGTTAGGGTAAGGGTACGAAGGTTTTGAAACATAAAAAGTCACCTCATTATAATTTAATTAATATATATTTTAATTATTAAAATATATATTAATTAAATTATATGCGACTTCCATTTGTCAAGAACTAACCAATAAAAAAAGGATTTCAAGTTTATTGAAATCCTAAAAGATTTTATTCATTAGCTTGTTTACTTCGCTTAAAATAGTGGCCATGTCTATAAGTTTATCTTGGGGAAATTTTAAAAAGATTTCTTGGACCTTTTCATCACCAGTACTTGTTAAAACCATTTTGACCACACGACGATCATTATTTTCTCTTATCCGTTGTATGAGCGCTAGTTTTTCCAGTTTATCGCACATAGAGGTTACAGCTCCAGGTGTCACACTAAAAAAATCTGCAATTTCTGTCGCTTTCATACCGTTATTTATTTTAAGTTGTAGAAGTAGGATTAGCTGGTTTTGCGATAACGCTTCTCCTTCAGATAAAAGGTCTACAAACATTTTCGATTTTTGTTGTATTTCTAGCATTTCTTTCATAATGATTTCTACATTAAGTAGACTGTCAGCCATATAATCACGTCCGTTAAAATATTTAATAATTGAATTATATAGCAAGTGAATATATCTTTCCAAGAATACTATACCTCTAAAGAAATAAGCATTTATTGTTTAAAAGTTGCGTGCATCCATTCAAAGAATTTTTCCTTTTCTTCGAATTGTGGATAGTGTGCAGATTGCTCGTAAGCTATAAATTCTTTTTTCTCTGCGCTAATTTGGTCGAAGTAATTTTTGGCTGCTTGTGAGGATGTTTGATAATCATAGTTGCCCATTAAAAAATAGAAGGGTAAATCAAGCTTTTGGACCTTTGCTGGTAGGGGGTGCTGCATGACCTCTTTTAATAAAGCTTCTTGAGACAAGGATAAGCCATAGTTGTAACGGATAATATCTAATAAATTATATTCTTTGCTGAATAGCATCCCTAGCATATTTCCATCAGGATTATCAATTAATCTAGTAGCACCACCATATTTATTGACATAATTTCGAGGCGTAAACATTGTACCAGCCTTAATTTCATTAGCTAACTGTTGTAAATGTACAACATCTTCCTTGTTACCTTGCAGTTGGGCCTGATGGATAGTGAAATTTAAACTATCGATCTCACTTTCGATTGTATTGCTCATTTGTCCTACCCCAATATAAGCTTCATATTTTTCAGGGGCGTTAGCGGCTGCTTGTGTAGCAATATATGTGCCATAGGAATGACCAATTAAGATGACTTTTTCTTTGTCTAGTCGTTTCGCTATATAATCAGTCAGTGCCAATAAATCCTCCACAAGCAAATCTGAAGAGAGATTAGAATAGTCCTCGAAAAAATGATAGGACTTCCCACTAGCTCGCTGATCATAATGGACCACAGTAAACTCAGTTTCTAGTAAATGTTGGTATTTTTCTGCATAGGGTATTTCAGAGCAACCAGGTCCGCCATGAACAAAAATAATAACAGGGTTTTCTTTGTCATAACCACGGATCATCATTTCATGACCAGTGCCATTAATTTCGACTTGCTCTAAAACGCTAATGCTGTTAGAGCCTTTTATGGAGGAGGTCCACGTTGGGAAGAGAAGCATCAATACGAGTAAAAGTACAATGACTATAACAAAATATTTAATAAAATGAATATATGTCTTCATCGTATTCCTTCCTTCCTTACATGCGTTTCGCGAATGTTCCTTGATACATTCTTCTTTTATACACATAGAAATACATACTCAGAGGCCACCAAAGCGTAACAAAAATAGGGTAGATTGCCCATATAACTCCTGGGGAAGAAACAATATTGACGATGATAAAAAAGATACTTATTAATAATGTAGCAGTGACGGAGAAAGCCACAAATGTTTTTCGTTGAGCATGGTATAAAGCTAGGGGCCACCACATAACTAAAAATGCAGGATAGATTGCCCAAGGGTATTGAGGTGATAAAATGATGTTTACTAAAGCATAATAAATAATAGTAGAAGCACAGCCGATCAGTGCGACTTTTAGCGTTTTTGCTTTTTCATCTAAGTACATCAGAATTGGCCACCAGAGAATAGGGTAAATGGCGTAAATGAACCATAGATGATCTGGTGTGTAAATATAGTTTTCTATAATAAGAAACACGATAATCACCGTACTACAAATAATTGAATATTGTTTATACATTCTTTTATACATACAGATGATCGTAATTGGCCAAAGCAATAGCAGTAGGCAAGGATAGATAAACCACATTGTTTGGGACGATGTCGTGAAATTGACGATACCTAAAAAAATCATTGTCATGATGCTCCCAGCTAGTGAGAAGTTAATAAAATTCTTCATGTTTATTCACCCCATCTCTTACGAGACCATACAAAGTACATAGACAATGGCCACCAAAGGATGGCGAAGATTGGATAGATTGCCCAAATTGTTTGTGGTGTGTAATAAAGATTAATAAATATAAAGAATGCAATAATTAAGCCACTACCCCAAAGAGAGAATTCTAAATTTAATTTAGCCATATTTTTCTTAGCAGGCACCTTAACGCCCAGTTCTTTTTTTAAATCTTCTATGTCTCCAAACTCTACAATTGCTTTATTGATGGCATCCTCTTGTTCCTTTCCTTGGTCCATCAAATAAAATACTTTCTCTTCAAGGTTTTCAATAATTTCTTGTTTAACCATTTCCGTTTCATTGTTGTGAGGAATATCCTTAAACAGCTCATCAATATGGTTTTTTATTCTCTTCATTCGACGCCCTCCATAAATAAATCAATAATTTCTTTTACTTCCGACCATTCTTTCACTAACTCATTTAAATAGGCCTTTCCTAATGAGGTAATGCGGTAATACTTTCTTTTGCCACCATGTGAAACATCTCCATAATAGGCTTCAATAATTTCTTTTTTCTCAAGACGTTGAAAAACAGCATACAAAGTTGCTTCTTTAATCTGAAATCGATTATTTGTACGGAGACTTATTTCCTGAGAAATTTCATAGCCATAGCGGTCTTTTTCTGAAATGAGCCGTAAAATAATCGAATCCAAGTGTCCTCGGATAATATCACTGCGAACCATAAGTCACCTACTTCATTTTATTGCTCTATCTGTCAGAGTAATATTAGCAAACATTACTCTGCCTGTCAAAGTAATTTATTTTCTTTTTTTAGAGCTCGAAAAAAGAACTCCATTCGCTGTATAGCGAGTGGAGTTATCGATCATATTGTTCTACATATATAATCCTGCAAGAAAGATTCCCTTAGCTTCCTCATAAATATCATCAAATTGACTTATCGGTAGAGGGTTTGTGCCACTTCCTAATTCAACGGTAAAACCTGGCCTACGCCAATCTTGGATAAACCAATCTTTATAGCCTGCATAGCTCCCAGCAGATTGTATGGGTTCATAGCCACTCACTCGACTAAACTCATTCACAAGCACCTCTGATTCAGGTGGTTCAAGATTTTCAAAGCCCCAATAAATAACGCGGCCCTGTGTATGAAAGGCTAGTACTCTAGCAAAATCACGCTGCTTGGTCAAATCTGCCATTGCAATGGCCTCAGGCTCAGACAAAGGTTTTTCTCCGCCATAATCTCTAGGCCCAGGAGTTTTCGGGTTACGGGCACTTTCTAATTCCCATTCAGCAGGAAACTGGTCATTTAAATCAACACCATGGATGTTTGCTTTCCAGCCAGAAAAATCAGAGCTACCATTATTCCATGAGATAAGTTGATTTTTTAATGATTCATCATTTGGGGGGCCTTGTATGACTAAATTGACGCCATCAGGATTCACCATTGGTACTACGGATAGGGTCGTTTGCTGATAAAGAGGGAATAAAGAAAGTCCATTCATATTATTTTGGTTCGTGAGAGCGAGCAAATAGTCATTTAAAAATGTTAGAATAATAGGTGTGGTAATCCATTCATTTGCATGGAAGGAGCCATTATAGTGAACACGTTTAGCTCCATTACCAATTAATAGCTCGGGTAATTCCTTACCTAACACAGAGCTACCAATGATAGAATTGCGAAGAAATGGATAGGCGTTAACGAGCCTTTGAATATCATTCATCATGATGTTGTACGTATAATTTTGCTTACCGTCAATTAAGCGCCATGTTATGCGTTGAGGTATGTGAATCATCTGGCCAATTTGTAATTGACTTGGATTAACACCTGGGTTTACGAGTAATAAGGCAACAAGTGTGAGATTATATCTTTGTGCAATTTGCCAAAGAGAATCCCCTTGTTTTACTTGATAGTCAATGGTCACAAATCCAGGAATACGAACGCGTTGCCCGACTCTTAAAAATTGAGGATTTATATTGGGATTGGAATCTAAAATGAGTGGAAGAGGTATTTTAAACACTTCACTGAAATGCCAAAGGGAATCTCCTGGCCTTACGAATATGTCCACATGCATTCTCTCCTTAGTTAAAAATGGTTCAATATAAAATGTATATGTGAGAAACTAAGACTTATTAATGCGCAGGCTGCAAAATTTCTTTATAGGAGAGTTTAAGTTAATATTCTAGTCACATTTATAACAAAAATAGAGTACAAGAAAGGTAAAGGTAGGAAAACCAAATGTTAAATAAATTTAAATTGGGTATACGCTCCAAGATTACATTAGGTTATATCATCATTATTCTTTGCTTACTTGCATCAGTGATCATCCTAAATAATCAAATTACTTCTTTGCAAAAGGAAAGAAATTTTATTATTAAGTACGACTCTAATGTGAAAACTTTAACCAATGATATTGAAAAATATATATTGGATATGGAATCAAGTCAGCGAGCGTTTATTATTACGGGTGAACCTAGTTATCTGGAGCCGTATGATAATGGAGCGGAAAACTGGAAAATAGATTTTAATGATCTTTATCAGCAAATGAAAGATAAACCAACCCAGCAGGAAAAATTAAAAGAGATTGAGGAAACGATCGAGCATTGGATTGAAACAACGGGTGGACCAACTATTCAATATAAAAAGGACGGGAATACAAAAGCATTAACGGAATTTTTTAAAGTGGATAATGGACGCCAAGATATGGAGAAGATGCGCAAATTATTCGATGCATTCCGTGCAACTGAAAATACTTACACACAAGCAAAGGCTGCTCAGTTAGACAAACAAAATAGTCAATTAACTAGTGGTCTATTTGGGATTTTAATTTTTGTTTCTGTAATTGCTATTGTCATAGCAAGTGGAATTTCTCGTTCCATTGTAAAAACTATAACAGAGGTCACACAAACGATTCAGGAAATGGCTGCTACGAAGGGCGATTTTAAAAGAAGGATACATGTTAATACAAATGATGAAATTAATGAGCTCGCCGATGCGACCAATCTATTATTGGAATCGGTCGAGAAGAGAGAATGGTTACAAACGAATATTGCTGATATCGTAACAAAATATCAAGGTATTTCAGCTATTACGAAATTGGCTGAAACTTTCCTATCAGAAATGGCACAGAAAACTGAGGCATCTCTTGGAGCATTCTATGTTCGGGAAGAGGCAGAGGAACAAGTACTATTTATGAAAAAGGCTGCTTTTGCTGACGGAGAAGATGGTGTCGGTAGGGAGAGCTTTAAGGTAGGACAAGGTTTAATTGGTCAATGTGCATTAGAAAAAAGAGTGTTATTTTATGATAATATTCCGCAAGATTATCGTTTAATTAGAACAGGGCTAGGTGAAATAAGACCACAACATATTTTATTGATTCCTGTTATTTTTGAAAATGAAGTCATTGCCGTTGTTGAGTTAGCTACAATGACAAAATTTAATGCATTACAGCAGGAGCTAATGAAGCAGGTGACTGAAACCTTTGGCTTAACCGTCAACGGTGTATTAGGGCGGATGGAAATTGTTCGATTATTGAATGAATCAAGAGCGATGACCGAGGAGTTACAAGTTCAATCAGAAGAACTTCAAACACAATCTGAGGAATTACAAATGCAGACAGAAGAGCTGACGATGATTAACGAGCAGCTTGAAGAGCGAACGAAAGAGGCAGAGACCAAATCACGCGAGCTAGAGAAGGCGAAGCAGGAATTAGAGGAAAGTGCAGAACAGCTTATACTTAATTCTAATTATAAATCGGAGTTTTTAGCGAATATGTCACATGAACTTAGAACGCCTTTAAATAGCATATTAATTTTGTCAGAGATGCTCGCAGAAAATAACCAAGACCACTTAACAGATGAGGAAGCTGAATTTGCGAAGGTAATCCATTCATCAGGTGAGGATTTGCTTGCGTTGATTAATGATATTTTAGATTTATCAAAAGTGGAGGCAGGGAAGCTAGATATCATTTTTAATGAAGTAAATGTGAGCGAAGTACCTGTTCAAATTGAGCATACTTTTGCACCTGTCGCAATGAAGAAAAATATAGATTTCCATATTTCAAAGGCAGATAATGTTGTCGATGTATTCTATACAGATGAAAAGAGATTCCAGCAAATAGTAAAGAACTTATTATCAAATGCCTTTAAGTTTACGGAACATGGATCTGTAACTTTAGCCATTAACCAGCTTGCACAGAGCCAGCTTACAAGCAATATGCAAGATATTAGCGCTGATTGGTTAGAAATTACTGTTTCAGATACCGGTATAGGAATTCCAAAAGACAAGCATCAATTGATCTTTGAGTCATTCCAGCAAGCAGATGGGGCTACTGTTCGAAAATATGGTGGAACAGGACTGGGTCTTTCAATTTGTAAGGAGTTTGCGAAACTACTCGGTGGTTGGATTACACTGCAAAGTGAAGAGGGACAAGGTAGTATCTTTACGTTAACGATTCCAAGCTTACCAAATGGAGTTGAAGAAGATCATTGCGATAAGCTTGCTGCTTTAAATGAGGTAGCTGTGACAATGGAGGAAGAGGCACCTAGAGAAGAGCCGGCGCAGGATAATAGGGAAGCTTTAAAACATGAGGTAGAGGTTTTCCAAGGGAAAAATATTTTAATCGTCGACGATGATAACCGTAATATTTATGCCTTGAAAACGGCACTTGAAACAAGAGGTATGAACATTTTAGTGGCTAAAGATGGACTGGAATGTTTAGAGGTTTTGCAAGCTCATCATGAGATTGATTTAGTGCTTATGGATATTATGATGCCGAATATGGATGGTTATGAAGCAATGACTATTATTCGCCAACAAATGAAGCGGACAGATCTACCGATTATCGCTCTGACGGCGAAGGCTATGAAGAATGATCGTGATAAATCATTGCAAGCTGGTGCATCTGATTATATTAGTAAACCATTAAATTTAGATCAATTAATATCCGTTTTAAGAGTATGGTTAGTTTCTAAAGGGAGTTTATAAAGATGGAACATTTTGAGCCATTGGAGCAAAATATACAATTGAATAAGCAAACAAATTTAGAAATTGATTTGTTATTAGAGGCTATTTATCGTTTATCAGGTTATGATTTTCGGCAATATAACCGTTCTTCCATTTCACGTCGAATTTTTAATAGGATGAGAATAAATAGCATTCCAACCATTTCTCGTGTTCAGGAAAAGGTTATTCATGAGCAGGAATTTTTAGAGCAGCTGTTAAATGATTTTTCAATCAATGTCACGGAAATGTTCCGCAACCCTAGTTTTTTTAAGGCATTTCGTGAAAAAGTGATCCCCGCCTTACGAGAATACCAAGAAATCCGGATTTGGCATGCTGGCTGCGCAACTGGTGAGGAAGTTTATTCTATGGCCATCTTGCTTCAAGAGGAAGGGCTTATAGACAAGGCTGTAATTTATGCAACAGATATGAATGAGCAAGTATTAGAAAAGGCGAAGAAGGGTGTCTTTCCAATTCATAAAATGCAGGCATATACGAAAAACTATATGCTTGCAGGAGGAGCCCATGCTTTTTCGGAATACTATAAGACAGATTATCAATATGCTTATTTCCATCCAACATTATTGAAGAATATTATTTTTGCCCAGCATAACCTAGTGACAGATCAATCATTTAATGAATTTCATGTTGTTTTATGTAGAAATGTCCTTATTTATTTTTCACCTCAGCTGCAAAGTCAGGTCCATCATTTGTTTTATGAAAGCCTAAGTGACAAGGGGTTTTTATGTTTAGGCGATAAGGAAACATTGCGCTTTGAAGAGGTTATTTCGAATTATAGGGAAGTTGTTGGGAATGAAAGGATTTATCAAAAAATAGATTAAAGAGAAAGAGGCTACCTAGGATGGAGGTAGCCTCTTTCTTTTTATTTAATCAGCAGCACGGGCTTGGATCATTAAGACACACATATCATCCGGTTGATTGTTTTGTTTGTCCTTAGGTAATAGGTTGTCGATGAGGGGTTGAGCATAGTCCCATTTAGAGGATGTTAGCGTTTGCAAATGCTTTTCTGATTCTATTTCACAAGGTCCCATTGCCTCTAAGACACCATCTGTAAACATAACAATTTGTACATTTTTTTCGTATTGTATATATTGTTTTTTGACATTAATTTCATCGAAAAAGCCGACTGCACAGCTACCTTGATTTAATGGAACACAAGTTTCCTCATCAATTAATGCGTACCCCGCAGGATGACCAGCATTTATGTATTCGATTGTTTTTTGTTTCGTATCAATCACTAAATAAATCGCTGTGAAATAATAAAGATTTTCATCCTTGCCATCTTGCAACAGGGTCATATAACGATTCAGTTCTTTAATAACAAGTTCAGGGTCGTTTAATTGTTTAACAGCCTCTCTTAAAACCGAGGAGATAAACATACAAACTAGCGCTGCAGATATACCATGGCCCATCATGTCCAATAAAATAATGGCATAACGATGATCATCTATTTTATGCCAATAGTACATATCACCTGCCAAGTTAGAGGATGGTAGGTAAGAGACTTCTAAACGAATATCCTTTTCATTTAACGGTGGACTAAGCAGGCTTCTTTGCACATGAGTAGCTAAATCCAATTCGTATTGTATTTTTTTTTCATGTTGAGTGTGCCAATCTAATTCAGCTTTTAAACGTAGGGCAACTCGTATTCTAGCAAGCAATTCCGTTTTATTAATCGGTTTTGTAATATAATCTACGCCCCCGATATCTAATGCTTCTGCGAGTTTGTTTTTATCTTCGAGCGCTGTAACAAAGATAATTTGAATATCTCTCAATCTTTCAATTTGTTTAATACGTTTGCAGGCCTCTATACCATCTACTTCAGGCATCATAATATCCAATAAAATTAAATCAACTGAGCTTCCTGTTGGATTTGGTTCATTTAATTGTAAATAATCAAATAGCTCATTAGCAGATGAAAGAGAAACACAGTGCTCATAACCTGCATTTTTCAGTATTTTTTCAATGACAAATAAATTGACTTGATTGTCATCTACTAGAAGAATGGTCATAGTTATTTCCCCTTACTCTAATTGAATTGTGCAGATTATTATTCGTGTATATAAATTACTTCCAACTTTATTATTATACAAAACATTAGAGGAGAAAGGTATTTTCGCGATTTGAAAGAAGAGCTTTCAATGATAAATTTTCAATTTATCACTTTTAGAGGCTGGTATTTTAGCTTTTCTAAATCCTTGATATATATCAAATGCATTGGCTAAAACAGCAATGCACATACTGGCAAGTAGGATCTTATCTATAATAGAGGAGACCTTTGCTGTGTTGCTTTCTACGATTGCGGCAATGTACGGAATGGAGGCACTATGGATAAAATCTTGATGAACAGCGATGACAATAAATACAATAGTTCCCGCACTTTGAAGCAATGCATTGATGATAGCAATCGTCATGGTCCATTGCCCCGTACGCCATTTTAAAAATGTTAAAGTAAGACTAAGAATGACACAGAGCATAAAGAAAAGAGCATAGGATTGTAAAATATTTTGATTAAAGATTGGCATAACAAACTTTAAGCTACCATTCCCATTTGTTGTATATATACCTAAAAGACGATTGGCATTCCAATAAACAAAGGTAAAAATAATAATCCCTACAAAGCTAAAAATTATATCACTTAAAGTGATGAGTTTGTCTTTAGGAATGTTTTTAATGTTTAAACTTTCAGGTGTCCACTCCTTAGGGTCATTCAGGAAAGGCAATATTTGAATTTTATCCGTATTAGAGCGTTCGATGACGATGAAAAAAATGGTGATCCAAAACAAAACATGAAATGATACAGAAATAATGGCCACAATCGTCATGGAGAATGCTGAAATGATAGTGGAGAGCAAGGCTTCTTCTCCTGAATAGAGGAAAATTCTCTGAATTACTTGAACAATGATCGTTATAAAAATTGCCCAAGGAAATACGAGTTTAATGGTTCTAGTGTATAGATCAAACACGTTTGGACCAATTAAATAACGTGGCGTATCTTGATAGCTTGCTGCCACTTTTGCAGGGCTACCAAGCTTTTTTAGCACTTCCATTATATCTGCTTCTGAATATGGCTCTGGCAACATATCTTCAATAGTAGCTTTTAGCTCAAGCTTTATGTTTTCACGTTTATTTTTATGTAGTTTTTTAGATACTTCATCGATATACGCATCAATTAAAGTCATTTCTTTATTCCTCCTTTAATCATGTTCATTGTTCATTTATATGACGTGGTAATATATGTTATTATGGGTGGAAAATGAATATGAACGTCATATCATACTTTGAAAATGGAGGGGAAACAATGAGAGTGGTAGAGAGATTAGTAAAAGAGCAAGATTTTTTAACTTTTGCGAGTATCGTTGTAGGAGCCTACCCTGGAAGAATGAACGGAGCTCAGACAACAAAAGAGCAGTTAAAAAATCTTTTTATGGATAATCAGAATCATGATGAATCCCTAAATTATTTTGGACTTTGGGATGATGACAAACTAATTGGCGGCATGCGATTACATGATTTTCAAATGAACCTTTTCTCTAAAATGATACCGATTGGCGGAGTAGGGCTTGTTGCAGTTGATTTACTACATAAAAAGGAAAAAGTTGCGAAGGAGTTAATCCATCAATTCTTTCACTTTTTTTTAGCAAAGGATATTCACTTTGTCGCTTTGTATCCGTTTAGGCCAGATTTTTATAAAAAAATGGGGTTTGGATATGGACCGAGAATGTATCAATATTTAGTAGAGCCCTTAAGCTTTCCTAAAGGCCCAACGAAGAAGCACCTTTCATATTTAACAGTGCAAGATCAACAGCAGCTAACAGATTGTTATAACAGGGTAGCGTCTCAAAAGCATGGAATGTTTCTCAAAACAAAATCAGAGCTTTCCTTTATTTTTAAAAACGACGAAAACTATGTGATTGCGATGAAAGAGGATGATACCGTACAAGGCTATATCGTTTTTTCATTTGAAAAGCAAGGTGAGAGTAATTTTATGTTGAATAATTTAGTCATTAAAGAATGGATATATGAGACACCGCAGGCATTGTTAGAGCTGAGTACATTTTTAAACAGTCAGGCAGATCAAGTAAACCGCATTGAGTGGAATACACAAGAAGACAATGTTCATTTCTTTTTAGGCGATGTCAGAAATGGTACAAATCATTTAATTCCTAGTGTTTACCATGAAAATGCCGTGTCAGGGGTTGGACTGATGTACCGCATTATTAATGTAAAAGGTTTTTTTGAAGAGTTAACGGCACACCATTTTAATGGTGTAACACTGACATTTAAATTAACAGTTTCGGACTCATTACTTGCTGAAAATAATCAGCAACTCATTATCGAGGTGGTTGAAGGCACAATGAACATTATTGAAAGTGGTCACTATGATGTGGAAGTAGTTGTAGATGTGGCTGAGCTTTCCTCACTGGTAATGGGAGTCATAACGGTCCAAGAACTGTATATGCTGCAGCAAATAAAAATCAGTCAGGAGCAATATCTACAGGCTTTACAGCAATTTTTCTTTGTATTTGAAAAACCAAAATGTACGACGGCGTTTTAGAATAGTTGTGCTGGGCTAATGTTCCTTTTTCATAAATAGAGATGATCGTGTCGGTCTTTCAAGTGGTGTAATATTAATAATAAAGTAACTAATGATGAGTATGAGAATAATAACTGAATAAATTAACGTATTAAGAGGATGATCGTGCTCAACGATAATTAATCGAATCATAGCTGTGATACCTATATATATAAAGTATCGAAGCGGAAAATGATAATCCTCTTTAAAATATTTAATAATCATCGTAATGAACTCAAAGTACAAGAAAAATATAAGGATGTTGGCAAGGAATAGCTTGTAATCGCCACCTTCCTTAGAGAAGAGCAATATTTTAAGAAATTCTATTAGCTCCTTAAAGAGTAAAAACGCTAGTATGAGTGCTAAGAGGACTAGGCAAACATTCAGAAAAAGTTGCAAAGACTTTGGTACAGCTTTAATGAGCTGTATATAGGTTGGATTTTTTTGATTCATATAACTCCTCCAATCGTATTTGTATAGTGAGCCTAAACATATTTATCATATGGCAAAATACGAGTGTATTATGATATGAATATAACAAATTGTCGTAAATCTTTCTTTTAGTAATTGTAAAGTTTTGGTATTTTTTGCGAAAGAAAGTTTTTAAAATAATTTAGTGGTATGCTAAAATAGATGTGCATGAATATAAAATTTAAAAGGGGTTTTTGAAATGGCAAAATCAGCAAAAACAGATGCGAAAATTACACCAGAGCGTTTAGAAGAAGCGTTAGTTGTTCGTGATCGTCTTATTATCGAACTACTTGTTCAAGTACTTGATGAGAAGCTAGTAATTGAACGCCCAGTATTACGTGAGCGTGTAGGAAACCTTGTTGATCTTTCTAGCTATGATGCAGAACTAAAGGAAACAATCCACGCAGTTATTAACAAACTATAATGAAAAGAAGAATGCTACGACCAATTCGTAGCATTCTTTTTTATAGGATGTCACATGTCATGTAAAGCGTTCTACTAATTCATACATGCGCTCGGCCTCTGTATGGAGCTCCTGTGAGGAGTGCATGATAGACGTAACGGCTGACTTTTGTTCATCAATGGATGCATTAATTTGTTCTGTTGCAGCAGCAGATTCTGTGGCCACGCTTGCTATTTCATTAATAGCATGAATGACCACTACACGGTTTTCTGCCATTTCACTCATACCCTCATTAAGAGAAACAAGGTGCTCGGTTATGTCCTGAATAGAATCGGCTAGGAAAGTAAAAGCTCCTTTTACTTCTGTAATCGACATTGCCTGACTTTGTGAAAGCTGAAGAGTGTGTATCATTTTTGTATCTGAATTGACCGTATCAATCTCAATGCGCTGTAATAGATTTTTGACACGATTAGTAGCTTCATTTGTATCCTCTGATAAATTTCGTACTTCTTCTGCTACTACAGCAAATCCTTTACCGTGTTCACCTGCACGAGCTGCTTCGATACTTGCATTTAGCGCTAATAAATTTGTTTGCTCTGAAATGGAAGTTATTGTTTGTACTACTTGATGAATTTCTTTCATCTGGCTTGTTAAACTTGAAAAATTAGTTCTTAACTCTTCGATTACTTGCGTGAATTCATGAGAATTTTGCAGTAATAGATCTACTTTTTGTCTACCATTTTCTTGTGATTGATTAATAGTATTCATATTTTCGGTAATGTCATTATATTTACTTGTAGCATTGGAAATCAGAGATGATAGTGTTTCCACTTTACTACTAGCCATTTCTGCCTCCTCTGCTTGCACAACAGCCCCTTTAGAAATGTCGTTGATAGCTTGATGGATTTCATCAGCTGAGGCGGTCGTTTCCTCTGTAATCGCACTAAGCGTTTCTGAAGAAACTCTCATTTGGGAGGCACTGTCCTTTGTATTGTTGACCATCTCATGCAAGCTTTGCTTCATATTATTGACATTCTTCGCTAGTGTGCCAAGTTCATCCTTTGTCGTAACGGGAATGTCCTCTCCTGTGAGCTTACCTTGCGCAATATCCGATGTGATCACCATAATTTTTCGTATGTAGGCGGTCATCTGTCCAGAGAAGAACCAAAAAAGCATGACACCAATTATAGTAGCTAGGATGGTTGTACCAAATGTGTAATATAAAACATTTTTAGTGCCTGCATTAAAATCCATTTCATATGTACCAGCCGCGATGATCCATCCCCAATGCTTGTCCATTTCAACATAAGTAATTTTTGGAGCAATAATATCTGGATTGGAGGGTAGTGCCCAGTCATACCGCACATATCCGCCACCTGCTTGTGCCGTTTCAATCATTTCCTTTACAAAATAGCGTCCATCACTCGTTTGTAAGTCGGATATATTTTGACCTTCAAGAGAGGGGTGTGTTTCAACCATACCATTATCCTTAAAGGCATAGAAATAAAAATTATCACCGTATTTTACAGGGTTATCGATAGATCGCTTTTGATCTTCAATTTTATTACCAACAATCTGTGTTCTGGCACTTTCCTGTGCTTCTTCTAATGTTAATTTTCCATTTTGAACCTGTCCATCTAATTGTGCAATTAATTCAAGTATGCCTAGTGTGCCATTCTTAAGACTTTGTCTACCTACCTGATCCATCTCGCCTTTTGCTACAAAATAATTCACTGTTCCAACCAGCACTGTAGATATGAGAATAACAATAATGGCTAAAGCGACCAACTTATTACGCACTGATTTAATCATAGAAAAGACCTCCGTTCCTCTAAAGTAATACAGTATAGTTATAGTATAATATAAAATTATCTAATAAAATAGAAAATTCTGATAATAAATAGAGTATTTTGTTTTGTATTGTAGGCACGGTGTTTATAAAGAAATGGGGATAATGAAATGATCTAAAAAAACCCACTTCAGATTGTTCTGTCCTGAAGTGGGGTTGTAACGTATTAGTACACTTTATCGCCATTGAAGATAGAGTTTTTCACGATTACATAATCAACATTTCGAATAGCTTCTAACTTTGTGCCACCTGCATAAGAAATAGAAGATTGTAAGTCTTGCTGCATTTCAATTAATGTATCTTTAATGCTTCCTTTATGCTCAACATACATTTTCTTTCCTTCGACGTTTTTACGTTCGCCTTTTTGGAATTCTGAAGCAGAGCCGAAGTATTCTTTTACCTTTTTACCCTCGACTTCGATTGTTTGACCAGGTGACTCTTCGTGACCCGCGAATAAAGAACCGATCATCACCATTGAAGCGCCAAAACGTACAGACTTAGCAATATCACCGTGTGTACGAATACCACCATCAGCAATAATTGGCTTTGTAGCAGCTTTTGCACACCAGCGAAGTGCAGCTAACTGCCAGCCACCTGTACCAAAGCCTGTTTTAATTTTAGTAATACAAACTTTACCTGGTCCAATTCCAACTTTTGTCGCATCTGCCCCAGCGTTTTCAAGCTCACGTACAGCTTCTGGTGTTCCCACGTTACCAGCAATAACAAAGCTATTTGGTAAGTGTTTTTTAATATGCTGAATCATACGAATAACAGCATTAGAATGGCCATGTGCAATATCAATTGTAATGAAATCAGGTACTACATTTGTAGCTGCTAATTCTTCAATAAACGCATATTCTTCTTCTTTTACACCAACGCTAATAGAAGCAATTAGACCACTGCCATGCATATCTTGAATAAAGTTGATACGTGCTTCTGGTTGGAAGCGGTGCATGATATAAAAGTAACCGTTTTCAGCCAGCTTCTTAGCAAGAGTTTCATCAATAATTGTTTGCATATTAGCAGGTACTACAGGAAGTTTAAAAGTATGCCCTCCTAAAGTAACGGAAGTATCACATTCTGAACGGCTTTCTACGATGCATTTTGCGGGAATTAGTTGAATATCTTCATAGTCAAATACGTTATCCATTATATACACTCCTAAAATACGAATATTTTTAAAGATTTATTTTAAATTGTTCGCCATTTGGTAATTTACATGATTTTTGAGGAAATGTCAAAGCTTTTGCTAAAATAAATAAAAAATTTGAAGATAAGGCTATATTTCTTATGATATAGATGAATTATTTATCTTTTAGTTTGTGTTATGATTTATAATCCATGTACAATATAATTGTTTCAAAAAATGTCAAGGGAGTGTTGGAAATGGCGGTAGAGGTATATTTAATTTTTAACGGGAATTGTCGAGAAGCTGTAGCGTTTTACGAAGATGCTTTTAGTACGGACAAGGCTGAAATTATGACGTTTGGGGATTCACCACAAAACCCTGATTATCCATTACCAGAGGAAGCAAAAGATCTTGTAATGCATACACGACTTTCCGTATTCGGTAGTAGAATTATGTTCTCAGATACATTTCCAGGCTCACCATATGCGGTTGGAAACAATGTTACATTAGCAGTTGTTTCTGATGATGAAGAGCAGATGCGAAAAGCATTTGATAAGCTTAAAGATGGTGGGAAAGTTGTTATGGAGCTTCAAGAAACTTTTTGGAGCAAATGTTACGGCTCCCTTACAGATAAATTTGGTGTAGAGTGGCAGTTTAGCCATGAGGTAAATGAATAATTAATACAATTCAAAGCACGGTGATCATTCACCGTGCTTTATTTTTAGTAATGAAAACGATTGACATAGCCCTGTAATTCATCCGCCATATCGAGTAATGCTTTAGAAGATGATGCGATTTCCTGCATCGAGGACAATGTTTGTTCAGTTGAAGCGGCTACTTCTTCAGATGCTGCTGCATTGAGTTTAGCATGATCCGACAGTTCAATGGCCGTTGCCGAAACCTCTTCCACTACAGCAGACATTTCCTGAGCAGAAGCAGATATATCCTCCATTTTAGGAGCAATGTTTCGTAAGCTCTCAATAATACTTATAAATTTCTTCTTTGTGTCCTCAGACAGCTGTAAGCCCTCTTGGACATCTGCAGAAGCCTTCATCATGGTTTGAACAGATTTAGCCGTATCTTGTTGAATGCCTGTAATTAGCAAGGCAATTTGCTCTGCTGACTGATGAGATTGTTCTGCCAATTTACGTACTTCATCTGCCACAACTGCAAAGCCTTTGCCATTTTCGCCAGCTCGTGCTGCTTCAATCGCTGCATTCAAAGCAAGAAGATTTGTTTGGTCTGAAATGTTACTAATAATTTCGATGATGGAGCCTATTTCTTTTGTACGATCGAATAGTGATTTAATCATGCTATCAGACTGTGCTACAGATTCATGGATGGATACCATTTGATTCACCGATTGTTCGACAGATTGTCCACCCTCCACTGCTAAATGGATAGCCTGACTGGATAAATCAGAGACTTGTAGTGCACTATCTGCTACCTCTACAACTCCTTTTGCAATTTCCTCTATGGAAATAGCATTTTGATCGATTCCTGTTGTTTGTTTTTCTGTACTAATAGCTACTTGCTGCATTGCCTCTGTCACTTGTTCAGAAGCAGCGATATTCTGCTCAGCATTTGCTGAAAGACCTTGTGCAGCAGTTTGAACATGCTGAGAGCTTTGATCAACATTGCGAATGAGCTTTTTTAAGTTTACTTTCATGGAGACAAATGCCTCACCAAGCTGTCCAATTTCATCCTTCGTATGAATATCAATATATTCCGTTAAATCCCCATCACTTATTTTAAGTGCGCTCTGCTGTAATCGCTTAATAGGGCTAACAATGGATTTAATCATAGCAAGCATAAAAATAATGCCAACAATGATGGAAACTGCAATGATTAGTAAGGTGATATTAAAGGTTGCGGAGGCAGCATCTGTAGCCTCTACGGTAAACATTGTTCCGATAACCTTCCATCCTGTCAGTTCGTTTGTCTCAAAGCGTAAATGACGGCTTTTTTCAATAATGATGCCTTCCTGTTGTTCATAAACCTTGGATATATATTTTTCTGTAGCTTCGGTTCCGCTTTCTTTATCCCTTTGTGCTACATATAGCTGATTACTGTCCAGTATGGCCGCAAAGCCAGTTTTCCCAATACGTGTATCATCTGTTAGTGCACTTAGAACAGAGATATTTAAATCTAAGGCAATAACACCTGAATCATCAGGGAGAGCTTGCATAACGGTCACTACGATATTATTTGTAGATTTTGATAGATAAGGAGAAGTAATCGATGCATGTCCCTTGTTTTCAATCGCTTCCGTATACCAAGGTCGAACACGCGGATCATAATCACTAGCATACTCATGGACAGGTGCATCAATCATGCCACCATCTGCAGTACCTATATATAGCAATTCTACCTCCGGATGTGTATGAACATATTCTTGGAAAAGATTATTCAATTCCTGACGATTCTCTGGCTGTAAATGAGATAGATTTAACTTTTTTGCAAAATATTCAATATCATGTACTTTAGGCGCAATCATATTTGTAATATTGGTATTAAGCATTCTGACACTTTCCATAGCACTTGCTTGTTGCTCATTTAAAATTTGACTTTTAGTACTTTTAAAGGAGGTATAGCCGATCATAAGTGCAGGAACGAGAAGGATGACTAAAAATGCAAAGATGAGTTTCTTTCTTAAGCTAAGTTGTTTCATAGGGTATTCCTCCTTAATAAGTCATGATTAGTTTGTAGATCATGGGACAACGAAGGCTAATGATGGTTGTACATGGAATTAGTCTTTCATGTTGTAATCTGATTCTAAGAGGAAAATGGAGAATAATCAACATAATTTTCTGAAAAATCTGGAAAATAAAGTTATGTTTTGGGGATATTTAAAGAAAAATGTCCTATTTTGTAGTATTAGACAAAAGAAAAATCTGGGCTCACGAAGTGCTGAACCCAGATTTTTAAATGAGGTACCTTAATAGTGAAAACGATTTACATGACCCTGTAATTCATCAGCCATATCAAGTAACGTTTTAGCAGCAGAAGCTATGTCCTGCATCGAGGATAAAGTTTGTTCAGTTGAAGCTGCAACTTCCTCTGTAGCTGCTGCATTTAATTTAGCATGGTCTGATAGTTCAATGGCTGTAGCAGAGACTTCCTCCACAACTGCTGACATTTCTTGAGCGGAAGCCGAAATATCCTCCATTTTTGGTGCGATGTTTCGAAGGCTTGCAATAATATTCGCAAATTTTTTATTCGTTTCCTCCGTTAGTTGTAAGCCTTCTTGGACATCTGAAGATGCTTTTACCATTGTTTGTACAGATTTAGCGGTATCTTGTTGAATAGTTGTAATGAGTGCAGAAATTTGTTCTGCTGAGTGATGTGATTGCTCTGCTAACTTTCGAACTTCGTCAGCCACTACGGCAAAGCCTTTTCCATGCTCTCCTGCTCTTGCTGCCTCTATAGCAGCATTCAGGGCAAGTAAATTTGTTTGGTCTGAAATCGCACTAATCAATTCCAAAATGGAGCCAATTTCTTTTGTGCGATCATAAAGTGTCTTAATCATTGTATCTGATTGTGTAACAGACTCATGAATCGAATTCATCTGCCTAACGGTTTGTTCGACAGCTTGACCGCCTTCCTCTGCCAATTGGATAGCGTGGCTAGAAAGATCAGATACCTGCATAGAACTATCTGCAACTTCCACAACCCCTTTAGCAATTTCCTCCACGGAAATCGCATTTTGGTCAATAGCAGTAGTTTGTTTCTCTGTACTGATAGCCATCTGTTGTACGGCGTCAGCAACCTGCTCAGAGGCAGCAATATTTTGCTCAGCATTTGCAGATAAATCTTGAGCAGATGTTTGTACATGCTGCGAGCTTTGGTCCACGTTGCGAATCAGTTTTTTTAAGCTCACCTTCATAGAGATAAAGGCTTCACCAAGTTGTCCAATTTCATCCTTAGAATGAATATCTATAAACTCAGTTAAATCGCCTTCACTAATTTTTAAGGCGCTATGTTTCAGCTTATTGATTGGATTAACAACAGATTTAATCATAAAGAGCATGAAAATCACACCAACTACAATTGAGACAACAATGATTATTAAGTTGATATTTAATGTGGAGGCAGCTGCTTTTGCTGCTTCTGCGGTAAACATTGTACCAATAACCTTCCAACCTGTAAGCTCATTAGTAACAAACTGTAAATGACGATCTCTTTCAATAATCGTCCCGCTTTCTTGTTCATAAACTTTCGCGATATAGTTTTCTGTTGCCTCAGTACCACTTTCCGTATCAGGCTGAGCAATATAGATTTTATTGTTATCTAAAAGAGAGGCATAGCCTGTTTCGCCGATGCGTATTTCATTCGTAATGTCGCTTAATGTAGAGATATTTAAATCTATTCCTATTACACCTGAACCATCTGGTAGAGCTTGAGTGATGGTAATGACAATATCGTCTGTAGATTTTGAAACATAAGGTGCGGTAATTGAGACTTGGCCATTATTTTCTAAAGCCTGCTTATACCAAGGTCTTGTACGAGGGTCAAAGTCATCCGCATACACTTGAACAGGTTCATCCAGTAGTTTCCCGTCAGCAGTACCAATATAAATAAGGTCAACTTCAGGGTGCATATTCACATATTCCTGTAGAAGGGATTTAAGCTCAGGAATTTTATTTTCCTGCAAATAAGATTGATTAAACTTTTTTGAGAAATATTCCACATCTTTCAATTTTGGTTCAATCGTGTTCGTAATATTTGTATTGAGTATGCGCACGCTTTCAGTTGCACTAGCTTGCTGTTCTTCTGAAATTTGCTTTTCAGCGCTTTGGTACGACACTATTCCAATTAACAGTGTTGGAATGAGAAGCATTGCTAAAAACGAAAAAATAAGCTTTTTTCTGACACTTAGTTGTTTCACTTGTATTATCCTCACATAACATTTTTTATTCTATACTTTTCCCTATAAGGTAAATAATTCTCATTCTAACAGAAATAAAGTAAAAGGTAAGCCCTAATAGATATTATTATCAATTTTTAGAAATTTCGCTAAACAGATTTGTTAGAAGCTATATAATGCTTTGATTTGTTGTATACTAAATTCATAAAAGAGGAGGGGATAGAGTCATGATTCATCAAATTGGACAAGTCATGTTATATGTTAACGACCAAGATGCTGCAGTGAAATTTTGGACAGAAAAAGTAGGGTTTATTATTAAAAACGAGCAGGAAGAGGCGGGAATGCGTTGGATTGAAATTGCACCGTCGAAGGAAGCTCAAACATCCTTTGTGCTACACAATAAAGAAATCATTGCTAAAATGCAGCCAGAATTAAATTTAGGAACACCCTCTATTATGTTTTACGCTGACCAAATTGAAGAAATGTATCAGGATTTTCAGGCAAAGGGCATTAAAGTGGGCGATTTAGTCATGATGCCAATGGGTAGAGTTTTTAATTTTGCTGATCCAGAAAGCAACTACTTTGCATTAGTTGAAAAATAATAATAAATGAATGAATCTGCTTATTTTTGTCGTGAATTAGGCAAAAATAAGCAGATTCCTGTTTAATATCTTCTTATATAAATATGAGTTAGTTCTCTATGATAAATCTTCTCCGAAAATACTAACCGTTTGTCGATCTACTACAAATTCGTGGCCATTCCATTTTAATATATTTTCCACATATCCTAAGCCATCAGCATGGTACCTACCTGCAATCTCTTGATACGCTAAAATTTCATAGGTCCCATCCCGATCATAATCAACAGGATATAATCCGCTAATTGGGTCAACCCAGCCTTCAATCGGTTGCTTTAATGTCCCATCTGGATGATAGATTTCTGCTAAATATTCCGGGCCTTTATATTGTAAATCAAGTATATATTTTTTTGCAGGAGCCTTACTTTGAACAACTGCCTTATAGTTGTTGGCATAATTGACAGTATATTGGAGCTTAGTATTAAATGATTCTGTGTCAAAAATGGAATGCACCTGATTATTCGTAGAGGAGAATATTTCCCCGTTAATAATTCCTCCGCTACCTCCTGTATCAGAAATAACCATGATATCCTCAATATGATTACCAGTAAAATCTCCTAGAAAAATGGTTGGGTGATAGCCCACATTTTCTTTTAGTGGGATTTGTTCGATTCGCCCTGTTTGCCCATAAAAAATGGTTAAGGTTATGTTTTCCCATAAAGGGCTACCAGGCTTTTGAGTCCCCATTAAAAAAATAGTTTCAAAGAAGCCATCCCCATTAATATCTCCAAATTTAGTTTGAATAACCTGTGGTGCTAAATGGGATGCGATGCCCGCACCTTGCGGAGAATTTATGTTATTAGTCATATATACACCTCTCTCATAGTCTTAGCATATGTTGTAAACAAAGCTTGGTGCATAAAAATTCGAATAGATCTAAACCATATTAAACAGACAAAAAAACTTGAATTTCACCCATTGACATTTTTAAAGGTGATAAGTAATATAAATGTCAACGAATCAGAAAATTCAGTACCACATGTTATCTCACTACAAATTTGTAGCGCGGGATTTTTTTTATCATTAATCCTTAGTAAATATATAAGATTTATATATATTGGGAAGAAGGAGATTTTTTGAAGAATTTATTTGTTAAAACGGAGCAACAGCGATTTTGGTTAGATAAGTTAGAAGCCATCTCAAATCCTATAAAGGCCGAGGCAGCTGAGGTAGATGAACAATCTCGTTTCCCGTTTGAAGCACATCGACTACTCCAGCAAATTGGTTATCCGCAACTTACTTTACCGAAACAATATGGAGGAGAGGGTCTATCAGTCTATGACATGGTGCTTATACAAGAAACATTAGCAAGCTATGACGAGAATGCCTCGCTCTCCCTCGGATGGACATTAGGCGTTGTGGGCGAAATATATGCCACAAAATTATGGACGGAGGATTTATTAACGGCATTTGCAGAGGAAATAAAGAAAGGTGCCATGATTAATAGGGCTGTAAGTGAAGCAGCAACTGGGAGCCCAACACGTGGGGGGAGACCAGGAACAAATGCTGTTTCTATAAAAGACGGATGGCGCATAAATGGACGCAAAATCTTTACTACAGCTTCCCCAGTATTAGATTATTTCCTCACTTCGGCTTGGATTGAAGAGAAGCAACAAATTGGGTTCTTCCTCATCCATAAAGATTCAATAGGATTATCCATTGAGGAAAACTGGGAAATGTCTGCCATGCGAGGTACTAGCAGCCATGATCTCGTATTAAATGATGTCGTTGTGGCTAAAGATCACTTAGTCGAATTACCAAACCATCCTAGTGGCGGTAAAATAAATGGCTGGATTCTCCATATCCCGGCCACATACCTAGGAATTGCACAAGCTGCCCGTGACTATGCGGTACATTTCGCTAATCATCATCAACCTAATAGCTTGAATGCCCCGATCAGTACATTACCAAATGTTCAACAGCTTTTAGGAGACATCGAGTTAAAGCTTCATCAAGCACGCTTTGTCTTATATGGGGTAGCTGAGGCATACGATAATCCAGCAAGACGCGCCATTTTAACAAATGAGATGGCTGTTGCTAAACATACCGTAACGAATATCGCAATTGACATTGTTGATAAGGCGATGCGTGTAGTCGGGGCGAAAAGCTTACAATTGTCAAATCCGCTACAGCGCTATTATCGAAACGTACGTGCGGGGCTTCATAACCCACCAATGGATGATATGACCATAATTAAATTAGCTACGGCTGCTATCGAACAGCAGAAATTAAATGACCATCAATAATAATGTGGATAATAAGGAGAAATGTTACATGAAGAAGAATAAGATATTTCAATTAGCTGCGATTGGATTGGCTTCTGTCGCACTTTTAGCGGGCTGTAATTCTGGAAAGTCAGCTGATAAGAATTCAGATGATGGTGGCGAAGTTCGTACAATCAAAGTTGCCTATGATCAGGCCTCAAAGCCTATTAGTTATATAGATGATAATGGAAATCCAACAGGTTATGACGTAGAGGTAATGAAATTAGTAGATGAATTATTACCAGACTATCAATTTGAATATGTAGGAACGACAAGTGATGATTTATTAATTGGTGTAGAGCAAGGGAAATATCAGGTTGGGGTGAAAAACGCATTCTTTACACAGGAACGGACAGAGAAATTTATTTTCCCAAAGGAATTTTTAGGATTAAGTAGTGCAGGCCTAGTATTACGTAAAGAAGATGAAGGGATAAAGACATTAGCTGATTTTGCGAAAAAGGGCTATTCGTTGGCACCTATTGCAGCTAATAATGCGCAATACACAATTATTGATGAATATAATACGGCCAACCCTGACAATAAAGTAAAGCTTCAAGCGGGTGACGCATTTACAGTTGACGTTGTGCAGTGGGTAAATGAAGGGCGCGTCGATGGTGGCGTTATGATTGAAGGACCATTTAAACAGCAAGTACTTGCAGAAGATGGACCCTATAATAACTTAAAAGATGAAGTAGTCTATAATGAATTTTCTGTGATTAAAACATGGCCTCTTTTCAATAAAAAAGAACAAGAATTTGCGGATGCTTACGATAAAGCCATCGCTAAAATTAAAGAACAGAAGAAAACAAACGAATTGAGCACGAAATTCTATGGCCGTGATTTATTTGAAGTGTTAGAAACTGTTAATCGTTAATTTAAAGCATATTGACCATTATTAGGACTGTTGAGGCTGGCACGCTCAGCAGTCTTTATTCATAAAACAAAAGTTGGTGAGGAAATGGATAAATATTTTGACGCGACCTATATTTGGAGCGCGATCCCCGTCTTATTACCGTTTTTAAAAATCACGTTTTTAGTTGCAGGGTCCTCTATCGTCTTAGGCACAATATTTGGCTTATTACTAGCGGCAGCTAAGCTCTCTTCTGTCAAGCTATTACGAAAATTAGCGAACCTGTATACGACGATTATGCGATGTACACCATCTATTGTTTTATTATTTCTTGTCTATTATGGTGTACCCGCATTAGCTGAAAACTTTGGTCTCAATCTCCATTCCATTGAAACGGCTATTTTCGTGGTAGTAACATTCACATTACAATTTGCAGCAATTATGTCAGAGGTGATGCGATCGGCTTATTTAGCCATTCCGAAAGGGCAGTTTGAAGCGGCTGTTAGTGTAGGGTTAACGCCCATACAAGCCTACCGAAGAATTATTTTCCCCCAGGCACTTGTCGTTGCATTACCCAACTTTGGAAATGGCATGATTGCTTTATTACAGGAAGGTGCCTTGGCCTATACGATCGGATTAATTGATATTGTAGGGAAGGCCAATTTAATTATAGCTAGTAATATTAATGCTCATGCCTTAGAGATTTATATCGCCTTGGCTATTATTTATTGGGTATTATCTATTATTATTGAAAAGATATTTACTATATTAGAAAAGATATTTGGTAGGGGTAAAAAGACCTTAGAAACAACGTAAGGAGGCGTAACCATGAATTATCAATTTTTACTTGAAACATTTTTCGTTGCACTATCAGGTGTTCCCATCGCACTCCTTGTCACAGTTGTTGCTCTGTTCATTGCGCTGCCACTAGGATTTTTACTGGCGTTAACGAGGATTAACAAAATTCCAGTTGTACATCATTTAGCAAAGTTCTACGTATCCTTTGTGCGAGGAACACCAATTATTATACAAATTTTCATTATTTATAGTAGTATTCCGCTTATGTTAAAAATTATTTTTGAAAAATATCAAATTCCATATGATATATATAAAATCAATCCAATATGGTATGCATTTATTGTGTTTGCATTCAGTTCAACAGCTATATTAATAGAGGTATTTCGTTCGGCGTTAAGTACCATTGAAAAGGGACAATTGGAGGCAGCATACTCAGTAGGTTTGACAACATTCCAAGCGTATACCCGAATCATTATTCCACAAGCATTAGTTGTTGCGCTACCGAATATTTGTACAGCGACAGTCAATTTGATTAAAGCAACTTCCTTAGGGTACGCAATGTCTCTACCTGAAATTACATTGAAGGCAAAGGTAGCTGCAAATGTCGGCTACAATTATGTGGAAGCCTATCTTGATATCTTTATTGTGTATTTAATTTTATGTAGCACAGTCGAATACTTGTTCAAGCGTTATGAAAAATATTTAAGCAAATACAAAGCGGCCAATGCCTAAGGGGTGAATGAGCATGTTAGAAATTAAAAATATTCATAAATCATTTGGTGAAAATGAAATTTTAAAGGGTGTAGATTTAGCTATCGATCAAGGTGATGTAGTCGTTATTCTAGGTCCTAGTGGCTCAGGAAAAACAACATTATTACGCTGTATCAATTTTTTAGAAAAAGCGGATCAAGGACATGCGACATTTGGAGATATTGAAGTGGATTTTCAACATGTAAAGAAAAAAGACGTACATGCAATTCGCCAGCGTGTGGCATTTGTCTTCCAAAACTATAATCTTTTCACGAATAAAACGGCATTAGAAAATGTCACAGAAGGGCTAATTATTGGACGAAAAGTTCCTAAGACAGAGGCAGTAGAAATTGGCAAAAGGGCTCTTGATAAAGTAGGCTTATCTGAAAAATATGACGCATATCCAAGTCAGTTATCGGGAGGTCAGCAACAACGGGTAGGGATTGCAAGGGCGGTAGCGTTGAATCCAGATATTATTTTATTCGATGAGCCAACGTCTGCACTTGACCCCGAACTAGTAGGCGAGGTACTACAGGTCATGAAAAATATTGCTGCTGAGGGGACAACAATGCTTGTGGTGACGCATGAAATGGGTTTTGCAAAAGACGTAGCAAACCGTGTTATCTTCATGGATGGAGGAGTTGTCGTAGAGGAAGGTAGCCCTCATGATATTTTTGTTAGCCCGAAAGAGGAACGGACGAAGAAATTTTTAAAACGTGTCATTCCAGAAGACTATACGTTCTATATTTAACGAGGATCATTTCCATTCGGACTAAGCTCCAATGTATACAGGGGTGTCGTCTGGAGCTTTGTAGCCCTGAATGGAAATCACTTCGTACATTCAACACTTCCCTATCATTGAAGGAAGTACGTTAATTTGTTGATGGAATAAATGTGTAACTCGTGCATAGCTCTTGTACAGGCTGTATAGAAATAGTTACGTTCTGTTTCTCGTGAATAGTTGGCGGCTGATGCATTATAGATCAGGACCGCGTCAAATTCGATCCCCTTTGCCATATAGGCGGGGAGTAATAATATACCCTTTTTAAATTGCTTAGTGTTGTGTGTAATAAGTTGAATATCAACGTGATTGCTTAATTGTTCAAACACTGCTGAGCATTCCGCTGCAGTTTTACAAATAACAGCGATCGTTTCAAATTTATGAGATAGGGTGTTGATGCTCTGGATAATTTGTTTATTTAACTCCAATTCATTTGGCAAAATTGTAATCGAAGGTTCTAGACCATCTCGGTTAAACGCCTCTACTTCACTACCATCATTTAAAATTTTAGCCGTGAGCTGAATGATTTGCTTTGTCGAACGATAGCTTTTCGTTAAAATCATCTTTTCAGCATGCTCACCATATAATTGAGGGTCGAGCAGTGAAGGATTATCAAAGGTATGCGGATGTATAGTTTGATGGCCATCGCCTAAGATTGTCATACGCGCTTTAGGAAATAATTGCTGTAAGACGGTTAGTTGGAATGGAGAATAATCTTGTGCTTCATCAATTAATACATGGCGAATTGTCGTATTTGTTTGCTGACCTTCAATTTTATCCTGTAAATATAAAAACGGAGCTGCATCTTCATAAGCAATTAATCGTTTTGCTAAATTAGGAAGGGTGTTTTGGCAAATGTCCTCCCAATTGTCTGGGACAAGCTGCTGAAATTCTTGATAGAGAGAATTAGATATATCAAAGAGTTGACGATAGGTACCTAATATATGAACGAATCTTAATTGATTGACAGAGTTTCGTAAAGGTTTAAAATGTTTTTTTACAATTTGGCGCGCTAATTTTTTGCGTTCATGATCAAAATCATCAAATGAGTTTTCTGTATAGCGTCCCTCATATAAGAGCTCACTGTAAGACTTGGAGTAGTCTTCCTTGTCTAATAGCTCAGTCGCTTCTTCTACCCAATCCTTCGTACGTTCAGCTCTTTCAATTTTCGTTAATTGCTGTAATAACCATTCCTTCACTAATTGTAGGCGATTTGGTATCGACATGGAGGATGGGAAAGAATAAAAGAATTCAGTAATTTCCTGTGCAGTAATAATCCGTTCTCCACGAAAAACAATATTTTTAAATAATAAGCCTTTATTCGACAAATAGCTTACATATTGGTCGATCAATTGTTTGTAAGTCAGGCTTGCTTTAAATGAAATGCTATTTAATTTTGTTACATATTGAGCTTCATCTTTTTCTGTTAATAGATCTTCAAGCTGCTCATAAGGGTATTCTAATTGGAACTGACGACCTAAACGTTTTTCAGCATATTCAATAAACGTTAGTTGTTGCATATTGTCTTCACCTAAATCAGGTAGGACGGTATGGACATATTGATTAAAAAGTTGATTAGGCGTAATTAGTAAAATTTGATCTGCTGTCATTTCATTACGATATCGGTATAATAAATAAGCCACTCGTTGGAGTGCGACGGCCGTTTTACCACTACCCGCAACACCTTCTACTATGAGGTAACGTGAGTGGATATGGCGAATAATTTTGTTTTGTTCCGTTTGAATGGTTGCAACGATACTGCGAATATGTTCGTTTGCATTTTGTGCAAGGATATCGAGCAATAAGTCATCACCAATGGTTAGGCCTGTATTAAACATGGATTGTAGCTGACCATTTTTAATAATAAATTGCCGTTTAAGCAGCATCTCACCGTGAATATCCTCCGTTGTAGTTTCGTAGGAAGCTTCACCAGGAGTGCAATCATAATACATACTGGAAATGGGTGCACGCCAGTCATAAATGATGATGTTTTCATCTTGCTCATCCAAAAGTGTGGCAACACCTATATAAATTTTTAGAGGTTCAGGATGCTCACTTTGTAAAAAATCGATTCGTGCAAAATAGGGTGACTGCTGTAAACGTTCATAAACCTTTACATTTCGAATGGCCCTTTGCTGTGCAAGTTCTGAATCTGAAAGTAGCTCTACTTGTTGTTTAATAGCAAAAAATGTTTCATCAACATCCTCAGCAGTATCTAAATTGACTCTGACATCGTTCCAGAAAGTTTTCTTGATGGCGACAGCATTTTCTTTAAAGCCTTTTTCTTGAAGCAGTAATTCCTTCATTTTGTCATCAATGATATTTAAACAATGCTTAAGGTGCTGCTTTTCTTCCATCCACTCATGTTGATTTTCCAATGTCTACTCACATTCCTCTCCATAGTTTTTATCTTCGCTCGGCATGAACCCTTACCTATATAGATGGTGGGATGTAGGTAATTGTGATTCCTTTTCAATGGCTGAACACTGATCCTTTGAATAACTCGAAAGTCTTCAAACGTAATTATCTCAAGGAGATTTTGTATGGTGATTGAATCAGGAAATTTATCATACATCTACTTCGGTAAGAAGTATAGTCTAGTAATTTTTGTAAATTTATGATACAATAATGGTATAAGGTAATAAAATATTGATATGCATGGACTGCTCTACGAAAAGGTGGAGCAGTCTTTTTTATATGTAGAAAAGTCCGTAATTATTCCTGTTTTGAAAGAAATGATTATTAATTACGTGTCCTATTAGTAGAAATATATTTATTGGAATTATCAAAATATATTGACATTTTAAATTCTGTTTTTTATTCTTGTGTATAAAGTTTCCGTTAATCGGAACAGTTTTCCGTGTGACGGAAAATATGGTGTGTAATCACTTGCCTAATTGCTACGTTGTCTATGTCTCGGTTTAAAGAATAATAAATAGTAGGGGGAGACGGTTATGGTAAACCTGCATCAAGAAAAAAAAGAAGCTGAACCACGTATACAGGGAATTAATGCATTTGTATTAATGTTTATTATTATTTTAGTGATGTCGCTATTAACGTATATTTTACCAGCGGGACAGTATGAAAGAGTTGAGAGTAATGGGAGAATGGTTGTTGATCCGGAATCCTTTCAATACATAAGCTCAAATCCTGTTGGCTTCCTAGAAATATTTAATAGTGTGCATTTGGGGATGCTTGAGGGTGCTCCCATCATTTTATTTGTCTTTCTATTTGGTGGAGCTTTAGGGATCATGCAAAAAACGGGTGCCATTGATTCGTTTATTAAAGTGATGGCCTCTAAGTTTGGGAAAAAGGAGTACGTATTAATCCCTATTCTCGTATTAATATTTGCTAGTTTAGGAACATTAATTGGCTCTGCAGAGGATACGCTAGTATATATAGCCATCATTATCCCTTTAACAATGGCACTCGGTATGGATGCAATGACAGGCTTTGCTATCGTTATGCTCGGTACATTAGCAACGGGCTTTACATCGGGCATTACAAACCCTTTTAACATTGGTGTCGCTCAAACAATTGCCGAGCTTCCGATGTATTCAGGGATGTCATATCGAATAGTCGTGTTTGCCGTTTTTTATATTTTGACAGTCCTTTTTATATATAGACATGCTAAAAAAATAAAGAGCGACCCATCGAAAGGGATTTATGGAAAGTTTAATCCGGAGGAAAGTATAAAGATTGATCTGGACTTTAAAATAAGTACACGACATTTACTAGCATTATTTGTACTATTAGGTAATTTTGTTGCATTAATTGTAGGGGTAATAAAATTCCAATGGTATATAAGTGAAATTGGCGGAATCTTTTTATTAAGCAGTATTATTATGTCTATTATATGTAAGATTGGACCGAATAAAATGGCTGAAGGTTTTATTACGGGAGCTCGAGATATGGTAGAAGGGGCTCTAATCATTGGATTTGCCCAAACCATTTTAGTGATTACGACGAATGGAGGATTAATTGATACTATTCTGCATTTTGTTTCTAATGCCGTAAGTGTTCTACCAGCTTCAATAAATGCAGTAGGGATGTTTTTACTTCAGCTCTGCTTAAATTTCTTAGTACCATCTGGAAGTGGACAAGCAGCGTTAACAATGCCGATTATGACACCTTTAGCAGATTTAATTGGTGTAACTAGGCAAACAGCTGTACTGGCTTTCCAATTTGGTGATGGTATTTCAAATATGGTTATTCCAACGAGTGGGGTTTTATTAGCAGGATTAGCAATTGCAGGTATCCCATTTTCAAAATGGGTTAGATGGGTATTTCCTTATTTCCTTATACAGACATGCTTAGCAATTGTCTTATTAGTCATTGCACATCTCATAAACTATGGACCATTTTAATAATATAAATCATATAGTAGGAGTGATTAGATTGGTAGAAACAATTGATTTAAAACAACAGGTAATTAAATGGCGTCGGCATTTGCATATGTATCCAGAATTATCACATCAGGAGCATGAGACAGCCCGATATATTTATAATCAACTAGTAACGTTTCCACATTTAGAGGTGAAGCGTTTAACAGAGACGAGTGTATGTGCATTTTTAAAGGGGACGAAAACAGAAAATAAGGGGCATACCATTTTACTGCGAGCTGATATTGATGCATTGCCGATTGAAGAAGAAACGGATTTACTTTTTAAATCAACCAATCCTGGAGTCATGCATGCGTGTGGTCATGATGCCCATCCAGCGATGCTACTTGGTGCAGCAAAAGCATTGGCTGAGCGTGGGACTGATTTTTGTGGAGAAATTCGTTTTGTTTTTCAGCATGCTGAAGAGGTGACTCCTGGAGGAGCTGCTCAACTAGTAGCCCTAGGAATTGTAGAAAATGTCGATTATGCCTTTGCTCTACATGTGAGCCCTGATTATGAGGTAGGACAATTTGCTATGAAAGACGGTAAATTTACTGCAGCGGCAGATGATTTTGAAATTAAAATCTACGGTAGGGGCGGCCATGCGTCTACACCAGAGGTCGCTATAGATCCATTACTTATTGGTTCTGAAATAGTTGTAGCTCTGCAAACAATTGTGTCACGTAAAGTACCGAGTACACATGCGCCTGTTTTAACGGTGGCAAAATTTCATTGTGGAACGGCCTTAAATATTATTGCTGATACAGCAGAGCTTGGTGGAACGATTCGTTCACTAGATTCTACGATTCGTGTAGATGCGCGTAAACATTTAGAAAAGATAGCTACAAGTATTGCTTCCATGCACGGTGCAAAGGTAGAAATTAAATGGGAGCTAGGATGTCCCTCTGTTACAAATGATAAAGAGTTAACAGCGTTATCCCGCCGTATAGCTGGAGAGATTGTGGGAGATACAGGTGTGAAGGAGTTACCTGGACCAATGTTTGGTACAGAGGATTTCGCAGATTTTTCAGAAGTTGTTCCTTCATCGATGCAATTTATAGGGGTACATAACGAAGAGTTTGGAGAAGCGTACCCATTACACCATCCTCGTTTTAAAATTGATGAAGAAGCTCTAATTTATGGTGTTCGTTACTTTGAAAATATTGCACGAACACTATGTCCATAAGGGTGAAGTAAGCTAAAAATAATTCATATAGAAGGCATGAGTGCGATTTAGTACATGACTCATGCCTTTTAAATTGCTTGTAAGGATATATTGAAAAGCACTAAAGGATTGTTTATCTTATACGATATAGAAACTGGAAGGGAGGTGAGAAGAGATGAAGGTAATTTTCACAGTTGGATTACCTGGAAGTGGAAAAAGTACATTTGTGAAGCAGCTTGCGAAAAGAGAAAATGCCGTTGTTCTTTCTAGTGACGCTATACGTCAAGAGTTATTTGGTGACGCAACAAAACAGAAATCACGTCAGGTCTTTCGTACATTATATGAGCGTCTTAATGACCTTGTGGCAAAGGGTTATACGGTCATTGTAGATGCTACCAATATTGAACGGGAGCGGAGGATATTTGCACTACGTAAATTGCCAAGCTCGGTTAGGAAGGAATGCTATTATTTTGACACGCCCTATTCCATATGTGTAGCTAGAAACCAACAACGGAAGAGAAATGTACCGTTAGTGGTAATGGAAAAAATGAGTAAGCATTTAGAATTTCCGACGGCGGGAGAAGGGTTTGATGAAGTGCATATCGTACATGGATCTAGCCCCTATGCAATTTCCAAACAACAATTTATTTCGCTTATTCAACGTGAGCCCAATTATGAGGAGCTTTTTCAAACACTTCGAGCAATCCCACTTTTTAAAGAGATTTATCATTTCAATCAAGAAAATCCACATCACCAATTCCTATTATGTCAACATACTTATTTTGTCTTTGCCTATATCAATGAATACTATTCGGAAAGTGATAAGCTGGCATTACAAATAGCAGCATTATTCCATGATGTGGGTAAGCCATTTTGTAAGAAGTATAAACCGTTGCAACAACGATTTGGCTATTTTGGCCATGAAAATGTATCGGCACAGAGGGCTTGTCATTTTTTATTGGAATTGGGTTTTGAAGAGGATTTTGTATTAAAGGTCGTCTATTTAGTACAATTCCATATGCTAATCCAGTATGGTGGCGATCAAGGGGGAAGTGAAATTTATCATTTATTAGATGGGGATTTATTAACTAGGCTTTACTTTTTCCGTGAGGCCGACCAATTTGCTAAATAAACAGTAAAGAAAGGAAGTGTAAATATGACGAAATTAATGAAATACCCAAGAAGCTACCATTTACCATGGAGCAGAAGCTATACTCATGATGACAAGGTTGCTAAAAATGTGAATCATTTTATTGGGAAAGAGGTTGTTGTCACTGAAAAGTTAGATGGAGAAGGAACAACGCTGTACAAGGACTATATGCATGCTAGAAGCATCCATTCAGCTAACCATCCTTCTAGACATTGGGTCAAAACATTCCATGCTAGTTTTTCTTATCAGATCCCAGATAGTTGGCGATTATGTGGAGAAAATATGTACGCGAAGCATTCTATATATTATCAGGCATTAACAAGTTATTTTTATTTATTTAGTATTTGGAATGAAGATAATATTTGTTTGAGTTGGGATGAGACGGTTGCCTTTGCGGAAAAATTAGGTGTTGAAACGGTGCCTGTTTTATACAGAGGGATTTTTGATGAGCGTAAAATAAAACGAATGTTTACTGGGAAATCAATGTTTGATGGTGAGCAAGAGGGTTATGTCATTCGAAATGCCGCATCCTTTCATTATGATGATTTCCAATATAATTTGGGCAAATTTGTGAGACCTCACCATGTTCAAACAAGTGAGCATTGGCTACAAGAAAAAGTAATACCTAACCGTTTAAAATAAACGTAATTACACTCATTTATGAAAAGGACTGAGAAAAATGTAATACTTTATAGAATAAATCAACCATAGTATATATGAGGAAGTTGCTAGGCTGCATATCCCTTTCATCTAGGGATTACAGGTTCGATTCCTGTCATCCTCCATCCAAAAAAGAACTCCCGTCACTAGTACGAGAGTTCTTTTATATTATTTAGTGTAATTATCGAAATATCCTTGAATATAAATCATAGGAGTTCCTTTGTCCCCTGAACCTGATGTTAAATCAGATAGAGAGCCGATAAGGTCAGTTAAGCGGCGCGGTGTTGTTCCTTGTGCAGCCATTTGACCTGTTAAATCTTCATCTTTATTTTGAATGTATTCAGAAATAGCAGCTTTTAACTCTTCTCCTCGAAGATCAGCAAAGTCATTGTCTGCTAAATATTTTAATTTAACCTCGTTAGGAGTTCCGTTTAATCCGGCTGTGAATGCTGGAGAAACAACAGGATCTGCTAACTCCCAAATCTTACCCACAGGATCTTTGAATGCACCATCTCCGTAAATCATAACTTCTACAGTTTTTCCTGTAGCTTCTTTGATTTTAGCTTGGATACCGTCAACAATTGGCTGGCAAGTATGTGGGAACAACTTAATACTATCTTCTGTAGCTTTGTTAGAGCCAAGTAGTCCATATTCAGCATTGAAACCAGATCCATTGATGGATTCAGCTAAAATATTATCAAGGCTGTAAACTTTTTCAGCACCGTTTGCTGTTAAAATGCGCTTTGTGCGGAAACGTGAGTGAATATCACATGCTAGAACACTCTTTGTATAATCTAAAATTGTTTTTGGGTTATTGGAGAAGATGACCTCACATGTAGCCCCTTCTGCTTCAATTAATTCTTTATAGTATTCAATATAATCTACACCAGTAAATGTATGCTTTTTATAGCCGAAATGCTCGCGAAATTCCACTTCATTTAATGTATCTGTCCAAGGATTAATGCCTTTTACATCTAACTCATCGATATCGACAAGATGATTACCAACTTCATCAGATGGGTAGCTTAGCATTAAGACAACCTTTTTAACGCCCTTAGCAATACCACGTAAACAGTTAGCAAAACGATTTCGACTTAAAATAGGGAAAATAACTCCTACAGTATCATTGCCAAATTTCGCGGCCACATCCACAGCGATATCATCAATTGTTGCGTAGTTCCCTTGTGCACGTGCTACGACTGACTCAGTTACGGTCACAATATCTCGATCCTCAATAGCGTAACCTTCTACTTTCGCAGCATTTAACACCGTATCTAAAACGATTTGTTCAATATGATCGCCTTCGTTAATAATAGGACCACGAAGACCTCTTACAACTGTACCGATTACACGTTCCAACTTAATCTCTCCTCATTTAACTTTCGTAAAGTGATTTAAAATCCATATGGTTTTACTATACGCCTCACTCATGATATAAGTAAAATTAATAGTTCATATACTAGCTATAAGAGGTGCTTATATGATAGGGAAATTAGATTTATACCGTGTTTTTAGTGTTGTAGCTAAAAATAATAGCTTTTCAAGAGCCGCCAAGGATTTATATATGACTCAACCTGCTGTTAGTCAAGCGATGATGCAACTGGAAAAGGAGCTGGGTACACGTCTTTTTAATCGGACGCCTAAGGGGGTCACTTTGACAACAGAGGGCAGTCTGCTATTTGAATATACAAATTCGGCTTTAGGACTGTTAGATGCGGGTGAAGAAAAGTTATTAGAATTTAAAAATTTAACAACTGGGCAACTAAAGATTGGCGTAGGAGATACGATTTCACGTTTTTTCCTTATGCCTTATTTAGAGGCATTTCATACGATGTATCCGAATATTAAGTTGGAAATGCTAAATGGTACTACCTCAGAAATTTGTAATTTTATTAAATCAGGTGAGGTGGATATCGGTTTTTGTAATTTTCCTATAGAGGATTCGACATTACAGTTAACGGTATGTACGGATATTCAAGATATTTTTGTCTGTGGGGAGAAATATAAGACACTGGCTTCTAAAAGTTTAAGCTATGAGGACCTGTTAAAATTCCCGCTTATTTTCCTGGAGAAAAAATCCAATTCCCGCAAATACGTAGAGGATTTCTTATTATCCAATGGGGTCCATATTGAACCTGAGTTTGAGTTAGGTTCACATGATCTTGTATTAGAATTTGCCCGTAGTAATTTAGGAATCGCATGTGTTACAAAGGAGTTTTCAAAGGATTATCTCCACCGAGGACTTCTATACGAATTATCTTTAAATGGGAAAATTCCGCCAAGGAGTATAGGTATGTGCTTTTTAAAGACCGTACCCCTTTCTCGAGCGGCGACCAAATTTGTCGAAATCATTGAACATAAACGTTTTAATACTAGAAGAACCATCAAAAAAGCTTAGCGACGGGAAAAGTCAGCTAAGCTTTTTTTGATAATGCTTCAATTAAAATATCGACATTCCGCTTATTTTTCATAGTTGGCGAACAAAGATAAGAAAATGTCCGCATAAAATGCTGTCCTTCAAGGGAGAGAATCGCCATATCACCATTTTTCAACTCACGCTCAATGACACACGCAGACAGTAGGGAAAGCCCAAGTCCTTGCATAACGCTTTCTTTAACGCCCTGATTACTGCTAATGGTTAACAGTGATTGGACCAGTAAACCATTAGCTCTAAATAAATGATCTAAATAATAACGTGTGCCGGAGCCTTCCTCACGCGCAACCCAGCTTTGCTGTTGAAGCTTGTCCGCAGTAATAGGCAATTGCTTTGTCAATGGATGATTACTTGCACTGACAATAAATAACTCATCCTGCATAAATGGCTTAATCAAAAGTTCATTGTCGTGGGCTTGTCCTTCTATCAGGCCAATATCAACTTGCAATAATTTTGTATATTGAATGATTTCTTTCGTATTACCAATAATAATTTGAAGCTCAAGTTGTGGGAAGCGTTGTTGCAAGCTAGCGATAATGGGAGGCAATATATATTCTCCAATGGTAAAACTAGCACCTATGACAAGTGTCCCTTGTACTTCTTGATGATAGGCTGCAATGTCATCCTTAGCTGCCTCAGTTATCGCCATAATCTGCTTAGCCCGTTTATAGAGAATTTCACCAGTTGGTGTAATTTGTACAGATTTTGGCGAACGAATAAATAAAGTAGTTTGTAATTCCTGCTCAAGGTTCTTAATGTGTAGGCTGACACTCGGCTGTGAAATATGAAGTATTTCTGAGGCCTTTGTAAAATTATTGACCTCTACCAGTGTGATGAACGTTTTTAAAGCCTCATATTGCATATTTACACCCCTGTAATTAGAAATATTAATAATAACAATTATATATATGTATTTTACTAATCATGAGCTTTTTTATAAAGTAGTAATCAACAAAGGAGAAAGAAGTGAACATCATGGTTAATGGACAGAACAAAGGAAAATACGCACTTCATCCAAACTTTCTAAAGGGAATATTACTAACACTCTTGATAGCCTTAGTTGCAAAATATATTGCTACTTTTCCTTTCTTTTCAATATTAGGGCAATTGGTCATTGCTATTATATTAGGGATGGCTTGGCGCGCAGCATTTAAAGTGCAGGATTCCTGGCAAGTGGGAATTTCATTTTCCAGTAAGAAGCTATTACGATTCGGTATTATTTTATTGGGGATGCGTTTAAATTTAGCTGATATTTATCACGCTGGCGCTAATGTTTTTTTGATTGCCGTCATTAATTTATTATTTGCATTAATTGTAGTATATGGTCTAACAAAAATTTTCCACGTAGATCAAAAGCTAGGGATACTAACGGCTTGTGGAACCGCCATTTGTGGAGCTGCAGCTGTCGTGGCAATTGCACCTCAAATTAAAGCAAATGAAAAGGAAACTGCTGTGGGGGCAGCCATTGTTGCATTATTAGGTACAGTATTTACACTTGTTTATACAGTACTTTATGCTGTAATGAACTTAACACCAACAGAGTATGGCATTTTCGCAGGTGGTACCTTACATGAAATTGCTCATGTTATTGCCGCGGCATCCGCAGGTGGAGATGAAGCCATTGATATAGCGGTCATTGTAAAGTTAACGCGTGTCGCACTGCTTGTTCCAGTAGCCCTTATAATCGGTATTTTCTATCGAAAAACGGCTAAAGGGGAAGAGAAAAAAGCATTTTCATTGTCAATCATACCGTGGTTTATAGTAGGTTTCTTAGCAATGAGTGCGATTAATTCATTAGGTATTATACCGGCTAATGTGGCGCAAGCCCTTGTAAATATTGCTTACATTTTAATTGCTATGGCGATGGCAGGTCTTGGATTAAATGTTGAGATTAAAACGTTTAAGGAGCTTGGAGTAAAGGCGTTTGTTGCTGGTTTAATTGGTTCAGTTTGTCTATCCGTGTTAGGCTATTTTCTTGTTATTTTTTTAGCACGATGATGAAAAATATTTCCCTGTATTAGGACTAATCATTTATAAAAAGATGTTGTACAAACTACCTTAATGAAAAAGACCCTGCATTGTATGCCAACATGCAGGGCTTTTTAGATAGAATCAGAAGATCATGTATAAATATTTAGTGTGTTTATGAACGTAAAGCTTCGATGGAAGTTGCTAATTCAGCAACTACTATTTTGCTACCGATAATTGGGCTATCCGTTTTTTCCCCTTCAGAGCCTGAACTTGGACGGTGATGGGCTGCAGCAAATGCATCGCTATTACGCCATGCTTGGAAATGCTCCTTGGATTCCCAATACATATTAACACTCATTTCGTCATAAGTAGGATCATCCGTTGAAATTAATACCTCTACTTTATGGAAGCCTTCAAATTGTTGTAGAGGACCTGGTTTTGTAAAGTTTGGAGCCATTCTTGCTGCAAAACCTGGCTTCACTTGAATACGATTTGTAACAATGATCATGCTTTTCCCCCCTTATTTTCATTTACTAGGTTTTTGAATGAATTATCACTGATTATCATTCGCAATCAATGATAAGTGGCTTAAGAAGACATTGTCAATAGAAGTCCTCAATATATTCTCATCGTAAGTATACTTCTGCTTATACGCTGACATTTAACTGACATAATCCAGTGCTATAATAAACATAAGAGCTAGTTAGTCGCGAGGTGAACAAAAATGGCGCAAATATTAGTAATAGAAGACGAATATGCAATTAGCCAGGTGTTAAACGTTTATTTGAAAAAGGTCGGCTATGATGTAACACAATGCTTTAGTGGTGGTGAGGCTTTAGATAAATTTATTGAGACCCAACCAGATTTAGTGTTACTAGATATTATGCTGCCTGAGAAAAATGGCTGGATTATTTTAAAGGAAATTAGAGAATTCAGTGCTTGTCCCATTATAATGTTGACCGCTTTAGGTGAGGTGAATTACCGTTTAGAAGGATTTGACCAAGGGGCAGACGATTATATTGCAAAGCCCTTTATTGCAGATGAAGTTGTTGCGAGAGTGAAGGCCGTTTTAAGACGGGCTGAAGGAAGCACCGATTCATCCTCTTTAAAGCGTTACGGTTCTCTCGAAATTGATAGGAAGGCACATAGAGTGTTTCTAGGAGGGAAGGAAATACTATTAACGCCTAGAGATTTATCGGTGTTTTTATTTTTAGCTGACCATCCGAACCAAACATTTACGCGTGATCAGCTCATTGATCATGTTTGGGGCTGGGAGTATGACGGAAGTGATCGAGCGGTAGACTTAGCAGTGAAACGGCTTCGTAAAGCATTGATGGATTGGGATGAAGCAGAGGGCGAAATAAAGACACTACGTGGATTGGGGTATCAGCTGAGTGTTCAAAAGAAATAAAAGAATATCTTTACTTCAATATTGGACAAGCCGTTACTTACTTACACTATTTATAGGTTTAGCTATAATTTCCTTGATTTCGGCAGCTTGGATTCGCCATACGACGTTTGAAAATCGACTAGAGATGATGGAGTTTTTAGCGGATGAGACGGTCTATCGTTTAACCGATAATTCGGGACTCAGTAATGGGCCGTTTAACGGTATTCCTGGTTTCATTAGGGATCGGGAACGTTTTACTATGAGAGAAATTGATCCTATCCTGTATGTAGTCGATACAAAGGGCAATATCATAACAAGTAACCGCCCTGTACCACCAGGTAGTGCTAAAAATGTAGTGAGTATGTTAGATGGTGAAGAAGGTACAAAGGAATTAACGATAGGATTAGAGCCCGTTCAATATGTGGTCAAAAGAAAAATAGAAAATAGTCAGGAGCTAATTGGCTGGGTGTTAGTAGTGGAGAAGAAAGAAAATTTAACAAGAGTGAATCAAGCCTATGGTCAGCTTGCCATTTTGATTGGGGCGTTGGCTTTATTAGGCTGGGTTGCTATCTATTTTTTATCCAAACGTTTAGCACGTCCCATCAAACAAGTAGCAGCAGCAGCAAAACAAGTGCAGGAGGGTAGCTATTCAGTCGATTTACCTCAGGATAGTAAGGAAAAAGAGGTATATGAGCTTGTAACTTCCTTTGAAAATATGGCTCAAAAACTTGAACAACTGGAGAAAACCAGAACAGAATTATTGGCAGGCGTCACCCATGAACTGAAAACACCCGTCACTTCTATAAGTGGGCTATTACAAGCTGTAAAGGATGGCGTTGTAACAGGACAAGATGCAATGGAATTTATTGATATGGCTGTGGTCGAAACGACAAAAATGAAAACAATGGTTGGTGATTTACTTGCTTTTAACCACTTTGCAGTAGATGCGATTCCGGTGAAGCTTGAGCCTGTAAACGTCAATCAGCTTCTGCGGGAGGCGGTCGCACAGTGGGAAGTAATGCAGGAAGATGACAGTGTTCATGTAAACTTGCACTTAGTTGATCCTGCCATCCATGTACATGTTGATATTGTCCGTATTCAGCAAATTATGACCAACTTATTAACCAATGCGAAACAGTCGATGGATATAGGATCTGTAACGCTAACACTTAAAGAGCAAGGGGATACGGTCTCAATTATTGTAACGGATACAGGGCGAGGTATTCCTGTAGAGGATCAGGCATTTGTATTTGAGCGTTTTTATAGAGGAGAGAATAAAAAATATGCCATTCGAGGGTTAGGTCTTGGATTACCTCTTAGTAAAATGATGGCACAATCTATTGGTGGTGACTTAAAATTAATCGAAAGTCACGCCACAGGAACTTCTTTTGAATTACTATTGCAAAAAGCTACTACGTCGTAAAGGCGTGGTAGCTTTTTTAATGGGCTTCATGGAAACAACAGGCCAGAAATGATTTGTAAAATATCAGTGAAGAAAATGGAAAGTTGACATCTGCCTGACACAAACGCTCTTTATAGTAAACAGTGTAGACGAGAAACGAGCAAAAAGATGCTTTTGCTATCGTTGGGCTTCAGCCGCTATACGACAATGAAATTTAGTAGGGAGTGTGATGTAAATGCCTATAGTAACCTCATTTAATCCAAATGGTCGTCAAGAAATTAAACAGGCGATTTCCTATCCAGACTATGCGTTATTAAAAGCAAAGCTACAGTATATTATGCAGCTGGACATGCATGCGGGGGCGGAGGGGAAATATTTAATTCGGAGTACGTACTTCGACAATTTTGCGAATAAAGTGCTCAATGAGAAAAAGGAAGGCTATATTAATCGAGATAAATACCGCGTACGAATATACGGTAAATCTAGTGCCATTATCAATCTTGAGCGTAAGAGTAAACGGAATAATTTAACCTTTAAAACGAAGTGTGCAATATCTCAAGCTGAATATGAAAAAATGCGCCTTGGAGATATTTCATGGATGGAGGTGGATGAGCGAGGACTGATTAGGGACTTATATCAAGAGATGAGTTACAGCCAGCTTAGACCAACAACAGTAGTAGATTATGAGCGAGAGGCGTATATTTACCCATTTGGTAATGTGCGAGTAACTTTTGATAGTAAGGTGCAATCCAGCTTACGCAATACAGATATGTTTAATCCAAGCTTACCCATGGTGGATGTACTAGAGCAAAACCTAGTGATTTTAGAGGTGAAATACGATGACTATTTACCGGACATCATCAAATATTTACTTCAGTCTGTAGATACACGTGCCGAGGCATATTCAAAATATCAACTTAGTCGTATGTATGGCTAATAAAAGGAGAACGAACGATGGATGCAATTAAATTTAGTGATATTTTTAAATCTAATTTTTTAGAAAAAACAACATCTTTTTCATTAATCGATTCAATTATTGGTTTGGTCGTAGCATTTTTCATTGGACTTTTCATTTACGCAGTTTATAAGAAAACCTTTAATGGAGTGATTTACTCTCATTCATTCAATATTGCATTGCTCATTATGACAATGGCGACAGCACTCGTGATTATGGGGATCAGTTCGAATGTTCTTCTATCTCTCGGTATGGTTGGTGCATTATCCATTGTGCGTTTCCGAACGCCTATTAAGGATCCTATGGATTTAGTTTACATTTTCTGGGCCATTGTTTCAGGTATTTTATGTGGGGCAGGGTTTATTCCTTTAGTCATTATTGGAGCTGTGTTAATTGGTCTTGTGCTGTTAGTATTTGTCAATAAAATCACAGTAGAAAATCCTTATTTATTAATTGTAAAGTTTGAGGAAGAGCTAGCATCTCAAGAGGTGGAGCGAATTATAGCTGCACAAACAAAAAAATTCGCCCTCAAATCGAAGTCGATTATGAACAATGAGGAGATGGAAACTACGTATGAAATTCGCGTCAAACAAAACGATGCTAAACTAATGGATCTGCTTACAAAAGTGCCGGGTGTAAAATCTGCCATTATGCTAAGCTATGACGGGAACTTTACAGCATAATGACTGCGTTCACAAAAAGGATTCCAAAGCGAGGTGTCAGTGATGATTAAAACCCGAATTGTCTACCTGTGCATGGCAATTCTTCTCCTTCTCTTTGTCGTGATATATGCTGTACTTCCGAATGTAGGCATTGAAACTAAGAATACCAATTTCTCTTATGAGAATATAGTTTTTAATAAAAACAAAGTTACTACAGTGGATATTGAGATAGCCGAGGAAGATTGGGCTGACATGCTGGAAAATGCGGCAGATGAAGAGTTAAAACAGGCGGATATTACAGTAAACGGCAAGAAAATTGAGAATGTGGCTATACGCACTAAAGGAAACTTAACGTTACGATCCGTCATCAACAGTGACTCAGATCGTTATAGCTTAAAAATTGATTTTGATTATTATGATGATACTCAAAGCTTATATGGCTTGAAAAAGTTAAATTTAAATAATAATTATAGTGACTCTACATTAATGCGAGAGTATATATCCTATGAATTAATGGAGCAAATGGGCTTACCAACGCCAGCACATTCCTATATGTATGTCACAGTAAATGGTGAGGAGCGGGGTTTGTTTTTAGGCGTAGAAGCAGTGGATGAAACGTTCCTAGCTAATAACTATGGCTCCAATAATGGCTTTTTATTTAAGCCAGATGGGACAGGCAGTGATTTAAAATATATAAGTGACGATATGACGGATTATACAGGTATTGGATTAAAAACAAATAAAGATAATATTAATCAATCCAAATTTGTGGAAATGCTGGATGCAATTAATAATGGTGGAGACATTGAAAAATATTTGGATGTCGATGAAATGCTACGTTATTTCGCCGTCAATACGGCACTTGTAAATTTAGATAGTTATCAAGGGAATATGAAGCATAACTATTATTTATACGAACAGAATGGCAATTTTTCAATTATCCCTTGGGATTACAATATGTCCTTTGGTGGCTTTGGAGCAGGTGGCGGTAGAATGGGAATGGGTAGAGAAGATCGTCAAAAGCCAGTGGATGCTTCTAATTCAAAAAGTTCACCAATGGAGAACAATGGACAAACGGATCAAGCGGGTGTCGATAGGCAACAACAGAATGGCCAGTTTAACATGGATATGGGCATGTCAGGAAACCTAATGGCCGAAAGTGCTATTAATTTTAGTGTGACTACTCCTGTCTCTGGTACAACTTTGGAGGAACGGCCACTACTAAAAGCCTTACTTACTAATGAGAAATATCGCGCTCAATATGAAGGTTATTTAGAAGAGTTAACGACGAATTATTTAACAGAGGATTATGTACAATCCATGACAAAAAAATTAGCGGTGCTTTTAACAACCTATGTCGAAGCGGATCCAACTAAATTTTCTACGACGGAACAGTTTTTAGAGGCAGTTGAAGGTGAGAATAGTTTACCTGAGTTTGCAAAGCAGCGCTCTGAATCTATTTTAAAACAGCTCTCTGGGGAGCTTGTTGTGGAGGCATCGATAACTGCTCAAGATAATACGATGCCGGTTCCAAATGAAGATGGAGAAATGAAAGGGATGCCTGATAATAGTGATCCGAGTCAGCTACCAGAGGATTTTGATCCATCACAAGGTCCTACGTTTAACAAAGAAGGCAATGGACCAATGGGGGGAGAAGGTCAAAATGGTGGGCCTATGCAGCGCCCGGATGAAAACGGAGCGCCAATGGGTATGCCTGGTGCTAATAATGAAATCGCCGATCCAGCCGCTACAATTGATAAGACTACAGTGATTACTATCATTGCATCCTTCGTGTTATTACTTCTTTCACTTCTCTTTGTTTATAGATTTAAGCGTAGAGGCCGATAAAAAAATGACCATATCCAAACTTTTGGGTATGGTTTTTGCTTTTTCTCGTGCTAAAATAAAGCATTCTGTTCTTAGGAGTCCTTTCATATGAATGAACAACAGTTTGATAAATATTTGCATATTAAGACCGTGGGAGAACAATATGGTTTCCCAAAGCTTGCCCACTATCACCGTTATGAACCAACCCCTTATAATGGGCTTGAACAATTATTTGCTATCTATGAGATGCCTAACGACCCTGTGTTTATTGATATGGGTTGTGGAAAGGGAAGGGTACCCATTTATGTTCATCATCAATTTCATATTCCAACGATCGGAATAGAGATGGATGCTGGATTTTATGCTGAGGCAGAAGAAAATAAACGAAGCTATCTTCAAAAAAAGCGTTCACATGCACCTATTACATTTATTCATACGATAGCAGAGGCATATGAAATAAAGCCGCGTGATAATGTGTTTTTCTTTTTTAATCCCTTTTCCATTCATATTTTCCGCACAGTTATTCAGAACATTTGGCAATCCTATGAGCAAAAAATGCGAGATATTCATATAATTTTATACTATCCTCCTTATGATTATTTACAGTTTTTACATCAGGGGACACCATTTGAATTGCTCCATGAAGTGCATTTAGAAAATGAAACTAATATGAATGAACGCCTTTGTGTGTTCGAATTAAAGAAAGCATAGGGGCAATCGTCTCCATGCTTTTTTCTCTTTTCTACACTTATTTTCAGGGAAATAATTTAATAAAAATGAAGGACAGCCAAAACCTTATCTTAAAAAAATAATTGCATATGATAGTTTTGTACTACACTATAAAATAATTGAAAGATAATTCTTAAATAACTAATTATACTGAAAAATCACTCTAGACTAAATATAAAGAATGTTTTACAATGTAAAAGTCATAAATGAATAATATTGTTCTGTCGTTTTTAGGTAGTTATAAATAATTATTTTTGCTATTGAGGAAATGAATTTATTTGTTTATAATTATCAGAAATATCTAATATTTTAGAAATCTTCAGGGGGAATCTAATTATGAAAGAGAGTAAAAAGCTTAAGAAGTTCGGTTCACTATTAGTAGCATCTTCTTTACTTGCTGGTGTACTTGCTGGTTGTGGTAACGGAGACGATTCAAGTTCAGGTGGTGGCTCATCATCAGGCGGTGGTTCATCTGATGGCGATACAATTAAAATTGGTGCAAACCTAGAGCTTTCAGGAAATGTAGCATCTTATGGTTCTTCAATCGGTCTGGGCGCAGAATTGGCTGTAAAAGAGATAAATGATGCTGGTGGTATTGATGGTAAGAAGATTGAACTGATTAAAGTAGATAATAAATCCGAAAACTCTGAGGCTACAGCTGCAGCTATTAAACTAGCAACGCAAGATAAAGTAGTAGCAATGCTAGCTCCTGCAACTTCAGGAAATACAGTAGCAACGGTTCAAATTGCCAATCAAAATAAAATCCCTATTGTTACTGGTTCTGGGACTGCCCCAAATATTACGGTAAATGAGGATGGTAGCGTTAACGAGTATGCATTCCGTACATGCTTTATTGACCCATTCCAAGGGATTGTGGCAGCTAACTTCGCTTCAGGTGAGCTAAGTGCAAAAAACGTAGCTATTTTTGCTGACAACGCATCTGATTATGCAAAAGGTTTAGCAAAGTCCTTTAAAGAAACGATTACTAAAAGTGGTGGAAAAATTGTGAAGGAAGAAGCTTATGTAGCCAAGGATACAGACTTCCGTACACAATTAACAAATATTAAAGCATCGAATCCAGACTTTATCTTTATCCCTGGATACTATGAAGAGGTTGGTTTAATTGTTAAACAAGCCCGTGAAATGGGTATTGATGTACCTTTAATGGGGGCTGATGGTTGGGATTCACCAACTTTAGTGGATCTAGCGGGCAAGGATGCATTAAATAATACGTATATTACTAACCACTATTCTGCAGAAGATCCAGACCCAAAAATTCAAGACTTTGTAAAGGCATTTAAAGCGGCAAATGGTGATAAGGCACCTGATGCGTTCAACGCACTTGGATATGACTCTATTTACTACATTGCTGATGCCATTAAACGTGCAGGTTCTACAGATGGGGAAGCTATTAAAAATGAATTAGCTGCAACAAAAGATCTTTCTTTAGTAACAGGTACTTTCTCAGTTGACGAAAACCATAACCCAATTAAAACAGCAACAGTTCTTGAATTTAAAGACGGTAAACAAGTGTTCAACTCTAAAGTTAATCCTTAATGTTTTGTAAGCAAGGGGGAGGCGGGTAAACACGCCTTCCTTTTTTCTGTTTTAGATAACTAGAATAGCAGCATAAAACATAACTTTTTAGTATCGATGCATGTACAAATTTCTCATTTTTCAGAAAATTCAAAGGAGTGAATGCGTATGGAATGGATACAGCAACTTGTGAATGGTATTTCACTAGGAAGTATCTACGCGTTAATAGCGCTAGGGTATACGATGGTATACGGTATTATCAAGCTGATTAACTTTGCCCATGGTGACGTTTTCATGATTGGTTCATTTATCGGCTTTTACGCAATTGCTAAATGGGAGCTTGGCTTTTTCCCAGCATTATTATTGGCGATGCTCATTTGCGCAATTTTTGGTGTTTTAATTGAACGGATCGCCTATAAACGATTACGAAATGCAACACGTATTGCGGCATTAATTACAGCGATCGGCGTATCGTTATTAATTGAATATACAACGATTTTCTTCAGAGGGGCTCAACCGGCAGCGTATCCTGAAGTGTTCAAAAATAAGTCTTTTGATATTTTAGGCGTACAAATTAGTAGTACCTCTATTTTAATTTTATCAGTCGCTGTTGTACTGATGATTCTTTTACAATTCATCGTACATAAAACAAAAATTGGGAAAGCCATGCGTGCCGTTTCTCATGATGCGGATGCAGCACGTTTAATGGGGATTAACGTTGATAATACAATCTCTGCAACATTTGCAATTGGTTCGGCTTTAGCTGGTGCAGCCGGTGTTATCTTCGGTGTGTATTATACGAAAATTGACCCGTTAATGGGTGTTATACCAGGAGTTAAAGCGTTTATCGCAGCTGTTCTTGGTGGGATTGGGATTATTCCTGGCGCTATGGTCGGTGGTATGTTACTAGGCGTTGTAGAATCTTTAGTAAGTGCTCTTGGCTTCTCTTTATGGAGAGATGCAGCGGCATTCGTTATTTTAATTTTGATTTTAATATTCAGACCATCGGGTATCTTTGGTAAAAATGCCCGTGAGAAAGTGTAGGTGAGCGGTTATATGAAAAAGTCTAAAGTTTTCTGGGGCTATGCCGTATTAGCGCTAGTCATCTATGCAGTTGTGCAATTATTGATTACGACCGAAGTCATTGATATGTACTATAAAAATATGCTGATTACGATGTGTATTAACATTATGCTAGCTGTTAGTTTGCATATTGTAATTGGGGTTACAGGTCAATTTTCGATTGGGCATGCCGGGTTCCTAGCTGTTGGAGCCTATGTGTCAGCGATTATTACGACGAAGCTCATGTTACCATTCCCATTGGCGATTTTATTAGGAGCAGCGGCAGCAGCTATCGCAGGTCTAATTGTAGGTATTCCGACACTTCGTTTAAAAGGGGACTATCTCGCAATTGCGACTTTAGGATTTGCGGAGATCATTCGTATTATTTTCTTAAATACGGATTATGTTGGCGGTGCTGCAGGGATGCAGGTTAAATATTTATCTAACTGGACGTATGCATTCTTTGGTGTCGTATTAACGATTCTTGTCATCTCAAACTTTACAAATTCGCGTCATGGTCGCGCATGTATTTCTATTCGCGAAGATGAGATTGCAGCAGATGCGATGGGAATTAATACAACTTACTATAAGGTTGTCGCGTTCGCGATTGGATCTTTCTTTGCTGGGCTAGCAGGTGCAATTTTTGCCCATAACTTTTACATTATTCAGCCGACAACTTTCGGTTTCTTAAAATCATTTGATATTTTAATTTACGTTGTACTTGGTGGCTTAGGAAGTCTTTCAGGTTCCGTGATCGCTGCGGTTTTCTTAACGATCGTATCGACGTATCTAGCAAACTTCCCAGAGACTCGTATGATTATTTACAGTTTAGTACTAATTATCGTAATGCTTTATCGCCCAACAGGATTAATGGGAACAAAAGAAATTACGGATTTATTTAAGTTTGGTAAAAAAGGAGGTACAAAATAATGACTGGAAACCTTCTTATTAATGTTGAAAACATGGGGATTCAATTCGGTGGTTTAAAAGCAGTACAGGGTGTTAATATGTATCTCAATCAAGGTGAATTAGTGGGTTTAATCGGTCCCAATGGTGCTGGAAAAACGACTAGCTTTAATATGCTGACAGGGGTATATACACCAACAGAGGGGACCATCACATTTGGCGGACAGAAATTAAACGGGCTTGCACCTTACCAAGTAACACAAAAGGGAATAAGCCGTACATTCCAAAATATTCGTCTATTTAAAGAGCTATCTGTTCTAGACAATGTTAAAGTAGCCAACCATTCGCTTGCTAAGCATTCGATGTGGACATCGATTTTTCGCTTACCCACGCATTTCAAGGGTGAGGCCGAAATGGAGCTTCAATCCATAGAGTTTTTAAAAATCTTTGGTTTAGATGTCTATATGAACGAGTTAGCTAAAAATTTACCATATGGAATGCAGAGACGATTAGAGATTGCCCGTGCATTAGCGGCAAATCCAAAGCTATTATTATTGGATGAACCAGCTGCCGGGATGAATCCGCAGGAAACGCATGATTTAATGGAATTAATTGCATTTATACGTAAGGAGTTTGGTTTAACGATATTACTGATTGAGCATGATATGAGCTTAGTAATGGGTATTTGTGAGCGTATTTATGTACTCGATCATGGACAATTAATTGCTGACGGGACACCAGAAGAAATTCGCAACAATCCAAAGGTAATTGAAGCGTACCTTGGTGAGGAGGTTATCGGCTAATGCTAAAAGTACAAAATATAGATGTTTATTATGGTAACATTCAAGCATTGAAGGGCCTCTCTTTAGAAGTAAATGAGGGTGAAATTGTCACATTAATCGGTGCAAACGGAGCTGGGAAAAGTACATTGTTAAAAACATTGTCAGGCTTATTAAAACCAAAAGGTGGCATTATTGAATACGAAGGCTTCTCTATTGCGGGGAAAGCAGCCCAAACTATTGTTAAATCGGGGATTTCCCACGTTCCAGAAGGACGTCGTGTTTTTGCCAATATGTCCGTAGAAGAAAATTTAGAGCTTGGTGCCTATTTGCGTAATGACAAAGCAGGAATTAAAAAAGATATGGACCATGTTTTTGAGTTATTCCCTAGACTATTGGAGCGTCGTAAACAGCTATCAGGAACATTGTCTGGTGGGGAACAGCAAATGCTTGCGATGGGTCGTGCCTTAATGGCAAAGCCCAAATTGCTATTAATGGATGAGCCTTCAATGGGGCTCGCGCCGCTTATGGTTAAAAATATTTTCAATATTATTGAACAGGTGAATAAAGAGGGGACAACAGTATTGCTTGTTGAGCAAAATGCCAATATGGCACTGTCTGTCGCTAACCGTGCATACGTGCTCGAAACAGGGCGTATTGTTTTATCTGGTTCAGCTAAAGAGCTTCAAGAAAGTGAAGAAGTAAAAGCAGCTTATTTGGGTGGTTTATAATGGAGAGGGGCGTCTCAACAAGGAGAGGCCCTTTTTCGTTGTTCTTCCTACTGAATAATCGAAGGTAGCATTTTACTATTCATTTTTGGTAAGGTGGAAAAAAGGAGTGATGTTTTTTGAACTATTCAGCACAATATTTTATTCAACAACTAAATTTAGCCGAACATCCTGAAGGAGGCTATTATATTTCTTCATTTCGGGCTGCAGAAGATATTGCAGTAAGAGATGTTCAGAGACCTATTTATACGAGTATTTATTTCTTACTTCGCTCACAGGACATTTCACATCTACATCGTTTGCAGTCAGATGAGTTATGGTATTACCATGCCGGTAGTCCGCTTACAGTCCATATGATTTTTCCAGATGGAACATATGAAGCGAAGAAGCTTGGCTTGAACGTAGTAGCGGGGGAGATACCACAAATTGTGGTCCCTAAAAATACGATATTTGGATCATCGGTGGAGGAAGCAGATACGTTTAGTTTAGTGGGATGTATGGTTGCCCCAGGCTTTGACTTTGAGGATTTCGAATTGTTTACACAGGACGAGCTTTTAGCAGATTACCCTCAGCATGAGGCTGTAATTCGTAAAATGGCTTACCAAACGATTAAATAATAAATAAGCCGTCTCATTCATTGTGAGACGGCGTTGTTTGTTTACCATAAAATTTCTTCCGGATAGCTAAGCTGCATTTGTATGGCGTGTAAAGGTTGTTTCGTGGCAATCGCGGCTTCCATTAGGAGTGATTTAAGTGCTACATATTCATGATCCTCTACAAGTAAGCGTAATGCAAATGCAGCTAGCTGAGCTTTACGTTCTTCTTTATTTAATTGGATATATTCTAAATTCAGAACATCCACATACTGTGTGGCGAAAAGGAAGGTTAAAGGGCTTTTTGCCTGTAGCATTGTTAAAAAGACTCCATAATCCTCTTCTTTCACTTCCTGTTCTAAACAATCTGCAATAGCAGCTTGCAATTTACGAATCGTCGCTATCTCATGATTCCAAATAGATGCATTGTTTATTGTCAGGTGTAGATCGATGAAATCGTTTAAAGCGATAGCGCTAAAGATAATTTCAGGCCAAAGAATATCTGTAGCGAAATAGATGTTTTTATTGGGGAAAATAAGTTCATGTTGTGTGAGGGTGTTCTTGTTAACACCGTTACTCACAAACTCTAGTTGGTGTTCCCCAAGCATAGCATGTCTCAGTTTATAGCAAACGCTTAAAATACGGAGTCGAGGACCTTGATAATCATAGTATTTATTGGCATCACCAGTTACTTTGTAAATAGCGTTGATTAGCTCATCTAAATCCCAAAAATCTCCGCAAATTTGTACACCTGTTAACTGTTCTGTGCTTTGAATGGAAATCATCGTCCTCGCCCTCCTCTTATACTTATTTTGGTGTGTAATTCAGTAGTTTGAATAGCTCTGCCTGCTCTTTATCAGTTAGGTCCCGCCATTGGCCTACTTTTAAATTTCCAAGCTTAATATTCATAATACGAATACGCTGTAGACGCTTTACCGAGTAGCCAAGAGCTGAACACATCCGGCGTATTTGACGATTTAAGCCTTGCTCCAAAATGATTTTAAAAACTTTGTCTGAGATCTTTTCAACATAACAAGGTAAGGTCGTTGTATCTAGAATATCTACACCTGCGCCCATCTTGTTAATAAATTGCTCTGTTATAGGTTTATCTACTTGAACAATATATTCTTTTTCATGATGGTTTTCAGCGCGAAGAATTTTATTGACGATATCGCCATCATTAGTTAATAACAATAGCCCCTCCGATTCCTTATCGAGACGCCCAATATGAAAAATTCGTAAAGGATGATTTACAAAATCAACGACATTGCCTTTTATATGGCGTTCCGTTGTGCTTGTTATGCCGACCGGCTTATTTAAAGCTATATAGACAAGCTTTTGTTCTTTCTTTACCTCTTTTCCATCAACGCAAACAATGTCGCCATTCTCAACCTGACTTCCAACTGTCGCAGGTTCGCCGTTAATTGTAACTTTTCCTTCGGCTATCCACTTATCAGCGCCACGACGTGATATAATGCCTGTTTCACTTAAATATTTATTAATACGCATATTGTTCTCCTAAATCTAATATTATTTTTAAGTATACCTTAACGTTATACAAACCGTGAATTCTATATACTTTTCTAGTAAAAATAAATTGCTTGAAAAATTTTTTAAAAAGTTGAAATTATTATTTGTTTCTGACAATATATTAGATGAGAGGATTTCTATGAAAATATGGTTATTTCGCTATAAAATAATGTTTTTTGTAGATAGTCTCATTAAATTGTGTAAAGGGGAGAAGTAAAATGGTTTATGCATTTCCAAACACTGAAGGATCGGTCGTTCAATTCAAACAGAAATATGATAATTATATTGGTGGCGAATGGACACCTCCAGTGAAGGGTCAATACTTTGATAATGTCACTCCTGTTACTGGACAAGTTTTTACACAAGTAGCACGTTCCACAGCTGAGGATATTGAACTGGCACTTGATGCAGCACATGCTGCTAAAGATGCGTGGGGAAAAACATCACCGACAGAACGTGCAAACATTTTACTTAAAATTGCGGACCGTATCGAGCAAAATTTAGAAAAGCTAGCCGTTGCCGAAACATGGGATAACGGTAAGGCGGTACGTGAAACTTTAAATGCAGATATCCCTCTTGCCATTGATCATTTCCGTTATTTTGCTGGAGCTTTACGTGCTCAAGAAGGCTCTGTAAGCCAAATTGATAACGATACAGTTGCTTATCATTTCCATGAGCCAATAGGGGTAGTAGGTCAAATTATACCTTGGAACTTCCCGTTATTAATGGCTGTATGGAAGCTTGCGCCAGCACTAGCTGCTGGAAACTGTGTCGTATTAAAACCTGCAGAACAAACACCAGCATCCATTATGGTGCTTGTGGAACTAATAGAAGATTTATTACCATCAGGTGTCATAAATATTGTGAATGGTTTTGGCTTAGAGGCTGGGAAACCGCTTGCATCTAATCCACGTATCGGTAAGATTGCTTTCACTGGTGAGACGACAACTGGTCGTTTGATTATGCAATACGCGTCTCAAAACCTGATCCCAGTTACATTAGAGCTTGGTGGTAAATCACCTAATATCTTCTTTGAGGATATTATGGATAAGGACGACGAATTTTTAGATAAAGCAGTCGAAGGTTTCGTATTATTTGCTCTGAACCAAGGGGAAGTATGTACATGCCCTTCACGTGCAATTATTCAAGAATCTATTTATGATAAATTTATGGAACGTGTACTACAACGAGTAGAAGCTATTAAAGTTGGTAATCCGCTTGATCCAAACACAATGATGGGAGCGCAGGCTTCAAGCGAGCAACTGGAAAAAATCCTTTCTTATTTAGATATCGGTAAGCAAGAAGGTGCAGAATGTCTAATCGGTGGGGAGAAAAATAATGTAGGGGAAGGCTTTGAAAATGGCTACTACGTTAAACCTACTGTCTTTAAAGGACATAATAAAATGCGTATTTTCCAGGAGGAAATTTTTGGTCCTGTTGTAGCTGTTACTACGTTTAAAACGAAAGAAGAGGCATTAGAAATTGCGAATGATACACTGTATGGCTTAGGTTCAGGTGTTTGGACAAGAGATATTAATACAGCCTATCGCTTCGGTCGTGAAATAGAGGCAGGTCGTGTTTGGACAAACTGCTACCATGCTTATCCTGCACATGCTGCATTCGGTGGCTACAAAATGTCAGGCGTTGGTCGTGAAAATCATAAAATGATGCTATCTCATTACCAACAAACGAAAAATTTATTAGTTAGCTATAGCGAAAATAAACTTGGTTTCTTCTAATCCATAGGGAGGTGCATGAGCGTGATTGAACGTGTATTAGCCACGGCAGAAGCGCTGGCACTCATCGAGCTATTAAAAGAGAAGCATGGGCCTGTTATGTTTCATCAATCAGGCGGATGCTGTGATGGTTCTTCCCCTATGTGTTATCCAGACGGAGACTTGCTATTAGGTGATCAGGATATATGTTTGGGCGAAATAGGTGGAGCTCCATTTTATATGCATAAAAATCAATATGATTATTGGAAACATACTCAAATCATACTGGATGTAGTGGAAGGTAGAGGTGGGATGTTTTCATTAGAGGGCGTTGAAGGAAAACGTTTTTTAACAAGATCGAGAGCCTTCACATCAGAGGAGTTACAGGAGCTAGGATTAATATAACGAGTCATTTGTACAGCGGCAAAAAACTTTGCCGCTGTCTTTTTGCATTAATTTTTAGAAAAAAGGGTATGTAAAGCTATATTGTTAGACGAATTTCGTAAAAATAAAAATAGCTGTAAACGTTCTTTTAAGGTCACGGTAAATATTAACTTCCGAGTGGTTTTTGCGATCAACAGTAGTTCCTCCTTTCGTATTTGTTTAATATTTCCTATTAAATCAAAAAAATGGGGTAACATATATTAAATTAAGTTTACTTTTTATGTTAATTGTTACAAATGGGATGAATCTTTCTCGCATTATGTAACGTAAAATGGGTAAAGGAGCGTGCTAAATATGGATTACGTGATGATAGAAAATCAATTTACAAATACGGTAGAAGATGTTTCGAAGGCTGCGGGATGGACAGTGGATCGTAAAATTGTTTTAGCTATAGCTAGTACGTTTGTTGCGTCAGGGAAAACATTTGATGCGGTCCAATACAAACATATTTTACAGGAAATGAAGAAGCAATCCTCGTGGATGTCTCCCTTAAGAACTACGGTAGGCTATAGCATAGCTGCTAATTTAATGGAGCATGCGGATGCTGAAAAAGCAGTAATGAATTTATTAACGAATGTGAATGCATTAAAGGAAGCGAAATTTAGAAGCGGTAACTTTAGTTATATTGCTGCTCAGTTTTTGACAGAGGACGAAAAGGATAAAAACGCGCATGCATATGCAGCTAGAGCTTTATTTGATGCCATTCGTAAACATCATCCATTTTTAACATCCTATGAAGATATTCCATACGCTGTGTTACTAAGTAGTCCATCTGATGATGTGGAAATACGTGCAGAAACGATGAATCGCTATTATAAAGAATTACGAACATATAATTTTAATGCAGGAAATGAGCTGCAATGGTTGTCACAAGTATTAACCTTCCTATCTCCACAATTTGATCGTCAACTAGTGCCCAATGTCGTGACCATTCGAGATGTGCTTAAAAATCAAGATGTCAAAGTAAAGGCCATGCATTATCCCTTACTTGGATTTTTAGCCTTACTAGATCTTACTCATCACCAATTGCAAGAAGTTATACATTTATATCATGAATTAAAGGATTTAAAATTATTAAAATGGCATCGTGAATTTGTTCTCTTTATGGCTGTACAAATCGCCATTTATGATATGGCGAAAGTACAAAAATCACTGTCTATGACGATTATGTCATCTATTGAATTATTAATTCAAGCTCAGCATGCTGCAATGATAGCGGCAGTTAGTGCAGCCGCTATTGCATCGAGTTCGAGCTCTTCGTGATAGAATGAGGGAGAACAATTATTGGAGGTGCATTTGAAGGATGAAGGAAACAAAACTGTGGATTAACGGTCAATGGCAAGATGCAAAGGAAAGCTATGAGCTAAAATCACCATATAGTGGTGAGGTGATTGCTCAAGTGGCAAAGGCATCTATACAAGATGTGGAGAGAGCAATCGATGGTGCACAGCAAGCATTCCTTTCGTTTAAAAAGACGACAGCCTACGAGCGTGCCGAAATTTTATATAAAGTTGTCGATTTAATGCGACAACGAAAAGAAGAATTTGCAGAGATTTTAGCGTTAGAGGCAGGAAAGCCTTTGACGGCAGGGTTAGCGGAAATTGATCGTACCATTGCCACTTATCAATTTGCAGCAGAGGGTGCCAAACAACCAAAAGGCGAAACTGTACCGATGGATGCGGCACCTGGAGCAGGAGATCGTATAGGCTGGACAAAGAGAGAGCCATTGGGGGTAATTTCTGCTATTACACCGTTTAATTTTCCGTTTAATTTAGTGGCCCATAAATTAGGGCCGGCATTTGCAGTAGGTAATACAGTTGTTTTAAAGCCAGCAACTCAAACACCATTAAGTTCTCTCGTTATGGCAGAGATTTTCCGTGAAGCAGGTTTGCCAGATGGAGCGTTGCAAATTGTGACAGGAAGTGGTGGTGAGCTTAGCGATACTTTGGTTACACATCCTCACGTCAAAAAGGTGACGTTTACAGGCAGTGGTAAAGTTGGATTAGGCATTAAAGAAAAAGTTGGTTTACGTAAAGTAACTTTAGAGCTTGGTTCTAATGCAGCTGTCATTGTCGAACCATCGACGCCTTTTACTAAAATTATAAGTCGGTGTGTGAGCGGTGCCTTTAACTTTGCTGGACAAGTATGTATTTCGTTACAACGCATTTATGTACATTCTTCTATTATTGATGAATTTACGGAGGCATTTGTTGCGGAAACTAAAAAGCTTGTAGTAGGAGATCCTTTAGATAAAAACACAGATGTAAGTGCTATGATCAACCCGAATGAGGTTGGACGAATTAAAGAGTGGATTGAAGAAGCACAGGCACAAGGAGCAGTTATTGCAACTGGAGGAGTATTTACAGAACGGACGTTAACGCCGACTGTTATGACGAATGTGACGGCTGATATGAAAATTGTTTGTCAGGAAACTTTCGCGCCAATCGTCTCAATTGTTTCATATGAAACATTAGATGACGCAATTCGACTTGTCAATGAGTCGGACCTTGGCTTAAATGCAGGTATTTACACGAATGTATTACCAGATGCCTTATATGCAGCCGATGAATTACAGGCAGGTGCTGTCATTATAAATGATGTTCCGACATTCCGTGTAGACAATATGCCATATGGTGGTGTGAAGATGAGTGGCTATGGGCGAGAGGGAATTAAATGGGCCATTGAGGAAATGACAGACATGAAATTTATTACGATGAAAAAATTGTTCTAAATTTGCATAAGCTCTTTTTCTACGATACGATGACGAAAGAACATACATGAAGGGAAGTTACAAGAAATATGACAAACAATGCTGTACCCATGAGCCAATCACGTACGGTTCAATCACGTCTCGTATTACCTCCAGACACAAACAATCACAATTCCATTTTCGGTGGAAGAGTGTTAGCTTATATTGATGAAATTGCTGCTATTACAGCGATGAAACATGCGAAGGGACTTGTAGTCACAGCTTCAATAGACTCAGTTGATTTTTTATCGGCTGCCCATGTAGGAGATATTCTTGAAATTGAAAGTATAGTTTCCTCTACAGGACGTTCTTCAATGGAGGTTTATGTTCGCGTTATTTCTCGCAATATAGAGACTGGTGAGGAAAAATTAACGACAGAATCCTTTGTAACAATGGTTGCAGTAAATGAAGAAGGAAAACCGGTACCTGTACCTGCCATTTATCCTGAAACAGATGAGGAAAAACGTTTATTTGAAACAGGGCCTGCAAGACGAGAGCATCGTAAACAAAAGCGTGCATTGCCACATTAAGGTTAAAGGGAGCTCCACCGCTTTAGGTGAAGCTCCCTTTGTTATATTACATATTCAATTCATTAACTACATTAATAAGTGAATCAGAAGAAGAGGAAACAAGTGTAGCCCCTTGTGATAGCTCAGTAATTAAATTAGAAATGGCTGAAATATCTCTAGATGTATGAACATACTGTTGTTGAATGCCGGATACGGCATCAGCTATATCATTAAATGATTTAGATAGGTTTTCTTGCGTATTGACGCTATGTTGAATTTTTTGATCAACATTAATAACTGAATTTGCCATTGTTGTAATATTACTTTCAGTTTCTTTAATGAGATGTGACACATTTTGCACGGCATTTTTCGTTTCTTCAGCAAGCTTCCGTACTTCCTCTGCTACTACCGCGAAGCCTTTTCCATGTTCCCCTGCTCGAGCTGCCTCAATAGACGCATTTAAAGCTAATAAATTTGTTTGATCAGCAATGCCCGTGACAAGTCCTACAATCTCAGAAATTTTTTGAGAGGAGGTACGTAACTGATTCATAGTTATCTCAAGGCTGTTGACACTTTGTAAAATAACTTGGATTAAATCATTTTGCTCTTTCAGCTGATGTTGCCCACGTCTTGATTTCTCCTGTGTATCTGCAACGAAGCTTAATCCCTGCTTGGTTGCCTCTGCAATATCATCCGTTTGCGAGGAAATGACTAACAACGATGCAGCTGTCTCTTCACTAATGGCGTTAAGCTCCTCAGCTGTACTTTGAATTGTCGTAACAAGGGCGTTTTTCGTTTGATCAGCGGCTGTTCGAATACGATCTTCCTCTTTTTCGTATGCCTCGATCACAAGCTGTTGCTCAAAATTAATGATTTTGCAAAACGCGTTAATTGCACGAATGGCATCATGCTTTGAGATATCCACTTCATTCACAAAATTTGTGAACGTAGAAGTAAGGGATTGGAAGGATGCTATATACCATTTGGATTGTAAGCCAATTCGAACATGGGTTTCAGCAATGGCTTTTCTTTCAGCGATATAGGCGTCATTAATATGACTTTCAAAAATATCGCTTAAATGCTTATGTAACGTAACTTTTAAACGATCTATATGCGAGGTTCTATTAATAATGTCTACTAAATCTTGGCTCAAGCTAATGGCTGCATAAAATTGCTCCACCATTGCAGGAATTAGATCCTTAGCTAACGGTTGTAGTTGCTTAATAATGGCTAAATCCTCAATTGTTAAATTTAAAAGCTGTAATTGCTTTTGAAGGTTTGGATGACTTAAAACATCTAATTGTACATGGCCCTTAAAATTTTCAGGTGTTAATGTAATTGAGTAGCTGGAACTGCTGTTTTTTGAAAACCAACTCATTATTGTTTGCTCCATTCTTAATATCCATAATAATTGTGAGTAAAATGCACTTCTGAATTTGTTAGGTCTGTAAGTTTGATAAATAATTGGTATTAAATCTATTTTACTATTATTTGCTGAATATTTGGTTAAAAATTTGGTTATTTCTTTATTTTTTTACTTTATTGGCAGTCCGATTAGTGAGGCGAAGTAAATTTGAATTTAAATTGGGAAACCTGTAAAATACGAACTGTTTAAGGTGAGAAAAATTGAACGTGAAAGATTATAGGAGGAGGTACTATATGGAGAAAAAACGCTTTAAATTCGTTATTCCAGTCATGGTCATTGTTGCAATAGGTTCCGTTTACATGCTACGAAACTACTATGCGGAAGTACCACATATTGAACAGCTATTAATTACAATTTGCGCCGCTCTAGGGTCAGGGGTTTTAGCATACTTTTTATTCCCACAGCAGGGTGACAATAAAATTGACGACCGAGGTCCTTACTAATAGTAATAAATGAAGCTGCTCGTTTGATTGTTAAACGAGCAGCTTTTTGTGGGAATTAAGGCTTAAATAATTTAAACCAGCCTTTATGTTTAAAGATAGTAAGCATAGCGATTACAACAATAATCATAATACCGAGGACAATAAAATAGCTGTATCGTCCATGCAGCTCGGGCATATTATCAAAGTTCATCCCATAAACACCAGCAATAAAGGTTAGTGGAATGAAGATCGTTGAGACGATTGTTAGAGTCATCATTATGCCGTTCATGCGGCTTGAGCTCATAGCCATATAGCTATCTCGCATATCTGCTGTCAGCTCTCGATTTGATTCAACCATTTCTGTCAGTTTAAGAAGATGGTCGTATATATCTCCAAAATAAGCTCTTTCAGATTTGTTTAATGAAAAGCGGTAAGAATTAAGTACTCGATATAAAAGGTCACGCATTGGTAAAATGGCACGCCGCAAATCGAGCAAATCACTACGAAACTCGAAGACAATCTTCATGGCATTTACATTGCTTTGGTATGTAAGCTCGCCTTCAAGTGCATTTAAATGATCTTCAATTTTATAAACAAGTGGAAAATAACTATCAACGATTTTATCAATGGTTTGATACGTTAAGTAGACTGTGCCACGTTCCCAGTTTTTTGGCTGGCTTTCTAACATCTTTTGTACCTTTTCAATTTCGGGAACTGGGTTCTTATGGAATGTCACAATATACTTATTTGAGGCAAAAATATTAACCTCTTCTGCAGCTAAGGTCAGCTCGTTTAATCGATGAATGACGAAAAAATGGAAATCGTCATAAAAATCGAGTTTGGGTCGTTGTAATCGCATTAAGCAATCTTCAATAGCTAGTGGGTGAAAATGAAAAAATGAATCTAGCAAAGATTCTTCCTCTGCAGTAGGGCAATTAAAATCGACCCAGTACCATTCGAATTCTTGTTGATGTATGGATTCCAAAGGGAAATCTTTTAGTAATTGTTGTTTTTTTGTAATGCCAATGGTGCTTATCACAGCTTTCACCTCAAAGTTTTTACTACAAAATATATTTAATGTTCTTCTTTAAAGCATACCCATCCACCAAACAAAGTAGTGGCAAAAAATCGAGAAGGTTTTATAAAACCTGCTTCTTGTAATAATGTTAAAATCGCTTCCTCGGGCATAAATGACAGGGCCCGGATGGATTTTTCCATTTCTGCAACATCAGCTACGGAAAGCTTTGTATGTTGGAGCCAATAGGAACGCCATAAATCGAATTGCAGTTCCGTTTCAATAGTACCGGGTTGACCGTATTTCGAAACTAGGACAAACGGTGCGCCAGGTTGTAAATGGTTCCAAATTTCTTTTAAGGTCGATAGCTTATCTTCATAGCTTTGAATAAAATGAAGGACGAGTACACAACTAGCTGCATCAAATTTTATAGCAGGTAGATGGGTATCCAGCAAGGTTGCTTGATAGAATGACAGATCATTCGGTAAAGATTGGAGACGCTCCTTTGCTATATCAAGCATGGATTCTGACGGATCAATACCTGTAAATGACCAACTTGGTCTTCCATCTGCTAGCTGTAAAATTTCATTGCCACTACCTGCACCAACAACCAATATATCCGCATGCTCATGTAATGTGGAACGATAAAAAGTTTGTATTAAACGAAGCATTGCATCATAGCTTGGTAGAGTACGGCGAATCCCCTTTTCATATTCATTTGCTAATGTGTGGTTGAATTCCATTTCTCATCACGACCTTTCAAAAATTTTTAAAAAAACTCACTTTAAATTGAAACTATTACGGGTATAGTTCCGTAAATAGTAGTACATAAAACGATAGATAACGTATAAAGAAAGGGTTGATATATATGGAGAGTAAATGGTCTAAAGTAATCATACACGCAAGTTCGTTTTTTGCGCCATGGTTAGTTCCCATTATCTTCTTTTTAGTTAGTTCGGATGAGGAAGTGAAGGCAATTTCTATTCAAGCTATTCTTTTCCAACTTGTCATGGCAATTTTACTTGCTGTTTCTGGATTCTTAAGCATTTTCATTATTGGCATTCCATTTTTAATTGTTTTCGGTATTATGCTATTTGTAGTACCAATTATCGGTATCGTCAAAGCATTAACTGATGAGCCTTGGCGTTATCCAATTGTAGGTCGTTGGGTATAATTTTTATAGACGCAAGTATATGCTAGTTGCATATTCTTGCGTTTTTTCTATGGATAAAAAGGGTACATTAGGTGTAGGAAGCAAAAAGATATGCTCGATAACGACTAATTAGTGCTATTTTCTACGCTTGAATATAGTTTTTTAGCCTTTTCATTTTTCTCTAGGCGAAATCATTGCAATTATTTTCAAGCGTTTTGTATAATATACTCAAAGAAAGTCAAAGATAGTCAAAGTCAGTGAAGCAAGCGAGGTGTATTCCTAAAATGCGTAATATATCAGACATCATAGAAGGTTACTTAAAGCAAGTACTTGAATTAGGTGGAGAAGGGCATATTGAAATAAAACGTAGTGAAATTGCAGACAAATTTCAATGTGTACCATCACAAATAAATTATGTCATTAATACAAGATTTACCGCCGAGCGAGGTTACCTTGTGGAGAGCAAGCGAGGTGGTGGTGGATACATTCGAATTTTACGTGTCCGCGCGAATTCACAGATTGATTTAATCGACGATGTTCTCCAGCATATTGAAGGTGGAGCATCGCAAACAATGGCAGAAGATTTAGTATATCGACTTATCGATGAGCAGGTAATTTCAAAGCGAGAAGCGAAATTAATGTTAGCAGCAATTGATCGCTCAACAATCGATTTACATCTCCCTCTAAGAGATATAATTCGTGCAAAAATATTACGGGCGATGCTGACAACTATAAAATATGAGCAACAGAAATAGTGAGGTGATGGAAATGATATGTGAACATTGTAAACAACGTAATGCGACAGTTACTGTAACACAAGTTCAAAATGGGCAAAAGGTGGAGCACCATTATTGTGACGTCTGCGCCTCACAGTTCCATCCATTTCATGCAGAGTTTAAACAAGAGCCAGTTTCCATACAACAGTTATTATCAAACTGGTTTGGCTCACCTACATGGCAAAAGGTAGGAGAAAAACAACAAACACAGCCACAACAGCAAACATGCCCACAATGTGAATTTACGTATAAGCAATTTTTAAAAGAAGGTAAGTTTGGTTGCCCAAGCTGTTATGACACTTTTAGTGAGCATTTACCTAAGCTCTTTAACCGCATACAGGCGGGCCCCCAACATATTGGGAAAATGCCTGGTGCCCATAGCAATGTGTATGTCATTAAAAAGCAAATAGAGGATATCCGTAAACGTATGAAGTTCGCTGTAGATGAAGAGCAATTCGAAGAGGCAGCAAAGCTTCGAGATGAAGTCAAAGAGCTTGAGAAGCAGCTACAATTTGAAGGTGGTGATGTGTCTTGATAATTGAATCATTTTTAGAGCGTGCGACACCTACTTGGATGGGTATCGAAGACGATTATTCTGATATTGTCATTAGTACACGAATTCGCCTTGCTCGAAATTTAGATGGCTATCGTTTTCCACTATCGTTTTCAGAGAACGAGGCTTTACAGGTGGAACAGGCAGTTACACATGCAGTAAGCGATAGTCCAACCCTTCAAAATGATTATGCATATTTTGCTATCAATGATCTAACACCTTTACAACGTCAAATTCTTGTAGAAAAGCATTTGATTAGTCCGCAGCTTGCCAAAAAAGAGCAGGTGGGCTCCGTGCTTCTGTCACAAGATGAATCCGTGAGTATTATGGTGAATGAAGAGGATCATTTACGCATTCAATGTATGACAGCGAGTTTCCAGCTTCAAAATGCCTATGAACAAGCGAATAGAATTGACCGTATTCTAGAGAAGGTATTACCTTATGCTTTTCGAGATACGTTTGGCTATTTAACAAGCTGTCCTACGAATATTGGTACTGGGCTACGAGCATCTGTGATGATGCATTTACCTGCTCTTACGTTAACGGGACAGATGAATCAAATTATAAATGCGATGACACGCCTAGGTATGACCGTAAGAGGTATATATGGTGAAGGAAGCGAAAATTTAGGTAATGTTTATCAAGTGTCCAACCAAATTACACTTGGAAAGACAGAAGAAGATATTTTAGCAGATATACAAAGTGTTGCTGAAAAAATTATCCAAAAAGAACGGCACGCGAGAGGTAGATTGATGGAAAAGGCCGAGCTGGCTTTAGAAGATCGAGTTTATCGAGCTTTAGGTACCCTTACGTATGCAAGAATTTTAACGAGTGAGGAAGCGGCTACCTGTCTTTCGAATGTTCGTTTAGGAGTCGACCTACAGTTGATTGACGGTATACTCGCAACAACTTTAAATGAGTGTGTCGTCAGTATGCAACCAGGTTTTTTACAGCATTATGCAGGTGAGGCATTACCGCCTGCTGAACGTGATCGTGTACGAGCTGAAATGCTTCGTGAGGCATTATTTCAAACACACACGAATAAGCCTAATAATGGGGAAAAAGGAGAGGATTTATATGATGTTTAATCGTTTTACACAACGCGCGCAAAAAGTATTACAGCTTGCTCAGGAAGAGGCTATTCGTTGGAAGCACGAATCCATTGGTACAGAGCACATTTTATTAGGGCTTATACGTGAAGGCGGCGGTATTGCTGCAAAAGCGTTAGAAGCTATTGATATTAGTCCTCAAATGATTGAAGCTGGTATTGAAGAATTAGTCGGTAAAGGGAAAGAAGATGTTGGTCCAATAGTTCACTATACGCCACGAGCGAAAAAAGTAATTGAACTATCGGTTGACGAATCACGTAAATTAGGTCATTCGTATATCGGTACTGAGCATTTACTATTAGCACTTATACGTGAAGGTGAAGGTGTAGCAGCTCGCGTCTTAAATAATGCAGGTGTAGGCTTAAATAAAGCACGTCAGCAAGTTTTATTATTATTAGGAAATAATGATAACGCGCAGTCTGGTCAACAAGCGGCACAAGCGGCGAATACCCCAACATTAGATAGTTTAGCCCGTGATTTAACGCAAATTGCCCGTGAAGGTACGTTAGATCCTGTTATTGGTCGAAGCAAGGAAATTACACGTGTTATCGAGGTATTATCGCGTCGTACAAAAAATAACCCTGTCCTAATTGGTGAGCCAGGTGTTGGTAAAACAGCAATTGCTGAAGGGTTAGCACAGCAAATTATTAATAATGAAGTACCAGAAATTCTTCGAGACAAACGAGTGATGACGCTTGATATGGGAACTGTCGTTGCTGGTACAAAATATCGGGGTGAATTTGAGGACCGTTTGAAAAAGGTAATGGATGAAATTCGCCAAGCCGGCAATATCATTTTATTTATTGATGAATTGCATACTTTAATCGGTGCAGGTGGTGCAGAAGGTGCGATTGACGCATCAAATATTTTAAAACCGTCCTTAGCCCGTGGTGAGCTTCAATGTATCGGTGCGACAACGCTTGATGAATATCGTAAATATATTGAAAAAGATGCAGCATTAGAGCGTCGTTTCCAACCGATCCAAGTGGATGAACCAACGGTGGAAGAAGCTATTCTCATTATTCAAGGTTTACGTGACCGCTATGAAGCACATCACCGAGTGAAAATTACAGATGAAGCAATTGAAGCAGCGGCAAAAATGGGTGATCGATATATTTCAGATCGCTTCTTACCGGATAAAGCAATCGACCTTATCGATGAAGCGGGTTCAAAGGTTCGCTTACGTTCATTTGCGGTGCCACCAAACTTAAAGGCACTTGAAGATAAGCTTGAAAATGTTCGCTCGGAAAAGAATGCTGCTGTATCAGGTCAAGAGTTTGAAAAGGCTGCAGCACTTAGAGATACTGAGCAAAAGCTTAAAGATGAGATTGAAGCTACACGCAAGAATTGGAAAGAAGAGCAAGGCAAGGCCGAGTCCAAAGTGACTGTAGATGATGTTGCAGCAGTTGTATCGATGTGGACAGGAATTCCTGTAGCTAAAATCGCTTCTGAAGAATCTTCGAAATTATTACAACTTGAAGAAGAGCTACACAAACGCGTTGTAGGGCAAGGCGAAGCGGTAGAAGCTATTTCACGTGCGATCCGTCGTGCAAGAGCGGGCCTTAAAGATCCAAAACGACCAATCGGTTCATTTATTTTCTTAGGTCCTACAGGTGTTGGTAAAACAGAGCTTGCAAGAGCACTTGCTGAAGTGATGTTTGGTGACGAAGATGCTATGATTCGTGTCGATATGTCTGAGTACATGGAGAAACATTCGACTTCTCGTTTAGTAGGTTCGCCTCCAGGCTATGTAGGCTTTGACGATGGTGGTCAATTGACTGAAAAAGTCCGTCGTAAACCATATTCTGTTGTCTTACTAGATGAAATTGAAAAAGCACACCCTGATGTTTTCAATATTCTACTGCAAGTTCTTGAAGATGGACGATTAACGGACTCTAAGGGTCGTGTAGTAGACTTCCGCAATACAGTAGTCATTATGACTTCAAATGTTGGCGCGGATGCACTTAAATATCAAAAAAGTCTTGGTTTTAATGTTGGTGGCGCAGATTCTAAACATAACGATATGAAGAGTACGATGCTTGAAGAATTGAAAAAAGCATTCCGCCCAGAATTCTTAAACCGTATCGATGAAATGATTGTCTTCCATTCATTAGAAAAAGAGCATTTAAAAGAAATCATTGCGATGATGGGGAATGCTCTAACAAAACGTTTGAAAGAACAAGATATTTCACTAGAATTAACCGATGCAGCGCTTGAAAAAATCGCACAGGAGGGCTATGACCCTCAATACGGTGCACGTCCACTACGTCGAGCACTACAAAAACAAGTGGAAGACCGATTATCAGAAGAATTACTAAAAGGTAATGTGGAGAAGGGTAATCATGTTGTCATTGATTATGTAAACGATGAATTTATTGTGAAGAAAAAAGAGGGAGTTTCTATCTCTAAATAATTTCGAACGAAAGACAGTGAGGCATTAAGTGCCAAGCTGTCTTTTTTTTTGTACAATTAATATAAGAACAAATATTCGAGGTGAAAGAAAGTTGGCAAAGAAAAAAACGAAATTTGTATGTTCAGGCTGTGGCTATGAATCAGCAAAATGGATGGGAAGATGTCCAGGGTGTGGGGAATGGAATAAGATGGTGGAGGAAGTAGAAGTGATTGCGAAAGGACCACGTGGGGCTTTCCAGCATTCTGCTACTGTTACTCAAAAAGCAATCCCTATCATTCAGGTGGAGGCTAGTGAAGAGTCCCGTGTAGCGACAGAAATGGGCGAGCTGAACCGTGTATTAGGCGGCGGTATTGTGCCTGGCTCTCTAGTATTAATAGGTGGTGATCCAGGGATTGGGAAATCCACTTTATTACTACAAGTTTCAGCCTTGCTCTCTAATAAAGGTCATCGTGTGCTGTATATTTCTGGTGAGGAATCTATCCGTCAAACGAAGCTACGTGCGGAGCGTTTGGGGGTAATTTCACAAGAGCTGTATATTTATTCTGAAACAAATCTTGAGTTTTTGAATCAAACGATTGAGGAAGTACAGCCGAAATTTGTCATTGTTGATTCCATACAAACCGTCTTTCATCCAGAGGTAACAAGTGCGCCAGGTAGTGTCTCACAGGTCCGTGAGTGTACAGCTGAGCTTATGCGAATTGCTAAGACAAAAGGAATTGCGATCTTCTTAGTTGGGCATGTTACGAAAGAGGGGCAAATAGCAGGGCCTCGTATTTTAGAGCATATGGTGGATACAGTCCTGTATTTTGAAGGGGAAAGGCATCATAATCATCGTATTTTACGAAGTCAAAAGAACCGCTTCGGCTCTACAAATGAAATTGCTATATTCGAAATGCTACAGGGTGGGCTAAAAGAGGTTTTGAACCCATCTGAGCTGTTTTTACAGGAGCGTTCACAAGGAGCTGCGGGCTCCACGATTGTTGCCTCAATGGAGGGAACAAGGCCAATTCTCGTTGAAATTCAGTCGCTCGTAACGCCTACCAGCTTTAATTACCCTAAGCGGATGGCAACAGGGGTTGATCAAAATAGAGTGCAATTACTGATGGCCGTACTTGAAAAGCGTATGGGTCTCATGCTACAAGCGCAGGATGCATATATTAAAGTTGCTGGTGGTGTGAAATTGGACGAACCCGCCATCGATTTAGCTGTTCTGACAAGCATCGTTTCTAGCTTTAAGGATCAGGCTGTGCGAGCAACGGATTGCTTTGTTGGTGAGGTAGGTCTGACAGGAGAGGTGCGCCGAGTATCCCGTATTGAGCAACGTGTCATTGAAGCAGCGAAGCTTGGTTTTAAAAGAGTATTCATTCCTACATCCAATATAGGTGGATGGGATTTTCCACAAGGGATTGAAATTATCGGGGTAGAAACGATAAAGGATGCATTAAATGCCTGCTTTAGAGAGTTATAGGAAAAACCATGCATGTTAGATATTATTCTGACATGCATTTTCCTTCATTTTTGAAGGAAAAAGAGGAAACTCAAGTAAAGGGATAGGCGTCCTAGTTAATGCATGGTGAAGGTGAGATGGAAAATAGAGATTAAATAATGATAATTTGATGAGCTGATGAAGGATTTTCTACAGTAAACTATGTATAATCTTAACTAACAATAGGAGGTGACAGCTTGTGAAAAAATTTGTTCAAATTGCTTTTTTACTGATTGGAGGAGCGTTGGGCCTTGTTTTCTTACCGCCATTATACGAATTGCTTCATTTATCATCTAATCCTTGGCTTGATAATCCTTACGTATCAGTAGCATTAGGAGCGCTTTTACTGTTTACATTGTCATTTGCGTTTTCCGATTATTTTGTGAAGCTCATTAGCTGGATGGAAGAGGTCCTGTTTAAGGTCCCTGTCGGAGATTTATTATTCGGTACGCTTGGCCTAATAATAGGGCTAATTGTAGCGTATTTCTTAGGCTTTGCTATTAATAGTGTGCAGTTCCCCGTTGTTACAGAGGTGCTCCCTATTATCCTGTCATTTGTATTAGGATATTTAGGCTTCCGTCTAGGTTTTAGAAAAAGGGATGAATTAATACAGCTTTTTACTTTACGTAGTAATCATACGAAGAAAAAAGCTGCTGAGGGTGCTGAAATTCCAGAAGTGCGAGGAAGTTACAAATTGTTAGATACAAGTGTCATTATTGATGGTCGTATCGCAGATATTTCTGAAACAGGATTCATCGAAGGGGTTCTAGTGGTGCCTCAGTTTGTCCTTACAGAACTTCAGCATATTGCCGATTCTTCAGATACATTAAAGCGTACAAGAGGTCGTCGAGGTTTAGATATATTAAAAAAGTTACAGGATGAACGTAAGACAAATGTAGAGATTACAGATGAGGATTTTGAGGATGTGCAAGAGGTAGATTTAAAACTTGTACGACTGGCAAAAAAAATGGGTAACGATACTCAGATTGTCACAAATGATTTTAACCTTAATAAAGTCTGTGAGCTACATCATGTGAAAGTATTAAATATAAATGACTTAGCGAATGCCGTAAAACCTGTCGTGATTCCAGGTGAAGATATGCAGGTGGTAGTTATTAAGGATGGGAAAGAGCATAATCAAGGGGTCGCTTATTTAGACGATGGTACGATGATTGTTGTGGAAGGCGGTCGTAGCTATATAGGACAGGCCATAACAGTAACAGTAACGAGTGTATTGCAGACGTCAGCAGGTCGTATGATATTTGCGAAGCCGAAGGACGATTAGGATGTGAAAAAATGCAGTATGAAGTAGTTTTACCTGCCGCAGGAAGCGGTAAACGTATGGGGGCAGGACAAAATAAATTATTTTTAAAACTTTTAAAGAAGCCTATACTGATACACACGTTAGAGGTCTTTCAACAAGATCCCTTTTGCACAGGTATTTGGCTAGCGGTAAAACCGGAGGAGCGTATCTATATTCAAGAATTACTCGATGAATATCGCATTACGAAAGTCAAAGGTTTACCTGATGGTGGGGCTGAACGACAGCATTCTGTACATTCATGTATGAAGGAAATGCAACAGGTAGACATTGTGCTTGTTCATGATGCGGCACGGCCTTTTATTACACATGATATTATTGCAAATCTTGTTCAAAGTGCCCACGACTTTGGTGCAGCTATTGCAGGTGTCCGAGCCAAAGATACAATGAAAAAAGTTCGAAATGGTGTCATTGAGGAAACGGTAGATCGCGACAGCCTATGGATGATTCAAACGCCGCAAGCCTTTCGGTTTGATTTAATTGTTGAGGCAGAGGATGTTGCTGAAAAATTAGGTTTTCTTGGTACCGATGAAGCGATGCTAGTCGAGCGTCTTGGTCACACGGTGCATATTGTAGAAAGCAGCTACGAAAATGTAAAAATGACGACACAAGAGGATTTACTATTCGGAGAAGCTATTTTACGAAAACGCGCATTGCAAATAAACGAATAGTTATTAGTTTAAACATCTCATTAGTGATAGTTGCTAATGAGATTTTATATTGATGTAGCAAGAAATGACGAAGAGGATATGCTTGTTTTTTAGCTGTCGTTCAAATCCCTGTTGTAATAATGGACCGCGACATCAATGCGAATAATGATGTGTTAGCTTGAAAAAACTAGAAGCAATCACACCTAGTGGTAAGGTGTAATGGATCTAACGGTACAAGAAAATGCTCACTAATTGCTATCAGCTCAATTTCCTAGGAAATATGTTAAAATGTGAGGGTATAGTAGTGAGTAAATAGATAACAGTGAAGGAAGGTGAATGAGACTGCATTATAGGCAATCTAGGAGTAATAAAATCCACATGTATTGCTAACGTAGTCTCTCTATCATATGTTTCGAATTGGACAAGGTTTTGATGTACATGCATTTGAAGAAGGGCGTCCATTAATTATCGGTGGTATTACTATTCCACATGAAAAAGGATTAGTTGGACATTCAGATGCAGATGTTTTATTACACACAGTGACAGATGCAGCGCTAGGAGCAATTGGAGAAGGAGATATTGGACGTCATTTTCCAGATACGGATCCAGCTTTTAAGGACGCGGATTCAGCTAAATTATTAGAATACATTTGGAAAATTGTTGAGGATAAAGGATATATTCTAGGCAATGTCGATTGTACAATTATGGCTCAACGACCGAAAATGGCACCATATATTGAGCAAATGCAAAATCGTATTGCAGAATTGTTACATGCTGAGCCGTCACAGGTAAATGTCAAAGCGACTACAACTGAACGTCTAGGTTTTACCGGTCGTGAGGAAGGTATAGCAGCGATGGCAACGATTCTTTTGATGAAGAAATAAATGTGAGTGAACTCCGCTTTTATTTCCAGTTACAGAGTGGTAAAATGAACAAAGTCAATTTTGATCGAAAATTTAGGAGGCTTTTAATATGACGAAAGAAGTTCGCGTTCGTTACGCGCCATCTCCAACAGGTTTTTTACATATCGGTGGGGCGCGTACAGCATTATTCAATTATTTATATGCAAAACATCATAACGGTAAATTCATTGTACGTATTGAAGATACGGATATTGAACGTAATGTAGAGGGTGGAGAAGCATCTCAGCTAGATAACCTAAAATGGTTAGGTATTGAATATGATGAGTCCATTGATATAGGTGGACCTTATGCGCCTTATCGTCAAATGGAGCGTCTTGATATTTATAAAGAGCACGCTGAAAAGCTATTAGAGCAAGGTGCAGCCTATAAATGCTTCTGTTCTTCAGAAAAACTGGAAGCATCTCGTGAGGAACAAAAAGCGAGAGGTGTAGCAGCTCCTACTTATGATGGTACATGCCGTCATCTATCTGCTGAGGAAGTTGCTGCTAAAGAAGCAGCAGGTGAGCCATACACAATTCGTATGCGCGTACCAGAAAATGTAACGTATGATTTTGAAGATTTAGTCCGTGGACAAGTTACATTTGAATCTAAAGACATTGGTGACTGGGTAATTGTAAAAGCAAACGGAATTCCAACGTATAACTATGCTGTAGTTCTAGATGATCACTTCATGGAGATTTCTCATGTTTTCCGTGGTGAAGAGCATTTATCTAATACGCCAAAACAAATGATGATTTTTGATGCATTTGGTTGGGAGTATCCACGCTTCGGTCATATGACATTAATTATTAATGAAAACCGTAAAAAGCTATCAAAACGTGATGAATCCATTATTCAATTTGTCACTCAGTATAAGGATTTAGGGTATCTTCCAGAAGCAATGTTCAACTTCTTTGCTTTACTTGGCTGGTCTCCAGAAGGGGAAGAGGAAATTTTCTCTAAAGAAGAATTTATTAAAATCTTTGATGAAAAGCGTCTTTCTAAATCACCATCTATGTTCGATAAACAAAAGTTGACATGGATGAATAATCAATATATTAAAAAACTATCTTTAGAAGAAGTGGTTGCTTTATCTTTACCACATTTACAAAAAGCTGGACTCTTACCAGAGGAACTTACAGCGGAGCAACATGCATGGGCAACGGATTTAATTGGGCTTTACCATGACCAAATGAGCTTTGGTTCAGAGATTGTTGAATTATCTAGCCTATTCTTTAAAGACCATATTGAATATGATGAAGAAGCTAAAGCTGTTTTAGCAGGAGAACAAGTACCTGAGGTAATGGCTGCATTCAAGACGCAACTTGAAGAATTAGAAGAATTTACGCCAGATGCAGTAAAAGCAGCTATAAAAGCTGTGCAGAAAACAACAGGTCATAAAGGTAAAAATTTATTTATGCCAATCCGTGTTGTCACAACTGGTGAAACACATGGACCTGAGCTCCCAAATGCTATTTGCTTAATTGGTAAAGAGAAAGCAATTGATCGTGTAGAAAAATTTGCGCAATAAATAGAAATTCATTGACAATTGATTCGTTCGTTGTAAAATGTATTTACATTGGTAAAGCGTTGATAAGGAGAAGTAAGTGGCGCATGCTCTAAAGAGAGGACCATCACCGGCTGAAAGTGGTCTGAGTCTAGGCAAAACTGAAATGCACCTTTGAGCATAAAGCTGAACTATAGTAGGCTTTATCGATTCGTTCTCGTTAAAGAACGTCCAGAGTGGGAGGCTTTTTGCCTTCAATCAGAGTGGAACCACGCAAATTCAAGCGTCTCTGTCATTCCTTTTAGGGATGATAGGGGCGTTTTTTATTTTATCTTCATTCATTGATGAAGAGGGAGGCATTTCAAACAAACATGCCACATCATCTTAGGCAGAGAATTCTACAGAAAATTGACTACAGTGACAGCTCTGTGTGAAGGATTTCTAGGAATTTGAGCAAGACCAACATAAAAAGGGGGAGTTTTTGTGTTTAAAAGGATGAAAGAAGATGTGGAAACCATTTTTGAAAATGATCCAGCAGCGCGTAGTGTTTTTGAAGTGATATTAACATATTCCGGTTTGCATGCCACATGGGCACATCGAGTGGCTCATTGGTTCTTTAAGAAACGTTTTTATTTCATGGCTCGTGCCATTTCACAAATAAGCCGCTTTTTTACTGGTATTGAAATTCATCCTGGCGCGAAAATTGGCCGCCGCTTTTTTATCGACCATGGAATGGGTGTTGTCATTGGTGAGACATGTGAAATTGGTGATAACGTTACATTATATCAAGGTGTAACTCTAGGGGGTACAGGGAAAGAAAAGGGGAAACGCCACCCTACATTAGAGGATAATGTCCTTGTAGCAACAGGGGCTAAAGTATTAGGTTCTATTACAGTTGGCGAGAATAGTAAAATTGGTGCGGGGTCAGTTGTTTTAAAAGAGGTGCCGCCAAATGCCACCGTGGTCGGTATACCTGGTAAAATAGTGATTAAGGATGGAGTTCGTCTAGAGAAAAAGCTAGATCATCAAAATATACCTGATCCTGTGGAAGATCGCTGTCAAGCTTTTGAGAAGCAGATCATTGAATTAAAGCAAGAAATTGAACGCTTACAAAAGGAGAGAGAGACACAATGAGTATTCAAATTTTCAACTCATTATCACGACAAAAAGAAACCTTCGTGCCGCTAGAAGAAGGCAAAGTGAAAATGTATGTCTGCGGTCCTACCGTTTATAACTATATCCATATCGGGAATTCACGTCCTGTTATAGTTTATGACACAGTACGTCGCTATTTCCAATATAAAGGCTATGATGTAAAGTTTGTATCCAACTTTACGGATGTAGACGATAAAATTATTAAGGCTGCCAATGAGCTTGGTGAAGAAGTGCATGAGTTAACAGAGCGCTTTATTGCTGCGTACTTTGAAGATGTTACTGCATTAGGATGCAAAAAGGCAGATGTTCATCCACGCGTTACGGAGCATATGACTGATATCATTCAGTTTATCCAAATCTTAATTGAAAAAGGCTATGCTTATGAGTCAGCAGGTGATGTATATTACCGCACGCGCAAGTTTAATGGCTATGGTAAATTATCACATCAATCAGTGGATGATTTAAAAATTGGTGCACGTATTGAAGCTGGCGAGAAAAAAGATGATGCATTGGATTTTGCTTTATGGAAGGCAGCGAAGCCAGGAGAAATTTTCTGGGAAAGTCCTTGGGGCAATGGCCGTCCTGGGTGGCATATTGAATGTTCTGTAATGGCTCGTGAGCATTTAGGAGATACTATTGATATTCACGCTGGTGGACAGGATTTAACTTTCCCACACCACGAAAATGAAATTGCACAATCAGAAGCTCATAATGATAAAACATTTGCACGTTATTGGATGCATAATGGTTATATTAATATTGATAATGAAAAGATGTCTAAATCTCTTGGGAATTTTATTCTGGTGAATGATATTCGTAAACAAATTGATCCACAAGTACTACGGTTCTTTATGTTATCGGTACATTATCGCCATCCCATTAATTTTGCGAAGGATTTAGTAGAGGCAGCTGCAGCTGGCTTAGAGCGCATTCGTACAGCCTACAACAATGTGAAGCATCGCCTTACGACTACGGTAAGCTTAGGCGATCACTCAGATGAGTGGCTTAATAAAATTACTGAACAAAAAGCGCAATTTGAAGAGGCAATGGATGATGATTTTAATACTGCTAACGGAATTTCGGTATTATTTGAGTTAGCTCGTATTGCTAATATTTATTTAAACGAAACGAATACTTGCAAGAAAGTGCTAGAAACTTTTATTGAAACTTTTGAAGTACTAGGTGACGTCTTAGGTATTAAATTTGCAAAAGAAGAGGAATTATTAGACGAAGAAATTGATGCATTACTACAAGAACGTGTAGAGGCACGTAAAAATCGTGATTTTGCTCGTTCTGATGAGATTCGTGACCATTTGCAAGCCCAAGGTATCATTTTAGAAGATACGCGACAAGGAACTAGATGGAAACGAGGGTAATTAAGTTGGATAAACTTCGCAATGAAGATGTTAAGCAATTAAATGCGTTGGCGTTAGCCTATATGGGTGACGCCGTATTGGAGCAAAAGATACGAGAACACTTACTACGTTCAGGTCGAGTTAAACCGAATACACTTCATCGAGAGGCAACACGTTACGTTTCGGCAAAAGCACAATCTATGATTGTTCATCGTATGATGGATGAAAATTATTTAACAGAGGAGGAGTTGGCAGTGTTCCGCCGTGGACGTAATGCCAAGTCCGGCTCTGTACCAAAAAATACAGATGTTCAAACTTATCGAAATAGCTCAGGCTTTGAGGCGGTACTTGGTAGTTTATATTTATTAAATGAACTTGAACGCGTCTATGAAATCATTGCATATGCTATTCAAATCATCGAGGAATCGAAAGGAGTGTAGAATTATAATGACAGAACAAAATGGAGAAATTATTGCAGGTAAAAACCCAGTGTTAGAAGCACTTCGTTCAGGACGCGATATGAATAAAGTATGGATTGCAGAGGGTGTAAAAAAATCGGGTGTCAACGAACTGCTAGATTTAGCTAGAGAACGCGGAGTGATCGTTCAGTTTGTTCCGAAAAAGAAAGTCGATCAATTATCAAGTGCAAATCATCAAGGGATTGTTGCTTCTGTTGCAGCTTATCAGTATGCTGAACTAGAGGATTTATTTGCTGCAGCCGCAAAAAAACAAGAGGATCCTTTTTTCTTAATCTTAGATGAGCTTGAAGATCCACATAATCTAGGTTCTATTATGAGAACAGCTGATGCAATAGGAGCACACGGTATTATTATTCCTAAGCGCCGTTCAGTGAGTTTAACAGCTGTCGTGGCGAAAGCATCAACAGGCGCTATTGAACACGTTCCTGTAGTCCGTGTAAACAATTTAGCTCAAACAGTAGATGAACTAAAAGAACGAGGTGTATGGATTGCTGGTACAGATGCAAAGGGCTCTGTAGACTATCGAAAAATGGATGCAACATTACCATTGGCTATCATTATCGGTAGTGAAGGTAAGGGAATGGGGCGTTTATTAAAAGAGAAATGTGACTTCTTGTATCATTTACCGATGGTGGGACATGTGACATCATTGAACGCCTCAGTAGCTGCAGCGCTATTAATGTACGAAGTGTATCGTAAACGTCAAGAAGCGATTGAGTAACAATGAAAAACATTTTGCTAGTAGATGGCTATAATATGATTGGGTCCTGGAAAGAGCTTCGACCATTGCGGGATACAAATTTTGAGGATGCTCGCAAAAGGTTGATAGAACTTATGGCTGAATATAAAGCAGCTATGGGTTGGCGCGTAATTATTGTTTTTGACGCACATCTAGTTCCAGGCGTAGAGCAATCTTATTTAGAAAGTGATGTTGAAGTCATTTATACTCGGAAAAATGAAACGGCAGATGAACGTATTGAAAAAATGACGCATGAACTTAAGGCTAGAAATGTACAAATACACGTAGCAACTTCTGATATGGCAGAGCAAAGTGTTATTTTTGGTAATGGAGCCTTGAGAAAATCAGCTAGAGAACTAGAAATAGATACAAGCATTATCCAGCATAAAATATCGCACGATGTGAAAAGGAAACAAGAAAGTAGACCACCTTCACGTATAGAATTAAAGCCAGATGTGGCGATAGCATTCGAAAAATGGAGACGTGGATTGAAATGATTGATTGACGCATATTTTCCAATTCCGTTATACTGTTCCTAATTATCTGTTGTGGCTGAGGTGATACCATGTTTAAAAATAGCATTGTACAAGTGACACAAGATTTTGAACGATTCAATGATGAAGAACTTATTGAAATGGTGCATCAAGGTAATACAGATGCGTTGGATTATTTAATTACGAAATACCGTTTGTTAGTTAGAGCGAAGGCAAGATCCTATTTCTTAATTGGTGCTGATAAGGAAGATATCGTGCAAGAGGGCATGATCGGTTTGTATAAAGCGATTCGTGATTTTAAAGGGGATAAGCTTGCTTCTTTCCGAGCTTTTGCTGAGTTATGTATTACAAGGCAAATTATTACTGCTATTAAAACGGCTACTAGGCAAAAGCATATACCTCTTAACTCTTATATTTCTTTGGACAAGCCCATTTTTGATGAAGAATCAGACCGAACGCTCATGGATGTTTTAACAGGCGCTATCATGGATGATCCAGAAGAATTAATAATTCATAGAGAAGAGTTTGGTTATTTAGAAGAGAAAATGAGTGAGATTTTAAGTGAACTAGAGTTACAGGTTTTAGCCCTATATCTAGATGGCCAATCGTATCATGAAATTTCTGCAAAATTAAATCGTCATGTGAAATCGATTGATAATGCTTTGCAGCGAGTGAAGCGTAAATTAGAGCGACATTTAGTCCTTGAGGAAATGTCTTAGAGGGCAGAGGCATTATTGACATTGACAAATATAGGTGTTAGTCTTAAAAAGACAAAGTGCCGAAAAAGGTGAGTATATGGCAAAAAAAGTCGTGCTAAATTGCGAGAAATGTGGATCGAGAAATTACACGTTCCCGGCTAAAGAAGGCTCCACTGTACGCCTCGAATTAAAAAAATTTTGCTCGCATTGCAATGAACATACAGTGCATAAACAAACGCTATAAAATGATATGTAAATAGACAGATTGATTGATTCGGAGGTTAAGCTAGAATGGGCAAGATCAAAGGCTTTTTCAGTGATGTAATGTCAGAAATGCGCAAAACAAGCTGGCCAAAAGGTAAAGAGTTGACTAAATATACAGTCGTTGTTATTTCAACTGTTGTCGTTATGGCTTTATTTTTTGTGTTAGTTGACTTAGGTATTTCATCATTATTCCGCTGGTACTTAGATTTATAATTTAGTAAATAGCATGTTAATACTTATGAAATAGCCCGTCCAATGCAATAACGGGTTTTTTCGTTTGTTTTACCTTCATTCAGCAGACAATTCCATCTTTATGGGCGAGTGATATGGGTGAAGTGAATGGCAGTAAGATAATCTCATTATGATAAGTATGATAGTAGCAATAGATGACTATGCTAGTTTCGATACATATCATCAGGCTTTCTTAATAGGGAAGGGCTATGTCTACATGAGATGTTTGTGAAAAGAGTAAGAAATGCATCTAGCATATCGCGATTCATTTTCACTTTTATTTGTAAGGGAGGGACGGACGAGGAGTCCTAGTAGTTATGGAGAAAAATTGGTATGTTGTTCATACGTATTCAGGGTATGAGAACCGAGTAAAAGCAAACCTAGAGAAACGTGTAGAAACAATGGGAATGCAAGATAAAATCTTCCGAGTGATTGTTCCTGAACACGAGGAAACAGAAATGAAGGATGGGAAAAAGCGTACAATGATGCGTAAAGTTTTCCCAGGTTATGTATTAGTAGAGCTTATTATGACAGATGATTCTTGGTATGTAGTGCGTAATACGCCGGGTGTAACAGGATTTATCGGGTCATCTGGTGGAGGAGCAAAACCAACACCTTTACTACCAGAAGAGGCGGATCGTCTACTACAGCAAATGGGCATGACTGATAAAGTTGTCGAAGTAGATATCTCTATTGGTGAAGCGGTTGAAGTATTAGAAGGGCCATTCGCTCATTTCCAAGGACGTGTTGAAGAAATTGACACAGAAAAAGGAAAAGTGAAAGTGTCTGTTGATATGTTTGGTCGCGAAACAATTATGGAGCTAGACTTCGAACAAATTCAAAAATTATAGTACAATTACTAGAACTGTGACATGCCAATTGGTAGATGTTTCGCAGATTTTGTTAATTACCACTTGCTTAAAAAAATTAAAAGTGGTATCATTTCATAGGTCAGACTGTCATACTTTTGTTTGACGTCTGTAATGATAATTTTAATGTTATCGGCACTTAGCTGACAGACAGATATTGAGTGGGAGGGGCAACCCAATTACCACATCACGGACTTAAGGAGGTGTGTCTCGTGGCTAAAAAAGTTATTAAAGTTGTAAAACTTCAAATCCCTGCTGGTAAAGCTAACCCAGCTCCACCGGTTGGTCCTGCATTAGGTCAAGCGGGTGTGAACATCATGGGATTCTGTAAAGAATTCAACGCGCGTACTGCTGATCAAGCTGGTCTTATTATTCCAGTTGAAATTTCAGTATTCGAGGACCGTTCTTTCACTTTCATTACAAAAACTCCACCTGCAGCGGTTCTACTTAAAGTAGCAGCTGGTATCCAATCTGGATCTGGTGAACCAAATCGTAAAAAAGTGGCAACGGTTAAACGTGATAAAGTTCGCGAAATCGCTGAAACTAAAATGCCAGACCTTAACGCTGCTTCAGTAGAAGCTGCTATGTTAATGGTAGAAGGTACTGCACGAAGCATGGGTATTGTTATCGAAGACTAATCCCAGTTACTTGATGTTTTGTTTTTTGGAAGGTTGCGAAGTTTCTTTGTGAACACGCAACCTTTATTCGTGGGAGGTAAAATCCGCTATAACCACAATCAAGGAGGAAATATATAATGGCTAAAAAAGGTAAAAAACTGCAAGATGCAGCTAAATTAATTGATCGTAACTCACTATACAATGCACAAGAAGCAATCGAACTTGCTCAAAAAACTAGCACAGTAAACTTCGACGCTACTGTAGAAGTTGCTTTTCGCTTAGGTATTGATACTCGTAAAAACGACCAACAAATCCGTGGTGCAGTAGTGCTACCAAACGGTACTGGTAAAACTCAACGCGTATTAGTATTCGCAAAAGGTGAAAAACTTAAAGAAGCAGAAGCTGCTGGTGCTGACTATGTAGGTGATGCAGAGTACATCCAAAAAATCCAACAAGGTTGGTTTGATTTCGATGTAATCGTAGCAACTCCTGACATGATGGGTGAAGTTGGTAAACTTGGTCGTGTATTAGGACCTAAAGGCTTAATGCCAAACCCTAAAACTGGTACAGTTACTTTCGATGTAACAAAAGCTATCGAAGAAATCAAAGCTGGTAAAGTAGAATACCGTGCTGATAAAGCTGGTATCATCCACGCTCCTATCGGTAAAGTTTCTTTCTCTGCAGAAAAATTAGTAGAAAACTTCTTAGCTGTATTTGATGTAGTTCAAAAAGCAAAACCTGCTGCAGCTAAAGGTACTTACATGAAATCTGTAAATATTACAACTACAATGGGCCCAGCTGTTAAAATTGACGCTGCTAACGTAGTAGTGAAATAATTTAAATATATATATATTGACAATGGCAATGGTTACATGATATAATCATTGCTGTTGTGAATTATCCATTTGTACCGTAGACAGTAGGAGTGACTTGTCACTTAATGTTCCTACCGAGGACATCGGAATTCAGATTCTTATTTAAAGATGATGACTTTCAGCCTCTGTGTCTATTTGACGTAGAGGCTTTTCTTTTGTCGGTATAAATGACCCATTCTAATAGGAGGTGTCATCATGAGCAAAGCAATCGAAAACAAACAAGTACAAGTTCAAGAGATTACTGAGAAATTCCAAAGCGCTTCTTCTGTAGTAGTAGTGGATTACCGTGGTCTTAATGTTGCACAAGTAACAGAGCTTCGTAAACAACTTCGTGAAGCTGGCGTTGAGTTCAAAGTATACAAAAACACTTTAACTCGTCGTGCTGCTGAAGCTGCTGGTCTTGCGGGAATCAACGACGTATTAGTTGGTCCTAACGCAATTGCGTTCTCAAATGAAGATGTTGTAGCGCCTGCTAAAATCATCAACGAGTTCGCTAAGAAAAACGAAGCTTTAGAAATTAAAGCTGGTATTATCGAAGGTACAATCTCTTCTGTTGAAGATGTTAAAGCACTTGCAGAACTTCCATCACGCGAAGGTCTACTTTCTATGCTTTTATCTGTACTTCAAGCTCCAGTGCGTAACTTCGCACTTGCAACAAAAGCTGTTGCAGAACAAAAAGAAGAACAAGGCGCGTAATTTAATACGTCCAAAAACTTCCGCGGCCTGACCGCAAAAAAATAAAACATTATCCAATTAGGAGGAAATTATAATGAACAAAGAGCAAATCTTAGAAGCTATCAAAGCTATGACAGTTCTTGAATTAAACGATTTAGTAAAAGCTATCGAAGAAGAATTCGGTGTAACAGCTGCTGCTCCTGTAGCAGTAGTTGCTGGCGGTGCTGCTGCAGCTGAAGAGAAAACAGAATTCGACGTAGTATTAGCATCTGCTGGTGCAGAAAAAATTAAAGTAATCAAAGTGGTTCGCGAAATCACTGGTTTAGGTCTTAAAGAAGCTAAAGAAGTAGTAGATAACGCTCCTAAAGCTCTTAAAGAAGGCGTTTCTAAAGATGAAGCTGAACAAATCAAAACTAAACTTGAAGAAGTTGGCGCATCTGTAGAAGTTAAGTAATCTCGCGTTACTTTTAAACAAAAGGAAAGCTCGTCATATTGGCGAGCTTTTTTCTTCATTCTGAGGAGGCGTGAAAATGTCAGATCACTATTATACAAGTAATCCTCAAACTGAGAGTAAACCTCGTCACTGGACATTCAAATTACTAGGGCATACGTTTTCATTTGAAACGGATGCAGGTGTATTTAGTAAAAGCGAAGTAGATTTTGGATCCCGTGTTTTAATAGACGCTTTTCAAATGCCTAATATTGATGGTGCGATTTTTGATATAGGTTGTGGTTATGGGCCGATAGGATTATCCATAGCCAAAGCAAATCCAGACCGTACCGTCTGTATGATGGATATAAATGAACGTGCAGTTGCGCTTTCGCAAAAAAATGCGCAAGTGAACGGTGTTCAAAATGTGCGAATATTTGTGAGTGACGGCCTATCGATGGTTGATAAAGATATAGAAGCAGCAGCTATCTTAACGAATCCACCAATTCGTGCAGGGAAGGAAACGATTTTCCGCTTTTACGATGGAGCTTATGATAGACTAGTGTCATCTGGAGAGCTTTGGGTAGTGATTCAGAAGAAACAAGGAGCGCCATCGACAGTAAGTTACCTAGAAGGTAAATTTTCCGAAGTCGATGTTGTAGAGAAGAAAAAAGGATACTGGATAGTACGTGCAAAAAAATAAATGAAATATGTATAATTTATTGACTTGACAAATCGGCTATGATAATATGATAAAATGCAAAAATATTATTTTGAGGTCGTATGCCCTTTTTGTATAGAATTGTTTTAATATGGGTATACTTGCCAAGATAAGTTTAGTTAACCGAAAATGAGATCTTTTTGAAGACTCGTTTTCTTTTTGTCTTTCGAAATCATACACTATTTGTATGATTTTGCAAAGACCTAATATCGCTTTATTGAGGGGTGAATGAGTTGACAGGTCAACTAGTTCAGTACGGACAACACCGCCAGCGTAGAAGCTTTGCGCGTATTAAAGAGGTGCTTGAGCTTCCAAATCTGATTGAGATTCAAACGGCGTCTTACGAATGGTTCCTTGAAGAAGGTTTACGTGAAATGTTCCGTGACATTTCGCCGATCGAGGACTTTACAGGTAATCTTTCATTAGAATTCATCGATTATTCATTAGGTGATCCTAAATATGATGTTGATGAGTGTAAAGAGCGAGATGTTACTTACGCAGCTCCATTACGCGTGAAAGTACGTCTTTACAACAAAGAAACAGACGAAGTGAAAGAACAAGATGTCTTCATGGGTGACTTCCCATTAATGACTGAAACAGGTACGTTCATTATCAATGGTGCTGAACGTGTTATCGTTTCACAATTAGTTCGTTCACCAAGTGTGTATTTCCATGATAAAACGGATAAGAACGGTAAAAAAGGTTTTGGAGCTACAGTGATTCCAAACCGTGGTGCATGGTTAGAGTATGAAACGGATGCAAAAGATGTAGTTTATGTACGTATCGATCGTACTCGTAAGTTACCAGTAACCGTATTACTTCGTGCATTAGGTTTTGGCTCAGACCAAGAAATTATCGATATTATCGGTGATAACGAGTATTTACGTAATACGTTAGAAAAAGATAACTCTGAAAGTACTGAAAAAGCACTTTTAGAAATCTACGAGCGTTTACGTCCAGGTGAGCCACCAACAGTTGAAAGTGCGAAAAGTTTATTATACTCTCGTTTCTTCGACGCAAAACGCTATGATTTAGCGAATGTTGGACGCTACAAAATGAATAAAAAGCTTCATATTAAAAATCGTTTATTCAACCAAACGATTGCTGAAACGCTTGTAGATCCAGAAACAGGCGAAATTTTAGTAGAGAAAGGTACAGTGCTTGATCGCCGTACTTTAGATAAAATCCTACCTTACCTAGAAGATTCTTCGAAAGGTATTGGTTTCCGTACTTTATCACAAGTTGGTGGGGTACTTGAGGATGATGTAACAATCCAATCTATTAAAATTTATGCACCCAAAGATGAAGCACAAAAAGAAATTAATATCATTAGTAATGCCTATATCGATGAAGAAGTGAAGAATATTACACCTGCTGACGTACTGTCTTCAGTAAGCTATTTCTTCAACCTGCTTTATCAAGTAGGAGCAACAGATGATATTGACCATTTAGGTAACCGTCGTCTACGTTCTGTAGGTGAGTTACTGCAAAACCAATTCCGTATCGGTTTGTCTCGTATGGAACGTGTAGTACGTGAGCGTATGTCTATTAACGACACAGCGGCTATCGTACCACAACAATTAATTAATATCCGTCCAGTAATTGCGTCAATTAAAGAGTTCTTCGGAAGCTCTCAATTATCACAATTCATGGACCAAACAAACCCATTAGCAGAATTAACGCATAAGCGTCGATTATCTGCATTAGGGCCTGGTGGTTTAACACGTGAGCGTGCTGGTTTCGAAGTACGTGACGTTCATTACTCTCACTATGGTCGTATGTGTCCAATCGAGACACCAGAGGGTCCAAACATTGGTTTAATCAACTCATTATCTTCTTTCGCTAAAGTAAATAAATTTGGTTTCATCGAAACGCCTTACCGTCGTATTGATCACGAAACAGGTCAAGTAACGGAACAAATTGATTACCTAACAGCTGATGAAGAAGATAACTACTACGTAGCACAAGCAAACTCACTATTAAATCCAGATGGCAGTTTTGCAAAGGACGAAGTAGTAGGTCGTTTCCGTGGTGATAACACAGTATTCAATAAAGCTCAAATGGACTACATGGACGTATCTCCTAAACAAGTAGTTTCTGCAGCGACTGCGTGTATCCCATTCTTAGAAAACGATGACTCTAACCGTGCACTTATGGGTGCAAACATGCAACGTCAAGCAGTTCCACTTCTTAACCCAGAAGCACCATTCGTTGGTACGGGTATGGAACATGTGGATGCACGTGATTCTGGTGCAGCTGTAGTAGCGAAGTATGATGGTATTGTTGAGCACGTTGAGGCTCGCTCTATCCATGTTCGCCGCATTGAAGTTGTAGATGGCAAAGAGGTTAAAGGCGATTTAACAAAATATAAATTACAAAAATTCATTCGTTCAAACCAAGGTACTTCATATAACCAACGTCCACTTGTAAAAGTTGGCGAACGCGTGAAGCCTCGCGATATTTTAGCAGATGGTCCATCAATGGAAAAAGGCGAATTAGCTCTTGGACGTAACGTACTTGTTGCATTCATGACTTGGAACGGCTTTAACTATGAGGATGCTGTTATTATGAGTGAGCGCCTTGTAAAAGATGATGTTTATACATCTGTTCATATTGAAGAATATGAGTCAGAGTCTCGTGATACAAAGCTTGGACCTGAAGAAATCACTCGTGATATTCCAAATGTCGGTGAAGATGCACTTCGTAACCTAGACGAACGTGGTATTATCCGTATCGGTGCGGAAGTACGCGATGGTGATATTCTTGTAGGGAAAGTAACGCCTAAAGGAGTTACAGAATTAACGGCTGAAGAGCGTTTATTACATGCTATTTTCGGTGAAAAGGCTCGTGAGGTTCGTGATACATCATTACGTGTACCACACGGTGCTGGCGGTATCATTCTGGATGTTAAAGTATTTAACCGCGAAGATGGCGATGAATTACCACCAGGTGTTAACCAATTAGTTCGTGCTTATATTGTTCAAAAACGTAAAATTCGCGTTGGGGACAAAATGGCCGGACGTCACGGTAACAAAGGGGTTATCTCTCGTATCTTGCCAGAAGAAGATATGCCATTCATGCCAGATGGCACGCCTGTAGATATCATGTTAAATCCACTTGGTGTACCTTCTCGTATGAATATCGGACAAGTTTTAGAATTACACTTAGGTATGGCTTCTCGCTATCTAGGCGTCCACATGGCAACACCAGTATTTGATGGTGCAAATGAAGAAGACGTTTGGGAAACGATGGAAGAAGCAGGGATGAACCGTGACGGTAAAACAATCCTGTATGATGGCCGTTCTGGTGAACCATTTGATAACCGTGTATCTGTTGGGATCATGTATATGATCAAACTTGCTCACATGGTTGACGATAAACTTCACGCGCGTTCAACAGGTCCTTACTCACTTGTTACGCAGCAACCACTTGGTGGTAAAGCGCAATTTGGTGGACAACGTTTTGGTGAGATGGAAGTATGGGCACTTGAAGCATACGGTGCCGCTTATACCCTTCAAGAAATCTTAACAGTTAAATCCGATGACGTTGTTGGTCGTGTAAAAACATATGAAGCCATCGTTAAGGGTGAAAGTGTACCAGAGCCAGGCGTTCCTGAGTCATTCAAAGTATTGATTAAAGAACTTCAATCTCTTGGTATGGACGTTAAGATGCTAACAGTTAATGATGAAGAAGTAGAGCTTCGTGATTTAGACGAAGAAGAAGATCTTCAACCAGCTGATGCACTTAACATCGCACCACAGCCAGATACTCAAGAAGAGCCAGTAGAGTCTTTTGAATAATGGAAACCAACATTCACAATTGTGAATAAGGTCAAACTTATTTTTCAAATTAGCCGGGCAGGATTTAACGCCCTGCCTGGCTTTTTCTTTTAATAAATCATTCTATTTCTAATCCTTTGTCAAAGAGGAAATTCTTTGCAAACGATTATCGAGCTGCGTAAAGAGTCTTTATAAAGACCTATACTAGAGGGAGGTAGGCTCCTTGATAGACGTTAATGAATTTGAATATATGAAAATTGGTTTAGCATCCCCTGACAAGATTCGCTCTTGGTCATATGGTGAGGTTAAAAAACCTGAAACAATTAACTACCGTACGTTAAAACCAGAAAAAGATGGTTTATTCTGTGAGCGTATTTTTGGGCCAACTAAGGATTGGGAATGTCATTGTGGTAAATATAAACGTGTTCGCTATAAAGGTGTAGTTTGTGACCGCTGTGGTGTTGAAGTAACGCGTGCTAAAGTTCGTCGTGAACGTATGGGTCATATCGAATTAGCTGCACCAGTTTCTCATATCTGGTACTTCAAAGGTATTCCTAGCCGTATGGGTCTAATTTTAGATATGTCACCGCGTGCACTTGAAGAAGTTATTTATTTTGCTTCATACGTTGTGATTGAGGCTGGTGCGACGAATTTAGAAAGCAAACAGTTACTTTCAGAAAAAGAGTACCGTGCATACCGCGAAAAATTCGGAAATACATTCGAAGCTGCAATGGGTGCAGAAGCAATTAAAAAATTATTAGGCAAAATTGACCTAGAGGATGAGACGCATTCTTTAAAAGAAGAGTTAAAATCTGCACAAGGTCAAAGACGTACTCGTGCTATCAAACGTTTAGAGGTTGTTGAATCATTCCGTAACTCAGGTAACTCACCTGAATGGATGATTTTAGATGTACTTCCTGTAATTCCACCTGAGCTTCGTCCAATGGTGCAATTAGATGGTGGACGTTTTGCAACTTCAGATTTAAACGATTTATACCGTCGTGTTATCAACCGTAATAACCGTTTAAAACGTTTATTAGATTTAGGTGCTCCAAGCATCATCGTACAAAACGAAAAACGTATGTTACAAGAAGCTGTTGACGCGTTAATTGATAATGGTCGTCGCGGACGTCCTGTAACAGGTCCTGGTAACCGTCCACTAAAATCACTTTCACATATGTTGAAAGGTAAACAAGGTCGTTTCCGTCAAAATCTACTTGGTAAGCGTGTTGACTATTCTGGTCGTTCCGTTATCGTAGTAGGTCCAAACTTAAAAATGTACCAATGTGGTCTACCTAAAGAAATGGCTATTGAATTATTCAAGCCGTTCGTTATGAAGGAACTAGTAGAACGTGGTCTTGCTCATAACATTAAATCTGCTAAGCGAAAAATCGAACGTTTAAACAACGACGTTTGGGATGTATTAGAAGATGTTATCCGTGAGCATCCAGTATTACTTAACCGTGCACCAACGCTACACCGTCTTGGTATTCAAGCATTTGAACCAACACTAGTAGAAGGTCGTGCTATTCGTCTTCACCCATTAGTATGTACAGCATATAACGCTGACTTCGATGGTGACCAAATGGCGGTTCACGTACCATTGTCTGCTGAAGCTCAAGCTGAGGCTCGTCTTCTAATGCTTGCTGCGCAAAACATCCTGAATCCAAAAGACGGTAAACCAGTAGTAACACCTTCGCAAGATATGGTATTAGGAAACTACTACTTAACGCTTGAACGTGAAAATGCACGTGGAGAAGGTACTATTTTCTACGGTCCAAACGAAGTTTTAATCGCATATGATACAGGTCATGTGCATTTGCATACACGTATTGCTATTAAAGCTAGTTCGTTAAATAACCCAACATTTACAGAGGAACAAAATAATATGTTCCTATTAACGACTGTCGGTAAAGTAATCTTTAACGAAATCTTGCCTGAATCATTCCCTTATATCAATGAGCCGACTGATTTTAACTTAGAGCAAGTGACACCAGAAAAATACTTTGCGAAATTAACAATTGACGAAGACACACTAAAAGAGCTTGAATCAGATAGTGCTTATAATAGCCTTGATGAAAAAGGGAAAATTGACGCACAACGTACAGCTGTATTGCGCAAGCATTTTGAATCTGTACCAGTTGTAAATCCATTCCGTAAAAAGTTCTTAGGAAATATCATTGCTGAAGTATTTAAACGTTTCCACATTACTGAAACATCTAAAATGCTTGACCGCATGAAAAACCTTGGATTCAAGTATTCAACACGTGCTGGTATTACTGTAGGTGTATCTGATATCGTCGTATTACCTGACAAAGGTGAAATTTTAGCAGTAGCTCAAGAAAAAGTAGATAAAGTTCAAGCGCAATTCCGCCGTGGTTTCATCACAGAGGATGAGCGTTATGACCGTGTTATCTCAAGCTGGAGTGCTGCCAAAGATGAAATCCAAGCGAAACTGATGAAGTCTCTTGAGAAAACAAACCCAATCTTCATGATGTCTGACTCAGGTGCCCGTGGTAACGCATCTAACTTTACACAGTTAGCAGGTATGCGTGGTCTGATGGCCAACCCGGCTGGTCGTATCATCGAACTACCAATTAAATCTTCATTCCGTGAAGGTTTAACAGTATTAGAGTACTTCATCTCAACTCACGGTGCTCGTAAAGGTCTTGCCGATACAGCCCTAAAAACTGCCGATTCAGGTTACTTAACACGTCGTCTTGTTGACGTTGCACAGGATGTAATTGTGCGCGAAGATGACTGTGGTACTGACCGTGGTTTAACAATTGGTGCATTAATGGAAGGCACAGAGCTAATCGAGGCTCTAGATGAGCGTATTGTTGGTCGTCATACGAAGAAAACAATCTTACACCCTGAAACTGGTGAAGTGATTCTAAACAAAGATGGTTTAATCGATCAAGATGTGGCTCGAGCAATTATCGAAGCTGGTATTGAAGAAGTGACTATCCGTTCAGCATTTACATGTAATACAAAACATGGCGTATGTAAAAAATGTTACGGCATGAACTTAGCAACAGGTGAAAAGGTTGAGGTAGGAGAGGCAGTTGGTATTATTGCTGCTCAATCAATCGGTGAACCGGGTACACAGTTAACAATGCGTACATTCCATACAGGTGGGGTTGCCGGGGACGATATTACACAAGGTCTTCCACGTATCCAAGAGATCTTTGAAGCACGTAATCCAAAAGGTCAATCTGTTATTTCAGAGATCGCAGGTACTGTTTCAGATATCACAGAAATCCGTGAGGGCTTAAAAGAAATCACTGTTCAAGGTGACGTAGAAACTCGTAAGTATCAAGCGCCTTATAATGCACGTCTAAAAGTTATCGAAGGTGATAATGTAGAGCGTGGTCAGGTTCTAACAGAGGGTTCTATCGATCCAAAACAATTGTTAAAAGTCAAAGACGTTTCAACTGTTCAAGAATATTTATTAAAAGAAGTTCAAAAAGTATACCGTATGCAAGGGGTAGAAATTGGAGATAAACATATCGAAGTAATGGTTCGCCAAATGCTTCGTAAAGTACGTGTAATTGAAGCTGGAGATACAGATTTATTACCAGGTTCATTACTAGATATCCACCAATTTGCAGAGGCTAACGCAGATGCTGTTATGAATGGCAAAAACCCAGCTACTTGTCGTCCTGTAATCCTAGGTATTACAAAAGCTTCTCTTGAAACAGAATCATTCTTATCTGCAGCATCGTTCCAAGAAACAACACGTGTGTTAACAGATGCAGCAATTAAGGGTAAACGTGACGAGCTTCTTGGATTAAAAGAGAACGTAATTATCGGTAAACTTGTTCCTGCAGGTACTGGTATGCAACGTTACCGTCAAATCCGCATCGAAAAAGATGAGCTTGACACAGAAGTCGTTTCTGCTGAATAAACATTAAAAATAGTGCCGAAGAGATGGAATTACGCCATCTCTTCGGACTTTTTAAAGATATTAGTTGACAGTATAAAATGGTAATGATAATATATTGAAGGTTGATAGTTAACTGTCTATACTTCGGAGGATATGAAAATGTCTTATGATAAAGTAAGGACTAGTCAAACAATCATAGGTACAAAGCAAGCAGTAAAAGCAATGCGAGCCGGTTCAGTGAAAGAACTCCTTGTGGCACTTGACGCAGACAATTGGGTAACCGATTTGGCCATATCTTTCGCGAGAGAAATCGGTATACCAGTTATTCTTGTTGAGTCCAAAAAGGAACTGGGCAAGGCCTGTGGAATCCACGTTGGAGCTGCGGTAGTTGCAATTACTGGAGAGTAGTTTTTGTGTATTAAACACAAAGACTTTGTTTTTACCCAAAAAATGAACCACCTGGATGTGTGGTATTAACAAGGAATAAATGAAGGGAGGAAAAATCGATGCCTACAATTAACCAATTAGTACGTAAGCCTCGTCAATCTAAAAGCACGAAATCAAAATCACCAGCGTTAAACAAAGGATATAACTCATTTAAAAAATCTTTAACTGATGTTAAATCTCCTCAAAAACGTGGTGTTTGTACTCGTGTTGGTACAATGACACCTCGTAAACCAAACTCAGCGTTACGTAAATACGCTCGTGTACGTTTAACTAACCAAATTGAGGTTACAGCTTATATCCCAGGTGAAGGCCACAACTTACAAGAGCACAGTGTTGTTCTTATCCGTGGCGGACGCGTAAAAGACTTAGCGGGTGTTCGTTACCATATCGTACGTGGAGCTCTTGATACAGCTGGTGTAAACGGTCGTTTACAATCACGTTCTAAATACGGAACAAAACGCCCTAAAGAAAAAAAATAATTTAACGTTCAATAACGTTATTTAAAACTGAGCCTTATACTAATTGTCACAAATATCGAATCTTGCTAGCAGATTTGATATTTGATTGACGAATATAAAAAGGCTAACTTATAAAATAATCGATATTTATTCGAAAGGAGGAAAACACATGCCTCGTAAAGGTCCTGTTTCCAAACGTGACGTGTTACCAGATCCAATTTATAGTTCAAAACTAGTAACTCGTTTAATCAATAAAATGATGGTTGATGGTAAAAGAGGTACTTCTCAAAAGATTTTATACGGTGCGTTCGAAATTGTTAAAGAACGTTCTGGTGAAAATCCAATTGAAGTATTCGAAGCTGCTCTAAATAACGTAATGCCAGTTCTTGAAGTACGCGCTCGCCGTGTTGGTGGTTCTAACTACCAAGTACCGGTTGAAGTTCGTCCAGAACGTCGTACAACTTTAGGTCTTCGTTACCTAGTTAACTATGCTCGTCTTCGTGGTGAAAAAACTATGGAAGAGCGTTTAGCTAACGAAATTCTTGATGCTTCTAACAACACTGGTGCATCAGTTAAGAAACGTGAAGATATGCACAAAATGGCAGAAGCGAACAAAGCATTCGCTCACTACCGCTGGTAATATAACCTATGTGTTAACGGATTGGTTAGCACAAGGTCTCTTATACAGTCTTTATCGTCTTTACCCCAATATGGAAGGAGAAATTTCCTATGAAACGCGAATTCTCACTTGAGAATACTCGTAATATTGGGATCATGGCTCACATTGATGCTGGTAAAACAACAACAACTGAGCGTATCCTTTATTACACTGGTAAGATTCACAAAATCGGTGAAACTCATGAAGGCGCTTCTCAAATGGACTGGATGGAGCAAGAGCAAGAACGTGGTATTACAATCACTTCTGCAGCAACAACAGCCCAATGGGCAGGCCATCGTGTAAACATCATCGATACGCCTGGACACGTAGACTTCACTGTAGAAGTAGAACGTTCATTACGCGTACTTGACGGTGCTGTTACAGTACTAGATGCTCAATCTGGTGTTGAGCCTCAAACTGAAACTGTATGGCGTCAAGCTACAACTTATGGTGTTCCACGTATTGTATTCATTAACAAAATGGATAAAACAGGAGCAGACTTCTTATATTCTGTAGGAACTCTACATGATCGTTTACAAGCAAACGCTCACCCTATTCAATTACCAATCGGAGCTGAAGATCAGTTCTCTGCAATCATTGACTTGGTTGAAATGAAAGCTACTTTCTATGGTGACGAAAAAGGTACAGCAGTAACTGAGGGAGAAATTCCTGAAGAATACCGCGCACAAGCTGAAGAATACCGTGAAAAATTAATCGATGCTGTTGCAAGTGTTGATGAAGATATCATGGAAAAATATTTAGAAGGCGAAGAAATTTCTGTTGCGGAACTTAAAGCGGCAATCCGTCGTGCTACAATCGCAGTAGAATTCTACCCAGTAATCTGTGGTACAGCGTTCAAACACAAAGGTGTACGCCCAATGTTAAATGCTGTTATCGATTACTTACCATCTCCAGTAGATGTACCAGCAATCAAAGGTACTTCTGTTGATGGTGACGAAGAGTTAGAACGTAAATCTTCTGATGAAGAGCCATTCTCAGCTCTTGCATTCAAAGTTATGACTGACCCATTCGTAGGTAAATTAACGTTCTTCCGTGTGTACTCTGGAACATTAGATTCAGGTTCATACGTACAAAACTCTTCTAAAGGTAAACGTGAGCGTGTAGGTCGTATCCTACAAATGCACGCTAACTCTCGTGAAGAGATTTCTAAAGTATTCGCTGGGGACATCGCAGCAGCAGTAGGTCTTAAAGATACTACTACTGGTGATACTCTTTGTGACGAGAAAAACCTAGTTATTCTTGAATCAATGGAATTCCCTGAGCCAGTAATTTCTCTTTCTGTAGAACCAAAATCAAAAGCTGACCAAGATAAAATGGGTCAAGCTTTACAAAAACTTCAAGAAGAGGATCCAACTTTCCGTGCTCACACTGACACAGAAACTGGACAAACAATCATCTCAGGTATGGGTGAACTTCACCTTGATATCTTAGTTGACCGTATGCGCCGTGAATTTAAAGTAGAAGCTAACGTAGGTGCTCCAATGGTATCTTACCGTGAAACATTCCGTGGCTCTGCAAAAGTTCAAGGTAAATTCACTCGCCAATCTGGTGGTCGTGGACAATATGGTGACGTAACGATTGAGTTCTCTCCAAATGAAGAAGGTAAAGGCTTTGAATTCGAAAACGCTATCGTTGGTGGTGTAATTCCTCGTGAATACATTCCTGCAGTTGAAGCTGGTCTTCGTGACTCTCTTGACCGCGGTGTAGTAGCTGGTTACCCTCTAATCGATATTAAAGCGAAATTAGTATTCGGTTCTTACCATGACGTTGACTCGAATGAGATGGCGTTCAAAATTGCTGCATCTATGGCTCTTAAAGAAGCATCTAAACAATGTGATGCTGTTATCTTAGAACCAATGATGAAAGTAGAAGTTGTAATTCCAGAAGAATACCTTGGTGATATCATGGGTAACATTACTTCTCGTCGCGGTCGCGTTGAGGGTATGGATGCTCGCGGTAACTCACAAGTTGTTCGTGCAATGGTTCCTTTAGCAGAAATGTTTGGTTATGCAACGACTCTTCGTTCTGCAACGCAAGGTCGTGGTGTATTCTCAATGACATTCGATCATTATGAAGAAGTACCAAAATCAATTGCTGCTGAAATCATCAAAAAAAATAAAGGTGAATAATTGAATTTTCATCTTGCATAAAGTATAACTAATTTGTAAGCTATGATTGCAGGATAGGGGATGGGCCCGTTCTCTATCAGCATTCATTCTATAAATTTCAAAAATAAAACATATAATTTTGAGGAGGCAATCTCTAATGGCTAAAGAAAAATTTGACCGTTCTAAAACGCATGCTAACATTGGTACAATCGGACACGTTGACCATGGTAAAACTACTTTAACTGCTGCAATCGCTACAGTTCTTTCTAAAAAAATGGGTGGTACAGCTAAATCATACGCTGACATCGATAACGCTCCTGAAGAAAAAGAGCGTGGTATCACAATCAATACTTCTCACGTAGAATACGAAACAGAAACTCGTCACTATGCACACGTTGACTGCCCAGGACACGCTGACTATGTTAAAAACATGATCACTGGTGCTGCACAAATGGACGGCGGTATCTTAGTAGTATCTGCTGCTGATGGCCCAATGCCACAAACTCGTGAACACATCCTTTTATCTCGTCAAGTAGGTGTTCCATACTTAGTAGTATTCATGAACAAATGTGATATGGTTGATGACGAAGAATTATTAGAATTAGTAGAAATGGAAATCCGTGACCTACTATCTGAATATGACTTCCCAGGTGATGATATTCCTGTAATCAAAGGTTCTGCTCTTAAAGCTCTTGAAGGCGAAGCAGAATGGGAAGAAAAAATCGTTGAATTAATGGACGCTGTAGATTCTTACATCCCAACTCCAGAACGTCAAACTGACAAACCATTCATGATGCCAGTAGAGGACGTATTCTCTATCACTGGTCGTGGTACAGTTGCAACTGGCCGTGTTGAACGTGGTCAAGTTAAAGTTGGTGACGTAATTGAAATCATCGGTATCGCTGAAGAAGCTAAATCTACTACTGTAACAGGTGTAGAAATGTTCCGTAAATTATTAGACTATGCTGAAGCTGGTGACAACATCGGTGCTTTACTTCGTGGTGTTGCTCGTGAAGAAATCCAACGTGGTCAAGTATTAGCTAAACCAGGTTCAATTACTCCACACACTAACTTCAAAGCTGAAGTTTATGTTTTATCAAAAGAAGAGGGTGGCCGTCATACTCCATTCTTCTCTAACTACCGTCCTCAGTTCTACTTCCGTACAACTGACGTAACAGGTATCTGTAACTTACCAGAAGGCGTTGAAATGGTAATGCCTGGTGATAACATCGAAATGACAGTTGAACTTATCGCTCCAATCGCTCTTGAAGAAGGTACTAAATTCTCTATCCGTGAGGGTGGCCGTACTGTAGGCGCTGGCGTAGTTGCTTCTATCCAAAAATAATTTTAGCTTTCGCTAATAGTCAAACCAATCTGTAGGGACGCTTACAGATTGGTTTTTTATGTTAAAATAAAAGTAATTAAGGTTTTAATTAGTGTATGAATACATAACAGCCAGCATGTCATCTAGGTTAAATAATTAAGCAGAAAGGGATTTGAATATGGAGATGAAAATTTTACTGATAGAAGATGATCCGTCGATATTTAGTATGATTGAAGAACGTTTTGCACAATGGTCATTACAAGTTGTTGGACCTAAAAATTTTCAAAAGGTGATGGATGATTTTATAGAAGTGAAGCCACATCTTGTGCTAATTGATATTCAGTTGCCTGCCTATGATGGCTTTCATTGGTGTCGAGAAATTCGTCATCTCTCCAATGTGCCAATCCTTTTTCTATCCTCGAGAGATCATCCAATGGATATGGTGATGGCCATGCAAATGGGAGCAGATGATTTTATACAAAAACCCTTTCATATGGAAGTATTACTCGCTAAAGCACAGGCTATTTTACGAAGAACATATGACTATGTTGAAGCAAAGATGGATGTTACACGCTTTAACGAAGCCGTTATTGATTATGCAAGGAGTGAAATTATGTGTGATGGAGCTATAGCTTCCTTAACAAAAAATGAACTCTTTATATTGCGCATTTTAGTGGAACAGGCTAATCATATCGTCTCAAGAGATGAATTAATGCGAAAACTGTGGGATGATGAACGTTTTGTAAACGATAATACTTTATCGGTGAATGTTAACCGTTTACGTGCAAAGCTAGAGGATATTGGCCTACATGAAGTGATTCTAACCAAAAAGGGACTTGGCTATATAGCAGTAACCCAAGGGACGTGAACTAATTTGTTACTATTATTTATAAAAGAGCGCTTTGCATGGATCGGTTTTTTTGCATTTATAATGGTACTATTAAACGTGCTATTTTCTTTAGATGTTGGTTTAAATAGTGTGTCTATTTGGTATGTAAATGTTAGTTTGCTTGTTAGTTTCGCACTCTTTTTCGTATGGCGCTTTATCGCTGAAGTTGGGAAATTAAATGATTTCCTGGGAAATATGGATAGTCATCTTGATGAAGCCCATAAAAGTAGCTTATCATTATCACCTTTTCAAGAAGTGGGCTTTCGAAAAATGGAGGATGTCTTTCATGAAAAGAATATGGAATTGAATCAGGCCAAAGTGCAGCTCCAAGAGTATTCAGATGAGTTGCTGGCATGGGTTCATGAAGTAAAAGGACCTTTAACAACTATTAATCTAATGTTAGACCATGTGGAGGATTTATCCACACGTCGAAAATTAGAAAATGAATGGTTAAGACTACATCTGTTAGTCGATCAACAGCTGCACCAAACTAGACTTACTTCTATAGAAAAGGACAATTATTTAACTGAAATTGAGTTGAAACCAATTGTTTATAAAGAGATTCGAGCTATGCAAGCCTGGTGTATAGAAAAGGGAATTGGTTTTGAAATAGATGAACTGACTGAAAAGGTGATGACAGATGGTAAATGGCTAGCATTTATTGTACGTCAAATTCTCTCGAACGCCATAAAATATAGTTCAGCCAATTCAGAGGTAACGATTTTTACTGAACTTGACCCAGCAGGTGCGACTTTATTACATATTAAAGATATGGGTATTGGCATACCTTCGGAGGATTTACCTAGAATTTTTCAAAAGTCATATACAGGTAACGTAGGGAGAGAATCTACTCAGTCTACTGGTATGGGTCTTTACTTATCATATAATGTGGCGCAAAAAATAGGTATCCGTATAAATGTTCAATCGAATGTAGGTGAGGGTTCATTATTTACGCTACGGTTCCCATTACAAAATGAATATGTCAAACTAACAGGTAGATGACGAAAATGTCACCTACCTTTTTATATTGTCATGTAAAACGCACGAATGAATAGGTGCAACAGGGTACACTTGGAATATAGAGAGGGGGCGTTTATCAGTGACAGTGTTAATTGGTCGTAAAATAAAAAAAGTTTATGGAAAGAAATCAACGGCTCAGGAAGTGTTAAAGGGTATTGATTTGGAAGTAAGTAAAGGTGAATTTGTAGGTATTATGGGACCTTCTGGATCAGGAAAAACAACACTTTTAAATGTCTTATGTTCAATCGACTTTGCAACAGAAGGAGTCATTGAAATAAACGGTCATAATTTACGGGGAATGAAGGAAAAGGCTTTGGCCAACTTCCGTAGAGAGCAATTAGGTTTCATATTTCAAGATTATAATTTATTAGATACATTAACTGTAAAGGAAAATATTCTTCTCCCCTTAGCAATCAGTAAATTGCCTAGAGCAGTTGCTGAAAGCCGTGTAAAGGAGTTAACATCCTTACTAGGCATAACAGAAATTTTAAATAAATATCCCAATGAAATATCCGGAGGGCAAAAACAGCGTACTTCCGCTGCGCGTGCACTTATTACAAATCCATCATTGGTATTTGCAGATGAGCCTACTGGTGCATTAGATTCCAAATCAGCAACAGCCTTGCTTCAAAATCTACAAAATATTAATGAGACAAAAGAAGCGACAATCATGATGGTTACGCATGATGCAGTAGCTGCAAGTTTCTGTACACGTGTTTTATTTTTAAAGGATGGTCTTATTTATAGTGAGCTTTATAAAGGGGATAAATCAAGACAGGCTTTTTTCCAGGAAATCATGCATACGCAAAGTGTGCTAGGCGGTGATGGTTATGAGTCTTAGTAAGCTAGTGTTAAGAAGCATGAAGAAAAATATGAAGCACTACTATTTATATTTCTTTGCGCTTATTTTTAGCGTTACTTTATATTTTTCCTTTGTAACATTACAAAATAATTCTGCAGTATGGGATGCTGTTCAAATGAGTGGAACGGCGACAGCTGGATTTAAAGCAGCAACTTATATTTTATATTTTATCGTCTTGTTCTTCGTCTTGTACGCCAATCATTTATTTATGAAGCGTCGTAGTAAGGAAATAGGCTTGTACCAATTGATTGGCATGACCAAGGGATTGATTGTACGCCTATTAGCAATCGAAAATATTCTACTATTTGTAGGAGCTGTAATTTTAGGTATGCTGGCCGGTTTCTTTAGTTCACGTGTGTTTGCAATGATTTTATTGCGTGTACTTGAGAAAGAAGCTCTTGTAACCATGACATTTAGTACGCAGGCATTACAGCAATCCATGATTGTATTTACTATACTTTTGTTGATTGTCCTTATACAAATGGCCTGGATGATCCATCGCGTTTCTTTACTATCACTATTTACCGCAGCTAAACAAGCAGATGAACGTGTAAGACGTTTTAGTGCATTACAAATGGCCATAGGCTTTATGGGGCTAGTTTTAATTGTTTATGGCTACTATGCTTCAACAAAGCTGTTTGATATTGAATCAGCCGGTAACCTATTTATTAATATGATTATTATTCTAGCTACTACAATTGGTGGAACATTTCTGGTCTTTCGATTCTCTGTAGCGTTTATTATGAACACAATTCGCTTAAAGAAAAAAGGGCATCTTTCCATTCAGGATGTATTGGCATTAACGCCTATTATGCATCGTATGAAGAGCAATGCTAAGTCATTAACGCTTATAACCGTATTAACAGGTGTATCTCTAGGTGTGACGACATTATCCTATATCTCCTACTATTCCTCAGAAGCATCAGCATATAGCCAAGTACCAGGTGATTTTATCTTGCTAGAAGAGCAGGGGATGTCTTTCTTACATGCGTTAGAGGAAAATAACATAGTCTACGATAAGATAGTTTATCGTTTGCAGGGAGTAACAGCTTCCGTAGGACAATTAATGTCTAAAAAGCAGCAGGATAATCCTTTATATGATATGGAAGGAACAATTTATACGATTCCACTTTCTGATTACAAGAAGAGTGTTCCTGAAGCCTCACTATCAGGAAATGAAGTGATTTTAACAAACTATGGCGGGTATATGGCTGAGATGTTCCCATTAGAGAAAGATCGTGATGTAGTAGTTTCTGCAGGGGAGTTTGAAGAAACTTTTCATGTTGTAGATGTACACGATAAAAGTATTATTAGTGGTATTGTTACAGCTGGAGGTGGCGGGCCCATCTTTGTTATAACAGATGACATGTTTAAAAGTCTAACTACGCAATCAGAGCATTACCCTTGGCATCAACAATCATCTATTACTATTAATTCAAAAGAAGACTTAGTAATGGCAGAAAAATTATATGTACAGACAAATGCCGGGGTGATTATAACTAAAGATCATGAAGGTAAAACACAGCAATATACTCAATCTTCATATGAAGAGAAGCGTAAAGATAATATTGAATCATTAGGTCTCACTATTTTTACAACTGCCTTTTTAGGATTAGCCTTCTTAATGACAACTGGTAGCATTCTGTACTTCAAACAAATGTCTGAGGCAGAGGAAGAGCGTGGTTCCTATACAATCCTCAGAAAAATTGGCTTTGCAGAAAAAGATATTATGAGAGGCATATATATGAAACAAGCCTTTAATTTTGGAGTCCCTTTAATAATTGGACTATTGCATAGTTATTTTGCTGTTAAATCAGGATGGTTTTTATTTGGTACAGAGTTAACGGCACCCTTGTGGATTGCAATGTGCTGTTATATAGCGTTGTATACGATTTTTGCCATTCTGTCGGTAGGCTATTATAAAAAAGTCGTTCGAGAATCATTGTAACAATTAAATAAGTAAAACTTAGAAACAGTGTGATGCTAAATAGATCATACTGTTTTTTTTATTGCTTCGAACGATGAAAAACCTTGACTTTCAATTATCAGAATAATAATCTTTAACATGTTAGTAATTTAGTGTATGAAAGTGAGTGTAACAATGAATGCAGTAATAGTGGCGGTAGCCGTTATGTTAATATTAAGCCTACTTCGCATCAATGTCGTTCTTTCTTTAGTGCTAGGAGCGTTTGTAGGCGGCCTTACAAGCGGAATGAGCATTGAGGCAACAGTAGAATCATTTACAGAAGGGTTAGGGGCAGGTGCAACGATAGCATTAAGCTATGGCTTACTTGGCGCCTTTGCCATCGCCATTGCCAAAACAGGGATACCTGAATTGATGATTACAGGGATGCTAAAGATTTTAAATAGTGAAAGCAATCGCAAAGGTTTAGTAAAGGTCTTAATTTTTTTCCTTATTTTCTTGATGTCCATTTTATCTCAAAATGTCATACCTATTCATATCGCCTTTATTCCACTATTGATTCCTCCTGTTTTAAAAATTTTAAATATGCTAGAGGTCGATCGACGTCTAGTGGCAACCTTAATTGCAGTGGGCTTAATCGGTACTTATAGCTTTGTACCAGCTGGCTTTGGAGCGATCTTTCAAGATATCGTTGCTACACAGGTGTCTGAGGCTGGGATGGTAGTATCCTCACGTGATGTTCCTGTGGCAATGGCGATTCCAGTGCTAGGTATGTTGGTTGGATTATTTACAGCCTTTATTGTATATCGTAAGCCAAGGCATTATAAAAATAATGAAATAGAGGCTGATTCTCTTCATGTTAATGTCAGCAAATTTGTGATGTTTTCCACAGCCTTTGCATTAGTCGTATCATTATGTGCTCAAGTGTTAACAGATTCTATGATTGTTGGTTCCTTTGCAGGTATTATGGTTATGTATTTTACAGGGGCGCTGAAATGGAAAGAGGCAGATGACATTCTATCTGAAGGAATGAAGATGATGGCCTTTATAGGATTTGTTATGATTGCCGCAAATGGCTTTGCTGCGGTCATTAATGCTACTGGACATGTGGATAGCTTAATTACAAGCTCTATAACTATTTTAAAAGGAAATAGAAGTTTAGCGGTATTTATTATGTTAGTCATAGGATTAGTTGTGACAATGGGGATTGGTTCTTCCTTTGCAACAGTGCCAATTATCGCGACACTATTTGTTCCTCTTGCACAAGGGTTAGGAATGAGCCCATTAGCGATCCTCTGTTTAATAGGTACAGCAGGAGCTTTAGGCGACGCAGGCTCTCCAGCATCAGATTCTACATTAGGTCCAACAGCAGGATTAAATGTAGATGGACAACATCATCATATTTGGGACACCTGTGTTCCTACTTTTATATTCATTAACATTCCACTAATTCTATTTGGTTGGATTGCATGTGTGTTCTTTCTATAGAAGTAAGAAGGGGTACTAAAGGGGTACTACTATTTAAAAAGACTTCATAGTTATTTGAAATGTTCGACATTGTTGCTTGATAACCTTAGGTGTTGCAATATGTAGTGAAATTTTATATACTAATAAACGGCTTAACAAAGCGAAGTAATAGTAGTACTAAGAATATCTGCAACATTTAAAAGAATTTAGCGAAAAGACTTGCTTATTCTTTTTTTATTGTATATAATGTTGAATGTTGGTCTTTGACTGCGATGAAGCGAGAGGTTGCCGACACACCCGGCCGCTTTGCCATGGCGGTGTGTGGGAAAATTTTCGTGGAGAATGTCTAGAAAATAGGCGAGAAGGAGGGAAAATAATGGCAAAACAAAAGATTCGTATTCGTTTAAAAGCGTATGATCACCGTATTTTAGATCAATCTGCTGAGAAAATTGTGGAAACTGCAAAACGTTCAGGTGCAAGTGTATCAGGTCCGATTCCACTTCCAACTGAGAAGTCTGTGTACACAATTCTTCGTGCTGTTCACAAGTACAAAGATTCTCGTGAACAATTCGAAATGCGTACGCATAAACGTCTGATCGATATCGTTAACCCAACACCACAAACTGTTGATGCGTTAATGAAACTTGATTTACCATCTGGCGTTGATATCGAAATCAAACTTTAATGGTAAAAACAATATAACTTTTTAAAACTTACAGGAGGTGTGACAAATGGCTAAAGGAATCTTAGGTAGAAAAATTGGTATGACACAAGTTTTCGCTGAAAACGGCGATTTAATCCCGGTAACAGTTATCGAAGCTACTCCAAACGTAGTACTTCAAAAGAAAACTGTTGAAACAGACGGCTACGAAGCAATTCAAGTTGGTTTCGAAGATAAGCGCGTTAAGCTTTCTAACAAACCACAACAAGGTCACGTAGCAAAAGCGAACACTGCTCCTAAGCGCTTCATTCGTGAATTCCGCAACGTGAACGTGGAAGAGTACGAAGTTGGTCAAGAAGTCAAAGTAGAAATTTTCGCAGAAGGCGATGTAATCGATGTAACAGGTGTTACTAAGGGTAAAGGTTTCCAAGGTGTAATTAAACGCCACGGACAATCTCGTGGTCCTATGGCCCACGGTTCTCGTTACCACCGTCGTCCTGGTTCAATGGGTCCAGTTGCTCCGAACCGCGTATTTAAACAAAAGAAATTACCTGGTCAAATGGGTGGCAATGTAGTTACAATCCAAAACTTAGAAGTCGTGAAAGTTGATACAGATCGTAACTTACTACTTGTTAAAGGTAATGTTCCTGGTTCTAAAAAAGCTCTAGTTACAGTAAAAACTGCAATTAAAGCTAAGTAATCATTTAAGGAAAGGAGGAAACAGGAATGACAAAAGTATCTGTACTTAGTCAAACAGGTGCTTCAGTTGGTGAAATCGAATTAAACGATGCGATCTTCGGAATCGAGCCAAATGAAGCAGTATTATTCGACGCAGTAGTAGCTCAACGCGCTTCTCTACGTCAAGGTAATCACAAGGTTAAAAACCGTTCTGAAGTTGCTGGTGGTGGTCGTAAGCCATGGCGTCAAAAAGGAACTGGTCGTGCTCGACAAGGTTCTATCCGTTCTCCACAATGGCGCGGCGGTGGTATCGTATTCGGTCCTACTCCACGTAGCTATTCTTATAAATTACCTAAAAAAGTTCGTCGCTTAGCTCTTAAATCTGCTTTATCAGCTAAAGTAGTAGAACAAAACTTCTTAGTTCTTGATGCTCTAACTCTAGCAGCACCAAAAACAAAAGAATTCACAAAAATCCTTAAAGATCTTTCTTTAGAGAAAAAATCTTTATTCGTAACTGCTGACCTAGATGAAAACGTAGCATTATCTGCTCGTAACATCCCTGGTGTAACAGTTTTAACTGCAAATGGAATCAACGTTCTTGATCTTTTAGGTCACGAAAAAGTTGTATTCACTAAATCTGCAGTAGAAAAAGTTGAGGAGGTGCTTGGATAATGGAAGCACGTGATATTTTAAAACGTCCGGTCATTACTGAGCGTTCTTCAGAACTTATGGCAGAGAAAAAGTATACTTTCGAAGTAGACACTCGCGCTAATAAAACTCAAGTAAAAGACGCTGTAGAAGAAATCTTTGGTGTAAATGTTGAGAAAGTAAACGTTCTTAACTACAAAGGTAAATTCAAACGCGTTGGCCGTTACGGTGGTTACACTAACAAACGTCGTAAAGCGATTGTTAAATTAACTGCTGATAGCAAAGAAATCGAATTATTCGAAATGTAATCCCTAGTGGATTTATGATTTGAACACTCAAGAAGGAGGGAAAACACAATGGCGATTAAAAAGTATAAACCTACCTCTAATGGTCGTCGTAACATGACGTCATTAGACTTTGCGGAAATTACAACTAACAAGCCTGAGAAATCATTGCTTGAACCAACTAAACGCAAAGCTGGTCGTAACAACCAAGGTAAAATCACTGTTCGTCATCATGGTGGTGGTCATAAGAAGCAATACCGTGTTATCGATTTCAAACGTGTTAAAGATAGCATTCCGGCAAAAGTTGCTACTATTGAATATGATCCAAACCGTTCTGCGAATATCGCATTAATCAATTACGCTGATGGAGCAAAAGCTTATATCTTAGCACCTAAAGGTCTAGAGGTTGGTCAAACAATCGTTTCTGGTCCGGATGCTGATATTAAAGTAGGTAACGCTTTACCATTAGCAAACATTCCAATGGGTACTACAATCCATAACATCGAGTTAAAACCTGGTAAAGGTGGACAATTAGTACGTTCTGCTGGTACTTCTGCTCAAGTACTTGGTCGTGAAGGAAAGTACGTAATCGTTCGTCTTCAATCTGGTGAAGTACGTTTAGTGTTAGCTACTTGCCGCGCTACAATCGGTCAAGTTGGTAATGAACAACACGAACTTGTACACATCGGTAAAGCAGGTCGTAGCCGTTGGTTAGGTAAACGCCCAGAAGTTCGTGGTTCTGTAATGAACCCTAACGATCACCCACACGGTGGTGGTGAAGGACGTTCTCCAATCGGACGTAAATCACCAATGACTCCTTGGGGTAAACCAGCACTTGGTTACAAAACTCGCAAGAAGAAAAACAAATCGGATAAATTTATCATCCGTGGTCGTAAAAAATAAAGTGGTTAAACTACGGTTCTATGTGAGAGCCGTGGTGGAATCACAGAGGGAGGTTCCTACATGGGTCGCAGCTTGAAAAAAGGACCTTTTGTCGATGACCACTTAATAAAAAAAGTGGAAGTACAAGAGGCTTCTGAGAAAAAACAAGTTATCAAAACTTGGTCACGCCGTTCTACAATCTTTCCGAACTTTATCGGTTTAACGATTGCTGTATATGATGGACGTAAACATGTTCCTGTATACGTAACAGAAGATATGGTAGGCCATAAACTTGGTGAGTTCGCACCGACACGTACTTACAAAGGTCACGGTGCAGACGACAAGAAAACAAGACGCTAATTTTGAGAGGAGGTAAATCCTAATGACACAAGCTAAAGCTATCGCTCGTACAGTACGCATTGCTCCTCGCAAAGTACGTCTAGTTGTAGACTTAATCCGAGGCAAGCAAGTTGGTGAGGCAGTTGCAATTTTACGTCATACTCCAAAAGCGGCGTCTCCAGTCGTTGAGAAAGTATTAAAATCTGCAGTTGCTAATGCTGAGCACAACTACGATCTTGACATCAACTCTTTAGTAGTTTCTGAAGTGTTCGTTGATGAAGGTCCAACTTTAAAACGTTTCCGTCCACGTGCGCAAGGACGTGCAAGCGCAATTAACAAACGCACAAGCCACATCACTCTAGTGGTATCTGAGAAGAAGGAGGGTTAATCCGTGGGTCAAAAAGTACATCCAATAGGACTACGCGTTGGTATTATTCGTGACTGGGAGTCAAAATGGTACGCTGAAAAAGACTATGCAACTCTACTTCACGAAGACATCAAAGTGCGTAAATATATTGAAACGGCTCTTAAAGACGCTTCTGTTTCTAAAGTGGAAATCGAACGTGCTGCAAACCGTGTAAACATTACAATTCACACTGCGAAACCAGGTATGGTAATCGGTAAAGGTGGTACTGAAGTTGAAAATCTTCGTAAATACCTTAGCGAGTTAACTGGTAAACGTGTACACATCAACATCATTGAAATTAAACGTGCAGATCTTGACGCTCGTCTAGTAGCTGAAAACATCGCTCGTCAATTAGAAAACCGTGTATCATTCCGTCGTGCGCAAAAGCAAGCGATCCAACGCACAATCCGTGCTGGTGCAAAAGGAATTAAAACACAAGTATCTGGTCGTTTAGGTGGCGCTGATATCGCGCGTGCTGAACACTATAGTGAAGGAACTGTTCCACTTCATACTCTACGTGCTGACATTGATTATGCACACGCAGAAGCTGACACTACTTACGGTAAATTAGGCGTTAAAGTATGGATCTACCGTGGTGAAGTTCTTCCTACGAAGAAATCTGTGGAAGGAGGCAAATAATATGTTATTGCCTAAACGCGTAAAATACCGTCGTGAACACCGCGGAAACATGCGTGGCGAAGCGAAAGGCGGCAAGGAAGTATCTTTCGGCGAATGGGGCTTACAAGCTCAAACAGCTAGCTGGATTACTAACCGTCAAATCGAATCTGCACGTATCGCGATGACTCGTTACATGAAACGTGGCGGTAAAGTTTGGATTAAAATCTTCCCACATAAACCTTACACTAAAAAACCTCTAGAAGTCCGCATGGGTTCTGGTAAAGGTTCTCCTGAAGGTTGGGTAGCAGTAGTAAAACCAGGAAAAATTATGTTCGAAATTGCTGGTGTATCTGAAGAGATCGCACGCGAAGCACTTCGTTTAGCATCACATAAGCTTCCTGTTAAATGTAAGATCGTAAAACGTCAAGAAACTGGTGGTGAATCTAATGAAAGCTAATGAAATCCGTGACCTTGCCACTTCTGAAATTGAATTAAAAGTGAAATCACTGAAAGAAGAGCTTTTCAACCTTCGCTTCCAATTGGCGACTGGTCAATTAGAAAACACAGCTCGTATTCGTGAAGTGCGTAAAGCAATCGCGCGTATGAAAACTGTTATTCGTGAAAGAGAAATCAGTGCAAATAACTGATAAAGGAGGTTTTCAAGTATGACTGAGCGTAACCAACGCAAAGTTTACACGGGCCGCGTTGTTTCAGATAAAATGGACAAAACTGTTACTGTTTTAGTTGAAACTCACAAAAAGCACAAGCTTTACGGTAAACGTGTAAAATACTCTAAAAAGTTTAAAGCTCATGATGAGCAAAACCAAGCGAAAATCGGTGATATCGTACGTATCATGGAGACTCGCCCGCTATCAGCTACTAAACGTTTCCGTCTAGTTGAAGTTGTAGAAAAAGCGGTTATTATTTAATAACTATTTCGGAACAACCATTTCCGAAGGGAGGTAACCTAAGTGATCCAACAAGAAAGTCGTATGAAAGTTGCTGACAACTCAGGTGCACGTGAAGTTCTTACAATTAAAGTGCTTGGTGGCTCTGGCCGTAAAACTGCTAACATCGGTGATATCGTTGTTTGTACAGTTAAGAAAGCAACACCAGGTGGCGTTGTCAAGAAGGGTGACGTTGTTAAAGCTGTTATCGTTCGTACTAAATCAGGCGTTCGTCGTAAAGACGGTACGTACATCAAATTTGATGAAAATGCTTGTGTAATTATTCGTGATGATAAATCACCACGCGGAACTCGTATTTTCGGACCTGTTGCACGTGAATTACGTGACAGCAACTTCATGAAAATCGTTTCTCTAGCTCCAGAAGTTCTTTAATTTCATGATAGTGCCAATCAAGGAGGTGCGACAGCATGCATGTAAAAAAAGGTGACAAGGTTAAGGTTATCACTGGTAAGGACAAAGGCAAAGAAGGAGTAATCCTAGCTGCTTTCCCTAAACAAGATCGCGTTCTTGTTGAAGGTGTTAATATCGTGAAAAAACACGTTAAACCTAACCAATTGAATCCACAAGGTGGGATTGTAAGCCAAGAGGCTGCAATTCACGTTTCGAACGTAATGCTAATCGATCCTAAATCTGGCGAGCCGACTCGTGTAGGTTATAAAATCGAAAACGGTAAAAAAGTTCGTGTTGCAAAAAAATCAGGTGCAGTAATCGACTAATTAGTAAATAAAAGAAGGGAGGTACACACATGAGCCGCCTAAAAGAAAAGTATTTAAACGAAGTTTCTCCTGCTCTTATGAGCAAATTTGGATATAAATCAGTTATGCAATTGCCGAAAGTTGACAAAATCGTTATCAACATGGGTGTTGGTGATGCTGTTCAAAACTCTAAAGCATTAGATGCAGCTGTAGAAGAATTAACAATTATCACTGGTCAAAAACCAGTAGTAACTAAAGCGAAAAAATCGATCGCTGGTTTCCGTTTACGTGAAGGTATGCCTATCGGTGCTAAAGTTACATTACGCGGTGAGCGTATGTATGAATTCTTGGACAAATTAATCTCAATTTCACTTCCTCGTGTACGTGACTTCCGTGGTGTTTCTAAAAAAGCATTCGATGGTCGCGGTAACTACACTCTAGGTGTTAAAGAGCAATTAATTTTCCCAGAAATCGATTACGATAAAGTTTCAAAAGTACGCGGTATGGACATCGTGATCGTAACGACAGCGAACTCTGACGAAGAAGCTCGCGAGTTATTGACACAATTCGGTATGCCGTTCCAAAAGTAATCAAACAAGGAGGGCGAAAACGTGGCTAAAAAATCTATGATCGTTAAACAACAACGTAAGCAAAAGTTTAAAGTGCAAGAATATACACGTTGTGAACGCTGTGGCCGTCCACACTCTGTATATCGCAAATTCAAACTTTGCCGTATTTGTTTCCGAGAACTTGCATATAAGGGACAAATTCCTGGCGTGAAAAAAGCCAGCTGGTAATCCCCTAATTTGGGAAGGAGGTAAATGTAATGACAATGACTGATCCGATTGCAGATATGCTTACTCGCATTCGTAATGCGAACATGGTTCGTCACGAGAAGTTAGAAGTACCAGCTTCCAACGTGAAAAAAGAAATCGCTGAAATTTTAAAGCGTGAAGGTTTCGTACGTGACGTAGAATACGTGGAAGACAACAAGCAAGGTATTATCCGTATCTTCTTAAAATATGGTAAAGATAACGAGCGTGTTATCACTGGCTTAAAACGTATTTCTAAACCTGGTCTACGCGTATACGCAAAAACAAATGAAGTTCCTAAAGTACTGAACGGTCTTGGTATCGCTTTAGTGTCAACTTCACAAGGTTTATTAACAGATAAAGAAGCTCGCGCTAAACAAGTTGGCGGCGAAGTTCTAGCATACGTTTGGTAATTAGCAATAAATGAATGGAGGTGCAACTAAATGTCTCGTGTAGGTAAAAAAATTATCGAGGTACCAGCTAACGTAACTGTTACTGTTGCAGCTGACAACACTGTTACTGTTAAAGGTCCTAAAGGCGAACTTGTTCGTTCTTTCCACCAAGATATGAAAATTGAGCAAGAAGGTAACGTAATCTCAGTATCACGTCCTTCTGAATCAAAAGAACACCGCACAAACCACGGTACTACTCGTGCGCTTCTAGCGAACATGGTTACTGGAGTTTCTGCAGGTTTCGAAAAAGCTTTAGAACTTATCGGTGTTGGTTACCGTGCGCAATTACAAGGCAAAAAACTTGTACTTAACGTAGGTTACTCTCACCCAGTAGAGTTCACACCTGAAGATGGTCTTGAAATTGAAGTTCCTTCTAACACTAAAATCATCATTAAAGGTATTAGCAAAGAGCGCGTTGGTGCTCTAGCATCTAACATCCGTGACGTTCGTCCACCAGAGCCATATAAAGGTAAAGGTATCCGTTACGAAGGCGAATACGTTCGTCGTAAAGAAGGTAAAACAGGTAAATAATGCTGCTTAAGCATTAGAAAGGAGTGACCCTTGTGATTACGAAACAGGATAAAAATCAAGTTCGTAAAAAACGTCATGCGCGAGTACGTTCTAAAATTTCGGGTACTGCTGAGCGTCCACGCTTAAACGTATTCCGTTCTAACAAGAACATCTACGCTCAACTTATCGATGACGTAGCAGGCGTAACAATTGTTAGCGCATCTTCTCAAGAAAAAGGTTTTGAAGGTGCTGGTAGCAATGTTGAAACTGCATCAAAAATCGGTGAAACAATCGCGAAACGCGCTGCGGAAAAAAATATTACTGCTGTAGTTTTTGACCGTGGTGGTTACTTATATCATGGACGCGTGAAAGCTTTAGCTGAAGCTGCACGTGAGAATGGTTTAGAATTTTAATAAGAAGGAGGGACACATTTCATGAGTCGAATTGACGCAAACAAACTTGGAGAACTTGAAGAACGCGTAGTTACTATTAACCGTGTTGCTAAAGTTGTTAAAGGTGGACGTCGCTTCCGCTTCACAGCACTTGTTGTTGTTGGCGATAGAAACGGTCATGTAGGTTTCGGTACTGGTAAAGCTCAAGAGGTTCCAGATGCTATCCGTAAAGCTGTTGAAGATGCGAAGAAAAACTTAGTAGAAGTGCCACGTGTTGGTGGAACAACTCCACACCTAGTGCTTGGTCGCTTCGGTGCAGGAGAAATCCTAATTAAACCTGCTGCTCCTGGTACAGGGGTTATCGCTGGTGGTCCAGTACGTGCAGTACTAGAACTTGCTGGTATTACTGATATTCTTTCAAAATCTCTTGGATCTAACACACCAATCAACATGGTGCGTGCAACTGTTCAAGGTTTAACTGAATTAAAACGCGTAGAGGACGTAGCAAAATTACGTGGTAAATCAGTGGAAGAAATATTAGGATAAGGGGGGAAAGATAATATGGCTAACAAATTAGAAATCACCCTTACTAAATCTGTGATTGGTACTAAACCTGCTCAACGCAAAACTGTTGAAGCTCTAGGTTTACGTAAATTACACCAAACTGTAGAGAAAGCTGATAACGCAGCTACTCGCGGTATGCTTGATAAAGTAGCTCACTTAGTTACTGTAAAAGAAATTTAATTTCTAATTAATGAACAAGGAGGTGCCACCCACTATGAAACTGCATGAGTTAAAACCAGCAGAAGGTTCTCGTAAGCAACGCAACCGCGTTGGTCGTGGTATCGGTTCTGGTAACGGTAAAACAGCAGGTAAAGGTCATAAAGGTCAAAACGCTCGTTCTGGTGGCGGTGTACGCCCAGGCTTTGAAGGCGGTCAAAACCCATTATTCCGTCGTTTACCAAAACGTGGCTTTACGAACATTAACCGTAAAGAATACGCGATCGTTAACCTTGATGCTTTAAACCGTTTCGAAGACGGTGCAGAGGTAACAACTGCATTATTACTTGAAACTGGTCTTGTGAGTAATGAAAAAGCTGGAATTAAAGTTCTTGGCAACGGAACTCTTAACAAAAAGCTTACTGTAAAAGCTCATAAATTCTCAGCTTCAGCTAAAGAAGCAATCGAGAATGCCGGCGGAACTACTGAGGTGATTTAATGTTTCAGACAATCTCTAACTTTATGCGTGTTCGAGATATAAGAAATAAAATCATTTTCACACTTTTAATGTTAATCGTTTTCCGTATTGGAACATTCATTCCAGTGCCTAACGTTGACGCAAATGTATTAAAGGCAACTGATGAGTTTAACCTCGTTGGTTTCCTGAATACTTTTGGCGGTGGTGCTTTAAAGAACTTCTCTATCTTCGCGATGGGAATTATGCCTTACATCACAGCCTCAATTATTGTTCAGTTATTGCAAATGGACGTAGTACCGAAGTTTGCTGAATGGGCAAAGCAAGGTGAAGTCGGAAGACGTAAACTTGCACAATTCACTCGCTACTTTACTATTATTCTTGCTTTCATCCAATCATTCGCAATGTCATTCGGTTTTAATAGAATGTATGGCGGATCATTGATTAAAGAAGAAGGGATTCTAACATATGTTACAATCGCCATTGTATTGACAGCGGGGACAGCTTTCCTTGTATGGCTTGCAGAGCAAATTACTGCACATGGTGTTGGTAATGGTATATCTGTTGTAATCTTCGCAGGTATCGTCGCAGCATTGCCTACAGGAATGAACCAAATCTTTGCACAGCAAATCGAGGGTGCTGGTGATAAATTATTTATCAATATTGTAGTCCTTGCATTGCTTGTATTGGTTTTACTCGCAGTTGTAGTTGGAGTTATATACGTGCAACAAGCACTTCGTAAAATTCCAATTCAATATGCAAAACGAGTTACTGGACGTAATCAACAAACTGGTGGTCAACAAACACATTTACCTTTAAAAGTAAATGCTGCAGGGGTTATTCCGGTAATCTTTTCAGTAGCGTTTATTGTTACACCACGTACGTTAGCTACGTTCTTTGGTCAAAATGACGTAACAACTTTCATTGAAAACACGTTTGATTATACGAAACCTGTTGGAATGATTATTTACGTTGCATTGATCGTCGCGTTCACATATTTCTATGCATTCGTACAAGTGAATCCTGAAAATGTGGCAGACAACTTGAAAAAACAAGGTGCTTATATTCCGGGTATTCGTCCTGGTGAAAACACTCAAGCGTATTTAACAAGCGTGTTATATCGTCTAACATTTGTTGGTGCGATATTCTTAACTGTTATTGCTGTAATGCCGATTTTATTCATTAACTTTATGAATTTACCTGCCTCAGTGCAAATCGGTGGTACTAGTATTATTATCGTAGTCGGCGTAGCGCTGGAAACGATGAAACAGCTAGAATCTCAACTTGTTAAACGTCACTACAAAGGCTTTATGAAATAATGTTGGTTTTTAGGGAACGTTCCATCGTTTCCTTAAATCAGCAAACCTTTGGTGGGAGGAATATTTCCTAATGAATATCGTTTTAATGGGTCTGCCAGGTGCTGGTAAAGGTACTCAGGCAGATAAAATTGTTGAGAAGTACGCGATTCCTCATATTTCTACAGGCGATATGTTCCGTGCTGCTATTAAAGAAGGTACAGAACTTGGCTTACAAGCTAAGTCGTTTATGGATCAAGGTGCTCTAGTACCGGATGAAGTAACGATTGGTATTGTTCGTGAGCGACTTGCTAAACCTGATTGTGAAAAGGGCTTCCTATTAGATGGTTTCCCACGTACTGTTCCTCAAGCTGAAGCTTTAGATAGCATTCTTGCTGATCTTGGTAAGGCAATAGAACATACTTTAAACATTCAAGTTGAAAAGGATGAGTTAATTGCTCGTCTTTCAGGTCGACGCATTTGTAAAACTTGTGGCGCATCCTATCATTTAGTTTTCAATCCTCCAGCTGAGGAAGGAAAATGTGATAAAGATGGTGGCGAGCTTTACACACGTGCCGATGATAATCCTGAAACGGTTGCGAACCGTCTGGAAGTTAATATGAAACAAGCACAACCTTTACTTGATTTCTATCAATTAAAAGGTGTGTTAACTAATATAGATGGACAGCAAGATATAAACAAAGTGTTTGCTGATCTTGATGCTCTTTTACAGGGCAGCCGCAGCTGATACCCGGCTCCGGGCGCAGAATACTGCTTCCGCGGGAGGCATGCGGGAGCAACAACGAAACATAATTTTTTTGAGAGTTGCAAAAGCATATTGTGCCCGGTATATATTTCTTCTAAAAAGTGCAACATATCTTTTGGAGGAGTATAATGGGTTTCGTGGAAGCATCTGTGTAACGGGTATGAATATCTCATCAAAGACATTCCGGTATTCGTGTAAACATGGGAGTTACAGTGCCCTTATAGGTTCTGGATATTCCGTGGATTGTGTGAAGCGAAACCAGACGAGCGTCTTTCAAACATCTCTCATACAATCCAAACATATGTTGAAACGAGGTTGCTTCTATAGTTGCAGCAGATATCCGTTTGATGTAACGATGAGAACTTTAATTTGCATATAGAGAGGAGACAGAGTAGATGGCGAAAGATGATGTAATTGAAGTCGAAGGGACAGTTGTTGAGACTTTGCCAAACGCGATGTTTAAGGTAGAATTAGAAAATGGACATGTGATTCTAGCACACGTATCTGGTAAGATTCGTATGCACTTTATCCGTATTCTACCTGGAGATAAGGTTACTATCGAGTTATCTCCTTATGATTTAACTCGCGGTCGTATCACATACCGTTTTAAATAATCTTTTGCGCTCCGGACTACTAAGGAGGTTAGGTTAGATGAAAGTGAGACCATCTGTGAAACCGATCTGCGAAAAATGTAAAGTAATTCGCCGACGCGGTAAAGTAATGGTAATCTGTGAAAATCCTAAACATAAACAAAAACAAGGTTAATTCTAAAGGAGGTGCACAACGTACATGGCACGTATTGCTGGTGTTGATATTCCTCGCGACAAACGCGTGGTAATTTCATTAACGTACATTTTCGGTATTGGTAAAACTACAGCTCAGAAAGTACTAGCTGACGCAGGTATTTCAGAAGATACACGCGTACGCGACTTAACTGAAGATGAGTTAAACAAAATCCGTGAACAATTAGATTCTTACAAACTTGAAGGTGACTTACGTCGCGAAACTTCATTAAATATTAAACGTCTGATGGAAATCGGTTCATTCCGTGGTATCCGTCACCGTCGTGGCTTACCTGTTCGTGGCCAAAATACGAAGAACAATGCGCGTACGCGTAAAGGTCCTCGTAAAACTGTAGCGAACAAGAAAAAATAATTGGTAAAGGAGGTTCCTTCTTAACATGGCTCGTAAACAACAAACTCGTAAACGTCGTGTGAAAAAGAATATCGAATCTGGTATCGCACACATTCGTTCTACATTTAACAATACAATCGTAACGATTACAGATATGCAAGGTAACGCTGTATCTTGGTCAAGTGCTGGTGCTCTTGGTTTCCGTGGTTCACGTAAATCTACACCATTCGCTGCTCAAATGGCTGCAGAAACTGCTGCTAAAACATCCCTTGAACATGGTCTGAAAACGTTGGAAGTAACTGTTAAAGGTCCTGGTGCTGGTCGTGAAGCTGCAATCCGTGCACTTCAAGCTGCTGGTTTAGAAGTAACTGCTATTAAAGACGTTACTCCAGTTCCTCATAATGGTTGCCGTCCGCCAAAACGTCGTCGCGTGTAATGGGTGCGTCTCATATTGTATGAGAACATCATTTTTTGTACAGACTGTCTTGTGCAGATAATAAACGATACGTCATTGACGATCGAATCTATGATGGAAAGAACCTATACATTCGATGTTTTGAAGGAGGGTAAATAAAATGATCGAAATTGAAAAACCAAAGATTGAAACGGTGGAGATCAGCGAAGATTCCAAGTATGGAAAGTTTGTTGTAGAACCGCTTGAACGCGGATATGGAAACACTTTGGGTAATTCTTTACGTCGTATCCTTCTGTCTTCATTACCAGGAGCTGCTGTCACGTCCATTCAAATTGATGGCGTTCTTCACGAATTCTCAACTGTAGAAGGCGTAGTAGAAGATGTAGCTTCAATCATTTTGAACGTGAAAAAACTAGCTCTTAAAATCTACTCTGACGAAGAAAAAGTTATTGAGATTGATGTAAAAGGCGATGGTACAGTTACGGCTGCTGACATTACACATGACAGTGATGTAGAAATTTTAAACCCTGATCTATATATTGCAACAATCGCTAAAAACGGTCATTTACGTATGCGTATGTACGCACAACGCGGCCGTGGTTACACTCCTGCTGATCAAAACAAACGTGAGGATCTTCCTATCGGCGTGATCCCGATCGACTCTATTTACACTCCAGTATCACGCGTCAATTTCCAAGTGGAAAATACTCGTGTAGGTCAGTCTTCTGACTACGATAAACTTTCTCTTGATGTGTGGACAGATGGCAGCATCGGTCCGAAAGAGGCGATTTCGCTCGGAGCAAAAATTTTAACCGAGCATCTTAACATCTTCGTTGGCATGACAGATGAGGCACAAACTGCTGAAATCATGGTTGAAAAAGAAGAAGATCAAAAAGAAAAAGTTTTAGAGATGACTATCGAAGAACTTGACCTTTCTGTTCGTTCTTATAACTGCTTAAAACGCGCTGGTATTAACACAGTACTAGAACTTGCGAATAAGTCAGAAGATGACATGATGAAAGTTCGTAACCTTGGACGTAAGTCACTAGAAGAAGTAAAAGCGAAGTTAGAAGAGCTTGGTTTAGGATTACGCAAAGAAGACTAAGCGATTTAAACAAAACTAACAAGGTCAGATTTTTTTCTATAAAGGAGGGAAACATCCATGGGTTACAGAAAACTTGGTCGTACAAGTTCTCAACGTAAAGCGATGTTACGTGACTTAGCTACTGATTTAATCATCAACGAGCGTATCGAAACTACTGAGGCTCGCGCTAAAGAAGTACGTAAAGCTGTTGAAAAAATGATTACTTTAGGTAAGCGCGGAGATTTACATGCACGCCGTCAAGCTGCTGCATTCATCCGTCGTGAACTAGTAACAACGACTGATGCAGAAGGTAACGAATCAACATCATTTGCACTTCAAAAGTTATTTGATGATGTTGCACCACGTTATGCGGAGCGTCAAGGTGGTTACACTCGTATTCTTAAAGTAGGTCCTCGTCGTGGTGACGGTGCACCTGTAGTTGTGATTGAACTAGTTTAATCATAAGAGAAAACTTGTGGTGAAGAGGGTGGGAATCACCACCCTCTTTCTTTATAAATGATTTATACGACAAATAATTAAGCTGAGCGTTATGATGAGCGGACACTAAGGTGTGGCGTCTCGTTTAGCTCTCCGCACCTCATTCAGGAGAGATAAGGGCTTGAGCACCCTTATTTCTTGAAAATGTAACGACTAGCGCATTTCTATTGAATGAGGTGCGCGCTTTTTTATTACTAAGGATAGCGCCAATTTGTGGTGCTTTTTTTAATATATGGGTTTCGTGTTTTCCCCAATCACAGCATGACGAGATCGTTTCATTATTTTAGTATTTTACTTTTATCGACATAAGGATTGTAGTAGAATTCATACATAAAAAAGTGTAAGTTAGTTAGTAGAGCTGAGCATGTAGAGAGGAGTTCTAGAAATGCCTGAAATTTTATCTTTAAATAATGTGACTTTTTCATATACACCAGAAGAACCAACTAGTCGTAATGCTGTCGAAAATGTTAGCTTCGCCGTTGAAGAGGGAGAATGGATTGCTATAGTAGGACATAATGGTTCTGGAAAATCGACCATAGCAAAGTTGATGAATGGTTTGCTATTTCCTCAAAAAGGAGATGTCCGCATTTTACGAGAACCATTAAGTGAAGAAAACCTTTGGGAGTCCCGTTCTCTCATGGGTATGGTTTTTCAAAACCCAGACAATCAATTCGTCGGTGCAACCGTACAGGATGATGTTGCGTTTGCATTGGAAAACAACGGCGTGCCTTTTGAAGAAATGGTACAGCGTGTTCATGCGGCACTGGAACAAGTAAAAATGAGCCACTTTTTAGATCATGAGCCACACCATTTATCGGGAGGGCAAAAGCAACGTGTCGCGATTGCAGGAGCACTTGCGTTAAAGCCGAAGCTTCTTATATTAGATGAAGCTACTTCTATGCTAGATCCGCAGGGACGTGGAGAGGTATTACAAACTGTTCAAACTTTACGTGCTGAAACAGGACTTACTGTCCTATCCATCACCCATGATTTAGAAGAGGCGATGCTAGCAGATCGTGTACTCTTTATGAATGATGGGAAGAAGTTTGCAGAAGGTATCCCTGCTGAAATATTTGCTCTTGGGGACAAGCTAGTGGAATTTGGACTAGACTTGCCATTTGCACTAAAGTTATCAAAGCTATTGCAAAAGGAAGGTGTTCCATTAATGGGACAACATATGACAGAAGAAGAGTTGGTGAATGATTTATGGACATCAAACTTCAACAAGTAAGCTATGCTTATGCACAAGGGACGCCTTTTGAAAAACGGGCACTATTCGATGTAAAATTCGATATCCCATCACACACCTATCAAGCAATTATTGGTCATACGGGTTCCGGTAAATCAACTATTCTCCAGCATTTTAATGCGCTTCTAAAACCTACTTCAGGAGAAGTACATATCGGGGATCGTGTAGTTGTAGCCGGAAAAAAAGCAAAGGATTTAAAAGCTGTACGACAAAAGGTCGGCATCGTCTTTCAATTCCCTGAGCATCAATTATTCGAAGAAACGGTGTTAAAGGATATTATGTTTGGTCCCATGAACTTTGGCGTACCAGAAAAGGAAGCCGAAGATCGGGCACGAGAACTTGTCAGCTTAGTGGGGTTACCAGAAGACGTTCTAGATAAATCTCCGTTTGATTTATCGGGAGGTCAAATGCGTCGAGTAGCGATAGCAGGTGTTTTAGCGATGGAGCCTGAAGTAATTGTGTTGGATGAACCTACCGCAGGCTTAGATCCACGTGGTCAGAAAGAAATTATGGATATGTTTTATCAGCTTCATCAGGAACGTCACCTGACAACAATTCTAGTGACGCATAGCATGGAAGATGCTGCTCGATATGCTGATAATATTGTGATTATGCATGAAGGTAAAAATGTTTTAAGTGGAACACCGCGAGATATATTTAAGGATGTTGATACATTAAAGAGCTTCCGCTTAGAGCCACCACGCATTGTACGCTTTCAACAAAAGATAGAGCAAATGATGGGGAAACCCTTATCAAAAGTTTGCTTAACCGAAGAAGAACTTGCAGCTGAAATTGCTCAAGTGCTAGGAGAGGAGCGTGCGGAATCATGATGGAAAAAATGATTTTTGGACGCTACTTACCTGGAGATTCTCCCGTTCATAAACTGGATCCACGCTCTAAGCTAATCTTTGTTTTTGCTTTTATTATTATAGTATTTTTGGCCAATAATACAGTGACGTATGCTATGCTCTTGGCATTCACGCTTCTTGTTGTATTAATATCACGAATTCGCTTGTATTTTTTGATAAATGGTCTTAAACCGGTTCTCTTTTTAATGGCCTTTACCTTCTTGCTTCATATTTTTATGACGAAGGAAGGCGTTCCCGTTTTTGACTCGAAGTATATTACCATATACGATGAGGGGATTAGACGGGGGATTTATATTTCAGTACGTTTTCTAGTATTAGTATTTATAACATCTATCTTAACTTTAACAACGTCACCGATTTCCATTACAGACGGTATTGAAGTCCTTTTAAATCCTCTGAAGGTATTGAAAGTACCTGTCCATGAATTAGCTTTAATGATGTCGATTTCTTTACGCTTCATTCCAACTTTAATGGATGAAACAGATAAGATTATGAAAGCACAAATGGCACGAGGCTCTGATCTATCCTCAGGCCCAATAAAAGACCGTATTAAAGCTGTAGTGCCATTACTAGTACCTCTTTTTGTCAGTGCATTTAAACGGGCTGAAGATTTAGCCACAGCGATGGAAGTAAGAGGCTATCGCGGAGGGGAAGGGCGTACTAGATATCGTAGGCTAAAATGGGATATGGGTGATACATTTGCGCTTGTATTATTAGTAGCAATAGGTGTATTGCTATTCTTCTATAGAAGCTAAAGGAGTATGCTTTATGCGACGATTAAAAGTAATTATTAGCTATGACGGCACACTTTTCTCAGGCTATCAAGTACAGCCTGGGGAACGCACCGTGCAGGCAGAAATAGAACGTGTATTAGCCATTATGCATAAAGAGGAAAAGGTGAAGGTAACCGCAAGTGGACGTACAGATGCTAGGGTTCATGCAACAGGGCAAACATTGCATTTTGATACACCACTAGCCATTCCAGCTGACAAGTATCGCAAAGCTTTGAATGTGCAGCTCCCTAGAGATATTCGCGTAATGTCTGTAGAAGAAGTAGAACATGATTTTCATGCACGCTATAGTGTAACTGGGAAGCGATACCGTTATATTTGGTCCTGTGAGCCTATTCAAAATCCATTTAGGAGACATTATACAGTTGAGACAAACGGGGTCAAACCGGATGTAGTTGCCATGCAGAAGGCTGCTCAAGCTATCATTGGGACACATGACTTTTCATGCTTCTGCGCATCCAATACAAGTGTTCAGGATAAAGTAAGGACAGTAACCTCACTACAATTTGAGTGGCATGGGGAAGAGCTTCATATGGTTATTGAAGGCAGTGGCTTCTTATATAATATGGTGCGAATTATTGCAGGTACATTGTGGGAAGTTGGTATTGATCGCCGGACGATTGAAAATATAGCACTGGTAGTTGCTTCAGAAGATCGGGATAAAGCTGGAAAAACCGCGCCACCACAAGGTTTGTACTTAGAAAAAGTGTTCTATTAGTGTCACTTTCAACCTCGAAACAACTTTACCAGGTGTTTAATGAAATTGCTTGACTTTAAAAGTCATTCATTATATGATAACAGATGGTATTTTCATTACCACCACAAATAAGCCCCGAAAACTTATAGTGTAGTTTAATGAAAAATAACGGTAATCGAATCGATTAGGAGGATATATACATGCGTACAACATTCATGGCTAAAGGTCACGAAGTAGACCGTAAATGGTTAGTAGTTGATGCAGAAGGCCAAACTCTTGGACGTTTAGCTTCTGAAGTAGCTGCAATCTTACGTGGTAAACATAAACCAACATTCACACCAAACGTTGACACAGGTGATCACGTAATCATCATCAACGCTGACAAAATCCATTTAACTGGTAACAAATTAGAAGGTAAACTTTACCGTCACCACACTCAATTCGCAGGTGGTTTAAAAACTCGTACTGCTGGTGAAATGCTAGACAAGTACCCAACAAGAATGATCGAATTAGCAGTTAAAGGAATGCTTCCTAAAAACTCTTTAGGTCGTAAAATGTTCACTAAACTTAATGTTTACACTGGAACAGAGCATCCACATGCTGCACAAAAACCAGAAGCATACGAGCTTCGCGGATAATATAAATTAAGAGGAGGATATTACTTTGGCACAAGTTCAATACATCGGCACTGGTCGCCGTAAAAGCTCTGTAGCTCGCGTACGTTTAGTACCAGGTACAGGTAAAATTGTTATCAACAAACGTGAAATCGAAGAATACGTACCATTCGCTGCATTACGTGAAGTAATTAAACAACCATTAGTAGCTACTGAAACTACAGGAAGCTATGATATCCACGTAAACGTTAACGGTGGTGGATACACTGGTCAAGCTGGTGCTGTTCGTCACGGTATCGCTCGTGCTCTACTTCAAGTAGACCCAGATTTCCGTGCTGCATTAAAATCAGCTGGATTACTTACTCGTGATTCACGCATGAAAGAACGTAAAAAACCAGGTCTACGCGGCGCTCGTCGTGCACCTCAGTTCTCAAAACGTTAATTTCAAATTTTTCTATCAAAGACTCTTTCTACTTTTGTGGAAAGGGTCTTTTTGTATGAAAAGAGTAGCCATTATAAAAAGCAATCTTTGGAGTTGTTGTCCGAAGATTGCTCAATATTATTTCTGATGAAATTGTCGATGGAGCTGATGTACCCGTTCAGCTAGTTCAGGAGCTGGACCATCAATAGGTGTATCTCGAATCACTTCTTGAATAGATAAATGACGAACACGTGATGCAGTAGTGATGCCCATATCTTTCAACCATTGTGCAAGTTGTTTGGACGAGCAAGCATAAACAATTCTCCCTAAAACAACCCAACCCAACCATGTGCGCTGCACACATAGGGCAGTGCTCACCGGAAGTATAAACCGTTGTGATACTTCTTTCCTTAGCGGACATATGTTTAGCTGCCCAACGTGCTAATGCAAACTCAGGATGTTGCGTATGGTCGCCACCAGACACATGATTTCGATCTTCGGCTAACACCTCCCCATTCGCAGCTTATATTAACTCTTCCTAGAACTTTATGACTCAGCCTCTTTTAAAATTAACTCTATTTTATGAAAACCTAATTGTTTTGCATGCTGTAACGGTGTGACTCCATCTCTATCAGTAATATTCAAATTTGCCCCATAATCCACTAATAGTTGAACGATTTCTTGATGTCTCTCACCGCCATTCCCTAAAATGACGGCCTCCATTAAAGCTGTCCAATGTAAATTGTTAATATGATTGACATCAATATCTGAATGGTTCAAAAGGACACGAACTACTTCTACATGACCCCGTTCTGCAGCGGGGATAATGGCCACTCCTCCGAAGCGATTCGTCAATTTCGTATTGGCACCAGCAGCGATGGCTAGTTTCACGATTTCTAGAAAACCTGATGCCCCTGCATGAAGGAGTACATTTTCTAGATGATTATCTTGAATATTTATGTCCGCATCATGCTGAATAAGAGCCCTTACTGTTTCCACCTGATTATAATAAGTGGCTGCTAATACCGCTGTTCTGCCTAATTGATCGGTGGCATTGATATCGGCCCCTTCTTGTAGAAGTGTTAGGACTTTATCAGTTTCTCCATTCGCAGCGGCAATAACCAAATGATCGCTCATCTCTATCACCTTCTCTTTCCATATTATAAAAATATGGTAACACGTAACATCTTGCCCGAATAATATGAAAAAAATATACTACGCTTAGCTTTTACATATAGTAGAACACGTTCTTTAGTATATTTATAAAACGTTTAAATAGTCTTCTTAGCATAATAATTGTTAATTCTGCACAGATTTAAAATTATTAAAAATATTTTCGGATAAGTTTATGCTTTTTTAAGAAATTATTTAGAGGGAGTTTAACAATTCATTTTAATATAAATTATGAAAGCTACAGCAAGCCTTTCAAGAGATAGGCTGGTGTAACTAAAAAAATAAAGCAAAAATGGAGGTAAGTAGGTATGAAAAAATTATTGATTATATCTGTTGCAGCAATGGCACTACTTGCAGCATGTCAAGATAAGGAGCCTGCGAAAGGCAACACTACAAATAGTGAGGAAACAAAAACGGAAAGTGCAGCTACAGATAATACAACGAAAGAACAAGCACAGGAGGAACTAACAAAGGGTCAAGAAATGGCTACTATTCTTAGTGCTACAAACTGGCAAGGTACAAAAGTATACGATAAAGATAACAATGATTTAACTGAGGAAAACTCAAACTTTATTGGCTTGGCTAAATATGATGTGAAGACAGGTCATTACGAATTCTTTGATGCTACTACTGGTGAAAGTCGTGATGATAAGGGAACATTTTTCATTACAAATGATGGAAAACAAAGAATCTTAATTTCTGAGTCCAAAAATTATCAAGCACTTGTAGAGATCACAGAATTAAACAAAGATATTTTCACTTATAAACGAATGGGCAAAGATGCTGCTGGAAACGATGTAGAAGTCTTTGTAGAGCATATCCCTTATCAGGAAAAAGAGCTTACATTTACAGATCCAGACAAAACTCTTAATGCGACTACAGGCGATATCGTAACTGATGTAGATGGTGATGAAATTTTAGCGAATACATTGTGGCAGGGCACAGTTGCTTTAGATGAAGATGGTAATGATGTAACGGAATTTAATTCAAATTTCATTAGTATTGCAAAATACGATGCAGAAACGAATAAATATGAATTCTTTAACCCTGAAACAGGCGAGAGTCGCGGCGACTATGGCTACTTTGACGTCATTCATGACAATAAAATCAGAGCTCACGTTTCACTTGGTGATAATAAATATGGTGTGGCTCTAGAAATTACTGAAATGAATGAGAAGAAGTTTACGTATAAACGAACAGGTAAAGATAAAGATGGAAATGAGATAACTGTGTTTGTTGAGCATGAACCATATGAAGGGGAATTTAAACCAGAATTTACACTGCAATAAAATTGTTTATCCTCCCTCTATATAAAATAAATTAAAAACTCTCAAGTTGAATACTTGTGAGTTTTTTTTTCTTTCTGGCATAGTTTATCCACTAACTTCGTACACTAAATGTAAAAGGGTGGTGGATATGGGTGAAGCGCTGGCTGGCACTAGGAGTAATTATGCTTATGAGTATAGTGTTCGTGGCATATGAAACAAATGCTTCGGACCGTAACTTCTTTTTACCAGACCCACTTGGTGGCATAAAAATTGTCATTGATGCAGGGCATGGTGGAGAGGATGGAGGAGCTTCAAAGGGCGAAGTTATTGAAAAGGATATTACACTTGCAATTTCTCAGCATGTGGAGAAGAAATTGAAGAAGAAAGGCGCAACAGTCATCATGACAAGAACAAAAAGTGGTGATGTTATTGATGAACACGCGCCATCAGAAAAATATGGAACGTTAAGAGAGCGTAAAAAACAAGATATCTTTTTAAGAAAGGATATTGTAGAGAAAGAAAAACCAGATGTGTTTATTACCATTCATGCCAATGCTATTCCGGAAACAAAATGGCGTGGCGCACAGGTGTTTTATCATAAGGAAGGACATGCTGACGGTGAGATACTTGCAAAAAGTATTCAAGAGTCGATTCGTACTAATTTAAAAAATACAGACCGAGAAGCATTGTCTATTAAGCAGATTTATTTACTGAAAAAAGCAGAAGTACCTGCGGCATTAGTAGAGACAGGATTTATTAGTAATGATGAAGAGCGAGCATTATTAACAGATAAGAACTACCAAGAAAAAATGGCAGATGCAATTGTTGAAGGTATAGAAGAGTATCTATTAGCCAAAGTTGAGTAGAGCAACATCACAACGTAAATTAAATCATTTATGATATACTAACATGGAGACAATATAAGGGGAGTGTTCGTCGTGATTACTGAACAACAAGTACGAGAAATACTAGGACAACTACAAGATCCATTTTTACATAAATCGCTTGCAGAAACAGATGGAATTACAAACGTAGCAATAAAAGAAGAAAAAAATCATGTCAGTGTAAAAGTTGCGATTGCTAAATTGAATACACCTGAACAATTACAACTACAAATGAAGATTGTTGAGTTGTTAAAAGAAGCGGGTGTAAATACGGTTGGTATTCGTTTTGAAGAGCTATCAGCAGAAAAGCTTCAAAGCTTCCGTGGCACAGCAACAGAATCTGAAGCACAGGATATTTTATCACCGCTTAGCACAGTTCAAGTGATTTCAATTGCTTCGGGTAAAGGTGGAGTAGGTAAATCTACAGTTTCGGTTAACTTAGCTGTTGCCCTAGCTCGTCTAGGCAAAAAAGTGGGCTTAATCGATGCAGATATTTACGGTTTTAGTGTGCCCGATATGATGGGTGTAACGGATATGCCTAAAGTAGTCGATAATCGTATTTTCCCAGTAGATCGCTTTGGTGTAAAAATGATTTCAATGGGCTTCTTTGTAGAAAATAATGCTCCTATTGTATGGCGTGGCCCGATGCTAGGTAAAGTATTAGATCAATTCTTCCGTGATGTAGAGTGGGGAGAGCTTGACTACCTATTATTAGATTTACCACCTGGCACAGGCGATGTTGCATTAGATATTCATCAAATGTTACCTTCATCAAAAGAGATTGTAGTCACAACGCCTCACCCAACAGCAGCATTTGTTGCAGCCCGTGCAGGTGCCATGGCTCTACAAACGGACCATGAAATTTTAGGTGTTATTGAAAACATGGCTTGGTTCCAATCGAAATCAGGTGAAAAAGAGTTTGTCTTTGGGCAAGGCGGAGGTCCTAAACTAGCAGAAGAGCTTCGTACGGAACTACTTGGCCAAATTCCACTTGGTCAACCAGATTGGACTGATGCTGATTTTGCACCATCTGTATATGCTGAAAACCATACTACCGGACAAATTTATTTAGACATCGCGACGACAATCATTGAAAAATTAAATAAATAATAAAAAACGGATTTCCATCCTTTTGGAGGAAATCCGTTTTTTTAATCCACAGTTATTCAGTGCCTTTTTGCTCCTTATCAGTGCTGCCACCGCTTCCACCACTTGCTTCTTTCTTATCGCCACTTCCAGATGAAGTTGTTTCGCCACTCTTTTTAATTAACTCTTGCCATTTTGATTGCATTAATGGGCTTTCGATCGTTTCCTTCACTACTTCCTCCATTTGCTTTCGCATATTGGATGATTTAAGGATAGTCTCTAGCTGTTTCTGCATATCAGGCTGTCCAAAAAAGGCTTCCATATCCTTTTGGAAAGTTGGATCTTTTATTAAATCCTTCATAATATCCTGTTGCTGTTTTTGCATACTTTTTGCAACGGTTTCCTTAAACTTTGGATCTTCAAAGGTTTTCTTCCAAAAGTCTTCAGCTTCCTTGGAAAGTAATGTTTCCTCAGTAGCTTTTTTCACTTCATCATGCTCTAAAATCAACAGCTCACGGAAACTTGGCTCTTCTAAAAGCTGTCGCAATGCCTTTTTACCGTCCTCTGTTTGTAAAGAGTCAATCATAATTTTTTTTATTTCATCATAGGACATAGTAGAGGATTTATCTTGTGAACAGGCAGAAAGAAATAGCATTAGAATCAGTAATAAGGTGAATTTTCGCATCAACAATCAGTCCTTTCTATAGATAGACTCTTTCAATTATTGTTCACATTTCTGATGACTTTATGTATTGGGAAAGATGAGAAATAGCTTTTTTAACAATGCATTGATAAAATAAGGACAGATATATTGAGAAATTGGGGGACTTTTAGTTGTGACGATACGAAATTGGGCAAAGTTTTTCTTCTTTGCAATGCTCGTTGGTGGGGGAGTCAACGGAGTTTTTAGTTTATTTATTCGCTGGGATTTCTTCCAACCATACATAGCAAACGGTCATTGGGGAGAATTTTTCGCTGGACTGTTATGGATGGTCTTCTTAGGATTTACAATGAGTGTTATTGCACAGGCTGGCTTTTTCGCTTATTTAACACTCCATCAAGTAGGTGTAAATATCTTTAGAACACTTACATTGTGGAATTGGGTGCAGCTTTTACTCATTGCAATTACTATTTTTGATATTATTTTCTTCCGTTTTGTACCTGGTGTAAAGGATGGACAAAGCTGGTTGTTTTATGTTGGATTATTAATCGTCCTCATTTTTGGAGCCATAGCTACGGCCGTTCAAAAAGTAAAGTTAACAGGGAAAAAACATGTATTCATTTCTGCTCTGTTCTTCATGATTGTCATTACAACTCTGGAATGGACAATTGCATTAATGGGTCGTGATGAAAATATCAATGAATACGTCGCGTTATTATTATTCCCGTTATTGGCGGTTAATGCATATCAATTACTAGTATTGCCAAAATATAATGCAAAATCCGATGAGGATCGTCAAAAATTAGAAGCACGTCGCAAAGCGCGCCAAGAACAAGCAAAAAATGCTTAAATGCAAAAAAATTGCCTCCTACAAAATAGAGGCAATTTTTTTTATGGAGATTTTTTAGTTTGTACTTTATAGCCAAATATATTTTCCTCAATTGACATAAACTTATGTTGCTGTATTAAAGTATTAAGTTCTTTAAAAGTAATTGAGCTATCTTGGTGTAATGGAACAAAGACAAAGTCCCCTTTTTGGAGTTTTGGTGTTTTCTCACCCTGCCAAATAAGGGATGGAGATAGCAAATTCATTTGTTGCTGAAACAGAGATTTTTGTAAGTCTTGTGAATACTGGTGATTCCGAGTAGCAAACCAAAGTGGCTTTTCCTTGAAATATTGTTCATAAATATCTATATCCTTTTGTACAAGCTTAATGTTAATAGGTTCTTCTATTGAATCCTCTGGTCCAAGTAGTCCTGTAGGTAATTTCCGTTCTTGAATAATTTTTATATGGTCTGGGGAACGCTTGATCCAATCTGTATCTAGAAGAAGAAGCGGATAAGGCTCTTTTACCGTTTTAAGCCAATCCATTAGAGACTCATCAGAGAATGAAACCTCGACAACAAGAGATGTGCCGTAATGACCTTTTGTAACGACAACTGGTGCGTTCGCAATATTAAATACAGAAATCATTGTAGAATTTATAGGCTTTAGAAAAACAAAGAGAATTCCGATTAGAAGCAGTGAAATCAACGTTTTACGGATCATAATAATAACCTCATTTCTATTATTTTAAATAAAAAATAAGTCTCTTTAAAAAAACTTATGATTTAGTGTTGACTTTCATGAATAATCGATGTTATTATGTATAAGTCGCCAAGAGGTGACAGTGAAACAAACAACATGAACCTTGAAAACTGAACAAGCAAAACGTAATCAATAAAGTTTTAAGTAACTAGCTTAGCTAGTGAACAAAACAAAATTTTGGACATCAAAATTGATGCCAGCAAAACAATTTGAGCTAATCAAATTTCTTTT
>NZ_JBXAHN010000010.1:0-134119 GCF_058795135.1 Lysinibacillus sp. GW823-FHT06C08
AAAAGAAATTTGATTAGCTCAAATTGTTTTGCTGGCATCAATTTTGATGTCCAAAATTTTGTTTCGTTCACTAGCTAGGCTAGCTACTAAAAACTTTATTGATTACGTTTTGCTTGTTCAGTTTTCAAGGTTCATTATTTAAGTCGTTTTTTCAGCGACTCCTTTATATTAACATCTCGTTCAAAACATGTCAACTACTTTTTTGAAAAAGTTTTTTGTGTTTTTTATCGAGTTATTCGTTATGTCTTAGCGACAATTAATATAATACAATACCAATATGTTATTCGTCAACTACTTTTCTAAAAAAATATCGAGGTATTTTTTAGATACCTCGATTACAAGCATACTACAGTCATTGACCGATTTCTAGAGCATCTTTATTGACCTTATAATGGCGGTGAAAGATCATTTCGTTTTTCGCAGTAACTGGCTCTATATGAATATACCCTTTATCCACTAAGTATTCGACAAACACTTCTAAATCAACTGAGTAATTCATGAGTTCTTGATGGTCATGTAGCTCTTGAATAGACCAGGTTTCTTTTGTTTGCATCACTTCTAATATATGTTGTGCTCCATCTCGTGTACGAGAATGTATTAAAAACTCACTTGCTAAAAATAAAAGCTCTAGACGCTTTTCTATTGGCTCATTACTTGTCACTAGCTCTTCGTATAGCTTATAAATGGCTGGTTCAATTTTTTTCACTTGTCCCCATACAGTTACTTCAGGGTATAAACCACTATCAATAATCGATAAACGACCCAAATGGTGTAAAGAATCGACTACATGATTATATGCATCCAAATAACTGCCCTTATCAAAGTATTCTTTCCCCTCCAAATAACGACGGATTAACTTTGAAAATTGAATGCCCGTTTTAATCTTACGACCACTATACGGAAATTCCTGTAATTCTATTTTTAATTTATGCAGAAATTCATTTCGATCAAATAGTACTCTGCCAAAGAAAATCCAATCGACTACTTTCTTATTAGAACCGATTAGGAGCCATTTTCGTATTAATTTTTCCGTAACCGTATGTAGAGCGACTTTATTTCCTTCATATAAGTAATGTTTTGAAAAGACTGGCTGCTCTGCTTCTTTTACAATAATTAATAAAACAGTATCAAATGTATCTGTAACGTTACTTTGCTCCTCACGCTTTTCTACTAAAATAACGCCTAATGTATTTGACTGACTCGCACGTTCTTGGTATATAGGACGCAATACTTGCTCCATGTTCAGCCCCCCTTTATTCATATAGCTTCTCTTGTTCGGTTAAAAATTCGACATACTCTAAAAGTATTCCTTCTTTGATTTACCTCAAAGCTAAAATACTTTGCCCTTATATGTTATAGTAGATTTTAGATTGGGAGGCAAGATAAATGAAACCTTATAAAAGTAAAATTAATAAAATTCGTTCATTCGCTTTAGCACTAATCTTTATTGGTTTTATTGTAATGTACGGAGGTATATTCTTTAAAAATAGCCCAATATTAGTTTTAATTTTCATGACATTAGGTGTTTTATGTATTATTGGTAGTACAGTTGTCTATGCCTGGATAGGTTTATTATCAACACGGGCAATTCAAGTTGAGTGTCCAAATTGCCATAAGCATACAAAAGTTTTAGGTAGAGTTGATATGTGTATGTATTGTAATGAGCCATTAACGCTTGATCCTACTCTTGAAGGTAAAGAGTTCGACCAATCCTATAATCATAAAACGAAAAAATCCTAGCCCGTAAAAGAGCTAGGATTTTTATTGTACTTTAGCAGTAACACCTTTACATGATGGACATGTGCCGTATATCTCTAAACGATGCGAATGCACATCAAAGTCAGTTACCTGTGATGCAAAATGCTCTATTTCATCGAGACCTGGATAATGGAAATCGACGATCTTGCCACAGCATTCACAAATCATATGGTAATGATCATTTGTCACGAAATCAAAGCGACTTGAAGCATCTCCATAAGTAAGCTCTTTCACAAGACCTACCTCACGAAATACTCGCAGGTTATTATAGACCGTCGCTACACTCATATTAGGGAATCTCCCTTCAAGTGCTTTATAAATTTCATCGGCAGTAGGATGTGCCATAGATTGAATTAGATATTCCAAAATAGCATGACGCTGAGGAGTAATACGTACACCAGTTGTTTTTAACGTGTCCAGTGCATCCTGTAAATGCGTTGTAGACATCGTCATGCACCTCTTCCATAAGTATTATTAATTTATAATTGTTATAAATAGTGTATCCAATTAGCGCTACTTCGTCAACAATCACACATACTAATCCTCTAATTTCATCGTTTTTTTCTTAATATCCTCTCGATAGCTCCATGACATTTTCTAAATCTCTGTCACCTCTTAGCCATTTTGTTAAGCTTGGCTTAAAAATTTCTAAGCTTCGTTCCACATAACGAGATGAATGGCTTGAGACATGTGGTGATACTATAACATTTGGCAATGCCCATAGTGGATTGTTTGATGACAGAGGTTCTTCTTCGAATACATCCAAAACAGCATATTCAATTTCTCCCGCTACAATCGCTTGGATAAGTACCTTTTCATCAACCAAATTCCCTCTGCCAAAATTCATGAAAATCGCACTGCTCTTCATAGCAATAAAATGTTCTTCATTTAATAAATGCGTTGTTTCTCGTGTTTTTGGCAGCACAGAAATGACTATATCCGCACTCGGTAAAGCTTCTTTTAATTGCCCAAAGCTAATCATCTTATCCATGTTTGACGCTTCATTTCCAGAACGATTGCAGCCAATAGTCTTGACACCAAAGGCTTGTAATAAGCGACCCACTTCCGAACCAATAGCCCCTGGACCTAAAATAAGCGCTGTACTATCTCGCAATTCAGTTTGTTTGGCTTTTTTTGACCATTCACTTTTCTTTTGTTGCTCATACATCCAAGGTAAAGCGCGTTTAATGGCTAAAATATGGGCTAGCATTGATTCTGCCATAGGTGTTTTATGAATACCTCTTACATTAGAAACTAAAATACCACGTTCCATAATAGCTTGGGCAGGCATTTTTTCAATACCTGCTGATGCAACAAAAATCCATTTTAACTTCGTCGCCTGTTGGATGCTCTCTGTTGTTAAATCCTCACCATATGTAACTAATACATCCGCTTGTTGAAGCTCTTCATTTGTTATTCCGCTTTCAAATATAAAATCGACTTGTGGGAATTCTGCTAATAATGGTTCACGTAAATCTGGTCTTGGCTCAAAAGTAAAATAGATTCTCATGTTGTCGCCTCCTGTTCTGCTAAATAATCATAAACTTCTTCAATATGATTTTTCACACGTACTTTACGCCAAGCTTTCATTAACTTACCCTCCGAATCAATTAAAAATGTTGAACGCTCAATACCCATAAATTCACGTCCATACATTTTCTTTAAGACCCATACACCGTATGCCTCCGCTACAGCATGATCTTCATCTACTAATAAAGAAAAAGGCAATCCATGCTTATCAATAAATTTTGTATGTTTGTTTGCATCATCTGGACTAACACCCAGAACAACAGCGTTTAAATGACTAAAGTCCTCAAACTTATCTCGAAAATCACATGCTTCAGTTGTGCAACCTGGTGTCATATCTTTTGGGTAAAAGTATAAAATAACATTCTGTCCTTTAAAATCAGTTAGCTGTACCATCTCTCCCTTTTCATTTATAAGAGAAAAATCGGGCACCTTCTGTCCTTCTTGCAAAGTCATAACTATCTCCTCCCTTGTACGTTCTATTTTACTCCAAGTAACAAATCAAGTCATATTCCTTAATTTCTTTGGATTTCTTACACTGATAGGTCTACAATAGATTACGTATAAAAAGATAGGAGGCAATACTATGAATCACGCAAAATCTGAAGCAGTACACACAGAGGCGTTACAACATATCGTTGGTGGTGTAAATAGCCCTTCTCGTTCATATAAAGCAGTAGGCGGCGGTTCTCCTGTGGCAATGGTTCGAGGAAAAGGGGCTTATTTTTGGGATGTAGATGGCAATCGTTATATTGATTATCTTGCAGCATATGGTCCTATCGTTACAGGTCATGGACACCCTCACATTGCTAAGGCCATTACACATGCAGCTGAAAATGGCACATTGTTTGGAACGCCGACTGAATACGAGGTTACTTTTGCAAAAATGCTAAAAGAGGCCATTCCGTCTATGGATAAAGTACGCTTTAACAACTCTGGTACAGAAGCTGTTATGACAACTATTCGTGTTGCACGTGCCTATACAGGACGTACAAAAATAATGAAATTTGCTGGATGCTACCATGGTCACTTCGATTTAGTATTAGTAGCTGCTGGTTCAGGTCCTGCTACATTAGGAACACCAGACTCAGCAGGGGTTACGACTTCTACAGCTGAAGAAGTTATTACGGTACCTTTCAATAACCCTGAAGCTTTTACAGAAGCAATGAATAAATGGGGCGAAGAAATTGCAGCTATTTTAATAGAACCAATCGTAGGAAACTTCGGTATTGTTGAACCGAATCCTGGCTTCCTTGAATTAGTACACGCTACAGCCAAAGAAAAAGGAGCCTTAACAATTTACGATGAAGTTATCACGGCTTTCCGCTTCCACTACGGTGGTGCTCAAAACTTACTTGGCCTAACACCTGATCTAACAGCACTTGGAAAAGTTATTGGTGGCGGTTTACCAATTGGTGCATATGGTGGTCGTAAAGAAATTATGGATACAGTCGCACCACTTGGCCCAGCTTACCAAGCCGGAACGATGGCCGGAAATCCAGCATCTATGCAAGCAGGTATTGCATGCTTAGAAGTCCTGCAAGCACCAGGCATTTACGATGAAATGGATCGGTTAGGTGGGATTTTAGAAGAAGGAATTTTAGCTGCAGCTAAAGAGCATGGAGTGACAATCACGTTAAATCGTCTTAAAGGGGCGCTGACGATTTACTTTACAGATGTGAAAGTTGAAAACTATGAGCAAGCCGAAAACTCTGATGGTGAGATTTTTGGCCGCTTCTTTAAACTAATGCTTGAGCAAGGCGTTAATCTAGCTCCTTCTAAATATGAAGCATGGTTCTTAACTACAGAACACACGGAAGCAGATATTCTTGAAACGATTAAAGCTGTAAATTACGCATTTTCACAATTATAATAATGAACATACGAAGGCGACTTTCTATCATAAGTCGCCTTTTTCTTATTCATGCATACAAATCTATGTATTTTATGAGCACTTCCTTCTATAATGTAAAGAAGCTAAAAAATATTAGACAGAAAGGACATCTTTATGAAATTAGGTGCCCGCGTATTTAAAACTGGTGTCGCTATCGTATTTGCCCTGTTTATTGCAGAGCTATTAAAACTACCTTCACCTGTTTTTGCTGGAATAGCAGCCATTTTTGCGATTCAGCCTTCTATTTATCGCTCTTATCAAACCATTGTAGAGCAAGTGCAAGCAAATATTATAGGTGCAACCATTGCTGTCTTTTTCGGCCTACTTTTTGGCCATCATGTGGTTGCCATTGGCATAGCTGTCATAATAGCTATAGGTTTAATGTTGAAATTTAAACTAGAAAAATCTCTTTCGTTAGCGCTGGTGTCAGTTGTGGCCATTATGGAGTTCCAAGGAGAAGACTTTTTAACATTTGGTTTAATACGCTTTGTTACTATATTAGTCGGCGTGTTAGCAGCATTTGTCGTTAACCTTGTTTTCTTACCACCGAAATATGAGATCAAACTATTCCGCAAAATTTATATTTTGCAGGATGATATTATTCGTTGGACACGACTTGCGGTACGTCAGGCTTCTGAGCATACATCCACAAAGGGTGCATTAAGTAAATTTAAAAGCCGTATGTTACGAGTGGATACGCTGTATGACTTATATAAAGAAGAGCGTAATTACTTCAAAAATAAAAAGTATGTAAAAGCACGTAAATTGGTCGTCTATCGTCAAATGATTTTAACTTCCAAAAAAAGTTTAGAATTGCTACAACGATTGCATAATCACGAAAACGAATTAGCTAAGCTTCCTACGCAATTTCACTTAATGATTCAGGAACGGCTTGATTCCTTATTAACGTATCACGAACAATTGCTCTTAAAATATACAGGGAAATTAAAGCCTGAGCATTCTGAGTGGAGCAAAAGCATCGACTATGTTCAACGCAATGAACTAATGGAAATTTTCATCAAGCAAGTGAACTTTGCTCGCGAAGAAGGCGATACAGAATTTTCCAGCTATCACTTACTCTATATTTTATCGAGGATATTAGATTACGAGGAAAATTTAGAGCATCTAGATACACTGATTGTTTCATACCAAAGCTACCACGGCCATGAAATTAATGTAGAATTTGAAGAAGAATTTATCTAGCAACCATGTAAGCGACAGATTCATGTACAGCGAATCTGTCGCTTTTTACTATACGAAAAAACCCCTAAGTAAAATGTACTTAGAGGTAAAATTAAGAACGTAACGCAAGCAATTGCTGCTCAGCTTGCTTACGTTTATCTGTCTGCTCTTTCCGTAAATGCTGATAATTAGCAATACCCGTAACAATGGTATCCCACATTTCTTCTAGCGTCTGGGTTGTATCCACTTGCTGGGCAAGAGTCGTGCTTAGGTGAACCGCTTCATTGCTAGCTTCTCCAAATTGCTTCATCCGATTTTCAAAGGCGGATGCTGATTGATTTTGTAATTGCTGCCGTCTTTCATTTACAGCATTCATCAGCCCCATTTTAAAAACAGGAATGGTTTTAACAAATGCGCCATTAATCTGTTCCATCAACTCACTATTCCCCTGACGTAGCATCTCAATTTGTGGGGCTGTTAAAATGGCAACCATTCTTGATTTCTCTAACTCATCTATTTTTTGTTGAAGCAGTTCTGCAATTGCCTGTAAGCGATTAAGCTCCATTTTGGCTACCTGATTACCTGCCTCACCCTGTTTTTCATACATAGGAATTAATGTGGTTTGCACCTCATGTAATTTCATATCAGTTGCTACGATATATTTTTCTAAGTCAAGGTAAAACATCAAATCTTCCTTGTATAATCGAGCGAGTAATCGATTATCCTTCGCTAATTCCTCTTCCATAAGTACAAATTGGTAATGAATTTTCTCAATATCTCTACCGAGCACATTGTATTTTGCATATACATCATCTTCACTTTTGGATTTACGTGTAAATAGCTTCTTGAAGAAACCCTTTTGCACAGTAAAATCTTTTTTATCAAATGTCAGCATTATGGCCTCAAGCTGTTTAAATAGTGCATTGGATTCAAAAGTAGCTGATTGGGTCACTATAGCTAAAATTTGATCTGCAAATTTTGCTAATTTGTTAGCTGGCTCTTTTCCCAACGCCATTAGCTCTAGCTGATTTTTTATATCAATCTGATGAGCAATTTGTTGGACCTCTACATGCTCTCGTAATTGTTGTTTGACGGCATCTGCTGTTTCTTGTGTCAGCTGCTCAAGCATCATTGGGATGTTTGACATGGTCGCCGCCTCCTTCCTATCATCAGAAAAAGCGATTAAAGAGCTTTTTAATAATTTTATCCGGTGCCGTTTTTTGTTGCTGTGGTTCTTCATAGGGCAAGTCAAATAACATATGCTCTAAACGATGTACATCGTACGTGTCCTCTTGCAGGTGCTTTTCTAAATCTAATTGACCTGTTGGATTATAAAAAACGATATCCATCCCGAACCGATTTAAAAACGCTAGTAAGGCAATATCTTCACGCGATAAGGCTGGTTGCTGTGGCGCTTGATACAAAACAATCTTCGGTATCTCTTGTGAATAGTCGAAGCTTTGCAATAATCTTAGGATCTCTTGAGGAATCATTGTTAGCTGCTTAAATAAAAATAACTGTAAATCATATAAAGTCTCATTAGGCTGTTGTTTTAACATGGGTTGCTCACAAGATGTTTTGATCGTATGCGCAATGGCTTGCTGTAGCTCCAACGATAATTCACCATACTGCCACCAATCACTTTGTATAATACGTTCTACTGAAAGTTCACCATTTACTAAGCAATGTTTATAGTGAAAATGAAAGTTGGCCTTGCTCGTTTTTGTAAAAGGGAATTCCTGCACGAAGATAGTTTGTGGGTTTATTAATAACTGATGCATTAAGTGCCAATATTCCTCACGCTGGCTTGAGACTCCACTGATTTTAGCAAAGATGACAGGGATCACTACTTCATTTCCATTGATATCAAATTGCGGTCTTACCAATGCTTTTTCCTTCGCATAAATAAAAATATCATCATATGTCATACGTAAAGTTAATGAGCGTGGCATAAAGTCTTTAAATTGCCACGGTCTATAGACTCCTGATTGCTGGTCATGCATTAATTGTTCAAAGTGCTGACTAGAACGATACCCTACAGTTGCCTGACGATCACGAGGCTTGTCAGGAAATGGCTGTAATGTTGTTTGGCTCGTATAGGAATAGCTGACGGAAAACGAATCAGTAGGATCTAACTCAGCAAACTCATCGACTTTTGCTGGATGAAATATTAATACGTCACAGCCAAGTTCCATTAGCAGTAAAAGAAAATATCGCTGACTAACAGTGGCTTCTCCATACCAAACAACTTTAGGAAAATCATCAGTAGGCTTCAGAGCTTTAGCCCATTGAATCCAATGGTTTTTTAACCACTTCACCAGATCAATTAAAAAACGGCGAAATTCATTGGAAAGTAAGCCTAGCGATTGTTGATGTTGAAATAATTCTATAACCTTAATAGTCGTTAGCTGTAAATGTCGATTCATAATGCTGTCATCATGTTTGGGAATCAATTGATACCCATACATCATCGCAACTAAACGATTAATAGTAAGCCCTTTAGGTGTTTGCTGATGCTGCGATAAAATTTGTTGTATAGCTTGAAAGTCTTTCTGTTCAATATGCTTATTTAATTCTTCACTTAAAATATGAATATTTTGGTTTTGAGATAAAGTAAATAATAAATTAAAATACTCATCTTCCTCAATTGGTACTCCTAAAACACGTAGAGCAATACGGCTAAAACTTATTTGTTGCGGTGTTTCCTCATAAAATGCACGATTCTTTGGTGAATCTTGAAACGCCTGTAGCCAATCATCTGGATTACGCTCGACTATTGATTTAATTGTGATTGTTTGCATACAAACGCCACCTCCTAAAAAAATCATCCTCAGTAACCTTAAGCTAAATTCAACAGGTATATTATGTTTGAAAAGGTATACGTAACATCCCAAAAATAGAACCTAGTAAAATATGGATTCCACTTTTCTGAAGTTTTATTCCACCATTACTAAGTAAAATGTAAAAAAACTAATCTGATTGCAGGCATAATAACTTGGTTGTAAACAAACAAATGCAAATGTACTTTATGAAAAATTTCGTTTGCCATCCATAATTCTATCCTATAATAGAGAAAAATCTGGTTATGTTGCATGCTGTAAAACAGTCTGAAGCAAATGTTTGGTAAATGCTTCCCCCTCATACGGCGAGTATGTTGTATTATGTAGTATTTTTGGCTGTTTATCCTTTAAATCACCGTGATTTGGTGTAAAAGCTACATCAGCCAACATCAGCATTCCATAATCCATCATAGAATCACCTGCTGCTATATGCACATCGTATGTACAAAACTCCATCATATATTCTATTGCAGCTTCCTTGGTCAAAACCTTTGGCATGAAATATAATTTTTTTCCTTGCAGAAGAACGCACCAACCATGGGCATCGAATTCTTGAACAATGGCGTGTAAATCATCCTTTTGTAAAACATCCCGATTTACATGATGGACATAAAAAAGGTCGTCTATATAGAAGGAACGTTGTAGCCATGTATCGGATTTGATGGTTTGAAATAGTTGTGACATATCCTCTTGCGGAATTGAAGAATCTTCAATACGACTACCTAATGTTTTCGTCCATTTGTCGTATGGCTGACCCTTCTCTAATATTGTACCCCCATTACTCGTAATTGCAAAAGCAGGGTTCAAGTCATTTATAAATTGAATTCTTTTATATTGATGCAACGCTCTAGTTGTAACAGGGACAAATAGTGTTTGCTGATGCACTTGTTGCAATAAAATAGCCGTTTCTTTTGTCATCATGCTCATCGTTTCATTAGCCTTCTGTTCAACGACCACTTTATCTGAAATAGGCGGAAACATTTCCATCATACGTTTAGAATAAATTAGTGTTCTATCTAAATCTGATGTGAATAATATCATGGTGAGCTCCTCTACAATTCTTTTATTAAGCCGCAACATGCGTAAGACATATGCGAATATTCTTCTATTATTACATTTTTTTCATGAGCTAATAATAAAATGTGCTCTAGCTCATCCATATACTGTGGATTAATTAAGATTTTCCAAGGTATTCGTCGCAATAAAACTCTTGTCGTTTCTCCAACACCTGGTTTAATAAGGTTAATGTTATCCATATCAAAATCCAATTGAATATTTTGGACCGATTTCATACCTGCCCAAGTAATAAGAGAAGTGGCTTCGTCCTGAAGTTGACTGATAATCTCACTCTGTACTTGTTTGAAGCATGCGACTATACGATCTATGTACAAGTTCGAGACATCTATATCTTCTAATTCTTTGTAGTATTTTGCTCCATGGAAGTCGTGCTCATCCATAAACTGCAAATTTAAAACAGTTCTACTCACCAAGCCAGAGACAGTTGAATTTAAACAAGCCGATGGAATTAAAAAATCTTCGCGAGTTCCATAAATCGTCGCACAATGCCCTGGATCTGCTAATACAGCTAAATCAGCATTTAACTGCGCTTGATAGTGTCCATTAAATTTTTGGCAAGAGTGGATCAATTCTTTCGTTATAGCACCTTTCCCCGTCCAACCATCAATAAATTGAAGACAGCCTTGTGGATGTTGTGACAAAATATAACGTATCGCCGCCTCATCAAATCCACGACCACGCAAAATTGAAATCGAATAATGTGGCACATCCACCTTATAGTTCATCGATATGTACCGTTTGATTAAAATACCGATTGGTGTACCTGCTCTAGCTAAACTAACAAGTATTAAATTGTCTAATCCTCTACTTTTAATGATTCGTTCTGCTACTACCCCAACAGCTATGGCTATTTTATTCGCGGAAGCATCCAAGGTTTTATAAAATAGATTCATATATGTTTTTGATGGGTGATATTCCACTGGTAGCATTTCAGAATAATGCGTACCTGCTTGAATAAGCTGCTCCCGTTTTTCATTACCCATCTCTAGAAAAACATTTCCAATATCACGCAATAAAAAAATAACGTCCTCTTGTGCATAGCTACCCATTCTATCTGGCTGTAAAGTCGATTTCATCGTGCTCCCTCCAACTCATGCATACAAATGACATATACCTTTGCTTCACTAACTGACTGCAGAGCCGCCACCATCCGAGCTACTACCTCTTTATTTGCTATACGTTCCACTAGTAGAAAAAGTTCCGTATACGGTTGGCTTTGAACATTATATAAATAATTTTCGACCCCATTATTCTCGGGACTCTCAAATACTATTTTCTCTGTAATCGTATAATCTAAATCGTCTGTACAATAGATCGGACTGCGAGTTGTTGATTGAAAATAAACATCATTCCCTAAATAAGAGGCAATTTGCATAGGCACATACATAAACTCACCAGTCCCAATCACAAGAGCTGGTCCGTCCGTTCGTAGCTCCTTTAATTGCTTGGCGATAGTCTGTAACATGTGATTTTGTTCAAAATGCTGTTTAGATGTTAGCATAAATCTCCCTGTTGCTTTTAAATACGGCTGACTGTTCATCTTGCTATTCTCTGCAATTGAATGATAGAAAAGACGATCAGTGGAGTCTTTGATGGGCAATAGGTTGATGTTTCTTGCAGCAATGGTCGTAATGCTCGGCTGTACACTTGTTAAACTAGGTACTCCTGTACAATTGAATGTCCCACACATAATGGAGATGAATTCAATAGAAATCCCCCATTGCCCCTCTAATTGCTGAAAGATCATTCGCTGCTGGTCCGATCGCCAATCTAAAATGGATAGGACAGCGTACTGTTTAACATCAGGAAATTTTTTTTTTAATGTTTCAATTATGTTGATGACCGTATTCCCAGTAGTAATCTCATCATCTATTAACACGATACGCTTAGCCTGCTGTAAAACATCAGGTTCCTCTGTATAAATTCTATGGCTTGTCGCATGGGAATGTTCTTCTTCGAATGTGACAAATGGTTCAATATGAGGAATGACTTCACGAGTAGTATGAATATACATAGCATTTGATTGAAATGCATTAAATACGGCATGTCCAAGTGCAGTGGCCGTCTCCGCAAACCCAATAAACAATGTCTCTTGTGCTAACTCTACACTTTCTTTCACAGAATTTTGTAGTTCCTCTACATTTATTCCTTCTTTTAAAGCTTGAACAATAGACGATATTGTATTGACCTTTTGACTACTGTCTTGCTGGTCGTACATCATAGCTAATAGAGCTCCAGTTAGTATAGGAATTTGTGGGCGAACAGCCAAATGCTTGCCAAGCACAGTACTTACAAATAAAAATTGTCTCTTCTTATTTATACGAGCTGCCATTTGAAATAAATCTGTTAGCGCAAAATTGTGTGGGTTATAGGTAATTTCAATATCGATTGAATAGTTTGGTAAAATAGTAAGTTTACTCATTTGTTGTTGCATACATATGACCACCTAGTTCAGAATTTAATAATAGTGAGGCGAAATCCATAGATTCATGATAAACGCCATAGACATGTGCCTGTTTTAAAATGCGTTGTGCCCATCGCATATGCGGTTTGATTTCATTCATTTTATTAGCATAATGACTTTTCATGACACCTTTACTACCATCATTATGTTCAACAATACTAAGTGCATCTAAATACTCTTCATATGAAATAGCGTAAAGTGCATGCACAACACGGATATGACTTGGATGAATGACCGTTTTACCGACAATTCCATTTTGTTTATCCATTAAAACTTCCTTCATTAGTCCATCTAAGCAATCGTCTAATAATGCTTTCCTCGTTTCAAGCGCACCTTTTTCACTAAATGGTGTCATGCGTAATGCCGGTTTTAACACACGCTGATTACTAAAATACTCCCACACTGGCCCAGATATCACAAAGCCGTCTTCCTCACGTCCTAAAATATTCACTATATCAGCTATACAATCCCTTATTACGCTAATATCATATATGGTCGAGTCCATACGGCGGCGAATTCCATAAATTCCACAAAAATCAGTAGCACCAATTCGTATATTCAACACCCTTGATTTGTGCTGCAGTAAAACCGATTTAATGGCTAATAATGCCTCCATACGAGATTCTTTATATAGAACCTCCCGGCTTTCTAAAATCGGCATCCCGTATAAGGTAAGATTATTTTCTTGAATTGTTTTCTCAAGAAGCTCAAAATAATGTGCTCCCTGCGTCGCTGTGAATTTCGGAAAGACATAACCAGTTAAAATTTCCTGCTTTTCTTTTAATCTAGCAGTTAAATAACTAAATTGTTCAACATGACGCACACGAATAAAAAGTAAGGGGATATCTTGGAGCTGCAATTGTTTTTGTTGATAGAGTTTATATAACTCGCTAATGTCCTCCATCAACTTTTCCTCACAATCACCTAATTCTGAATCCCCTACTGCATCCTCTAAATCAATAACAAGTGACGTAAGTTCTTTATATTTTTGTGATTGGATCAAACCTACAATATTAGGCATGGAAGCGGGCATATACAAAGTAGCACCTAATGCATAGGATAAAATATCTGGCGTTGCCCATTTCGTAAAAGGCTGCGGCTTTTTATAAAAAATCGTCTCTGCTTCTGTTGCAAAGTGTTGCATCTAATCCACTCTCCAATAATTATGCCTTTGTGAAAAAAGCACTGTATCAGCCTGTTCCTTACAGACCAATACAGTGCCATGTTACACTGCTGATTTCTTATTCATCTTTGTACAACAAATGTCAATAAGAACGCAGCAATTAGAATAATGAAAAATACTTCGTGTGGTGGATGGAATACAAAAATACTCCCAAACATTTTCAGTACAATAAGCGGATTTAAAATATATGCAGTCGTTTCAAACTCTGACACTCGCTCAATTAAGTACGCATCATAAATATTCCTAAATCCCGCCTACTAATAGAACCTATACTTTAATGTGCATATGTACTTAATCATTTATTAAGTACATCACACATGATTCTCATCATGTACCTGCAACTTACTAGTTACTGTAGGCCATATGCGCTGATTAATGCTGCTAAGCCGCCTTGATAGCCCGAGCCGATTGCCGCAAACTTCCACTCGCCATTATGACGGTACAGTTCACAAAATACTACGGCTGTTTCAATACTGAAATCTTCGCCTAAATCATAACGCAATACCTCTGCTCCTGACTCTTCATTTGTCAACCGAACATAAGCATTTAGGACTTGTCCAAAGTTTTGATGACGTCCCTCTGCATCATAAATAGTGACCGTTACAACAATTTTGTCAATTTGAGGAGATACTTGCTTTAAGTTGACGAGGATTTTTTCATCATCCCCATCCCCTTCGCCTGTGCGGTTATCCCCTGCATGAACAACAGATTGATCTGGACTTGCTAAATTATTGTAAAAGATAAAATCTTGTTCATTACGACATTTGCCCGATGCATCTAGTAAAAATACAGATGCATCAAGGTCAAAATCTTGCCCACCATCAAATTGTTTAACATCCCAGCCTAAGCCGATGCCGATGCTGTTTAAACTAGGGTCTTGCTTCGTTAAATCAATTCGCTGCCCTTTACTTAATTGAATAGCCATTCAAAAATCTCCCTTTCTTTCCAAAGATGAAATTTTAGTTTACGTTCAAGCCGTAGTCATTACATAAAGCAGCTAAGCCACCCTGATAGCCAGCACCAACTGCGTTAAATTTCCATTCTCCGTTATGACGATATAATTCACCGACTACAACTGCTGTTTCAATACTGAAGTCCTCACCTAAATCAAAGCGAATTAGTTCTTGGTTGGATGCAGCATTTACAATACGAATATATGCATTCGATACCATGCCGAAATTTTGATTACGTGATTCTGCATCATGAATAGTTACAGTGAATGCTAGTCGTTGAACATGTGCAGGAACTTGAGTTAATGCGACTTTTACCACTTCATCGTCACCTTCACCAACACCTGTTAAATTGTCACCAGAATGTTCAACTGACCCATTACCACCTTTTGTATTGTTGTAGAAAATGAAGTCATTTTGATCTGCTACTTTTCCTGTATCAGCAAGTAAAAATACAGATGAATCTAAATCAAAATCATTTCCACCATCATATTTATTTGTATCCCAACCTAAACCAACAATTACATTTGTTAATCCCGGATTTGTTTTTGTTAAATCTACTTTTTGACCCTTTTGTAGTGAAATGCCCATACTTTTTATTCCTCCTAAATAGTCGTTTATTTTATTGATATCTTCGAACAACGTCGCCAAGTTTAAGATCATTCGTTCCTGAACCAACTGCTGCGAATTTCCATTCAGTTTGATGACGGTAAATTTCACCACAGATTAACGTCGTTAAATTCGAATAATCATCACTTAAATTATAGCGAATTAGTTCGCTTCCTGTCCTGTCATCATACACACGAATATATGCATTTCGAATCATACCAAAGTGTTGGTTTCTACCTGCCGCATCATAGATGTTTACGACAAACACTAGCTTATTAAATTGTGTCGGAACAGACGATAGCTCAATTGTAATTACTTCATCATCTCCATCGCCATCTCCCGTTAAATTATCGCCAGAATGTCGAACAGAACCACAGCTACTTGTTAATTTCCCAAAATAAATGACATCGTCCCCAGCTAAAACTTTATCATCTTGCAGCATTAATACGGAGGCGTCACAGTCAACGCTTCTACCACTGCCACTATTTCTACTAGAAAATAAGCCACCAAGGAAGCCACCGCTTTTTTCTTGGCCGACAGGGTCCCACCCTAACCCTACTTTAATCTTATTTAATCCTGCGTTACCCTTTGTTAAATCAACACGTTGCCCTTTTTGTAAATTAATCGCCAATTTGAACACCCTCCTAAAAATATGTATTTCAATTGAAAGACTATATGTAAAGTCATAATCTACGCATTTAGATTGTCTTTTTCAACAATACTTTAAGTCTAAAATAACGTGACAAAAAATTCAATAAATGGCTCCGAAAGGTTCATCTTTTTTTATTTTATTTTGTAGGAATATTTCTATAAAGGACGCTTCAACTGTAAAAGAGTTCCTTTTCAAAACAGCCGAAAAAAAACCTTCTAGCTTGTAGAAGGCTCATGAATCTAATTACTAATTTTTCATTTTCGGATCTAGTGCATCACGTAAACCATCCCCCATTAAGTTAAAGCCAAGAACCGTTAACATAATCGCTATCCCTGGGAAAATCATTGTCCATGGTGCATTTAATAAAAACTTCCTTGCATCGGCAAGCATTTTTCCCCATTCGGGTGCTGGGGCTTGCGCGCCTAGCCCAAGGAAACCTAATGCCGCCGCTTCAATAATGGCAGTTGCAATAGCAAGCGTCCCCTGTACAATAATCGGAGTGATTGAATTCGGCAATATATGAGAAAACAGAATTCGTGAATCACGCATGCCAATTGCCTTTGCTGCTACAATATATTCCTCTTCTTTGACACTTAATACTTTTGAGCGGATTAAGCGTCCAAAGTTCGGTACGTTAATAATGGCAATAGCAATTAATGCATTTTGTAAAGATGGACCTAGCACTGATACTACTGCAATCGCTAGTAGCATACTCGGGAAAGCTAGCATAATATCAAAAATACGCGAAATAATCGTATCGATCCATTTTCCATAATAACCTGCAATGATGCCAAGTAAACTACCCATTATAACGGATAAAATAACGGAGAAAAAGCCTACCCAAAGCGATATTCTTGCGCCATGAATGATTCGCGAAAAGATATCCCTTCCAAAATCATCCGTTCCAAACCAATGATCAGCGGATGGTGCCAGTAAACGCTTCGTTAAATCTTGTTCATTGATGCCCTGTGGTGCAATGAACGGACCAATGATAGCCAGTAAAACGAAAAATATAACAATCCCGGCGCCCACTAGTGACACTTTGCTCTTTTTAAAGCTACGCCAGCCTTCGAGCCATGGACCTACTGCCCTTTCTGGAACTGGTGCTGCTTCTTTTTTTATATCGATTGCTCCAGTCATCATTGCAACTCCCTTCTATTTGTATTTAATACGCGGATCGACGACTGTATACAGTAAATCCACGATTAAGTTAATCATGATGAAAATAAATGCAACGATTAAAATTCCTGATTGAATAACAGGATAGTCCCTGAAGCCAATCGCATCATAAATATAACGACCAATTCCTGGCCAACTAAAAATCGTCTCTGTTAAAATGGCACCACCTAGCAGTAATCCTGTTTGTAGACCAATTACCGTTAACACAGGAATAACGGCATTCTTCAATGCATGCTTATAAACAACAATAAACATTTTTTGGCCTTTTGCTCTTGCAGTGCGGACATAATCTGAGCGCATAACTTCCAGCATAGAAGACCTTGTAATTCTGGCTATAATAGCCATCGGAATAGTTGCCAGTGCGACACCTGGTAATATGAGTCGCTTTAGGACTTCGACGAATTGATCAAAGCGACCTTGAATGAGCGTATCCAATAAATAAAAATGGGTTATGGCGGTTATAGGATTTCGCACATCTTCTCGACCAGAGGTAGGCAACCATCCAAGCTTGCTACTAAATGTCCATTGCTCCATCAAGCCAAGCCAGAACACCGGTACAGAAACACCGATTAATGCGACAATCATCGCTGTATAATCAAACCAAGAATTTTGGAACCACGCAGAAATAATACCAGCATTTACACCGATAACAATCGCAATAATCATCGCAAAAAAGGCTAGTTCAGCTGTTGCTGCTAAGTATGGGAAAACTTCGTCTGATACAGGTAATTTTGTACGTAAGGAAACCCCTAAATCTCCCTGAAAAATGCCTGCCAAATAACTAAAATATTGTGTATACCAAGGTTTATCTAATCCTAAACTTGCGTTTAATGCCTCGACCGCCTCTTTTGTCGCCTGTTGTCCCAAAATAACTTGAGCGGGATTACCAGGTATTGCTCGTATTAACATAAAGACAATAAAAGTCATTCCAAGCAAAACTGGGATTAGTTGAAGTAAACGTCTCCCCATATAGTGAAGCATGTTCATCACCTCTCTATGATTTTCATAATCTACTTTGAAGTCTTTATATTCTGTTGAAAGGTTGTGCCTTCACCAAACGGTTTTGAATGTTTAGATGAGTGATCTTTCATACAGGAGAAATAATTTGGTTTTCTTTTACTAGAAAAAAATCTGCTAGAATTCCACGGCTTACCCGCAGAAAAGCAAGCAGATTCTCTAATTCACTTATTCAATTAAACATAAAATTACTGTTGAATATCTACCGCATCTAAACGGTCAGAGCCAGTAGGATGCGCAATATAATTTGTCACTTTCTTGTTAGCAGCTAAAATTGGCGTAGAGTGAGCAAGTGGAACCCATGGAGCGTCCTCAGAAATAATTACCTGAGCTTGCTTATAAAGTTCATTACGCTTGTCCTCATCGACTTCAGTTTGAGCAGCTGTTAACAACTTGTGTAATTCTTGATTGTCATAGAATGTATAGTTATTAGAGCCAATATTATCTCCATCTAATAAAGTATATAGGAAGTTATCCGCATCCCCATTATCACCTGTCCAGCCAAGTAAGAATGCATCAGCTTCACCATTTTGTGCTTTTTCTAAATAAGTAGCCCATTCAAACGATACAATTTTGGATTTAATGCCTACATCCTCTAAGTTCTTTTGAATCGCTTCTGCCACTTTTTGTCCATCCGGCATGTATGGACGTGGTACTGGCATTGCCCAAAGCTCAATTTCCTTACCATCATAGCCTGCTTCAGCAAGTAATGCTTTCGCCTTTTCAGGATCATACGTATAGCCTGTAACTTCATCGTTATAACCAGAAATTACTGGTGGCATTGGGTTTTTCGCTGGCTCTGCTAGCCCTTCATAAAATGCATCCACTAATGCTTGTTTATTAATTGCATAGTTAACTGCTTGACGCACTTTTACATTATCAAATGGAGGGCGTGTTACTGTTAAACCTAAATAACCAACATTCATAGATGGACGCTCAATTAATTGTAAATTAGCATCTCCCTCGATAGTTGCTTTATCAGATGGACTAATGCCATCAGCTACATCGATATTGCCTGCTAATAAATCATTTAAACGTGCAGAGTTTTCTGGAATAGAACGATAAATCACTTTATCTAATTTAGGATAGCCATCAATATAGTAATCAGGGTTTTTCTCAATTGTTATTGAATCATTACGTACCCAGCTAACAAATTTGAATGGGCCAGTTCCTACAGGATTTGCTGACAATCCCTCTTCATCTGCTTCAAATGCTGTTGGAGAAGCAATCGCAAATGGAGACATTGCTAAGTTTTTCAGGAATGGTGCTTGTGGTTGGCTTAATTTAAAGACAACTGTATAGTCACCCTCTGCAGTTACTGATTCAATGATTTGCTTGTCACCAATTAGAAATTGCGAACTAAAGTAAGGGTGTTTATCTGCGCCTGATTTCCAACGCTCAATATTCTTAACAACAGCCTCAGCATTGAAAGCTGTGCCATCATGGAATTTTACACCTTCCTCTAGCTGGAAAGTATATGTTAAACCATCCTCTGATGCCTCCCATGATTTTGCTAAACCTGGCTGAATCGTTACATCTTTTTCACCAAAGTTTACTAATGTTTCATAAATATTAGCTGTCACCGTAAAGGATTCACCATCTGTGACAACAGCAGGGTCAAGTGCTACAGAATCTCCTCCACGACCATACACTAAAATTTTTGGATCGCCACTGCTAGCTGTATCGCCACCAGTTGAAGTATCTTTACTACCCGTATCCTTTGTATCAGAGCCGCCACAAGCTGCTAAGATCGTCGAGAGAATAAGGAGCAGCATTACACCTAAAGTCCAGAGCTTCTTTTTCTTCATTCAATTTCCCCCTATGTGGTTTTTATATCATTTAATGTTGGAGTGCCTCATATAGATGGCAAGCAACATAATGACCTGGTTTCACTTCTTGCATTTTAGGTACTACCTGTGAGCATTGTTCCATTTTAAAAGGACATCGCGTATGGAATGTACAGCCACTCGGCGGATTGGATGCACTTGGAATATCTCCAGTAATAATAATTTGTTCACGTTCAAACGTTGGATCTGGCACTGGGACCGAAGATAAGAGTGCTTGTGTATATGGATGAAGCGGTTCAGCATATAAGCCCTCACTCGCTGTCAACTCTACTAATTTACCTAAATACATGACGCCCACACGATTGCTAATATGGCGCACAACCCCTAAATCATGAGAAATAAAAATATAGGTTAGCTTTAAATCCTTTTGCAGCTTTTGCAATAGATTTAATACTTGTGCCTGTATGGACACATCCAATGCCGATACCGGCTCGTCCGCAATGAGCAAACGAGGATTGGTCATTAACGCACGCGCGATGCCAATTCGTTGCCTCTGACCACCACTAAACTGGTGGGGATAGCGTTTGATATGATATTCATCCAATCCAACAATCTCAAGTAGCTCCAACACTTTCTGTTTTCGCTCCTTTGCATTACCTATCCCATGAACAATAAGAGGCTCCTCCAATATTTTGCCAATGTTATGGCGAGGATTTAATGAAGCATAGGGATCCTGAAAAATCATTTGAATATCTCTACGCGCCTTCCTCATTTCATTATTGGATAATTCTGAAATCATTTTACCTGCGAATTCAATGTTTCCTTCAGTAGGCTCTAGTAACCGCATTAGTAAACGACCTGTTGTCGATTTACCACAGCCTGACTCACCAACAATCCCTAATGTTTCTCCTTCAAAAACTTCAAAGGAAACATCATCTACTGCCTTTACATCCCCTGTTTGTGTATTTAGGACTCCTTTGCGGATCGGGAAATATTTCTTTAAGCCATCAACCTTTAATAACACTTTCGACACGTTGCTCCACCTCCTGCTTCTCTAGTAAAAAACATCTCGATTTATGCTGCTCTGCTGCTTCAAATAAAGGTGGTGTTTCCTGTAAACAACGTTCCATTGCGTATTCACAGCGTGCCGCAAAACGACACCCTACTTGAATACTTCCTGGTTTTGGTACACTTCCAGGGATCGAATATAAATTATCCTTTTTAAAACGCATATCAGGCACTGATTGAATAAGACCTTGTGTATAGGGATGCTTCGGATTAGAGAATATTTCTTGAATCGGTGCTTCTTCTACAATTTGTCCAGCATACATGACAATCACACGCTCACATGTTTCTGCTACAACACCTAGATCATGTGTAATTAACAGGACTGCTGTATTCAATCGTTTATTTAAGTCCTTCATTAGCTGTAAAATTTGAGCTTGAATCGTAACGTCCAAAGCAGTTGTCGGTTCGTCCGCAATTAAAACCTGTGGATCACAGACAAGTGCCATAGCAATCATGACCCGTTGTCGCATACCACCCGATAGCTGATGCGGATAATCCTTTAGTAAGTCCTCAGCACGTGGTAACCCTACAAGTTTCATAATTTCAACAGCTCTGGCAAACGCTTTCTTTTTCGACCATTTTGGATTATGGATTAAAATGGCCTCCTTTAACTGATCACCTATTGTAAACAACGGATTTAGTGAAGTCATAGGCTCCTGAAAAATCATAGCTATGTCTTTTCCACGTATTTTCTGCATTTGTTTTTCTGTACAATTCACTAGATTTTTATTATCTAGCAATATTTCACCACCTGTTATTTTGCCTGGTGGTGATGGAATTAATCCCATGATGGACAGTGACGTAACACTTTTACCACTTCCCGATTCGCCGACAATCCCTAATATTTCTCCTTCTTGGACAGAAAAATCGATATCATCTACAGCAGGAATTTGTCCATTATCTGTGAAAAAGGTTGTTCTTAAACCTTTTATTTCTAGTAGCTTTTTCCTCATGCGCAACGTCCCACCCTACCTATATTTTACTTAATTGTATAAATTATATTAACAGAATGCTATAACTTTTGTTAAATTCCCTATTTTCAGATAATTCTAACTAAAAATCATCACTCTTTCAATCATTAATATTCTGCAATTTACGTAGTTTTTCTGCATCATTCGCCTTCAGTATTAATTACATCTTATAAAGTAATATTTTTATATAGATTTTCAAAAAAAAATAGCCTTCCATTTTTAAAAAATGAAAGACTTTTTTTGAAAAAAATTTCACAATTGATGATTTCTGTGTAAATTCACTACTATTACTCCAAATGTTGCACTTGGAATAAATCATAATATGTCCCTTGCTTTGTCATTAATTGCTCATGATTACCGTTTTCGATTAATTGACCATGGTCTATAACAAAAATTTTGTCAGCATGAGTGATGGTCGAAAGACGATGAGCAATAATTATAGTTGTTCGCTCATGAGCTAGCTCCTCTAATGATTCCTGAATCAATGCTTCACTCTCTAAATCGAGCGCTGAAGTTGCTTCGTCAAGAATTAAAATCGGAGGATTTTTTAAAAATACTCGAGCGATGGCAACTCGTTGTTTTTGCCCGCCTGATAGTTTTACTCCTCGTTCACCTACTTTAGTGTCATAACCATTTGGCAGAGTCATAATAAAATCATGGGCATTCGCTGCTTTGGCAGCCTCTATCACTTGCTCATCTGTAGCATCTGGTTTTCCCATTAAAATATTTTCTTTAACGGAGTCACTGAAAAGTATATTATCTTGGAGGACAATTCCTATTTGAGAACGTAGTGAATGCAATGTAACATCACGTACATCCTGTCCATCAATCGTTACGACACCATCGGTTGCATCATAGAAACGAGGAATTAAGCTAATAATGGTGGATTTACCGCCTCCACTCATTCCAACGAAGGCGACAGTCTCACCAGGTTTTATAGTGAAATTTATGTTATTTAAAATAGATACTCCTTCTTTTTCATATTGGAAAGATACATTGTCAAAACGAACTTCTCCCGTAGCGGATGGTAAATCTCGCGCATCAACTTTATTTTTCACTTCATATGGTTCATCCATTAAATCAAACATTCGATCCATGGATGCAATGGATTGTGTCAAAGTTGTTGAAGAACTAACAAGACGGCGAAGTGGGCCATACAATCGTTCGATATACGCGATAAAGGCAACCATTGTTCCAACAGATAAAGTACCATTTATGACTTCATAACCTGCATAAGCAATAACTAGTAAAGGCGCTACATCTGTAATAGTATTTACAACAGCAAAGGATTTAGCATTCCATTTTGTTTGATCAAGGGCCTTCTCTAAAAACTCCCCATTTGCTTCATCAAATAATGTTTGTTCATGCTTTTCTAGCGTAAAGCTTTTTATAATACTCATACCAGCTACTCGTTCATGTAAATAGCTTTGTACACCTGCAAGTGCTTGAGAACGTTTACGTGTTAAGTCCCGCAGTTTTCCAAAAAAGTACTTCACACTCAATGCATAAAACGGGAACGCTAATAAGGCCACTAATGTGAGCTTAATATCCATGGTTAGCATAATAATTACTGCAATCACAATGGTTGCAAGGTCTAGCCACACATTCATTAAACCCGTCATCACAAAGTTCTTCGTTTGCTCAACATCATTGATGACCCTAGAAATAACATCACCAGCACGTGTATTGGCATAATATTTTAAGCTTAATCGTTGTAAATGTGCGTAGATTTCCTTCCGAATATCAAACAGCACCTTATTACTAACATGTTGTGCAAAATATTGACGATAGTACTCGATTGGTGGACGTATAATAAAGAACACAATAATCGTTCCGCCCAGCCAATATAACAGCTCTTTTGTTTTTTCTCCATTTGTTAAGTCGTCCGCAGCAATAATATCATCCAACACAATTTTAATGAGTAATGGAATAAATAATGGAATAGCAAATTTAACTATACCAATAACAATCGTTAGAACGATTTCCCAAGAATATGGTTTTACAAAGCGCATATATCGCTTTATGCTTCCCAAGTTTTCATCACATCCTTACAAAAAGAAACAGGCATCCATTGATGAATGCCCTATGTATTATAGCAATATTTTGATTAAAATACAGTTATGATGACTTTACCGCTAACTATTTTGTATGTACCTTCCCTAACAGTGTGGAAGATGCTCATTAAGAGTGGCTAAAAGAGGCAATATAAAACACCTATTAGTTAACTAATAGGTGTCACTAACAATCATCTGACTGCATATCAAGCTGGAACTTGTAACGATTTGTCCAAACATTGATGAAATCGGGTGCAAATGGTCCTTTTTTTTGTTGAATCCAGCTTATTAACTTATCGACATTGCGCTTTAAAATTTTATCAATCACATCAGGATAAGACATTTCCTTACGATGAAGCTCATATTCATCCTCATCTAAGAGCGTATAAGACATGTCAGGAAAAACTTTAATATCTAGATCATAGTCGATATATTTAATGGCATTATTATCGAACACAAATGGTGAGCTTAGATTGCAATAATAATACACACCGTCTTCTCGTAGCATACAGATGATGTTAAACCAGTGTTCCGCATGGAAATAGCAAATAGAAGGCTCTCTCGTTAGCCATGTACGACCATCGGATTCTGTCACAAGTGTCCGTTCATTCGCACCGATCACAATATTTTTTGTTCCTTTTAAAACCATCGTTTCTTGCCAAACACGGTGGATGCGGCCATTGTGTTTATAACTATGTATTTGTATCGTTTCTCCTTCTACTGGTAATGCCATTTTGAAGCCCACCTTTTCGTCTATGCTACCTAAATCTAGCAGTCTCTAGTATATTATAGCAATGTGTACGCGAAAGGTGTAGTTAGAAAACCACAAATTTCACTACGCTATTTTGAATTTGTATAAAATTTCGTTAACTTTAAGCAAAATTTATTAGAAGCTCCGCCATTTTGGTATTTTTTGGTTTTTTAAATGAATATAGAAAGGAGCTGTCTTTTTCATCTTTTCGGATTTTTAGACAGCCCCTTAGAGGTAAATGCAATTATGCAATTACAAAGTGTTACTCACCTAAATCTTGGTTAGTTTTAGAGAAACGACCTGAAGCTGGAGCTTTCTTTTGCTCTGCTTTAGCATTTTGCTTTTGCACTTCATTTACGTCCGTTTCATAACCAAATTCTTCACTTTGACGTTGCATGTTTTTATTCGGTTGGAAATTTTGGTTGTTTTGCTTTTTCATTATTCATTCACCTCCACGCTAATTATTGTGTACCGAGGTGATGAATTTTATGCTCACTAATTTATCGTTTAAAGTAGGATTTATTTTCCTGTTTATTTTTTTACCTCTTCCCAAATTTTTAACATGGGAACAGGCATCGGCAATTGTTCTATTTGTTCTTGAGTGAACCAATCGCCCATCGATGTAAATCCACACTTCATATAATAACTATTTACATGCCATGTTAAATGTGAAAACACGTGCTTAAACGTAAGCAGTTCATGCTTAGCTTGTACACTGATGGAATATTCCTTTAAGAAGCTTTCTACTGAAACCTGACTAGTATCAAACATTGGAAATTGCCAAAGATTAGCTAATAACCCTTCTTCAGGACGTTGCTCCATTAAAAAACGTCCTTGTTCATCTTGACAGACCAGAATATCATAACTCAAATGCTTCATCTTTATTTTTTTCGATTTAACTGGCAGTTTTTCCGGTTCACCTTCATTAAACGCTGTACAATACTCTCGCACAGGGCATAATAAACATTTTGGTGACGTAGGTGTACAAATAAGTGCCCCTAGTTCCATTAAGCCTTGGTTAAAGGAAGATGCATTAGTAGGATCAATAAGCTCCTCCACTGCAGCTTCAAAAATTTTTTTGGTTTTTGGTATGGCTATGTCCTCACTTATATTCAGCACTCTGCTTAATACGCGCATAACATTGCCATCTACTGCATGTTCGGGCTTGTTATAGGCAATACTTAAAATAGCACCAGCGGTATACGGTCCAACACCTTTTAATTTTGATATTTCATGGCGATTATCGGGGACCACGCCTCCGTAATATTCTAAAACCTCACGTGCACCTGCCTGTAAATTACGCGCTCGTGAATAATAGCCAAGTCCTTCCCAATGCTTTAATAAATAATCTTGCGGAGCTTCTGCAAGCAAATCTAATGTTGGAAAACTTTCCATAAAACGATTGTAATAAGGAATAACTGTGTCGACACGTGTCTGCTGTAGCATCACTTCAGAAACCCAAATTTTATAGGGGTCTGTAGTATGTCTCCACGGTAAGTCGCGTTTCTCAGCGTTAAACCATTCGACTAAAGAATGTCGAAATTCTGTTACATATGGGTAATTCACAGTGACCTCCAAAGTTTTTACGATTTAATTTATGTTGAAAAGGGTATACAATTAATAAAGAATGAACATTCGTCCATAACTTACAATATTCGTCATTATCGAATGTCACCATACTAAAAATTGAATAAAGTTATTTATAAATGAAATAAAGATGTATGCAAATTGTACTCGATTTTACTGCATACTAGGAGTGGATATTTTTGGATTCAGGTACACATTTCGTTATGGGTATTGCCCTTGGCGGTCTTGCATTAGCCGACCCTATAGTAGCAAATCACTCAATGACCTTTACTGCCGTCATGGCAGGTACGATAATTGGCTCACAAGCTCCGGATGTTGATACTGTGCTAAAACTACGCAATAATGCTATCTATATTCGACATCATCGCGGAATTACACATTCACTACCAGCAGTAGCTATATGGCCAATCTTAATTACAGCTGTTATTTCCCTTATTTTGCAAGACGTAAATGTGTTTCATTTATGGCTTTGGACATTTTTAGCTGTCGCTCTTCACGTCTTTGTCGATATTTTTAATGCGTACGGCACACAAGCAATACGGCCTTTCTCCAGAAAATGGGTTGCATTAGGTGTCATCAATACATTTGATCCAATTATTTTTTCCTTGCATTGTATGGGTATTGTATTATGGGCTTTTGGAGCCAATCCTGTTTGGACATTTAGCATCATGTATATCATTATCGTGATTTATTATCTGTTACGATTCGCTGTTCAAAAAGCAGTAAAAAATGCAGTCCACAGCACGATACAAGATGAAGAATATGTTATCGTAGCACCAACTATGCGCTTCTTCCATTGGCGAATTGCCGCCAAGTCTAAAACACATTATTATGTTGGGCGGGCTTATGGCAGGACTGTTAATATTTATGATAAATTCGAAATTAAACCTTTACCTCAAACTGCCCTTATTCATGCAGCCATGAAAGACCCTAACTTAGCTGCCTTCGTGTCGTTCTCCCCGATGTACCGATGGGAGATTTCTGAGCTAGAAAACGGCTTATTGGAGGTACGTTTAATCGACTTGCGTTATCGGAGTGACAATCGCTACCCCTTTGTGGCAGTAGCACATTTAAATGACGATAATGAAATCGTTACATCTTACACGGGTTGGATTTTTACAGAAGATAAGCTTCAGAAAAAATTACAAATTGGTGCAAGTAATTAAGCAGTAAACCCTGACCAACATTGGTCAGGGTTTTATTATTGTATCATATCATCGCTAGCATCTAGGAGATGGGCATATTTTGGATTGCGCCCTGCAAAGGCATGTAGTTTATCACCATAGCTTGTAATTAATTGGCGGACAAGATTTTCTGTATAATCTGCCCCACGATAATCATATCCTGCTTTGGCTGAAGTTGATTCAAAGTCGCTCCATAATAATTCAACCCAGACACGGGCACGTCCAACTGACATTTGTGGATTTTTTGCCAGCAGTTCTGCTGTCAATTTTTCAATTTTCCCCTCCACTTATTTGCCCACCTTTACAGGAGACAGCATAGATACAGGTAATGCCTCTTGATATTTGTCACCGCCTAAACGATGTCCCCATGCAAAGCGTCCCTTTAAATAATCAACTTGGAAAAATTCATTATCTGAACGATCAATACGATACATTTCACCAGGCACAATTGTGTCTAAATCTACTAAATAAGCCGCTGCCATTAATGCTTTACGCTCATATACAGCAAATTCATTAATGATCCCAAGCTGCTCTGCCTTTCGTGCCTTTTCTTTTAAAAACGCAATTTCCTCACGCAGTTCATGCTCAGACATAGCAGCATAATTCTTTTCGTTCATTCTTCATTCTCCTTCTCTTCTATAAAACGGTTTATTACTTCTATAGGAAAACCCTTTTGATAGAGCGTCTGCTTCACCTTCATTTTTAGCTCATAACCAGTATACTTCGATACGTACTTTTTCCAAACTTTTTCGCCTTGTGCTTCGAGTAATGGTTGCCAGTTTTCTTCATCTTGCTCAAGCTCTATTTGATTAAGCACCTCTTCTACAATCGGAAATGCATAGCCTTTTCTTAACAGATAATCCTGAATTTTAGCCTTTACTTGTGCTGGGGTCTTTCTTTTTTCTGAACGTACAATTTTTTCCGCCAACTGTAAGGCCAATTTGATTTGTTCTTCCAAACTATATGTGGCAAGTACCTCATCTTGAAGGTTTTTATCAATTCCTTTTTTAATGAGGTCTTGTCTAATAGCTCTCGGTCCCTTTTTCATTGTCGCCTTTTTTGTATCCAGTAAAGCTTTGGTATAGTTTTCATCATTTATAAAGCCATACGATTTTAATTTCTGAATCGCTTCTAAAGCTACCGCTTCACCAAATTCTAAAGTAAGAAGTTTTTTCTTCACCTCGTGCTCACTTCGCATTTGATAAGAAAGAAAGTTTAATCCTTTATTAAACGCCTTCCGTATTTCATCCTCGTAGGCAATTTCCTGAATTTCAAATTCATCGAGAACCTTCCCCTTTGTTAAACCAAATTGAAGCAGAATAGCCTCGTCAACAGGAAATGCATATTCTTCATTTAAGTAGATATTATAACGTTCAGGATTGTTTTTTTGACGTGCAATTTTTGTAATCATACGCATAGCCAACACCTCACCTGTCCATTATAACATTTCTTTTTATGGTATCCGTTATTCGATGCTATTCATCCCCCATCTTCTAGGGGTACTTTAGATGTTCACATACGTGTTAAATGATACAATTATTAGTAAGTGTAATTTTTGAAAAATGGGGTGATTCTTATGAAAATTGTGATTGCGGGTGGAACTGGTTTTGTGGGAAAAGCTTTTATCAAGCTAGCAGAGGAAAACGGTCATAATATTTTTGTCTTAACTCGGAGTGCACCTTCCGAAAAAAATGGCATTCATTATGTACAATGGTTGCAGGATGAAGCCCTACCAATAGAGGCATTAGAAGGAGCAGATGCCTTTGTAAATTTAGCGGGAGTTTCTTTAAACAATGGTCGATGGACAAACAAACAAAAGAAGGATATTTATTGGAGTCGGATGCATGCGACACTTGAAATCGTGCGCATAATGGAAAAGCTCACGAAAAAACCTAAAGTCCTTGTTAATGCAAGTGCCGTAGGTTTTTACCCCCATTCTTCAGAGATTATTTATGATGAAACATTTACTGATGTGGCGAACGATTTTTTAGGCACGACCGTTCATGATTGGGAACGCCATGCAAAACGAGCAGAACCATTAGGAATTCGTGTCGCCCTTGCACGCTTTGGGGTCATTTTAGGTAGAGAGAGCGGGGCATTACCACCAATGTTATTACCATATCAAATGCATGTTGGCGGAACAATCGGATCTGGTAAGCAATGGCTTTCGTGGGTACATATTGAAGATGTGGCACGTGCTTTATATTTCGCAATCCTTCATGAAAATATTCATGGACCATTCAATGTAACCGCACCTCATGCGACGCGCATGAAAGAATTCGGGCAATCAATCGCAATGATCATGAACAGACGACATTGGCTGCCTGTTCCTAGTTTTGCAATACGTTTGGCGCTTGGAGAACAAAGCACTCTTGTTTTAGAGGGTCAACATGTACGACCAGCAGTGTTAGAAGAGCATCATTTCATATTTAAATATCCGCATTTAACAGAAGCACTTGAAGACTTATTAATTGCTCAGAATTAGTGGATAATTTATAGCTATTTTACGCATCCTAATGAAAAAGAAAGGATGCGTTTTTTATGTGGAAACAACATATTGTAGGTGCGGTAATCGCTACATTTATTATTGCCGCAGGTATTAGCATTAATCCATATTTTGCTGCAGGTTCTGATGAACATCATTGGGGCTTTAAACGTGCAAAAAATGGTGAACAGGCAGAAGCTGGTGCACAGCTTGATCAATTACTTGATAAATACGGGGCTATTTATAAAGGCAAGGCAGATAAAAAAATTGCTTACCTAACATTTGATAATGGCTATGAAAACGGCTTTACCGAAAGTATTTTGGATACATTGGAAAAAGAAGATGTACCTGCCACTTTCTTTTTAACTGGGCATTATTTAGACAGTGCCAGTGACCTAGTAAAACGGATGGTGAAGGATGGTCATACTATTGGCAACCACTCGTATGGTCATCCTAATATGGCTCGACTTTCACCAGAGGGCATGCGTGCAGAATGGCGAAAGTTTGATGGGAAATTACGTGAATTGACTGGCATAGACCGCACAACCTATGCTCGCCCACCAGAAGGAACCTTTAATGCCAAACTGCTAGAAGTAGGAAATGCGGAAGGATATCGTCATATTTTTTGGTCTGTTGCCTTTAAGGATTGGATGAAAGATGAACGACGTGGTGCAGATTATGCCTATAATGCGCTCATGGAGCAATTGCATCCAGGTGCCGTTATTTTAATGCATACTGTTGCACAAGATAATGCCGAAGCTTTGCCAATGTTTATTGCAGAGGCCAAAAAGCAAGGCTATACCTTCTTATCACTTGATGATTTAGTATTAGAATATGAAGATTTTCCTGTTGCTTTGCAATCGTCTGCTCCTTCGTTATAATGGGGAGATGACATTATAAAGCAGGGACGTGGAACGTTTGACGCAGCAAACAACAATGACCGTGGGACAACAATTCCCACTAATAATAAAAAGGCTTGGCATCAATGGAGAAGGTGTAGGTTTTTATAAAAGAAATGTAGTATTTGTCAAAGGAGCTATTCCTGGCGAAGAAATTACAGCTCAGGTTACGAAGACACAACATAATTTTGCTGAAGCTGAGATTTTATCCATTCGTAAAGTCTCTAAGCACCGTCAGGAAGCACCTTGTCCAGTCTACAATGAATGTGGTGGCTGTCAGCTTCAACATATGACATACGAAAAACAGCTATCGGAAAAACGTGATATTGTCATCCAAGCTTTAGAGCGTTATGCGAAACCTCTAGCTGAAACGGTGGAAGTACGAAAAACACTTGGAATGGATAATCCTTGGCATTATCGTAATAAAAGTCAATTCCAAGTGCGTAAGGAAGGCAAGCGAGTATATGCAGGCTTATTTGTTGAGGGCAGTAATAAGCTTCTAAATATTAACGATTGCCTTGTGCAGCACCCTGTCACTTCTAAAGTTACCGTTGCAACACGTAAGATTTTACAAAAATTAAATATCACTATTTATGATGGACGAACACTTGATGGCTTAGTGCGTACAATCGTAGTACGTACAGGGATTCGTACAGGCGAAACACAAGTTGTACTTGTAACTACCCGTAAAGAAATTCCTCATTTAGCTGAACTGATTACACGGATTAAAAAAATCGATCCGAGCATTGTCTCCATTGCACAAAATATTAATCGTGAGAAAACCTCTTTAATTTTTGGTGATGAGACAATAGTTCTTGACGGTAAAGAAACGATACATGAAGAGCTTGGCGAATTGGCCTTTGACTTATCGGCTCGTGCTTTCTTCCAGCTTAACCCTACACAAACAGTTCATCTCTATAATGAAATTAAAAAAGCAGCTGCATTAACTGGTAAAGAATCAATAGTGGATGCATATTGTGGAGTTGGGACTGTGGGACTTTGGCTAGCAGATCAAGCGCAAGAAGTTCGAGGGATGGATGTCATTCCCGAAAGCATTCAAGATGCCCGTAAAAATGCGCGCAACCATGGCTTCAAGCATACCAAATATGCTGTTGGTACTGCTGAAAGTGTCTTAGCAAAATGGCGCAAAGAAGGCTTTACACCAGATGTTATTACAGTAGATCCACCACGTACAGGTCTAGCACCCGAGTTTATCCAAACCGTGCTTAAGCTTAAACCAAAGCGTTTTGTTTATACTTCTTGTAATCCATCTACATTAGCGAAGGATTTACAGCAACTATCGAAGCTTTATCATGTCGAGTACATTCAACCTGTTGATATGTTCTCACAAACGGCACAGGTAGAATGTGTTTGCTCCATGGTTCTTAAAGCAGAACATCAAAAATGATATTTCCTTTGTAAATTTTGGCGACTTGATTAGGCGTAGTCTGCATTTTGTAGACTGCGCTTTTTTCTTTTTTGATACCTATTGCTACAGTTTTCTTCTCTAATAAGAATAGCTCAACATTTGAAAAACAAAATGAAAAACGTTGAGTGACTGTCACCAATTATTGATTGATTTCAATATGTTTACATTGTGTTATAGTCTTGGGGGCTCATGCAATTATAAGGAGGAAAAATGGATAACATTCAATACTTATCACAATTTAATCTGCTTAATTCGCTCTCGATGGAAGATTTAATAGAGATGGAACAATTAACTTTAATAACGACCTTTCCGAAAAACACTTTTATTCAAACACCAGAAACTTTTTCGGAGGGGCTATACTTTGTTAAAAGGGGGAAGTTGCGCCTGTATAAAGTAAATGCACAAGGTAAGCAGTTTACTTCGGATATACTTAACGAAGGTAATGTATTTGGGGAAATGGATATTATTTCATTTGGTACTCGAGAGAATTATATTGAAACGATAGAGGAAAGCCACATTTGTTTGATGAATAAGGAAAGATTTGAAAATTTTTTAATTCAGCGGCCTCAATTTATGATGACATTATTAAAAGTACTAAGTAATCGAATTATCGGTATGAGTCAATTAACGCAAAATCTAGCTCTTGGGAAACTACATGACAAAGTTTTATATGCGCTTATTAAGCTATCTGATCAGTTTGGACTTACGGGTGATAATGAGTATTACAAAATAGATTTTCCTCTTTCACATCAAGAAATCGCCAATTTAGTTGGTGCAACCAGAGAAGCTGTAACTGTGGTTTTACAAGAACTTGTTAAAGAAGAAGTCATTAAGACAGGATTTAAAACAATCTATATTCATCGAGAAAAGCTTTTGGAGAGGAACATTTCATAGGCTAAAAAATGCTGGATAGTATCAAGTAGCATAGAGATTTTCAAATTGAGTTGTAAACAACATTACATCTTTCTTCTAGATAAAGATGTATCGTATAACTACATACAAAATATAATACGATACGGAGATGACATAATGAAAAACACACCATTTCAAAAATTGCAAAATGAATTAGATATAGCAGCTACACATATGGAAAAGGTGCTCCCAAAGGAAGTGCTGGATATATTCGAAAAATCCATTCATGATTTACGTACATCTGATTCGGGTAGGGGTTTAATAGCTGGAGTCAAAGCGCCTGACTTCACTTTAGTGAATTCTACAGGACAAAAGATAACTTTGTCTGAGGAAATTTTGAAAGGTCCCGTTGTTCTTATATTTTACCGAGGTACATGGTGTCCATTCTGTAACCTTGAGTTGAAAGCATACCAGCGAATGAATGATGACATTAACGCAATTGGTGGCCAATTAATTGCAGTTAGCCCGCAAACTCCAAACTATTCTGCATCTGTACAAGATAAAAATGAATTAAATTTCCATGTTTTAAGCGACTTACAAAATAAAACTGCTGAAAAATATAATCTGAAATTTAAATTGCCTGAGTATGTGTATCCTATCTACAGATCGCTTGATATATCACTCGAAACATTTAATGGTGACCATTCTTGGGAACTTCCAGTACCAGCTACTTATGTAATCGATAAAGCAGGAATTATCCGTTTAGCTAGCGTGGAGGCAGACTATAAAAAACGTATGGAACCTAGTAAGGTGATGCATTTTCTTCAGTCACTTTATTAGCATCCTAGAATTATAAAAATATGATGAAATAAAAAAACAGTCTCTCAGTTACCACATTCGTTTAGGTTAATGAGGAGTTGGAACAGAGTCGATTGATAGCCGCCAATTTAAACAATATAATAATCGTTACTAATGGTTACTTTGCTATTTATCGGACATTTAATCATAACTGGTAGAATGTGTTGCAAAGCTGGTATTGAAAAATAAATAATCATAAAAAGGACGTCTCAAAATAAATGGAGACGTCCTTTCTTTATGATGCACAGCACGAGCTGCCTGGTGGATGACGGACGGTCCTGAAAAGTCGATACCTCAACCATTACCCCAGGATTTAAAAGATTTTTAAAGGTTCAATTTTCAACTTTTATAGAAAGATTTTTGAAGCGTAAATTTTATACTTTTACCTTTAACCTTTAAGCTTTTAGGTTATTTTCATTGTAAGTTTTATTTGTGTAAGGCATGTTTGATGTTTAAACTCACACACATGCCTTGAAGCGCGAGCGACTCTTCGTTTTCCGTTTTCGCAAGGCCATGCATATCCCTTAAGCTTGGACTTCAATAAATGTTGTGGCATTCGATTCAGATAAGACTGCATCGACCTCTGATTCGAACTCCTCGATCCGACTACTTAATGTCTCTATTTGTTGTTTGACATTTAGTGGATCAATGATTTCAAATTCATTTCTTTTCATAAATGTGTCCGTATGTAATTTTACTTCTTCCGGAGATTGTTTATCTTTATTGCCTAATATATTAATTAAATAGGTTTCCAGTTTAGCTGGTAAGGCATCATTTTCTTTGGCGACTGTTTGAATAGCAGAACGATATTGATGTTGCATGACTTCTAGCAAATTCTTTTCATATTGAATAGATTGTTTCCGCTCAATGGCCTCCGCGACAGTCATTTCTTCCTTTCCAACGATTACCATTGTACGGGCATTCGATTGTACAACTAAAGCTTTTATTTTATGTCTATAGCTAATTAAGCCCATTACTTTATCGTAGGATGCTTGCATTTGTTTCTCATACTCAACTATTTCTATTCCATTTATTTTCTGATTACTTTTACGATTGGCTACTACAGAGCTAACCTCATTTGTTGCCCCTTCAATCCGTTGCTGTAGCATTTTTAATTCTGTTAAAGCGCGATGAATAGATAGTTTTTTCATTTCGGTCATGATAAAACCTCCTTCTTAAGCAAGTGTTCTTCCATTATATTTAAAAATAGCAGCAATGTCCAAAATATCCCTTTTTATTTTTATTGATTTCATAAGAATTTGTCTGTATAATTCTTTTTTAGGTGCCAAACCTATGTAACTTGGACGGAACATCCTTGTTACGCAAAAAACGCCATAACAGCACGGATTTGCTGGGCGTTTTTTTGTTTTTGAGCGGGAGATGAGCCCCGCTCTTTTTATTTTGCCATCGATGCCTGTTTGTTCTTAAGACGTCCAAATAGGAGTAATATGAAAGCCACAACTAGCAATAGCATTGCTACAAGTAAAAGGAAGCTATAGTTTTTTACATATTCTAAATAAACTCCACCTAAGAACGGTCCGGTTAAACTACCTATACTTAGGGCAATTCCACAGAGTAAATTCCCAGTAGGCAGTAGCTCCTTTGGCGTTAAATCTGCCATAAATGTAATCCCTAAAGAGAACATCGAGCCAACTAGTGTGCCCGTTAAGAAAAACGCTATAGCGACAGCCATTTGTGAATGCTCTAAAAAGCTGGCAATTGCGAAAATAATAGCGCCACCAAATGACCCTACCATCAAAATATTCTTTCTTCCCACTTTATCTCCCAGTGCACCTAATGGTACTTGAGTTAAAATACCACCAAATGTAAAGACTGATAAAATAATTGGAATCATGCCCACCTCAAACCCTTTACGTAGTGCATATACGGGGAATAATGCATTTAATGAAGACTCGAGGAATCCGTATACAAAAGGTCCTAAAAAGGCAATCCAACCAAATAAAATAGCCATTTTGTAACGCTTCCACCCTCTTGCATGTAAGTCCCCTGTTAAACGCTCAGGTTTTTCATTTTGTAAGAAGAATACAAAAGACCACGCCATCAAACACATGATTGACGAAACAATAAATGGTAAAGCTTCACCTATTTCAATCAACTTTACCATCAGTGGCCCAACGGCAAAACCTATACTAAAAGACAAGCCATAGATAGCCATCCCTTTTCCCAAGCTTTTATGATCAGCAGTACTAGTAATCCATGTTTGAGTGGCATAGTGCAAGGCATGGTCCCCCACACCAATCAGTAAACGAAGCACAAACCAAAATGTGACGCTTTTCCATAAAGGAAATGCCAATAAGGAGATAAAAACAAGTGCGCCCCCAATCAAAATGATCGGTTTATAGCCCCATTTTCGTAATGGTTGCTCTATAAATGGTGAAATTAATAATGTCCCTATGTATAAGCCCGTTGCATTCAAGCCATTTAATGCTGAGGAAACGCCATCACGTTCAAAAATTATAGAAATGAGCGGTAATAACATCCCTTGCGAAAAGCCTGATATGGATACAATTATTACTAATATGGTAAATCTTTTTTTGCTGTAATCTGAGAAGTATGTCATCTTTTCCTCCAATCAATCTCCCAAAGAACAGCATACCAAAAAGCCTTAGCGCTCACCACATGTGATTTTACGCTAAGGCTTAACGAATACTTATAGTCATTTAATTGTATAAACACGAAATTCGGCTTTTGATTATTACCGAGTACTTGTTTAAACTCCCTCCTTTTCGAGTTAGAGTTGTAAAGATGTTTTCGATCAGCTCCTTTACTTTATCTTAAAACAACTTTAACATACAAATTCAATATTGTAAATATTCCGTCTACTTATTTTTAAAATTAATCGCTTAGTCCTAGGTGTCTACCTAAACATTGAAATTTCAGCCTAAATCAGCTACGATGAAAGGGATGAAATGAGGTGTACGAATGTCCAAGCCAATCACTGATAAAAAACAGCAAGTAACCTATTTAAGAGAGCGTCTTGAAATGTTTTTAGAAGTATTAGATGCCCTAGATCCTGAAACAGCTGAATTAGATGATATTGATCGTTTAATTCAAATGATGGATGACCTAGAAGACAAAATGGAGCAATTTAATGCTCGTGAACAATAAAAATTACAAAACAAGCGAGCACTGTGTATGCTCGCTTGTTTTTTTAATGACAGTCCCAATTGTAAAGAACATTGCTAAAGTCTTTATTTTTTAATTCTTCCTCAGTAATGAAGAAATTGCCAACTCCACAATCGCCCCATAGTATATCATCCCCCACACTATCTATTTGCAATAGCAAAATTGTAGAGTCTGTATAATCACCGTATGCACGTGGATCTTCTTGTGTAAAGAAAGGATAACCACCGATTTTAAGTCCATCCCCAGTTAAAGCATCATAAAAGGCATCTTCTAATGTTTCGTTATCTTCAATTGTCGTTAAGATATGACTGTAAATGTCATTAGCTCTGTAATCATCAATCGATAAGGGTTCAAAACCTGTTTTAAAAGATAATGTCATTTCACGCTCTACTGGAAAATACATTTCCTCATCTTCCTTTTCTACGAATGAAAAATCTTGAATAAGCTGCGCTTCATCATGTATAACGGTATCATGAAAAATGACACGAAAACCTTCTTGATTTTTGCCATTATCAAAGTCCATTCCTAATACATCGTCATAGCCATCAATATAAAACTGCACTATCCCCTCTTCTGGGAAATTCGGCAAATGCTTAGGCAATTCTGCAAAATTAACTTGGGCTAAAAGCTTTAGTGGTTGTCCACTTGCATTTTTAGGATATTCCATTGCTAGTGGGAAATAAGGGTCCCCCGCAAACTTACTCTGAAACAAGGTTGTTTTTCCAGCATCCGCATCAATAAGGACAACAGGCTTCATTGTTTCCTCTATTAGCGGTCTATATTGTTCAAATTCTTCCGGTAATTCAAGTAAAGTTTTAGCAGACATACAAATTCCTCCTAATTGTGGGTTATTATTAGTTTAGAACAAACGTTCTATAAAATCAACTCTCTATTAAAATACTATTAAACTATGCGTAAATTTATCCCTCATAGGTAAGGACTCTTTTTTTCATTAGTTGAAAAGAGTATAATGTTACGTGGAAATAATCAAATTTTCTATGGGGGGCAATACACGAATGAATCAACAAACTTTGGAGAAAAGTCTTTATGATTTAATTACTGAAACATCCACGAATTTACCTAAAGATGTACGTCGTGCGATTAAAAAAGCAAAAGAAGCGGAGAATGCTGGAACACGTGCGGCAATGAGCTTAGACACAATCTCAAATAATATTATTATGGCAGAAGATAATGTATCACCTATTTGTCAAGATACTGGTCTTCCAACTTTCAAAATTTATACACCTGTGGGCGTAAACCAACTAGAAATTAAAGCTGCGATTAAAAAAGCAATCATTGATACGACAGCTGATGCAAAACTACGTCCAAATGCAGTGGATTCATTAACTGGTGCCAATAGCGGTAATAACCTTGGCGATGGTTTACCAGTTATGAAGTTTGAACAATGGGAAAATGATTACATTACGATTAAATTAATTCTAAAAGGTGGCGGCTGTGAGAACAAAAACATTCAATACAGTCTTCCATGTGAAATAGATGGTCTTGGTCGTGCAGGTCGTGACTTAGATGGTATCCGTAAGTGTATTTTACACTCTGTATACCAAGCACAAGGTCAGGGCTGTTCAGCTGGTTTCATCGGTGTTGGTATTGGTGGAGATCGTTCTTCTGGCTACGATTTAGCAAAGGAACAATTATTCCGTCATGTCGAAGATACAAATCCGAATCCTGATCTTGCCAAATTAGAAGAGTATGTGGTGAAAACTTCTAATACATTTGGTATCGGTACAATGGGCTTCGGTGGTGAAGCAACATTACTAGGCTGTAAAATTGGGGTTATGCACCGTATTCCAGCTTCCTTCTATGTATCTGTAGCATATAACTGCTGGGCTTACCGTCGTATGGCTGTTGACATCGATCCTCAAACTGGTGAAATCATTAAATGGCACTACCAAGAAGGTGAAAAAATTACGTTCAAGGATGAAGTGGCTGCTACAACAGAAGACAACACAACAAATGTAGTAGAGCTTACTGCACCAATTACAGAAGAACAAATTCGTTCACTAAAAGTTGGAGATGTAGTTTCTATTACAGGACGTATGTATACTGGTCGTGACGCTATCCACCATCATTTAATGAGCCATGATGCACCAGTGGATCTAAATGGACAAGTTATTTATCACTGTGGTCCAGTTATGGCAAAAGATGAGGAAGGCAATTGGACAGTAAAAGCAGCTGGTCCAACTACTTCTATTCGTGAGGAGCCATATCAAGGTGATATCATGAAGAAATTCGGTATTCGTGCTGTCATCGGTAAAGGTGGTATGGGACCAAAAACATTAAAAGCTCTTAATGAACACGGTGGTGTTTACCTAAATGCTATCGGTGGAGCAGCCCAATATTACGCAGACTGCATTAAAGGTGTAGATGGTGTTGATTTAATGGAATTCGGTATTCCAGAAGCTATGTGGCACTTAAATGTTGAAAAATTCACAGCAGTTGTCACAATGGATTCACACGGCAACTCCTTACACGCAGATGTCGATAAATCATCTTTAGAAAAACTTGCATTGCACGCAGAAAGAGTTTTCTAATTCAATATAAGTAAGCAGTAGCCCTTCTGACTGCACACTTTTATAAGGCACAGAATATTCCTAGTGAATAGACTGTGCCTTTTTTCTGTTAATAAAAAATCCCACTTTTTCAACTCTCCTCTTTATTTTTATAAGTTCCTTTGTTATAATAATTCTAAACAAAAGATATGGTAATTGAAATCCACTTTCAATTACACATCACATTTAAGTGTTTATAATTAAAGGTTTTGATATTGATTTTCATTATCAGGAGGGATAAGAATGGAATACTCTAATCGAGAAAATATAAGTTTAATTGAGAAAATAAAGGAGCATGCAGAATTAATCGCTGCGTTAATCGCTGGTATATTCATCTTACTTGCATGGCGTTTAGATACAAGCGGACAAACAACCGCTTCTGTTCTTCTTTATGTCATTGCCTTTTGTGTAGGTGGATTTGCCAAAGCAAAAGAAGGTATTGAAGAAACAATAGAAGATAAGAAATTGAATGTTGAACTACTAATGGTATTAGCAGCTATTGGTTCCGCAGCCATAGGTTATTGGACAGAAGGTGCTATTCTTATTTTCATCTTTGCAGTAAGTGGTGCACTTGAAACTTATGCTATGAATAAAAGTCATCGTGAAATATCTGCATTAATGAATCTTCAGCCAGAAGAAGCCTGGTTAGTTCGAGGCAACTTTGAGCCAATGAAAGTATCCGTTTCTACCTTACAAATTGGTGACCATTTATTGATCAAACCTGGGGAACGTATTCCAGCCGACGGTATTATTTTTAAAGGACAGTCTTCCATTGATGAGTCAGCTATAAGTGGTGAACCATTACCCGTTTTAAAAAGCGAGGGTGATGAAATCTTTGCAGGAACAGTAAACTTAAATGGTGCGATTACGATGGAAATGACGAAAGCCAATTCAGAAACACTTTTTCAAAAAATTATCCAGCTTGTCCAAAGTGCTCAAAGTGAAAAATCTCCGTCTCAACAATTCATCGAAAAATTTGAGGGAACTTATGTGAAATTCGTTTTACTTGGTGTAGCTATCATGATGTTCCTTCCCCATTTCGTACTAGGTTGGGATTGGACAACAACTTTTTATCGTGCCATGGTTTTATTGGTTGTTGCATCTCCATGCGCACTTGTCGCAGCCATCATGCCTGCGACACTTGCAGCTATTTCAAATGGCGCCAAAAATGGTGTGCTATTTAAGGGTGGCTTACATTTAGAGCATCTCAGTGTTTTAGGGGCATTAGCAGTCGATAAGACAGGAACATTAACACAAGGTAAACCAGTCGTGACAGATTTTATTGTCCGCGATGGATTCGAACCTCAGATGGCTTTAGCTATTCTTGCAGGGATTGAAACACAGTCCAACCACCCTCTTGCTCAAGCCATTACTTCCTATGCAAAAGCGGAAGGAGTTACTGCCTTACCACAAGCAACAATTGAGGATATCCCAGGATGGGGTATGAAAGGGATCGTTCACAACAAGGAATATCAAGTTGGTAAACCGGAATTTGTGAATGCTCAACATGCCAATGATTTTGCAAATGGCGCTGCGGGAAAACTTGCTGCACAAGGTAAAACGGTTATTTTCATCCGTGACCAGAATGGCATTGTCGCATTAACAGCTTTAAAGGATACCGTCCGTAACGAAGCGAAAAAAGCTGTGTCATTATTAAAAGAGCTTGGTATTCAAGTAGTCATGCTTACTGGCGATAACGAAAAAACAGCGAAAGTAATTGCAAAAGAAGCTGGTGTTACAGAGTATGTAGCGGAGTGTCTACCTGAAACGAAGGTAACAGAAATGAAACGTTTGCTGTCCCAACATCAATTTGTAGGAATGGTTGGTGATGGCATCAATGACGCCCCTGCATTGGCTACCGCAACTACTGGTATTGCGATGGGTGAAGGTACAGACGTTGCGTTAGAAACAGCTGATGTTGTATTAATGAAAAACGACCTATCTAAAATCGCTTATGCTGTTCGTCTGTCTCGTAAAATGCAACGAATTGTCAAACAAAATATTATCTTTTCCATTGGGGTAATTATTTTCTTAATTGCCTCTAACTTTTTACAAGTAGTCGATTTACCTTTAGGTGTAATCGGGCATGAGGGTAGTACCATTCTCGTTATTTTGAATGGCTTACGCATGCTGAATAAAAATGTTTAAAAAATAACCTCACTTCTCTCCTACGAGAAGCGAGGCCATTTTTTTTATCTGGTCATTTCCTTATCTATTAATTTGCTTTTGTAACGCCCTTTTCTGCATTGTAGCATTTAATACTCCACCAAAGATTAAAATAATTCCCGTAAAATATAACCAGAGCATTAAAATAATAACGCCACCAATACTACCATATGTAGCAGAATAATTCGCAAAGTTATTAATATAGAAAGAGAAAGCATATGTGACCACTAACCAGCCAAGTGTAGCAAACATCGCCCCTGGCCAAACACCCAATATTTTCAACCTTGGGCTTGTATTAGGCACGAACCAGTAAATACCCATTAAAACAATAAAAATAAGTATCGGTGGTATTGACCATCTTAAATTATGCCAGACCGATTCAAATTGTTCCTCTATGCCGACGATTGAAAATAGGAAATGACCTATTTGCTGGCCAAATACTGGCAATAGAAGAGCGACTGCAATGACAATAACAAGAGCCACTGTAAAAACAAGAGATAGCCCTCTATCTAATATACCCGCTCTTCCTTCTGTATCGTATGCTTTATTCAAAGCTCGAATTAGCGCGTTAATACCTTTAGATGCCGACCATATCGTACCTAGTACCCCGATGGACAATAAACTACTATTACGGTTTGTTAAAATTTCTTTCAACGTATTTTCAATAAGCTTATAAACTTCATCTGGCAATACATTTACTAAAAATGAATAAACCTGCGTTGTTTCCAAATTAAGATATGGTAGTAATGTCACAAGGAAGATAAGTAATGGGAAGAATGATAGTAAAAAGAAATAAGCGAGCTGTGCGGAAAGCGCTGAAATTTCTACTCGCTTTAACCGACCTATCAAATCTTGGACAAAGCCCTTGGATGTCATGACATCAATCGCTTCTCCCTCAGGAGACACGAATGATTTGACGTATCCAAAGGCATTTTGCATTGTTGCCTTTTTCTTTTCCATACAACTCCTCCTAAAACTACAATTATTCTTTATGAGGTAAAGTAAAAGCTGACTTTGTGTCATCAATCATACTTTGAATCGTAGTTGGCAATTCTTTAAATTCCTCTACCTTCTCTGCAATAGTGTTGACATTGTCTGACACACTTTCACAAAGCACCTTCGCAGCCAGTACTTTCTCCTCCACTAGAACCTGTAATTCTTCACGATTTGTTGCATAGTACGTGACAGCTTCTTTCATTTTTTTAGTTGTGTCGATTGTTTTTTCGCGAGTACTGCGATCGAGCATACTTAATGCTGCACCAATTGCTGCTCCTGCTACGATTGATACTAATAATTTACTTTGTCCCATATTAAAACCCCCTGCTTGTGTAATTGCATATTCCCTAATATTTCATAAATAAACTAGTGTACTGCCCTTATTCTACCCAATAACAGTCTATTTTTAAAGCAATGCTCAAATACGGAGTTGACATTTTTTTTATTCAATGAAATGATTATTGCGAAGAGTACGAAAGGTAGGGTAAAAAATGGATTTATCAGTCCCGTCAAAGGAAAACGTTATTTATATGATTGATCAAATGAAGGATAAGCTTCGTATGGTAAATGTCGATGCAATGAAATCGGAACATTTCAATGAAGCAAACTATGAAGACTTAACGTATTTATATGAAATGGTTATGAAAAGAGATTCCTTTAGCCCAAGCGAAATGCAAGCGATTGTGGCTGAATTGGGTTCTTTACGTAAATAAGCAAACAAAAAAGCTATGAGCATGAGACAAACAGTCCGTGCTAATAGCTTTTTAATTTATTGTGTATTCTTCGCTTCCGAGCCATCCTCAGTCACTAGCGGCTGAATAAGTACTTCGACACGGCGGTTCTTCGCACGGCCTTCTGCTGTATCATTAGGTGCAATCGCTCGGTTTTCACCGTAGCCTTTTGCACTAAAGTTCTCAGATTTTAATTGAGAATTACTGTCTAATAAAACCATATAAAAATTAGAGGCACGCATTAATGATAGCTCTAAATTTGAAGAGAAGTTAGGGCCCGCTGGAACATTATCCGTATGACCAGTAATAACAATATTACGTGGAGGATTGGATACTAATACACCCGCAAGCTCCTTCGCAATAGGAATATACTCTGGTTTAATCGTTGCTTGACCAGGATCAAATAAAATACTATCACGAATTGTCACAAGTAAGCCTTCATCTGTCATTTCTGTAGCGAATTGACCTTCCATTTCATTGACAGCGATAAAATTATCGACACTATCTTTAATTTCAGCCAACTCCTGTTGATCCTTTAAGTAGGCTGAATTTTGTTGTGGTGTTTGATCGCTATCCGCATTTGGACTAGGCACTGGTGAAGGCTGCTCTAAAAAGCTTGTTCCGCCATCAAAAACCTGACTAAAAACGGCTGACATTCTTTCTAGCTTTTCTTGGTCTACTGAACTTGAAGCAAATAGTATAATAAACACAGCTAAGAGCAATGTTAAGATATCGGCATATGGTACTAGCCAAGACTCATCTATATGCTCATCATGCTTTTTTTTCTTAGCTTTCTTTGCCAAGGCCACCCGCCCCGCTTTCAACAGAAATTTGACGACGTTCTTCCATCGTTAAGTATGATGATAGTTTTTGTTCAATTACACGTGGAGCCTCCCCTTCTAATACTGAAAGGATACCCTCAATCATCATTCTCTTTTGTTTCACTTCTAAAGCAGATTTACGTTTTAATTTATTCGCAAATGGGTGCCATAAAACATAACCAGTAAAGATACCGAGTAATGTAGCCATGAAAGCTGCTGAAATAGCGTGTCCAAGCTTTTCGATATCATTCATATCAGCCAATGCGGCGATTAAACCTACTACTGCACCAAGAACCCCAAGAGTTGGTGCATATGTACCTGCTTGTGTAAAAATGGCAGAACCACTAGCATGACGTTCTTCCATAGCTTCTACTTCCTCTGTTAATACATCACGGATGTAGTCTGCATTTTGTCCATCAATCGCTAATGTAAGACCATTTTTCAAAAACGGATCTTCAATTTCTGATGCTTTACTTTCAAGAGCTAATAGCCCTTCACGACGAGCTAAGTCAGCCCATTGCGAAAACATCTTAATAATTTCAATATCATTTGCTAATTTAGTTTCTTTAAAAAGAATCTTAAATAGCTTTGGTACGCGCTTTAACTCTTGCATTGGAAAGGCAATTGTTACTGCGGAAATAGTACCAAAGATGATAATTAGGATAGCTGCTGGGTTATAAAAAGCTGTTAAACTTACACCCTTCATTACCATCCCTGTTAATAGCGCTATAAACGCAATTATTAACCCTATGACCGATGACTTATCCATTCTAGAACCTCCAAATCTACTATTACTCTTAATTTCGTCTATTTTTCCATATTTTAAATATATAATGCTAGTATAAATGTATTTTAAATATTTTTCGATGTAATTAATGCTTTTTATTCACATTTCGACCATTTTTGATTATATTGAATTAAGAATATTACACTAAACTGTCTTATTTCGAAAGGGGATATGAATTTGTTATTATCATTTAACACAAAATTACTAAAATATGCCGAATTAGCGGTAAAAATAGGAGTAAATATCCAAAAAGATCAATATCTTTATATAAGCTGTTCGACCGATAACTTAAAATTAGCTCAAATTATTACTAAAATGGCCTATGAAAATGGTGCAAAACAGGTATTTGTCGATTTGTCTGATGACGAACTTGTTCGTGCTCGCTATGAAGGAGCACCGAAAGACTCATTTGATTTCTTTCCACCGTGGAAAGTTCAAGAGCGCGAATGGCTGGCTGAAAATGGTGCAGCTTTCCTAAGCATTAGTTCACAAAACCCAGATTTACTGAAAGGCATTGAACGTGACAGAATTATGGCGTTCCAAAAAGCTTCTGGCCAAGCATTAGCGAACTATTATCAAATGTTACAATCTGATAAATTTAGTTGGTCAGTTATCGCCGCTCCATCCAAAGCGTGGGCAGCAAAGGTGTTTCCTGATTTACCAGAGGATCAACAAATGGATGCCCTATGGGAAGCTATCTTTGCGGCGACGCGTATTGATCTTGAACATTCAGTGGAGGCTTGGTTAGCTCACGATAAGGAGTTACACGACAAAGCCGATTATTTAAACAGCAAACAGTATAAGTCCCTTCACTATACGGCTCCAGGCACAGATTTAACAATCGAGCTACCTGCACATCACATTTGGACAGGCGGTAGTAGTGCCAACGTACAAGGTCAAACATTTATGGCGAATATGCCTACTGAAGAAATTTTCACTGCCCCGTTAAAAACTGGTGTGAATGGGTTCGTATCCAGCACTAAACCGTTAAGCTATGGCGGTAATATTATTGATAATTTCACATTAACGTTTAAAGATGGCCGTATTATTGAAGTAAAAGCTGAGGAAGGTCAAGAAATTTTAGCTTCTCTTATTGAAACAGATGAGGGGGCGCATTATCTTGGTGAAATAGCATTAGTGCCTCATCAATCCCCTATTTCACAATCGAATTTATTATTTTACAATACATTATTTGATGAAAATGCCTCTAATCATTTAGCCATTGGTAGTGCTTATGCATTTTGTATTGAAGGTGGTAAAGAAATGACTTCAGATGAGTTAGCAGCGCATGGCATTAACCAAAGTTTGACACATGTAGACTTTATGATTGGCTCCAATAAAATGAATATCGATGGCATTACCCATGATAATCAAAAAGACCCAATATTCCGTGATGGAAATTGGGCATTCTAAATAAGCCATTCTTACTAATAGTATTCTAGGCTAGTATGTTATGGATGTCATAAATTATCCTTAGATTTTCCTAGTATCCTATTGTATAATTAGTTTAGGGTAATTAGTAGATCATCTAAGTAGAGAGGAGCTCTAAAAATGTTCATTACAACTGTTCTTGGATTTTCAGCAGTTTTATTAATTTCAACTGGATTCTTCATCCACTACCTACAAGTTGGTTTAGATAGCAAGTCTTCAGTAACTGTAGATCCAAAGCCAAGCGAAAAATTTTAATGTAAAAAACAGCTACTGTAAAGGTAGCTGTTTTTTTATAGATTCAACGTTTTTCATCTGTTAAAGTGTATGAAGTTTGCTTCTTTATTGTAAAAATTGTCTGAATAAAGTCTTTATTGTTTGCATAATTAAAGTTTTGCTCTAAAATATTTTTTGTAAGGAAGGGAGCAATTTTCATGACAATGTTACATGATATTTTAGAGTTTAACAAAGAGTTTGTACAAGAGAAAAAATATGAACCATTCATCACTACAAAATATCCTGATAAACGTATTGTTGTTTTATCTTGTATGGATACTCGTCTTGTAGAGCTTTTACCAAAAGCGATGAATCTCCGTAATGGCGATGTAAAAATTGTGAAAAGTGCCGGTGCTTTAGTAAGCCATCCTTTCGGTGCTGTAATGCGTAGTTTATTAGTTGCTGTTTATGGCCTACAAGCAGATGAAGTTTACGTAGTTGGACATTATGACTGTGGTATGAGCGCAGTTGATCCTGATGCTATGTTAAGTGAAATGGTTAAAAGAGGTATTAACCCAGAAACCATCAAAATGCTGGAGTATTCTGGTTTTGATTTAAAAGAATTTTTACGTGGTTTTGGTGATGTAGCGACAAGTGTTAAGAAAAGTGTCGACACGATTCGAAATCACCCATTAATGGTAAAAGACGTTCCTGTACATGGTTTAATTATTGACCCAAATACAGGTCATCTAGATTTAATTGAAAACGGTAACCATCAATAGTTATTCTAACTTGATTTATAGCAAATCAATAAACAAGTGCCTTTCCATCGAATAGAAAGGCACTTGTTTATTTATTCATCCTCTAAACGGGCATACATATAATGATCGACCCATTGACCATTTATATATAAAAGCTTTCTTAAAAGACCTTCCTGTTGAAAGCCCGCCTTCTCTAAGACACGCATAGAGGGATTATTTTGGGTTGATACATATGCCTCGACACGATGTAGCCCAATTTGATCGAATGCAAACCGGACTACCATGTTCACTGCCTCAGTGACAATTCCCTTACCTACGTAAATTTCATCCATAGCATATCCCACAAATGCACTTGAATAGGGTAATCGTTTTACAGCATATAGTGCAATATGTCCTATTAGATTATTAGTACCATGCTCAAAAATACCAAAAGTAAATTCTCGCTTTGAATCCATTAAATATAAACTTTCTTGAATTTTTTTATATTGCGCGTCGATTGTATAGTATTCAGGTCTTTGTAAAGGCTCATATGTTGACCAAAAGTATTTATTGCGGCTTACGAGACCTGTTAAACTTCGTGCATCATTTTCTTGGAATGTGCGGATGTAGCATTTTTCCCCCTTTATTGTTACCACATTCCCACCCTTTTTTCTTAATAAATTCCAAATTTTAAGCACCATTTCTCCACACTAGCCTTCCAATCAATATCGATAAAAATTTATACTACCTTCTCAAGCATCGGAAATTACGGGGGGGTACCCCTAGTTTTACCTTATTGTATGTAAAAAAAGATGCTGCTACAACTAAAACAGCTCATGTCTTCATGTCATAGCACCATCATTCATATTTTATCTTTTACTTCTTTTTCTCATTTAACACGTCCAGGCTAGATGACTCAGCATCCTCTAAATGCGCCTTGTCTAATACATTAGTTAAATGAAGTCCACGTTTCAATGCCTCTCGTTCAATATGTGCAAGCGTTTCTTGTAGCACCTGCACACGCGCATATTTTTTATCGTTTCCAGCTACTAAAACCCACGGAGCATTTTTCTTATCGGTCTTTTCAAACATTTCATTGGCAGCCTCCACATATTGCGGTGACTTTTCTCGATTACGCCAATCTTCGTCTGTCAGCTTCCAAGACTTGTATGGATTTTGTTCTCGTTCCTTAAAACGTTTTAATTGCTCTTCATCTGAAACATGAAGCCAGAACTTAATAATTATGTAGTCTCCCGCAGTTAAAATCTTTTCAAAATTATTAATTTCCTCATAGGCACGAGACCATTCGTCCTTCGTCGCGAATCCTTCAATTCGTTCTACTAATACACGACCATACCATGAACGATCGAAGACAGCGATTTGCCCGTGCTGAGGTAGCTTTCTCCAGAACCGCTGTAAATAGTTATAGCGTAATTCATGTGGCTGTGGAGCTGAAATTGGATGGACGACATAGCCACGTGGATCAACACGTTCAATTAAACGTTTTATCGCTCCTCCTTTACCAGCTGCATCCATACCTTCAAACACTAAAATTAAACCTATTTTATTCTTTAATAAAAATTGTTGGGCATTTAACATTTCATATTGGAGTACTTGTAATTTCTTTTTATACATCTTTTTATCTAGTTCAATAGATAGGTCTAAATTTTTTATGTTTTGCGTCATAAAGCTTCACTCCTTTAATCTGGATATATTCTTATTGTACTAAAGAAATAAATGGATGCCTATTGAGATGGTAAATTGTAGATAGTATTAGCAAAACAACACGATACATTGATGGAAATTTCCGTTATAATAAATTGAGTGACGGTACTATACTTATTTGTCTTTTCCCTATACAATCTAACACGAAGGGAGAGGAAAGCATGCCTCGGTTTTTATTGATGACAATTTCTTATATTGTCTCACTCATCCTAACCTTTTCATCCTTTTTCATGAAACTTAACGGTCAATCTTTTTTAGAAATTTCTAATCGTTTTTCGGTGGTATTTGCACCTGTTGATGGAAGTCATATAATTTGGATTGTCATTTATTTATTAATCGGTTATTGGTTAGTGATGAACATCAAAAAGACATCTATGAAACAGTCTGCGCTCTTTAGTTGCATAAATATTTTACAAGCATTAACGATATATGTATGGCATCATGAATTATTTATTGTTTCTCTCGGCATTACCTTACTCTTAGTCTTGTATTTATTTATGCTGTACAATACGTATCCAATTCATGACAAATCACTGTCGGGTCGTATTCCTTTCGCCATTTATTTTGCATGGATGACATTTATTTTTATCACAAATATTAGCTTTACGTTAACAGCTTATGGTTGGAACGGTTTTGGTCTAAGCACTCCTCTTTGGGCAGTTATTTTACTGACATTAGGTGGAGCCATTGCGCTACATATCCGCTTTCATCACTTTGATATCATGTATCCAAGTGTTTTTATATGGGCTTATATAGGAATCGCTTTACATAATGGTTTTGATGAGCTACTCGTAACAACAGCTGCATTATTTTTATGTGGTGTACTCTTAGTTGGTATTTTATTCATTAAAAAAAATCCTGCCTACCAAAAATAATTTGGTGTGCAGGATTTTTTTGTAATCCTATTCTTCGTCTAATGAAGTAAGGATAATTGGTTTATCTTTTGTAACAATTACTGAATGTTCAATTTGAGCAACAAGAGACTTATCAGGTGTAATGAATGTCCAACCATCACCAGCTTCTACAATATGCTCTGCTTTTGCTGAGATAAATGGCTCAACTGCAAGAACCATGCCTTCTTTCATAATCGTAGAGTCCCATGCATCGTAATAATTTAAAATGTGATTTGGTTCATCATGTAAAGAACGACCTAAACCATGGCCTGTTAAATTCATAATAACTGTTAAGCCATTAGCATTCGCTTCGCGCTCTACAGCTTTACCGATTTGATTTAATTTAGAGCCAGCCTTTACCTTTGTCATAGCACGATCAAAAGCATCTTTGGCAACACGACATAGTTTTTCTTTGTCTTCATAGCCTTCACCAACTACAAATGAAATACCCGTGTCGGCAAAGTAGCCATCTAAAGAGCCTGAAACATCGATATTGACGATATCTCCCTCCTGAATAACACGTTTACCTGGGATACCATGCGCTACTTCCTCGTTGACACTTATACAAGTATATCCTGGGAAGTCATATTCTCCTTTTGGTCCTGAAATGGCACCTGCCTCAGCAAACATTCGACCAGCAATTTCATCTAGTTCAAGTGTTGTGACACCTGGTTTTGTAGCAGCCTTCATCGCTTCACGAATCTCTGCACAAATGCGTCCAATTTTTTTAAAAGCTTCAATTTCTTCTTGCGTTTTTACAATCATGTATAACGTCCCTTTCATCTAATATCTACTCTTTAATATAACATAACTTTTTACGCGTATAACGCTAAACGCTTTAAATATTGTATGCCTGCCTTCTTGGCAAAGTGCTAAGAGCTCTATTCTCTTACGACTACATAAAAAACCCCTTCACCAATATGAAGGGGTTGGCATTATGCTTTACGTTGCATTAGTTGTGGAGCCGCTGTGAATAATAACGCTCCCACAATAGCTGTTAATACTGTTGCGGGCAGCATATAGGTACCATTATAAATAATCGAGTAGATCCACGCATTTTGATCGCCGGCATACTCTGCAAAAAATACCGCGCCAGCAGTAGTGTGCGCTGCATATCTCAAGAAGCCTGCAAATACAGTACCTACAATAATATAAAGCGCCATTTTTGTTTTGTTTAGTTGATTTGCTGCTTCCAGTAAAGGTCTGCGTACAATGGCCGCTAACCCTACAACTGTGAAAGCAACACCGTAATCTAATAAACCTTGAAGCCAGTGTACAATATAAGCTCCAAACATGGTTTGCATAACACCTACAAGCAAGCCTGTTGTTAGGCCAGCTACTAGACCCCAGCGAAATGCAATTAACATAATTGGTACCATAACAAGACTAACAGAGCCACCTTGTGCCCATACTTTAAAGGAGACCTGATCGAGCACGAGGCCAATCGCTGCAAATATTGCAATCTCCACTAGCATTAATAGTCTTTTTTTGTCCATACATATTCTCTCCTTTGTTCCGATGTAGGATACAAGAGCAGGAATAGAAATGCGCTGATTTGATTCGCTCTGACACCTTTTTATTCTTAAGAATGAAAAAACGATGTCAGGACAGAGCCTCACATCGTACAAGTGTCGGTTTCTATCCACATCCCTACGCAAGTGTTAGCTTACAGGTTCAAAGAGTCAAGGCATTACGTGCCCAGTCTCAGCTGACATCATCAGCTCCCCTTGTGGTCGTTACATCTGAATTTAATTTGAACACTTTCATTGTACGCAAAGCACGGAATGATTACAACCTCTTCCATACTTAATTTTTGAAACTTTACTGTTTTCCATGCGTAAATATTAAAAAAGGAGGTACAACTATGGAGAACCAAAAAATATTATCTGCCTTTAGTTATCTCAGTATTTTCTTTGCTCCTTTCATCGTACCATTAATTGTTTACTTCGTTACGAAAGATGCTGACATCAAAAGACATTCTATTCGCGCATTAGTGTCCCATCTAATTCCTTTCGTATTTGGGATCTTATTTTTCATTGTCTTTGTCTTTTCTACATTTAGTTTAGACCCCACTTCAAGTAATAGTACAGTCATGATCATTTGGTTCATTTCGTTCGCCATTTACGGAATTGTCTCGCTCGGAATTGTTATATGGAATATTATTCAAGCCGTTCGAGTTATCCGCTAATGTTTCATTTTTAAAATAAACAGGTAGAAGTAATTAAAAAGGAGCTGTGTTTTTGATGAAAGTATCAAAAGTAGTGAAAACCGCTGTTAAATTAGCGCCTATTGTTATACCAATCGTAAAAAAAGTGATGGCAGCAAAAAAAGGGACAACTTCTACAGTCAGTTCTCGAAAAAAATAAAAGGAGGGCGTATTTCCTTAAACCGGAAATACACCTTCCTTTATTTTATTTCAAAATGTGTTTGACTATGTCCATTCAATGTTTTTTCGACATGTAAAACGGCTGGCATCGCTGATTTTAATTCAGGCACATGAGAGATGACACCAATCATTCGTCCAGAATCTTGTAAATCGATTAATGTGTCTATTGCTTTATTTAATGATTCTTCATCGAGCGAGCCAAAGCCCTCATCAATAAACATGGTTTCAATATGAATATTGCCTTGGAAGCTTTGAATAACATCTGCCATTCCTAGAGCAAGGCTTAATGATGCATTGAACTTTTCACCACCAGATAACGTTTTAACATCTCGTAATTGATCTGTGTAAGCATCATATACATCAAGCCCAAGTCCACTTTGCTTGGCATGCTTTTCAAGCCTGTCTGAACGTCTAAGTTCAAATTGACCGTTAGATAAATGATAAAGACGAATATTGGCTGCCTCTGTAATTTGATCTAAATAATTAATTTGAATATATCGTTCAAAGGACAGTTTTTTCGAATTTTGCCCATTTAATAAGCCATACAGCTCCTTCACTCGACCTGCCTCACTCTCAAGTAAACGAAGCTCTCTCTCTGTTTCTTCTACTTTGTTGATGAAGCTTAGACATGATTTCGCAAATCCATCTATTTGTTGAAGTTGTTTAAAGGCATCCTCATAGGCGATTCTGAGATTTTCCACAGTTGCCTCCATCAGGGCTAAATCTTGCTCCTCTTTCCCTTGTAGATGTTTTTCTCCTTCTGAAATTTGAATTTGTAACGTATGAACATGTAACCTGTAGTCATTGCATGCCTTTCGAAGTTCCTCTAATTGAGTGGCACTTCTTTTCGCAGTTGCATAGTCTTCATAGTACACAAAGCCTGCTTCCTGCATGCTTATTGAAAACTGCTCACGCTTGTCATTCATTTTGAGCTTTAATTCTTCAAAATTCTGTTTGGCGATTTCCACAGCTAGTTTAGCATTACTGGCAGCTTCCTTCGCGGCATGTAAATCATGCTGGCTTTCCTGCCATAATTTTTGTAAATCCATTTTCTGTTTACTAACATCGGTAAGTGTTTGTTTTAATTGCTTTAAGGTTGGCATAGTTGTTGGCATTTGCTTATGCTGTTCTTCTACAATTGCCTGCAGTCTTGTCCAGCCCTTCATCTGCTCAGTTAAATATTCCTCAAGTTTGACTTGTTTATGTTGCAAATGCTCTATTGCTAAACGCTGTTCCTTCTGGTTAATCCTTGTTTGAGCTAACTGTTGATTGATAATCTTTAAGCTAGTAATCTCTTGTTCCATTTTTTCTAAGGAAGCTATTATTTGTGCTTGATCCTGTTGCTTCATCGCGTATGCTTCTATTTGTGTCAGTGCCTCTTGCTGAAGCTGTTGTGCGGATGTTAAAAATGCCTCTTTTTCCAAATACAAACGCTCGTCTGAAGAAGCTTTTCTCCTTAACGTTTCCACCTGAGCAAGCTCAACAATTTCCAATTGCTCATTATGTGTTTGTTGATGAGTCGTACTCCCACAAACCGGACAAGGTTGCCCTTCTTTAAGCTGCTGAGCTAAAATGCTTGCTTGGCTTGTCAGCCAGCGTTGCTCTAATTGTTGAAGCTCCAGTCTACTGTCCTGATAATGAGTTTGAGTAGCGATAACATCTTGTTTCGCTATCTCTACCGTTTTTGTATATTTCTCCACCTTCATGAGCAAAGCTACTTGCTCCCGCAGTTTTGGTAGTTGTTCTAAGTAACCTTCATACGGTTCCAATTGTTTTTCATAGTGCTCAATTGATTGTGAAAGCTCCTCTAATTGCGCGCTTTCTTTATCGATTAGCACTAGGTTATCCGCTGCCCCTTGTTTAGCCGTTTCTACATATTGCTTAGCAATTTGCAGTTGCTGTACATTGCTGTCATAAGCCTCGAACTTAGGAAGCAATGCTTGGAGCTGCATTTCCTGCTGCAAAAGCTGTTGACGTTCTGACTCTTTTGCCTCTTCCGCTTCATATTTTTCTTGAGCTCTTTGTAACAGCTCCTTGGTTTGTAGTTGACTACTGTTAGCTTGCTGATAGGCTTGTTCTTTTAAATTTTGTTCGGCTCGTAAATCCAAACATTGTTGCTCCAGTAGTAGTAAACGCTCCGCTTGTTCTGCTAAGGCTATCTCCCGTTCCTTTGCAAGGAAGTTGTCTTGCTCATTTAATAGCAGTTCTAGTCTTTTTTGACGTTTGAACTGCTCCTCAAATTGTTCATTAAGCGTTTTAGCTAAACGGTAAAACTCCTGTTCTTTTTGATGATGATTATAGGCTTCCTCATACTGGCGCTGTTCATCTTCAAAACATTTTCTATAATAGGTAAGCTCCTCTTCCAGTGCTTGCTTTAGCTGAAACATATTTTCCGTATTATCAGCAATTTGTGTGAACAAAGGAGAGGAACGATGTGGAAGTGCACCAACAATTTGACCAAGTAGATGTTCTTTTAATTGCTTGGCACGTTCAAGATCACTTTCTGCCTCTTTTCGTTTCGCATCAAGCAGTTTTGTCATAACACCAAAGCGATCTGTTTTGAAGATTTTTCGTAATATGACCTCTTTGTTTGTAGAATCCGACGTTAATAATTTGCGGAATTCACCTTGAGGTAGCATCACAATTTGGCTAAATTGATCCTTTGTCAGACCAATAATATCCTGAATCTTTTTATCGACTTCAAGTGTTTGCTGCTTTTCAACAATGTTATAATCGAGCTTTCCCTCTTTTACTTCCGCTAACTCCACCTTTTTACCAGTAGCTGTTTTATTTTTTTCCTTTATATGTCCAGGCTGACGTAAAATCTGATAGACCCTTCCATGCATTTCAAAAATAAGTTCTACTGCTGTATATACATCATCATCAGCAAAGCCACTTCGCAGTAAAGCCGTATCCTGACGATCCTCACCACTGCCTGACCCATAAAGTGCATAACAAATCGCATCAAAAATCGTCGTTTTCCCTGCACCGGTTTTGCCAGAGATAGCGAACAAACGATGTTCCCCTAACTGTTCAAAATCAATTATTTCCGTATTTTTATAAGGACCGAATGCCGTAATCGTTAACTTTAATGGCTTCATTTTACTATTTCTCGCTCCTTATCTAATAATTCCTGTAGCATTTCCGTAAACAGACGCTCGGTATCTTCATCTGGTTGTATCCCAATTATATCTGTAAAGAAAGAGCGGAATAGATCGATATCTTCATGCTTTTCTGCTTCTACTACTTGAAGCTCGCTTGGTTTCTCTTGTCGTAAAATCTTACGTTCAACATGCATGGCATGTGGAAAAACGGTACGAATACGTTCCATTGGCGAAGACACGGACGTAGCATCCGTCAATCGAACAAATACATAATCATCACTTCGTGGAAGCATTAATAAATCCTCCAACTGTCCTTCCACTACACGTAAATCTCGTCTTGGCATGAACTTTCTTTTAGTTACAGTACTATTTCCTTGCTCATCTAGATCGACGATTAAAAAGCCTTTTTCATGTAGATGCTCAGACAATGAGTATTTTAATGGTGAACCAGCATAGCGAATTGTTTCATTTAAGACAAAATGTGCCTTATGTAAATGTCCGAGTGCTGTATAATGAAATGGTTTAAATAAAGCAGCATTCACGCAATCTGAACCCCCAATAGAAAGCGGACGCTCTGAGTCACTAGTATTAGCTTCCTCCTCACCGTATTTGGTCACAAAGGCATGTCCAACAAATATATTGCGTTTATTTGTATCCATACCTGCTGTTATATGTTCAATAATTTTCTGCATTGCATCATGGTGAGAACGAATGGCCTCCTCTTCAAAAATACTGCGAATAGTGGTAGGCTCTGCAAATGGTACAAGATGAAAATGCACCTCTCCATGTGAATCATTGATAATAATGGGTGCATGATCTTTCGTAAACTGCCCCTTAATATATAAACCACTATCACGCATCAAACGACTACCAAAGTTTAATCTGCCTGCACTGTCATGATTCCCTGCAACAGCTAAAACAGGAATCTTCTTCTCTAAAACTATTTTTGCTAATATATCATTTAGTAAATTCACTGCCTCAATAGGGGGCATGGAACGATCGTATAGATCACCTGCTATAATAATTACATCTGGCTTTTCTTCATCGATAGCTTGTATAAATTGTTGTAAGATATATTGTTGATCCTCTGTCATATAGACGCCTTGAACGAGCTTTCCTAAATGCCAATCTGCTGTATGAAATATTTTCATTCCTGTACCTCCTGTCCTTTTACTATTTTATCATGGCTTGTAATGGATTGTTTTTTCCTTTGTTTGGGGAATTTAGTACACATAAAAAAAAGCATCCTCTAAGATGCCTTTACTCATCATTATTTATCTCTTTTCCAACTTCCCCATAAAAGCTGTATAGCCGTGAAATCCCTGAATGGAACGTACGTTTTGAACAGACTGGGAGGATGTCACCTTTTGTTGTTTAAGCTGTGTGGAAGCTCGCTCTTTTAAAATTTCCTCAAATGACAGAGGATTCGGTTGCGGTAATTGTGATGAAGCAATATTTAAGGCATCACTACCACTATATGCCCTTAAAACTGCATTGGCCATTTCGCGATAACCTTCCATATTTGGATGAACATCTGCATAGTTTGGTAAGTAGTTAGTAGCATTTAATCCAAAGCTGTCATACACATTTACATAAACAGCTCCGGCTAGCTCTGCCTGTTGCTGTAAAATCGTATTTAATTTCACAAGCTGTGCATTTGTTCCTTCTTTTTGAGTGAGATGAACACCTGGATAGGCAAAATAATAACCTATAACATATACCTGAGCCTTTGGCGCAAGCTCTCCCAATTCATTTAAGATAGCTTCCATATTTTTTCTCACTATATTTAAGGCGTAATCTGCTTGAAGTTGAGAAAAAGTTAATGTTCCAGCCGTTGGATTTAGCCGGACAAGGCTTAATAAATCATTGGCACCTGCCGAAACAGTAACTAAAGTGGCATTGGCTAATAAATCTCTTGCTTCCTCAGTTTTAATTCTTTCTAATACATTAGCTGTTGTAAAACCTGGAAAAGCTAGTTCCTTTGTATAGAATTTTAATTGATCCATTGCCTGTAATCTCATAGCAATTAAATCACTATATCCAACATCAATTTGTTGAAAAGGGGTTTGACCAGCAGCTAGGGAATCCCCAATTGCTACATAGCTTTCGGTTTGAGCAAAAGCAGATGGGCCCCAGCATGTCATTAATAAAATAATCATCCCGATTAAACTACCTAAATGCTTCATCTGCTCTCCCCCATTCTCGATTGGAACTAAAGTTAGAAAGCCCAGCTACCTTTACGGAATATCGGCTCTACTGTTCCATCTGGTAAAATACCATCAATGTCCATTTCACCATTACCAATCATAAAGTCTTCATGTGTGACAGAAATATTTGCACCTAATGCTTCTAGTTGACCGTTTTCTAAGTCTCTACCGCCCTCTAAGCAAGTCGGGTATGCTTCTCCAATTGCTAAATGGTTTGAAGCATTTTCATCGAATAATGTATTAAAGTATAAAATCTCTGATGCTGAAATGGGTGATTCATGCGGAACAAGTGCTACTTCACCTAAATAACTAGAACCTTCATCTACTTGAATAAGCTCTTGTAATAAATCTTGACCTACTTCAGCTTCCGCCTTGATAATTTTTCCTTCTTTAAATGTTAATTTAAAGCCATCAATGATATTGCCTTGATATACTAAAGGCTTTGAATTACTAACATAACCTTCTACACCTTGCTTCATTGGAAGTGTATACACTTCTTCTGTTGGCATATTAGCAATAAAAACATTGCCTTCAGGCGTTTTACTGCCACCAGTTAGCCATTTATGCTGTGGAGCTAAAGCAATTGTTAAATCTGTTCCTGGTGCAGTATAGTGTAGCTTCGCATACTTTTTATTATTTAATAGTTCTGCACGAGATTCTAAATTCGTTACATGCTGATGCCAATTGTTAACTGCATTTCCTTCTCCGATATGAACTGTTTTAAAGATAGCGTCCCATAAAGCAGGCACTTGCTCATCTGCTGTCAATTGAGGGAATACCTTTGCCGCCCACTTTGACGAAGGAACTGCAATAATTGACCACGCAATTAAATCCTTCATAACCGCATTTCGATAGTTTTTCAATGCCGCTCCTGATACCTTTTGATGAGTAGCTAATCGATCAGCCGAAATTCCTGTTAATTTATCAGGATCTGCGGCTTCAATCCATAGTAATGCCCCTTTACGTTCAATGAGTTCATCACGCATCCGTACGACCCATTCAGGGAAACGGTTAAATTCTTCATCAGAGGCATGTTCAAAATAGGCACGATCCATTTCATCATCTGAAAAATTAACATGGACACGTCCAGCGCCAGCCTTATACGCCTCTTTAACGACCAAACGAGCAAAATCTAAAGCATCAACTGATGTGTTGACTAACAAATATTGACCTGGTTGAATGTTTACTCCAACTTTTACTGCAAGTTCTGCGTATGCCTGTAATTTTTCTTCAAATGTCATATTATTTCCCTCGCTTTTGTCCAATCGTTTTAGAATTACCTTCCATTAGCTTACCATCATGCCATATTTTCTGTACTGGCTTACCAGGAACTTCTCTTGTCCATTTTTTATAGGCTTTTTCGTCTTGATAAGATAGTAATGTTAATACTTCACCATCTGCACCTGCACGACCTGTACGACCCGAACGGTGTAAATACTGCTCAATTGTTCGTGGAACGTCAACATGAATAACATGTGTTAAACCGGCAATATCTAAACCACGTGCAGCAATATCTGTCGCGATTAAAATACGTGCGTCCCCTTTGCGGAAAGCATCTAAAGCCTTTTTACGTTCTTCCTTTTTCATGTCAGAATGAAGTGTAACGATTGGTGCAGAGCGATACTGTAGCTTCGTTTCTTTCATTAATAATTGATCAATATTATTGATGAAAGCTAATGCTCTCAGACCTTCTGTATGCGATAAACGGCGAAGGAACTCTGTTTTATCACGTTCTTCCACCTTCACAAACGAGTGGATTACTTTGCCAACCTTTAGCATATCCTCTGGCTTAATTTTAAAACGAACTGGCTCAAACATCATGCGACTTGCCACTAATTCAATTTCCTCTGTAATAGTAGCTGAAACAACTACAACTTGTCGTCCGAAGGCAGAACCTTCAATAAAGGATTTAATGACAACACGGTATTCACGACTTAGTAATTGATCACATTCATCTAAAATAACTGTTTCAATTTCCTTAAGCTTTAATTTACCTGCACGTGCTAATTCATTTAAACGACCAGGTGTTCCAACAACAATCGTTGGCTTTTTCTTTAGTTTTTCAATTTGACGAGCGGAATTGGCCCCACCAATAAGCTGCTGAACCGTAATATCCGTACCTGCCGTCCACTCACGGATAACTTCTACAATTTGCATGGCTAGCTCTTGTGATGGAGCTACGATCAGACCTTGTGTTTGCTTTTTCGCCCCGTTTACTTTATTCAGCAATGGTAAAACATACGCCAACGTTTTACCAGAACCAGTAGGTGATTCTGCTACGATATCTTTTCCTTCAAGCATCGCTGGTATCATTTCCTCTTGAATTTTCATAGTTGCTTCAAAGTTCCATTTTGCTTGTAATTCTTCTTTTAATAAATTGATTACTGACATGTTATTTCCCACCTTCTATCTGCTTGACACTAGTTTAACACACTCGGTAGCTTCCTACTTTATATGTACGCAAACCTTTGTCTAATCGTTTCACCAAATGAAACTCTCATCCATAAAAAATCTGCCTAACTCCACACATGGAAATGTAAGCCCGTCCACAATTTTTTGAAGACTTACAGCCTACCCATGTAAAGCAAGCAGATTCTTTCTATACATTCCTAATCGATTAGCTCATAACCACATGCTAAAATAGCACACTCCGCTAAAACGATTAATGAATCGATATATATATTACTTAATTTTAAATCTCGATTGACAATAGATAGCTCCGTACAACCCAATACGAGACGATCACAGTTTAGAGCTAGCATGGCATCTTCAATTGGTTGCCAATCATCCTGTGTGACATTCTTACCCGCTTTAACATAATCGTAAATAATGGTCATCACATGGGCTCTCATCTCATTATCTGGTACAACCGGTGTAATTCCATATTCTTCTAACGCATCTTGGTACATGCGTGAAGTCAATGTACCAGTTGTCGCTAAAATACCCACACGCTCTGCTCCCAATTCGGATGCACGCTTCGCCGTTTCACGAATCATATGCAAAACAGGAATCGGGGAGCCTTCCTGGATCTCGTCATAAAAAGTATGAGCCGTATTACACGGAATGGCAATCATATCAGCTCCAACAGAAGCCAACTTTTTTGCATCCTCAATTATAACAGGCACTGGGTTTTCTTTCGTATTATCTAAAATAAAAGCCGTACGGTCAGGAATATTTGTATCATTATCAATAATGGTATGTAAATGCTCCTGATCTTTTTGCGCCTTTGTTCGTCTTACAATCATTTCACCAATAAACATCGTTGCTAGTGGACCAACTCCACCTATTATACCTAAAGTTTGTTTTTTCATGAGTTAGACAGACCTTTGTTATTAAAATATTTCTTATATTTGCGATAAAAATTTAAATTATCAACAGTTACATTCAACCAACGTTTGGCATTCATATCCTTATAATTAAAAATAGAATCTGTCGCCATTCCTTGTCGAATTAGACTTTTTGCTTCAATAATAAGTTGTTCATTTTGTACATATTTGAAAAGGACACCATTTGGTACGATTGTCCAAAGATGTTTATTTTGCACGTATGTTAGTGGCTGTTTACTTCCTCGAACATAATCGTCTGCAACATATTGCATAAGGTTATAGCCACTAGCTGTCACATAATAATTGGAAAGCTCATTATGTAATTCGATACTTAACAATTTATAGTGTCCATCACGCTCATCATATTTCATATCAAATGTAGCAAATCCATGGAATTGAATGGCTTCTAGAAATGTCTTCACATTTTCCATTAAAGTCGGATTATAGGCTGTCATAATAGCCACATAACGACCAATCCCCTCTGGTGAATGCTCTTCTAGAATCGGATTTCCTACAGCAAGAAGCTTCGCTTTCCCATCTTGTCCTACATAAGCATTCACAACACACATATTCGCATCTTCTCCAGGAATATATTGCTGAATCATAAGATCATCTCGATAGGCTGATTCCTTATAAATAGCATGGAATATGCTATCCTTTTCTACTTTATCATGTGCAATATATACTTTTTTCTTTCCAGGAAAAATACATGTGGCATACTTTGTCATATTCATCGGTTTAATGACAATTGGGTAGTCAAATGTCATTTCGTACTCTTCATAATCATTAACTGTGCATACATGCATAGCTGGGTATTGAAAACCAAATTGTGCACACAGCTCATACATACTTTCACGAGTTAGCAGCTGATGTGCAAGAGTAGTATCCACATAAGGAACTAAAAAGTCCTCTGTCAATTCATCTTTATGTTCTACGATTTTTTTGACATAAAATTCATCACAGGCTAATAGCAGTAATTTTTTTTCAGGGAACTCCTGCGCTATTGCCTTTAGTGCTGTCACAAATCGTTCTTCTATATGAAGTCTCGGCACTTCACGGAAGGTCAGTAAATCACTTTGTTGAATTTTTTCCATATTCGTATGATTTAATGCAAGTGGCTTCACACCATAGGCTTCGTAAAATGCTCTGGCCATGCCATAAGCATTCATTTCATCGCCTAGTAAAACCGGTAAAAAAGCGTGCTCAATGGCCATTCTACTCAACTCACTTTTTACGTTTTTATTAGTGTAACATACTTCCTAATAGCTAGTTTATTTATGTACAGCTACTGCCTGTTCACCTAATTCATGATAGCTTTTAAAGAACTGGTCCACATTATAAGTGACATAGCCCTTTAACGGGTCCATTACTACTACCTTATCGCCTAAATGTCCAGTTAACACAACAGCGTGTAAATTCATAAAAGCGTCCTGCGAAGTAGTCGCTCCTTTATAAATCCAACCTCTATCTGCCCTTTTTTTAGGCTTCGATAAATCCAGCGTCACCCATGTCACGACAGGAATTCCCTCACGAACAAGCTGCAAAATATCTTCCTGTGAGGCATTTCTCATATCTGTCACACGTAAATCAGCTTGTTTATCTGCAATAGCTGCCTCCGCTGCCTTAACAATTGGAGCAGCAAATACATACATACCATGAGCTTTATCACGAGGATTACCTGCAAAAGCCTCATTTGGATTTGGTCCAAACCGTTGATTGCCTACAATACGTATTTCTTGCTTTGGTAAATAGTTATCAGCCATTTCAAGCTTTGACACATTTATTCCAAAGTAATTTAACACGGCTGTGAGTGAAGTTATTTCACAGCCATGTGGAAGCTCAGGGTTTTGCATCACCACAGGAACATCTAGCTCTTGTTCGTCTCTTGTAAAATGGGTCTGCAATCTAAAATATGGTTTTGTCGTATCATACGTAAAATTTTCGATGGTTGTATAGCCATCATTTGCCGCACTATTTTCAAGGGTCGTTGCCGCAACAGCATATTCTCGTCCCTCTTTTAGCTTCGAAAATATAGCTTCTCCCTCTTCAGAACCAATAGCTTCTTCTACAACATTACCTGTCTGTACATCTGTGACCGTGATATAAAGATTAGCAATTGGTGCACCACTATTAAATTCTACCGTTAATACTGTTAATTGATTTTTATTTTCCGCATCTTGCTGTGAAAATGGCTGACAGCTAGAAAGTAACATTATGATCAACATGCCGATAAGTAAAAGGCGTTTATACCCCGTCCACAAGACAAATTCCGCTCCTATTCTAAATCGAAGGGTCACCCCTTCTCCATTCTTTTAATTTAATTTGTCGTAGACTTTATTATACGATACTTTGAAAGAGGTTCCTATTTTATCTTGTTTCAGAGAATTTTTTTTGCATCGAAAACGAAACTTTAAGGAAAATTAACAGTCAAAACTTTTTTTTCTCAAATCGTACTTACTTTAGGTCGTAATGTATGCTTTAGAACTTTACCAGAAGCATTGCGTGGCAGTTCAGTTAAACATTCTATTTCATACGGTACTTTATATTTGGCAAGCTGTGATTGACAATAGGATAGAATATTTTCCTCATCGAGTGACTTACCTTCCTTAAATACGACAAAGGCTTTGGGCACCTCTCCATACACTTCATGCGGTAATCCAACTACTGCTGCCTCTAAAATTTCAGGCAATTGATACAATACTTCCTCCACTTCAATAGGGTAAATATTTTCACCACCTCGGATGATCATATCTTTTTTTCGATCAACAATATATAAATAGCCTTCCTCATCAAAACGCCCTAAATCTCCTGAATATAGCCAACCATCTATAATCGTTCTAGCTGTTTCTTCAGGATTACGTAAATAGCCCTTCATCACCTGTGGTCCCCTTACACATATCTCGCCTACTTCACCAGCGGGAACCTCCTTACCTTCACTATCAACTACTCGAACCTCTGTCTGCCCTAATGGCTTCCCAACGGAGCCTATTTTCGTTAAGGCATCTGTATCTAATAAAGATGTGGCTGCAGGTGTATTTTCTGTTTGACCATATAAATTTTGTACGTTCACATTTGAAAATGCCTCTTTCACTTGTTTAACAAGCTCATAGGGCATTGGGGCAGCCCCATAACATAATAAACGCAAATGGCTAAAGCTATGTTCCTTAAAACCTGGCGTATTTAATATGATCGTATACATAGATGGAACACCAAAGAAGATGGTTGCCTCTGTTATTGCAATCTGCGCTAATGTTTTAGTTGGTGAAAAGGCTTCTTCTATCACGACTGTCCCGCCTTGATAAAACATGGGCATAGCAAAGACATGAAGTCCTGCACAGTGAAATAATGGTGTACAAATAAACATCCTGTCCTTGTTAGACATTTTCATGGAAGATGACCAAATATCAGCTGTAGCTACAATATTTTCATGAGTTAGCATCACGCCTTTTGGTTTACCAGTTGTACCTGAAGTGTACATAACAACCGCAGTATCATTGGCCTCCAACTGTACTACAGCTCTTACTAAATTAGTATTTTTAAAGATATTATTCATCGTTTGAAATCCAATAACATGTTGGAATGAATAGGATACATCCTCTAGCGCTTCAGCTAATCTTTCATCATAAATGAGTCCCTTTGCTTGTGAATGATTAAAAATAAATTCAACCTCTGGAGCTGCTAATTTAGTATTAATTGGCATAGCTACGTAGCCAGCTAATTGCACACCTAAATAAGCAATTAAAAATAAATCTGAATTGAGGGTATATAGAGCAATGACATCGTCTTTTTTATAATTTTGCTCCTGTAAATAAGCTGCAAATCTTTCGACACATTTGTAAAACTCACGATAACTTAGCTTTTTCCCATCATATAAGGTCGCAATTTCACTAGGCTGTTGCACAGCATACTTTTCAAGAATATCCGTCATGTACATCGTCATTATAAGCCCTCCAAAAATTTGTTTTTTTATTGCTAGATAGAGTCAACATCAATGGCAAATTACTAGACTGCTAAAATTTCAGAAAATTATGATTTTATTTTATCAAGCATTGAATTCCTTGGCAATTTTTCCATACATTCAAAATATGTAGGTAAACTAACGAAATATTCTTAGACGTTTTACTTTTCTAGCAATTTCTATTAGGTGTATGATAATTATACGATTATTTATAGGAAAGGCCGGGTTTGCATGCTATATGCACTTTTAGGAGATTTACATTCTAATATAGAAGATACGAAAGCTGTTCTCACTCATATTCAGCAGACAGCAAAGGAAGCAAAAATCATTGGATTAGGTGATTTATATGAATGCACGATTAGTAAGAAAAAAGCCCAAACGATGTCTGGGTTATCTTTACAAAGAGCAGCGATCGTTGAAAATAAATTTGAGGAACTGTTAACCTTCCCCTCTATACGAGGCAATCAAGAAGAACGTATTACACAGGTGACGGGCATTGAGCGCTTTAGGGCGTTACCTGAAACAATGGAGATTGATGGCGCCACACTTATGCATGGGCATCAATTTAAATGGAGTGTAAGCTGGCAGCCAACATTCCCACCCTTTCAAAAGCCATTGTTCTTCTTTGGTCATAGTCATGAATCAGGTCTTTATCACCAGCAGAAAAAATTACCGATTCGTATTCGCTACGGACAACCTATTGTATTACAAAATAAACAATACGGTGTAAATGTTGGCTCCGTTGTAGATCACCGTGAATGGTGTCTGTATGATAGTGAAAAGCGGACCATAACCTTTATGTGTGTACCTTCTGTTGATGAAGGAACAGTGTCTTAAACATAAAAAGAGCAAGCTAATCTGCTCTTAGCTTGCTCCCCGTTTTTAATGAATGTATTGTTTTTTTCCGTCCAATAGAATTTCCTTTAACGCTTTGAGTTTGTCAATGACTACAAAGGATTCTTCCGAAATTTCCTTCAAGTATTTTTCTGCCTCATTTTTATGTCCTACATTATATTCACGCACTGCTTTTTTAGCAATTTCATGGACATGAATAAATGGCTGTTCTAATTCTACATACACACGTTCATCACCTAATAGCTTTTTGCCAGTGCCATAATACCATTCACCAAGACGCGATTCTTTTGGCGAGCCTACATCTTGCTCTGTCATCGTTTCAAAGCCTAGCAGTAAATTATAAATTTTCCAGCGCCATAATAAATGATCGGTAATGGCTAATTCAATGATGTCCTCTTGGCTAATAATAAAGTTTTTAGAAATCGTTGATGAACGGTATCCATCGATCATTTTACTTAATTTATAAATAGCAGAGCCCATATCAAAAACGATGACTTTACTTTTTTGCATACTTTCTGTAATTGTATGGTTGCGTTCAGATATCGTTGTAGCGGATTGAGCTTGTACCTTTGTTGTTGTAGCTATTTCCTCAAAGCGAGCCCCTTGCTGCTGTAAATTTTTATTTAACTCTGCAAGTGTTTGAGTGATATGTAGTGTATCTGTAACACCTTGATGTAAGTCTTGTGAAAATTGAGTCGTTAAAGAGCTAATATTGTTAGTAATATGCAGTAGCTCCTGTATATCTGTATGTATGGATTTGACAGATGTACTTGTATCATCGGCAAGCTTCCGAACCTCTTCTGCGACGACAGCAAAGCCCTTTCCTGCTTCCCCCGCGCGGGCTGCTTCAATCGATGCATTTAAAGCTAATAAGTTCGTTTGATCTGCAATTCTTTGAATCAATTCCATCAGCTTCGCTACACTATTTACACGTTCAACGAGACGTTTAATATCCTCCTGCATGGATTTATGTCCTTCATCTGTTGTTTGTAAGATCGTTGATACTTGGTGTAACGAATCTAAATCCTGGTTTAATTTTTTTAAAGCAAGCTTTGTTTGCTCTGAAATATCGCCTACAGATGTAGCAATATCTTCAATGCTTTCATCTAGTTCATGCATCGATTGATCTGCTGCAATGATTTCCTGTTGCTGTATTTCTTGAAATTCAATGAGTTCCTTCACTGTATCCAACTGTGTGTTATAAGTAATGATTTCACCTAATCCATTCACTACGGAACCGGCTTGTATTTCTATATAGGTTTCTAAAATAATTTGCTGATCGATTGTTACTAGGCTATCATACGACAATAGGACATCCAGCATCTTCTCTTGATCACGTGATAATTCTTTTACAATTAGTGGAATAATTAACTGATTAATTAATGTATAGGCAGAAATCATCCAGTTCGGTAATACGCCTATTCGTGCATGTATATATGCTATTTTACGTCGCTTAAATACATAATCTAAATCTAATTCATCGTCAAACAGACTTATAAAGTGTGAATCGAATAACCCTTTTAAACGTTCGACTGTTGAATGTGTATGAATTACTTGGTTAAATTCTGATATTTCCAGCAAACGATCATAAAAGTTGTCGAGTATATGCTGTCGATTGTTTTCATAAATTTTACGTAAGAACCCAACAGATTCTCTCCTAATTCTTGATAGAGCTAGAAAATCCAATTTTTCTTTAAAGCGCTCATTCGCCTCAATGTCAGAATTTTTAGCGGCTGAGAAATAATCATAATTTTGATTAATCTTCTTCCTTTTGAACACAATAACCACTCCCGTTTGTCTAAAGTACATGCATGTAGAAACTACTATTTATAAACGAATAATTGAATTTCCTTCATTACCTTCATCTAATAAAACATTTATATTTTACCAACAACAGAAAGTCAAAAATAGATTCTCAAAAAAATCTTTACACTATCTTATTTACTTGTCCACTTTATTGACATTTTTCTTTGATAAACACTATTTCCACGCAGAAAAAGCGCTAAAACCATGATTGATCTTAGCGCCTTCTTCCTATATAAACATTTAGTTACTACTAGCACTCGCAATCGCAATTTTGTAAACTATCCAGTAACTTTTCCATAGCCTCTAGTTGCTCACAAAGCGTTTGAATCATGCATTTTAGAATTGGGATTAATTCTTGGCAAATACAAAATCTTAGCACATTTTGCGCTAATCGTATTCCGCCCTGATGATGGACAATCATTTCCCTTAAGTAGTTGATGTTAATGCTATTGGAAACTGGTGGTGCACACATTGCATTAAACATAGCTTCTGTAATTTCTTTATAAGCACACATATACTCGTATAATTCATACTCTGAATTTTGTACAACACAGCATCTATTTTGTAGTGCTTCAAGACTTTCAAGCATTTCTGTATGTGTTCGGATGATTTCTAATGCAAGATTTTGTACAGGAATATTTGTCGTGAAGCGTAAAACATTTTCTGACATTTGAATTGCTGCTATTTGATATGGGATGATTTGCTTTATAAAATTTTCTGAAATACTACAAGTAATGGTTACATAGGTCATGCCCTGCATCATCTTTTTAAGGATGCGTTGATATTCCTCTAAATATATCTGTGTGACATTACTAAGTTCAATAGGTCTAGCCATTAGACACACTCCTTTCAGAGTAATGTATGCCCGCTAGGTTGTTGTGCGATAGACAATTGTACCAATTGCGCAATTTTTACAGGAACGTCATGATAGTTATAAGTTCTACGGACTCTTCTTTATATGTATCTAGGCATGCTTGACAAATACATGTATTCGTTATGGTCATATTTAACAATTGTTCTGGAAAGTTCTGTGTCATACACCAACATTCTTTTTCCCCTTTGGCGACTCCACAATGATTTTCTTTCCCACATCTTGGGCATCTCTTTTCCGACATAGTCTTGGCCCCCCATTCTTTTTCCATCATTGTAAAGGAAAAAAGGAAGAGCACTCAAGACCTTACTCCTCCCCAGTCACTATTGATGCTTGTGAATTTCTTGTTTCACTTCATCTATATTGGTGTCACTATATATAGCCGTCCCATGTCCACCCTGTTTAGCCAATAATGCTTTTACCTCATTGTAGGATAATCCTGCCTCGGCATTTTTCTGCTTCACTTCATGAATATCTGTGCCCGAAACTGTGAATGGAGCTTCTCCACTTTCTCTATTCATTGTTTGCTACCCCCTATAATTCATCCGGCTGTAATTCAATCAATTCATCGCCTTCTCTTCCCACTCTCTTATTGAGTTCCTCAATAGGGATGGCATCAACAGTTTGCATATCCTCATGCAAATCGAAAAGACTAATTGTATCTGATTCAACCATGTCAGGTTTGTCTTTACTACTTAAATTCATAAATATTTTCTTTTCATGTGGTATTTGTTCTTTGTCCATCATGCCACACTCCTTTCTTCTTTAATGTGTGTAATGATGAACAGATTATGTGTCTTTCCTTTTAGCACTTTTATCGATGCGATGGTACTCAGAAATTTGAATGACACGTACATGCCTGGTATGCAATTCATGATAAATGCCTCTGCTATCTGTAAAGGAGATATATTGATCCCGTTCACTCTTTACCAAATTCTCTGCTTCTTGCTGTGACTCGATAAAGATAAACCTTCTGACATAATGTATTTCATCAAAAAAATACGTAATTTTAAATTCCCTCATGATATATGCTCCTTAACAATACGGTGTTACTGCTTATTCTATCCAAAGTCCTGAACAATCCATAACATCATTCATAAGTAGCATATAGTATAATCATAACCTGTATAAAGGAGGATGGACGTTGATTCATACCGTTAAACCCGGCGAAACGTTAACTCAAATTTCCCGCGATTATCGTACCTCATTGTCTTCCATTATTGAGGCCAATCCAGGCATTCAACCAGACACTCTTTACGTCGGTCAACAAATTATAATACCTGGCTTTCCTGATCCTGAGACAATCCCATACCGTATTGAAATTTCTACAGAAAATCGTTGGCTACGCCTCTACAGAAATAATATCCTTCAAAAACAATACCCAATAGCAGTTGGACGTATGCTACACGAAACACCTGTTGGTAGTTTTATTATTATTAACAAAGATCCAAATCCTGGCGGCCCATTTGGAACTATGTGGATGAGTTTATCGAAGGAACACTACGGGATTCATGGCACGAATGATCCTAGCTCCATTGGGCATGCTGTTTCTCATGGCTGTATCCGAATGCAAAATCAAGATGTTGAAGAATTAGCTAGTATTGTTCCTATTGGGACTGAAGTAGTGATTCATCCATAATAATAAGGCTATCCAATGTGATAGCCTCCTCGCCTTCTTCTATTTTTCTCCTCTTGACTGTGCAAGCTTCATTAAATAGTATTGCTCTTCACGCCACATATGATCCGCCATAGGCGCTGTAAATGTACCTAAAACCTCTGCACTCAATTCCATCTCTTCTAACTCTTTTAAAAATGTTTTGAATAAAATCATTTCCAACTCAACATCCTTATTAAACCGGCTTAAAGCAGGAAAGGAATGCATATTCGTTCGTAAATAACCTGTTAATTCTACTGCCTTTAAATAAAATTGTTCAAAGTGTTTGGCAAACTCATTACTCTTTTGCTTCAATCTTTTTTCAACACCATCTAAATCATCCTGAATAATACCTGCATGTCCTGAAGCATCTAATAGCCAAATTAAATGATGGTGAAGCTCATGAAATATTGGTGGTACTTCGCCTTTTTTTAAATAATTGAGCACATTTTGATATTCTTCTAGTTCATTAACCATATGATTGACAAATGTTGGTGTTAAATGAATCCCAATATCTCCTGACAATTGATGTCTCAGTAGATGTAGTTTAAATTGTTTAAACTGCTCGACATTGTCATCCACGGTTATGGAGAAAGAGACTGCATTTGTACCATCAATAGATGACAAATAGGTAAGCAGCTGAGAGAATTGTTGGATAAAACTATTTGCCCTTTGAATGTCATCCTGTTCAGATGGATATAATGCGCCATGAATAAATTGCGCATGATTTTGCATGATTTCTAGCCAAAACCTATGCTCGAAAATTGCATGTTGCACAAAATTAGACAGAGTTAAACCTCCTTTGTTTTTCTTCACTATGAAAGAAGCTTGACGCTATCGTGCCAATTTTTTTAGTCCCCTCTATTTTATTCCTCATGAAATACAAATAGTAGTCTTCAGATCATCATGATCCATTTCGTATAGGATGAAACACTAAAAGCTATACTACCAATGGCTAAAGTAATTATTAGATGGAGTTACAACTTTAGGAGGGAGTACTTTGTCCACAAAGAAACAGTTATTATCCATTTTTGCCTTAGGTGGTATTAATGAAATTGGCAAGAATATGTATGTAGTTCAATATGCAGATGATATGATTCTTATTGATTGCGGAGCAAAATTTCCAGATGAAACCTTGCTCGGTATTGATTTGATCATCCCTGATATCACCTATTTGCTTGAAAATAAAGAAAAAGTTAAAGCTTTAATTGTGACGCATGGACATGAAGATCACATTGGTGGTATTCCATATCTCTTAAAAAAATTAAACGTTCCTGTTTATGCTACCCGCTTCACTTTAGGGCTGATCGAATTAAAATTAAAAGAACATAAGCTGCTCAGAGAAACTGACTTAATTGAAATTCAGGCTGACTCAGCACTCCATTTGGGAGAAATTGATGTAAGCTTCTTTAGAACTAACCATAGCATACCCGATTGCTTAGGAATCGTCCTTGCCACTCCTGAAGGAAATGTAGTGCATACTGGCGATTTCAAATTCGACTTAACACCTGTGAATAACCAATTCGCAGACATTCATAAAATGGCAGAAATTGGATCAAAAGGAGTGCTCGTTCTAATATCAGAAAGTACAAATGCCGAACGACCAGGCTTAACGCCCTCTGAGCAACTTGTTGGTCATCATATTGAGGAGGCCTTTTTCCATGCCGAGCGTAAAATTATCATCTCAACCTTTGCCTCAAATGTTAATCGTATTCAACAAATTGTGCATGCAACCATTGCCGCTAATCGAAAGCTAGCTTTATTAGGTCGTAGTATGGTAAATGTTGTAGATGTCGCTATTGAAAGAGGTTATTTATTTGTTCCAGATGATCTGTTAATAGATGCGCGTGAAGTTAAATACCTTCCCCCAGAGGAGGTAGTCGTTCTATGTACTGGCAGTCAAGGAGAGCCATTAGCAGCACTCGCACGTTTAGCAAATGGTAACCATCGGGAAGTAAAGGTTTTACCTGATGATATGGTTATTCTCGCAGCGTCTCCTATTCCAGGCAATGAAAAAGGAGTTTCTCGCATTGTTGATCATTTGTTTCAGCTTGGCGCAAAAGTCATATATGGTTCTTCCAATCATACGGGAATGCATGTTTCAGGACATGGCTATCAAGAAGATTTAAAACTTATGCTGACGTTTATGAAACCACAATTTTTTATTCCTATTCATGGCGAATTCCGTATGTTGCATCAGCACCGTTTATTAGCTGAGTCTGTTGGCGTTCAAAAGGGCCATACGTTTATTATGAAAAACGGAGATGTTGTGGATATTGAAAATGCGACAGCGAGACAAACACGCAAAGTTCCATCTGGGGATACGTATGTGGATGGAATCGGCATAGGTGAAGTAGAAGGTATTGTCCTGCGTGATCGCAAGCAGCTTTCTGAGGATGGAATGTTGGTTATTGTTTTAACCCTTAGCAAAGCAGACGGTGCTATTATTTCAGAGCCTGATACTATTTCTCGTGGCTTTGTGTTTGCAAAGGATTTCGAAGAGCTATTGAATAAAGTGAATGTGCTGACCAAAGAAATAATCAACGAGTTGCAGCAAGAAAGTAGACAAATACATGTCTTAAGACGAGAAATAAAAAAAGCTGTGGGTCAGTATTTATTTACACAAACAAAACGAAAACCTATGATTTTACCCATCATTATTGAAATATAATTAGTCGGTGCAAGGATTAATAAATCCACTACGCACCGACTGCTTTATATTAATGGCTACATAACCTCTGACACGCATGATATTCTGGAAAATCATGCAAATAATCACCATTAAAAATATGATTTAGCATAGCTATATAAAGATAATGCAACTGCTCAAATCCTTGATATAAGCTGTTAGAATGATGCTTCGCTTGTCTAGAAGTATTATCAAAATGCTTTGGTAGATTCTTAACTGCAGTAACTAAATAATCCTTATTCGTTAATAATTGTTGAACAGCATTTAATACTTGAACTACTTGATGCTGAATGACTATAGAAGGTAACTCAATCATTAAACGATAGTCATCACATTTTTTATTATTATGTTGATACCATTTAATAAAATGAAATAAATAGTCACTGCTTAGTATCGATTCATTCGGTATGATTGCAATGATTTCATGGCTAATACATACATCTGTTTTACATTGATATATACTCGTCTCCTTTAAATTCGTTTTATTTAGAAGGATACTTTGAGCTGGTACCAATGAAAAAGAGTATTGTTCTTTCAATGTACTATCAACCTTTGGCAAACGACTAGTATCATCTTCAAGCGATAATTTCTTTAGCGCTTCTTCGGTTATATAAGGAATGCCTTCCCTAGTAAAGCGTTTTTCACTCGTGAACATTTTACCCATTTTAATTTTTGCTACCTCTTCTAACAAATACTTCACCTTGCTTTCATCCTCCAATCTTATGTTCTACTTTGTAAACTACTCTATAAACATTCACTTTCGATCTACTTCTAAAAGCTTCAATTAGGCCATTTGACTAAGGAAAGTGGCTACTCTAAAATTGTACCATTTTAATGTAACTTTTTCTCTATTATACCACTATAATAGTATAGTCATTTCCACTATTTTTCACTAGCTTTTAACATAGAGGTGAATCATATGTCAGATTTTTTAAAGCTAGTAGGTGAACAACTCCGTATTATTAGATTATCGAAGGGGCTAAGCCAGGAAGAAGTGGCCGAAAGAACAGGGAAATTGGGTTTCAGTAAAGGAAGAGTCTCCAATATTGAACACGGACAATCTAATATAACCTTAAGTACATTAGAAATACTTATGAAGGCACTAGATATTCCTCCTGAGGAGCTTTTTAATTTTCAAAAATTATCTGGCGTTACTGATATTGAGGAAAAGAACCTCATGCTAGACATTCATCGATCATTATTAAGAGAACGCAATTTAGACGAGGTTAAATATGTAGTTCGTATTACAAAGGATTTTTTAAATACGATTGATTCACAGTCAAAGAAAAACAGCCCCAATGGTCAATGACATTGGAGCTGTTTCTTCACCTATATAAATGATTACATACCAAACTTTTGACGATAGCCACATTTTCTACAAAGCTCTTCAACAGCCTCTCTTCTTGAAAAGCCATCGATTATATTATTGGCACGTTCCCCATCCACTATTTCTGAGAACGATTTTTCATGAACATTACCTAAATTAATAACCCCTTCGCCATCTAAGCAGCAAGGTACAACGGTACCATCTACAAGAATCGCAGCCTGACTACGAAGAGCGTGACAAAAGCCTTTGCCTTCATCTTCTGGCTCCAGCAAGCTTGGCCATCTAAATTCATGATCCTGATTCAAATAAATATTCGAGCCGATTTTCACACCCTTACCAGGCTCTACTTTTTCCTCGATGCGATAATCAAGATTATACTCATTTTCTAGTATTTCTAATGTTTCGCGGTTGCGACGTGCTGCAACATCCGAAACGTGATCTTGTTGTAAATTCCATAAGCGGTAGGAAATAATCGTTTTGTATTCTCTAGACTCCCGTACAAAGTCTAAAATATCGCCTAAATATTTTTCTCTGTTTTCCGAACCTTCATGTCCATCAAAGCTATGTAGAGAAAAGTTTATTTGACGTAATGCTGGTTTCCCTAATATTTTTTCACGGTTTTTCTTAATTAACGTACCATTCGTTGTAATATTAACCTTAAATCCTTTCGCATGAGCCGCATCCAACAGCTGATCAATCCGTGGATGTAAAAGAGGTTCTCCCTTTACATGCAAATAAATATATTTTGTATGTGGTCGGATTTCGTCCAATATTTTATTAAATTGCTCTACTTTTATGAGTCCCTTTGCACGTTCAGTAGGCGGACAAAAACTACATGCTAAATTACAAACACTCGTTATTTCTATATAAACCTTTTTAAATGTTTTCAACTTTCCTTCACCGTTCCAGTTCCCTTGTATTCAAATCCCATTCATTTTAACAAATTTATAGGATAGATAGCAAAAAACGAGTGCTTCTCTCTAGTGAATATGGTTACACATACAAATGGACTTTAAAAACTGTAATATCTTATTAGTATGAGTATGAATAGTCGAAAGGAGGACAAACGATGCAAAATTTCAATTCTAGAAAATTTAATGAACCTGAGGAACCTGAAAACGATTCTACTGAAAAACATGCTAGAAACCATATTACATTCAATTTTACATTCAATATAGGAAATACAGACTTCCATTTTGAGCAACATGCTGAAGGCGGAGGACAAATCAATGAGGATGTGGGGACAAATGCCAATCAAGGTGGGCAAAATGCTAGTCATGGCAGTCACACACGTAATGTAAATTCTCAGTTTGCAGATGGGAATCGCCGTAGCGGTATAGCTGGGAGTGATAACAACGAGGCTGGTGAACAGCAAGGTATAAAGGTACGAGACAGCTTAGTCACTGATAGCGATATTCATTCCTCCTCTAATCATAGTGAAAGCCATGAAGAGGACAATGATTTATTAACGGAAAAATAGAAATAAAACTTCTATCTGTTCATTGTCACACTCAACAGATAGAAGTTTTTTGTTAAACATTTCGTTTATAGTTTTTAGTACCATCATAGGAATACAACATCGGTTTACTATCCACATATGTCTCTAAATGCACGGGACGACCCCACAACTGATATATATACGGTAGTACATTTTCTAAATAGTGAGGATCTAGCTCCATGCCTTCATAGCCATGCATTAAATAGAGCTCCCCATTCCGTAAATAATCACCATTTTTTACTAAAATATATGGGAATCCACCGTTAACCCGCATTGAAACAAGCTGGTCTCGAACTATCTCATGATCTTTGTCAGTAATCCGATATTCATTTCCTTTCTTTTGAAATAAATATAAATCCTCACGCTTCGCTAAGTCTTTTGATAAATAATTACGAATAAAGGAAATATCTGACTCAACCTCTCTTACTTCAAATATTTTTTCCCGTCCTGTGTTCGGCTGTACACCTAACCGCTTCATCTCATCAGTCGGGTTGTTATAGCGATTTTCTATATCCTCAAAAATTTTAATGCCAAGGTAATATGGATTAATGGATGTTTTAGAGGGCTGCACAACTCCTGCATTTAACTTGGCATATTCGATGGTTTCTGGAGTTGTTAGGTTCAACTCCCGCATAATTCGTTGATGCCAAAAAGATGCCCAACCCTCATTCATTATTTTCGTTTCTAATTGTGGCCAAAAATAAAGCATCTCTTCACGCATCATTGTTAATATATCTCGTTGCCAATCTTCCAGCTCGCGGCTATGTTCCTCTAGAAATAATAAAAGATCCTTTTCTGGTTTTGGTGGAAACTGCTTTAATCTCCGTCTAATTGGCTTATACACTTTATCTTTTTCTTCTAAGCTCCATAAATCATCATATGGCGATTTTATTGGAGCCTTTTCTTCCTCTTGCTCATCTTCCTCACTCCAAGATAACTTCGGTCTTAAAATAGATGGATCAATATGTTCCTGAATCGCTAAAACGGCATCTAAAAACTGCTCAACCTCATCCTTACCGTATTCTCTTTCATAGCCGGCAATTCGTTCAGCCGTAGCTGTCATGCTCTCTACCATATCTCTTCTTGTGTTGGAGAAACGCACATTATTTTTAAAGAAGTCACAGTGTGCTAAAACATGGGCAATAATCAATTTATTTTGCGTTAACGTATTTGTATCAAGTAAAAATGCATAGCATGGGTTAGAATTTATTACGAGCTCATAAATTTGACTAAGCCCTAAATCATATTGAAGCTTCATTTTATGAAATTGCTTACCAAAGCTCCAATGGGAAAAACGAGTAGGCATTCCGTAGGCGCCGAATGTATAAATAATATCTGCTGGACAAATTTCATAGCGCATTGGATAAAAATCTAAGCCAAAGCCTGAGGCAATTTCGGTAATTTCATCTATTGCTCGCTGAAGCTCTTTTGTGTCCATTTTACGCCCCCTCCCTTGAACGTTGATACTAATACAACTTCCCTATCATTCCTCATTTTTCTTGAAAAAACTCTTTAAAGCATCATAGACATCGCCTTTTTTTCTCAAAATATGATGTCTAAATTTCGGATCATCAATTTTTTTATAGGTATACATAAGTGTCGAGAAACGATTATGTTGATTGACTTCTCCATACCCGAACATGCTGGATACATCCATCAATTCAGCCACTAGTTTCAAGCACTTTTCATTATCCATTGAAATATTTTCACCATCTGAAAAATGAACAGGATAAATATTGTAGCGTGATGGAGAGTATTTTTCCTTAATTAATTCCAGTGCTTTTTTGTAAGCCGAAGAACAAATAGTTCCTCCACTTTCTCCCTTTGTGAAAAATTCCTCTTCGGTAACTACCTTTGCCTCTGTATGGTGGGCAATGAACTCAATTTCAACCGTTTCATATTTGGAACGTAAAAACTTTGTCATCCAAAAGAAGAAACTGCGAGCACAATACTTTTCAAATGCTCCCATTGAGCCACTCGTATCCATCATGGCAAGCACTACTGCTTTTGATTCTGGCTTTACTACTTCATCCCATATTTTAAAACGTAAATCATCATTATGAATAGGTGTAATTTCAGCTTTTCCATGCATCGCATTGCGTTTTAATGCATTTAAAATGGTGCGCTTTTTATCCACATTACCCATTAACCCTTTTTTGCGAATATCATTGAACTCTATTTTTTCAGTGACGATTTCTGCCTTTTCCTTCTGCTGCAAATTAGGTAGCTCCAGCTCGTGGAATAAGACGTTTTGAATTTCCTCAAGACTGACTTCTGCTTCATAATAATCTTGGCCAGGCTTGTCACCTGCTTCTTTTCCTTTACCTTGAGTCTGGTTGGCTTTACTGCCATCTCGTGCCACTACATCACCAACATTGCTATCTCCTTGTCCTTGCCCTACATGCTTAGAGTTATCATAGTTATATCGAATTTTAAATTCATCAAGTGACCTTATAGGTATTTTAATAACCTCGCGGCCATTAGACATCACAATACTTTCTTCACTAACTAAATCAGGTAAATTGTTTTTAATCGCATCTTTCACTTTTTCCATATGTCTTTGTTGGTCCTGGTGTCCTTTACGATGGAGGGACCAATTTTCCTGAGAGATAACAAAGCGTTTATTTTCGTGTTCAGTCATTTTTATCCTCACCCATCTATCAAATTCGCTTTTTCTATACTATGCTTGAGAAGTACTTTCTTGAACGTTTTTTATAAATTCAATAATTCATTCCATAAAAACCCCTCATTTTGATAGTAAAAGGAGTGCCCAAATTGGGACACTCCTATCTGACTTGGAACAATAAAAGTTGTTTATCGATTCAACAGGCTTCCTACATATTGCAGCAACTCGTTAGCAGAAGTTGTATTATAACCATGCTCATCAACAAGTCTTGCGACTACCTCATTAATCTTCTTGAGTTGCGATTCATCCGGCATTTTTGATGAGGTTGTAATTTTCACTACATCTTTTAAATCGGCAAATAATTTCTTTTGAATGGCTTCTCGTAATCTTTCGTGAGAATTATAGTCAAAACGTTTGCCTTTTCGTGCATAGGCAGAAATACGAATGAGAATCTCCTCACGAAATGCCTTTTTAGCATTTTCTGAAATGCCGATTTGCTCTTCAATCGAACGCATTAATTTTTCGTCTGGGTTCATTTCCTCCCCAGTAAGCGGATCAAATAATTTATTTTTATTACAAAATGCCTCTACATTATCAAGGTAATTATTCATTAATGTTTTCGCTGATTCTTCATAGGAGTACACAAAAGCCTTCTGTACTTCATTTTTCGCAATGTCATCGTACTCTCTGCGGGCAACCGCAATATAGTTCATGTATTTCTCACGATCCTCTTGAGAAATGGAAGCATGCTGATCCAATCCATCCTTCAAAGCTCGTAAAACATCTAATGCATTAATAGATGGCACTTCTTTACGGATAATAGCCGATGAAATACGATTAATAATATAGCGCGGATCAATACCGTTCATGCCTTCATTAGGAAACTCTTTTTTCAGTTCCTCTAAGTCAACGGAATTAAATCCCTCCACATTTTCTCCGTCGTACAAGCGCATTTTCTTAATCAGATCCACACCTTGTTTTTTCGGAACTTCCAATCTTGTAAGAACCGAAAAGATTGCTGCGGCCTTTAAAGCATGCGGCGCAATATGAACATGGGACATATCACTCTCTTTAATCATCTTTTCATAAATATGCTCTTCCTGACTCATCTTTAGGTTATACGGAATAGGCATAACAATAATACGGGAATGTAATGCCTCATTCTTTTTATTAGAAATAAAGGATCGATATTCGGTTTCGTTTGTATGAGCTACAATTAACTCATCCGCACTAATTAATGCAAATCTTCCCGCTTTGAAATTACCCTCTTGTGTTAAAGATAATAAATTCCACAAGAATTTTTCATCCAGCTTCAGCATCTCTTGGAACTCCATCATTCCTCGATTGGCTTTATTGAGCTCCCCATCAAAGCGATATGCACGGGGATCTGATTCAGAACCAAATTCACCGATTGTGGAGAAATCAATACTTCCTGTTAAATCGGCAATATCCTGCGATTTCGGATCAGAAGGTGTAAATGTTCCTATCCCTACTCGTTTATCTTCTGAAAAAGAAATTCGTTCAATCATTACATTTTCAATACGTCCATCGTATTCCTTTTCAAGACGCATCGTATTTAAAGGCGATAAACTTCCTTCAATTCTTATGCCATACTCCTCAAAGAATTCATTACGCAAATGATGTGGAATTAAGTGCAATGGGTCCTCATGCATTGGACATCCCTTAATTGCGTAGACCGCACCCTCGTCTGTTCGAGAATATTGCTCTAACCCGCGTTTCAATAAAGTAACAATTGTTGATTTACCACCACTAACTGGTCCCATTAATAATAAAATACGCTTTCTAACATCTAACCTGCGTGCTGCTGGATGGAAATATTCCTCCACCAGTCTTTCAATTGCTGTTTCAAGCCCAAAAATTTCATGTCCGAAAAATTTGTACATTTTTTGCCCATCGCGTTCCTCTACACCAGCACTTTTTATCATATTGTAGACGCGTGAATGGGCTGTTTGTGCAACTTCAGGTCTTTCCCTAATAATGTTTAAATAATCTGCAAATGTGCCTTCCCACTTCAGCCTATTTTCTTCTTCGCGATAGCTTTTCACTTTATCTAAAATGTTAATAGCCTTCCCTCCATTCAGGGCTTGATTTATAACATAGTATGAAGCAAATGACATGATGATACCGATTACTTTTTCTTTCGTGAAGTTTCTTCTTATTATTGATTTTTTTATTACCAAAAAAACCGGGAAAACATTGTCTAAATCGTAAGGAAAAAGCTTTCTGGAATGAAGATAAAAATTTCGGTTATTCTAAACTTTAGAAAGGAGGTCCATCATTGCGTCGTCATTTTACATTTCTTTTAACTTTCATACTTTTAGGAATTACACTCTACCCGAATGCCTCGTTTGCAAAGGAGGAGGCGACGGAAGAAGAAATTATGCAGCAGCGTATGTCTTATTATGTACAATTTGATGAATTGCTCATTCCTTGGCATTTTTTAGCTGCTATTGATCAATATGAGAGAAATTTACAATCCGTTCGAAAAGATATCCCTAAGCGAGATGGCTATTTGTCCATTCAATTTTCTGATGAGTATTGGTCTGGCGCATTAAATCCTGTAAAGGAAGACAGCAAACCCGAAACCATTAGCTATTTTGGAGGAATGGGTCTAGACGGTAATAATGATGGCATTGCTAGCCCTAAGGACGATGAGGATGTCATCTTCTCAATGGCCAGTTACTTAGCTAAATATGGAACAACTGATGAGGATTTTAAATTAGCCTTATGGGAGTACTACGGCAGCGAAGAAGCAGTGAATCAAATATTTACCATTTCTACTTTATACAGACATTATAAAACCATCGAGCTTGATGCCCATACTTTCCCACTTAATATCCGCTCTACTTACAGCTATCGAGGAACATGGGGGGCCAATAGAGGTTGGGGTGGACGTCGTATACATGAGGGAACCGATATTTTTGCCAATTATGGAACACCTGTATTATCTACCTCCTATGGGGTGGTCGAAGTAAAAGGTTGGAACCAATTTGGCGGCTGGCGTATCGGCATTCGTGATAATCATAACTCTTATCACTATTATGCCCACCTTGGAAGTTATCATAAGGATATTGAAGTAGGCACAATTGTGGAACCTGGCACTGTGCTCGGCTATGTCGGAAGCTCTGGTTACGGCAAAGAAGGTACATCTGGAAAATTCCCACCTCATCTCCATTATGGCATCTACAAATTTAATGGAAGAACTGAATGGGCATTTGATCCTTATCCTTCTTTACTACAGTGGGAGCGACTGGCAAAAAGTAAAAAACAATAAATATATGATTCAAGGCACTTGAGGCATTTTGCTTCAGGTGTTTTTTCTTTGCCATTAGGAAATTTCGCATAATTATTTTAATCAACCATCCGTCAGCTATACATATTTTACTATTCGTAAAAGAAAAATAATTATACTGTTGAACTAAAAAACTATTTTTAATTATTTTTACCAAATGGCTTATTAATCTATCTAAATAGTTATAAAATAAAAGTTGTTATTCAAAATACTCTATATGGAGTTAGGTAAAGGGATGGGGAAATGAAAGGCATTTATCAGTTTAAAACACTTAAAGCAAAAATTTTAAGTGCATTTATACTTTTGTTAGTTTTAGTCGTTAGCTTTACAGCTTACACTTACACTTCCAATACAGCTATGGAGAAACAAGCAAAGGCTTTAGTAAAGGAAGATTTAGTAGTACTCAATGCAAGTAACAATTTAGCACTCTCTATGAGTGTCCGATTGTCAGCAGCCTTAAACTATGTGTTAACCGGTGATGAAAAATATAAGGAAACGTTTAATGAGTATCGTCAAATAGCTGAGGATAATAATGCGCTTCTAGACAAATATGATACATCCGAGGAACGCACTAAAACTGTAAAACTTGCACGTGATTGGAGCCAAATTGTGAAGACAGAAGTATTCGATGTCTATCAAAAGGGCAATAAGGAACTAGCTTTAGAAAATTTAATGGATACACAAAATCTCGTGTCGAACGTACGTAATGGCTATGAACAGCTAGCTAATGACCGTGAAGAAGCTATTACAGCTGTTGGTAATGATGTTGTAACAACGAGCTCTACCAATCGTACGATCGGTATTATTTTCAGCTCTATCTTAACGATTATTGGTATTCTAATCGCCATTGTTACAGCTAGTACGATTTCCAAGCCCATTAAGGTAGTAGCAAATCGTATGAAGGAACTAGCAGATGGTAATTTACAGCTTGACCCATTAACTGTAAAAACACGCGATGAAATTGGAACGTTAATGTCTTCAGCAAACGAGATGAATGTTCAATTAAAGCAAACCATTCAATCCATCTATACGGTTTCTGAAACTGTAGCAGCAAGTAGCGAGGAGCTAGCGCAATCTTCCAATGAAGTACAGGCAGGTACTGAACAAATTACAGTGACTATGCAGGAGCTAGCTTCTGGCACAGAAACGCAAGCCTCTACAACAGGTGATTTAGCAGAAACGATGACAGCATTCAAACGTAGTATTCAAGAAACAACACAAGAAGGTACTGAGCTAAAAGAGCATTCTAGCCAGGTTCAAGATTTAACGATTAGTGGCAAAAACTTAATGATTCAATCTACACAACAAATGGCCGCTATTAATGAAATCATGTTAGATTCCGTGAAAAAGGTTGAAAATTTAAATGATCAGTCTGCTGAAATCTCCAAACTGGTTTCTGTGATAGATGATATTTCCAACCAAACCAATTTACTTGCTTTAAATGCAGCTATTGAAGCGGCACGAGCAGGTGAACATGGAAAGGGCTTCGCCGTTGTAGCAGATGAGGTCCGCAAGCTTGCCGAACAAGTACAATTCTCAGTGACTGATATTTCAACAATCGTCAACCGTATTCAAGGTGAGACAGGTACTGTCACTACCGCCTTACAGACAGGCTATGAGGAAGTCAAAAGAGGAACAGCACAGCTTGATCAAACAAGTGAAACATTTGAACAAATATCGAGTGCTGTAGAGGATATGATTGATAATATTACTACTATTTCCGATAATTTAAATCAACTAGCTGATGGTTCAGAATCGATCAATGCTTCTATTGATGAAATGGCCTCTATTTCACAGGAATCCGCTGCTGGAGTTGAACAAACGACAGCGACTGTGGAGGAAACGGCCGCTACTATGGAGGAAATAGCTCGAAGCGCTAATCAGCTCGCTGGATTAGCTGAGGAATTAAGTGGCCAATTAAAACAGTTTAAAATTTAGAACAACGATGTTAAAAGCTATCTCCATTTTTTCTAGATTTGAGATAGCTTTTTATCTTTTCATTATTGCCAATGTCTAATTGGCACTCTTTCCAGCTCATGGCGCTTAATAATAACACTTATCTTTTGAAACCATTTCTCACATAATTCCATTGCTTCTTCATATTCTTCCTCATCTCTCGCTATAGGATGTTCCCCCTGATCCATAAATATATACTCTAAAATAGGCTCTGATAAATGATCGACTACAAACTTTAATGATAGTTGTGAAACAGTATCAGTATCATCTTCTTCCTCTTCTTCTGCAAAATCTTCCTCTTCGCCTAGCAACGATCCGCTCATTAAGTAATTTTTAGTTCGGAGGACGAACATTTCATCCTCCATCATAGCTACCTCATAGATTTTACTAAACGGAATTTCTATTATTTTAAGTTCTTCCTCTAATTCTTCTCTTTGAGCGAAGATGAGCATATTTGTATGTTCATTTAGCAATAACCCCTTTAAAGCGTCCTCTGATAATAAGCATTGAGTGTGTGGGATCGCCTTCATCTCCTCCTCACTAGCTTCCTTCAATTGCGCATACTTTTGTGATTCCACATAACGCTCTTTTATATAACGAATAATTCCTATACTCACTAAAGCTAAACCAATTAAAAAAAAGAGCTGCTTAATAATGGCTAATTCAATCGCATTTGCTAGAAAAAGATAGATGATCCCTAACAAAATGAAGAAAATAATTTTCATTCATATCCCGCCTTTATGAAGATAATCGCTAGAAAAATAGTTTAATGTACTAGCAATCTATTCATGAATCTATCTTTTCATACTTATTTCTCCAACATAAAAAACATGAGATCGATGAATGTACAAGGATCTCATGTTCTCTATTAGCGACCGACTAATTCCTCTTTACTGCTTACGTCGTCTAGCGTTTTATCTTTTTCTATTTTGTGCATCTCAAGTACATGCTGTGATGGTGGCACTAGTAGACTTACGACTACAATAGTAACCCCCGTAATAACAACGCCGGAAAATACCGGTGCCTGCCATAATTCATTTAATAGACCAAGGAATCCTTCTGATTGGATGGTCAAACTAGGCACAAATGTCAATGAAGTCACAATGTAATAGATTAGGCCAACGGATATACTTGCCCATACAGCAGGTGTACTCACACGTTTCCAAAATGGTCCTAAAACGATTGGCCAGAATATCGTTACAAAAATAACATCCCATGCTAAATACGCTAAATCAATAACCTTTTGAAAGCTAATCGCTAACACTAGCCCTAGTAAAGCACTTGATAGAATGACAGCACGTGAAAATCTTAGCAGCTTTTTAGGATCAGGGTTACGATTAATAAAATCTAAATAAATGTTCTTTGTGACAATCCCCGAAGTCGCTACATAGCATGCAGCTACCGTGGACATCCCCATAGCTGCCATGGCCGTTAAAAAAATGGCTGCCAAAAGCGGTGGGAAATAACCTTGTGCAAAGGTAAGCATTAATGTTTCTGGGTTAGTACTATTAGGATAAATAGATTTGAAAGCTTCACCCAACATTCCTGGAATCCAACTGATTGCTATAACTATAGTCCCCGCAATGATCATACTGCGCTGAGCTACTCTTGGACTTTTCGCCGCTGCTACTCTTTGACCAAGATCAACTGCTGGAATGTCTCCAAGTGCTAAGACAAGATATAGCGTCCAAAACTCGGCTCCCGCTTTCTCAAACAATGTATGAATATTCCACCACTCAGGATTAAAGGTCACATCTGGATAGTAAAATAAAATAAAGATAGTAATTCCTAGAATTCCTGCTACAGCAAGTGCACCCTGTACAATTTCTGTATAAGCGACTGCCCATAAACCACCTATAACCGAATAGATAGCTGTTAACGATACAAATAGAAGTGCTGCAGGAATGAAGTCAATTTGTAATAGCTGCTGAATAATATATGTACCACCGACTGTTAATGCTGCTGCATTAAATACACCAAAGGCAATGGCCATTACAACACCTGTATAGGCGCCTAGCTTTTTACTACCATAGCGCAAGCCATAGTAATCTGCTAATGTCCAGCCCTTTAAACGACGTAGTGGCTTTGTCCAAATGAGTGCACCAAGAATCATACAAGTTCCTAAGCCACCCATTGTTGCTGAACCTTCAAAGCCACCACTCGTATAGCCTGAGCCAACTGCTGCAAAAAAGAATGGAGCAGCTAATAAAGCCGCGACTAAACTTCCTGTGACAACAGAAAGAGGCATACTCCATCCAGCAACAATTAAATCCTCTGCTGTGTTGACACGCTTGTACCCTTTATAGCCAATATAATAAATAAATAGTAAGTATAAGCTAAAGATGATTATATTTAGCATGCTCGTACTCCTTAGTTTCCATTATCCGTTCATTACAACGCCACCATTAGGTGTTAATATTTGACCTGTATAGAAATTAGCATGCTGAGAGGCTAGAAATAGCACACTTTTGGCGATTTCTTCTGGCTGTGCTAAACGTTTTAATGGGTATTTTGCCGATTCTTCCTCCACATAGTTGTCCCCAAACTCTTTTAAAATGTCCGTAAACGTACCACTTGGAGCTACTGCATTAACAAGTATAGATGGTGCTAATTCTCTAGCTAAAGCTTTTGTAAAAGCATTAATAGCACCTTTAGCGGCAGAATAATGCGTAAATTCTTCACAGCCTAAGCTCCCTATATCAGAAGAAATATTAACGATTTTCCCTGTATCACGTTCTTTCATTCTTTTAGCAGCTTCACGGCAATTATAGAAACATCCATATAAATGAACCTTAATCATTTTGTCCCATTGCTCATCCGTCAAATCAGTAATGCTGGATGCCTGTGCAAACCCAGCATTATTCACAAGAATATCTATTTCTCCTAAATGCTTGTCCATATATTGAAACATGTCTTGCACTTCCTGAGATTTAGAAACATCTGCATGGAAGGTCATTGCTTTAACACCAAACTTTTCAGCCTCCATACGAACTGCCTCTGCCTCATGCTCATCCCCAATATAATTGATTAAAATATTAGCCCCATGTTGGGCAAAGCCTAATGCAATGGCTTTGCCAATCCCTTTACTAGAGCCAGTAATTAAAACATTTTTGCCTGTAAAATCAATGTTCATCTTGATCACTCTCCAATTTGAATTTTGTCACAAGTGCTTGAAGCTCTTCTGCTGTTTGCCCAAGAGCTGAGGAAGCATCTTTCACTTCCAGCATTGTCGTTAACTGCTCTTGTGTAGATTTAGAAACATTAGAAGAAAAATCAGCCGATAATTCTGCAGATTGTTTAATGTTATTAACAGATGCAGCCACTTCCTCCGAGGAGGCAGAGATTTGCTGAGAGGCTGCCGAAATTTCACGTATTTGATTTGCCACTTCTTCTGAGGAAGAAAGAATTTCCTTAAAGATTTCTCCCACCTCATTAGTAAATGTCATACCTACTTTTACATCTTCTTTTCCTTTTTCCATAACAGTAAGAGAGGCATTGGAATCTGACTGAATCGAACTAATTAAATTATATATTTCAGTTGCTGACTGTGAGGATTGCTCAGCTAGTCTTCTCACCTCATCAGCTACAACAGCGAAGCCCTTCCCATGTTCCCCTGCTCGTGCCGCTTCAATGGCTGCGTTCAATGCTAAAAGATTTGTTTGGTCCGCAATAGCCGTAATTAAGCTGACAATGTCACTAATTTTTTTAGTATTAACATGTAAGCCGTTAATCGTAGTGCCAATTTGCTCAACTGAATCATTGATTAATTCCATTTGTGCAATAACTTGATGCACAACTTGATTGCCTCGTTCAGATGCTTGTGATGCCGAAATAGAAGATTCTGCCGCTGTATTAGCCGAGTCAGCAATTTGTTGGATACCAGTTGCAGTCTCCTCCATAGCAGCAGCTGTTTCCTCTGTCATTGTCATAGAAGCTTCTGCATTTTGGGTAATTTGCTTTACATCATTGGCAATATTAGTAGAGCTGTTATAAGTCTCACCAGCATTGACCGTTAATTGAGTCGCTGCTGAAGATACGTGATTCGAAGTATTTCTGATGTTTAAAATAATATGTTGTAAATTGGCAACCATTGTTTGAATAGATGCTGATAAATTGCCGATTTCATCTTTAGTAATATCTAAATCAACATTTATTAGCTCCCCATTTGCTACTTGGTTTGCTACATTTACCACCTTTTGAAGTGGCTTTAATAAACGATCTATAATTATGTAAACTAATATTAATAAAATTAAAATTCCGATAATTGCAATGACAATTTGCTTAATAACACTTGCTTTAATAATGGTATTGATATAGTCCGCAGAGTAATCAATTCCTAATAGCGCTATCAATTGCCCATTATCATCGTGAATGGGGCTGAAAACTGTTCTCCAGGAACCAAAAGGATCCTCGAATATATCTGTTACTTCCGTACTATTATTTTGAATAGCTAATTTTGCTGTTTCTACATGCTCATTCGCTAAATCGGTAAAAATTTCTCCTGCTTCATAGACCTCATTCAAATTAGATGTATAGCCAATCGGATTGACCCCACCCTCATCCTGTACATCCCAAATATAACTCCAACTCATAATACCTTGTTGTTCTTGAATCATATCGAGTTGCTTTTGTACCTTCGTAAATTTGGCGTTCGTTTCTCCTTTTTCAGACAATAAATCCTTCACTTCATTACTATCTAAATTCATCGCTGTTAACAAACCAACACTTTTTAATTCTTGTTCCAAATCAACAGTCATTCGATTGTTTAATTCTTTAATACTTTGAGTAGTGATGACGGCTATAAGCAATAACACAACAATGGAAACCGTCAATAAAAGTTTGTTTTTTAATGAGATGTTTTTCCATAAATTCATGACTTTTTTCCTCCTTATACGTTTTTTTGCAAATAAAAAGCCTATTCCGAAAGAAATAGGCATAAAAAGAACTAAAACTAGAATTTAAAGGATACAACTAGCACTCTTTTGCAACCTAGCCATCTAAGTACTTATTCCCTTAGACCTGTAGCTTTGCATCTTTACTTTTTAGTAAATTTGCCTATCTTTCCCCTCCCAAAATTAACACAATGGGAAAAAGTAGTCAATGCTACCAATTTAAAATATACATATTTTATACTACTTCATTACTAGTTATTCGAATTTATTGGACAAAATAAATACAGCTACAACATGGATTCATGTCACAGCTGCATATTTTTCCACTTACCCCTAAGTGTTTGAATAATTTATACGTTTTGTGTAATCAGTAATACAGATGGTATAAAGGATAGAGCAAACATAGCCACATACCATAATGAAGTACGTTTTAATGAAAAACGAACTTTTTTTCGTTCTGCATAAAAAATATCTAGCATAACCGCAACAATAAAAGGCATTGTAACACATGCAATAGCTACTAATAAGATGTCAAAATAAATCATACAAGCACCCCTTTGTTTGTGAACATTTTTCATCTTTTTTGTGAACATTTTGTGATAATTTGATTGTACACAATTCCGTCACAAATTGTCAACTAGTTTAAAAGAAAAAAATGGTACTTTATGATTGATTCTCGCTATATTAGTACATTATTCTCTATATTTATATGTTAAGCCTCTTAAGAAATTACGAACAAATGAATCGCCACATTCTTTATAATTGCGATGACTTGGGTTTCTTAAGATCGCACCTAATTCACCTTTTGTTACTTTAATACCACCATCATATAATATTTCAAGCATGTCCTCCGTTGTTAAAGCTAAGGCAATTTTCACTTTCTTTAAAAGCATATTATTTGGGCTTTCTTTCCCCGAGACAGGTAATGGACCTTCTGGCTGTCCTTCCTTTGGCTTTTGAGGACCTCTTTTAAAAGTAATGAATCCATTCAAAAAAGCTTCTACCATTTTGTTATTACATTTGATGTATTCTTCTGGTGCTTCTTCCTCATCATTAACCTTAAGAAGCATGTTTAATATTTCTTCCTTCGTATAAACCATGCCACCTAGCTTAAATATTTCCACCATATCTACATTTTTTATATCTAACGCGTAGCGTAAACGAATGAGAATATCATTATTCGTCATTGATAAATTCCTCCTTTTAATCAACCTTCTTTAGCAAAGAGCCAGGCTTTATTATAACAGACAGTTTGCTCATTTTAGCTTGATTTCCACAAGTTGTTGCTGTTAGCAATTAGCGTGTGCGTTTCCTTCTTTTAAAATGTATGAAAAGTTTGTAGGCAACCATTCTATATGCAAGGAGGTGAGAATAATGGCTAATAATAATCGTAGCTCAAATAAACTTCTAGTACCTGGTGTACAAGAAGCCGTGAATCAAATGAAATATGAAATTGCACAAGAGTTTGGCGTTCAGCTTGGGCCAGAAGCATCTTCTCGCGCTAATGGTTCCGTTGGAGGAGAAATTACAAAACGCCTCGTGGAAATTGCTGAGAAACGTTCAAAAGGTTTATTATAATTAAAAACTAACAAGAAAAGAACGAATCCCTCTCCTTTTGAAGAAGTGGAATTCGTTCTTTTGTAATGGATAGGATTAAGCTTTTTGCAAGTCCTCAGTCGAGCCTTTTAGCGTTAGCATGACCATAAAGGAAATGCCATATAACGCTGCTAAGTAAATCATAACGACTGTCATATCATAGCTTTGTAAAATATAGCCGACAAAGATTGGTGAAAATCCTCCTATTGCTCGACCAAAGTTAAAAATTGTATTTGTTGCTGTACTACGAATTTGCACTGGATAGAAGCTACTAATTAATGCACCGTAGCCAGCAAACATCCCATTAGAGAAGAATCCTACAATTGCACCACCCATTAATATAGCTACAGCTCCTGTCGCAAAGGAGTATAGAAATACGGCACATGCAGAAGCCAATAAAAAGATACCAAATGCACGTTTCGCCCCAAAACGATCCATAAATCTTCCGAAAGTAAGCATGCCGATAATCATGCCGACTGCAGTACTAATTGTCCACAATGCTGAGCTTGAAACAGATAAGCCTTGCGATTTTTGGAGCATGGATGGTAGCCAGATCATCAGGCCATTATAACCTGCAATTTGAACAGTTGCCATTAATATTAAGGTTAAGGTCGTCATAGTGACACGAGGTGTTGCAAATAACTGTGCCAATTTCCCTTTTTTCTCTTTGTTACTTTGGTTGTTTTGTGACGCCAGCCATTCTGGTGATTCATGAAGATTTTTTCGTACGATAAAGGCAAAGATTACTGGTAATACGCCAACAAAGAATAGTGCTCTCCATCCTAGTGTCGGTAAAATAATGGCGCTTAATAAAGCTGCTAAGATGACCCCATATTGTGCACCTACACTCACATATGAAGAGGCTCTTCCTTGTTTATTCTTTGGCCAAGCCTCGGCGACAAGCGCCATTCCGATACCGTACTCCCCACCAGCGCCTAGTCCAGCGATAAATCTATATACATAAACTTGTTCAATACTTGTTGCTACTCCTGTTAGGGCAGTACCGATTGCAAACAATATGATGGTATATGTGAACACTTTTACCCGACCATACTTATCTGCAAGCACACCAAAAATAATCCCACCTAAAAGCATACCAATATTCGTGATAGATGAAATTAATCCACCTGTTGCCAGATCAATGTTAAATTCTGCAATAATCATTGTCATCGCAAAAGAAATAAACATAATGTCCATTCCTTCTAGCGTTAACCCGGCCACTGAAGCGACCACGGTTTTTTTTCGATAATCCATTCTTTCTAACCTCCAGATTTTTGTTGTCTCTCTCTTTTAGCGTTCGAGTGAATGGATTATGGTTGTTTTGTCCATTCTCTTTTGAAGCCTCACGGGACTTCCTTTAAAAGAGGTGTATTTGAACAAAAATAAAAGCCCTTTAGTCAGAGAAGACAAAAGGGCATGCCAAAGCAAAGATATTATAAGCCTAAAAATATCATGTAGCCCTTTTCAGCCTCTCTGGACCGTATTAAAGGTGATTTATTTCGTTCATTTATACCGTTCTACATTCTATAAGATTACGCATAAAAAAGCAATGGTTGAATAGTGGAAACTAACTAGGTAACTCAATAAAGTTTTGAGCAAATTGATAGATGACATGAGCCGGTACAGCCAAATTAAGATTCTGACCATCATTAAAACCAGCTGTAATTAAACCGACCAACCTCCCTTGCATATCCAGTAAAGCACCACCGGAACTTCCGTTTGAAATAGCAGCTGTAAATTGAACCATAGACATTTTTTGTATATCTCTAAATCCCGCAACAATTCCATCAGAGACCGAATTAAATAAACCGAGAGGACTGCCAATCGCTACAATCTTTTGTCCTCTGACTAAATGACCATCCATTTTAACAGGTAAAGGTTGGCCTGTTCTGTCCACTTTCAAAATAGCCAAATCATGTATATCATGATATTTCACAAATTGATGCGTAGTATATTCATTTGAATCATTTTCATATAGCACAGAATAATATTTCCCACCACCTACTACATGCAAGTTCGTCAAAATATAGCCATCGCGATGGAGAACAACTCCAGAGCCAAAACATAACAACTTACCATCCTCGGCAAATGTCTTTATCATGACAACAGACGTCGCTAAAGAAGCCAACTGTTCATAACTACACTCTTCTGAAGTAACCATGCTAGAACTAGGGGTTGGAAGAATCGTCGGTTGTTGTGGTGGTATGCTTTTCATCGAAAGCATTTTAGGGATTATGAATTCTTTTTCATAGCAATCAGGACAACTCTGCAAATTAGATGATGCTGCTATGATAGGATACAAATTAGTGATATCCCCTTTAGGATTCATATAGCATATATCGCAGCCAAGTGTCGATAAGAAATATAAGAATAATGATTCATGCTGCGTAATGTCACCTATAAAAACAATTTTAGAGGATGCTTGATTTTCCTTAGAAAAAATTTGTGGTAAATAATAATCCATCCAATATAAAAATTTAACTGCAAAGTTTTTTAGTAAAGTGTCATTCGCATGCGGCTGTTGTTCTTTAAAAAGATGGAGAATGTTTTTAAAGCTAAGCTTTTTTGTCCATTCAAGTTGATCATTCGCTAATTTACCGCATAAAGATGTCTCATACAGTAATTGCATACTATCAGCAGCGACCTGCCAATTCTCCCAAAGCTCTGACAGTCTATCTGCATCTTTCTTATTATTGATGACCTCAAGCCTATGTAGTCGTAAATAAAATACGCTTTGCTTTGTGAAATACTCATCCATTTTTAAAATATCTTCTTTATAAAGATCTACAGAATCAGGTATACCAATATAACGTAGAAAGACTACTTCCTTCGTAAGGGCATTATTGTTAGGACTGATCTGCATAAACTCCTGAAAAGGATTAGCTAACTTTTTATACTTAATTTTTAACGGTCTCGTTGTCACAACCATTTTCATACAACTCCTATAAGCATGTCATTACATATAATGGTACTTATATACAATTCTCTGACATCTCTCTAAATCCTCTATTCCTAACCACAAAAATACACAGCTCTATAAAGAATTGGACGTTTTCTTCACCTTTCTCAAATAAAAATATAAATAAAAAGAAATACTTATCAGAAGTATGAATAATGGTAGGGCTTGTAAATAAAAAGCCGTGCATAAAAACAAGAACCCCGCCACCAGTATCTGTAGCTAGAGCACCAATAGTTAATGCAAATGGCAAAACAGACTGATTGAAAAGTCAAACCAGCTATACGATAGGCTGTTTGAAAAAGAATTCATGCCAAAGGAAATGAAAAGGAATTAGCATTGGAAGACCTCGCTCAAATAATTGAAAAATTGAGGACTCATTGGACATTAGTTAAGAGCTATCTGGAGACAACATAAAAAATAGAGAAATCCAAATTTGAATGCATTCGAATTCGGATTTCTCTATTAATTGAAGCTAGTTATGTCCCAGGCTCTCAAATGATTTGCTTACTTAAATACTTGCGCTGCAGCAACAGCCTTTTTCCATCCTCCATAAATTTTATCACGATGGTCATTATTCATATTAGGTGTAAATTGACGATCTAAATTCCAATATTTGCCGATTTCCTCTGTCGAATGCCAATAGCCAACTGCTAAGCCAGCTAAATACGCTGCGCCTAAAGCGGTTGTTTCATTAATAATTGGACGATCAACAGGAACATCCAATAAATCTGCCTGGAATTGCATTAAGAAATCATTGGCCACAGCTCCGCCATCTACACGTAATTTGGCTAGCGGAATATTAGCATCTGCCTCCATCGCTGCTAATACATCCTTTGTTTGATACGCTAATGATTCTAGCGTAGCACGTATAAAATGCTCCTTCGCAGTTCCTCGTGTTAAGCCAAAGATAGCTCCGCGCACATCAGAATCCCAGTACGGTGTTCCTAAGCCAACAAATGCTGGGACAACATAAACACCATCAGTTGACTCTACACGTGTTGCATATTGCTCTGATTCACTTGCATTACGGAACATACGTAAACCGTCACGTAACCATTGAATCGCAGAACCTGCTACAAATATACTGCCCTCTAAAGCATATGTTACTTTGCCATCTAAGCCCCAAGCTAATGTGGTCAATAAGCCATTATCTGACTTCACTGCCTTCTCACCAGTATTCATTAACATAAAGCAACCTGTGCCATATGTGTTTTTAACCATACCTTCCTCAAAGCATGCCTGACCAAATAGGGCTGCTTGTTGGTCGCCTGCAGCTCCCGCAATTGGGACAGCAGAGCCAAAGAATAATGCCTCCTCTGTATAGCCATAAACCTCAGAAGAAGGACGTACTTCTGGTAGCATAGAGGCGGGAACTGTTAAAATTTCTAATAGTTCTTCATCCCACTTTAAATCATGGATATTATACATCAATGTACGAGAGGCATTTGAATAGTCTGTTACATGTACTTTTCCACCGGATAGCTTCCAAATTAGCCAAGTATCAATTGTGCCGAATAGCAACTCTCCAGCCTCCGCTTTTTCACGAGCTCCCTCAACATGATCTAAGATCCACTTCACTTTTGTACCTGAGAAGTAAGCATCTATTAATAAACCTGTTTTATCACGGAATAAATCATTGTAACCGCTTTCCTTTAATTGCTCACAAATATCATTCGTTTGACGTGATTGCCAAACAATTGCGTTATATACAGGCTTGCCAGTATGTTTATCCCATACTACGGTTGTTTCACGTTGATTGGTAATCCCAATCCCTGCAATTTGATTTGAACTCACACCTTTTTCTGATAACACTGTTGCAATACAAGATAGAATAGATGACCAAATTTCCTCTGCATGATGCTCTACCCAGCCTGCATGTGGAAAATGTTGTTGGAATTCTTGTTGTGCTGTGTGTACGATTTTACCCGTTTCATCAAAAAGAATAGCTCTTGAGCTTGTAGTTCCTTGGTCTAACGCTAAAATATATTTTTTTTCTGACATAGAAATCCCTCCAAATAATTTAGTCTTCTACTTGAACATTCTTAACCGTTAATTGTGCTCCTATGAAAATAGCAATCACAATTACTGCAACAATCCAAAACGCAATACTATTTTTCCCTTCAAATATTTGTTGGAAAAACAATGCACCAAATGTACCTCCAATAATTGGACCTACAACTGGTACCCATGCATAGCTCCAGCCAGAATCTCCTTTGCCTGCAATCGGTAAAATAAAATGCGCAATACGTGGACCTAAATCACGAGCTGGGTTTATGGCATAACCTGTTGGACCCCCTAAAGCCATCCCAATTACAATAATTAACATACCAACTAAAAATGGATTTAAACCATCTGTAATAGTATTTGTACCTAAAGCTAAAATTCCTAAAACTAAAATAAATGTTCCTATCATTTCTGATAATAGATTTGATAAAGGATGCTTAATAGCTGGCATTGTGGAAAATGGCGCTAATTTTACATCGGCATCTGCTGTTGCCTGCCAATGTGGTAAATACATAAAGTAAACAAGTGTAGCCCCTAAAAATGCACCAATCATTTGTGCAGCAATATAGGCTGGCACATCTGCCCAAGGAAAGTTTCCAATCGTGGCAAGGGCAATTGTTAATGCTGGATTTAGGTGAGCACCACTGATTCCACCTACTGCATAAGCTGCCATTGCAACCCCAAGCCCCCATGCAAAGGTAATGACGATCCATCCACCACCAAAGCCTTTTGATTTGTTTAGCACGGCACCTGCTACTACGCCGCCACCAAATAAAATAAGAATCATTGTGCCGACCAGCTCAGCTGTAAACGTAGACATAGTTTAATCCCCCTTTGTGATAATAGCCCATAGAAAACAAAAAGGAACCCACATCCAATCAAACTACATTAATACATGTAGATGAACAAATGTGGGTTCCTTTTCCTAACCACGTGCGTATGAACTTATGTCCATTTTAGAGAAAAAAACATACAGAGTCAACTATTTTTTGAAATTTTCCCATAATTGCCTATTAGATGTTGTAACAGCGATAGCACCACCAGCTAATGCTTCTTCAATATTGTCCACTGTACGTACTAAGCCACCTGTAATAACAGGGATTTGAGTACGTTCATGGATTTCCTGAATCATCGACGGAATAATGCCAGGTAATAGCTCAATATAATCAGGCTGCGCTGTTTCAATCATCGAATAACTTTTTTCAAGAGCAATCGTATCAATTAAAAACACACGTTGAATAGCCATAATTCCACGCGCTTTGGCTTTCATTAGCATATTGGAACGCGTTGAAATAATGCCAGCTGGACGAATATCATTACATAAAAAGTCCGCTGCAAAATTATCTGTTTTTAAACCATGAATTAAATCCGCATGAATAATTAATTTCTTCCCATGTCGATGTGCCTCACGCTTTAAAGACATCAATAAGCTAATGTGTACCTCCAATAGCACGATATAATCGAATGGACTTGCTATTATCTCGTCAAATTGCTTGACGGTACGCGCAGCAGGAATCACCTGTTGATTATCAAAATGCATTCCATTCTCTCCTTCCCTTATAATACAATGTGAACGCTCACCCTTATATTATGTTGAGAGTAACTACATCATTATAGCGCAGTTGTCGCTCGTTTTATTTCTTTCTTTACATCTTCTTCATATTGTGTCCGTTGCTGTGCTGTCCAGTTGAGTTGCTTAGCCATTTCATCCAGAATTGCCTCTTCATATTGTTGAACAATTGCCATTTGAAAGAACATATACCCTGTCCGGCGAACCATAAAATCATTTGGATGAACGACCATTTCATGATGAATACCATACATCAATTGCGCATATAGCCATGATGGTAAAATAGGGTGTCCTTCCTTTACATAATTAAAAACAATTTCTACATTGCTACCATAATGCTGTGTTAAAAATTTGGCCTCTTCCTCAGATAAGCCTATTTTCTTGCCTACTCTTGTATGGTCATATAAGAAGGCATAAAATTTACTTGAGCCGCCAATATAGCCACCAGAAATCGGAATATTTTTTGTTGTACATGGAGAAGATTTAATACCAAACTGTTGCTCTAGCTCTTGTGCAATCGTATTTAATACCGTTTCAGCCATTTTACGATAGCCGGTTAATTTTCCACCTGCAATTGTTACAAGCCCCGATGGCGAAATCCACACTTCATCCTTACGAGAAATTTCAGATGGATTTTTTCCGTCTTCATGAATCAATGGACGAACGCCTGCCCAACTTGATTCAATATCCGCATCGGTCACCTTCACATTTGGGAACATATAACGAATAGCGTTCATTATATAATCGCGATCCTCTTGATAAATATCCATATTGCGAGCATCACCCTCATAAAATGTATCTGTTGTCCCTACATATGTTTTTCCTTGTCGAGGGATTGCAAATACCATGCGACCATCGGGTGTATCAAAATAAACAGCTTGTTTTAATGGGAATTTGGATTCATCAAAAACAATATGCACACCTTTCGATAAAATTAAATGCTTCCCTGCTTGCTTCCCTTCAATTGTGCGCACATCGTCCACCCATGGACCAGCAGCATTAACGACAGCCTTTGCACGAATTTCGATTGCATGATTTGTTAATAAATCCGTCGCAACAATACCACTTATTTTTTGCTGTTCATTATATAAAAAGTTTTCGGCTTTTATATAATTCAATAATGTTGCCCCTCTATCAATGGCTGCCTTTGCTACTTCAATGGTTAAACGAGCATCATCAGTACGATACTCTACATACATACCACCGCCAAGTAATCCCTTTGTTTTCACTAATGGCTCCTTCTCAATGGTTTGACCTGTACTTAACATATAACGGCGTTCTGCACGTTTGACGCCCGCTAAAAAATCATAGACACGCAAGCCGAGATTTGTAGAGTATTTTCCAAATGTCCCTCCCTTATGAAAAGGTAATAACATCCAAACAGGTGTTGTCACATGTGGACCATTTTCATAAACAATGGCACGTTCCTTCCCTAACTCTGCTACCTCTTTTATTTCAAATTGCTTTAAATATCGTAAACCGCCATGTACCAATTTTGTGGAACGGCTAGAAGTTCCTGCTGCAAAATCCTGCATTTCCACTAATGCTACAGAAAGACCGCGAGCAATAGCATCCAGTGCAATACCACAACCTGTAATACCGCCACCAATTACTAATAAATCGTACTCCCTATCTTGAAGTTCCTCTATTGTTTGTTGTCGTTGTAACGCAGAAGCTGTACTCATAATTTATTTCCTCCCTCATCATTTTAACGATAAAAAAAGACCATCAAAAGCATATGTACGCTAGGCACATATGTTTTCAATGGTCTCTCAGTTACTCAAACCTGCTATTAACTTACTTTTTATTGTAATATGCACATTCCAAAAAGGCAAGTTTCTGTTTAGTGACAGGATACTGCTTACCTCACCCTAATGAAGTAGGATTCTTTGTTACTCAATATGATTTGCTTCAAAGCGATCAAGCAATGCACGCACTTCATCTGTTGATTTCGTGTTCATCAATTGGCTTCTTAACTCACCGGCACCTCGGAATCCCTTGACATATATTTTGAAAAAGCGATGAAGCCCTGTGATGGAGCGTGGGAGTACTTCCTCATATTGATCTTGAAGATTCAGCTGAAGTCTTAAAAGGTCGAGATACTCTTTACTGCTATGCTCCTTTGGTTCTTTTTCAAAAGCAAAGGGATTTTTAAAAATACCTCGTCCAATCATTACGCCATCAATCCCATATTTTTCGGCAAGCTCTAGCCCCGTTTGTCGGTCAGGGATGTCTCCATTGATCGTAAGTAGCGTATTAGGTGCGATACGATCGCGTAATTTTTTGATTTCTGGAATGAGCTCCCAATGTGCATCAACTTGGCTCATTTCCTTTCTTGTTCGTAAATGAATCGACAGGTTCGCAATATCTTGTTTGAAAATATGCGTTAACCATTCCTCCCATTCCTCTACATCCTTATAGCCAAGTCGTGTTTTCACACTGACAGGCAGTCCACTCGCCTTTGCAGCTTGAATCAATTCTGCCGCCACATCTGGACGTAGAATAAGGCCACTACCTTTCCCTCTCGATGCCACATTTGGCACAGGACAGCCCATATTAATATCGATACCTTTAAAACCTAGCTCTGCCATGCCAATACTCATTTGACGGAAATACTCAGGATTATCCCCCCAAATATGTGCCACCATCGGCTGCTCATCTTCCGTAAAAATCAAACGCCCACGCACACTTTTCTGTCCCTCTGGATGACAATAGCTATCCGAATTTGTAAACTCTGTGAAAAATACGTCCGGTCTTCCGGCTTTACTGACTACTTGACGGAAAACAACATCTGTGACATCTTCCATCGGAGCCAGTACAAAAAATGGACGCGGCAAATCACGCCAAAAATTATCTATCATGTAATTCCAAATCCTCTCACTATCTGTATAACTCACTTTAACTCAAAAACAACTGTATGAAACATTATAAAAAGCAGATGGTATAGAGTTTTTCTATATCAACTGCTTTTCTATTATACCAACTCTAGCCACGCAACCGCTTCACAATGCGTGGAATGCGGGAACATATCTACTGGTTGAATCTTTTGTGTTTGGTAGCCGCCATCCTCCAAAATACGAAGGTCGCGTGCTAGTGTGGCTGGGTTGCAGGAGACATAGACCACTCGTTTTGGTCGTTGCTCTAAAATGGTTTTTAAAAGTGCTTCATCACAGCCTTTACGTGGTGGATCAACTACCAGTACGTCTGCTTCCTTTCCTTCCTTATACCATCTTGGTATAACTTCCTCAGCTGGGCCGGCCTCAAAATAAGTATTTGTAAAACCATTTAGGACCGCGTTACGTTTGGCATCTTCTATCGCTTGTGGGACAATTTCAACCCCCATGACTGCCTTTGCCTTTTGTGCAAGGAACAAGGAGATTGTTCCAATTCCACAATAAGCATCAATCACTCGTTCATCCCCTTGCAAGTTAGCATAATCAAGTGCTTGTTTATAAAGTACTTCAGTTTGCTCTGGGTTGACCTGATAGAAGGAGCGAGCGGAAATTTCAAAGCGTACGTCGCCAATTGTATCAATAATGACGTCCTTGCCCCAAAGGTTCAGTGTGTCATCACCAAAAATCACATTCGTTTTCTCATGATTCACATTTTGCATAATTGAAGTGACGTTCGGAACAAGCTTTTGAATTACTGCAATGGCTGCTTCTTTTTGTTGTAATTTTTTCTTTTTCGTCACGAGGACAACCATGACCTCACCTGTTGCCCGTGCTTTACGAATGACAACATGGCGCAACATGCCCTCGTGGGAAAGTTCATTGTATGGGCGCATGCCTATCGCTACTAATTCTTTTTTCAAGCCTGCTAAAATTGCATCTGCTTCTCCTGTTTGGATCAAGCAACGCTCCATATCCACAATGCTATGCGTCTTTGTTTTATAGAAACCAGCAATAGCTTGTCCTGCTTCATTTTCAGAGAAAGGAATTTGCGCCTTATTTCGATAATGCCAAGGCTCTTTCATTCCTTTTACAGGCAGAACAGGTGCATCAATTTTACCAATGCGTTGCATCACATTGCGCACCATATTTTCTTTCCATTTGAGCTGGCCCTCATAGGATAAATGCTGTAATTGACAGCCACCGCATTGTGTAAAGTAATCGCATGGAGCTTTTACTCGATCGGGTGATGGCTTAATAATATCTACAACTTTTGCAAAGCCATAATTTTTTAAAGTTTTCATCACATGGATTTCGGCTGTTTCGTTCGGAAGTGCGCCTTGTATAAATAATGGATAGCCATCCACCTTAGCGACACCATTGCCATCATGTGTTAAGTCTTCTATATAAACTGAAAGTCGTTCATTCTTTTTCACGGGTGCTGACATTCGTACATCCTCCATTTCAATCTCCTTATTGTAGCATGTGTTGGCGAATGAAAAAAGAACAAGACCTGCCCGTTATGCGGTTCTTCTAACTAACTTGAAAAAAGAGCCGCTATTCGCGACTCTTTCCTTGCTCTTTTGTTATATGATAATCCCTTGGTGCCCACCAAAATGCACACAAGATTCCAAGAATGACGACAATAAAAGGCGCATAAAAAATTAAAAAACTTTGCATATACTAATTTCCTCCTATGCGTGATTGTCTTCTTTTCCGGTCACATAGTTTTTATTGAATAAGAATAATTTCATCAATAAATAAAGTGATGGAAGTAGGAGACACAGTCCTAAAATAAAGGCAATGATTAAAGCAATTGCCATTTGTGTACTTGTGAAGCCATCATAAATCGTTAAATATGGATACAGTAAATATGGGTATTGCGCAATACCATAAGCGAAAAATGCTACCGCAAATTGTGCAATCAGAAGTGCAACTGCAAGCCCATATTTTTTACGCATTGCAATGAGGAACACTGTAATTATAAATAATATGGCTGATATTGCAAACATCCACCATAAATTCACCATGTGACTATAACTTTCAGGATTAATGGACTTCATCTCATACATAATGCCTAATGCGCTGATCATCAAAGGAGCTGCCCATAAAAGTGCATATTTTCTCATTAGCTTCGTAGCTTCAATGTCATTCGCTTTATGAGCATACCAAGTTAAGAATACTGCGGAAATGTAAAGTACAGCGGCAATACTCAGTACCACAATGCTCCAAGCAAATGGACTCGTATATAAAGTCCAATAGTTTAAAACAGGCTGCCCGTTAACGAGATCCACATACCCTCCACCAGCAATAGCAAAGACAACAGACAACGATGCAGGAATTAATAAACCTGCTACACCATAGGTCAGCGTGTAACCAATATGTCCTCTTGTACCATACGATTCAAAGGCATAATAGGAACCCCGAATGGCTAATAGTACAAGGGAAATGCTGACTGGTATAAGTAAAATGGTTCCATAGTAAAAAGCAGTTTGCGGGAAAAATCCTACGATCCCTACAAAGAAGAATACCAAAAAGACATTGGTTACTTCCCAAACAGGCGATAAATATCGTTTAATAATATTCGTTAAAATATGATTCTTCCCAATCAGTAGGCTATAGGCGTTAAAGAAACCTGCACCGAAATCAATCGATGCGACAATGACATAGCCAAATAGGAAAATCCACAATACTGAAATACCAAGAATCTCTAATGTCATAGGATGTCACCGCCTTTTTCAGAGTGGCGATCTTCAATCTCACGCTCAATGGGATTCTTTTTAAACATTCGCACCAAGACGACAATGCTTCCTACCGCTAAAACTGCATATACACCTGCAAACAACAACAGCATTAAATCCACATGATCACTCGTTGTGGCCCCTTCTGGAGTTCGCATCAAGCCATAAAGAATCCATGGTTGACGTCCAACCTCAGCAAGCCACCAGCCCGCTTCAATAGCAATGATAGAAAGTGGCCCCCCCGCCACAATGATCCATCGATACCAGCGTGAATGAATAAACTGCCAGCCCCGTGCTTTCCCTACAACATACAGTAATGAAACTAGCACCATAAACATACCTATGGAGACCATAATATCAAAAAGATAATGAATATAGAGTGGTGGTAGATCCTCTTCCTCGAATTGATCTAATCCAATTACCTCTGCATTAGGATTAAAATGTGCAAGAATGCTTAAAGCATACGGAATTTTGATGGCATATTTCACTTCTTCTCCATCTAGCACGCCAAATAAAACAAGAGAAGCCTTTCCTTCCGTTTCAAAATGCCATTCCGCTGCAGCTAATTTTTCTGGTTGATATTCCGCTAAGTATTTTCCTGAGAAATCTCCAATCACAGCTGCTGCAATGGAGAAAATTAAACCAATTTTCATCAGTAACAGTAATGCTTTTTTATGGTATACATGTTTCGATCCTTTAAGCATTCGGTATCCTGCTATAGCGGCTAGAACAAATGCAGATGTCATATACGCTGTTACTAGTACATGCGCCACCTTTGTAGGCATAGCAGGGTTAAACATCGCTAAGAAGGGTTGAATATTAACAAGGTTCCCGTCGACAATATCGAAACCTCTCGGGGCATTCATAAAGGCATTCACGATTGTAATAAATACAGCCGACATCGATGCACCTACTGCAACTGGAATTAACAATAGCATATGCTTTTTCTGACTATCGAAGCGGTCCCAAGTATATAAATAAATGCCCAAAAATATAGCTTCAAAGAAAAATGCAAACGTTTCCAAAAAAAGTGGTAATGCAATGGTTTGACCAGCTAGTTGCATAAAGTTGGGCCATAATAATGATAGTTGTAAGCCAATTGCAGTTCCAGTCACAACACCCACTGCAACCGTAATGACGAAGCCACGTGCCCAACGTCTTGCCATTAAAATATAATGCTCATCATTCTTTTTATACCCAGTCCATTGAGCAATCATAATCATTAACGGGACACCAACTCCTATCGTTGCATAAATGATGTGGAACGATAAAGTTAACTCAGTTAATGCACGACTCCAATAGACTGCTGATTCGTTTATCATCTCATTGCCCCCTAGCTCCCAAATATTCTTCCAAGAATGGAAAGTAGCATAATGATTGCAACACCAAAGCTTAGCCAAATAAGCTTCTTCTCCTGTGACTTATACAAAAGCAACACTTCCTTTCCTTTATCCATACCCCATTTTCCACTATTACAACGAAAAAAACCTTTATAATGGACCGAAATTTCAGCCTATTAATAAGGTTTCAAAATTTGTTCATGTAATATACGCACATTTGCCAAACATTTTTCTTAATTCATTCACAATCCCTAATTCTAAAGGTTGGACTTACTACATATTTAATTTTTCGCTGCGGGCTATTTGCTTTAGTCTATTATCTTTTTAGTCGTTTTGGTGTTCTTCAAGAGTATGCTGATTCCTTTATACAAAAAAGCTCATCCTCGCTAAAACGAAGATGAGCTTTTCATATATTATATACGGTCCTCTTCGCGAATATCAGCAAGAGGGACAAAAATTTCGATATGACGCTTTAAATTTTCAAAGGTAGCTGGAGCGTCTCCGCCATATTCACCATCTAGATTAAGATGTACTTCGTTTTCAGTAGTGACTTTGACAACACTCGCTTTTTTGTAAATGACACGGTCATCATTTAAATGTTCGCCTCTTAATGCCATAGCCGCTAGTTGAATAAACTCAGGTAGGCTAACCTTCTTTAACACTAATAATGTAAAGAATCCATCATTGATACTTGCATCTGGTGCAAGTTTTTCAAAGCCTCCTACAGAGTTGGTTAAACCACATAAGAACATCATGGCATCCCCGTCAAACACTTCCCCATCATATTCTATACGCATATGGGAGGCTTTGATGGATGGAATCATTTCCACTGCTTTTAAATAGTAGGCTAACTGCCCAAGCATTGTTTTCATTTTACTTGGTACTTCATATGTTAGCTCCGTAATCCGTCCGCCAGCAGCAATGTTGATGAAATAGCGTTCGCCATTTAATAGACCGACATCCACTGGCAATGTATCGCCTTGTATAATAATGTCTACCGCTTCATCAATATTTCGCGGGATATGCACGGCACGGGCAAAATCATTTGTAGTGCCCATTGGAATTAGACCAACTTTTGGACGGTTTTCAAATGGACTTACACCTGAAACAACTTCATTTAAAGTGCCATCTCCACCAACTGCGATGATTATATCAAAGCCACGGTCTACTGCATCTTTTGCTGCAAGTGTTGCATCGCCTTCACCGGTTGTTGCGTGACAGGATGTTTCATAGCCTGCTACTTCTAATTTTTCCAACACCTCTGGTAGATGCTTCTTAAACGCTTCGCGTCCAGATGTAGGATTATAAATGATTCTTGCTCGTTTCATAACATACCTTCCTGCTTCATAAGATTCTATTTCATTCAACGATTTACTCGCTAAAATGTTGCATTACGTTTGTTACTTTTGTAACGCGTTTGTCACCTGTTTTTTAAAGTCTTCATAGACATACGTCCAATATACTTGGTTCGTTATATTTTCCTCACGAATCTCCGCATAAAGGGCCTTTTGAGCCTCTTCAAATGTTGGATCTTCTTTATCTGGTAAGCTTGCGCGCTTCGTTACAACAAGCTCTTGTAATTCAGGTGCACGTGGACCCCATTTTCCAATCACCTCACCAGTGCTATCTAATAGCAAGTAAATTGGAATAGCACGGCCTCCATTTGTTAAATAACGATCAATTAGATCTGTATCAGCATCACGGAACACTGTACGCATGTCCAATCCAGCTGCTTCAGCAACACGACGAACGATTGGATTGTTTAACATAGCATCTCCGCACCAATCTTCCGTAATCGTTAAAATTTTTGGTTGCTTGTCTTTTAATAATTCAATAAAGCCATCGTTTGTTGGCACTGCAAAGTCGTCATAAATGCGGAAGCTCTCTTCTTTAAGAGTCGTCATATTGTCCATATATTGTTGAATCGAAATAGCTTCATTAAAATATTGTTGTTCTGTTTTCATTGGTTCTCGTCCCCCTTATAATTATCTATTCTATATTTTGCTATGAATACTCCTTTTAAACAACTATTAAGTGTTACAAATTTCAATTTTGTTACATTTATGAAAAATAATAGCCAAGAAAGCGATTAAGCTCTCTCGGCTACTATGTTACAACGATTAATTATCGTTTGGCAATTTCTTGTTGCAATAATTTATTGACCATTGGTGGATTCGCTTGACCTTTAGTAGCTTTCATAATTTGACCAACTAAGAAGCCAATAGCACGATCCTTACCATTTTTGAAATCTTCGATAGACTGTGCATTGTTATCTAAAACTTCTGTAACAATGGCTAGTAAAGCACCTTCATCAGAAATTTGAACTAAGCCTTTAGCTTTTACAATTTCTTGTGCAGAACCGCCATTTTCAACTAATTCAGCAAACACTTTTTTACCGATCTTAGAAGAAATAGTACCATTTGTGATTAATTTCACCATTTCAGCAAGGTTTTCAGGTGTTAATGCCGTATCCTTTAAGTCTTTTTGTTCTGCGTTTAAATAAGCAGAAACATCCCCCATCAACCAGTTAGCAGAAAGTTTTGCATCTGCACCGTTGACGATCATGGACTCGAAGAAGTCAGAAATTTCCTTAGAAATAACAAGAACTCCTGCATCATACGGTGTTAATCCTAGCTCTTCAACATAACGTTTTTTACGAGCATCTGGAAGCTCAGGAATTTCTGATTTTACTCGCTCTAGCCATGCGTCATCAATAGAAAGACGAACTAAGTCTGGCTCTGGGAAGTAACGGTAATCATCTGTTCCTTCCTTCACACGCATTAGAATAGTTTTACCCGTTTTTTCATCGAAACGACGAGTTTCTTGGTCAATAACCCCACCTGATAATAATACATCTGCTTGACGTAATTCCTCATGCTCTAAACCACGACGAACATAGTTGAAGGAGTTCAGGTTTTTAAGCTCTGTTTTTGTACCAAACTCTTCTTGACCATAAGGACGAATAGAGATGTTGGCATCACAACGAAGTGATCCTTCTTCCATTTTACAGTCAGACACATCTGTATATTGGATAATTGATTTTAATTTTTCTAAGTAAGCATACGCTTCATTTGGCGTACGAATATCTGGCTCAGATACGATTTCAACAAGCGGAGTACCTTGACGGTTAAAGTCCACTAGTGAGTGATCTCCAGCATGTGAAAGTTTACCCGCATCTTCTTCCATATGAAGACGAGTAATACCGATACGCTTTGTATAGCCATCTACTTCAATATCAATCCAGCCGTTTTTACCGATTGGCTTATCAAATTGTGAAATTTGATAAGCTTTCGGATTATCAGGGTAGAAGTAGTTTTTACGGTCAAATTTTGTTTCTTGTTCGATTTCCATATTTAATGCAAGAGCTGCACGCATAGCGAAATCTACCACATTTTTATTAAGAACTGGTAGGACACCAGGATAGCCTAAATCGATTACTGTTGTATTTGTATTTGGTTCAGCACCAAAGTGAGCAGGTGCTGGTGAGAAGATTTTTGAGTTTGTTTTTAACTCAACGTGTACTTCTAAACCAATGACTGTTTCAAAGTTCATGTTATTTTCCCTCCCACATTTGAGGAACTTGTTTATGGAACTCCGTTGCTTGTTCAAAAGCATGAGCTACACGGTAAATAGTAGCTTCATCGAAGTATTTACCAATTATTTGTAAACCAAGTGGTAGTCCGTTGTCCAAACCACATGGAATGGAAATAGCAGGTACACCCGCTAGGTTCATCGGAATTGTTAAAATATCATTTGCATACATTGTCATCGGATCATCCACATTTTCACCAATTTTGAAAGCTGGTGTTGGTGATGTAGGTCCAATGATGACATCGAAGTCTTCAAATACTTTGTCATAGTCTGCTTTGATCAGTGTACGTGCTTGTTGTGCTTTTTTGTAATACGCATCATACGTACCTGCGCTTAATGAATAAGTTCCAAGCATGATACGACGTTTTACTTCATCCCCAAAACCTTGTGCACGTGTTTCTTTATAAAGGTCCATTAAATTTGTCACGTTGTCTGCACGGAAACCATAACGGATACCATCGAAACGAGATAAGTTAGAAGACGCTTCAGATGAAGAAAGGATGTAGTACGCTGCAAGCGCATATTTCGAATGAGGAAGTGATACTTCTTCTACAGTCGCACCTAAGCCTTTTAATACCTCTAATGCCTCAAGCACTGATTGACGTGCTGCTTCGCCAACACCCTCACCAAGGAATTCCTTTGGTACAGCGATACGTAAGCCTTTAATATCACCAGTAAGAGCTGCAGCATAGTTTGGCACCTCTACGTCAGCCGAAGTAGAATCATTTGGATCTAAGCCCGCAATAGCCTCAAGTAATAACGCATTATCTTCAACATTGCGTGTAATTGGTCCAATTTGATCTAAAGAAGAGGCGAATGCCACTAGACCAAAACGAGACACACGACCATATGTAGGTTTCATCCCTACAACTCCACAGTAAGCTGCTGGTTGACGGATTGAACCACCTGTATCGGAACCAAGAGAGAATGGAACTTCTCCTGCTGCTACTGAAGCTGCAGATGCACCTGAAGATCCTCCTGGCACATGATTTAAATTCCATGGATTTTTTGTTGTTTTGTAGTATGAGTTTTCATTAGATGAACCCATTGCAAACTCGTCCATGTTTAGTTTTCCGACTGTAATCATACCAGCTTCACGTAGCTTGTTGACAACAGTTGCATCATAAATTGGCATAAAGCCTTCCAAAATTTTTGAGGCACAAGTTGTTTCTAAGCCTTCTGTTACGATATTGTCTTTCACACCGATCGGAAGACCAAATAGCGGTCCACGCTCTTCAAATGGTACCTTATCCATTTCAGCAGCTTGTACAGTTGCTTTTTCTTCGTTTGAAGCAAGGAATGCTTGTACATCGCCATCAAGCTTTGCAATGCGCTCGTATGCTTCTTTCGTTAAGTCAGCGATAGATAAGTTACCTGCTTTAATTTCCGCTTGTAACTCCTTAGCTGAACGTTCAAATAACGTCATGAGGAATCCTCCTATGTTTTAGTATTACATGATAGCTGGTACTTTTACTTGACCATCTTCTTGTTCTTTTACGTTTAACATCATTACTTCACGGTCTAGACCTTTTACTGCAACATCTTCTCGCATTACATTGACTAATGGTAAAACATGCGTTGTAGGTTCAACATTCGCTGTATCTAGTTCGTTTAATTGCTCTGCAAAGTCAGTAATTTTACCAAGCTGTTCAGCAAACTTCTCAGCTTCCTCTTCAGTAATTGCAAGACGTGCTAAATTTGCCACGTGCTTTACTTCTTCTTTTGTTAATTTAGCCATTTTTTACACCTCCGAATACTTGCTCCATTTATTGTTTTTATTGATAACAATAGGGTTGGATAAAGTTTTAACCATGCCAATAATCATAACATTTTTCCTATTAAAAATCACAACTTTCACCAAAAATATAGAAACTTTCACTACTATAACGAAGTGTTGTTAATCTATACCAGTTGTTTTCCTTTAAGTATCTCTATCTACATAAAAAAATAGTCAGCACAAAGGCTGACTATATTATTCATAGACATGTACATAAGGATCCGTATCATTGGCCTTTTTATTGATTAATGCCTCCGGACCATTGACAGAAGTAATACTCACCTCAACATGAATATTATTAAATCGATTGATTAGAATACCTGTCAAATATTGTGTAAATCCAATGATTTCTGCTTTACCGAAAAATTGAATAGGAATTTCGATCGTCAGTTTTTGGATTTCTTTATTGCGATAGAAACCTGTACCAATAACACTTGTATAATTTGAGAAATATTTATCAACATCTTGCTTAAAGATTTTGAAGTTTTTACTCACGTCTCGATAAACATCCTGCGAATCATCTGTTGGGAATAATACATAATTTTCATCTATCCCTTCCCAATCAGCAATGTTGTTCTGTCCAGCTTTTGCTACACCATAGCTGAAATAGGCGCCGGGAATAATCTGATTGCGGGCTTGTTGCTTAAACAAGCCAACTACAATTGGAATATCCTTTAGCTCATCACCTGTACGTAAACGTGAAACGATCTCAGCAGCCATTTTTTTGCCTTGTTCAACAAGCTCAGACTCTGATATTGGTTCCTCGTAATATTCGCCATACTGTTCTTTTTGATAATAATAAATAGAATTAAGCGCAAGTCCTATTGAAATTCCACCTAATTTTACTTTATTATCTTTAGTTTTTGTTAAGTAATTTTGCTCAACAATATGAGATAAGTAAATAGGTGCCTTTTTTGCTCGCTCTTCGGGTGTCATTGTATCAGTTATCGGTGGATTTAATCCATCTTCTGTCTGAGAGCTTCGAGCCAGCCAAGAGCTGACTGTACTTTCAGCTAAATATTGACCCTCTTGAAAGTAATAGTTTTCAGTGTCAAACTCATGGTGAGAGAGACGCATTAAACCTGCTTCTACTTCCTTCATATCATATTTCGTATAAATATTAGATACAACTAGACCTCTACTGGCACTCTCTTTATAAGGAATAAGTGTCTTATAATAAGATTCATCAATTTGTATGCTGGGGATAATAGTTGTTTCAGTTTTTTCATCTTGTTGTGTTTCCTGCGTAAGCTCTGTTCCCCCTTCATTAGAAGGTACACAGCCGACTAACATTGCAGCTGCTACAAGTGCTGGAATGAGTCGAAAAGACTTCATTTTATTTAGTGCTCCTTTACTCATAATCAATTTGGTTCGACGAATCACTGATAATATTCATTAGCGTAATTCATACCTTTCTTGAGGGTATGTCATCAGTGTTTTTATTAGATAAGGTTAAGTTGTTCAATTAAGTTTTCTTCATTCCAAACTTCAATACCTAATTGCTCAGCCTTTGCTAGCTTAGAGCCTGCATCCTCGCCTGCGATAACAAGGTCCGTTTTTTTGCTGACACTGCCTGTGACAGTCCCACCTAACTCTTCTATTTTCGCCTTTGCTTCGTTACGTGTCAATTGCTCAAGTTTACCAGTTAAAACAATTGTTTTTCCTGCAAAAGGATTATCGCCTACCACTACTTCTACTTTTTTTCCTTTAAAGGTCATATTCACGCCTACCTCAGCAAGACGTTCAATGACTGCACGTGCGTCATCATTTGAAAAATATTCAACTAATGAAGATGCCATTTTATCACCAATCTCATAAATAGCCACAAGTTGTTCCTCTGTTGCTGCCATGACCGCTTCCATGGAACCAAATTGCTCTGATACGATTTTTGCAGCCTTTTCACCAACATGACGAATTCCTAGACCAATCAATAAACGCTCCATGGAATTTTCCTTCGAAGCTTGAATCGCATTGACTAAATTGGTGGCAGATTTTTCACCCATCCGTTCTAGTTCAACCAATTGCTCTATTGTTAAATGATATAAATCAGAAACATCATGTATTAAGTCTGCACGTAATAACTGCTCAACTACTTTATCTCCAAGACCATCAATATTCATAGCATTACGAGATACAAAATATTTAATGCTTTCTGCAATTTGAGCAAAGCATGCAGGATTTACACAGCGTAAAGCAACTTCACCCTCAATACGAATCAATTCACTATCACATACCGGACAATTTTGGGGCATCTCAAACGGTACAGAGTTTTCAGGACGCTGCTCGATTAGCACACCGACCACTTGTGGAATAATATCACCAGCTTTTCGAATAATGACCGTATCCCCGAGGCGTATATCTTTCTCTCGAATAAGGTCTTCATTGTGTAATGAAGCTCGTTGCACTGTTGTCCCTGCAACTTGAACTGGCGTTAAAATAGCTGTTGGTGTGACAACCCCTGTACGCCCTACTGTTAAATCAATATCTAGTAGTGTCGTGACAACTTCCTCTGCTGGGAATTTATAAGCAATAGCCCAGCGTGGACTTTTTGCCGTATAGCCTAGCTCATCCTGTTGAGCATAGCGGTCGACTTTTATAACGATCCCATCAATTTCATAGGCTAAATGTGGTCGGTGTTCTGTCCAATGCTCAATAAAGGCCATTACTTCTTCGATTGTAGAGCAACGCTGACGCTCTTTATTGGAAGGGAAACCTAGATCCTCTAAATAATCAAGCATTTCTGCATGTCCGTCGATACCATAAACCTCACCATCACCACCAATGGCATAGATGAAAGTCGATAGTTGGCGACTTGCTGCAATTTTAGGGTCTAACTGCCGTAAAGAGCCTGCAGCAGCATTACGTGGATTAGCAAATAGTTCTTCACCATTGTCAGCACGTTGGGCATTTAATTTTTCAAATGATTTTTTTGGCATGTACGCTTCACCGCGTACTTCTATTGTAATCGGTTCTTTTAAACGGAGAGGTATGGCATGAATGGTCTTTAAATTGGCTGTAATTTCTTCCCCTACAACACCATCTCCTCTTGTTGCTCCTTGGACAAACACGCCATTTTCATATTTTAACGAAATGGCAAGACCATCTATTTTCAGCTCACATACATAAGAGAAATGATCCCCAATAGCCTGTCGAACCTTACGATCAAATTCTTGTAAATCTGCTTCGTTAAAAGCGTTTGATAGACTTAGCATCGGGTAATCATGTGTCACCTTTTTAAAGCCTTCTACAACTGTTCCTCCAACACGCTGAGTAGGTGAATCGGGAAAAACAAGTGATGGATTGGCCTCTTCTAAGGCAATCAATTCATGCAATAATTGATCATAAACACTGTCAGCAACGACCGGTTTATCTAGTACATAATAGGCATAACCATATTCATGTAATAATTTATTTAACTCCGCTATTCGCTGTTCTATTTCGTTCATTTACGTTCCTCCGCTTACGCTTTTTCAATCGGTGCAAATTGTGCCAGTAATCGCTTAATACCAATTGGTTGTGGAAAAGCAATATCAAGCTCAGTACTATCACCTTCGCCTTTTACACTTACAACCATACCTGTGCCCCACTTTTTATGGACGGCTTTATCTCCAGCCTTCCAGCCATACTGATCTCCGCCTGTTGATTGTAAGCGAGCTGTGGCAGGCTGAGTTTGTTGAACGGACCCAAGTGTACGTTTTTGATAACCACCTGTTGAACGATTGCTAGTAGCAAACGGTACATTCGTTTTAGCACCAGCTTTAGAAATAGACTCGGTAATATCTTCAGAAATCTCACCTAAAAATCTTGAAGCATTATTAAAGCTTGAACGACCAAAAATCGTTCGGCTTTGTGCACATGTTAAATATAGTCGTTCCTCTGCACGCGTCACACCAACATACATAAGGCGACGTTCTTCTTCCATTTCATCTTGATCATCAAGAGAGCGTGAATGCGGGAAGATGTTTTCCTCCATACCGATAATAAAAACAATAGGAAATTCCAAGCCCTTAGCAGCATGCATCGTCATTAAAATAATATTTCCCTTGGATGCATCCTCTTTATCAAGAGCATCGATATCAGCTATTAATGCCAAATCCGTTAAAAATGCTATAAGACTTTTATCATCACTGCGCTCTTCAAATGATTTTGTGACAGATAAAAATTCTTCAATATTCTCTAAACGACTTTCAGCTTCTATCGTCTTTTCATTTTGTAGCATTGTGCGGTAGCCAGATTTATCAATGACTTGCTCAACTAGTTCAGTGACCGATAAATATTCTTGCATTTCTGTAAAACCTTTAATCATTGCATAAAATTGTTCTGCTGAGTTTGCCGCTTTCCCAGACAGACCCATGAAAATGAGATCATTCATAGCATCAAAAATGGAGCGATCCTGCTCGATAGCATAGCGGGCCATTTTCTCAAAAGATGTGGCACCAATACTACGCTTTGGTTCATTAATAATACGTGCAAGTGATAAATCATCGTCATTATTAGCAATTAGGCGCAAATAAGCAAGTAAGTCTTTAATTTCTTTTCGATCATAGAACTTTGTTCCGCCAACAATTTGATAAACCATATTGGATTTAACTAGTACTTCCTCCATCACACGAGACTGAGCATTCGTACGATATAATATGGCAAAATCATCAAATGTACGATTTTCCTTTTCCATCAACTGTTGGATGGTTTGTACAACAAATTGTGCTTCTTCCTGCTCATTATAAGCTTTGTATAGCGCAATTTTTTCACCCTCTGCATTTTCTGTGCGCAGTTCTTTTGGATAACGTGTTGTATTATTTTGAATGACGTCATTTGCTGCTTGTAGGATGCGTTTAGTTGAACGATAATTTTGTTCAAGCATAATCACCTTAGCATTCGGATAATCCTTTTCAAAGGAGAGGATATTACCAATATCTGCTCCACGCCAGCGATATATTGATTGATCAGAATCCCCTACAACACAAATATTTTTAAATTTTTCAGCTAATAATTGCACAAGTAAGTATTGGGATTTGTTAGTATCCTGATATTCATCTACATGAATATATTGAAATTTATTTTGATAGTATTCCAGCACTTCTGGTACGCGCTTGAACAACGTAATGGTTGTCATAATTAAATCATCAAAATCGAGGGATTGGTTGCGACGTAATCTTTTTTCATAGCCTTTATAAACACGTGCAACGGTTTGTTCATAAGGGTTTTTATCATTCATTTGACTCGCGTAATCATCTGCTGTAATGCACTCGTTTTTGGCTGCACTAATAGCATTTAAAATCGCTCGTGGCTCAAACCGCTTCGGATCGATATTCTCATCCTTCATTACATTTTTAATCACCGAAAGTTGATCCGTAGAATCTAGAATGGAAAAATTACGAGATATGCCTAGTTGATCGATATTGCGACGTAAAATTCTTACACACATGGAGTGGAAAGTTGATACCCACATACTATCACCAGTTCCATTGCCTAGAATACCGTCAATACGCTCTCGCATTTCACGAGCAGCTTTATTAGTAAATGTAATGGCTAAAACTTTGGATGGATATACTTCCTTTTCTATGATTAAGTAAGCAATACGATGTGTTAATACTCGGGTTTTTCCTGATCCAGCACCAGCCATGATCAGTAGTGGTCCCTCAGTGGTTTTGACCGCTCTTTCTTGTTCAGGATTCATCCCTGCTAGTAAATTTTTTGTTAACTGTTCCATTTCGCACCGCCTTACAAACATTTGTTCTAAAATTATAACGTATTTTTAACAGCCTTAACAGTCGCAAGTGCCACTTTTAAATCATCATAAATAATATTTCCAACTACAACCGTATCTGCGAACTGGGCCATTTCCTCTGCCTGCTTGGCTGATGTAATTCCCCCACCATAAAATAGCTTAGTATGCTTTAATTCATTTTTCACAGCACTTACTACCTCTGGATTCCCGTAAATTCCACTGTACTCTAAATAAAATACGGGAAGTTTAAAGAAATTTTCTGCCATACGTGCATAGGCTACGATATCGTCAATTGATAAATCTGTTGTAGCACCTGTTACTTGTGCCACTTTACAATCTGGATTTAAAATACAATAACCTTCTGCAACTAATTCATCCCACACCATGATATCTCCAAATTCTTTAATTGCTGCATGATGCAAATTTTTAATCCATTTTGGATCATCACTATTTAAGACCGTCGGAATGAAGTAATAGTCATAGCCCGGTGTAATCGCATCAATCGTGGAAATTTCTAAAGCTATCGGGACTTCGAATCTTCTAACACGAACTAGTAAATCTAATACCCCATCCAATGTAACATTATCTGTGCCACCGACTAAAATAACGTCAGTTCCAGATTCACAAATTTTTTCTAAGTCTTCATCTGAAATGTCCTTTGCAGGATCTAACTTGAACACATGTCTCCATTCTAAATAATCCATTTATTTTACCACCTATCGTTTTCTATCTATTCGTTTACAAGTATAGCTTATGATGGACGACAAAAAAATGAAAAAGACTGAGTAGAACTTCTACCCAGTCTCATTTTCAACTATTATTTTGGTGCTTGAAACGGTTTCTCATCAGGATACAAACGACCTAGCATTTCATCATATGTATCGTTTCCATAATCAAAGCAACGACGAACACGTGAAATCGTTGCAGTACTTGCACCCGTTTCCTTTTTAATGGATTCATAGGTTTTCTTTAAACGCAATAAATGTGCAACCTCAAAGCGTTGTGCCAACGATTGAATTTCACTAATCGTACATAAATCATCAAAAAACTTATAGCATTCTTCGATGTCTTTCAGCTCTAACACTGCTTTAAATAATTGATCTGTTTGATGCCCTCGAATTTTTTCGATTTGCATGCAATTTTCCTCCCTTTAAGGCTGCGTTTTCACCATTGCTTGTAACCCTGGTGAAGATGGTACAAAATGGACCCAAGACTTTCCTGGTACTAGCTTTACAGGTTCCCCTGATTGCTCAACAGCCGTTGGTATTCCATTCACATTAGCCCATTTGACTTCCCTCAAATAGCCATTTTGAAATACATACGCATTTCCACCAGAAGTTAAATCAATTGTTTGGCGACCAATATCATCCACTATTTGGTGATCCATTTCAAAAAATAGAACATTTGCCAATGATAATGCTTCGCCGGTTAACATATCTTTTGTGTCCACGCCAGCCGATTGTCGTTCATAGTGATTACTTTGATGATCATACACATACGAATTGTGGAAATCTTCATTATTTCCATAGTAAATGTCAACTTGACTTGTTTCAATGCCTATTTTACCACGTTCATCGGGTTCATAAAAAGCCTGAAGTACTTTTTCACTGTAATTCATTGAAGCGCCTACCATTTCAGCACCTTTTATTATCTTTTCCGATGTAATATATGAATTGTGCGGTGCAACTCGTTCGCTTGAACGTTTAAAAAGTATACCATCATAAGCCATTCCATTGATATTATCGACTACACGATTATCGAGCATCGTTTTCGCCTCTGGACTATAGCCATGAGCTACATAAAAGGCATCGAAACCTTTTGCCATATCGATAAAATAGGAGCGTGCACTACGAACAGGTCCTATATTTTCAGGCAGCTCACTTTGATAAACTGCTAAAAAGCGAGTGACATTACCTTCTGCCAGCATCTCATAAATGATATCAGCTGCAGCTAACCCTGATTGTGGGCGTGCGGCTGGATGATTATTAATCGTCACGATAATAGGCCGCTGAGTTATTTCTTCTTGCACTGCCTCTCCTGTAAGTGGGGCTACGAATGCAGGTTGCTGCACTTGGTCATCAACTACGGTTTCTTCCTGTGCTACAGTCTCATCTTCTTCTTTGACCTTTGGTGTATCCTTCGAGCATCCTCCGATCACTAAAGCGCTAAATGCCATAGCCATTAATAACTTCCTTGATTTGAACACAAGCATTACTCTCCTTTGAACATTTACATATGAAAGCAACTGTTTACACTTTCATACATTAGCGCATAACAGCAGGTAATAATAACTTATTCTTCATTACATCGAAAATCCCTTTTGGTGTGATACGAATATATGGTAAATGAGTAGACTGTAAAAATAATAATGTGTAAATAGCATCCCCTAATTGATACCCACGATCTGCTAAAGCTTGCTTTAAAGCTTTTTCTTTCTCTGTTAGCGTCAATACATCCCCATCATATAAAAGCCCACCAATGGATAATGGTATTTCTGCAATGACTTCCCCTTTTTCTACAAGGACGATACCACCATTCATGGCCTTCATTTCTTCGAAGGCTTTGATCATATCTTCTTTATTTTTTCCGATTAATAAAATATCGCCTGTGTTTGAGTAGGACGATGCAAAGCCTTGAACACCAGTTGCAAACCCTTTAATCATTGTATTTACATGCCAGTGACCTTGTCGGTTTATTAACATTAAATAGCACTCATCGTGATTAGCCAGTTGCCCTTCTCTAGTAATTAATGAATTATACGGTTTTGTAATGACATCATTCACAAGCTCAATTCCAAAAGGCATTGAAAACTGGAAATCTTGTGAATCTAAGGAAAAATCTAAATTAAACGCAGGGATAGCAGAATAATCGATAGCTGCCAGTCTATGAACACGTTCTCCATCACGTTTTAGCCAAACACCTTTTGATAGGACACTTTCTGGTACAGGATGATATTCATCTTGTAAAATATTAAGGGAGGCAAAGCGACCTGTCGCGATAAAACCATGTAAATTGGACATATTATAATAGCGTGCTACATTATACGAAGCCATTTGGTAGGCATCAATTGGAGAAACTCCTGCATCTAAGGCTACTTGAATACACTTATCCATCACTCCATCTTCATGGAACGAAGGTGGTGAACCATCTGTTGTCATCATTAAATGATCAAAAATCGGAAGCTCTTTTTCTACGATTCCTTTTAATAGATGCGGTAAATCTGGTCGAATGGATGAATGACGTAATGTAACCGCATAGCCTTGCATGATACGGCGTTCCACCTCTTCCACTGTCATCGCTTCATGATCGCCATCTGCACCAAGAAGTTTCATACGTGCTAAAGTTCTCTCGGAGGCTCCAGGGAAATGACCTTCGATTTTTTTACCTAGTCCCTTTGCCATTTGCATGCGATACAGCATTTGATCGTCCCCATGTAACAGCTTAGGCCAGCCTGTCAACTCTCCGCCAAGCAAAACATCACTTCGCTCTAACCATTCTAATATAGATGTGTTAGAGAATACCTCTTCCTCCTGCTCCAATTCGGTTTGCGAATCAAAGCGAGTCCACCAATAAAAAGAAAACGGTAATTTTTTTAAATGATCTAAAATTGAAAACGCTTTCTTATTTTCTAAATTTAAAACAAAACTTAAATTATCGGAAATAAAAGTCGTTGTCCCTAGCTGACCACAAAAATCTGCAAAGGATTGTGGATGATACAGCTGGAAAGGATGTACATGTGGCTCAATATAGCCTGGTACAATTGTTTTCCCTGTACAATCCACAACTTCTGTTCCTTCTATTAAAGGAGGCATTCTGTCACCAGCATAGACAATGCGGTCCCCTAAAATCCAAATGTTTCCTACTACCCACTGTTTCAGCATACTATGCAAATACCTTGTATTTTTCAACACAATATCAGGTGCCTTTTTTCCATCAATTACTGCTAATTGCTGACGTATTTTTGTTATTTTCCATACTGGATCCATGCTATTCGCTCCTTCCTAAAATTACGTAATTTTTCATTGTGTAAAACCAATTTGGATTCACATACTACTATTGCATATCGCATACTTTCATAAAATTTATGCTTTATGCAATCATCTTGTTTCAATCGTAACACAGCACTTTCATAAAGCAAAGTGCACCTCGTCTATTTTTTCCACAATGACTAAAGGAGGAACTATTATGATGCAGCAAGCAAATTTAAGCGAAAAAAATGCATTTTGTCGTTTTGCCATGGGTACAAGTTTGACAGCATTTGGTATCGCTAAAGTTTCAAGAAATCCTAATTGTACAAAAGGTCGATTGATGATTGCATTAGGAGCCATGAAAATGGCAGAGGGACTCTTTAAATATTGTCCAACCAAGGCTCTCATGAGCACTAATATGCAAAATGCCATGAATACCTCTATGCAAAGTATGTTCAGTGGGCAAAATTCTATGTCCTCTGAGCAAATCGATAAGCTCATGAAGGATTTCTCTTCTGCAATAGCTGGCAATTCTTCAGGTTCACAAGCTACTGCTTCAAAGCAATCTGATAGCAGCGCTTCAACCCAAAATCCCTCAACAAGGAGCAATTCTACATCGAATAATGCTCAAAACCCTTCTTAGTCAAAGGAGCCGTCCCAATCTAATTTGGAGACGGCTCTTACCTCTTACGTTTGAAACTTTAAGAGGTTTCATAAGAGGAGTAAAAATATTTTAAATTTTAGTGAAAATAATGATTATTTGAATGTACGCCAGCCAATATCTTTGCGGAAGAAAAAGTGATCCCATGTTTCTTTAGCAATGCCAGCATATACTTTTTGCTGTGCTTCCTGTAAAGTAGGCGCTTTAGCCCCAACTAACAGGACACGACCACCATTCCCAACAAATTGACCATCTACTAATTTTGTACCTGCATGGAATACAGCATATGATTTAGATAGTTCCTCTAAATTCGGTAATGCTTTGCCTTTTTCAACATCGCCTGGATATCCTTCAGCTGCAATAACAACACCTAGCATAGCATCTTCCGACCATTGTAATTCAAATGGCTGCTCGTTCATTAATGCCATCATAAATGCACCAAAGTCGGAAACCATTCGAGGTAAAACTACTTGTGTTTCTGGATCACCAAAACGTGCATTAAACTCAATAACCTGAGGGCCCTTCTTCGTTAAAATTAAGCCTGCATATAAAATACCTGTAAAGGAAGCGCCATCCGCCTCCATCCCTTTAACAGTTGGCTCAACAATCGTTTGGTAAGCGATATCTATAACTTCTTGTGAGATTTGTGGTACTGGTGAGTAAGCACCCATCCCACCTGTATTAGGTCCTTTATCACCGTCATACGCACGTTTATGGTCCTGTGCAATCACCATAGGATAAATTTGTCCTTTATGCACAAAGGACATAAAGGAGAATTCTTCCCCGTCTAAAAATTCCTCGATGACAACGCGAGAAGATGATTCACCAAAGCGTTGATTGCCAATCATATCTTGTACAGCTTCAATAGCTTCTTTCTCTGTCATCGCCACAACAACACCCTTACCAGCTGCTAAGCCATCCGCTTTAATAACAATGGGTGCGCCTTGTTCTTTAATATAAGTAATAGCTTGTTCTGCTACAGTAAATGTTTGATGGGCTGCTGTTGGTATATTGTATTTATTCATCACTTCTTTTGCATACGACTTACTACTTTCTATTTGAGCTGCTGTCTTTGTCGGACCAAAGATACGTAATCCACGAGCTGTGAAGAAATCGACAATGCCTTCAGCAAGTGGTTGTTCTGGGCCGACAAATGTTAAAGCAATATCATTTTCCTTGGCAAATTGGGCAAGTCCTGCAAAATCCATAGTGTCAATATTAACAACCTCTACCTCGCCTCGCATTCCGTCATTTCCAGGTGCTACAAATACTTGGTTAACGGATGGAGAAATGCTAAATTGTTTAGCGATTGCATGCTCACGACCGCCACTTCCGATTACTAATACATTCATTTTAGAGAATCCTCCTCTTTGTGAGTAAGACCGAGATGAACCCACATCTCGGTCTGTTTTATGTCATTATTAATTAATGTTTAAAATGGCGTACGCCTGTAAATACCATAGTAATGCCGTATTCATTTGCTTTATCGATTGAATCTTGATCTTTAATAGATCCACCTGGCTGAATAATAGCTGTAATACCAGCTGTGGCTGCAGCCTCAACAGTATCACTCATTGGGAAAAATGCATCTGATGCCAATGCAGCACCTTTTGCTTTTTCACCAGCTTGCTCAAAGGCAATTTTCGCAGCACCAACGCGGTTCATTTGACCAGCGCCTACACCAAGTGTCATTTGAGAATCCGTTACAACAATCGCGTTTGATTTAACATGCTTAACAACAGACCAACCAAGTTGCAATGCTTCCCATTCCTGTTTTGTTGGTTCACGATCTGTTACTACCTTTATATCTGCATTGGCAAAACCGTAGCGATCCGGTTCCTGTACAAGAAGACCGCCCTCTACAGATACTACATTAAATTGATCTTGCTTCGCTTGCTCGAACGGAATTGTTAATAAGCGAATATTTTTCTTTTTCGTTAAAATATCGAGTGCCTCTTGTGAGAAAGCCGGAGCAATAATAATTTCTAGGAAAATATGACTTAGCTTCTCAGCAGTTGCTGCATCCACTTCCATATTCAGAGCGATAATTCCACCAAAAATAGATGTTGGATCTGCTTCATACGCTTTATCAAATGCTTCCTCTAGTGTGACACCTGTTCCAACTCCACAAGGATTCATATGCTTTACAGCAACTGCAGCTGGTATTTCAAACTCTTTCACAATTTGCAAAGCTGCATTCCCATCTTGAATATTGTTATAGGATAACTCTTTACCATGTAATTGTGTTGCATAAGCTAATGAGAAATCAGAGCCAAGACGTTTTTGGTAAAATGCCGCTTTTTGGTGCGGATTTTCACCATAGCGTAAGTTCTGCTTTAATTCATACGTCATTGTTAAGCTCTCTGGGAACTCTTCTTCTGTCAAATAGTTCGAGATATACGAATCATAGGCGGCTGTGTGACGGAAAACCTTTGCAGCCAATTTACGACGTGTCTCAATTGTTGTTGCACCACCAGCTTTTAGTTCCTCTAATACTGTTGCATAGTCATTGCTGTCTACGATGACTGTTACATATTGATGGTTTTTTGCAGCGGATCGTAACATTGTAGGGCCACCGATATCAATGTTTTCAATTGCATCATCCCATGTTACATTAGGCTTTGAAATTGTTTCAACGAAAGGATAAAGATTGACACAAACAATTTCTATTGGCTCAATTCCATGCTCATTCATTTGTGCCTGATGAGAGTCATCATCAAATTTCCCTAATAAACCACCGTGAATCATAGGATTTAATGTTTTAACACGGCCGTCTAAAATTTCAGGAAACTTCGTTACTTCATCTACTGCTGTTACAGCTACTGCATTGTCCTGTAGCATTTTTTTAGTACCGCCAGTTGATAAAATTTCATAACCTAATGCTACTAATTCCTTTGCAAATTCTAAAATACCATCTTTATTGGAAACACTGATTAATGCACGTTTTGTCACAACAATATCCTCCTAATTTTTATCGTGCTCTTGCACGAACTAACTTGCTGTCAAAGATTCATAGAGTTAGGTGTTGAGTGTTGAGTAAGGTTCTCGACCTAACTCCTCCTTCAGTTATTGTAATAATTGCTGTAAAGCCTTTGTATATAATAAATGCTCTTGCTTATGGATAGCAGCTTCTGTTGCCTCTCGATTTCCTTCAATAACAGGTACAGCAGCCTGTGCGATAATTGGGCCAGTATCCATTCCTTCATCAACAAAATGCACCGTTACGCCCGTTATTTTCACCCCATGATTCAACGCTTGTCCGATAGCATCCTTCCCAGGAAAGGCTGGTAATAAGGAAGGATGAATATTAACAATTCTTTGTGGAAAAGCCGCTAATAATACATCACTGATTAAACGCATATATCCTGCAAGCACAATCCATTTCACATCGCACTCATGTAGAGCATCGACAATTGCTGTCTCGTAAGCGGCTTTCGAGGTAAAATCTTTCGGGTTCAAGGCTAACACTGGAATTTCAAAGTGTTCAGCACGTGTCACTACATATGCACCGGGCTTATCTGTCACTACTAGCTCAACCTTTGCATGCAGTTCCCCACGTTTAATAGCCTCTTGAATGGCTTGAAAATTACTACCGCTTCCTGATGCGAACACGGCAATTTTTGTTGGTGCAGTCATTACACTAAACTCCCATCATGTGTTCCATTAAACACTACTCCGTCGCCTTGAATGACACGACCGATTGTATAAGCCTTTTCACCATTTGCTTCTACTGCTGCCATAACTTTATCAGCTTCTACTGCTGGAACAGCTATGACAAAACCGATCCCCATATTAAACACATTATATAAATCCTTATCATCTAACTGACCTTTATCCTTTAGGAATTCAAAGATACGTAATACAGGCCATGAACCTAAGTCAATTTCTGTAGCTAATCCTTCAGGCATCATACGTGGTAAATTCTCATAGAAACCTCCACCAGTAACGTGGGCACAGCCGTGTACATCTGCTGCTTTTAAAGCCGCTAATACAGGCTTAGCATAAAGCTTTGTTGGGACTAATAGTGCCTCGCCGATTGGACCTAAATCTTCATAGTCTTCTACAATGGCATCCACCGCATATTGATGATCTGCAAAAACAATTTTACGTACTAAAGAATAACCGTTTGAATGCACACCACTCGAAGCAATACCAATAAGTACATCGCCCTCGACAATTTTTTCTCCTGTCACAATGGCAGACTTTTCACAAGCCCCCACCGCAAAGCCAGCTAAATCATATTCATCTTCTTCATATAGACCTGGCATTTCTGCTGTTTCGCCACCAATTAGAGCTGCACCAGATTGCACACAGCCATCCGCAACCCCTTTAACAATTTGCTCAATTTTTGCAGGCTCTGCTTTCCCAAGTGCTACGTAATCTAAAAAGTATAGCGGCTCCGCTCCTTGTGCAACGATATCATTCACGCACATTGCTACACAATCCACACCAATAGTATCGTGCTTGTCTACCATGAATGCTAGCTTTAGCTTTGTCCCTACACCATCAGTTCCTGAAATAAGAACAGGTTCTTTTAGATTTAGTTCTGACAAGTCAAACATACCACCAAAGCCACCAAACGTTCCCATGACACCTAGTCGGTTCGTACGTTCTACATGAGATTTCATTCGTTTTACAGCTTCATAGCCCGCTTCAATATTTACACCTGCTTGTTCATATGCCTTTGACACGCAGAGTTCCTCCTTATCATCTAAATCGCCTACGAGTATCCTAGAACTTTTTATAATCTCCTAGAAGTGACTCATTCATTGCGATGTATTTCTTAACGTAATAGTTCCTTTTCATGTGGTAAGATGGTATCCGGGAATATCTCAGTTGGATATTTACCTGTAAAGCATGCAAGGCATAGTCCACGGTTTTCATCTTCATATGGACGTGCAATGGTCTCAACCATGCCTTCAACAGAAAGGAAAGTCAGAGAATCTGCACCAATTACTTCACGAATTTCATCTACTTTATGACTAGATGCAATAAGTTCCTCATGTGTTGACGTATCAATGCCATAATAACAAGGATTTGTCATAGGTGGGGACGAAATAACCACGTGAACCTCTGCTGCACCAGCATCTTTTAACATTTTGACAATTCGACGTGAAGTTGTTCCGCGTACAATAGAATCGTCCACCATAACTACGCGTTTACCTTTGACAACTTGAACAACTGGTGAAAGCTTCATTTTCACACCACGTTCGCGTAATTCCTGTGTCGGTTGAATAAAAGTACGTCCTACATAACGATTTTTAATCAGACCAAGTTCATAAGGTATACCACTTTCTTCTGCAAAACCGATGGCAGCTGAAATACTAGAATCTGGTACCCCAGTTACAACATCAGCCTCAATATGTGCACATTCACGAGCAAGCTGTTTCCCCATACGTTTACGTGCCATATGGACATTAATACCATCAATATCCGAATCAGGACGTGCCAGATATACATATTCCATCGCACACATAGAACGCTTTTCCATATCAGCAAAGCGGTCTGACTTAACGCCCTCATCGTTAATAATCAATAATTCACCTGGTTCTACAGAACGAACGAATTCTGCTCCTATTAAATCAAATGCACAAGTTTCAGAAGCTACTACCCAGCCTTCTCCTAACTTTCCAAGAGAGAGCGGGCGTAAACCATGTGGATCACGTGCAACAAGCATTTCATCCTTTGTCATAATTAAGCAAGAATACGCACCCTTTAATAATGAAAGGGCATTTTTCACCTTAGCCCGAAATGGTGAATGCGAACTTTTCTTAATAAGATGCGCCAGCACTTCTGTATCAGAGCTAGAATGAAAAATACTACCTTGTCGCTCTAAATACTGTTTCAGATGTGTCGCATTGACTAAGTTACCGTTATGGGCAATGGAAAGGCTACCAGTTGAGGAATGGAATAATAATGGCTGTACATTTTCAATACCACCACCACCAGCAGTTGTATAACGAACATGGGCAATTGCTGCTTTGCCGTTCACTGCCTTTAATTTATCTTCGTTGAAAACATCATTAACTAGTCCTTCGCCTTTTACCGCGCGAAGGTGCTGACCATCAGAAACGACGATACCTGCGCCTTCTTGACCACGGTGTTGAAGAGCATGAAGCCCGTAATAACTAAGGTGCGCTGGATTTGGGTTACCCCAAATGCCAAACACCCCACATTCTTCGTTTAAGCCTCTGAGTTCAGCAAGCATGGGATTGCTCCTTTCCAATTAGAACGGAATTCCTCCACTGTACCTTCTACAAGCACACCTTTGTCCCCGTTGATTTTAACAAGTGCATCGTTTGTTACGACACCAATTTTATGAGCATCTTTGATGATTTCGACAAATGCAGCTGCATGTTCTTCTTTAACTGTAACAACAAAACGTGATTGACTTTCACTGAATAACACAGTTGTAGCAGAACCCGTTAATGTAACATCAACACCAAGTCCATTTGCACTGAAAGTTTTTTCTGCAATAGCCACTGCAAGACCACCTTCAGCAACATCATGTGCAGACTGTACAAGACCAGCTTTTATAGCTTTTAATAAAGCCTGCTGACGGGCTGCTTCCACCTCTAGATCGATAGCTGGTGCTTTCCCAGAAATAACGCCATTATTTAATAATTTTTGAAGCTCTGAACCACCGAACTCAGTCGTTGTTTCACCAATGACAAATACGATGTCTCCTGCAGCTTTTACTTCCTGTGTTGTAACATGTGCTAAGTCTTCAATTAGACCTACCATACCAATTGTTGGTGTTGGATAAACGGCTTCACCTGAACGCTCATTATAAAGCGATACGTTACCGCCAATCACTGGTGCATTCAATGCTGTACATGCAGCCGAAATACCATCAGCAGATTTTTCAATTTGCCAGAAGATTTCTGGCTTCTCTGGATTACCAAAGTTTAAGCAGTCTGTAATTGCAAGTGGTGTACCACCAGAAGCAACAATATTACGAGCTGCTTCAGCCACTGCAATAGCTCCGCCCACCTCTGGATCTAAATAAATATAGCGAGAGTTGCAGTCTGTTGTCATGGCTAACCCTTTATTTGTACCACGTACACGAATAACGGCAGCATCTGAGCCTGGTTTAACAACAGTTGACGTACGAACCTGATAATCGTACTGATCGTAAACCCATTCTTTCGAAGCAATTGTCGGTGCTTTTAATAAAGCATTTAATGTTTCTTTATAATCCATAACAGCTGGCTCTGTATTTTCAATTGCTTGGAACTGAGCATAGTAAGCAGGTTCAGCAGATGGTTTATGGTAAACTGGTGCATCCTCGGCTAACGCATCAGCAGGTACTTCTGCCACTACTTGTCCATTGTGTAAAAGACGAAGCATTTTATCATCTGTTACACGGCCAATTGCTACCGCATCTAAATCATATTTATCAAAAATCGCCTTAATTTCATCTTCGCGACCCTTTTTCACAACTAATAGCATTCGTTCTTGAGATTCAGATAGCATCATTTCGTATGCTGTCATACCTGTCTCACGTTGAGGTACTAAATCTAAATTCATTTCTACACCAGAACCAGCCTTTGAAGCCATTTCTGCTGAAGAAGAAGTAAGACCAGCTGCGCCCATATCTTGAATCCCAACTAGAGCATCAGATTTTACAACTTCTAAACATGCTTCAAGTAAAAGCTTCTCCATGAATGGGTCCCCTACTTGTACCGCTGGACGTTGATTTTCTGATTCCTCTGTTAATTCTTCAGAAGCAAATGTCGCACCATGAATTCCGTCTCGTCCTGTTTTCGCACCCACGTACATAACTGTATTTCCAACACCTGCTGCAATACCTCGTTGAATATCTTTATGATCAATTAAGCCTACACACATGGCATTAACAAGTGGATTGCCTTCATAGCAAGGATCAAATTGAATTTCGCCACCTACTGTAGGGATACCGATACAGTTACCATATCCAGCGATCCCAGCTACGACTTCTTCAAATAGATATTTACCGCGCGCTGATTTTAATTCACCAAAGCGTAATGAGTTCAGCATGGCGATAGGACGTGCCCCCATAGAGAAAACATCACGGATAATACCGCCAACACCAGTGGCAGCCCCTTGATATGGCTCAATTGCAGATGGATGGTTATGAGACTCCATTTTAAACACTACGGCTTGCTCGTCACCGATATCAACAATACCTGCACCTTCACCAGGTCCTTGTAAAACTTGTGGCCCCTTTGTAGGGAATTTACGTAATACCGGCTTTGAATTTTTGTATGAGCAGTGCTCAGACCACATTACTGAGAAAAGACCTGTCTCTGTCCAATTAGGTAGACGTTCTAAAATACCTTCTACCAATGCAAATTCTTCGTCTGACATCCCCATACCAGCGTATAGCTTTTCGTCTTTAATTTGCTGTGCTGTTGGCTCAAACTTAGTTGTTGACATGATTTTCCCTCCACTGCTTCACAATTGATTTAAATACTGCTAAACCGTCTGCGCCACCCACCAGTGCATCAACAGCTCGTTCTGGGTGAGGCATCATCCCTAATACATTGCCGCGCTCGTTTATAATCCCTGCGATATCTTCTAAAGAACCATTTGGATTGTCGCCTGAGTATGTGAATACGATTTGATTATTATCTTTTAGTGATTGTAAAGTCTCCTCATCACAGTAGTAATTCCCTTCACCATGTGCGATTGGGATATGAATAATTTGATCTTGCTCGTATTGGTTTGTGAATAATGTATTGTTGTTCTCCACTTTTAGCTTCACTGTACGGCACATAAATTTCAAGTTTTTATTGCGTAATAAAGCACCTGGCAATAGCCCTGCTTCTGTTAGAATTTGGAATCCATTACATACACCTAGTACAGGTTTACCAGCGTCTGCTGCTTTCTTAACTTCTGCCATAATGTTAGATTGATTAGCCATTGCACCACAACGAAGATAATCTCCATATGAAAATCCTCCAGGTACTAATACGCCATCAAAGCCACTTAGATCTGTTGCTGTATGCCATACATATTCTACTTCTTCACCTAGCTCGTCTTTAATCGCATGATACATATCGATATCACAGTTTGACCCAGGGAATACGAGTACTGCGAATTTCATGATTAGTTAGCCTCCTCGACTTCATAACGGTAGTCCTCAATTACAACGTTCGTTAAAACCTTTTCACACATTTCTTTTACTAGAGTATCAATGTCACGCTCTGAATCTTTAATTGATAGTTCAAGATATTTACCGATACGTAAATCCTCTACTTCACCGTAGCCCATTTTAGCTAAAGAACCCTGTACTGCAGAGCCTTGTGGATCAAGAATGCTCTCACGTAATGTTACATAGATTTTTACTTTTTTCATTGTTATTTGCCTCCGAGTCTAGAAAGTATAATAGTATAAACTTCAGTTAAATTACCAAGGTCTCTACGAAAAACATCTTTGTCTAACTTTTGCTTCGTTGTTGCATCCCAAAGTCGACATGTATCTGGTGAAATTTCATCTGCCAATAATACATGGCCATCTGCATCACGGCCAAACTCTAATTTAAAATCAATTAGTGTCACATTAACATCAGCAAAGATTGGCTGTAGAACTTTGTTAATAGCTAGTGCCTTCTCGTAAATAGCCGATACTTCAGCAGACGTTGCAAGCTCCAGAATGTCTATATGCTCTGTTGTGATGAATGGATCACCTAACTCATCGTCTTTATAGTAAAACTCAACGATTGGTCGTTTTATAGGTGTGCCCTCTTCAAGTCCAATACGTTTTGCTAAACTTCCTGCAACTATATTACGAACGACTACTTCAATCGGGATAATGTCTACTTTTCTTACAAGTTGTTGCGTATCAGATAATTGTTTTACGAAATGTGACGCAATTCCGTTTCCTTGTAATTTTTCGAAAATTAATGAAGTAATGCGATTATTTAAAATGCCTTTACCTTCTATTTCCTCTTTCTTTTCACCATTGAATGCAGTCGCACTATCCTTGTACTCAACAAGCAGCACATTTGGCTCCTCCGTTGTATACAATTTTTTTGCTTTACCCTCATACAAAAGTTGACCTTTAGTCATTCGTTTTTCCCCCTGATATTATGAGATACGCTTTTATGAATGATCAGAATCGAACCGTGTTCTCCACGGTTCAATTCTGAAGCATTTACTGGTGGCACTAACATTTATTTTTTTATTGGCGAAATAAATATTAGTTAAGTCCTAGACGTTCAAAAATCATATCGACATGCTGTAAGTGGTAGTTGTAATCGAAGCACTCATCCAGCTCTTCTTTTGTTAAATAAGATGTGATTTTTTCACTTGCATCGACTAATGTGCGGAACTGTACCTGTTCGTCCCACGCTTGCATAGCTAAAGGCTGTACAGTATCATACGCTTCCTCACGTACTAATCCTTTATCAATTAATGCTAGCAAAATGCGCTGAGAGTAAATCAGGCCATATGTGCGAGTCATATTACGTTTCATGTTTTCAGGGAATACTGTTAAGTTTTTCACTATATTACCGAAGCGACTTAACATATAGTTAAGAGTAATTGTTGCATCCGGTAAAATAACGCGTTCTGCAGAAGAATGAGAAATATCACGTTCATGCCATAAAGCGACATTTTCATAAGCTGTCACCATGTATCCACGCATTAAACGCGACATTCCAACCATATTTTCAGAACCGATTGGATTACGTTTATGTGGCATTGCTGATGATCCTTTTTGACCTTTTGCAAAAGCTTCTTCCACTTCACGCGTTTCAGATTTCTGTAAACCGCGAATTTCTGTTGCAAATTTTTCAATGGAAGTAGCAATTAAAGCTAATGCACCTAAATATTGCGCATGACGATCACGCTGTAAAGTTTGTGTTGAAATTGGTGATGCAGCCAGACCTAGTTGATCACAAACATATTGCTCAACGCGAGGATCGATATTGGCATATGTTCCAACAGCGCCAGACATTTTCCCTGTTTCAATAACTTTAGCGGCTGCTTCAAAACGTTCCAGGTTACGCTTCATTTCCTCATACCATAAACCAAGCTTTAAACCGAAAGTTGTTGGCTCTGCATGGACGCCATGTGTGCGGCCCATCATCACTGTATGTTTATGTTCTTTTGCCTTAGCAGCAATAATATCAATGAAATTCACGATATCTTTACGTAAAATATCATTTGCTTGTTTGATTAAATAAGAAAGTGCTGTGTCAACTACGTCTGTAGAAGTTAGTCCATAATGTACCCATTTACGTTCCTCACCAAGTGTTTCCGAAACGGCACGTGTAAAGGCCACTACGTCATGACGAGTTTCTTGTTCAATTTCTAAAATACGGTTCACATCAAATGAAGCATTTTCACGAATTTTAGCAACATCCTCTTTCGGAATATCACCTATTTCTGCCCACGCCTCACAAGCTAGGATTTCTACTTCTAGCCAAGCTTGATATTTATTTTGTTCTGTCCATATTGCGCCCATTTCGGGTCTTGTGTAACGTTCAATCATTGCGTATCTCCTTCTATTCTGACCAAATGCCAGAACTCTCGATTTGTTGTAATGTTTCTTCTAAGTTTTTTGTCATAATCGTTACATGGCCCATCTTACGGTTGACCTTAGCTTCAGCTTTCCCATAAAGATGGATAGACCATTCAGGATATTTAGCAATGGAGTTACTCAATGGCACGACATGCTGCCCTAATACATTGATCATAATGGATGGTGCCCAAAGTTCTGGCTTACGTAATGGCCAACCACACACAGCTCGTATATGCTGATGGAATTGTGAAACATTACACGCCTCTATTGAATAGTGACCTGAATTATGAGGTCTTGGTGCTAATTCATTAATAACAATGCCACCATCTTCTAACACGAACATTTCTACCGCTAACGTTCCTACTAAATGTAAGTAATCAGCAATTTTTAAAGCTTCTCGTTCCGCAGCCTGAGCTGTGCTTTCTGTTATGCGAGCAGGCACAATTGTTTCATGCAGAATATGATGAACATGAATGTTCTCTCCAACTGGCTGACAATACGATTCACCACTACCATTTCTTTGAACAATGACCGATACCTCTTTTACGAAGGGCACGAATCCTTCTGCAATACATGAAGAATGCGTGAAGAGTTCTTTCGCTAATGGAAGATCTTCAGTTGATTTTAACAGCTGCTGTCCCTTGCCATCATAACCACCGCTTGCTGTTTTGACTATACAAGGATAACCAATCGAATCAATATTGGCTACTAATTCTTCATAAGTTTTTGCAACAATATATGGTGCTACTGGGCAACCAGCTTTCACAATGGCTTCTTTTTCGGTTATACGGTTTTGTGTAATGCGTACTAACTCGGCCCCCTGAGGAACATAAGCCATTTGTGATAAACGTTTTAAGCCTTCATAATCAATATTTTCAAATTCATATGTGATAACATCACTGACTTCTGCAAGTTCTTCTAAAGCAGCTTCATCATCATATGGAGCTACAATACGAACATCTGCCACTTGCCCACAAGGTGAGTCCATTGCTGGTTCAAGTACCGCAATTTTAAAACCAGACTCCTTTGCAGCAAGAGCCATCATTCGACCAAGCTGTCCCCCACCTATAATACCTATCGTTTGTCCAGGATAAATAATTTTTGTCACACTAAGTCACCTGTGCTTTCTAATACTTGCTGCTTTGTAGCTTCACGTCGAGCATCTAATGCTTCAGCAAGTTCTGCATCTGTCGTTGACAAAATTTGAGCGGCTAGTAAACCAGCGTTTGTTGCTCCCGCTTTCCCAATAGCTACAGTTGCTACAGGCACACCACCAGGCATTTGAACGATGGATAACAGTGAATCAAGCCCATTCAGCGCACGTGATTGAACTGGTACACCGATTACAGGTAAAGTTGTTTTAGCTGCTACCATTCCAGGTAAATGTGCGGCTCCACCTGCCCCAGCTATAATTACTTGTATTCCCCGTTTGCGTGCTGTTTCGGCATACTCAAACATTAAATCTGGTGTTCGATGTGCAGATACAACCTTCTTTTCGTACGGTACTTGTAATTCGTCTAAAATATCACATGCATGTTTCATTGTTTCCCAGTCACTTGAACTACCCATAATGACACCGATTTTCGGATTCATAAATTGTCGCTCCTTTTAAACGATAGAAAAATGATCAATTATTGTGCAAGCCTCTATATGAATAGCTCTGCAATTTTTACCTTTTTACAAAGAAAATCCTCAAATAAACTACTCTCTACCTTTACGCGTGAAAGCAGCTTACTTGAGGACTTATTAGGGCAAGAATTTGTCAATGTACAAACCGTACATTGATCTTCTCATAAAAGCCAAAAGTGCTTTCCCGCATAGTCCAGCATTTACGGTGCCGGGTAGAGACACTAGAGCCAATCCTCTAGCATATATGTGGGATTTATTTGTTTTTCCTTATCACATTTTAACAAGGGATCGTATTATCGTCAATGCAAAAATGCGAACATTTTTTATAAGCTCAAAAAAAACGTTCGGATTTTAGTCAAAATCATTCCGTATCTTGAGTAGGTATAGCTTTAAATTGAATTTTTTGACGTAATAACGTGGGTTCACCATCGACTAAGTGAAAAAGGGGCTCTTCTTTTCGACCAATAGCCATGTACCCATCGTGTCGCATTCTTTCTAAACATTCTTCTATGGACTCGTTTTCTTTTACTTCATACCAAATTTGCTTCTTTCCCAACTGTTTCTCCCTTTCAATACATTAATTTATTTCCTAGCACTTGTTCCTTCATTATACCTTGAGATGCCTTAGGAGTGTGTAAGAACAAATTAATTGTTTATTAAATATAAAAAAACTGCGGATGGATATCCGCAGTTTGGATTACCGTTCAGCTAAATCCATACAAGGCTTTTATATAGATGCCTAGAAATAGTAGCAATAAAAATGAATGTAGGACAACAAGAATGAAACGAAACTCTCCTTTAATACCTAAAAGGGCACTCACAATACCTATTCCACCTAATATAAATGGCATTAACATACTGATGTCATTAAGGAATTTTAAAAAACGCCCATACCCTTTCGTAGAATCATAACCAAACATTAAGAGTGTGAGGAGTAGGCAAAAAATCGAAAGAGACGAAAAAATAGTATGCCTTATTTTCATTCCTCCGTTATTCTGTTCAAGTATAAGTAGGAAATGCTATCTATGTTAGTTATCTTTTCATCTGTATAAATTTAATATGTAGTGTATGAGACCATGATTTTTTAGTTGATAAAATAAAAAAGCCATGGAAGATATCCATGACTTCATAAGTGCCTAGCGACGTCCTACTCTCACAGGGGGAAGCCCCCAACTACCATCGGCGCTAAAGAGCTTAACTTCCGTGTT
>NZ_JBXAHN010000011.1:0-81762 GCF_058795135.1 Lysinibacillus sp. GW823-FHT06C08
TTTTGTTCACTAGCTAAGCTAGTTACTTAAAACTTTATTGATTACGTTTTGCTTGTTCAGTTTTCAAGGTTCATGTTTTGCTTTGTTTTAGCGTGTCACCGTGGCGACTTGTATAATACTACACCCTTATTTTTAAAAGGTCAACACTTTTTCAAAAAAAGTTTAACTTTTTTCTCGACATAGAATTACTTCCTATATTAATAATCAAAATAAACCTTTGACTACAAATAATATTTTCACCCTTAAGGTTTATGTTATACCACTAATTAAAATATAATTTTATCATATCTTACAAGAAAAAATTAATAGATTTTTTTGGATAGCAGGAAAAAAATCGATATTAAACCGATCTTTCAGTATGTAGATGCAGTTTTTTATATAAAGGTGAACTGGAATGAGGGGCACTACACTCCTAAATGGAGTCAACGACTTTACTTGATTTCAAAAAAGACTATAGATAAACTCAAAAGTTTGAGTTTATCTATAGTCTTAAACTGAATTTTATAATGGGAAAAAGAATGGGATAGTTATCATCATGACAATAAACATAACAATTTGTAACGGTATCCCTATTCTTACAAAGTCCATAAATTTATAGCCCCCAGCTGTCATTACCAGCGCATTAGTTGGGGATGCAATTGGTGTGGCAAACGCCATACTCGCGGCTACTGCTACTGCAATCATAAATGTTGTAGGATTAACCTCCATTGCTATTGCAGCACTCATAGCTATTGGTGCAAACAATACAGCCGTCGCCGTATTACTAATAAATTGTCCAAAGACAGCTGTCAAAATATAAACACCTATGAGGACACCATAGGGACCATAGTCACCAAGAACTTTAATAATCCCGTCAGATAATATAGCCATGCCTCCTGTTTTTTCTAACGCTGTCGCCATTGGTAGCATAGCGGCCACTAGCACTATACTTTCAAAATTCATATTGCTATACGCATCTTCCATGTTCCGTAAGCAACCAGTTAATATCATTAAAACGGCACCAATCATAACAGAAATAACAGCAGGGAAAATTTCAAATGCCATTAACATAATCATAAACAGCATAATAATCCCCGCAATACCAGCTTTTCCTGTTGCCGCTGCTACACTCGCGTGTTCTTTTGGCTGACCCACAACCACAACATCTTGGGTCTCTCTCGCTAATAAAAGAATTTCATCCCAAGCTCCTTGCACTAAAATAGCGTCTCCAAATTTCAACTTATGCGAAACCATGTCTTGGAGTTTATAACCACCCTTACGATTAATACCAATTATATTTAGATTGTATTTTTCTCTAAACCCTAACGAACTAACTGTTTCATTGATAAAGCTTGAATTTGGCGTAAGCAATACCTCTGCAATACCGAGGTGCTTCGAAACCAATTCATCAGCTTCCCCTTCTACTAATCCTTGCATCTCGAGGTGATAATCCTCAACAAAGTGACGAATATCCGCTTCTTCCCCTTGAACATACAGCTCGTCCTTTGCATGAATCACACTTGTGGGACCAGCCATTTCTTGATACGTCATAGGTAGTAAATTGATACCTTCTTGTGACTTGCGATGAATTTTCATCATACAGAGCGTGTACTTGGCTGGTAGCTTTAACTCTGCTAACGACGTTTCAATAATAGGTGATTCTTCTGGAACAGAAATTTTGAATAGTCGATTATTTAAATCATATTGCTTTATGATTTTCTTGGGTGAAAGCTTATAGCCCTCATTTGTTTGCGTACGATGTTGATCTTTCGGTAACAGAATATTGCGCACAAGTACTAGATAAGCAATTCCTGCAATCATACCCACTATACCAATTGGAGTTATCTCAAAAAATCCAAGTTTGCTATATCCTCTATCTACCAATAACTGACTGACAATTAAATTGGTTGGGGACGCAATCAACGTCATAAGACCCGATAGACTAGCTACGTATGAGAGTGGCAATAAAAATTTAGAAGGGCTGACCTTCATACTAATCGCTATACTTACAACTATTGGCATCATTAATGCGACAGTACCTGTATTGCTCATAAATGCACCGACAGATCCAACAATGATGAGTAGTAATACAAATAGTTTCAACTCACTATTGCCCGACCATTTAAGTAATAACTGTCCTGCCATTCCCGCAAGACCTGTGCGTAATATTCCTGCACCCACGACGAAAAGCCCTGCAATCATTAAAACTACAGAGTTTGAAAATCCAGCTAATGCCTCTGTGGGCGTTAGAATATCTGTAATAACAAATGCTAAAAGTGACACAATTGCTACAAGATCTGCTCGTATTTTATTGGTCACAAATGCGAAAATTGTTGCACCTAAAATAAGAAATGTTAATGTAAGCTGCACATTCATGAATTCCTTTCTAACATTAATCATTAAAATTTTTGACAGCAAAAAAGCCGTCACCATTGCTATTTCTATTATAGCTTACGAATGGCTAGAAATAGTAAAAGTCACCATCTTTTCAAAATTAAAATAAGTGTGGCATGCAACCACACTTTTATTTCTTATATAGATGATGTTCTTTAATATAGTCATAACAAGCATTGGGCAAAAGATATCTTGGCTCTCCACCCATCGCAAATTCTTCCCGAATATAGGTAGAGCTAATTTCCATGGCTAAGCCCTTATCAATAAGATGAAATCTCCCATCATCATTATTTCTTAAAATCGGGGATCGGCTAATTGTTGATAGCATATCAACCCCATGCCTCGCCATAACTATGAATTTATTTTCGGTAACTAATGCGTCTCCCTTTTTCCATAGTCCTGCTCCAATGTCTACTAATAAATCTGCGCCCATAATAAAGTGGATTTCATCTTCTGGATGTTTTTCCCTAAAGTATTTCATCGTGTCATACGTGTAAATATTCCATCCCTCTTGATCCATCTCATAGGAATCTGCTATAAAACGATCATCCTTAGCAATTGCTAAATGTAGCATATTCCACCGATGCTTATCTTCTGTTTTTATAGTTTTATCTTTTCGCTTATTTGAACAGGGTAAAAATATGACCTTATCTAATTTACAACGGTGTGCAACCGTGCTAGCAGTCCAAAGATGAACATTGGTGATAGGATCAAAGGATGAACCATAAATACCTATTCTCGCCATCGTATCTTCCTCCTGTCATTTTTTATCTAGTATCCATCTTCTTCGAAATTTTTTCTTTAATATCATGAATAATAGCTCTCTTGTGATCCCAGCAAGCCTGACTCAAATCAACTGGGTACTCTTCCGGGTTCATCGTTCGTTTGTACTCACACCATAATAATTTTAAATTTTTCTTTGCATATGCTTGTGTCTCTTGAATTGTAGGTTCCTCAAATACTACCTTCCCATTTTCTACAATGCTTTCATGTAACTCGATCGCTGTAAAATTCGTCACAAACTTAGTTATATACGTATGAACAGGGTGGAACATCTTTAATCGTTCTGTTTGCTGAATATTTTCCTCATCAAGGGCAATATAGTCACCTTCAGCATGACCATTCTCATTATTAACAATACGATAGACTCGTTTGCGCCCAGGAGTCGTCACCTTTTCTGGATTCGCAGAGATTTTTATAGTATCAACCATTTCCCCATTTTCATTTTCAATAGAGACTAACTTGTATACTCCACCTAAAGCAGCTTGATCGTAGGCTGTAATTAGCTTCGTGCCGATTCCCCAAGCATCAATTTTCGCCCCTTGAGATTTTAAATGCATAATAGTATATTCGTCTAAATCATTGGATGCCATAATTTTTGTTTCCTTAAAGCCTGCATCATCTAGCATTTTTCTTGCTACCTTTGATAAATAGGCTAAATCACCACTGTCTAAACGGATACCAATAAAATTAATTTGATCTCCCAATTCCTTCGCTACTTTGATGGCATTCGGAACACCTGACCGTAACGTATCATAAGTATCTACTAAGAATACACAGTCTTTATGTGCAGCTGCATATTTTTTAAACGCAGTATATTCATCTCTATAGGTTTGAATCATAGCATGCGCATGTGTTCCTGAAACTGGAATACCAAATAATTTACCTGCACGCACATTACTTGTTGCAGAAAAGCCACCGATATAAGCAGCACGAGTTCCCCAAATTGCCGCATCGAATTCGTGAGCACGACGGGTTCCAAACTCCATCACAACATCCTCACCCGTCACTTCTTTAATACGCGAAGCTTTCGTCGCGATTAGCGTTTGGAAATTAACAATATTTAGCAAGGGGGTTTCTATTAATTGCGCTTCAGCCAATGGTGCCTCGATTCGCAAAATAGGTTCATTGGCAAAAACCAACTCTCCTTCTCTCATCCCCCTTATAGTTCCTGTAAACTTTAGATTCTGGAGATAGTGGAGAAATTCCTCTGGATAGTTCCCTTCTTCACGCAAATATTCAATATCACTTTGAGAAAAACCAAAGTTATTAATAAACTCCATTACTTTTTTTAAGCCAGCGAATATCGCATAACCATTGCCAAATGGAAGTTTTCTAAAATACAGCTCAAAAACAGCCTTTCGTTGATGAACCGCGTCCTTCCAATAGGTCTGAACCATATTTATTTGGTATAAATCGGTGTGTAACATGAAACTATCATCTGCGTATTTCACGTCATTTCCCTCCATTCTTTACTATCAAATAACAGAGGCACCAAGTGTATGCTCAAAATGACTTAAAGCCCACTCATGTCCTGTTTGATTAAAGGATGCGACAGCGTTTTTATGAATGACAAGATCGAACCCTTTATTATAAGCATCTACAGCCGTATGAAGAACACAGATGTCTGTACAAACACCAATTAAATGAAGCTCTGTAATTCCTCTTTCACGCAATTTCAACTCCAAATCTGTCCCTGCAAAGGCCGAGTAACGAGTTTTATCTATATAATAGACATGTTCCAATTCTTGCTTACCTTCGTACAATGTTTTTAAAGCCCCGTATAAATCTCGCCCTTTGGTATGACGAATATTATGTGGAGGAAATAGCTTTGTTTCAGGATGATAAACATCTTCTTGCTCATGAACATCTATAGCGAATACTGTGAACTCATTATTTGAGATAAATTCACTTGTTAAATTAACAATCGCCTGCTCAAGCTGTTGTCCCGGCTCCCCACAAGTTAGAGCTCCATCAGTTGCAACAAAATCAACAGTGTAATCAATATTAATTAATGCTCTCTTTTTCATCGTTTTATCACTCCAATTTTTAATTAGTAATACTTAAATTACAAATTACTGTTTTTAAAGTTATCAGGAAAGACGAATCTTTCCTAATGATAAATCGATTCCACTACTTCAAAATCATTAAAAGTATACAGCTGTGATGGCCTAAACGAATTACGCTTTGTTTTCTTCGGTTTTCCTTCCACATCCACTACTTTTTCGATAAAAGGTAGTTTAGGTGCTTTTGTAAAAAATACAGAATCATTAGCGATTCGTGGATCGTCTTCAACTGTCAGTAGTACCCGTTGTAATTCTGATAAGGTAAACTCTTGTGGTAAAAAATTTTTAGCAACGGTTGTTTGCACCATGTCTTTTTTAATAAATTCGAGTGCATCTGCAATGATTTTACGATGATCAAAGGCTAGTTGAAGTGTAAATACATTTTCAATATCAAATAACTCTACATCATCTGCATCATCATTTGCTTGTCGCTGTTCCATATGCTCCTCAGGAACAATCGCATAAAAAGCATTTGAAATCATCCAGCCACGAGGATCTCGGTTGATATCATCGTAAACACCAAAGTGCTGAACATGTAACCCTTCTACATTCGTCTCTTCTTTTAACTCTCTTTTTGCTGCAATATAGGCTGATTCCTTTTGATGAGCATCTACAAACCCACCCGGAAGCGCCCATTTTCCACCTTCAATATTGGCATTTCCATCAGCATCTTTAGCAGCACGCTTAATTAACATAATTTTAAGTGTCATGTTCGGCGGTGCCTTTTCTTCTGTTTTCTCCGAAGTAATCGTAAAAATTGCGATATCTGCTGTGTATCCATCAGGTGTTTTATATTTTGAAGAATCATAATGCGCTAGCATTTCTTCTTCCGTCCGAAATTTTGACATCATATAACCCCTTTAATCATTACAAGGTTTCAGTAATTTGTAATCAATGAATTACTATTTAATTGAATTATAAACCCCTACCGAAAAAAATGCAACCTATTTATTTAGTACCTCAAAGAGCTATTATCATCAGATTTTTTTAATCAAAATAAAAAAGCATAAATAAAGCTTTTATGCCTTATTTATGCCCATTTACTTTATTGTTCTTTCAGCAAAATTCCATTTTGTACAACAACTTGCCCATTTTTAATAACTGTATTTGTATGGTTCATGCCATAGAAGTATTGTAATTGCTTATAATTAGCAACATCTAAAATAATAACATCCGCTTTTTTATCCACTTCAAGGGAACCTATTTGTTCGCCTCGATTCACTGCATACGCGGCATTAATTGTTGTTGCCGTTAGTACCTCCTCTAGTGTCATTCCCATATGCATGCAAGCTAAATTCATTATAAATGGTAGACTCATAGTCGGAGATGATCCTGGATTAAAGTCCGTTGAAATGGCTACAGGTACCCCTTCATCAATCATTAGACGGCCTCTTGCGAACGGAGCACGTAAAAAGAATGCAGTTCCTGGCAGCAAGACAGCAATTGTACCCGCTTCAGCCATTTTTTGAATACCTTCATCAGAGGCTACTAACAAATGCTCTGCCGAAATGGCTCCCACTTCTGCAGCAAGTTCAGCACCTTTATAAGGCTCAATTTCATCGGCATGTATTTTCGGTGTTAATCCAAGGGCTTTCCCAGCCTCTAAAATACGCTCAGATTGTTCTGGTGTAAAGACACCTTTTTCACAAAATACATCATTAAATTCAGCCAGTTCTAACTCTGCAACTTTTGGTAGCATTTCATGAATCAAAACATCCACAAACTCATCCTCACGCCCTTTATAGTCGCGAGGTACTGCATGTGCACCCATAAAAGTACTAATAACATCCATATCATGCGTTGCTTGCAACTTTTTCGCTACTTCAAGCTGCTTCTTTTCCGTCTCCCAATCCAATCCATAGCCTGATTTGGCTTCAACGGTTGTGACTCCATGCTTTAAAAATATATCTAAGTGCTTCCTTGTTTTTTCATACAACTCATCAAAGCTAGTTTCTCGTGTACGCTTTGTTGTAGCGTGAATGCCACCACCCGTATTCATAATTTCCATATAGGTAGAACCATTGAGCCGCATATTAAACTCTTCTTCACGGGTTCCTCCATGTACGAGATGTGTATGACAGTCCACTAACCCTGGCATAACGACCTTACCAGAAGCATCAATTGTAGTAGCCTTCTTCACTAGTTCAGGAAAATCTACCTCTAATTGCTCTAAAGCACCTACAGCAACAATTCGATCTTCTTCAATAAGAACACTACCATTTTCCACTATAGCAATTTCTTGCATTTGCTCCTTTGTGCGAGGTCCTCGTACATTATTTTTTAATGTAATCACTTCATTAGCATTTTTAATTAAGACAGTCACTTTACATCATCCTTTAACATTGGTATTTGCACACCTTTGTTTTTAGCTGTCCGAATAGCAATGTCATAGCCTGCATCTGCGTGACGAGCCACACCCATACCAGGGTCTGAAATTAATACGCGTGCAATTTTCTCTGCTGCTAGCTCCGATCCGTCCGCTACTAACACTTGCCCTGCATGCTGTGAATAGCCCATACCTACGCCACCACCATGGTGAACACTTACCCAGCTGGCGCCGCTTGCTGTATTAACTAGCGCATTTAAAATCGGCCAATCCGATACTGCATCTGAACCATCCAACATCCCTTCTGTTTCACGGTTTGGCGAAGCAACAGAACCTGAATCAAGATGATCACGACCAAAAACAATTGGAGCTGATAACTCACCATTCGCTACCATTTCATTTACTTTTAACGCAAAGCGATGACGGTCGCCATAGCCTAGCCAACAAATACGTGCAGGTAATCCTTGCCATTTAACCATTTTTTGTGCCATATCGATCCAATTAACTAGACCTTCATCTTCAGCGAACATCTCTTTCGCAAGTGCATCCGTTTTATAAATATCCTCAGGGTCTCCCGAAAGCGCAGCCCAGCGGAATGGCCCTTTCCCTTCACAGAACAACGGACGAATATAGGCTGGTACGAAGCCTGGGAAATCAAAAGCATTGGTTACGCCCATTTCTTTAGCATAGGCGCGAATATTATTGCCATAATCAAACACCTCTGCACCAGCCTCTTGGAACTCTAGCATTGTACGAACATGCTCTGCCATAGTTTCCTTAGCTCTTCGTTCATATGTTTTTACATCTGATTTACGAAGTGCTAATGCTTCCTCAAATGTCATGTTATTCGGTATATAGCCATTTATCGGGTCATGTGCAGAGGTTTGGTCTGTGACAAAGTCTGGAATGATCCCTCGATTCAACAGTTCACGATTGACGTCTGCACAATTTCCAACAAGGCCAATCGAGGCTGGTTCTTTTTGGTCACGTAATTTATTTACTAATGCAACCGCTTCATCCACAGTTTCTACAAGATAATCACAATAGCCCTCTTTTATTTTACGTTCAATGCGGGCACGCTCTACTTCTACAACTAGAATGACAGCGCCAGCCATTTTCCCCGCTAGAGGTTGTGCACCACTCATCCCACCCATACCACCTGTAAGGATGAATTTACCGCGTAAATCTGCAGAGCCAAATACTTTTTTCCCTGCTTCTACGAAGGATAAATAAGTACCTTGTAAAATACCTTGTGCGCCGATATAAATCCAGCTTCCAGCAGTCATTTGACCATACATCATTAAATCTCGATCTTCTAATTCATAGAAATGGTCCCAATTAGCCCACGCTGGTACAAGATTGGAATTGGCAATTAAAACACGCGGAGAATGTTCATGTGTACGGAATACAGCTACGGGCTTCCCTGATTGGATCAATAATGTCTCATCATTCTCTAGTTTTTTTAATGAAGCAATAATTTGCTCATAACTTTCCCAATTACGAGCTGCCTTTCCAATACCTCCGTAAACAATCAGCTCATCTGGATTCTCCGCTACTTCAGGATCAAGATTGTTCATCAGCATGCGCATCGCTGCTTCCTGTGTCCATCCTTTACAAGTTAGTTGATTCCCATGTGGTGCACGAATACTTGTTTTAAATACCATAAAAAAACACGCTCCTTTAAAATGATAAATACATTAATAATAAATAAAACTGAATATTCAGACATCAAAACGAATAATCCCTTATAAAGCAGAGGCGACTTAGAAAACCAAGTCTCGCCTCAGCTCTTCCAACTTAAAATCTTTTAAGCAACTTTACATATATTCCTTTACTAGAGCATCACTAGTTAATAAATACTCCGCCAACGCCTCAATTTCATCACCGATCGGCTGATCTGCTAATAGCGGTGGACAAAACTCACGAACTTTCTCTAAATACTTTCGTGTGGTTGGTGATAATTGTTCCTCCGCTTTATCTAAATAAATAGCCTGTGATGCACAAATCATTTCTATCGCTATAACTAGGGCAGCATTTCGGACAATCTGACGTACTTGACGAGCAGAAGTTGTCCCCATACTTACATGGTCTTCCTGATTCCCTGATGTAGGAATTGAATCTACACTAGAAGGATGAGCCAACACTTTATTTTCTGAGACAATGGATGCTGCTGTATATTGAGCAATCATCAGACCGCACTCAATCCCGGGGTTTGTCGCTAAAAATGGTGGTAACCCTTCATTTAATTGAGGATTCACCATTCGCTCTGTACGGCGTTCTGAAATATTAGCCCATTCACTTACCCCAATTTTTAAAAAGTCCATCGCTAAAGCAATTGGTTGACCATGAAAATGGCCACCTGATAGTACTTCACCGTTTTCTAAAACAATCGGATTATCGGTCGTGGCGTTCATTTCCGTTTGTACTCGGTTCTCCGCGTAAAAGAAAGACTGCCAGGAAGCACCGTGCACTTGTGGAATACAGCGCAGTGAATATGCATCCTGCATACGAATTTCTCCTTGCTTTGTCACTCGCTTACTTCCCTCAAGCCACTTACGAATACGACCGCCAACAAGCTCTAACTCAGGATGTGGCCTTACCGCTAAAAGGGCTGGGTCAAACGCAGATGTGATTCCCTTCAATGCTTCTAGTGTTAAACTAGCAGCCATATCCGCCGCAAGCCCAATTCTTTCAGCCTCATTAACGGTTAAGACACCGATTCCTGTCATAGCCTGTGTACCGTTTACAAGTGCCAGCCCCTCTTTAGCTTGTAGTCGAACAGGTGATAATCCCGCTTGCTGTAACGCCTCACTACCACTCATCACTTCTCCATTAAACTCAGCCTTACCTTCTCCCACTAGGACTAAAGCTAAATGTGATAATGGCGCTAAATCTCCACTTGCTCCAACCGAACCTTGTGACGGGACAATTGGGTGTACGCCTTTATTAATAAAATCTAATAAAAGCTGTACCGTTTCCTCACGAATACCTGAAAATCCACGAGCTAAGGCATTTGCACGTAAAACCATCATGGCACGTACAACATCAGTAGGAAACGGCTGGCCCACACCTGTTGCATCCGATCGTAATAAGTTCAGTTGCAATAGCTCAATATCGTCTTCCTCAATTTTTATATTGCTTAGTTTGCCAAAACCTGTATTCACACCATAAATCGTTTGTCCCTCCGCTAAGCGCTTTTCGATCCGTTCCCTACTTAAACGAATACGTTCTATACTATCTGTAGCAAGTGCAACTGTTGCATGCCCTTTAGCGATTTCCTCAATTTGTTGTCTTGTTAATGTATTGCCATCAAGCTCGATGATCGACTTCACATGACATCCCCCTATTCCCTTTATGGCTTATGTAAAATTCATTTTAACGTAATCACTAAAACATCCGCATTCAACTACTTTAAGCGTTTACATTGTAAATGAGTGTCCTGCTGAATGATGGTTAATTACTCTATTTCCATTGTACTAACTACCTTTTTCAGAATATAGAGAATTTTAAAAGAGAAAACATGATTTTTTTCAGATTCCTATGTTATTTTTAATAATATAATCGTATTTTTATATGAAACTAGAATATTATAAGCGAGGTTAGATGTTATGAAGCTGTTATTAATCGATCGAGACCCCACTGAACTAGCAGGCATTAAGTGGTTTTTACATACCTATTTTCCAGGCGATGTTCTCATTGACATGTGCACGACTATTTCAGATGTACCTCAATACATCCGTCAATTTGAACCGGATGCCATACTGTTAAATATCGACATGATCCCTAATAATCGCTTAACTTCTCTTTATCGAGATCTACAAAAACTTGCAGGTGCTATTTTAGCCGTAACAACAGAACCCTTATTTAAAAACGCATTGAAAGCCATTGATTTACAGGTAGCTCATCTGTTTGTAAAGCCCATTGATTTAGAAGTATTAAAGCAAAAACTGACAGGCATTTCCTTGCGCTCACCACAAAATACAGATTATGCCCAGGAGGCTGCAAATGAATCATTTTATAATCATTTATTTTTGGATACGAAATCAAACTCTATTGAAACTGGCATTTACTTTACAATAATTGAACCTGAGCACACTGAAACCTATAACAAGCTTTACAATTGGCTTCAACAAACATCTATTCACTTCCATATGAAAACCTATCCTTTATCGAATAGAATCGTCTGCCTTTTTCAAACGCAAGACATAAAGCTGGTAGAGAAGGATGTACGTACTCTTATGAAGGAATGGCGTTTGTTTAGCAATAGTTCTTTAAATATCGGGATATATGATGGACCGACTACAAGCATTAAAAATATGTATACATTAACAAAGCGTACACTTCATCAAAGTTTTTACGAAGGATTCGGGCATATTTTTTACGCAAGTAAACAATTTGAAATACACCCCTTCGATCCATTACTAACACCAGAGGAACAACAATTATTAATAAGTAGCCTGGAGGAGGGTAATCTCGAAGCCGTAAAAACATTTTTATATCGACTTTCTAATGAAGGCATCTATTACGAGCAGGATGACCTACGCATCCATCTAACAAGTGTGTTAGCACAAATTCGGCGCTTTATGTTGAAATATAAACTACACGAAAAAGCAGTCATTGAACAAAACTACCGCCAGCTATTCCATTTAATTATTGAGCATCCTATTTTTTATACGATTCTCAATGGCATTATTTCTTTCACACAGAGATTAATAGAGCTATCCCGTGAAGCCCGCATGGAGAAAAGAGCCGATTATGTTGAGCTCGCTTTAGAAATTATTGATCAGCAATTTAAAGATAGTTCCTTGTCTCTTCCCTTTGTCGCCCGTAAGCTTGGCATCAGCCCCAATTATTTAAGTACGATTTTTTCGAAGAAACAGGGCTTGCCATTTAAGCGCTATATACAGCAAGTTAGAATTCAAAACGCTAGTAAGATGCTAGTAGAAACAGATTTTGCAATTAGTGAGATTGCTCATTTAAACGGTTTTGATGATCCAAATTATTTTATTAAAATATTTAAACAACAAATCGGTATGACTCCCCATCGATACCGAAAAAACTAAAAAGAATGTTGCATATAATTTTCAATTAGTTATTTTCATTTTCAATAAAGGCTTGTGTTATGGGTGTTAATTCTTTTACTTCTTTTCTTTTACAGTATAAATACTGTTTATATATAGTTTATTTAACAAGAAATTTAGGACGAGGATTAAGCATAAATAGGCTCTTCGGTGCATATATTTATATTTTATATCTTACTATAAAAATTCTTTAACGATAATTATTATAATGTACTAGCAATTCTATTTTATATTTGTTATAGTTATAGACGAAGAGTTTGACTTATATTATTTTCAGGAGGTAACTAATATGACAAACGCAAATGATCGTAGCCGTCGTTTTACAACAGCAGGTGGTGCTCCAGTAGTAAGTAACCATGACTCTATGTCAGCAGGTCCACGCGGCCCTCTATTACTTCAAGATGTATGGCTAGTTGAAAAATTAGCAAACTTCAATCGTGAAGTAATCCCTGAACGTCGTATGCATGCGAAAGGTTCAGGTGCATTTGGTACTTTTACTGTAACGCACGATATAACTCAATATACAAAAGCTAAAATCTTCTCAGAAGTGGGCCAGAAAACTGATATGTTCGCACGATTCTCCACAGTTGCTGGTGAGCGTGGTGCAGCAGATGCTGAGCGCGATATCCGCGGCTTTGCCCTTAAGTTCTATACTGAAGAAGGCAACTGGGATTTAGTAGGAAACAATACACCAGTATTTTTCTTCCGTGATCCACTACACTTTACAGATTTAAACCACGTGGTCAAACGTGATCCACGTACAAATATGAAAAACGCTAATTCTAACTGGGATTTCTGGACTCTATTACCAGAAGCACTTCACCAAGTTACAATTGTAATGTCCGACCGTGGTATTCCAACTGGTTACCGTAATATGCACGGATTTGGTTCTCACACATATAGCTTTATCAATGCTGATAATGAGCGTGTTTGGGTTAAATTCCACTTCCGTACAGAACAAGGCATTAAAAATTTAACAGGTGATGAAGCAACTGAGGTAATCGGTCAAGACCGTGAATCTTCACAACGTGATTTATATGAAGCCATCGAAAAAGGCGATTTACCTAAATGGAAAATGTATATTCAGGTTATGACAGAGGAGCAAGCTCGTGAGCTACCATACAACCCATTCGATTTAACAAAAGTATGGTATAAAAAAGATTTCCCATTAATTCCTGTAGGTGAGTTTGAGTTAAATAAAAACCCGGACAACTACTTTGCAGAAGTGGAACAAGCTGCCTTTGCACCATCTAACATCGTCCCTGGTATTAGCTTCTCACCAGATAAAATGTTACAAGGTCGTATCTTTGCCTATGCGGATGCACAACGCTACCGTTTAGGTGTAAACCACTATATGCTTCCTGTTAATGCACCAAAATGTCCATTCCGTACTTTCCACCGAGATGGCTCTATGCGTTTTGACGGCAACCTTGGATCAACACTAGGCTATGAACCAAATAGCTATGGTGAATGGGAACATAATTTAGACCATAAAGAGCCTGAGTTACACATCGATGGTCATGCAGGAATTCATGATTTCCGTGAAGACGATAGTAATTACTTCGAGCAACCAGGTAAACTTTTCCGCCTAATGACTGCGAAAGAACAACAACGTCTATTTGAAAATACGGCTAATGATATGGCTTCTGTTGAGGAATTCATCAAACGCCGTCACATTCTTCACTGCTATTTAGCTGATCCAGCATATGGTGAAGGTGTTGCAAAAGCAATGGGTCTTTCATTAGAAGGTATGGATCTTACAAATCCATACGTAAAACAACCAACAAACGTTTAATATTCCACTTATTATTGATATCCAAATCCAACTTTTACTCCATGTGAATGTATAATTCACGTGGAGCTTTTTTGTATTCGTCTAGGTTCAAGCGTTCACTTCTATTTGCAAATGCATATATTACTTTTATTCATCTCCCCTATTAAGTTGTGAAACCAACATAAAAAAAGGCTTGTGTCTAGTAAATAAACACAAGCCTCGCACTATTATTATTGATAGATTTGACTACCTGCCTTTTTAAACTCCGCTGACTTTTCCCTCATACCTTCATGGATGGCTTCTGTTGTATTTAAATCCTTTTCTTTAGCATAATTACGAATATCCTGGGAAATTCTCATGCTACAAAATTTAGGCCCGCACATTGAACAAAAATGAGCCGTTTTGGCTCCTTCTGCTGGCAATGTTTCATCATGATATTCTACTGCACGCTCTGGATCAAGAGAAAGGTTAAATTGATCGCGCCAGCGGAACTCAAAACGCGCTTTTGACAGTGCATCATCCCGTTGCTGTGCACCTGGGTGACCCTTTGCTAAATCTGCAGCATGTGCAGCAATTTTATAAGTAATAACCCCTACTCGAACATCCTCCCTATTAGGTAAACCTAAATGTTCCTTCGGTGTCACGTAGCAGAGCATAGCAGTTCCAAACCAACCAATCATCGCCGCTCCAATAGCAGATGTAATATGGTCATAACCTGGCGCAATATCTGTTGTCAATGGACCTAATGTATAGAAGGGAGCTTCCTTACAAACCTCTAATTGCTTGTCCATATTTTCTTTAATCAAATGCATTGGAACATGACCTGGCCCTTCCACCATTACTTGAACATCATGCTTCCATGCGATTTGCGTTAATTCGCCTAATGTTTCCAGCTCCGCGAATTGTGCTTCATCGTTAGCATCCGCGATTGACCCTGGGCGTAAGCCATCTCCTAATGAGAAGGCTACATCATAAGCTTTCATAATTTCGCATATTTCCTCAAAATGAGTATAGAGGAAGTTCTCTTGATGATGGTATAAGCACCACTGCGCCATAATGGACCCACCCCGAGACACAATACCCGTTACACGGTTTGCGGTAAGAGGGACATAACGTAAAAGGACACCTGCATGAATAGTGAAATAATCTACCCCTTGCTCCGCTTGTTCAATAAGCGTATCACGGTACACCTCCCACGTTAAATCCTCAGCCACACCATTCACTTTTTCTAATGCCTGATAAATTGGTACTGTCCCAACGGGTACTGCAGCATTTCGAATAATCCATTCTCTCGTTGTATGAATATGCTTGCCAGTTGATAGATCCATAATATTATCAGCGCCCCAGCGTGTAGCCCATGTCATTTTTTCGACCTCCTCTGCAATCGAGGATGATACGGCTGAATTTCCAATGTTCGCATTAATTTTCACATGGAAATTACGACCGATAATCATTGGCTCTGCCTCTGGATGATTAATATTGGAAGGCATAATAGCTCGGCCTGCTGCAATCTCTGAACGTACGAAATCTGGGTCCATATTTTCGCGTATCGCTACAAATTCCATCTCAGGTGTAATAATTCCCTTTCTAGCATAATGAAGCTGTGTGACATTTCTACCCTTCTTTGCACGTAAAGGCTTTCTCACCAATTCCGGGAAGACATTTTCATGGATACGTGGATCATCAGCACGACGAAAACCATTATCCTCAGGTTTAATCGTACGTCCTCCGTATTCCTCAACATCCCCTCGCTCTTGTATCCAAGGACTTCGTAAAGCAGGTAAGCCTTTTGTAATATCCACACGAAAGGCCGGATCTGTATATGGTCCACTCGTATCATACACTCTAATCGGGGCATTTTCTTCATCTCCAAAGCTACCAGTCGTCGGACTTAATGCAATTTCACGCATTGGTACTAATATATCTGGACGAGATCCTTCCACATAAACCTTTTTACTTCCTTCAAAGTTAGACATAATCGTAATGTTCTTTTCACTAATTGCTGACATGAGCTACTTCTCTCCCTTAAATATATTATAGGCAAGGACCGAATCTAGCTCACCCAACAATCAAATAAAATAAATAAAGGCCGAATCCAAAATAATAATTGGATCCGGCCATGAATGTAAAGGGTCTATTGATTGCACGTAATAGGCAATAGCTTCTTAACTTTCCCACGCTGGTATGAGCCAGATCAGGTCCAAAGGGTCAAGAAACCTCTATGCGTTTCCCTCTCAGCCTGACTCATCAGACCCCCCTAGTTAATACTATTCAGTTTGATGCTAGTGTAGCAGATATTGCTAAGAGATGGAAGTTATCATTTAAATATTTTCTATTAGGTAAACATTACATCCGCAATATAAATCACAATCGTGACCGTTATACAACTCACAATGGTTGAGAATAAAACGGTTTGTGCAGCTGTTGCCGACTCTACATCATACTCTAATGCTAGACTTGAACTGTTGCGGGATGTGGGAAAAGCACTTGCTATAAATAATGATTGTGCCACAACCCCATCTAAACCCAGCGTATAGATAATGACTAAAGCCACGGCTGGTCCGATAAATAATCGCGTGAAGCAGCTGACGAATACTGTTTTATTAAACATCGTTTTGATCTCCATCTGAGACAATTGGGCGCCTAGCGTGATTAATGCAACGGCAATAAAACCATCTGCTACATGGTCTATTGGTATTTTAATAAACTGCGGAATGCCAATATCAAAATAATTCATGCCCACACCGATTATTAAAGCGTGAATAATAGGCATTTTTATAAAGTCCTTAAAAATCGCCATGCCCGATTTAGTAGAGGAAATTAAATTATATAAACCATACGTATATGTTGTCATGTTTTGAAAGATAACGAGTATAACCTGGATGGCTACACCAATAGGTTGAGTGGCAAAAATCATTTGAGCTACCGGAATCCCATAGTTCCCAGAGTTAATGAGTACTACACTATTTTTAAAAACAGCCGCCTCAGTTTTGGCGAGGCCAAGCCCTTTCGCTAAAAAGTGACTAAGCAGCATTTGACTACCGATAAAAAGTACAACAAACAATCCGACTTCTCCTAGAACAGACAGCTTTATATTCGTCTCATATAAATTAATAAATACAGCGGCTGGCATAAAACAATATGTAATAAGCTGTGATAATGCTTTTAAATTAAAGCGAAATTTCTTTTGTAGAATAGCACCTAGTACAAGTAATACTAAAATAGGTGCGACAATTTGAAAGAAAATCATTCCAAGATACACCATATTGATGTCCCCCCTCCCTTTTAATAGTAGTGTCGATCATGCACTTGGTCAATGACACTTACTTTCATAATTAAAACCGTTGATTTCCACTACGGACGGGGCGCGCCTTGTTCCTATGGTTGAAAAGATTCAAAAAATCAAATCAATGAACGAGAACAATGTACACAATGTAAGAATTACCAAAACTCATTCATGGCCATGTATGATTAGGCAGCAAAGAATTATTTTTCATGAAGTAAAAATGAAAAAGGAATCGAGCATGAACTTCTCGATTCCTTTTATCAACAGTCTGAGCTACCTTTAGATTTTAGGTAGCCTTTTTCTTTACGCAAGCTTAAATAGATTAACTACCTCTTGCAGTTCATTAGAGATATCATTCATATTTTGCATAGACTCTGCCACTTTTTGCAATTCTGCTTGTTGGTCCATTGCAGAGGCACTTACTTGCTCAGCAGAGGCCGCTGTTTCCTCTGATATAGCCGATATACTTTGAATGGACATAATCGCTTGATTTTTATGCTCTAACATAGTAGACAACTGTGTCATTAGTTCACTAATAGAAGTTGCAATTGCACGTGACAAATCACTATTATCTTTAAAGGCCAATTGCGTGCTTTGTACGGACTCATTTTGAGATTGCATTAAGTCTGCATTTGATGCAATGACTGCAACTGTTTGCTGAGAATTTTCTAAAATACTTTCTACCGTGCTTTTAATAATTTCTGTTTCAGTTTTTGATTGCTCTGCCAACTTTCTTACTTCTTCCGCCACGACAGCAAAACCTTTTCCATGCTCACCAGCTCGTGCAGCCTCAATACTTGCATTTAAAGCTAATAGATTAGTTTGCTCCGTAATGCTTTGAATGGAGGCAATAATTTGATTAATATTGGCAATATTAGAAGCTAGCGATTCCATTTGCTGCTGAATACGGCTGTTCATCTCATTCGTCTCTATATTATGTTCATGTAAACTTAGAACCTCTTGCATGCCTTTTTCTGTTGTCACATTTGTCTTGTTGGATAAATCGTCCATTTCATTCGAAAGCGCAGTAATAGCGTCTATTTGATCCGATAAATCCATCATACGATAGTTCGTTTCTTCAGTATCCTCTGATTGCTTCGATGCACCCTGTGCAATTTCATTAATGGCTACTGATACCTCTTGACTAGAGGACACGATTTCATTAAACGCCTCATGTACCTGGTTAGAAGATTGGTTCAATAGAGTCGTGGAGTTTAACACCGCTTTAATAGCACTATTAGTTTTATCCAACATATTATTATAGGCCAATGCGACTGCCCCAATTTCATCTTGTTTAATATATTTATCCTCTACCATTTGTGTTAAATCACCTGCTGCTGCTGTTTCAATTGAAGCACGTAAAAACTTGAGCGGCTTTAACTGTTTGTAAATAAATAGTACACTTGCAGCAGTCATCAAGGCTACCATTATAATGGATGCTATAATCGTATATATAAATACATGGTTATATGTTTCTAAAATTTTTGATTCAGCTAATACGATTTGAACGGTCCAAGTTTCGTCAATGTCCTCTAAAATCATTGGAGCAAACACATTATAAGCTTGATCCTTTAGTTCATTAGACTCTATGTACATACTTGTTAGCTCGCCGTTTTCCATTGTCTTACTTATGCTTGTCCAAGCAGGGTCGTCTTGCATATTTTGCCCATCCAGCTCTTTACCGAAGCTGTTAGCTGTTAGTACACCGTTATTTGTAATAATTGCCGCATAGCCGCCTTCCGGAGCAACAGACTTTGTCAGCTCATTTAAATAATCAATCGATACATCCGCCGTCAATACACCAAAAAACTTCCCTGAAGCATTGACTAATGGTACAGAAATTGTGGTCATTAGTACGGTTTGACCGTTTACACTATAGTCATAGGGCTCCGTTAAAACGGTCCGTCCCTCTTCTTTTGGCACCCAGTACCATTGGGATACATTTTTATCATCAACACCTTCAATAAGAGTGGTCGTTATTTCATTACCATTTTTACTTAAGTATGGTCCAAAACGTTTTTTGGAATCTACCAATGTAGCCTCATCATTTGGGTTTACAATAAGAGAATTCTGTTCAAAGATAGCTCCTACCCCTAATAAATCATCATTATTGGCTAAATTATTTTCCATGATGTCTAAAACACCTTTGGTAGATAGCGTCTTATTCTTCTCCATACTTTCAACGATCCGTTTCGTTGTTTGTAATGTTGTATTGGCTTTTTTAAAGCGCTCGCTCATAATAGCCGCTGATGATTCAGCCGTTTGCAATGTTCCATACTCTGCATCTTTAACACTTTGCTTTTTTATAATCATCCCCGTTGTCACTGTATAGGATAAAAATAATACTAGAAACAATCCTATTATTAGGGAAGATAGTTTCAATGCAATTCCTCTTGATTTCTTCATCACAAACACCCCCACTTTTATAAATAATCATAATGGATGGAAGGTCGTATCTCAATAAAATATTTAGCGAATAAAGTAGAAATTTACATAATTATAGATAAAAATACAGGCATATTAATAGATTTTTCTTATATATTTCAAAGTACTTATGACTCATTCAAGTTGCAACAATTAGTAAAACATACACTTAAAATACTAAATTATAGTAAAATATGCTATATTATCTATTAGATAAAATGATTGGAGTGACTTGCATGACAAATAAAGCGCTATCAACATTAATAGCCACGGCTATGACAGCGACACTAGTATTACCAGTGGCTACTGCACAAGCCTCTTCTTCCCTAAATCAATCAAGCTTATATGAAGCACAGTTTCAAGTTGCAGCAACAAAAAAAGTGGTCGGCAATGCCGTAACGATTAAAAACATTACAAATGATACGGTCATTACAACAAACGGTACATTTAGAATCCACAATGATTTAAAGCCCCTTTTTGATCATTCAAACAAAACAGCATTAACGAATGCATCGGCCACCATTGTCGTAAAAAACAAGCAAATTATTGATGTGACATCATTAACATTAAATAAAGCTGGTACGAGTAAAAAATCAGTATATTTTGATGGGGGTGACGCTCATGTTTCTGGTGATGTTACTGTGAACGCAGATTATGTAAACATACAAGACATTACGATTGATGGTCAGCTAATCATTACAAACAGAGTAAAAAAAGCTATTACACTTGATGACGTTTCTGTGAGCGATACGATTACACTAAAACCACTAATTATAAAGAAGAATGACTGGCTGTATGTTACGCTAAGAGATATGAAATCATCTACTATCAATGTAGCACGTACGAAGGTGAATATATCTTCTGACCAAGCGCTTTCTAAAATTGATATAGGAGGTAAAGTTCCTACTTTTGAGTTGAAGGCAAATGTGGAAAAGCTAACGATCAATGTAGAGGAAAACTTCAACCTTTTCGGCGAGGGCAAAATTGAACAAATCATTGTCAAAGGCGGAACAAAAGTAGCATTAAATTCTGGACACCAGGTGGGTAAAGTACAAGTAGACAATAAAAGCGTATCCGTTACCCTACCTGTTATTGATAAAAAAGAGCTAACTACGCTACTAGCATCCCCCCCTTACGTACAGGTTTCTATAAATGGATACGATATTTTAACAACTGACAAATGGACAATGCAGGTTGATCGTAATATTTTTGATTCTGCTGTGGCCAGCGCCAAAGCTGTAGCAAACAACAATAGCGCCTCACAAGAACAAGTAAAGAATGCTATTACACAATACAGAAATGCTTTATCCGTCTATCAAACTGCTCAAAAGTACGGCTTAAAATATGGCTATGGCTACGGCAATAGCGATAAAGCTACTCTTCAATCTTTAATCAATTCAATTCAGTATGTAACGGTTTCGTGGGGCTCAGATGTTTACCATAATAATCCATGGACAACGCAAGCTGAGAGGAACGCTATAGATTCCGCAGTTTCAGCTGCTCAAGCAGTTGTTAATAATTATTACGCTACTCAAACTGATATTACGAGTGCTATCAATAACTTAAACAATGCTATTTGGACTTATAAGAGTGCTTATAAGTATAATAATAATTATTATTATGGTAATAAATACAGCTTACAAACGCTTGTTAATCAGGCAAAAGGGATGTATGTGACTGTTTCAGAGGATGGATCAGGTTTATCATCTAATACCAATTGGACAACGTATATGGAATGGTACATTTTCGACTCGGCCGTATCATACGCTGAAACGTTTTTATCTAATAATTATTTCTCTGACTACGAAGTCTCATATGTCATTAATTATTTAAACACCGCTATTTCAACCTATAAAGGCCAGTATAAAAAAGGGAAAGATTAAATTCTTTCAGCTTGAAATAAAACAATGATGCTGACAAAACAAATCAATGAATATAACGTTTGATCAATGAGTTTCATAAACCTGTTAGGACGAAAACTAGGAACAACTATATCATCGAGCTTGCGTTAACTTCTCAATGGCTTTTATTTCAATCTAGGGACTCTGCAAACTGCAAGAGTCCTTTTTATAATCATTATTCTATATAGTTAAACATTCATGTGCGTTAGCGCATTGGTCTGCTTCCATCTTTTATACCAATTCTCAATTTCCTCACTTGGTTCCACCGCCAAATGCTCCTGAAGCGCTTTTTTTAACAGTAAGTATTGCTCCTCAACAGCCGCTACATTATTCAGTAAATCGTAAAGTTTCATCAGGATGAAATAGTTTTCCTCTTCACCTGCAAAAAGAGCTTGAACTGTTTCCTGTACCTTAATAGCAGCTGAATAGTTTTCATTTGTTATATAAAATTCACTAAGCTGATGGGCATGATGTAACCATAGTCGCCTTAAACGCTCTTTCTCACTTTCTGCCCATAGATAATCACAATCGCCTAAATAATCACCAGTATACATTTGGAATACTTGTTCATGCTGATCCACGGTTGACTTTTCTAGTGAAGGTAAAGCTTTCAAGCTAGACAGCCATTGTTCTACATCTACAACAGTTTGTTCCAACAAAAGTTTATAGCCTGAATTGAGCAATGGACTTGAAATTTGCACACCTTCCAGCCCATAGTTTTTTAATGTTTGACGTATTGTATAAATGGCCGTATAAAGTTGTTTCGATGCTTTATCTCTATCAGACTCTGGCCAAAATAACTCTAAAATGGTATCACGATATATAATTTCATCACGGTGATTAAGTAAGTAAGCAAATAACTCTTTCGCTTTGGATGTTCGCCATTTTAAAATTTGTGTTTGGCCGTCTGGCGATACGACATGGAGCCCGCCAAATAGATTAATAATTGTAGAGTTCATTGAACTTTTTTTGTGTTTATTATTGATCTGTTCAAGACGATCCAATGTCTTTTCTAAACGTGAAATTTGTATGGGTTTCAATAAATAATCAACAGCATGTAAATTAAAGGCATCTAAAGCATATTGATCGAACCCTGTTGTAAAAACAATCTCTACATCTGGCAATAATTCTTGAATTTTCTCCCCCAGTGCTAAACCATCCATATCCGGCATGACTATATCTAAAAATACAACACTTGGTTGTATACTCTGTATCTCATCCATCGCTTTTAGAGAATCGGTGTATTCTCCAACTACTTCTATCCCTGGAACCTTACTTTCTTCAAGCAAGGTTTTTAATCTCGTTATTGATAAATATTCATCATCTACTAGCACGATTCTCATTATTACTCCTCCTTAAAAACTACTCCTTTACTTATTATCGTTTATTTTTCTAAAAAATTGAGAGATAGCATTACTTTTGAAGGATAAATAATCCAATTTGTAGACATCTACTGATATAGGATAAAAAAGAGCACGCCTCCAAAAAAACCATATTTTAACTATTCATAACTTCTATTATTTACCATAAAAAAATTAAAATAAACTGGCCTAACCGCTCATTTTTATATTCTCTCTGTCAGATGATTTTCGGTCATTACAGCCCATTATTATCCGGTAGTACTTGTCCCACAACAAAACAATTCTTTTTTGATGCCGTTTAAATAGGTACTGAAGTTATATACTCTCACTAAAAACACATAACCAATCTACCTATTCGGCCAAAAAATGCATAAAAAAATCCCAGGCTATGATAAAATTGATACAACCCCATATATTGGATAGATTTCCGTTTCGAATAATATAATTAGGAGGCATCTCATAGTATGAAAAATAAAAAAAAATTAGCTCTGCTGTCTTTAGTGGCAGTCCCATCGCTCCTTTATAGTGCACCAGCATCTGCTGCTAATGTGACTGGACAACCAAGCGTGGCATACATATACAGCACTTCTTACTACAATTCTAACGTGTCAAATGTTATACAATTGATTAACAATATTAACTACACAACCTCTACCTTCCAAGTAAATTTGGAGGCAGCACTTAAGGCCTACAATGCACTAACAGAGCTGGAAAAACAGTATGTAACAAACTATTCCACATTGTCAGCACATCAACAGACAAGGATTTCTTACCGTAAACTGGCAGCACAAATTGAGGAAAAGTTATATTCAGTAGAATCTACAGCTGTTAATTATTATCAAAATGTCATGGAAACAAGAGATTGGTATAATACCTTAAATGCAGCACAAAAAACTTTTGTAAGTGCAGCCGCGCAAAAAATATTAACATCATATATTGCGCCTAATACATCAGTTGATAAAGTAGTAAATAAAATTCAACTAATTAATTCATCTCGTCCAACTTTCCATAAAGATGTAGCTGATGCTCGAGCAGAGCTATATGCCTTACGTAGGTTTTCATATGTTTCTTTACCTACTGGGGTTGAACAACTTCTACTTGACGCTGAACAACTTGTATTGAAGGATAAGGCTGCTGCTAAGGCTGTAGAAAGTGCCATTGCAGCTCTATCACCAAAAACCTCTACTCCGCAGGATGTACAAGAAGTAAAGACGGCTTTTGAAGCTCTAACACCTGTACAGCAGCAACTCGTGCCAAATGTTTGGACTTTGGTTGATTTTGTCCAAGGGAAATATACACTCCCTTCAAAAGGGAACGTCCCTAAAACACCTGTACTATCAGATATGGTAGCTATACCAGGTAAAACAACGGCTATGACGAAAAGCAAGAATATTTATAAAGCCAAAATAAATGTTTCTGATTCCGAGATTGATACAGAACGCTTTATTTTAACAACAAAGGATAAAATAACAATTATTATTCCGCCACTTTATACATTAATCAATGAAGATGAAGGTGTAATCGACATTCAAGTAACAAAAAGGGGAGATCGCATTACTCTTCAGGCTACATTAAATAAAAAGCAAGTTACATTCGATGCGAACATGGAGATTATTATTGAAGGTTTATCAGCAAACTCATCGATCAACCACTTAAATGACTTTGGCAAGCAAGTACCAGCCGACTATATCGTTAGTGGAAACCGTCATATTATCCCAACAATGACACCTGGGACATTCCAAATCATTAGAAATTAAACATTTTAAAGCACTAAAGATACCCATTTCAAAGGTTTCTTTAGTGCTTTCTTAAAGCGCCCCCTTAACCTGTTGTCCATTTATGAGGCACCATTTATTTAATTTACTGTAGCTAATAGACGATTTACAATGAAATCAAGCTGTTTAGTTAATGAATATATATCATTGTAGTAACAAAAACCAAAATCAATTTCCACAAGTCTGCCTTCTTTAACAGCTGGAATAGCGGACCAAACTGGATGGTCAGTTAAATCTACCATCCCTTCATACGATGAACGAAAAACATAATCTCCTGCATACTCCGTTAATACTTCTAAGGATACATCTATCGCCTCCTGAGTATTATTCTTATCATCTATTTTCTGTTGAATAATTTCTGGCGCACGCATTCCTAAATATTCATACAATGCTTGAGAACCACGTCCAAAGGTATAACTTGTTACAACTGACATTTTCCCTTTGCCGCCTTCCATAATACTAACTGTTTTATCTAATACACCCACCGCTTTTAGCTGTTCTTTACTGTCTTCTACTTTTGTATAAAAATTAGTCAAAAGATCTTTTGCTTCTTTCTCTTTCCCCAGCACTTCACCAATTTTTTCTAAACGTTGATCTAAAGATGTTGTGGCGTCATCTATCACAATAGTTGGAGCTATTTTTTTCATCTGGCCATATAGTTCTTCATTCTTTGGAATAATGATGACATCCGGCTTTAATTGAATCACTGCCTCAACATTCGGCTCAAACCATTCACCTAAACTTTCGACTGTTTTTAATTCCTCCTCAAATGCAGCGCCCTCCTGTATCTTAGAAGAACCCACAGGTGTTACACCAAATGCTAGGACGTCACCAGTATAATACATCACAACTACTCGCTCAGGATTAACGGGTATTTCAACGTCCCCTTTAATAGTGGATACAACCTTTGTTTGTGATTTAATTGCTGTTTGTGCAACAGAGGTCTTATTTCCCTCGCCCCCCGTATTCGTAGATGTTCCGTTGCTACAAGCGCTTAATAAAAGTGTTAAGCATAGAAAAAGTGTTGCAATAGTTGATACTCCTCTTTTATTCATTGATTCATACTTCCTCCCTTTATATTGATAACCATTCTCAATATAATCTTGGAAGTTCCAATCGACAATGGAGTATCTTTCAGACATTGAAGGACTATCTTTTACTAGACGATCTATTTGTTCTTTTTGACGAAACTTTATGGGTGAGATCCCTACTCTTTTTTTGAATAGTCTACTAAAATAATAAACATCATGATAGCCGACGCTCATAGCTATATCACGTAAGCTAGCATCTGTCTCCACAAGCAAAGTGGACGCCTTTCCGATTCTTAGCTGAATTAAATACTCAATAGGACTACAGCCTATCTGTTGCTTGAATTGAATAGATAAATGTGATGGACTATAACGTAATGCCTTGGCAATTGTGTCTAACGTCAATGGTTTTGCGAAGTTTTCTTCTATGTATGCTTGAATTTGATAAGAGACATTCAACTTTGGGATGTCGAGACTCTCTTGATCTAACTGTATAAAAATTTCATTTAAAAATTGATAAAATAGTGATTTAACTGTAAATTTATCTAGATTACTGGCATTTTTCCATTTACTATACATTTGATGTGTTTTTTCGAACATAGTAACAGGTGAGCTTGGTACAAAACCGTATTGATATTTGAAAGGATTATTTCTATACATGGCCGCTACTACCCTTTTATTAGAAGTTAAAGGAATAAAGGCTCGATAGAATACCATATAGTATTCAAACCCTTTATCTTTAGCCATGATTTGCAGAGTAGAGCCCTTCCCACTGTGGATAAGATGAAAGCCCTCTAGTGTATATTTGTTTAAGTCTATATAGATATCTGCACTACCTCCTGTAGCATAAAGAAACATATTAGCAGGTAATTTATACAATTTACCAATTTCCTCAGGTTTGAATAGCTCATAACGTATATCTAGTATTTTTGTCGTGGCATGATTCCAAAGAAATAGAAACTCCTCATCAGGTAGCATTCTTTATCATTCCTTTCCATTCAGCTACTCCAAGTTTATTATAATTGATAATAGTTCTCAATTATATTTTTTAATAAATAGATATTAATAGAAAAATCACTCTGGCAATACAAGGCTAGAGTGATTTTGAACTTATCTTTATTTTCTTTTAACTTGTTGGACTATCATTTCCGTTACTTCTTCGATTTGCCCAAGTATAGAAATTGGATCTGAAAACCAGAAACTCCATCCATCTATTTCGAAAATTTGATCATTTTGTACAGCATCAAGTGTTTTCCAAACAGGTTCACTTTTATAATCATATGTTTCTGTTGCTTTATCAACTGCCATAAAAATATAATCACCTGCATATTCTGTAAGTAATTCAGGGGATAATTGCAACCAAGGCTTTTCAGGATCAATATCATCTATTACTTTTGATGGCGGCGTTAGTCCAAGCCCATCATAAAATGACCGCCCTGTATAACCATTACCGTATAATGTTATATCATTTTTTGCCCCGCCAGCTAAAATAGTAACAGTTTGATTCTTGCTTATAATATTTTGAACGGTTTGTTTGGCTTTTGCTACTCTTTGATGATAGTCATCTAACCATGCCTTCACTTCTTCCTCTTTATCTAATATTCTACTAAACTCCTCCAATGTCTCATCCATTTCTAAAGTAAACGGTATTAAAACAGTAGGGGCTATTTTAGAAAAGGCTTCATATTTCTTTTCATCACCTGTAATAATAAGGTCTGGCTTCAAATCTACTACGGCTTCAAGGGAATCCTCAAAATAAGTAATTCCTTCGTTATGGTCTTTTAAATAAGGGCTTTTCATATAAAGCTCCTGTGTACCTACTGGTTTTATGCCCAAGGTCAATAAAAAACCAGGGTACGTATCCGTTACGACACGTTTCGGGTCAACTGGAATTTCTACATCCCCTTTCACAGTAGAAACGATTTTCGTTGTGGACTGCACTTCCGCAGCCTGATTGGTTGCCGCCTTTGTCTCCACATTATTGGTAGTATTCATAGCACTACCAGAACATGCACTTAGCAATAAAGTGAAGCATAGCAATAAAGTCGTCATCATAGAGGACTTTGTCTTTTTATTCATCAGTAAATCTCCTTTTTGTTTATATTGATAATAATTATCATTATCAATATAATGTTGTATCCACTTTTTATCATTAGACAAAGAAAGCCGATACATAGGACGATACGATTTATGTTGTTTTGGTTGCTGCTTAAATTTCATGGGGGTTAGACCACTGTGCTTTTTAAAAATACGGATAAAATAAGAAACATCTTCATAGCCAACACTCGAAGCAACCTCTTGCAAGCTTAAAGTTGTATGTATTAATAACTGCCGCGCTTTTTGAATTCTTATTTGAATAAGATAATCAATAATACTTCTACCCGTCTTTTGTTTAAATTGCTTAGCTATATAGGGCACACTATAATTCAACATTTGGGCAAGTGATTCTCGAGTAATCGGTAGATTGTAATATTCGTCTATATAATTTTGAATTTGCTCCACAGGATCTGGCTGTTGAACATTGACATGCTGTTGATGTAATTGCTGCAAAAGTTCATAAATAATTTGGTAGAAAAGTGATTTGACATGGAAATGCCCTATATTGTTCTGTTTGAGCCACTCTCGATGCATAGTTTCTATTTTTTCCTGTAATGTGAGTGCATTTGTAACTTGAAAAGCATATTGAAGCTGAACAGGTTTTTCCCTTTCCCATAGCGCTAGCATGCCTTTTCTAGATGTAATAGGCAACGTCGCTTTGTAGAGAATTAAGTAGTACTCTAAACTATCTTCTACAGCACTAATATGTAGGCAGCTTCCTTTGCCAGCATGCGCTATATTAAAACTTTCTATCATATAAGATTTATTGTCTAATATTACATTAGCTTTCCCTTTGATAGCGTACAGGAAACCGCTAGCTGGTAAACGAAATGAGCTAGGCTGCTCATCACCATGTATCTTGATATACCGTATATCAAACACTTGGATAGTAGCAGACTTCCACAGAAGGATATGATCATCTATATTCACTGTTTGTATACACACCTTTCAAGTCAAATAATAGAATGGCCCCCTTGTAAATATTATAAATGATAAACATTCTCAATAATATCTAAAAATGTAATAATAAAAAGAAGCATCTTCACTAGGAAAGATGCTTCTATAAGTTTCTTAATTGAGACGGTTAAACTAAATAATCAATCACCATTTTCTACTATTTTTTATTCGTTAGCCAATTTGTTAATTCCTCAACTTGCGCCAAGACTGCTGTTGGGTCATAATACCATGAACGTTCCTCAGGCCAAACATAAAGATTATCATTTTTTACAGCTGGCAGGCTGCCCCATATTGGATCTTTCTTAAAATCTTCAACAGTTCTATCATTTGAAGTTAAAATAATGTAGTCTCCTGCATAATCTGCTAGTATCTCTTCGGAAATCTCAGCCCACTGCTTTTCCATAATTTCTTCTGCTACATTTGCAGGTGGCTTTCGACCAAATGACTGATAAACTGGCTGTCCTCCACGTCCAAAGTTGTCACCATAAACATAAATAGATTTGCCTGCATCTTCAATAATGGAAAAACTCGCTTCCTCTGGAATAATCGCATCTACCTGTGCTTTTGCATCGGCAATTTTTTGATCATATTGGGAGAGCCAATCCTTTGCTTCTTGCTCTTTTCCAAGTAACTCACCGAAATATGTAAGCTCCTCATGTGCATTTTTCAATTCCCCGTATGGGATAACTACAGTTGGAGCAATTTTACTTAAAGCATCATAGTTTTCTCCATTACCAGTAATAATCAAATCCGGTTTGAGTCCTAAAATCCTCTCAGTCGACGGTTTCCCATATACACCGATATCTTCTACACCTTTCAATGCTTCCTTTAAATAATAGTTTTTAAGAGCTAGCCCAGGGGCTCCCACTGGTTTGACGTCCAATACAAGTAAACTCGCAATATATTCCTCTGCTACAATACGTTGTGGATTAGTCGGAATAACAATCTCACCATTTGTCGTCTGAATCGTTTTTGTCTCTGCTTCTTTAGTATCTTGTTCTGTAGCTGGACTAGCGGTCTTTTCCTTTTCTCCACAAGCCGTTAACAGTAGAAGTAATAGAAGAAACAGTGGCGTTAAGAATTTTCTATTTTGTTTAAGCATTTTTTCCCTCCATACACATTAATTGATAATCATTCTCAATAATTGTAGAAGAATGACAAATATCTGTCTATGCATGAAAGTGATGTATTGCCCTGTAATTTTATGATGTCAGTACTTCCATCAGTTTTTGCAATTGAGCTGCTGTAGATAAAGGGTCATATCCATAAAATAATTCATACTGATTAATAAAATACACCTGCTTCTTTTGCACAGCCGCAAGTGACTGCCATTTTTCTGAGTGTAATACAGTTAATAGACACTCTTTTCCGAAATCTTTTGTAGGAAGAGCCGTTACAAATATATAATCAGCTGGAAAATGAACGATTTCTTCAATATCTACTGTTAAATACCCTGTTTTTTCTATATTATGTGTGACAATCTCATCTGGTCTACTAAACCCTAAATCTTCGTATAATATATGACTCCCCCTTCCATGACTGCTATTTAGACAATAAGCTGCTTGACTACCTATTTCCCAAACAATAGCAGTACCCCTTGCCCCAAGCTGTCGATCAAGAAGTTGATTGCATTGAGCTACCTGGTCATCATATTGCTGAAGCCAATGATTATACACTTCTCGTCTATCTACTAAATTGGCAATAAGCTCAAATTGCTCTCGCCAACTTAACTGTCTACATGGCAGCTCGAATATAGGGGCTAAAGACAGTAAAGATTGTTTTTCTTTGCCACCACTGTAGTTAATAATGACATCTGGACATGCTACGGCTATCTCTTTATAATTTGAAGTAATATCATACTCATAGCCCTTCAATTTCTGTGAGGAAGGAACAGACTTGATATTCTCTAAAAATGGGGAGTACACCCCTAACACTGGCGTAATACCTAATGCCAGTAAGCAGGCAGTATGATTGGCATTGAGTACAATGAGACGCTTCGATTTTTGATAATAAACTGTAGGCGATACACCGACAATTTCTTTAAATTTCCGGCTTAAATAGGTCCCCTCTCTGTAGCCTACTACTTGGGCTAAATCATCTAATTTTGGCATCCCTAATAATAGTTTTTTCTGAGATTCCCTTATTCTTAATAATGTTAAATATTCGCTATACGTATATCCAGTGTGCTTATGAAACGTACGAGAAAAATGTTCGGGACTTACCTGTGCTTTTTCAGCCATTTGCTCTCTTGTTAAGTCTTCATTGAAATGTAGATTCATATAATTAAGTACCCTATCAATCCACAAATCTTCTTGTTGTTTGTGAGTACGTAAATGGTGGTACAGTTCTTCTAACATTTCACCAAATAGTTTTTGTAAACGAAACGGATTACTTTCAACTGTAATTTTCGCTTCTCTTTCTATCTCCTTGACTAAATCCATGAGACGATATGAGCAATGTTCCATTAAAGTGGTGTCTTGTAATAAACTAACCAATTTGGGGCCATAGGCACGATATTGAATGACAACCCCTATACTTCCGCTTGCTTTAAGTAGATGGAAATCGTCCACATCATCCACAAACATAACAGAATTTGAGCTAAGCTGAAGCTTCCTACCTTGTAGCGTACACAAGGCATTACCCTCATAAAGTACAATGATAAAAGGGTATGCCGACTGATCTTTTTTGGCACAAAATAGTTCTTCTAATTTCATAATTTGAATAGGTTGATAAAAAACATGGGACAGTAACTGATTATCATTATACATTCTAGTTCTATCTCCTAAGCTCTTAATTGATATTGATTATCATTTTCATTATAATGGAATAGAATAATAGAAATCAATTGAATTGGGAGGCTTTTAGCTTTGACAAATTTTTTTAAAAAGAATTCCTTATTCACAGGTATTCTCCTTTTTTCGATGCTCTTAGCTGCATGTGGAAATCAATCATCTCCCTCAGCAGATAAGGCTAAAGTTAATCATTCAAATCGCGTGTTAACAGATTCTTTAGGTCATGAAGTAACGGTCTCCGAAAGTCCTCAACGTATCATTGCTCCCTATCTAGAAGATCACCTCGTGGCTTTAGGCATTAAGCCAGTAGCACAATGGTCAGTAAAAGGTGGGACATCTATTCAAGACTACCTTCAGGAATCATTAAAGGACATTCCAACAATTGAGTTTGATCTTCCCTTTGAAGCTGTTACAAGCTTTAATCCAGATTTAATTGTAATTGGTTCATCTGAAATCGCAGAAGGTGAAAAATACGAGCAATATAGGAAAATTGCGCCTACATATGTAATGGGAACAGAAGATAACAATTGGCGTAACAAGCTTCTGAAAGTGGGAGAAATTTTCGATCAAACAGATAAAGCAAAGGAAGTTCTTACAGATTATGATCAATTTGCTAAAGAGGCAAAAGAGGATATTCACAAAAAGGTGGGGAACCCTTCAGCCACTGTCATCTGGAATATTAACAATACAATTTATATGGTAAGTGATACAGCCTCGAGTGGTATTGTTCTTTATGAGGATCTTGGGCTGAAAACACCTAGCCTAGTGAAAGAAGTATCCGCCTCTGCTGCTGGTGATTGGTCACAAGTATCTTTAGAAAAATTCGTACAAATAGATGCTGACTATCTCTTTGTTATTAACAGTGATCGGGCAGGCAGCTCTACATTACTAAATGATCCTCTCCTAGCAAATATACCTGCCATTAAAAATGGCCATGTTTATGAGTTTGACCAAAGCTCAAGCTGGTTATATTCTGGGGCCATTGCTAATCGCCAAATCATTGAAAATGTGTTAAATAGTATCGCTAAGTAAAAATACCCCTTCAGCTACCTTACATGCTGAAGGGTTTTATTGTGTTCGATATTTTAAAAAGTCTCGAGGGCTCACCCCATATTTCTCCTTAAACACCTCAGCAAAATGACTTGGATTAGAATAGCCCACTGCATTAGCTACTTCCATAACATTCATGGTTCCGTTTTGTAATAATAAACTTGCCTGCTCCAAACGCTTCTCACGTAAATAGCCAAACACTGTTGTACCATACATCTCTTTAAAGCCTTTTTTCAGCTTAAAATCATTTAAACCAATTAAACGAGACAGCTCCATTAAAGAAGGAGGATTCATCATATTCTCAACCATGATAGCTTGTGCTTGAAAAAGTTTGTTTCTATCGTCACGTGAGAATTCCACCGGGTTTATGGATTGAGGGAAAAAGGACTGAAATGTACTTGTTAAAAGCTGTAAAGCTATGCTTTCTAATTGCAAATTAGTTATCTGATTAGCTGCTATCGCTTCTAGAAGCTGTTTCACCATAAGCAAGTCTGGTGGGTTTATTTTCTCTTGAAACAAGCGATAAGGAGACCCACGAAGAATCCTTGAAAATCTGCTGGAAGCACCATCATACTCATTGATTTTTTTCATGTAATGGTTAAACGTTGTTACAGGTATACCAATACTGACCATCTGATAAGACTCATCTTTATTAAATAAAAAATTTGCCTCTATAGATTCCATCAATTGCAGTGTGCATGTCCCTGCCTTTACCCTATATTCACAATTAGAAATGTGAACTCTTCGTGTTCCCTGCAAGCAGTAGCTTATTTCTACCATTGGCTTCGTTGTTAAAATATTCATTTGATAGTCTTGATGAAATGAATAATCTGATATAACCACTTCTAAATCTGTACGGGGCAAGAAACGATGAATTGCCCCTTCCTTCATTGTTGATTGGAATTCCATATAATGTATGGACGTTTCCTGTGGCTTTAGTACATTTAATGCCTGAAAAAATTGAGTGAAATTTTGATGAAAGTCCACATTCATAGAGTTCACCATCTCCTTAGCACTTCAATTGAGAATTATTATCATTAATTATCTAAAGTATAACCTAAGTCCAATCTTTAAGCTATGACATTATACCTCTTCATTCTGTTTTTCAACCAATGTACATACGAGTACTATACATAAAAAGAAAATAATCGCTCCAAAGCCATATGCAACTGAAAATCCACCAAAATACTCAATCAACCAGCCAGCTAAGCCTGGTCCTATCATTTGACCCACTGCATAAAAAATAGAAATAAAACCAATAGCCGATGCAACATTCTGAGGAGACACTTCTTGACTGGCTTTCATTTGTATTAACACCAGCACACCACCAAGTGATGATCCCCAAATTATAGAGGATACTATAAATCCTCTAATGTTAACTAACATAATAGGCAATAAATCTCCAACGACCGATAATAGTAATGCTATTATTAATGCCTTTTTAACACCCATTTTATCTGCTAGCATTCCCCAGAACGGTGCACCTCCAATCGAAACAATCCCTGCAATGGCATACACAGTACCTGCCGTTGCACTGGACATACCAAGATTCATCATATAGCTTGTTTGATATATATTTGGTATGAGATAGACAAGACCTACTGCAAAATAAATTCCTGCTATTATATACAGTCCTTTACTGCGCCATACCGCAATGTGTTCCTGTGTAATATCCTTTTTAGAAGTATGCGGTTGCTTTATGGTCCAAAAAGCCAGCAACATTACAATCACCGTCAAAAACGCGAATATTAGCCAAGTTCCACGCCAACCTGATACAGGAAAATGCTGTAGCATAAATGGTACGAGTAAACCGGATAATAGCATCCCAATACCAGCGCCGCTCATTAACAGCCCCATCACTATCCCTCGTTTCTTGGGATATAAACTAACAGCTATCGATAATAATGGTGTATACACAAGTGCACTTCCTGCTCCGACAAAAAACAGTGAAATAGCAGCCCACCCAAAATTAGTGACGAACACTAGACTCGTTAACCCTAAAACGACACAGCCCCCTCCTACTAATAGAACTTTTTTTGCACCAATACGCATTGTAAGTATTCCTGACATACCTACAGTAAATAAATAACCTAAAAATAATATCGTACCTAGAGAACCAGATTGAGAGGTTGTGAAGCTCATTTCTTCCTGCATAAAAGGCAAAATAATACCATATGACATACGAGCAAATCCTGTAGTCGTGACGATTAATAACATACCTGTTATGACGAACACCCAAAATTTTTTCATCCTTAAACCCCTTTCATTGTTGAATCATAGTGTAATAAAAGGTTAACTTTCTACCGATTAAAGGATGATAATACGGTCAAACGGATTTTAATTTCTGTCGTAAAACATCATCAATGCGATTTTTGGATAAACCTCAATGACCTATATTTAGTTTGTCCATTGTTCTAAGATAAGGTTTAAATTATGCTAACTTATGATAATGATTATCAATTACGGAGGAAAAGATATGAAAAAATTAAACCGACATATGCTCATTTGTAGCCTCTTACTACTGGTTGGAGTCCTATTGGCTGCTTGTGGTTCTAACAATGAAGAGACTAATCGAAAAGAGACAGCAACGGCAGAACCGACAACACGTATTTATAAGGATTATTTAGGTCATGAGGTAGAAATCCCTGTGAATCCTGAGAGAGTAGTTTATCATGGCGAAGGATACGGGGATGTGCTTGCATTAAATATCAAAACAGTTGGTGCAGGATTCTCATGGATTACTGATTATGCTTGGGAAGATCGTGTAAAAGATGTAGAGGACGTTGGTTTTCCGATTAATGTAGAGCAAACATTATCATTAAAGCCAGACCTTATTATTATTGGTACATCTGATGAAAAGACATATTCCCAGCTTTCTAAAATCGCTCCAACTATAGTGTTTGATACGTTCGCCCCATTGAACCAACGTTTAACGGAACTGGGCGATATACTTAATAAAAAAGAAGAAGCAGCTCAATGGATAGAGGATTATACTGATAAGGCGGATAAAATGTGGGAGTCGCTTGTGGCTGTTGGGACTGTTAAACCAGATGAAACTGCATCTGTATTAACATACTACCCAGGAGATCGATTATTTGTAATGGCACGTGCAGGGCTTTCTCAAGTTTTATACGATTCAAATGTTCTTAAGCCTGGTGATAAGATTCAAAAAATACTTGATGATGGAACAGGCTTTGCTGAAATCTCTACAGAGCTTCTTCCTGAATATGCTGGCGATCGAATTTTCATCCTAACGCCAGTAACTGATGAAGCGAAACAATCGACAAAAGAAATGATGGACAGCCCTATTTGGAAAAGCTTACCTGCGGTTAAAAATGGGCATGTATACACGATTGATATTCAGAAAAGTGATAGCGATGCCTCAACTAGAGAATGGTTATTAACAGAATTACCTACTATGTTAAAAAAATAGATTTAAAGAGACATTTCATCTTTGTTGAAATGTCTCTTTACTTTTTATACAATAAAGTTAATTGATAATCATTTTCATTTAGCAAGGACGTGAATAAATGGAAGACAATCATTCTTTTAGTCATAATTTATTATTTCATTTAGTAGATATTGACTGTATTTCACAGAGCTACCCTTTTATTTGCCCATCACACCATACGATGATACTTTTTACGGATGGCTGTGGGACATTAACGATAGATGACAATCCCTATTTGGTGACCAAAGGAAAGATTTTTCTTATACAACCTCATTCCATGATCGATTTATCGGCTCTAACAAATGAATTCTGTTTCTATAAAATAACCTTTACAGCTTTCCAGCTACAACAGGAGCTACCTTCTCCTTATCTAGGGCCTATTTTTTCTGCTGAAGTGGAGCATACCGTTTATCCGAATACACGGTTTATCCGTCTTACAGAAGATCTATATCAATTAAAGACCAAATCGGATTATTTTAAACAGCAAGGCGTTTTATATGAACTATTACATTTATTATTTGAACATCAGCTTCATAGAAATGTCCAATTAACTATGACGAAGGCAGTCGAGGAAACGATCAACTATATACATAAATATTATCAACAGCCTTTAACAGTTAAGATGCTAGCTGAACTTGCTCATATCGCCCAATGGCAATATAGTACAATCTTTCAAACTTTAACAGGGAAGAAGCCGCTAGATTATATTACAGAATTACGTCTTACAAACGCAAAGGAATTATTACTACAAACTAATGAGCCATTAAAGGATATTGCACAACAAGTTGGATTTGATGATGAATATTATTTTAATCGCCGCTTCCGACAGGTGATCGGTATTCCGCCAAAACAGTTTGCACGACAATATAGGCGACGAACAGTGGTAAAAGATTGGACTGGACATGAAGTCATGATCCCATCCGCCCCCCACCGGATTATTTATCACGGAGAAACGTTTGGGGATATGCTGATCTTTGATGTTCAGCCAATAGGCGGTGACAAGAAGTCTATTAGTAAATCCTTTTATAAAAACCATGTTCCTTCTATTCAAGATGTGGCCTTTCCCATTAATCTTGAAAAATCTTCGAAGCTAAATCCAGATTTAATTATCTTTACAAATAATGATGAGCAGCAATATCAAGCACTATCATCAATTGCTCCAACTATTACCTTAAATTCTTGGGATTCGTTAGAGGAACGCATCCTTCTATTAGGACAATGGCTTAGCCAACAACAACGAGCAGAAGATTGGCTAGCCCGCTATAAAGTCCAAGAAAAATCAATGTGGCAAAAGCTCCAATCAGTCATAGACCCGGGCGAAACAGCAACGGTCTTGACCTTTGATCATGGTAAACGCCTTTATGTCATGGGCTGTACAGGTCTATCCCCTGCTCTTTTTCATCCAGATGGATTTCAGCCTCACCAGCAAGTTAAAAAATTGCTTCAATCAGGCAATGGATATAAAGAAATACCGACAGATCACTTACCAAAGTATGTTGGTGATCGAATTTTCCTGCTCTTATCGGATAAACCCGACTCGCAAATGGCCACGATGGAATTAATGAATAGCGATATTTGGAAGGATCTCAAGGCTGTACAGAAAAACCACGTATATTTAGTAGATGCAACAAAGTGGAATTATAGCGATGCCTTTACGAGAGAAAAGTTACTTGGCGCATTACCGAGATTATTAATTACTACAAAGTAATATAAATTCAAGGGGTGACATTTTACATGAAAACAGAAAGTATGACAGATAGAATGACGACGCAAATATCATTAAAGGATATACGTGATTATATTGCTAAAAACCATCATCAGCCTCTCACGATTGAGCATCTCGCAATCATTTCTGGTCTAAGCTCTAGCTACTTTGGAGAGGCCTTTAAAAGGGCATTTGGGCTAAGTGCCACAGATTATTTAACAGAGCTGCGTATTGGACATGCCAAACAATTATTGCGTGATACCGACCTATTACTGCGTGATATTGCTAGAGAAGTTGGCTACAGTGACGAATTTTATTTTAGCCGTAAATTTAAAAAGGAGGTGGGGGTTTCACCTTCTGCTTTCAGTAAATTAGCGCGCCAGCGTATTTCTACCTTCTCTGTGTCTACTATCGGAAATTTATTAGCTCTTGGCATCATTCCCGTTGCGGCTCCACTGAATGCTAAATGGAGTCCTTATTATTACAATAATTATCAGGACAAAATCCAAGTGCATGTGAATATATTTGATGCAGAATCAGAGGATAATTTTAGAAAATTAGCCTCAGCCAAGCCTGATATTCATATTTTTCAAGAAGAGCCCTCTCTTTCCATGCTTGATTGGCTTCAAACAATTGGCATTAAAAGTGTTTATATAGAAGCTAAGGATTGGCGAACACAACTAAGAGAAATAGCCGTTGCTGTCAAAAGGCAAAGCGTGTGTGAGTATTTCATACAGTCCTACGAACAAAAGGTATTAGAGGCTAAGCAAGAAATTAAACAAGTGACCAAGGAAGATAGTTTTGCCATTCTACGATTATGTGGCGATCAATTATTTTTATATTGCAATAAAGGGATTCAGGATGTCCTATTTACAGATTTGCAGCTCTACCCTATTGATGGGCAACAACAAACATGTAACGAGCTAATTACGCTTGATCAGTTAGTAGACATAAACCCAGATCGTTTACTATTTATCGTTTGTCCAGATTCTCAGACTCGAAATTATTGGCTTACTTTACAATACCTTGATCGTTGGAAAGAGCTCCAGGCTGTAAAAAATGGACATGTCTATGTTTTGCCATCAAATCCTTGGTTTGAATACTCTGCTATTGCGATAAATCGAATGCTAGATGAAATGTTGCTCATGTTTACCGGAAAAAATCCAAACTCTTTTCCTGTCCCCGTCCATGGTATCGTATCCGATAGTGAATTATAATTCCATTTGAGAATGATTATCAACGGAAGGAGACATTGAACTACAATGAAACACAATGGTCGTAATCAAGCGATTATAAAAGCTGTCTATATTCTGGCCACTTTAATGCTAGCTATTGGATTACTTTCTGCCTGCAATGCCCAATCAAGCAATAATGAAGAAAAGGTAGAAACACAGGTAAACTCAAACAATATTAAGGAGCAAAGAGCTTATCCATTAACCATAAAGGATGAGGCTGGCAATGAAGTAACATTACCAGCTAAGCCCACTAAAATATTCGCACCTGTTTTGGAGGATTCCTTACTAGCTCTTGGTATTAAGCCTACTATGCAATGGTCGAATGGCGTTAAACCGCAGCTCTATTTACAGGATCAGCTACAAGGTGTACCTGAAATTAGCTTTGCAAGCGGCCCCCCATCTCCTGAAACGATTATGGCAGATAAGCCAGACTTAATTGTTTTGCATAATTCGTTTTATATTGAAAATGGCACATATGAAAAATACGCAAAAATTGCACCAACCTATGTGTTCAAAAATGCAGCAACTGATATAGAAGGTTCAATTAAAGTGTTAGGGCAATTACTAGACGAGCCCGCTAAAGCACAGCAAGCTATACAGAATTATCAAGAAAAGGTGGATGTAGCAAAATCAAAGCTGGCTTCCAAAACGGAAGGCAAAAAAGTAGCGTTAATTCGCTTTAACGCCAAAGGGATGTTTTTCATGACAGATGAATATTTCAGTGGGTATGTATTAACACACGAATTAGGGTTCGAGCAAAGTAGCTACGTGAAAAATGGTGCGTTTGAAGTATCTTTGGAAATTCTACCTGAGCTAGATGCCGATTATATTTTCCTGATCAATGATGGCAATCTTGGAAATCCATTTATCAATGAACTGAAGGACAGTACTATCTGGCAAAGTACAGATGCCTTCAAAAGTAATCAGGTATTTGAAACATCTGAGGATTATTGGCTAAATGGTGGTATCCATGCACAAGGGAAAGTGATAGACGATGTATTGGAGTTTTTAGCGCCATGACAACAATGACAAAAAAACCATATGTATCAGAAACTTATTTTGAATATACCATGACATCCCACAACCAGTTAGACTATCGACTATTAATTGCAAACCCGACAGATGCACCACCAGCAGATGGTTATGCGGTTATTTATGTACTAGATGGAGTTGCTCTTTTCCCAACGCTTGCAGAGGCGGTAAAATTACAAACGCGCAAACCAAAAGGCTATGAGCCCATTCTTGTTATTGGTATTGGCTATCCCTCTAAGGAACCCTTTGATATGGAACGACGCTGCAATGATTTTACCCTGCCTGTTAGTGACGGAAAGCTGCCAGCACGTCCAGATGGAACTCCTTGGCCACCAAACGGCAAAGCCAATGAGTTTCTAGACTTTATTGAACATGAACTAATGCCTGCTGTCGAAAAAGAATGGCCCATCAACAAAAAGAAACAAGCGGTTGTTGGTCATTCCTTAGGAGGTCTTTTCACACTATATGCTTTATGTGCAAGACCTCATTTATTCAGTCATATTGTAGCTGGCAGTCCCTCTGTTTGGTGGGCTGACAATGCGGTACTAAAAGTAATAGACCAATTTTCTGAAGATTGGAACGGTCAGCATGCTATTAATCTCTTACTCACAATCGGTGCTAACGAGTTGCCTGATATGTTAGAGGGAGCTGATTTAGCGGCTGAACGACTGAAGCGTTTAAGTGACCAAAACATTTATACTAATTATGTGAAGTTTGATGAGGAGGACCATGTGAGCGTCCTACCTTGTATGCTTGGTCGACTTCCACGATTTTTAGATACTTAACTAATAAAAAAGCCAAGTAGTTTTTACAAATCTACTTGGCTTTTTGATAATTATTGAATGGAAGGATCTTTATAACCAACCTTCGCATAGAACTTGTGGAAATTACCATATTTATCTTCTAATACAATTGTCACCCAGTCACCATTGAAGAATTTAGCTGGATGTGTAAGTTCTTTTGTAACACGAGCTACATTTGTCGCAACTGTTCCTGTTCCCTTTGATAAAGAACTGTTTGAACCATGTAAGACTGCTTGAATCACTTGTGCAGGAGTTCTACCTGTAATAACTGAAGCATCTGTTCCAGTAGTATCAGATAAATAATAATACTTCAGTAATTCACCATTTTCATAGAATTGCGAATCAGAGCCAAGTAAATCAAATGTTGCCTGTACTTTTCTATCGTCGCCTGGTGAAGTCAAATAGGTTAGTTTTATTTCCATAAACTTCGCATCCAATGTTCTGTATAAATATTGGCCAGTATTGACAAACTTATGGCCTTCATAGCCTGGAATCATGAAGTCTCGAGTTTCCTCTTTCATTGTAACTTTTATCGTTTGATTTGCATCACTTAATGTTTTTGGTTTAATAATGAGCTTACTCTCTTTAGTGGTATCTGTCCCAACAGTATAAGTAACTGACTCGTATTTAGCTGTCACATCTACCTCATTACCATTGATATCCTTTGAGGTAATTGTCAAAATATCTGCTAAATCAACACCTGGATTTTCAAGTTTGGACTTACCATTTTCATCACGCATTATTGTTTCATTAAACGTGATTGTAAATGTATCATCGCTATTACGATAGATAAGTCCTGGGTATTGTTTATTGTCCATTGGAGAAACCATTCCAATGCTTGGTGGTGTACCATCCGAATAGAAGTTATGCTTCATCAAGCCATCAGATGTTCGATCATGGTCATTATATGAATCATTCGCCTTATAGATTGTGAAATTGCCAGGAGTGTCCTCTACACCTACATAAACGACATATTCTGTATGTGGTTTAAGGGATACACCTCTCGCATCCAATGTCCCTGAAAGACCTTTCCCAATTTTTTCAACCGATGGGCTAGCTTTAAGTTTTGATTCTAAATATTTTTCATCTGCGGGTGCAGTTAGATTGGCATCCGGATTATCAATTAGATTGCCATCCTTATCTTTAATTCTTCTTTCAACAAACCAGTAATGAACTTTTGCTGTTTCATTTGTTTCGAAGCTAATAGTAGCCTTTGTATCATCTTTTTCTTTTGCTTTAATCTCTATATTACGTAGTAAAGGAGCTTTAGTATCTTCAAATACTGTCTTAGGACCCGCGATTTTAGAAAGTTCTCCACCACGATCTCTTAGCACCATATAAATAGTATAACTATTAAACGGATCAAGTTTATTTTGTTCAATAGAGACAGGGAATTTTTGTGTAGCTGTTTCCAAATCTGCAGTACCTGAACCTCGTTGGATATAAATATCCTTTCCACCAATCTGGAAATAACCAGATTTACTAGAATCATTCCCAAATTCATTAATAAAGTCACGTTCTGTAATTTTATGATCTGTTAAATATTGTTGGAAAGTCTTCGTTTCACCATTATCTACTACTGTACTTGGTAGTATCATATAATAATATGTCCCGGCCTTATTCGGTTTAAATTCGATTTCAGCTCGTCGGAAACCATCAGATTCATCTGTTTTATTAATTGTATTTACAATTGTTACTACTGGCATTACAGTATCTTCATGTCTATACTCAGCATAATTACGAATAGGGTCACCTGGCTTCACCGTATTCGTGTTTTCAAATGCATTATCTGCTAAGTCTTTGACACCTGGTAAAACCGTTACACGTAATGTATCACCATTAACAAAACCTGTATCAGATGGAATTGTTAATAATACTTTTTTATCCCCTGCTTTATACTCAACAGCTGAAGGTTTAATTCCTTTTTCTCCAGTTACATTTACAATAACTGTACCCGTTAATAAGTAATTATTAATATCGTTAGCACTTGCAGGATCTAATGCCTCACTCACAGTCAATTCAAACTGATTATTGCTCTTTCTAACTAATTTACCTTGTTCAACATATGGATTAATATTATCAAGCTCACCAGTTTTAAAATCCTTTACAACAGCAGGATCTACAGAGTAGTTTCCTGAATCGTCCTTCATTACGACATAGAGCTGATAATCTGTCTCCGGATCAAGTCCTGTTAAGATTCCAGTTATGCCAAGTTCACCAGCTTTTGCTTTCCCTTGACCTGTTGGGTTAGCGACGATGTCTGCCGTTGTCGGGTCAGCTGCTGTTGTTTTCTTACGAACATAGTAGTAATAATCTCCAGGTTCACTTGCTGCAAATTTGAATTCAGCTCTTGTGCCTCCGTGTAAAGGTGTAACTTGTAAAGATTTCACTACTGGCGGTGATGCATCTTTCATCTGGAATGATTGTGACACAATATCAGATGCATTTTTCGAGCCGTCTACCACCATGATGTAGATGACATATTCTTTTTTCTCACCTAGATTGGATACTTTAACGGAGTTTGTACCTTTTACAGCGGCACCACTTCCATAAGCTACGTTTTCATTTGAAAGGTGATTAACCATTTCACGTTTATTTGGTACTTCGGCACCTTTTTCACGGACAATATAATAGTACGTACCGACTTCATCGGATGTGAAGTCCGCCTGAATCTCACTGCCATTTAGCACTTTGACATTTGTAATGCTAACGATAGGTTTTGTTTTATCATCAGGGTTTTGATTCTCGTTTTCATCTTTATCAATTGGTTTGCCATCTGGATCAGTAATACTGCCTATATTATCTTTATCATCAAGGAAATCGTCGAAGATATTATTCGGTGAACCATCCTTAGGTAAGATGACCTTATCGATATACGTATAATCTCCAATATCGATTTTACCGTATAAATTATCCACAAATAATGTGCCAATTCGACCGTAGATATATAATTCAAGATCTGTGCGGCTATTGTAGTTGATCCAATCAATATTTCCTGAACCATAAATTGTTAGCGGTGTTTCTGTAGTAAGATTTAACGTACCAATATAGCCTTCAATTTCAAATTCGCGCACACTTCCTATAATGTCTACACGTGGTAATTTCATATTGGATTCGATTTTTGTACCTGTTTGAGATACTACTAGTCTCGAAACAGTACTGTTATAAAATTCAAGATGCTTTTCAACATTTTTCATTTCCTGTTTTTCGTTAGACCAGTTGACAAAAGGCTTATCTTTTTCAGGTTTTTGATTCGTCCAATTCTGAAGATCGTTTGTTGAATTGTTAATAGATGAATCCTCACCCTTAGTATTATCAGGATCTGACCAGTTGATAAATGATATATTGTTACTTGCCACACGTCCAATTGATAAAGGCTGATTATAAGTAGTAGCCCCTAAATGTAATGGTGGACGAACTGTTTCATTGACAAACATAGTACCAGTCATCTTCAGATTATTAAATTCAATATAATTACCATTAACTTCGATAGTAGCACCTAATGAACCATGATCCCCATCGAAATCAAGGAAATCCTTGCTTGTACCACTAGCATTTATAGTTAATTTAGAAATGGATAGAATCTTCTTACTAGAAAGAGTCCCTTCAATATATGCACCCTTTAAAACTGGAGCATTATAGTCGTTAAAAATATGTGAAAGGTTTTCTGCTTTATAAGCCTTTCCATTTATATAAACGGCATCATCATCGACACTTGTAATTTTGTAAGATGTTTCATTATTTTTCTTTTCTTGTGAACGGACAACAAAAGAAGCAAATTGTCCACGATTTACAGGATCAAACGGTGAAAATGTTACAGGTGTCGTTCCTTCCGTAATGTTCAAATCGATTAGTGTTTGAATATAGATTGCATTGCTTGATTTGCTATCTACATCTTTAAAAATGTTGTTGTAACTAGGAGAAACCTCCAGATGGAATGCTAACACTAATATTTTAGCTAATTCGCCGCGAGTCATTACTTCATTGGGCATAAATGTGCCATTTGAATAACCAGACATAATGCCTGCATTTTGCAGTGCCGCTACAGATTTATAAAAATCGCTCCCCTTCGGAACATCTTTATAATAAGGGTCTTGGACATTTCTAGTATCCAATTTTAATGCCGTAGCCAGCATTTTTGCTACTTGTCCACGAGTTACATTGACATCTGGACGGAAGGTATTATCGGCAAACCCGTTAATTACGCCCTGAGAATACAATTTTAATATATCGTTATAATGAACCGAGTATTGATCTATGTCTGTAAAGGGAGAAGTAGCCGCTGCCGCCTTTTGTGGTGAAGGTACTACAACAGCAATCCCACTTGAAGCAAATACTGTTGCTATCAAGGCTTTATTTACTTTTTGGATTTTAGATTTATCCATTCCACTCTTCCTTTCACTTATGTATTTTGATACGTACAAATATCATTTTCATCATACCCTTTATATCGACCAAGAGCAGGCGAATCTTCATAGATAAATGTAAAATAGTCCAGTAAATTTATTGATAAATATAGCACTACGAGACTACTCGTACAGCCAAAAACTTCTATCGCATTTTACAACAACAAAAAAAGCCAAGGAGCATCGGTGCTCACTTGACTTTCACGATTTATAGGCATACATCTAGTCGTACTTGTGATGTCATAAGGGAAAGGGGGATAACCTTACGTCTTGTCAAGTCGATCGAGAGATGTGACCCGAATTACATATCATTTGAACATAGTTAATGGTCATTTGGCGAATGACTTACAAATAGCTTGCCCAAATGATGTTTCCATTAATCAATTACCCCAAAAATCAAAAATATAAGCTTATTTTAATTAATTTTTACTTTATTTTTTGTACGGCAATCTTAACTTGATTTCGTCCAGCTTGTTTCGCCTCATATAAGGCTCCATCAGCCGCTTCAATTAACGCCTCTGTTGTAGCAGCCATTTCTGGATATAGGGCTATCCCTGCTGATAATGTTACGGGTCTACCACATGGACTTTCCGTTTCAGCCAATTTTCCCCTCAATTGTTCCGCCACTTGCTCCGCCTCTTTGGCAGTTGTATTCGGCAGAAGCATCACAAATTCCTCGCCACCATAACGACAGCATACATCCCCTTCTCGCCCTACAGATTGCATATGTTTGGCTAAAAACTGCAGGACTTTATCACCAACAGCATGACCAAATGTGTCGTTCACGCTTTTAAAGTGATCTAAATCTAGCAAAATAATGGCATGAGGCACCTTATTTTCTAACCACTCCGCCAGCATAGCATCCATCGTTCGTCGATTGGTAACACCCGTCAATGGATCTACGGTTGATTGATCCTTGAAAAATGTAACCTGTCCATGTAAAAACGATAGACTTCGAATTAAGACATTCTTCAACGAATGGGCTTCAAAGTACCAGTCACTGACTGACTTTAAGCCTTCTACATTTTTCTTATCTAGACTTTCTTCTGTTAACGTCGCTAATTGTTGTAAAGGATTAGCAATGCGAGTCGCTGCCCAAAGCACAATAACAATTGAAACAATCATAAGCGGTACAGATTTAATAATAACTTCTTGTACTCTATCGAATGAAGGTGCCAGTGCTACTTCTAAAGGCTTTTGGGCGACAACTCCCCAACCTGTGGAAGGCACTGTACTAAAACCGGCAAGCATTTTCACTCCTTTTGTGTTGTCAACGATTTGAATCCCACTCTTACCGGACATCACAGCCTGAACGACTTTATTTTTTGTGACAACATCATTGATACGGCTTGGGTCCTGATGATAGATCACACGTCCATCTGAATCTACAACATATACGTAGGAGCCATCCTTACTATAATGTTCTCCTAATAACGTTTTAAAGGCGTTTGGTTCTTTTAGATAAATTGTTCCCGCTACCATCCCTAAGTACTCGTTAGATGCCGAAAAGATAGGTTGGGATATAAAAATAATGAGGCGTCCTGTCATCGCCTCGTAAGGCTTAGAAACTAGTGGTATTTTTTTGGCTAATGCCTCTTGTGCGCCAAGAGAAGTTAAAACCTCACCTTTAATTTCAATGGAGGGTGGTGATACAGATAAAACAAGCCCCCTTGCATTTGTTATGATTACTGAATTGAACATTTCATTTTGTAATCTTAGACGGTCTGTTTCTCTATTTAAAATTTGCTCATCATCCAAATTTTCACTCACTTGATTGGCGCTATAACTTAAAATTTGAAAGGCTTCATGAAGATAGGCGTCTGCTGTTGAAGCCAATTTCTGTGCATACACTCGATTTGTTTCAAGTGTATTTTCCTTTATGGAGTCAACATTCATTCTGTATCCGCCCCAAACACTTCCTATGCTTGTAAAGAAGAATGCAGCCATAGCTACTCCCATAATTAAATGCTTTAATTTTAACTGATGTGATTTCATTACTTCCCACCTATATATGTTAGTATGTTTATAATTTTTAACAATTAGTGCCTATTATAAGCAACAGCACTTCAATAGAAAAGGAATCTTCTGAAGAGACCCCTTCCGTTAAACGCTAGAACATATCTCTAGGATTGTATCAATAAAGAGGGTTGAATAATATGGCTATCCAGTAAACTTTCTCTTTCCAATAAGCTCTTTATTTCTCACTGAATTTTCTAATATTTGACAACAGTTGTCAGAAAGTTGATGCAGAATCTAAATTCTAAATTTTTTTACTTTTATTGTTATTCTGACATATAAAAGTAGCATTATTTATTCTATAATAAAATTAACATAGGCAAGGAAAGATTCATTCTGTTATAATACTGATTAAAATTAAATATTCTGTATTATTACAGTTTTGCACAACGCTTTTCGCACAATGGGGATTATGAGAAAAGCGCTACTCAACCATCCTTGATGGTCGTGTAGCCTACACAAAAAGGGGTTGAAAGATTTGGGTATTTTAGAGGGGTTAAAAATTCTCGATTTTTCTGCATTACTACCAGGGCCAATGGCAACAATGATTTTTGCTGATTTAGGAGCCGATGTCATACATGTTGAATCTTCCAAACGCGTCGATTTAACAAGAATTATGCCTCCTTACGATGATGATCATGAAGCATATATCCATCAACATTTAAATCGTTCTAAAAAATCGATCACGTTAAATTTGAAATCACCAGAAGCTATTGAAATTGTAAAATCTCTTGTACAAGAATATGACGTAATAATTGAAGGTTTCCGACCTGGGGTTATGCAAAGGCTCGGGATTGGCTACGAAGCTCTTAAAGAAATAAATCCACGGGTAATTTATTGTGCGATTACAGGCTATGGACAAACGGGACCATATAGCAATCGACCTGGGCATGATAATAACTACCTTTCATTAGCCGGTGTCCTTGATTATTCTCGCCATAAAGATAAAAAGCCTGTCTCCATGGGAATTCAGCTAGCTGATATTGCAGGTGGAACGATGCATGCTGCGATTGGGGTACTAGCCGCTGCCCTTCATCGTGAGAAAACAGGTGATGGTCAATTCATTGATATTAGTATGACGGATGCTGTATTTTCACTAAATGCTATGTATGGCTCAGCCTTTATTGGAGGTGGACGTGTACCACAGCCAGAACAGGAAATTTTAAACGGTGGTAGTTACTATGATTTTTATAAAACAAAGGATGGCCGCTTCTTCTCTGTCGGTAGTTTAGAGCCTCAATTTCGAAAATTACTTTGTGAAGCACTCGATATTCCTGAATTGATTGATAATACGTTCAATGATTCCTACTACACACAAATTCGTTTTAAAGAAGCTGTTCACGATGCTTTTTTATCGAAAACGTATGAGGAATGGCTAAGAGTATTTAATGAAGATTTTGAAGGTTGTGTGGAGCCTGTTCTCACATTCCCAGAAGCCTGTGAGCATCCACAGCTAAAAGCAAGAGAAATGATTGTTGCGATTCCTAAAGGGGATGGCACATTACAACAACAAATTGCTTCTCCTTTTAAATTTGATGGCTCTGCACCAGAATACAAGCATGTTGGTGCTAAGCTAGGTGAGCATAATGAGGAAATACTAAGTTCATTAGGCTACGATACTGAACAAATCAAGGCTTTAAAAGATAAAGGCGTTTTGGAATAAAAAAAGTGTCTAATACTGTCGATGAAGGACGTATTAGACACTTTTTTATACATAGGCACTAATAAATACTCGAAGATTTTCAAAATGATCATCAATTAATAAATATTTTTTATAGATTTCCATTAATTTCTCAAAAAGCTCGAATTGCTCCGTTACAAATAACACCCGTAAAATATTTAACATATGCAAGGAAGCACTCTGTGCCACGATATAGTAAGGGACATCCGGTTGACGATAATTTTGTCGCCACTCTTCTACTGACAAACCAATATGCTGTAGTGAGTTGTTCACCTGTAGAGCAATATCCTGTTGAACGTATGCCTCAATAGCAATTAGCTGTTCACTGCTATAGTTTTTTTGTACTAAAGAAGTATTTATTTTTTTGTTAGACGCTAATACATGTTCCTTTAAAAGCAGTAAGCCATCTTCATAACGTGTCGCTTTTACATAATGATCAAGTAAAATAGCATATAAGTTTTCTAAATAATTTAGTTGATAATTTTTTATAATTGCAGGTGGTGTAGGTTTCCGATTTGGCAAAAGATCTTTATATTCCAATAAAATTTCGATAGCATAATTATTTAAGCGCTCATCCTCTAATAAATATTCACCATAATGTATAACTTTTTCACTTTGCAGTTCTCTATTTGCTATATGAAATAAAATATAGGCAATTAACACTTTTTCCTTCTCTGTTAGAGCGTACATGGAGTATCGCCATTCCGCTTCAAATGAAGTTATAAAGTCTTTGACGCGATGATAGTCACCCTCCGATAAGCAATAATGTGTAACAATTTGGTAAAGTCGTAGCTGTTTCTTTGCCAAACAGCTAGATTTATTTTTATCCACATGAGTTATACACTTATCCAGTATCAGTTTATAGTTATTCACAAAGTTATCCACATGTTCACAGCTCATTTTCATAGAATGCTCGAAATGTCCCATTATTTCATAAAGAAATGTGAATTGTTCTAATGGTCTGTGGATAAAAAGTGAATAAACTTTTTTTGTGAACAGCCAATGCCAAAAAGATGTATGTTCCTTATACATCATATGCACTAAATACTCATCCTGAAATTTATATAACATAATTGTCTGTAGCTCATTCACTGGCATTTCCATCTGCATTCTTTTCCCAAAAACCAGCCAAATTAATCGTTCTAGGTCTATTGTATGTTGGGCAAAGAGCTGCTCAAAGAAAGTTTCTTTTCCTTTTTGCGTATAAAAAAAGGCATTGAGCCGATCATTCACAAATTTTGCATCTAAACCATATTTGTCAAAATACATTTGCATTTCTGTTGATGCACGGCCCCAATATTTACGTGCTGTGGAAAAGGCAATATTCATAGCCATTTCTTCGTTTACTAAAAATCGTTTGGGTAAGAGCGAAGTACCAAGTATTTTTGGATCTTCTTGCAGATCTACCTCTGCCTCTAGCCATGTTGCAAGTAAATTTTCAGCACCCTCTACATTACCTTGTTTATATGTCATGAATAATTGCTCATCACAGTCCAACAGCATACAATTGGAGCCTCCCATCAAGTTCGACCAACAAAGATCTACCCCTATCTTTAAAATTCATGTTTTTAACACTCTTTCTTCAATATAACAAATCTTACCTAACATATGCTAAAAAAATAGTGGTATGCCTATCAAAAATGCATGCGAATAAAAAAATCCATCTATGAAGTGAATACTTCGCAGATGGCATCTTGATCACCAAAATTGTGGATATTTTCGTGTTTCTCTTAAATTATTTATTAACAGACCAAAGAAAACAATAATGACTGCCCCTATTAATACAGGCATAATTAAGTAACTCCAGCTATAGCCTCCTAAAATAATAATGATAGGATTGGCGCCCGCAGGTGGATGAATAATGCCTAACAAGGCCATGAAAAATATAGTTAACCCAACACCAAGGCTGATGGACAACATACTCGAACCTAATGTTGAATACAATACTAGACCAATACATGCAGAAACCAAATGACCACCGATAATATTACGAGGCTGAGACAATGGCGCATTCCAAACGACAAATACAAGAACGCAGCTCCCGCCAAGAGATGCCATTAACCAAGGTGCATTTGTATAATTTGTTAACAAAAGCATCACAAAAATACAGATTAGACCACCTATCGCTCCAGTAAAGGCATCAGCAAAATTTGTCCGAGAGGGCGCATGTCCGCCTCCCTTCATCTTTAAAATAAAGGGCTTTATGATATTCTTTTTTTCAATTTTATTTCCTACTCGCACTAATTCTGACATTCAGCACCGACTTTGCTATTTCTCTATTTTTTATACTTATATATTAATGGATATTAAACTTTTATCATTATATCAATCCATCATAACATTTCAATTCTAACTTCAAATTTCCGACAAATAATCACTTTTTCCGCTCACAACTCCTACAAAAAAAGCAAACCTTTGAAAGTTTGCTTTCCTACAAATTGATTTGTTAATCGTATTGTTTTTTCACCGTTTTATAAATTCGGACCTTTTTCAGTATCGTTTTAGGTACTTGGAAAGTAGCTGTGACCATCCCTGGATGACGACCAATTTCTATAGAGCCTGTGATGGTTGCTCTATTTAATACCTCTGGTTCAGGTAATTCGAATAGCTTGGAAGCACGACGAATAGCATTATCAGTTGCCTCATTTAATGTTTTGCCAGAACCAACGATCGATACAGGGAATGCCTCTTCAACCTGCTTTACCCCAAATTCCTCTGCTAGTTCACGAGCACGACGCTTTTCTTCCTTTGTAAAAGGCTTTGCTGTATACGGTAAATCTTCCTCATTTGGTAGTAATATGGGACCTTCCAATGCTACTTTCTTCAAGACACTAACTTGAAGCTGTACAATTCCTGCTACATCAGTTGTATGTCCTGCAATCTCACCATCTCCCTGCATGGCATGCATATCTCCAATGTATACGCCACCGCCAGGAACCTTTACAGGACAAATAATCGTTGCACCTTCACGAACTCTGCTAATATCCATATGTCCGTCAGTACGATGTAAATCCAATTCATCCTGTGTAAAGGCATATTCATGTGGTGCCCCAATTAAAAATGAACCAAAATCACCCGCATTATGAGAATCTGGCATTGCCTTTGAAGGGGTTGTACCAAGCTGACCTAAAAATGGGCGCATTCTGGCCATGACACCTATTATGTCACTTGGTGCTAGTGCAACAACGGGATTTTGAGTAGAGTTTTCAGGTGTTCTCATGTAATTTTTGGCATCAAGGGCAATACGACGGGCACCCTCTCGTCCAACCGTTACACCTATTTGCCCTTTATGATCAAACGTCATTGTGTAGCCATTCGTCATTTTGAATGGTGCTGTCTCTGTGTCACATGTCGAACAGCGAATTGCTTGAGGACCTATACCTTTAACAACTGTGCTTGGGTGGAGCTTGCCACAGCCTGGGCATTTTACGGAAACAAATGGATCACCAATGAATCGATCTGTAATCGCCTCATCATGACCAGAGGAAGTGGCCAGTGAAGTAACCTGAATAGACTTAATTTTAATGACGATGGCGTCCCCCACCTCAGCCCCCTCCACAAAAACAGGCTTCGTTACTTCATGTCCACCCCGTATAGTTGGTGTTAGCATGGGCCCCCAGCAGCCAGGTGTGGTATTGGCAATAATTGTTCCTCCATCTTTAACTGGCCCAAGCATTTCTTGTGAAGGGTCTAAAATACCATCTATGAACTCATTTACGAACAATGTCTCAGCGGCTTGCGGTTGCTGTATAAAGTCACTTTCTAGTCCCTCTTTGTCAAGCACTTGCAATTCGTTTGTCATTTTTCGTCACGCTCCTAGTTTGTCTTTTTATGTATGAGATTATATGTAAAAAAACGCTCTCCACATACGCAGAGAGCTATTTTTTTCTATCATGAGCAGCCTAAACTACTTGGCACAATTAATTATTCATATATAAATCAAAAATATGTGAGAAATCTTCTTTTTTGTACTGATCTTTATGATCAATCATCCAAGTATTCGCAAAGCGGGTAATTGCCTCAAATGATGCTGATGGAGAAATATTATCATTGCCAATTCGTCCAAGTGATGAAGAAGCAATATGTAAGCTTTTTTCTGCTACTTCTAACTTATAGGCATTGTTCTTTTGTTCGTAGCTAATCGCATTTAGTGCTTTATATAAATCTTTAATGTCATCAATAAAGCGTTTATGAATGTCGATGGAAAGTGGAGAATTACCGATTGTAAACTTAATTTCGACATCAAGGTCAATTGTTCCTGCTGTTTCGAGAAAAACATCTGTAATAGCGTACATAGAATAGTCATAGCGACGTAGTAATCGTTTTTTACTCATAGCGCTTTCGCCATCTACATGGAGAATGGCACGGTTTGTAAAGCAGTATTCATCTGCCTTCGTTTTAATTAAAAAGTAAATTTTCTCATCAATTTCATGTAGTATAAAATCATCTGCATCTGTTTTATCATAATCCTCTCGTTGAACGACTACTCCAATATCAGATAATCCTAATGCATCCGCAGCTATTTTTTTAAACATTGCCATTCCTCCTCATTCGTTTATACTCTTTTTACGTTTAATAGCTGTAAAGGTTTCATTCCCCTAACTTCATTTTTAATAATTGTGAACGTAAGTATACAAAGTCTTTTCTTAGTAATACTTCATTTACTCTTTTCAGTACATTTCATTTATAATGATGTTCATAACATATAAAGATTCTTTCAAAAAGAAAGTATTCATTAAAAGAAAGGTTGTGTGAATAAATGCAAGAGCCAACCATATTAGTAGTCGATGATGAGGTAGATTTAGCTAATCTTCTAAAGGTAAGTCTGCAAAAAGAAGGCTATAAACAAATTTATACAGCTGGCTCCATTCAGGATGCTTGGACAAGCTTTCAGCAAACAAGTCCCGATATTGTGCTTCTAGATGTCATGCTTCCTGATGGGGAAGGCTATGATTTATGTAGACGAATCCGCGAAGTATCGCATGTACCCGTGCTCTTCATGTCTGCTAAAAATGAAGAAATTGATAAAATTTTAGGACTTGCCATTGGAGGCGATGATTATATTACAAAACCCTTTAGCCCTAAGGAAGTTGCCTACCGTGTAAAGGCACAGTTACGTAGAGCTGGCTATCAAACACACGATACAATTTTGAGCATTTCAGAAAAAACGATACAAGTTGGACCCTTCCAGCTTAACGCTGATGAAACTGAAGTACACAAGGATGGGGTTTTATTGGAGTTAACGGCTAAGGAAATTGGTTTAATGGCATGTTTTATGAACAACCCTAATCGCATTTTAAGTAAAGAGACTCTTTTTGAGCGTGTCTGGGGAGAGGATTTTTTCGGTTCTGATAATACAGTCATGGTGCATATTCGACGTCTGCGTGAAAAAATTGAGCAGGATGCCTCTAAACCTTTTTTTATCACAACTGTAAAAGGCCTTGGGTATAAGTTCGTCATACCAAAAGAGGCGCAAGGATGAAGTGGAAATTGACCGCACGCTTCCTCTTTTCTGTTCTATCCATTGTGATCATCGTTATTTTCGTCAATACAGCCATTCTCATGGGGCTCCTGTCATATAGACTTATTAATGATTCTCATGGAGCTACTGAATCGAAAGAAGAAGACTTCGTACGGAATTTTCAGCAGTACATTGAAATAGGAAATGGAGCAGCTTCTATAAGTACAGAAGGACTCGAACAGTTGCATCAGCGAAATGCTTGGATTCAATTACTTGATATGAATGGTCAAGTCATTGGTTCTCAATTTGCTCCAGAAGAAGCACCTTCCCATTACAAACCCATTGATTTGATACAAGTGTACAAATATAAAGAATTTGATGCTGATACGACAGTTTATGTTGGTGTCAAAGATGAGGTTAGTTATCTTGTTGGCATTAAAGGGAGTAATGTTGCAAGATTAGTCATGCATATTTCTGGCCCTTCTTTGTTGCAGTTTGCTGGTAAATTCGGATTATTCATTGTTATTGCTGATTTAATAGTCGCTGCATTGGTTGGCTGGCTATTTGGTCGTACGCTAACGACGCCTCTCTATGCCTTGATAGAACGCATTCGTCATTTAAAAAACCATGAGCATCAGTCAGTTAAAACACCTGGTGGTGTATATAAAACTGTTTTTGAAAATTTAAATGAAGTATCTAGAGAACTAGCTTTACATGAGCAGGAACGCAAACGTCTTGAAGTGATGCGTGAGGAATGGATTAGCAATGTCTCTCATGATATGAAAACACCGCTTGCCTCTATTCGTGGCTATGCAGAGCTTTTAGACGACGAGACACTCACCTCTCAAGAACAGGCCGAGTATGCTCAGATTATCGAGAAACAGTCATTGCATATGCAAGAGTTGCTCGATGACTTAAATTTAACGATGCGCTTAAGACATCAGCAACTACCGCTCACTCTACAAGACGTCAACATGGTACCGTTTATTCGTGAGATTGTGATTGATACATTAAATACCCCACAGTTTGAACTTGCCAATATAGAGTTTGAAGCAACCTCAGAAAACTATCACCATCTCATTGACGAACATTTTATGCGCAGAGCTATCATGAACTTTTTACACAACGCCCTACTTCACAACACGCCTGATGTATCTGTCCATGTATCTATCGATAAAGACTCCATTACGATAGCGGATAATGGCAAAGGGATCTCTGCGGAGGATTTAGAGCATATTTTTGAGCGCTATTACCGCGGTACAAATACGGATAATACAGTTGGTACCGGCTTAGGCACCGCCATTGCTAGAGATATTATTGAAGCCCATGGAGGTACTGTTACTATTACTTCAGAAGAAGGTAAGGGTACCACCGTTACCATCTATTTAAAAAAGGAGCAGCCCTAGTTTGACTAGTGGATGCTCCTTTTTGCTATTTCATTTGATCTTGCGCTTTATTCGGTAACTCGTGGAATTTCACCTCATCATAGGAAGAGACTTCTGTTTCTTTTTTGACATAAAGCTTTAAATAAGCATCATGGCGTAAATTTTTGTGAGCGGAGAATTTTAATGTTTTTTCTTCCCCATTTTTATTGTAGGCAGGCAGCTCATACCAATACATTTTAAAAATTTCACCATTACTTGCCTTATACTCCTCTACCTCACCATCAGCCGTAATATGGACATAATAAGTGTCTTTATTTAAACGGTTAAAGTCTACAGTCATCAATACAACTAACCCTGCTACGAATAAGATAAGCAATGCACCTATTCCGAAAAATACTTTTTTCATATTAATTCCCCTGTCTTACAATTTTGTAGAACGAACGTACAGTAAATATATAATAGATGAAATAAATAGCAGAATACGCAATCATCCATAATATGACTGGCTTCGTAATATTCATACCAAATAACTGTGAAAATGCTAGTAACGCAAATGCACTATGCACAATACCTACGATCAGTGGTGCACTAAAGATGACAGCCACTTGTCCGGCTACAGTCTTTAAGATTTGCTTACTGTTTACACCAATTTTATTTAAAATCGCATATTTCGCCTGATCTTCCTCGGCTTCCGTTAAGATTTTGAAATAAATGATACTTCCTGTTGCCGCTAGGAAAACTAGTCCAAGGAAGCTACCAACAAACAGTAATGCACCTACTGTGGCTATACTATCCTCATAGCTTTGTGGAACACTAGAGAAAGATTCTTGTTGTTCTGTCGACAATTGCTTGACTATGTCTTTTGACACGGCCTGTTGTTTCAAATCATTGTCTAAACCAATAGCCTGCATCTTTACCTCTTCTGCATTAGTCGCAGCAAACTCTTGATCATTCACGACAAGTACAGTCCCCGCCGGAATAAAGTTAAGAACGCTCTCTGTGTACATTTTTTCCACATGGAAGGAATCACCATTTTTTAGTTTGAAATCTTCCCCAGTAAAGTCATGTGAAAATCGTTCATCATAAGCTGCGTCCAGCAGCACGGCCGATCCATCAGCAATATGCAGGTTTTGATCCTTACCTTGTAATTTTGCTAAACGATTATAATCAGATTCCTTAAGTAATGTATATTCGAAAAATGAAAATTCATTATCGACACGTAAATTCTTCACAGACAGTGATTCATGATAGATAACGTCTTTCTGTGAAAACTCGACGGGATCGCCTTTCCACATAAATGTATTGGGCAGCATCTGACGTACAGATGCTTCTGCATTATAATACATACCAAAGACGCCACCGCCTGCTGTAATTGTCGTTGCACTTAAAATGGCAATAATCGACAATGACTTAGCATTTGCGCGGATACGATACAATAACTGGGAAACTCCGATTAAATTTAACCCTTTCCATGACCAAGATGTCGCTCTTTTTAAAGCTGTTAACACAAAGACACTTACACTATGGAATAAAAGATATGTCCCGACGATAGTTACGCCGATGACCATTAGTGGCGTGCCTAGAACCGTAAAGAATCGCCAAATTTCACTCGTAAACATATCAGAGGAAGCTGTATAATAACCAAATGCGATAAGCGCCGTTCCTAAAACAGCAGCTACTAAAGAGGCACGTGGAATTTGCTCACCCTGTTTTTCTGCATGAAATAAGTCAATCAATTTAAATTGGTAAATAACACGATAGCCCTGTAACGACGTAAATAAAAACAGTATTGTAAAAATGACTGCTGTATTCAACAGTGCCTCTACCGAAAATGTTAGGCTTCCAACAATTTCATACCCCATTAAGCGGACTAATATCATTAATAATCCTTGAGACATAAAGAATCCTAAACCGATGCCCAATACTAGAGAAACTAACCCTATGACTAGATTCTCGAAAAACAGCATGAGACCAATCTTTTGCTTACGCACACCTAATAGTGAATAGAGTGCTACTTCCTTTTTCCGTTTCTTCATAAAAAATGAATTAGAATAGGCCATAAAGATGACAATGAAGAACAATAAAACAACAGATGATGCACTCATCAATCCTTTAATTTGCTGAGAGGATTGTTTTAAGGCTGAAAGATCATCATTATATTTCAGTGTCACAAATGTAAAGTAAATGACGATACTGAATACCATTGAGGCAATATATAAAAAATAGTTGGATAGATTACGTTGAATATTTTTACGCGCTAAACTAAATAACGTCATTTACTCCACCCCCGATGCTTGACAGCACCTGTAGAATCTCTTGGAAAAATTGTTTCCTTGTTAGAGTCCCACGATGAATTTCCTTGGATAACTGCCCGTCCTGAATAAATAGTATGCGCTGACAGAAGCTCGCTGCAAAAGCGTCATGAGTAACCATCATAATGGTTGCCGCCTGTGTTTGATTTAAATCACTTAAACTTTCCAGCAAATCGGTTGCTGATTTTGAATCAAGTGCACCTGTAGGCTCATCCGCAAAGATTAATTTCGGTTCTGTCACTAAAGCTCGTGACGATGCTGTACGCTGCTTTTGCCCGCCCGATATTTGATAAGGATATTTATCCAATAAATCACTAATGCCGAACAATGAGGCAATACGATCAACTCTAGCGCTAATAGCCTTTGTTGGCATTTTTGCAATAGCCAACGGCAAGACTATATTTTCACGTACCGTTAAAGAATCAAGTAAGTTATAGTCTTGGAATATAAATCCTAAGTTATCACGACGAAAATCAGCCAATTCAGCATCTTTCATACGCGCTAAGTTCGTATCACCAATTATGATTTCACCAGTCGTCGGTGTATCAATCGTAGCTAATACATTAAGAAGCGTAGATTTCCCAGCCCCTGAAGGACCCATTACGCCCACAAATTCACCTTTATTTACTTCAAATGATATATTAGATAACGCTGTAAAAGTATTAGCGCCCTTGCCGTAAGTTTTCTCAACGTTTTGTACCTGTAATAATGGCGTCATATACGCTCCTCCTCTTCTTTCTGACTTTAGTATACGCCCCCAAACTTACAGTAAAATTGTCGCAAGCTTACAGCAACCTTAAATCATCTATTCTCAACAAATTAATATGTGTTATCCAAATACATTGCCTTTTTTGCTTAATTGATAAAAAAAAGATTCATACACAGTCTGTGCATGAATCCTTCTAACTATTAGGCTAAAACTTTTTTAATATCATCTTCAAAACTACTTGGTTTATCTGCCGATGCGTAGCGTCCAACAACCTCGCCATCTCGATTCACTAAGAATTTAGTAAAATTCCATTTAATGCTGTTGCCTAAAAAACCTTTAGAATGTGAAGTGAGATAATCAAAAATCGGATGTGCTTCCTTACCATTCACCTTAACGATTTTATGCATTGGGAAGGTTACCCCATATTCCAGTCGGCATTGTGAAGCGGCTTCTTCAGCAGTTGCCAGCTCTTGCTTGAATTGATTGGACGGGAAACCTAGTACAACAAGACCTTCTTCCTGATACTTTTCAAAGAGACCTTCTAATTCCTCGAATTGAGGTGTAAAGCCACATTTTGAGGCAGTATTGACAATTAACATCGGCTTTCCTTTATAACGCTCTAGGCTATAGTCAGTACCATCTTCTAACGTCACGTTAATATCATAAATACTCATTGCTCTCTACCTCCTATTTATAAACGTCCATTCATTCTTGCCACCTGTTGTAAAGGATCCCATACGCCATTAAATGGCGGTGCATAAGCTAAATCTAAATCTAGCAAATCTGGTAATGTCATTTTACTATACAATGCGGTTGCAAACACATCAATACGCTTATCAACACCCGCTGGCCCAACAATTTGTGCACCTAATAGCAACTGATCTCGTTTACGTACAACTACCTTAATGTACATACGTTGTGCACCTGGATAATAGCCTGCAATATGGCGAGCTGATAATTTAAAGGCCTCGTAATCAAAGCCAAGCTCTTTCGCATGGCTTTCATTTATACCAGTGGTAGCAATTGTTAAGTTGAAAAATTTTAAAATAGATGTCCCCACAATGCCTCTGAACGGTGCAAACTTTCCTGACATATTAAGACCCGCAAGACGGCCCTGTTTATTGGCAGTTGTCCCCAAAGGTATATAATCTATGCGCTCCTTCACAATATTAAAATGAGTGGCACAATCTCCTGCCGCATAAACATTCTCCACCGAAGTTTCTAAATGTCGATTGACGATAATAGCCCCATTTTTTGCAAAAGCTATACCAGTACCTTCTAAAAACTTTGTATTGGGTCTAATACCTGAAGCAACGATGACTAAATCTGTTTCCAAGACACCATTATTTGTGATGACCCTTTCCACTCGTTTATTCCCTTCAAAAGCTTCTACATCTGTATTTAATAATAGCTCTACATTGTTCTTTTTTGCTTCTTCATGAACATGTTGGGCAAGCTCTTCATCTAAAATTTTTGCCACATGGCTTCCTCGTTGGACAAGTCTTACCTTTTTCCCACAGGCATGTAATGTTTCTGCCATCTCTAAGCCGATATAGCCGCCACCAATAATAGTTACCTGTTCAATATCAGGCGTTAAATCAGCCATTAAGTCTTCTAATTGAGGAATTGTTTTTACGGTGTGGATACCTTCTAGTTCGACACCTTTTTTAACAGGTACAACTGGATCTGCCCCTGTTGCAATAAGAAGCTTATCATAGGAAATTTCAAATACTTCGCCATTTGCCTGTATCCCCGAAACAACCTGCTTCTCTACATCTACCTTTTCTACCTCATAGCCAACTCGTGCATCGATGCCATATTTACCTCGAAAAGTTTCAACATCTCTTGCAATCAATCGTTTGGTTGATGAAATACGACCATCTACAACATATGGCAATCCACATTGTCCATATGAATAAATAAAGCCACGTTCTAAAGTAGTTATTTCCGCTCCTGGTACATTACGATAGATTTCCATAGCTGCAGACATCCCTGCAGCATCTCCCCCAATGATGACGTATTTCATTCCACTTGCCCCCTTATTTTTTCCTTGTTGCCATTAAATCTGCGTAATGGTCGATATACAAACGACGCTTTCCTCCGCTAACAATGACACGTATAACATGAATAGCTATTATCATTGTAAGTGCAAAACCTCCTAATGAGGCTAGTAAAGAAATGACAATTTGCAGAACATAAAATGGTGAATCCATATCTAATTGAATATCACCAACTGTTGAAATGGCCTCTAATAGACATACGGTCGCAACAATCGCTACACAGCGTCTCCATGATTGCCTTACTATACTTTTGCCTTTCTTATTGACCATGGTAAAGCGCATAATTTTCATACCTACTGTTGCGCCATTCATTATACTTGGTATGAAGCCAAAGATAGTCATGTATAGTGCAATGACAACTAAGAACTCAAAAGTGCCACTATAACCCGTTAGAGCGCCGATAATGAACAAAATTACTTGTACGATAAATAAATCAATAACCAATGCTAGTAAAATGGATATTGGTTTTACAATATCCTTTTTTTCCATTTCCGCAGCTTTAGCCTCGACCTCTTCATGAGAAGGAAATAGTGCCCACACGATAGGAGCTAAAAAGAAGCCTAATAATGCACCTACACTGTTTAGCAATAAATCATCCACATCAAATATGCGGTAGGCACAATTAAAAATGCCATAAATACCTGTTCTTTGTGTGATCTCATAAAACAATGTTAGCAAAAAGCTTATTATAAATGCACGTTTCCAGTACCTTCTTTCTTGAAGAAAATAACGCAAGTACACACCGAATGGCATTAATAATAGGAAATTAAAAAATGCTTGATAAAATGCTTGCTGTTTTGTGATAGCAAGCCATGTCGATGGATTGCTTAAGACAACGCCACTGTCCTTTAAAATATCCTCGACAAATTGAAATAGTCGTAAATTTGTATGGACTGTATCTGGCGATTGAAGTGAGCAAGTATCCCTTGTAGAAGGGAATGGCAGTAATACTAAACAGAGTGCAGATAAAAAGTAAAAAATAAAGGAGAACATAATAATGGTTTTCGACATAGACAAGTAACTATATTTTCGATACGTATAAATTAGCCATGGAATAAAAAGAACAAATGATAAAATAATGGTTATGAAAAATGCAATAAGAATGGATTGCGTGTAAGTTGACATATATAAGCACCTCTCTATTTAAACTGCCCGAATTAATGAAACCTAAAACTCAGTTTAATCCACACACTCTACGCGAATATGTCATTAAGCTTACATAATCCTTAAGTACATCCATTCACCCCAGATTTTTGAGCAATGCGATGCTGATCAAGCCGACATAAATCCCTTGCTCATAAAGCGCTCCTGTAGGTAGCAGACTTCTACATCATCAAAATAAAAAAACAGGTAAAGAATATACTCTCTACCTGTTTCGTTTTATGACTTTGTTATTTCCTCTTTACAAAATACTAAAATTCCCTCTAGTTCATCATCCTCTAAAGCAAAATCTAAGTATTCACCCTCTGCCTTTTCCATGATGAAGTAATTTAAAATATATGGCTCATCTGCCTTTTCACCAATAAGAACACGAATTTCAATACCTGCTTCGTGAAATAGCTCATCTTCTTCATCAATTTCAATATCTAAAATAAATTCGTAACGCTTCCCTTCTATAATATTGGTTGGGTCTAAAATTTCTTCCATTGAGAATTGTGTAATTTCCATAATGCTAGCTCCTTTATCTTTAGCTGTTCCTTTCTATATTAAATCAATTTCAGCATGGGTCAACAAGAAAAGCCATATACACTTGTAAGTAATTATGCCAAAATAAAGTAGAATCTACCCTAGCGTAAACTGTACCTACATAAAAAGGAGGCTTTTACTTGAAAGATTTATTATATTATCAGGACGTTATGTTACGTGAGTTTGATGCTCATATTCTTAGTAAAGAAACCGACGAATTTGGTCGTCATTATGTTGTGTTATCTAATACTGCATTTTATCCAACTGGCGGAGGACAACCCCATGATACTGGCACATTGAATGGGATTGAAGTGATAGATGTAGAGAAAGTCGGAGAAGAAATTCGCCATTATATGCAGGGTAATGTATCAGAATTGGAAGGCTTCGTGCACGGTACGTTAAATTGGCCTAGGCGATTCGACCATATGCAGCAACATGCTGGTCAGCATATTTTAACAGCGGCATTTGTAGAACTTTTTGATGCTCAGACGGTTAGTTTTCATCTAGGAAGTGAGCATGTCACAATTGATATTGCTGTCGATACTTTGACAGAACAACAGCTCACAGCAGCCGAAATACGAGCTAATGAAATCATTTTAGAAAACCGTCCGATAGAAACTACGTGGATTACAGAAAAAGAACTGTCCGATTTTAATCTTCGGAAAGAAGTTGCTGTAACTGGAGATATTCGACTTGTCATCATTCCAGACTATGATAACAACGGCTGTGGTGGCACTCATCCAACATCTACTGGGCAGGTCAATGCCATAAAAATTCTAGGTACTGAAAAAATGAAGGGCAATGTGCGCGTCTCATTCGTTTGTGGTCAACGTGTTTTAAACGAACTTGCTATGCGTAAAAAAGTATTAGGTGATGTGGCACGCCAGCTAAGCGTTCCTGAGGTAGAAGCGGCTACAGCCCTCGCTAAAATACTAAGCGCTCAGAAACATACCGAAAAAGCACTTGTTGCAGCCAAAGAGGAGCTCCTAACATACGAAGCAAAAGCGCTCGTTTCAAATAGCTCAGGTCTTGTTGCTGCTGCTTTTCAACAACGAACTATGCAAGAACTACAAAAATTAGCTCGCACGATTGTTTCTGAACAAGAAGATATGGTCACTTTGCTTGTTTCTGAAAGTGAAGGCAAGCTACAGTTCGTTGCAGCTAGAGGGAAACATGTATCTAAAAGCATGAAGGCTATTGCCGAAAAGGCATTACCGCTCATTAATGGTAAGGGTGGCGGAAGTGATCAAATGGTGCAAGGTGGCGGCGAATGTATTATTTCTAAAGAAGAACTTCTAGAAGCTATGCAAAACGTTTAATAAGGCTAACAAAAGAGGAGCTGTCCAATTATGACAGCTCCTCTTTCTTTAATATTTAAATTTTTGAATGGCCCCATATAATCGTTTGGCCATTGCTGATAGTTTTTCAGTTTGATCATTCATCGTTGTAACTGTATTTAACTGTTCTGTTGTAGCATCTGTTACCTCATGCACATAATCACTTGCAGCATGTGCTGTGGCAGCCATTTCTTCCATAGACGCTGAAACTTCCTCTATATTGGCAGACATTTGTTCAGCAGAGGCATTCATTTCTTCAACTTGGCCAGCTATTTCTCCAACAGCTTGAACTATTTCCTCAAAGCGTTCACCCACTGCCTCAATGGATGCTAATCCTCGTTCCACATTATCTTCACCTAATTCTGCTGCCTTCACCACCTCTAATGTGTACGATTGAACACGCTCAATTAACACATTAATTTTAGTAGCAGACTCGGCTGTTTGCTCTGATAACTTGCGAACCTCTTCTGCCACAACGGCAAAGCCTTTACCAGCATCTCCGGCTCGTGCAGCTTCAATAGATGCATTGAGTGCTAATAAATTTGTTTGATCAGAAATAGCTGCAATCATATTAGAAATTAAGTTAATTTCCTCTGACTCTTTTTCTAATTTATGAATAATCATCAGCTCAGCCTTTGTCCCTTCCTGAATCTCATTCATGCGACAGATTGATTGCTGGACAGCATCATTACTTTCACTAATTTTCTGGGAAATAAAATCTGTATTTGAGGCAATAGTTGAAGCTACTTCAGCTACATTTTGTATACCTAGTGCCATTTGCTCCATAGCAGAAGCACTTTCCTCTGCCATCACAGTTTGGCTTTGTGCTCCTCTATCTATTTCATTGATAGCGCCTGCTATTTGTTTAGAATGTTTTGTTACAGCCATTACATCTCCCATTAAATCACATGAAGCTTCATTCACAGTTGTCGCTTCATGGCTCACTTTTGCTATCATTTCTCGCATATTTACAGTCATGCGATCCAATGCACGCGACATTGTCCCCATCTCATCAATACGTTTCAAATACTTCTCAGGAATCTCTTGTGTAAAGTCTCCCTCTGATAAGCCTTCGCTAATACGGAGAACATGACGAAGTGGTCTACTAACAGATCGTGAAATAGCAAATGAGATAAATAGCCCTAGTAACGAAACAATAATAGTTGTGACTATAAAATTAGTCTTGAGCTTAGAAAGCCCTGAAAACATCTCATTTTCTAAAGCAATAACGCCCATTTTCCAACCATTATCAAGTGTATGGTAGCCCATTAAGTTTGTACCTGCATCCTCTGTTTCAAATGAAAAATAACCGCTTTTATGTGCAATCATCTCTTTTGCAGCCAATGCTCTCCCTGTCATTACACCTGTTTCTTCTGCTTCCTTGATGGGGTTATTTTGCTCTTTCACATAGGAATGATTATTATGGCCAATGATGGTTCCTTTAGCGTCTAACATAAATGCATACCCACTGTTTCCAACTTTAATATCCTCTACAATATTGGACAAATAATAGCCATCCATACGAGCTAGTAGTAATGCTTTCTCACCTGATACTGTGTCGATTGGAGAGACAATTAAAATAACAGGTTCTCCGGTTACGCGGCTAATCGTAATTTCGGACATAACGGATTTACCCGTAAAGCCCTCCTTTACATAATCACGATCACCTAAATCCGCAGTAGTATCATCCAAATAATGAGCGATTCCGTCAGCTTTAATAATGCCAAACCCAAGATAATTTTTATTATCCGCAAGACGTTTCGATAAATATTGTTTTTGCTTGTCAAAATCCATACTACGTACTGCCTCTTGCTCTGCTATTGCCTCAACCTCTACTAACGTTAATTGAAAGTGTTCTTCTATGTATTGTGAAACATCCTCAGCTCTAGATACCAAGTTTGATTCCACTTGCTCATTCATTGCCTTCGTACTATTTATCCAAGTAGACAGTCCCAGTGTCCCACATGTCACAAATACAAGAGCTATAATGGCAACGACTAATTTACCGCCAATTCCTTTTATCCACATTCCTTTTACTCACTTCTTCCATTTTTAGCTATAAAATTCAGTTATTTATGCATTACTTTCAGAGTAAAGTCAGCAAAAGGAGAAGTCAATAAAACTTTTCCAATAAGATTAATTAATGTATAATAATACCATTTACCCTATCGCTATAGTGCTAACAATTTTCTACATTTTTTTAACTTATTGGTATCTTTTGCTATAGGTAGACAAAATTCATTGGCTTTAATGGATGAAATTAAAACTTTTCCCAACAAAAATTGATTATAATTCACATTTTTTGCTGATTATTAGAAATAGGATAGATTCAAAACATTTTGAGGGGAGGATTACGATGAGTTCAGATAAGAACAATGTTTCACGTCGTGACTTTTTAAAGACAACTGGTATTGCTGCTGGTACATTAGTCGGCGGTGGATTAATTGGAGGACTAGTAGGCTACAACATCAATGGTAAAGGTACTTCTACTCTGGAGCATGATGGACACGGTACTACAAATGAGGCTCTTGGTTCGCCAAAAGCAAAAATGTTTTTTAGAAATGAAAGAGATTTCAGTATTTTATCAAAGGCTACAGAACGCATTTTTCCTGAAGATGATTTAGGGCCAGGTGCTATAGGATTGGATGTCCCTTATTTTATCGATCATCAATTAGCAGGAAATTACGGGAGTAATTCTAAGGAATATATGCAAGGCCCTTTTGATGTAGGTTCCCCTACTCAAGGCTATCAAAGCCGCCTAACGCGAGCTGAAATTTTCAGACAGGGCATTCAAAAAATGGACGATGAGGCGCAAAAACGTTTTAAGAAGAGCTTTAACGATTTGGATGGTAAACAGATCGATGAAATTTTAACAGCCTTTCAAAAGGGTGAAGTTGAAATGGTTGGTGTACAATCAGCATTCTTCTTTACACTGTTACGAGCCGCTACATTAGAGGGTGCTTATTCTGACCCAATGTATGGAGGGAATCGTAATATGGATGGCTGGCGCATGAAGAACTTCCCTGGCCACCAAATGGCTTATATATCACAAATTGAAGATAAGAAATTCCAAAAAATTGAGCCTAAATCTTTGGGCAACCACTAAGGGGGTTAAAACATGGCCAAAACATTACCAAGTGTAGACGTTGTAACAGTTGGTGTAGGGTGGACAGGTGGTATCGTTGCTGCTGAATGTGCAAAAGCCGGTTTAAAGGTAGTTGGTTTAGAGCGAGGGCAAAAGCGTGGTACTGAAGATTATTTAAACGTTCATGATGAATACCGTTATGCCATTCGTTATGATTTAATGCAAAATCTATCCAAAGAAACGGTTACTTTTCGCAATGATCGTAATATGAAGGCATTACCGATGCGCCAGTTAGGTTCCTTCTTACTCGGAGAGGGGCTAGGAGGATCAGGAACACATTGGAACGGAATGACGTATCGTTTTTTACCCTATGATTTCCAAATAAAAACGCTAACCGATAAACGTTATGGTCCAAACAAACTTGGGCCAGATTATCTCATTCAGGATTGGGGATTAACATACGATCAACTTGAGCCTTATATGGACAAGTTTGAAAAAACAGCTGGTATTTCTGGAGATGATAAAAATACATTTAGCGGAAAACGTTCAAACCCTTATCCAACCGGACCTATGAAGAAAACGCCGATGCTTATGCAATTTGAAAAGGCGGCACAGGACTTAAAGCTAACACCTTATATGGTGCCATCAGCAAACGTCTCTGAGGTTTATAAAAACCCAGATGGTGAAACAATTAATGCTTGCCAATATTGTGGCTTCTGCGAACGTTTTGGTTGCGAATATGGCGCAAAATCCTCTGCAGAAATTACAGTTGTCCCCACTGCATTAAAAACAGGTAATTTTGATTTACGCTACAATTCCAATGTTGTTGAAATTTTAAAACAAGGCAATAAGGTTACGGGTGTAAGATATATCGATACCGTATCAGGAGAAGAATTTATTCAGCCTGCCAACGCTGTCGTTTTAACGAGTTACGTCTTTAACAATGCCAAGCTATTAATGGTCTCTGACATAGGTGAAAGATATGATCCTACTACTGGTAAAGGGACACTTGGACGAAATTATTGCTATCAAATCTTACCTGGGGCTGCTGGTTTCTTTGATGAACAATATAACACATTTATGGGGGCAGGCTCTTTAGGCATGTGTGTAGACGACTATAATGGCGACAATTTTGACCATAGTGAATTAGATTTTATTCATGGTGGAAACATCGCTCTTACACAAACAGGGACCCGACCAATTGGGTCAAATCCAACCCCTCCTGATACACCTACATGGGGACCAGAATTTAAAAAGCAATCTATTCATTACTATACACGTTCATTCGGGATTGGTGCGCAAGGTGCATCCATGCCACATAAGCAGAATTATTTAACATTAGATCCAACCTACAAGGATGCATATGGGCTTCCATTAATGCAACTAACGTACAACTTTACGGATCAGGATCGTGCGCTTCATAAATTTATCTCAGCGCGTGCAGCAGACCTTATGAAGCAAATGGGCGCAAAAACAATCGTCCCAAATGCTGAAATTACCGATTATAATATCGTGCCCTACCAAACAACCCATAACACAGGTGGGACTGTTATGAGTTTAACGCCAGAGCAAGGTGTCGTGAATAACTACTTGCAGCACTGGGATGTTGATAATCTCTTTGCTGTAAGCGCTGGAAACTTTGCACATAATAGCGGCTACAATCCAACTGGAACGTTGGGAGCACTAGCCTATCGTTGTGCAGAAGGTGTCATAAAGTATAGTCAATCAGGTGGCTCTTTAGTATAAAAAAATCATTCTAAAGGAGGCAAGACTTATGGGAGGTCTAGGAGCAATTGGTGTACCTGGGTTAATTATTATTTTAGTTATTGTATTAATTGTATTTGGCCCAAAAAAATTACCAGAAATCGGTGGAGCAGTTGGTAAAACGTTTGCAGAATTTAAAAAGTCCACTAAGGGACTTATAGACGATGATGATGATTCGGTGAAAAAGGTCGAAAAAAAATCTGATGCTTCGTAGGAGGGTTTCCTATGGATCCTTATGAGGATGGAAAAAGAAAGTTTTTAAGCCCTCTTGATAAACCACAAGCTGAGCCTCCGTTACCTATGGAGGCTTTAGTTGAAATACAAGCGAAAAAAATGGAAGAGCAGCATATAGCAGATGAACCTCTTATACCGGTTAACTCGTTATTAGAACATCTTTCAGAACTACGTAAACAAATAATAAAAGGGCTAACGGTCTTTATCTTATTTTTTATTGTTGTTTTTTCTACTATTAATATATGGTTCCCCTTTGTAACTCGTGGTCATTCTCTCATTATTTTAGGACCGCTTGAGGTCGTTAAATTTTATATGACTATTTCAACTACCTTATCATTTGGTCTTGCTATGCCATTTCTTGTTCATTTTTTGTGGAGTTTTGTAAAACCAGGGCTAAAGGAAGCGGAAAGTCGATTTTTAGGACTCTATGCACCCGTTATGCTGGCACTGTTCTTATTGGGAATCGCTTTTGGCTATTTTGTTGTAAACCCTCTAAGCTATTCATTTTTAGTCGGCATAGGTGCTACCAATTTTGATGTCATGGTATCCGCTAGTGAATATATGCATTTTTTAATTATGACTACAGTACCGCTTGGACTATTATTCGAATTACCCATCGTTGCCCTGTTTTTATCAGCTATTGGAGTACTGACCGCTGAATCCATGAAAAAAATACGAGGCTGGTCATATATCGGAATGGGTGTAGGCTCCGCTGTCATAACACCGCCCGATTTTATTAGTCAACTCCTCGTATTAATACCTATGATTATTTTGTATGAAATAAGTATCTATCTTGTCAAACGCATAGAACGAAAACAAATTGAAAGCACTGCGTAAATTTTACGCAGTGCTTATTTTTTCTTTAAATCCATGACAATAATTTCTGGTAGATTAAAAATGCGGTATGGTACCGAGCTATTGCCCAGACCACGACTAACCACCATCTTAGTCGTTCCTTCATCATAGACACCAGCCGTATATTTCGGAAATAGCCCCTGTCCAGGTGCAACAAGTCCTCCAAGACCTGGAATACGAACTTGCCCACCATGTGCATGCCCAGAAAATACTAAGTCTATGCCATCATTTACATACGTATTAAACACTTCAGGTCGATGTGCCAGTAACATCTTAAACATATCATCTGGTAAATAAGCTGTAGCCAACTCCAACATTTCTTCTGTTGATCTACCCATTAACGGATCTTCAATTCCAACAATCGCCAAGCGCTCCCCGTCGCGCTCTAACACGGTCGATTCATTGGCCATTATATGTACTCCTAACGATGATAGCGCCTCATAAATTTCACTTACCTTATTCGTCGCCACTTCATGGTTTCCTAGTACATAATAAACATCCGTTATTTCAACTAGTCCCTTCACTGCCTGTAGACTTTGTTTTAAATCATAGCGATTGCTATCAATCACATCACCTGTGATAAAAATATAGTCAGGATTTGTTTCCTTAACTTTAGCAATCAGTTTTTTCTGATTGTTACCAAAGAGGGCATCATGTAAATCCGATACTTGTACAATGCGTAGCCCATCAAAGCTGGCAGGTACCTTTTCTGATTCGAATACATGCTTACTAACGACTAGCCAGTGATTGTTTACGTACAAAAAAATGACTATAAAAACAACGAAAAAAACACCATATAATAATTTTTTCAATCGCAATCGCTCACTTTGCGGCTACTTTTTTTCAGAAAAAAATTCTGACTTCCCTATTATAAGCAAAAAACAAATTGATTGTAAGTATATGCACTTTAATTACATAAAATGCACAAAATTCAACTATACCCCTCCCCCCTTTATAGGAAATCATGCGCATTTTATCTATTCGTAGTCAGCTTTCACATGATATAATATGGGTATAATTTCATAATTATGTACATTCAAAAATTTTAACTATCTGTACCTTCCAATTTGACAAGAATGAGAGAACAAAGATGAGAAAGCTATTACTTATTTTTATTGTTATTAGTATTGTAGCGATTGGGTTAACAACTCAATTTCTTAATAATGAAAGCCCAAATGCGCCTAAAGCAGTTGCAGGTGTAATCGATCTTAGGCAGTATGACTTGCACGAAAACACTGTAAGTTTGGATGGAGAATGGGATTTCATTCCTAATAAATTATTGAATTATTCCGAAATTGACACCTATCATTCTTATTTAGTAAATGTCCCTTCACTATGGTCTAGGTATAAGCTGGATGATCAAACTTTCACTTCACTTGGTAGCGGTACCTATCGTTTAAAAGTTCTTATTAATCATACGGATGCTATATTGGGCATAAAAACAGGTAATATTCGAATGTCAAATGCCATTTACATAAATGAAAAACGTATTGGACAAAGTGGAGAACCTGCCGAGGATTCGACATATGTACAACAAAATGTACCGTATGTTGCTTATTTTTCGCCTGACAAGGATGAACTGGAAATCATCATTCATGTCGCTAACTTTGATTATGCATCAGGCGGAGGAATTATTGGTTCCGTTTTTATCGGAGATCAAGAGAGTATTGGTAAATTAAGAGAAAGCTCACTTTTCTACGATTTAATTACTATTGCTGCCTTTTTTACAATGTTTATTTATTTTGCTGGTTCCTACTTATATGCCAAGCTTGAAATTGAGCAGCTTTATTTTTCTTTATTCTGCTTTATGGTTGGTTTATACAGTATATCTCATGGAGAAAAAGTATTAATGGAATTACTCCCTATCACCTATGAATCCCTGATACGAGTCCAAATCATTTCAAGTATCGGCTCAGGTATCTTCATGCTGCTGTATTTTTACCATGCCCTCCAGCAAATTGCCTATAAAAGGTTCGTGAAAGTACTTTGTATGATTGGCATTGTCTTATCAGCTACGGTGATGCTCCCCATATCCATTAGCTCATACTTACAAGCCGTCTATTCTATATATATTTTAATCAATATCTTTTACTTGCTTTATATTCAAACGATCGCAATCTTTAAACGTTTAGTAGGCGCTATTTATTTATGGTTTAGTACTATGGCAATTCTTATCTATATGGTTGTAGCTACATTAAATCTCAATATTAATTTAGAAATCTACTCTTTACCTCCTTTGCTTCCCTTTATTTGTTTAACGATGCTCTCTCTTTATATTTCACATCGTTTTACAGATTCCTACTTGGAAAAAGGAAGATTAACAAATGCTTTACTCCGCGTGGATAAATTAAAAGATGAATTTCTCGCAAAAACGTCACATGAGTTTCGCACGCCATTACACGGTGTAATTGCCATTTCTCAGTCCATGCTAGAGCCCCCTGAGAGCTCAACACTAACGATGGAACAAAAGGAAAAAATATCACTTATATTTAATATTACAGAAAAGTTATCACATCTTGTTAATGACATAGTAGATTTTTCAAAGTTAAAAGAGGGTGAGCTAAAGTTACGCCTGGCTAATGTAGACCTTTATTCTGTCACCCATGTTATCGTTGAAATATTGTCGTACATCGGCAATAAGGACGTAAAGATTTACAACTACATTGAACGAGGAAAATTTATTGTTGCAGACGAGGATAGACTGCGACAAATTCTTTATAACATTATTGAAAATGCTGTTAAATATACTAGGCATGGAAAAGTGGAGATATCCTGCTATGAAGAGCAGGGGTTCCTTACTATTGAAGTAAGTGACACTGGTCGAGGTATTGCCCCAGAGCATTTAGAGTCGATCTTTGAGCCCTTCCGACAACTAGAGGATGCAAGTAAAGGGGCTGGACTTGGTCTAAATGTAACAAAAGAACTTGTCAATTTGCATGGCGGGGAAATCACTGTCCATTCAGTGGTTGATCAAGGAACAACTTTCTGCGTCAAACTACCAGTGGAGCCAATTAAGCAAGATCAACAAGAAAAGCAACAGCAAAATAAAATTATATTAACAAAAGACTATTTACCAATAACTTTCCCCTATTTTAAGGAAAGAACATCGGGTAAGAAAATATTGATTGCAGATGATGATCATATTAACCTCAAAGTACTAATCGATATTCTTGCAAAGGAGAACTACGCAATCATTGCTGTTGATGATAGTCGGCAAGTTTTTGAACAATTAACATTGCATCCAGATATAGACTTATTGATTTTAGATATTATGATGCCCAACCTTTCTGGATATGAAGTTTGCCAACAAATCAGAAAAAACTATTCTTCGGCGGAATTACCAATTCTAATGCTTACAGCAGCCATTAGACCAGAGGATTTACTTGCAGCATTCCAATCTGGAGCAAATGATTTTCTCCATAAACCATTAGATACTGCTGAATTGAAGACAAGAGTGCGAAATCTTATTTTATTAAAGGAATCAGCAGAAACTGCCATTAAAATGGAAACAGCGTTTTTGCAGGCACAAATAAAACCACATTTTATTTATAACGTTTTAAATTCAATTTTATCGCTAAGCTATTTAGACTTGGATAAGGCCCGTATTATGATAACTGACTTTGCTACGTTCTTAAGAAGCAGCCTTGCTTTTGAGAATACAAATAGCCTTATTCCTCTAGAACAGGAGCTTCTGCTAATTCAAGCTTACGTCAATATTCACCAGACGAGATATCCTGATCAACTTGAATGGGAAATTCAGATGGAGGAGCCATTACCTATACTGATTCCCCCTCTGCTACTTCAACCGTTAGTAGAAAACGCTCTTTTTCACGGTTTAAAAAACAAGCGAGCAAATGGAAAAGTATTAATGACTATTAAGAAAGATCAACAAATGATTGATATTCAAATTGAGGATAACGGTAACGGAATGACACAAGATTTAGTTGAAAAAGTTTTATCAGAGGAGCCCTCCGTTCACCAGAGCGTCGGAATCCGCAATATTACCAAACGTCTAAGAAAATATGAAAAGACCACTTTCCATATCGAAAGTATTGTCAATAAAGGAACGACTGTAAAATTAAGATTCCCACTATTTTTGGATGAAAAGAGGTGAAAGAATGTTAAAAGCAATCATTGTGGACGATGAAATTTTAGCAATCAATTTATTAGAAGCTATGTTAAAGGACAATGGAGCGATTGATGTGATTGGAAAATTTCTCAATCCTTTAGAAGCTATAGCAAACATTCCTACGCTCAAACCCGATATTCTTTTTCTAGATATTGAAATGGCTGAGATGAGTGGTATTGATTTCGCTAGTAAGATAGAAGAATTAACGCATGTTCTGGACATCGTGTTTGTGACTGCCTACGAGCATTATGCGATTGAGGCGTTTTCTGTTCAGGCTATTGACTATATTTTAAAGCCTATTGAAAAAGCCCGTTTAATGAAAACAATAGAGAGGATTTCTATACGAAGGGGGAAAGTTCAGCAACTATCAGATGGAAGTATACGAAATGAAGATGTTCAAGTCATCGAAAATTTCCACTTCCACCTACATTCAGGAAAGATGTACATCGATGGAGTGGCTTTAACCTTATCCACTAAAGAGTTTCATATTCTATATTTTCTAGCACAGCGACCAGGGCAAATTTTTCATCCATCTGACCTATATAAGCTCATTTGGGCAGAAGATAGTTTAGGACAAACACAGGCATTAAAAGTTCACATAAGCAATTTACGAAAAAAGCTGGAGTCCATCCCCGGCCATCAAGCTAACATTGTAACGGTAAGAGGTTCTGGTTATCAATTCCTCTTTACATAAAGACAAAAAGGCACGACGATTAGTTAATGAAATCGTCGTGCCTCGTTTTATTTTTTTGCCGCTTCTTGAATGTCATAAAATGCCCAATGCACGCTTGGGACATCCTTAAATATTGGCTTTTGATGTTCTGTCGTTACTTGACGAGCAAACAAACGATTTAGGACTTTTACTGCTTGCGCACGTGTTAAATAACCATCTGGATTAAATGTTAATGCCGTCGTACCCGTCATAATACCACATTCATTGACAGTATGAATCGATTTAACAGCCCAATGATTGACGCTCACATCTTTAAATATTGCACTTTGTGAGGGCGGTTTACAAAAGTCGCCATTTGGACGATTTGCATATTGCTTTTCTATCCAGCGGGCAGCCACTGTTGCCATTTGTGCACGGGTAATCAAGCCATTTGGATTAAAGTTGGTTACTGTAACCCCTTCAAACAGACCCTTCTCCTTCACAAATTCTATTGCATATTTAGCATCATGTTGTATTGTATCTGTATAGTTTGCCTTCGCTTGTGGAATTGTATTATCTGTTAATTGACGAGCAAACATCATGGCCATTTGTGCTCGTGTAACAGGGGCATTGGGACGGAAGGTACCATCTACATAGCCTTGAATATACGCTGTATGTGTAATGTCAATCGTAGGCTCCTCCACATCTTCATCTTTTGGTAAATAAAGAATGGAAAAGGTAGAGAATTTTTGAACCTCAAATTGTAAACCTAACATATCTTTTTGATAATCTATAACTTTCCCACGTAAAAATTCTTTGGTACCATCGCTATGCTCGATATAGATAGCTAGGTTATTAAGCTGTTCTTCGGATAAATCTTTAGGTAAAGGTAAGGTTAAAGTTACTGGGCGATTTTGCATATTAGTCTCAATTTTCATGGGCCGCTCTACTACCTTACTAAATGAACTACCCGTTATCTTTTGATCTATGAATTCACGCTTCACCCGCTCTTCGATTTTTAATCGATCTTTTTCCTCACTTAACGGGATTAGACGGAAATATAAATTGTCATTAAATGTCGCCAATGAATATTTAGATACATCGATTTTCACATTGTAGGCCGAAATATTTACATTCAATTGATTGTTTTTTAACAGAGTAACAATATTATTAGGCATTGATATATCAATTTGTTTTACTCTATCCTGTGAATCTGGAATTACGATACGTGCTTGATCTGAACCTTCCTCTTTTAGTTTAGTAATAGCTTCCGACATATTCTTTTCGGTTAAAATTACTTCATCTCTCATTGATCCATCTGTATCTTTTAATCGTTTAATAGTCGTTTTAGAAACCGTTTCTCCACTACTTGATTCTATATTTATAGTAATAATTTCTGGAGAAAGAGTTTCTGCATATTCAGAGAAAGTTGTATCCTTACTATTACTTGGAGCATTTTCTCTCGTAACTAAAATTGTATATTCCCTTTGACTACCATCTTCAGCAGTTACAAAAATCTTTATTGTATTTACACCTGTTACAAGCTTTATTGCTTCGGTACTTGCCTTACCATTTATTGTTACTATAGCTTTTTCATCCTCAGCTATTGGTTTTAAATATATACGATCTACTGTACTTGGAACATGGGTTGTATAAGACAATGTATTTTTGTTAAATGGTGTATTTAAAGTACCATATGAAATTGTTAACTCCTTTAAAAATGCATTTTGATTAGGAGAAAATGCTTTAACATGAATAGAGAAAACTTTAGTTTCCACATATTCACCTATAGTAATTTTAGCAGTCAATGTAACCATTTGATTTCCTTTGTCTGCAGATGGACGTATAACGGTTCCATTATCTTTCACTACTTCGGGCTTGTCAGATACCCAAGTAATTGTCGCACCATTTTCTCCAATAATCGGTAGAACAAGATTTTTAGTTACATTTTCTGAAGAGTCATCTTGAGAATAGACAATAGTAAGTGCATCTTTATCAAGTTGTACTTTTTGTTTTAAAATACTATTAACTTTACTATCCAACACAGATTGTAAAGTTTCTATTGCAGCATAACCTTGATTAGGACGTGCCATCATAATTTGCTGACGGACACTATCTTGATCTTCAATCGTAAGGAGATTAAAATGACTATAATTTAAATGATCATCATCAATAAAAATGGTCCAAAGTGTAAGTTCATCTGTCGCATTGTTAACATTTATAAGGTATGAACGATCATTAACTGCATTTAAATAAACTTGTCGCAATGTACTTGTAGATTGATACCCTGTCTGTGGACGTTCGACTAGTAATTTATTTGCCAAATAATTCTGATCGGCTAATTTAAAATTTTGAAATAATTCATTTCCTTTAGCAGAGTAATGTAATACATGCCAATCCGTAGTCATGGCCAATTTCATTTCTTCGTTATTAGCTGCTGCATTAAATGAATAATAATTACTTTTTGCTGCTACAGGAGATATAGGTATCATATAAATTACTAAAATAGTTAGCAGCATTACATTCATTACTTTTCTTTTAGAGTTTCGAATAACAATCACCCTCTCTTTTTTAGAATCAAGTTTTAATAGCGACCGATTGTAGAATAGTCATCTTTAAGCAATAATAGCCACTCTGAATGATTAAAATTTGAAGTACCCGATTGTAGCCTTTTATCTCTTATATAGCCACCGCTACTTTGCAATATAGAGACGCTCGAATCCCTAGCTCCTAACATATCTATAACATTGCCATTACTGTCTTTTAACGTAATTGACACTGTTATTTTAGTTGCATCTCTGAAAACAAATTCCTCATTGAAATATGGCGAAACGGTCATATCAAAAAAATCATAAAAATAAGAATGGATGACTACAAAATTAGTATTTGGATGTATTAAAGGTATATTTAGTGTTTGGACCGTATGTTGTTTAAAAATTAAGTTATACTGCTGTATTTCTACTTTATAATTTGATAGTGGAACCATTGTTGCATTATATATTTCTAGGACATCATTATATTCTCCGTTTTGCACAAAGTCTGATATAAAAAATCCTGGGGCATCTACACTGGCTATAAAGCTTGTAGATACTTGTCCTCCTTTTCCATCATCTGCTGTAATAGTTATAATGCTTGTCCCCAATGAATGTTGAGTAATTTTAAGTGACGTGCCATTCAGACTAGCAGTTACCACTCCACTATTACTTGAGCTTACAGTCAAGGTTAATGGGTCGTTATCATCATCTGAAAATATATCATCCACTAAGACATTCCAACTATCGCCACCCATTGTTGCTCTCTGATTACTAATGGTCTTAGCTACTTTTGGGGAATGATTTACAGTAGGAGTTGTTACAGTAACTAAAAAGCTTGTAGATACTTGCCCTCCTTTTCCATCATCCGCTTGGACTGTAATTGTACTTACGCCAGCAGCAATCGGCAGAACAGTAATGGTTTGCGCATTTATTTGAACAGTAGCAATGGATTCATCACTGGAAGAAACGTTTACTGTGAGAACATCATTGTCAGCATCTGAAAAAATACCACTTCCATCTATAGTGATTACATCACCCACAATACCTAGTTGGTTACTTATAGGTTGCGCAACTACAGGAGGTTGGTTTGGTGGACTCGTTACGGTAACCTCAAATGTTGTCGTTTCGCTCCCTCCGTTACCATCATCCGCTTGTACTGAAATGACACTCTTACCTATGCCTACTAGCTCGATACTTATCATTTGAGAATTCAGTTGCGCTGTAGCAACAGATTCATCATTGGAGCTTACTGACAATGTTAAAGGATCATTATCTTCATCCGTAAATACATTACTTGCATCAATCAGAATTGGCGGATCACCAACATGCCCAGTTTGATCATTTATTAATTGCGTTACTATCGGTATATTATTCGACTTAGGTAAAACTTCTATTTCAAAACTACTGCTTGCTCTCCCTAACTTTCTATCATCTGCACTAATCTTTATTTTTGTCTTTCCAGGGGATAGCGCCTCAAGTGTTAATAAATTTGAACTTACCTCGGTTGTAACAATGCCCACAGTTTCAGTAATAGCTTTAAGTATTAAAGGATCATTATCGGCATCATAAAATAACTTACTTAAATCAATGACAATTTTCTCTTGACCAAGTGTCATGGATTGCTTTGGAATTATTTCAGAAGCTACAACAATCGGTGGTCGATTAACAGATGCTGCATAGGCTACTTTTTCTTGAAAACAAAAACTACAGATTAAAGTTAGTAAAATGGCTATCACAAGACATTTTCTTTTTCGATACAAAGTGACCCCTCCTATTTTTGAAATTATGTAAATACAAAAGTTTGCAAACTCTCTCCTTTATCATGACTTTTAACTCATTTTTTATTATATACCAGTACTAAAAACCTAACTATAGAATATTATAATGACAAAAGTTAATTTTTCTTAACCTTTATTTGATATACCAAAGACGATTTTGTATTCTTTACTATCAGGTCGGATTTTTATGAAGTAACAAAAAGAAAACCCAAACTCTTACAAACTCAAACTGAGAGTTTTGTAAAATTGTTCGGGCTTTCATTGGCTAAAGTACACACATTACATAGCTTTTTAGCTAATTTTCGTTATTTACTATGAATATGTTTTACTGCCGCTTCTTGAATCTCATTAAATGCCCAATGATCACTTGGGACATCTTTAAATATTGGAATTTTATGTTCCGTTGTTACTTGACGCTCAAATAAGTGATTAAGTATCTTCACTGCTTGCGCCCGTGTTAAATAACCCTCGGGGTCAAATGTGTCTGCCGTTGTACCAGTCATAATATCCCTCGCATTAACAGTATGAATGGCTTGAACAGCCCAATGATTATTACTAACATCCTTGAAAACTTTACTTTGTGAAGTTGGTTTACAAAAATCTGCGTTTGGATTGTTTACGCAATGCTTTTCTATCCAACGAGCCGCTACTACAGCCATTTGGGCACGTGAAATGAAACCATTTGGTTGATAGCTTGCCTCCGTAACGCCGTTAAATAAACCCGTATGTTTCACAAATTCAATTGCATCTTTGGCGTCATGCTGAACAGTATCTGTAAATGTTGCCTTCGACGTAGGAATTGCATTAACTGTTAGTTGTCTAGCAAACATACTTGCCATTTGGGCGCGAGTTACAAAAGTATTCGGTCTGAATGTCCCATCTGCATTGCCGCGAATATAGGCTATATGTGTTGTTGGTTCCTCCACATTTTCAGGCAAATAGAGCATAGAGAAGGTAGAGAATTTCTGAACTTCAAATTGCAAACCTTGCATATCTTTTTGATAATCTACGACTTTCCCACGCACTAACTCTTTTGTGCCATCGCTATGCTCGATAAAAATAGCTAAATGATCAAGTTGTTCTTGAGTGATATTTTTTGGTAATGGCAGTGTTAAAGTAACAGGACGATTTTGCATATTCGTTTCAATTGTCATCGGACGACCAATTAAATGCACTTTTTCACTTTGTATTGAATTCTTAATTATATCTTCTTCTACTATTCTTTCTTCCACTCGATGTTGCTGTTCCGATGTCTTAATAGGAACTAAGCGGAAGTATAAATCATCGTAAAAGTTCAATAAATTTGGGATAGAAATCACTACATTCGCAGTAGCCATTTCTAACTTTATGTTTCCAGAACTTAATTGCGCTATTGAAGATTTGGGAATCTCAATGACAATTTCACTAACTTTATCATTTGTATCAGGAATAATAATCCGAGCAATATCATTCCGCAATTGTTTCGCTTTTTCTATTGTTTCCTTAGCAATATCCTCTGACATGGAAACATGATCCTTTATAACGCCATCTGGCATCGTTGTACGAGTAATCGGTGTTTTAGATAAATTTATCCCATCTTCTCCTTCAACCTCTACAATAATACGTTCTGTGTTTGTTGTAGGAGTAGAGCTTCCACTGGTACTACTACTATTATTGCTGGTAGGTGGTGATACATTACTGATCCACTTGGCATAAATAGTCATGTTTCTTGTAATAGAACCACTTTCGAAGTCAAATAGTTTTTCCAGTGTATTGCTTGAGTACCAACCTCCAAATGTGTAGCCTGCTTTCGTTGGCACTGACGTTGGTTTATTTGCTTTTCCTCCATGGGCTACAGATTGTTGGGATACTGCACTTCCTCCATCCGTGTTAAAACTTACGGTATACGTCTGTGCGTTCCACTTGGCGTAAATTGTCGTGTTTTCTGTAATGACATTAGTAAAATCATAGACTTGTGTGCGGCCAGCATCTGTATACCAGCCTTCAAATGTGTAGCCTGCTTTTGTCGGTGCTGGGGTTGGCGCACTCGCTTTTTCACCATAGGCTACGGATTGGTCGGATACTGTACTTCCTCCATCCGTATTAAAACTTACGGTATACGTCTGTGCGTTCCACTTGGCGTAAATTGTCGTGTTTTCTGTGATGACATTAGTAAAATCATAGACTTGTGTATGACCAGCATCTGTATACCAGCCTTCAAATGTGTAACCCGCTTTTGTCGGTGCTGGGGTTGGCGCACTCGCTTTTTCACCATAGGCTACGGATTGGTCGGATACTGCACTTCCCCCATCCGTGTTAAAACTCACGGTATACGTCTGTGCGTTCCACTTGGCGTAAATTGTCGTGTTTTCTGTGATGACATTAGTAAAATCATAGACTTG
>NZ_JBXAHN010000011.1:81861-133680 GCF_058795135.1 Lysinibacillus sp. GW823-FHT06C08
TGTCGGTGCTGGGGTTGGCGCACTCGCTTTTTCACCATAGGCTACGGATTGGTCGGATACTGCACTTCCCCCATCCGTATTAAAACTCACGGTATACATCTGCGCATTCCATTTAGCATAAATTTTCATGTTACCTGTGATGTTACTATTAAAATCATAGGTCTGTGTATAACTAGCATCTGTATACCAGCCGCCAAATGTATAGCCTGCTTTCGTTGGCTCTATCTGTGGCATCGTTGCCTTTCCACCGTGCGCTACGGATTGATCCGATACTGCACTTCCTCCGTCCACTTCAAAACTCACGGTATACGTCTGTGCATTCCACTTGGCGTAAATTGTCGTAGCCTCAGTGATAACACTAGTAAAATCATAGACTTGTGTATGGCCAGCATCTGTATACCAGCCGCCAAATGTATAGCCTGCTTTCGTTGGCTCTACATGCGGCATCGTTGCCTTTCCTCCGTGCGCAACGGATTGATGGGATATGGCACTTCCTCCGTCCACTTCAAAACTCACGGTATACGTCTGTGCATTCCACTTGGCGTAAATTGTCGTAGCCTCAGTTGATAACACTATTAAAATCATAGGTCTGTGTATAACCAACGTCTTTATACCAGCCTCCAAATGTATAGCCCGCTTTCGTCGGCTCTATCTCCGGCATCGTTGACATACTGCCATTAACAACCGTTTGACTTGGTACCGCACTTCCTCCATCTGTTTCAAAACTGACTGTATGTTTCACTTGAGGTGAGGTGTTAAAATCGACTAATGAAATGTTGTTAAAAACAGCATAGTCATCTTTCATATTAGGTGAGGAAAGAATTAGAGTAATAATATTACTATTACTTATATCATTAATATTCTGTTCGGTAAGTAAATCACCGATAGGTAATAAAATAGGGTAATCGAAATTATTAAAACTATAAGTTGGTTTTGAAAAATTCTTCTCAATCCCTACATTACTTGGTAAATCAGCTAGAGAATATGTATTCCCTTCAGTAAATGTCCAATCGTCCGAGCTACCAATATTAATTGTCAAATTGGATATATCTCCACCACTATCCGAACCAGGAATAGGTGTAAGACTTAATTTCGCATTAGAATAATCATAGTTTGACGGCAAGTAAAATTTTACATAAGCAGTGTTTGTCTGATCACCTGAATCATAACCACCTACGCCGGCTATTTCTTCTAAAATACCAACGCTATTCGGCATTCCTTGAAAGACAGTTCCCGTTACAATCTTACTTGGAAAGATAGTTGTAACTGCTGCCCTCGCTACTTGTAATTCTAAAAACGGTTGTACAATTATGAGCAACATTGCAATCAACATAAGGACAACATATACTTGTTGACGTTTTTTCATTTACATCACTCCCCATTCACTGGGTATTCACCATACAAACAAATAATAAAGTTTAGTGCTACATAAGGCTGCATGTTATTATGTGGCAAATTCCCTCCAGTTGAACCAATTGCTTGCTGATGAATATTTACTTTTGTATTTGCTGTAAACTCTTTATATAATTTCTTCGGATTTAATCCTCCTATAGCACTCCAAATAGCACCTTCTGGACTACTATCTCCACCAGTTGTTTTCGAGCTTCCTTGTAATACATGCTTATGGGCAGGAATCTGCTCGTTATTTAATGTCACACTTTCTACCCCTACTTCTTTGGCAAATTCTCTTGTTGTAAGTCCTGTGCCAGATCCGTAGTGCATGGGCGCTTTACCTCTTAAATCTGGTAACTTAAAATCTGTTTTGCCATCCCCACCGAATCTATTACCAATAATCGAATATAACACGGCATGCTGCTGAATAAGTAATGTACTGCCATCACAAAAAGCCCAATCTCTTGGTGCATAATTCCCAGCAAATATTCGAATCTCTCCTGAATAGGCATCTGCCATATTTTTGTCCCTCCTTAGCTTCTAGGTGGATAAATTCCATTTATTGCAATACAAAACGATACTACTAGATATGGTTGCATATTATTATGCGCCTGACTTTGTCCTGTAACTGTCATCGCCGTTGAACTCATTTGAGTATTTACATTACTAGAAAACATAGGATTTCCATCAAATTTTCCCCATACGTTATTCATTGGGGATGGTTTATTTGTTACGCCTTCATCAGCATAAACTTCATGCGTGTGATTAGGCATTTCATTTATTGTCAATGTATGTGTTGCCTCACCGCCTATGGACCCATAGGTAATTTGATCACTTTTATGAAGTGGTACTCTTCCTTGCAAATCAGGTAGCGCAAAAGTAGTCTTACCATCTCCCCCATAGAGGTTTCCTATTAATGAATAAAGTGCTGTATGCTGTCTTATTTGTAATAGTCGGCCATCACACGGTAACCAATTTTGAGGTATTTTGTCGAAACTAAATAGCCGTACTTCTCCTAAGAACGGTTCTGCCAATATACTCTCCCCCTTTTAAGAAAAATCAGGGTAAAGACCCTGCGTGGCAATAATAAAATTAATGGCCATTGATGGCATCATATTCTCATGAGGTTGATTTCCACCCACAGACGCCACTAAATCTGTATTCATTCGCACAATATCACTAGCTATATTTGTTTGATAATTCTTTAAATCAGCTTTTCCCCATACATTATTAGCTGGCGAGCTTTCTGTTGTATCCGCTTTTTCTTTATTTGCTGAAACTATATGAGTATGGGCTGGTAAATTCGTTTCTGTTAGTGTTACTTTTTCCGTTCCGCCATTACTCGCGATAGGATATTGCGAGCTTAAATGAATGGGGATTCTTCCACGTAAGTCTGGTAAAGCAAAATTTGTTATTCCATCCCCACCATATTTATTTCCTATTAATGAATAAAGAGCCTGATACTGATTAATCAATAACAGTTGTCCATTACAAAGAGCCCAACCTATTGGAGCAAACTTACCACTAAACATACGAATTTCACCTAGATACGCCTCTGACATGCCAACACTCTCCTTTTCTTTTATTTCCATAGCATTTTCATATAAATCTCATCTTCTTGAATAACTTGAAATCCTAGTTTTTCATAAAGATCTCTTGCAGAATTAGTTTTAAGAACTTGTAATACAACTGCTTTGCGTTGTTCCTTCGCCTTTTTCTGAAGTTGAACAATAAGAAGTGTCCCAATGCCTCTCCCTTGGTAATTTGGCAATAAAGCTATATCTATAAGATGATGGTATTCAGGTTGCTCTTCCGTGAGAAACCTGCCAACGCCCTCAGCATCTACGACAATTTTCCAATGACTCGCTCTTGGAAATTGCTGATTGTAGGAAGCTTGCTGTGCACGCCATTGCATATCTAAAAAAAGTGTCTTTTGTTCAGCCGACCATCCCCATGAATCTATTTCTTCATTTCTTGTAGAGGCATAGATTTCATAGAGAAGTGCTTCATCCTCCTTTGCTATAGTTTTAAGCTCTATTTTCATGATGTTTGTTCCACTTTCTTCTAAACATTCTTATTAGTCACAATGATAGATCTTACAAAGTTATGTCCTTTTTCAGACAAGTCTTCCCAACTATCTACGTGCAATTGATGGTCAGCTAAGCATTCAGATCGATTCTTACTTTTTTGAGGTACGTCCAGGAAAAGCGAGATGGTGCCATAGGATTTTTCGCCTGGCTGTACCTTATCACGCCACGAACAAGAGCATTCATAGCCATTTGGACCAGTGGATGCTTTTATGCCCAATGCTTGTAATGTTGTATTTGGTGGGATACTAACCGGCTCCTTGTCCTCCTCATCTTGGGTGTTCCAGATTCCCCATTCCAATTGTGACTGAAACACTTCAAGCTCACGGTCTGTTGCATTTGTAATCATTAATGAAAATGTCCAAGTCGCCATTTTAGTACGCTCCTCCTGTCGGTACTTTTTTCTTCGCGTTATTCATCACATCGTATACATGCGTACGGTGTAAGACTGCATAATCCCATTCAGATGCACCAATGAGTGTTGTGATATTATTATTGTCTGTTCGGTAAAGAAGAATCATTTTACTAAAAATCCATGGCACAACGTCCATATCCTTATCAGAGGGAGCTTCAAAAACCCTAGTCTTTGAATTTTTCTCTGTTTGATGTTGCTCTTTTGTCACAGCATTTAAAATATTGAATTTCGCCTTTAATTCTGCCTGTAGTTCCTGTGCTACGCTCGCTTTCACGACTTTTTCATCTGATACAGATGCCTTCTCAGTAAATTTAAGGGCAGTTTCAATCGTACAAACCTTTTCCTCCACCACCTTACTAGCAGTAGACAATCCATACTCATCTATGACTGTAATTTTTCCTTTTTTAGTAACAGTTTCAATTTTAGAAGCATCTCCTCTTAAGCAAGTTACCTCTACAGAAAAATACTGTTGTGCCTCTCGCTGCTTTAAATAAAGGCTATCAATTTCTAAATCATTGACCCCGTCCCATAATTTTTTAGAAATGTTGAAGAGAGGCGTTCGAAATAATGGCATTTTTTCAAAATGAACACCACTGGGAATGGATTGGTTTAAATCAATTTCTCGAACATCTTCAATTTCGTTTAATGTTTTGATTTTGGACCAGTCCGTAAATAAATTATTTCTTATTTCTTTTTGTTTCAATTTATCCATTTTATTAGAGATTCGTATATTTCGAACAAAGTTATGACCATCGTGTGGAATGTCTTTCCACTCTGTTACTTCAAAATATCCATTTGCTAGACATCTAGCTTCATTTGGGTCATTATAGGGAACATTTACATAAAGGCTTATTACCCCATATGGTGATTGTGTTGTATTATTTTTATCTTTCCAGGAGCAAGAAAATTCATAGCCATTTGGCCCAAAGGCTGATTTGGCTCCAACAGCTTGAACCGTTTCACCTGCCTTAATCGTTTGAGGTTTTTTATCCTCTTCACCATCTGTATTCCAATAACCCCAGTGTAACTGCGATTCTACTAACTCTAAATCTCGGTCTGTGTCATTTGTAACGTTTAAATAAAAAGTCCACGTCATCATTGCTTCCTCCTTTTAACCGAATTTTCAGAATAATAAAAGCAAATGTATTCTATTTTCTATTTCTTACTACCTAAAACTGGTGTCGAGTATTGTATTTTTCTCAGGACTCTCCTACTGGTTTTTATTATAGTACAACTCCCCTATTTTCTTCTACGAAATAATTCCATTTTTTAGGTTAATTTTTCTTAACCTTTCGACCTATAATTTTGTCAAGAAAGCAAAAAAATCTGCTCATGCTCCCTTTTATGAACATAAACAGATTTACGTAAGGCTTATTTATTCAATTAAAACGAGTAAAGAGCTTCCATACTAATTCATTCCGATCGGCAACATCTACCTTTTGAAAAATTAGCTTTAAATGATCTTGAACGGTATAACTAGAAATTCCGAGGTTTTGTGCAATAATTTTTGTCGGTATCCCCTTTATTACTTCAACTACTACTTCCTTTTCTCTAGGTGTAAGATGATAGGCTATCAGTAAATAGGTTAACATTTCTTTAGGAGATGCTTCATTTAATAGTATAGCTATTTGCTGCTGTGAATCTGCAGTCATGAGAACTGATGCTTGGACTGTTACATAACCCTTATTATTAATTGGCACTAATAACGAATATTGGCTGTTCAATTTGTTAGCCTGTAGCTTTGCACAAAATGCCTGAATTGGTTTGGGTATTTGCCAATCAAGCAAGCCTTCATTGTTTCTTAAAAGTGTTAACAATTGAGCCGCCTTTGTATTGGTGGAAATAATATGATGTTCTTCATCCAAAATAATGATTCCACTCTGTTCCTCTTCGATAAAGAGTCGCTCATCTATAATCGTATGGTAGAACCCCATTAATGCCTCAGCCATAACAGGCATGAGGATTTTCACTTGATTTACATCAGCATCTTGGAAATGGGGTTGTCCATTGTCTATCCTTTTAAACAGTGTTAAAAACCCATAGCATTGCCCCTGAAACATCAATGCAGCTCGAATTTCATCACTAAATCCATGGGGCTCTAACACCTCTCGATAACGTTTACTCTGACTACTCACATCGCTAAGTTTACCGATGTATTTGCCACTTTCCACAAGATATACATAGCTATTTATATCTTGTGAGTCGTATTCCAAAGACATTATTTGCTGATGGATATCCTCTATTGATTGCTCTGTAACAGCTCCTATAGAAAAAAGGGTTTGAGTATCTGTCATCGTACAACAATATGCGTCAAAACTAATAAAATCACGCAATTCTTCTATCATCTTTTGTCGGTATTGAACTGAATTCTGATTATCTTTTAAGTGGACTTCTGACCTTCTTTTCCAATAATGAATATCTTGCACAAAGTTCCTCCCCCCAGAATTATGGGATAGCACATTTTCCATAAGCATTTATAATTGAGAATAATTCTTAATTAAATTGTACAACAAGGAGGTAAAAATGAAAAATCCACAACATGACTGGCACAATCCTAATGTCTCTAAGTACCAAAATACTATTCGACAAAAAATTAGTGGTTATGACCTTATCTATGACATGATGACCGATATTCTTCAAAGTTATCCCACTGATAACATGCTAATAGTTGGAGCTGGTGGCGGTCAGGAACTCTTTTCCCTAGGCCAAGCTTTCCCCTTCTCTCACTTTACAGCCATTGATACTTCTAAAATTATGCTACAGGCTGCCCGTAAACATATTGAGAAATTGGAATCCCCTCTTCATATTGACTGGTATGAAGAAGATTTACTTGCGTTAGTGTTTGACCATCAGTTTGAAGTGGCTTCCTGTCACTTAGTTTCACATTTTATTGAGGAACATGAACAAAAAAAAGCTCTACTACAAAAATTGTCGGATAGCTTACAGGATAGCGGAATTTTATTCATATCATCCATTAATGCAGACATGTCAGCTGTATCATTCCAACACCAACTCAAGTATTGGCGAAGCTCTATGCTGCAAAATGATTTATCTGAGGAACACTGGTTACGCTTTGAGCAATCCTTTGGCTCCTCTACCTATCCAATTACACTTGAATTGCTAACGGACCTATTACATGAAGTCGGATTTTCAACGGTAATTCCATATTTTAAATCACATATGGTCGACGCCTTATTAGCCATTAAAGAAGAGGTTAACAAATGACAAGAGATAATATATTAATCGTTGGCGGATATGGTGAAGTTGGTCGTAAAATTGCAAAAATACTACTCTCTAGTTACCCAAATAGAGTATGTATCGCCGGAAGGAATTTAGAAAAAGCCAGACAGTTTTGTGCACAGCATAATGGTCTCGGGGCACCTTTACAAATGGATGTATCTAAAACTGTACATCCACAGCAATTAGCCAATGTAGCCTTGGTCATTATGTGTTTGGAGCAACAAGATACTACATTTGCAGAGCTCTGCTTGAAAGAAGGAATTAAGTATATTGATATTACTGCTAGCCATACCTTCCTCAAACAACTAAAAAATCTTCATTCGATAGCTATAGAGTATCGTTCAACTGCCATATTCAGTGTCGGTATGGCTCCAGGACTAACTAATATAATGGCCATGCATGCGACCAAGCCATTAACCACTATGGAGAAGCTTCATATTTCTATTTTACTTGGAGCCGGAGATACGCATGGCACTGCAGCTATTCTTTGGATTTTGCAACAATTAAATATTCCGTATTCCCATTACGAAAATCAGATTATTACTAATTTCACTAGTAAGAGATCTGTGCAATTTAGGGATATTGGAAAACGTAGTGTGTACCAATTCAACTTTTCAGATCAGCACACATTAGCTCATCATTTTCCTAGTGTTCCCATTGTGACGAGATTAGGCTTTGATGTAGAATCACTTAATTGGTTTGTCGCCTTCTTACAAAAAAGTCGTATTGCCTATTTATTGAAATTTAAAGGAGTACAATCCATGCTTGCCTCCCTCGTTCAAAAAATAAAAATGGGTACAGATGTATGCTCCATACAAATTGAAGCTATTGGTAAGATACAACATAAAGAAGCGAATGTGACACTAGACTTTAAAGGTCGTGATGAATCACTTGTGACAGCAAAGGTTGCAGCTGCCATTGCTAGAGAACTTCTAGATAACAAATATCCAGCGGGGACTTATCATATTGAAGAATTATTTACATTCGAATCATTACAAAACCAATTTGATGCATCTTCTTTCTCTCAACTAATTACATCACAATAGGGGCATAACCTTATATTTTGCGTTCTTAATAAAAAACGCAGTAAGTTCCCCTCTCAAAGAGAACTTACTGCGTTTAATTATTTATAAAACTTTTTCTAAGAAATCCTTTGCTCGCTGTGTTGAAGGCGCTGTAAAAAACTGCTCGGGAGGAGCATCCTCAATGAGCTTGCCACCATCTAAGAAGAGTATACGATCAGCAACTTCACGTGCAAAGCCCATTTCATGTGTCACAATTAACATTGTCATGCCGCTGTCCGCTAGGTTTTTCATAACAGCCAATACTTCTTTAACCATTTCTGGATCGAGTGCTGACGTTGGTTCATCAAATAATATAACCTTTGGATCCATCGCAAGCGCTCGGGCAATGGCAACACGTTGTTTTTGTCCACCAGAGAGACGGTTTGGATACTCTTGGCGCTTTTCAAAGAGCCCTACTTTCTTAAGTAACTCTTCTGCATTTTTTATCGCAACCGCTTTATCCATTCCCTTTACATTAATTGGAGCGTACGTTAAATTTTCTAACACTGTTTTATGTGGGAAAAGATGAAAATGCTGAAATACCATCCCAACTTCTTCCCGTATTTTCATAATATTCGTCCCTTTATCTGTAAGAACATCCCCAGCAATCGTTACCTTTCCACTCGTAGGGAGTTCTAATAAGTTTAGGCAACGAAGGAATGTTGATTTGCCAGATCCTGAAGGTCCGATAATAGCAATTACTTCTTTTTCTTTAACTTCGGTTGAAATACCTTTTAGTACTTCATTCTGACCATATGATTTGTGTAGATCTTCAATTTTAATCACTTTTTCTCATTCCCTTCTCGATTCGTTTACCAAGGAACGTTAAAACAAGTGTCATGAGGTAATAGATAATACCGGCAAATAGTAAAGGCTCAAGATATCGATATGTCGAACCACCTACGATATAAGCACGACGCATTATATCAAGGGCACTAATTACTGTGACAACTGCAGTTTCTTTATTTAGTGTAATAAATTCATTAACTAGAGAGGGCAAAATATTTTTTACTGCCTGCGGGATAATTATATCCTTCATCATCTTTGCATAAGGAATGCCAAGAGCTTGTGCCGCCTCCATTTGCCCTTTATCCACTGCATTAATACCTGCACGAATAATTTCCGAAATATATGCACCTGAATTTAAACCAAATGCAATAATGGCCGTTGGAATAGGCTCGATTTGAATATCTAATAATTGTGGTACTGCATAATAAATAATTAATAATTGTAATACTAGTGGTGTACCACGGAAAATTGACGTATAAAAGTCAGCAAACCAGCGTAAAACTTTTACCTTTCCAATTTTACATAAAGCTAGTAATATACCGACGATAAACCCAATGATGGATGCACCAATTGCAATTTGAAGTGTAACACCTATCCCTTTTAAAATATAAGGAATAGAGGGAACGATAGCTGTAAAATCCAAATTCACAGCGCTCCCTCCTTTCTTTTTCATCTTGATTCAGCAATTCTTTTTTGCACTGAAAGCGAAACAACAAATACAGAAGCTTCTGGCGGTTGTCACAGATATGAGAGTGGTTCTTTTCTAGCACACTCGACAAAATCTAGACGTAATCATGCCGAAGCATATTAGATTGAACTGAAAAGCATAAGCGATAGCCCAAATAAGAGCTATCGCATGCAAGTATTATTCAACTTTTTCTAACCATTTTTCTTCTAGCTCTTGGATTTTTCCTTCTTCAGCTAGTTCTTTTAATGCCTTGTTAATTTTTTCTTTTAAATCACTGCCTTTTGGCACAGCAATCGCTTTGAAATCCTCGGGCTGTTCTTCTACAGGGAAGGCTGCTAATTGATCATTTGTTTTTAAATAACCCTTCGCAACGCCACCCTCTAAAATGCCTGCGTCTAAGCGCTTAGACATCATATCTTGAATAATTTCAGGAATTCGTGTACGTCCTTCAACTGAAACATCCACTTTTTTAGCAATTTCATTACCTAAGTTTTCTTGAATAGAGGCTGTTTGCACACCGACTTTTTTACCAGCTAAATCAGCTTCCTTTTTAATACCGCTATCCTTTTTAACAATGATTACTTGCTCTGTTTCATTGTATTGATCAGAAAAATCTACTACCTTTTCACGCTCAGGGTTTGGTGTCATACCAGAAATGACTACATCAATTTTTCCTGCTTGTAACGCTGGTACAAGACTGTTGAAGTCCATATCTTGCACTTGCATGTCCACACCTATTTTTTCCCCAACCAATTTAATTAAATCAATATCAAATCCAATAATTTCTTCACCTTTTGCAGCGTCAACATATTCAAATGGCGCATAGTCTGCTGAAGTACCAACTTTTAATACTTGTTTGTCTGTACTACCATCAGCATTATTATTTGCATTATCCTCTTTAGCGCCACAAGCTGCTAGTACGCCAATAGCTAGGACAAGAATTATCATGAAAAACTTATTCTTCATCTTTAAGCATCTCCTTTTATTTATAATGTATTGTGTATGAGAATACATTTCTCGAAAATAGTTGATTGGATATTTATTCATGTTTGAGAATAAAAAAACTATCTGCTAATTAAGATATACTCTTTTGAAATAATAATCAAGATAAACTAGAAAATTTTTAACGAATTATTATATGCTAAATTTTCAGATAAGTCAATTTATTGTTTTCAAGTTCACTTTCTTTACTATTTTCCGAAAGCTTAATAATTATCCCTTCATTCTTTAACAAAATTTCCGCGGAAATAAAAAAGACCCCCATTTGGAGGTCTCTTGCTTATTTGTCTTCTGTAAATAATTTATCTTTTAATTGGTCCTCGCCAGAGCCTTCCGCTAATGGAACATGAGAACGATAAGCCGCTCGACAGATTAAATGTCCAGCAACTGGAGCTGTAACAAAGACGAATAGAATACCTAAAATTAATCGGACACTAACATAACCATCGTGCACCCAAAAGTATATAAATGCACCTAATAAGCAAGTTAACACGGATAACGTGGAGCTTTTCGTAGCAGCATGTGATCGCGTATAAACATCTGGTAAACGAATCATGCCAAATGCGCTAATAACACTCACAATCGACCCGATTAGAATGAGGATGACTGCCGCCCATTCAATCATTTGATTTACGTTCAACAATCACACCTCTTTCAATATATTTTGTAAAAGCAATGGTCCCAATAAACGCTAAAATACCTAATATAAGAATGGCTTCTAAGTAAGCCTTTGTTTTTAATATAATCGAAACAATCGCAATAGCGGATAAAAGATTTACACCAATTGTATCGAGAGCAATGGCTCGGTCAGGCATAGATGGGCCTCGGATAACCCGATACAACGACAGCGCGATGGAAATACTAAAGAAGGCGAGAGCCAGAAGTAAAATATTCTCTATCATTAACGCGTCACCTCCATTATTGCTTGTTCAAACTTCCCAATAGAGCGAATAACAGCATCCTTAGACTGCTCAATGTCCATCGCATGAATATAAAAGACATCGCCCTCTTCAGAAACTTCCATGACGACAGAGCCAGGTGTTAATGTTAGCAATAATGCTAGCGCCGTAATTTCCCAATCACCCTTGAGTGCGGTTTTATACGTAAAAATACCTGGCGTAATGTTTAGCTTTGGTGTAGTAATTTGCTTTAATACGCTATAGCTTGATAAAAATAGCTCCCAATTAAATAGCCATAATAGCTTGATAATCGAAAAGACTCGTCGCAAGTAAAATTGGGTCCCATAAAACCGGTGCATCGCATATAATATGCCCATTCCTACGATAAACCCCATTAAAAACGTTGAAAATTGTGGTGTCACTTCATCTTGCAAAAGTAACCAAAGTGCTGCGATAAATAAATTCAAAATAAACTGCATCGCCATTATTTATTCACCTCACCTTGCCATTGTTCACCATCTAGAACAGCGTCTATATAGATAGATGGTGTATATAACGTTTCTGCTGCATCGGTGACAAAGGGAGCTAATTTCTCCGCTCCTATTCCTAAACTAATTGTACAAGCAGCCAATAAAGTTAACGGCAGTATTACACGTTTGGGTAAAGGCTTTTCATCCTCTAAACTAATAATGGTCTCTCCAAAAAAGGAGGAGAGAAATATCCGCAGTAATGAATACAAAACAATTAAACTAGAGAAAAACCCTAGACCTAATAGAACAAAATTGCCGCCCTCTATCGCACCTTGTCCAATTAAAACCTTCCCTAAAAAGCCACTCAATGGCGGGATACCCGCTAATGAACACATGGCTACAAAGAATAGCCATCCAAAGAACGGATAGTTGCGAATAAGCCCACTCATTTTATCTATGACTGTTTCTCCAGTTACATAAATCATCATGCCGACAGCTAAAAATAACATAGCCTTTGCCACCATATCATGCATTAAATAATAGACAACGCCCTGTAAGGCAGACTCAGTACCAATCGCTAGACCAGCTACTATAAACCCAACACCAATCAATACATTATAAGAAGCGATTGTTCTAACATCACGCCCTGAAAGAGCACCGATACAGCCAGCTATAATTGTAATACCCGCCATAATGCCAAGTGCCATATGCGTGACTTCGGTATTATTTGGGAAAAGCAATGTAAAGGTTCTTACGAGTGCATAAATCCCAACCTTTGTTAATAGTGCTGCGAATAAAGCGGCAATGGCAGTGGGAGGTACACTATAAGAGCCAGGCAGCCAGAAGAATAATAGCAGTCCCGCCTTTAAGCTAAAGACAATTAAGAAAATGAGTGCCACTGTTGTAATAAGTGGATTAGCACCGGCTTCCATCACACGCATAGAAATATGGGCCATATTTAATGTACCGACTGTTCCATAAAGAAAAGCCAATGCCACCAAGAAAATCCAAGACGCTACAATATTAATCAGCACATATTTTAATGCTTCACGGAGTTGAACCTTTTCCCCACCTATACTAATAAGTGCATATGAAGCCAGCAACATCACCTCAAAACATACAAATAAGTTAAAGATATCTCCTGTCAAAAATGAACCATTAACACCAGCTACCATTAGTAAGGTAAATGGATAAAAATACATTTTTTCATACCTTAACTCCATTGTGAATATTGCATAGAGCATACAAATAACTGCTACAATATTTGCTATTAACACGAGTAGTGTTGCGAAGGAATCTGCCACAAATGAGATACCAAAAGGAGGTGCCCAACCACTAAAGTCAATGCGCAATATCCCTTGTTCTTGAATTTCTACTAATAAAATCACGCTAATAATAACGATAAAGCTTAATGTCAGTAAACTAATAATCCGTTGTAAAAAGACATGCTCTTTTAAAAACACCAGTAAAATAGCTGTAATTACCGGTACTATTAATGGTAAAACAATCATATTACTCATCCGGCGTACCCCTCAATTCATCAAAATTCCCTGAACCATTTGTTTTGTACGCTCGATAGCCTAAAACGAGAACAAACGCAGTCACAGCAAAACTAATAACAATAGCTGTTAGAATTAGGGCTTGCGGCAATGCATCTGTATAAGGACCCTCTGATTCGCCTAATAATGGTACATCCCCTTTTTTAAGACCTCCCATTGTTAGAATTAGTAAGTGGGCAGCATGTGATAAAACAGCAGTGCCTAAAATAACACGTAATAACTGTTTAGAGAGGATTAAGTACGTCGCAACAGCTACTAATATACCTACTAAAACAAGTATTAAAGATTCCATCGGCTACTCATCCTCACTTATGCTTAAAATAATTGTCACGACAACACCCACCACCGTCAAAGCTACTCCTGCTTCAAAAATGGTTACGGTTGAAAAACCCATTTTCCCGAAAATCGGGACATTTATATACGTATAAGCCTGTGTTAAAAATGGTACATCGAAAAACAAAGAACCAATTGCCGTACCTGTTGCCAGCAATACACCAAGAGCCGCAACCTTTTTAAAGTCAAACGGCATTCCCTTATGCACAGTCTCTATATCGTAAGCAAGATACAATAATACAATGCCAGAAGCTAACACGAGGCCACCAATAAAGCCACCACCTGGAGCGTGGTGTCCCGCAAAGAACAAATACACGCCAAGTGTTAAAATAATGAAGACGACTGCCTTAGTGACTGTCCGTAATATCACATCATTAATTTTCATGATCTGCTTCCTCCTTCCGAGGCTTAAGCTTTGTTAGTGTATAAACCCCTAAGCCAGCAATCAGAAGCACTACAACCTCAAGCATTGTATCAAAGGCACGAAAATCCCCTAGAATTGTATTAACTATGTTGGAACCACCCGCTAGCTCATAGGCATCATTAAAATAAGTGGATACTGGCTCAAATTGCTCGTAGTGCACTACAGCTAGACCAACCATTGTGACTGTTGCACCGACAAAAATAGAGATCATCGCTTTAGACCATTGCACCCTTTTGCGAGGTGCCTCAGGCATTAAGTCTGGTAAATACTTAAAGCATAAAAGGAATAATGCAGTTGTTACTGACTCTACAACTAATTGTGTTAACGCTAAATCTGGTGCGCGGAAAATGACAAAGAAGAAGGCAATTGAATAGCCTAATACGCCATTTAATAGCATGGCTGTAACGCGACCCTTTGCAAAAATCATCCAAACTGCAGCGAATACCATAACAAATACAAGAATTAATTCGTATGACTCAATCGTGGAGTCCATATCAAAATTAAAGGTCATTGCGTCTGAATAAATAAAATAACCAGCGATTAGTGCCACGAAAAATACATATATATAGACAAAATAATGGGTTAAATTACCTGTCATATATTTGCGAGTAAGCTTCTCTGAACCACTTTCACTTATTTCTATCATTCGATTATAGTAATTATTAAACGTATATTTTTGTGAAAAAATGCGATACATCGGCTTCCAGCTTTTCAATGTTTTGAATAAGATGATCCCGAGTACAATGACTCCTAACGTCATGAACAATTCCGCATTAATTCCATGCCAAGCAGAAATATGTGGTGTTAATTCATTGGCTGTTGGGAATGTAGGATAAATACTTGCCATGGCTGGCTCTAAAATATAATGACCTAACACGTTCGGGAAGAAAAAGATACCGACTACTAACAGACATAAAATAATGGGTGATATTAGCATGCCCAATGGAGCTTCATGTGGTTTTCTATCTATTTTCTCAGGCTGTAGTTTACCCAAAAATGTTCGACTAATTAAAATTAAACTGTAGACAAAGGTAAAGATACTGGCTACCCATGCTACTAATGGGAAAAATAACCCTACATCAGCAATGGAAAAGGCCTCTACATCCCGAATAGCCAAGACCGCTGCAAAAAACATTTCTTTACTCAAGAAACCATTAAATGGTGGTAATCCTGCCATAGAAAAGCTACCAATGACTGCGATTGTAAATGTAATAGGCATTAAGGACATTAAGCCACCTAAACGGCGAATATCCCGAGTTCCCACTTCATGGTCGACAATCCCAACCATCATGAATAAGGCTCCTTTAAATGTGGAGTGGTTGATGAGATGAAAAAGAGCAGCAAAACTTGCTTGTGTATATATAATAGAGTCTTTAGTGTAGCCATAGTAATGACCCACAGACCCTAGACCAAATAGACTCATAATTAAGCCTAGCTGACTTATCGTTGAAAAGGCTAAAAGCGCCTTTAAATCCGTTTGGCGAACTGCATTAAATGATCCCCAGAAAAGTGTAACAAGACCAATAACACTTACGAGCCAGAACCAAATCGCTTCTCCGCCAAAAACTGGTGAAAAGCGGGCAACTAAATAAATCCCTGCCTTTACCATTGTGGCTGAGTGTAAGTATGCACTAACAGGTGTTGGTGCTTCCATGGCGTCCGGTAGCCAAATATGAAATGGAAATTGTGCAGATTTTGTAAAAGCCCCTAGTAAAATTAAGATTAATGCTGGAGTAAATAGGGCATGATCACGGATAACCTCTACATGAGCTACAATTTCACGAATACTAAATGTATCAGCAGCTACATATAGCATCAGGAAACCAGCTAACATAGAGAGACCGCCAAAGACTGTAATCATCATTGCTTTTTTAGCACCTGCACGTGATGCCTTTCTATGATGCCAAAATGCAATTAATAGGAATGATGACACACTCGTTAATTCCCAAAATGTGTATAATACCATTAGGTTATCTGAAAAGACAACGCCAAGCATAGCGCCCATGAATAGTAATAAATAGCAGTAAAAATGGTGAAGAGATTCTTTCGTTGACAAATAAAAAATAGAATATAAAATGACTAAACTACCTACACCTGTAATCAGTAAGCCAAAAATCATACTGAGCCCATCTAGGTAAGTTGTAATATTTATATTAAAAGAGGGAATCCACTCATATGTATGGATAAATGTTTTACCTCCGGCAATTTGAGGAATATAGCGCGCAAGTAAAAGAAACAAGATGAATGGAACAGAAAAAACAAACCAGCCAAGATGTGTTACACGCCTTAGTCGCCTATACAGCAATGGGATAAGTGCAGCACAGACAAATGGCAAAAGTATCGCGATAAGAACTGTAACCAAATGAAAACCTCCTACTATCAAAATCATCAAGCAAATTTTTGTGGTGATTGGAATGGTAAGTGCTAAAACTATAGCAATTTGTTTAAGCTAAGTAACATATCAGATATATTCTTGAAATTTTGCAAATGGAAAGTGATGGGGTGTTAAAGTGTCTTGTCATTCATTGAAAATGGTATGTTTAGTTATTTAGTCACCTCTAACCCGATGCAAGCCTAAATAACTTGTGGAAAATCAGATAATTTATACAGTTACAACTCAATTATATCAGCATTATAAAGACACTTGACTATCTATTTAACACACTGCATAATAGTGTGGCATATGAAATCAATTAAGCTTAGATGCACGCAATGCATAAATTAAATAACTTTAAATCATTGATATAAGCTTATTGCTTCAAGGGTTTTCCAATATATTTCGTTAACTTTTATACATTTTTAAGTATACAATATAAATGAGCATAATGCACTGTAACAGCATCGATTTTAGCTGTTTTAGGATAATTTTTCGAAATCAACAGTGAAATTAACAAAATACCAACAGATAAGAGGTGTACATTTTTATGAGGCATGTAAAAGGGCGTTTAGACGAAAGTATATTAGTTTGTGTTTACTATGGCTTAAATGGTGAACGTTTGATACGTAGAGGGCACAAAATGGCAACAATGCTAGATTGCCCACTCTATATTCTTTCAGTTGATTCGCAACCCCTTGATGCATTTGACGCTGAAAAATCTAGTTATATTGAGCAATGGAAAAAGTTATCAGACGAACTTGAGGTCGAGAAATTCATTTTGCAAGATAATGAAAAACGCCCCATTCAGAAAGTCATTGCAGAAGTGGCGAAAAACTATGGCATTTCACAAATTATTGTAGGACAAAGCGCACAAAGTCGCTGGGAGGAGATTACTAAAGGTTCGTTCCTTAACGTACTGTTAAAAGAAGTTCCTTTTGTAGATTTTCATATTGTAGCTGTTCAACGTCCTACTGATGATGATGCTAACGAGACATACGAAAAAGGTGTTCGTGCTTACTTAATTAAAGAACAGGAGAACTTTAAAGTAGCATTTACATGTCCGAAATATGTATCCATCGAAGGTATCTTCTTCAAGGAAATCGGCACGGATTTTGACAACGGTGTCTTTAAATTTACTTACAACGATAAGATGCATGAGGTTCATATTTCAGAGGGCTATGTGATCGATCAAGAAAAGCTTCCTGCAGAATTTTTATCCCCATTAAGACAATAAAAAACGCGCTCTCTTTTTTAAAGGAGCGTTCAGGCTGTAGATAAAAGTCATCGGGAAGTACCTCTCGATGGCTTTTGTCACTTCATTTTAACTCTCTGGACTGATAGCAACTGCACTCCGACCGTAATTGAAAACTTTATTTCATTGTAAAAAAAATGTAGGCAAACCCATTCCGAGTTTGCCTACAGTCCTGATGCGTTTTTTCTAAGCCGCCGAAGTTGCCGGTTTATCCTTCGGTAGGAAAAAGGCAATTAGCAATAATAACGGCAATAAAGAAACGACCATCATTGTAAAATCAATACCTTTATGGTCAATTAAAACACCAATAACCATTGCTCCAATGGCCCCCATACCAAAAGCAAAGCCAGTTGTTAAGCCGGCCATTGTACCAATTTTAGAAGGAACTAGCTCTTGCGCGTATACCACGGTTACAGAGAAGCTAATCATAATCAATGTACCAATGATCACTAAAAATATCATAGCCGCCCATAGCGGTACATAAGGCAATGCTAGGCAAAATGGCATTGGTACTACAACGGAAAGAATAATAACATTTTTTCTTCCAATTCGGTCTGACAGAGAGCCTCCGAAAAATGTTCCCACTACCCCAAACGCCATGAATAGGAAAATAAGGATTTGTCCTAGACGGAGATTCACATCATAATGATCCATTAAATAAAATACATAAAAGCTAGTTATATTGGTTGTATAAAATGATCGTGCAAAAATGATGGTAAATAGTAAGGTTAAAGCTACGCCTACCTGCTTCTTTGTTAATGGTGGCAATGTCGAAATCAACACACGTTTTTTCTTCGCTGTGCGCTCCTGCTCTAATTGCTTTTTATACCATTTTGCAATCTTAGTTAAAAGTATAATACCAAAAGTTGCCGCTACTAAAACAATTGCTGCACCACGCTGGCCGAAAATATCAAAAATATAGGCACTAATTAATGGGGCAAGCGCTTGTCCTGAATTCCCCCCAACTTGATAAATCGATTGAGCAAGCCCTCTTTTAGAGCCTGCTGCCATAAAGGATACTCTAGAACCCTCAGGGTGAAATATTGCTGAACCGAAGCCTAAAAATAATACCGCAATAAGAATAATCCAATATTGAGTAGTAAAAGCAATAATTGTTATAGCAATAAAAGAACTTATCATACCTATTGGTAATGCATAGGGCATTGGCTTTTTATCACTGACAAACCCAACAATAGGCTGTAATGCAGACGCAACTATATTTAAGACAAATGATATGAGACCAATTTGTGTGAAGGTCAATCCTAGCTCACTTTTGAAGATTGGAAACATAGCTGGAATAACAGCTTGCATCGTATCATTGATAAGATGAGCAACACCTATTAAAATCATAATGGGGTAGATTGGATTTGCCACGTTTATTTGATTATTCATGCTGCCACCTCACTCTATTTAGTTTTTGTTATTGACGATTGTCGCATACTATTAACCATTTTGCACAAGCTATGTTTCGACAGCTGTAAAAGGAGTTGATGTATGCATGGAAAGCTTTATTCATGCTAACTTTTGGGAAATGATTCTTCGAACAACACTTTCATTCTTCATCTTACTTATTTTGGCGCGTATTCTTGGAAAGAAACAATTGGGCCAACTAACATTTTTCCATTATATTACTGGTATTACATTTGGATCAATTGCTTCAGAAATCGCCTCACAGGAGGAAACACCCTTTTTAGATGGCGTAATATCCCTTGTCTGGTGGAGTGCCTTAACCTACTTAATGACGATTATTACGATTAAATCAAAAAAAGCTCGCGTACTTATTGATGACAAACCTACGATTGTCGTACAAAATGGTCTTATTTTAGAATCTGCCTTAAGAAAAAATCGTTTGCATATGGACGAGCTGACAATGATGCTGCGTGAGCAAGCCATCTTTTCTGTACAGGATATTCAATATGCGTTACTTGAAACAAACGGAAAACTAAGTGTCCTGCAAAAAACCTCCGAGCAAGTTGCCACAAAGCAGGATGTTAAAGCTGATGTTTCCCCACCTACTTATTTGCCTACAGAGGTTGTGTCAGATGGGCAACTTATCAAAGAAAATATTGTTGAGCTCGAATTAACAGAGGACTGGGTAATGAAGAAGCTTAAAAAACAAAATGTGCATTCCGTTGAAGATGTCTTTTTTGCACAGGTTCAAACAAATGGGTCCTTATACATTAGCCTAAAAGATAAAGCGAGACATTCAAGCCCGTAAATGCTTGTCTCGTTTTTTTTTAATCAATTTTTACAATATCTAACGGTGTAATGATTCCTATTAATTTTTGGTGTGGTTTGCCATGTTCTGTTATTAGTAATGCCTCAAAACGCCTACCTCTTTCCACTCCCTGTTTAAAAATTTCTTCTGCTTCATATATCGTTATGTATCTGCTCACAAACTTGTAATTCACCCTATTTTTCTCATGCATTAAAATATCATGCAACGTAGGAATTCCTTTAGGTAAATGGTCGCCACCCATTTTAGAGGCAAGCCAATTGGTGATTCCTACAGTTGTAATTAGCCCTCTAAATTGTTTATTAAAATAGACGGGGAACTGCGTATATTTTCGCTGGTGAATAACCTTTAACACATGCTTGAGGGAATCATTCTCTTGAAAAACAAGTACTCTCTTTCGGAACATTTGACCGACAAGCATAGGCTTAGCGAGCGTAGCATCTATGTATTCAATTCTTTCGACTACATCGGTATGTGGTTCAGCAATTACATAGTTAATAGAAGTACGATGATGGACAATTGCATTTCGCAGATCGGCGTATGACCGTAAATCATCTTCGTATTTTTTCACCAATACCTCTTTTTTCTTCGCTTGATCAACGAGCCGATAAAAGGGCGTAAAATCCTTAATGCCTACAATATCTCGTAATCTATGGTCTATTCGATTAAATGCTGTCAGGAAACGATCGGAATTTTCAGTCTCCACCTTTACGTACCCTCTTTCTCTAGTAACTTTATGTATTTTCCGAGTTATTTGACAAATTTCGAGTTACACCACCATTATATTCCTAAGTAATGGATATTCCAAGAATGTAATTTTTGCTGTCATTTATTTTTACATTCTCCCTTGAAAGTTACGTTATTATGAGGAATTGGACTATTTTTCCCAGCAAGTAAGACAAATGATGGACATAGGATTTACAGTGAGAATGAATTAAATTTAAACATTAGGATTCAAATTAAAGGAAATAAGGAAATTCAAGCGCTTCTTAATAATACATGGGAGTGGGAGGCAAGCTTAAATCAACATGTTACTTTTCTTGTAGTGGAGCAAAGGAAAAGAATTAAGTGCACTCATAGAAACTGTCTTTGACTTTGATGATGTATTCAAGTATGTAAATTTGAATGACGAAGAAAATCGAGAAAAAGCGATTACTATTATCAAAGGGATTGAAGAATATAGAAAATTTACTTTTTATTGTTATTATTTATATGAGTTATCCATTTATGTGGTAACAAACCCAAGTATTAGGAGGTATTTGTTTTGAATGTGATTAAGTATTTTAAGAATCCTATGTTGATAGCTTGTTGTTCTACATTTTTATTAGGAACGTCTGTTTTAGCTGTAAATCCAAGTACTGCAAATGCACAAGATACTAGTAATAGTAATTTAACAAATGAAACCACACTATTTTCAAATGAAATGAGTATACATAATGAAGTTTATAATTTCTTTTTGGCTCTTGAAAAGCTCCCTTACGATATAGAAATATAAGGAGCTAAAAAATCTGCTGAATGGTTATCTGCAGAATCTGGTGTTGAAATTTTAGTTGATGAATATGATAATTTCATATTTCCTTCTATTCAAAAAGAAATGTCTTTATTAATAGACAATACTAGTTCGTCAGAAACATCACTTGTGCTTGCCAGAGCTTCGGTGGGTGAAGTTGCAACTTGCATTGGAACGGCTGGATTGGCAGCCTTGCCTTTCTCGAAAGTTACAAAACTAAAGACTATTTTTAATGCATTAGGTGGAATAACTAGAACTGTAGACATGACTTATACAAATTATAAATATCACCGAGCTTTACTAAACTCTGTTAAAAATTCGTTATCTAAAGCTATTAAGGATGTTGTAGACAAAGAGAAACTTGCTTCAGAAGTAAATGATTTATTAAAAGAAATTTTTGGTGTTACTGCTACAGTTGGTGCATGTAAACCTGTAATAGATGATCTTTTCGATTAAAGTCTATTATAAAGCATCACTGCAAAAACGTTTAAAGACTAAGAGACTGCCTTAAAGACAGTCTCTTAGTCTTTAGCTCTTCTAATCATATATTTCGTGTGTCAATCAGTTACATAAAAATTAACAGTACAGAGAGATTTTTTGTTAGATACCTGTTTTTTTAAATAAATTTTTAAATTTTAGTAGTAAAGAACATGAAATTGATATGGTAAGGTAAAAGGAGGTTGATATTAAAATGAAAATTTTTAAACTACCTTATTATTATTTAGTAATGTGTTTAGTCATATTAATAGCAATAATAATTAATTATAAGTCAACTACATCATTAATATTGTTACTAATTAGCTTTGTAGGTTTCTTCTTTTTATTTTATTTGGAGAAAAAGAAATCCGAAAAAAATAATTAAAAGGCAAAAAATAAGTATAGCAAACTAGAGGTATGGTTTTTACCATTCCTCATTTGAATTAAAGTTCGCGTAACTTGGCTACGATTTGCTCACACTCTTGTGCAAAATAGGCTTTCTTTTCTTCGGTTACTACTTCTTCTTGCTGACGAGTCGCAATTATAAAACCAACAGAAAAGAAGAAAAAATAGGTTCAAAGATCTAAAGACAGTAGGGACAATCTGTTGTCCCTACTGTCGTTGTGCTTGGTTCTTTTCACGCACTTAATTTTCCAATAAAGGGAATTTTTTATAATGCCTATAGCTGCTTAGAGAGCGTCTTTTTGCTCACATAACAGTTGTTAGCATCGTAAATCATTCCATCAATTTTACGCTTAGATCTTCAGCTCATAATCGGAGTAATGTAATAATCAAAAATTTATTAAGTTAGAGTGGAGGCTGGTAAGGGGTGTGAGGCTTCCCCCATATAGCGTATCTGAATTATGAGTAAGAGAGATTTTTCGATCGGATGAATTGGCAGTTTTGTACTTTTAAGGAGGCGTTGTCGATGAGAAATTATTTATACTTGATTGGGCATAAAAACAAGGGGATAGCGTTTCAATAGCCCATAAACTACGTGTTTCCCCTTCAAAGGGAGAGTACCAAATTGAAGGAAATTTGTTTAAAGCCTATTGACAAAAGTAATTGGGAAGAAGCAATTAGATTATCTGTTAAAGAGGAACAACAAGCATTTATTGCATCCAACCTTTATTCTATCGCAGAAGTTCAGTTTCTAGATAATTTCTTTGCAAAAGGTATTTATCTTAATAATAAAATGATAGGATTTACTATGTTTGGAATAGACCCTGATGACAATAATTATTGGATTTATAGACTAATGATTGACGAAGAATTTCAAGGTAAAGGTATAGGCAAACAAGCTATATATCTGGTTATAGAAGAGATAAGGAATAGTAATCATGCAAACATTCCTTTTATCATGATTGGATATGATCCTAAAAATCTTACAGCAAAATTTGCCTATAAAAGAGCAGGATTTATTGAGACTGAATTATCATCTTGGGGAGAACAATTAGCTAAGTATTCCTTGTAAGCACTTGAATTTACCACAATGACTAATAGTCTTTTTAAAGTAAATTTGATCAATCATTTTTCAAAATACGCTCTTTTCTATGATCTTTATCAACGTTATTAGTATCATTTGATTAAACTTTATTTAAAAACAACCAGCCCTTTCGTGGATCATGCTCTTTGTTGGGCTTATCCTGCTTATCAATGGTGGAATACTCTAACACAAAAGGACGGAAAAGTCTAAACGTATCAGATTTTCCGTCCTATATTTTTAAATTTTCGTCATAGCCGCATTTCTTTTCATCATTGTAATTCCAATGCAAATACAAAGAATTATAAGTCCTATTGTCATAATTAAACTCCACCAGTAATCAGACATCTCCATTGTTCCACGAACTAGTAAAGGTCCATAGCTTGCTAGCTTCCAAGGGGATATAGTCCAGAATAGTCCTACTACCATATCGACTATTTGCCCAATAAAGATAACTGTAAAGGCACATGTAGTAGCTATAATTGTTTTAAAACTAGCACTCATCATTAATGTCACAGCAATTACAAATATTAGCCAAACATAATACGTACAAAAGCTGGCAAGCAGTGGTCCAATTTCTAAAGTTCCGTATAGAATACTAGTGTAATACACGCTTGCTGCAAAGCCTGCTAAAATACTCACAAAACAAACTGCACTCATTACAATAAATTTACTCATAAAGTAGGCTCCAAAAGATATAGGTCTTACATATAATAAGGTAGCCGTACCACTCGCACGTTCTTTACTTATAATACCCACAAAAGAAGCCATTATCACCAATAACCCTATCGTTTGAAACTGCCCTATAGAAGCCTGTAATAGGTCAACGGGCATTAATTCAGGCATCAACATTTCAAAGCCTTCTGGCACATTTCCAACAGCATTTAAAATATCCATTATATAATAATTTATCAGGGGATCATTCATTCCGAGCAGGGCAAACACAAGAGGTATCCACAAAAATTTCCAACTTCGCCACGCCTCTCTAAATTCCTTTTGTAGAAGTACATTGAATCCTCTCATGCTTTTTTCGCCACCTTCATGAAAATTTCTTCCAACGATGCTGTTTGTCGTTCTACTTTTCTTATTGTATAAGGACAATTACTTAAACGATGAAGCAGCTCCTTCATCGTTGGCTCCTCATTCAATATCTCGATATATACATAACAGCCTACTACATGATCTGTCGAGCTTGCAAAAAGCTTTGCCTCTTCCTCACTGGAAAACTCAACTATATAATTTTGCTCATCAAAACGTTGGCGTACCTCTCGTAATGTTCCTTGCTCTACTAGTTTTCCATTTTGTAAGAATAATAGCTGATCCGTCATTTCTTCCGCATCGTTTAAAATATGAGTTGAATATAAAATGGTTGTCTCTTGTTGTAAACCTTTTAATAAATCAAGAACCTCTCTACGGCCAACAGGGTCTAGTGCTGAAACAGGTTCGTCTAATAACAGTAATTTTGGCTTATGCACAATTGCCTGGGAAATACCAAGGCGTTGCCTCATCCCACCAGAAAAAGTAGCTATTTTTTTATGTTGAACATTTCCTAACCCTACAAACTCTAATGTTTTTTGCGCTTCTAATTTAGCATTTTTTGCTGATACTCCATTTAGCCGCGCAGCCATCTCAGTAAATTCTAACGCGCTTAGCCAAGGATGGAACTGTGGATATTGGGGTAAAAACCCTATATTTTCACGTAAATCCCCATTTAGCATTTCTACACTTCCGGCAGTCGGCGTTAAGAGCCCTGTTAACATGGACAATGTTGTTGTCTTACCCGCGCCATTTGGCCCTATTAACGCCGTTGAAGTCTTTTCCTCTAGAATAAATTGAACATTATCTACAACATTGTGCTCTGCAAATCGTTTGGTCAAACCAGTTACTTGAAGTAATGTTGTCATGACTGCTTTCTCCCAACTATAAAGTACGCAATTGACCCTATTATATTTGTAAATAAAATAATAAATACCCATAAAATTTTAGGCCCATTCGTTGCATGTGTTTTACGCAAATCAATAAGTGCTACGATCATTAATATTAATTGAACGACGATGAGCGGTGCTATCACTGCCCATGGAACTTTTGCTAATTCCTCCATCATACAGATCACCCCATTAGTTGTTATACATTAACTATAACAATTTTGTTCTAACATGTATAGAACAAAATTTTGTTTTTTCTTCCAAATATTCTGTGCCATTTCCATAGGATAAGATGTCATGTTTTAGATAGTCCCCCGTTTCATCTTCTATACGCCCTGCTTCATTTATAAAAACAAAAAAAGATGTACCTTTATCAGCACATCTTTTTCTTTATTTATAAAGTTGTTGTAGAGCACCTTCCATTTTAGGTCGAATCGTTACTTGTGGACGGGCCTTTTTTACCGCTGCCTCCGCTTCCTCTAGAGAATGAGCCAGCCCTAGCTCTATTAACACCGCAGTAGCTGCTACACCAGCACGACCACCGCCACTCCCACAGTGAACATATACCTTCTGTCCCAACTCATAGGACGAAGCAATTTCCTTAGCTACATGCTGAATAGATGATGCTACCGCAATATCTTCATCTGCAATTGGCATATGCTTATACGAATAAGAAACAGCCTCTTGCTCTTCTGAAGTAAGTCCCTGCACACGAACATCTATTACAACATCTACAGCTTCTTGCTCAAAAGCCGCCTCCGCATCTTTTGCGCCGCCAAAGAATATTTGATCCTTAACTAAAACATCATAGTTTTTTTCCATATTGGTCACACTCCATAGGATTATTTCAGTAAATGCTTAATATCCTCGTAATATGGTAAAGCCGTTAAAGCTCCTGCTTTTGTTGCTGCAAATGCTCCTAATTTATTGCCAAAGCTTGTACAGCGAACAAGCTCTTCTTTTGTTGTAGGCAAGCCATTGTAATGAACATCGCGTAATACCCCTGCCATAAATGCATCCCCTGCACCAGTAGTATCTACAGGTATTACCTTTTCAGTTGGTACATGGATGACCTCTCCATTCAACACAGCATAAGTGCCATTTTCTCCTACTGTTACTAAAATAATAGGCACTAAATAGCTACTTAGTTGTTCAATTCCTTCTTCTAAACTAGTCGTTTCCGTCAGGAAGAATAACTCATCATCTGTTACCTTTAAAATATCTACATCCTCAAAAAAGGACGTAATCGTTTCTCGACAAATTTCTTCACTACTCCAGCGTAATGGACGAATATTTGCATCCATCGCAATGATCGCACCTTTGTCCTTCGCCATTTCTACGGCAGCTTGAGTTGTAGCTAGAGCTGTCGGATGGAACATGGTCCCTGAACATACCGTTAAAGCAGAGGCATGTTTAAATGCTGCTTCATTTAACTGTAGTGGCTCCACTTGTAAATCAGGTGTTTCATCCACATAATCTTTAAAAATTCGTTCACAGGCTTCTGTCAGATGCACATAAACACCACTTACTCGTTTAGCTGGGTCGAATATGGCATAGTCAAGCTTGACACCTTCCTCTACAAGCCCATCACGCACAAACTGAGAACCCTCATCATCCCCTGTAATTGTAATTAGGGCAGATGGTGCGCCAATTCGGCTAATACCTGCTGCAACATTTACTGTTGCACCACCCATATATTTTGTAAATGATGTGTTTGTTACATCATCAGCAATATAGTCAATAAATGCATCTCCATAGACTAAAATAAAATCCTTATCTTGCTTCGTCATGATTGTCCTCCTGAAAGTCTAGTCATTATAGATTAACACGAAAATTGTCATTCTATAAAGGTTTAACTTTTGAGAGCATGCCTGAAAATTTGTGTCATCCACTAACTTTGTTATACTTGCCTATAGAAAGGTAGGGATTTTCAAGATGAGTATTACAATTCGACAAGCTCAACCACAAGATGCACATGCCGTTGTGCCTTTAATTATTGATGCGATTGGTGAGATTGCCAATCGTTTAACTGGCGAGCAATCGTCCGAGGCTGTTCGTCAAGAACTGACAACCCTTTTTCAGCGTGACGACAATCGACATTCTTATTTAAATACCTATGTCGCTACGGAGGATGAGCAAATAGTAGGAATTCTCGTTTATTATTATGGCGCACATGCCATTGCTATGGATGCTAACCTTGTAAAATGGTTAGAGGCTAAAAATGCTCCATCAATCATCATCGATCATGAGGCCCACGAAGATGAGGCTTATATCGATACAGTTTGTGTAACACCAGAAGCACGCGGTAAAGGAATTGGTACATTACTTTTACAATATGCCGAAGAACTGACAAAGCAGCATGGCTATACAAAGTTATCCTTAAATGTAGAAACTCAAAAAGAAGATGCTCGTCGTCTTTATGAACGTTTAGGCTTTGTTATTACTGAGCCTTGGTCCATAATCGATGAACCATTTCATCATATGGTGAAACAATTTTAGGAAGTGAAGATTGTATTCATGAAAACAAATTTAATTTACCCTCTTTTGATCGTCATTGCCTCTAGTAGCTACGGAATTTTGTCGACTATTGTCAAAGTAGCGATGCAGCATGGCTTTACATCTGCAGAGGCTGTATCGAGCCAATATATTATTGGCTTTATACTCGTTTTAGTTATTTTTATGTTGACAGATAGAAAATTACCTAAGCCATCCAAAAAAGGCATCCTTATATTATTATGTGCTGGTATTTTTACCGGAACGACTGGAATAGTGTACGGAGAATCTCTCAAGTATTTACCCGCTTCTCTTGCAGTAGTGATGCTGTTCCAATTTACATGGATTGGTTTGTTAATTGATTGTGCTCTACATAAAAGATTACCAAGTCGACCTGAAGTTATTTCGATTATTATCTTATTTGTAGGAACAATTTTAGCTGCAGGTGTTTTAAATGTAGATTTAAGTGGAATCCCTCTCCAAGGATGGTTATTCGGCTTTGCTGCTGCCGTTACCTTTGCCTGCTTCATTCAATTTAACTCTCGACCAGTGGAAGGGGTTACAACCACTTCAAGGGTATTTATCGTTTCCTTTGTAGCCCTTATAATGATCAGTATTTTCTTAAGTCCAGAAGTGATTTGGAACGGAAAATTGTTTATGGAAGGCTTATGGAAGTATGGATTAGCCCTCGGTCTATTCGGTATCATTTTACCTATATACTTATTTTCCATTGCTATTCCCAAAATTGGTGGTGCACTTGCTTCCATCTTAAGCGCTATTGAATTACCTGTTGCAGTTACCGTTTCCGTTATTGTCCTACATGAACCTTTAACTGCATTGCAAATTATGGGCATTGTTTTAGTGATAGTCGGTATGTTATTGCCGACAATTATTGCGCAACGCCGACAAAATGATAGCCTATTGGATGCACAAACTTAAACAGATAGAAAACTCCTTGAAAATGGAATATTCCTTTTTAAGGAGTTTTTTTGAACTTCATTGAAATGCCGTTGCTAATGGATTAGCACTTCGCTATGATGAAGGAAAATGTAATTTTTTAATAATTCTAACATGAATGTTACCCCTTCGTATTATACTGCAATATGTAAGTACCTTACTTTAAGAAAGGGGAAGTTGATGAAAAAAACACGTATTCTTAGTTTTTTCCTTGTGTTCATACTGTTTGTTTTAGCCGCATGTAGTGGAAACAATGACCGAAAAACTACAAATGATGCTGCCAATAACGATAAAACGACAGATGGCGACAAAACGGAAGTAGCGGCAACAACGCCATCTGGTAAGCTTGTTATTTACACAGGACGTGATGAAGAAATGGTGCAAAATGTAATCGATCAGTTTAATAAAAAGTATCCAGACATTGAAGTAGAGTTTTTAACAATGGGCGCTCAGCAAATTTTAGAACGTTTACGTGGCGAAAGGGCTAATCCTCAGGCAGACTTTTGGTGGGGCGGCACACAATCAGCGCTCATTGTTGGGGCAAATGAAGACTTATTACATGCCTGGCAGCCTAGCTTTATTGACTCTATTGATGCTACACATAAAGATGTAGATGGCCGCTGGTTTGGAGAGATGCTGCTACCAGAAGTCATTATGATCAATAGTGATTTATTAACAAAAGAAAATGGGCCACAGGATTGGGATGACCTTCTTGACCCTAAATGGAAGAATCAAATTTTAATTCGGGGTGTGCTGGCTTCAGGAACAATGCGCACCATATATTCCTCTATGATTGTACGACAAGATGCGAACTCTCCTGATAAAGGCTATGAATGGCTATTACAATTAGACGCTAATACGAAGGAATATACGCAAGATCCTAATGCTTTGTACTTAAAGCTAACACGACAAGAAGGCAGTGTCTCCTTATGGAATCTACAAGATATTTTATTAAAGAAATATACAACTGATTATCCCTTTGATTATATTTATCCAAAAAGTGGAGCACCTATTTTGGTAGATGGTGTTGCAGTTGTCAACAATGCGAAAAATCTAGAGAATGCCAAACTATTTGTCGAATTTTTATTCGAAAAAGAGATGGTGACACAGTTAGCCAAAGATTATTATCAAATTCCTACACGATCTGATATCGATAAGGCATCCATGCCAGAGTGGTATCAAGAATTAGATTTAAAAACATTCGATATAGACTGGCAGCAAATGTCTGACAAAGAGGCTGAATGGATGGAATACTGGGATAACAATATTAAAGGCCGCGGTAAATAAGTATCCGGGTGAAAATCCAGCTTTTTTAGTGGATTTTTACCTTACTATCTCATCCCCTATATAGCTATGAATCCTTTGTTGGAGAGGAGTTTTTTGTTGAAAAGAGTCACAATCGAAAATGTCTCGAAGCAGTTTGGTCAGTTGTATGGTGTGAAAGATGTAGATCTCGAAATAAAGGCTGGTGAATTCTTCACTTTTCTTGGGCCAAGCGGCTGCGGCAAGACAACTACTTTGAGAATGATTGCCGGTTTTTATTACCCAACTAAAGGTAAGATTCTATTTGATGAACAAGATGTCACTCGGCTTCAGCCAAATAAACGCAATATCGGTATGGTATTTCAAAACTATGCCCTTTTCCCTCATATGACAGTAGATGAAAACATCGCATTTGGTTTACAGGTTCGTAAATTTTCTAAAACTGAGATTCAGCGCAAGGTAGATCGAATTAGAAGACAAGTACATCTGTCAAATTATGGGGATAGAAAAATAAATGAGCTTTCTGGTGGGCAACAGCAACGTGTGGCTTTGGCTCGAGCTCTAGTAATTGAGCCAGATATTTTATTACTTGACGAACCATTATCCAATCTAGATGCAAAGTTACGTGAGGAAACACGTATTGAAATCAAACGGATTCAATCTGAGCTTGGTGTCACGACGATTTATGTTACCCATGATCAAATGGAGGCTATGGCGATGTCTGACCGAATCATGGTCATGGAAAACGGCTATATCAAGCAAATTGGGACTCCTCAGGAAATATATCACCGACCTGTAGATCGCTTTGTAGCTAACTTTATTGGCGAAACCAATTTAATTGAGGGCATATTAGAAGCAATTGAAGGCGAAGAAATACAAGTGAAAACAGCAAATGGACATATTTTTACTGGGCGAAAGCAACAGAGCTCTCCAGCATTAACGCATATGATTGGAGACAAAGTATTTATTTCAATACGTCCAGAATCTATTCATTTGGGGACTGGGGATAATACATTAACAGGAAAAATAACCTTTGTTGAATTCACAGGCATTAGCGTCAATTACATTGTAGATTGTAACGCCTTTTCACTTAAAGTAATGCTTATTAATTCTTATGACCAAATAAAAAAGATTGGCGAGGATATTACCATTCATATAACGCATGACTCGCTGTATTTTTTAGGGGAATAGGAGGAAGCCAATATGGAAAAGCAAACTGTCAATGCTTCTCAAGAAAGTATATGGACACGAATCTTTCATTCCAATTGGTTCATCTATATATTAATATCGCCATTATTTTTAGTGTTGTTCGCCTATGTCGTCTATCCCTTCTATCAAACATTTACTCAAAGCTTTGCTGGTGATGAACCATTCCTTCACTATAAAAAATTTTTCAATCTAGCAAGCCCAGCAAATTTAGAAGCTTTGTGGACCAGTATTTATATTTCTAGTATTAGCGTCCTTTGCTGCGCTATCGTTGGAGTAACTATGGCTTTTTTACTCGAACGCTATAACTTTCCTGGGAGACGAATACTTTCCATTTTAGTATTGGTCCCTATGGCACTTCCCCCCCTAGTCGGTGTGCTATCCTTTTCTTTTTTGTACGGAGATAGTGGTATTTTCCCTCGAGTCTTTCAGCATTTATTCGGTTTAGATCATGTACCCTTTTCATTGAAAGGGATTTGGGGAGTCATCGTTGTTCATACTTTCACCATGTATACTTATTTTTATTTAACCGCATCTGCTGCCATCAAGGGGCTAGATCCAGCTCTTGAAGAAGCGGCAACTAGTTTAGGTGCAGGGCGTATTCGCGTGTGGACAAAGGTTATTTTACCCATGCTGACCCCTTCCATTGTTGCTTCCTCCTTATTAGTGTTTATGATCTCTATGGCCTCCTATACGGCACCCTTAATGTTTGGTGTAGAACGAACTATGACCATGCAAATCTACTTATCTCGTACTAATGGCAATCTTGAGATGGCCGCAACTCAGTCGATGATACTGTCCTTTGTCTCTATTACATTTTTAATGATGATGCGTTGGTATCAAAATCGCCGAAATTATCAAAATCTCAGTAAAGGGATAAGTGTCCATCGCTCGGAGGTATCCTCCAAGAAAATAAAAATAGCGGCAACTATTGCCTCCTGTATCGGCACGTTGATTTTGATCTTACCGATATTAGTGCTGATATTAATATCCTTTTCTGTTGATGGGGCATGGAAGACTCAAATACTCCCTACAGACTATACACTGGATCATTATATGGCTCTCTTTACTGATGAGCGTACATGGCGACCTATTTGGAATTCTATACAGATGGGTATCGTCGCAACATTTGGCAATATTATCTTTGGTGTTGCCGCAGCATATGCGATGGTCCGCTTAAATTTTAAAGGAAAAACATTACTCGACATTTTAATAATGGTACCTTGGGCTCTACCTGGGACAGTGGTAGCAGTCAATTTAATCGCCGCCTTTAGCACGGAAAACATCTTTGCCTTTAATCAAGTATTAATCGGGACATTTTGGATTTTACCATTAGCCTATTTCATCCGACATTTGCCACTTGTTTTCCGGTCAACCTCTGCCTCTCTCGTACAACTAGATCCGTCAATTGAAGAGGCATCACGTGGATTAGGCGCCAATTGGTGGTATACATTTAGACGCATCGTCATACCTTTAACATTCACCGGAATATTAGCGGGAACACTATTAGCCCTAGTACAAAGCTTTGGTGAATTTGTTGCATCCATACTTATATACAGTACATCTACTATTCCATTGTCTGTTGCCATATTCCAAAAATTGTATGCATTTAAATTTGGGACTGCGTGTGCCTACGGTGTCTTACAAATTTGCTTAATTTTAGTTGTCCTTATTATTTCTGAAAAACTATCAAAAGGCAGTGCTGGTACAGCTATTTAACTGCTAATCTATTAGGAGGCCATGATAATGTTTGAAGATTTTCGCAACAAAACGCAGCAGGAAGATGGGATGATTTTCCCTTCTAACATCTATCGGAAAATTGTGTTACAGCCAGCCTATGAAGAGGCAAAGAAAAATTTTCTAACTATTATGCTACAAATTAATATAGCTCATTTAAAAATGTTAGAAGAACAAGGACTTGTAAAAAAAGAGGAAGCGAAACAAATTGGGGCAGCACTAAAGAAAATAGATTTAAATTATTATCGTTTAGAAGATTATAGCCCCCAATACGAAGATTTATTTTTCCGCATTGAAAATAAATTAATAGAGCTTGCTGGCGACGTTGCTGGAAATCTTCATATTGGACGCAGTCGTAATGATATGGGCATCGCCATTTATCGTATGACACTAAGGCAAAAATTACTGTTATTAATGCGAGAGCTACTAACATTGCGAGATGATTTAATCGCAGCTGCTGAGGAGCATGTAGATACTATTATGATTGGCTACACGCATACGCAACAGGCTCAGCCTACAACCTTTGCCCATTATTTAAAGGCTGTCATTGACCAGCTTGAACGAGATTTTGAGCGCATGCAGCATGTCTATAAAACTGTTAATCGTAGCAGTATGGGGGCTGCAGCCTTAACTACAACAGGATTTAATATAAATCGAGAACGGATGCGTCATTTGTTGGCATTCGATGATATTATCGAAAATGCGTGGGATGCAGTGGCTGGAGCTGACTATATTGCTGAAGCAGCAAGTATTGTACAGCTTGCTGCACTCAATCTTGGCCGGACCTCTCAAGATTTTTTATTATGGGCTACACAGGAGTTCAATGCCTTCACACTCGCAAGTCCATATGTTCAAATAAGCTCTATTATGCCCCAAAAGCGTAACCCTGTTTCAATTGAACATACGCGTTCATTACTATCGGCTGTTGTTGGAGATGCAAGCACCGTGTTACAGATGGTACATAATACACCATTTGGAGATATCGTCGATACTGAGGATGATATGCAACCCTATTTATGGCGTGCCATCGACCGCTTAGTTGGGATTTATAAATTATTTGGCTCACTTGTTGTCACAATGGATGTGAACAAGAAAAAACTAAGAAACCGTGCAGAGAACAGCTTTGCCAATGTTACTGAGCTGGCTGATACATTAGTACGTTCAGAGGATATTTCCTTCCGCCAAGCACATAGCATTGTTAGTAAATGCATTAAAGTACTACTTGCTCATAGTGAGGAATCGCTAGCAAGCCTTACATGGGGACTCGTGAATACTCAATCTAAATTGATTACGGGAAAAGAATTAAATATTTCAGAAGAGGATTTTTATAAAACCTTACAGCCAGAGTCTTTTGTTGGTGTTCGAACACTACCAGGTGGCCCAGCTCCCGCCACAATGAAAGCAGCACTTGAACATGCCAAAATGAATACGAAAAATCTTTATGAATGGATTCAATTAAAGGAAAGTTCCATTATTGAAGCGGAGAAAGAATTAACGATTTTTCTTGAGGAATGGAGCCAATGATGAAATGGCTTCTAGTTATTGATGGTGGTGCGACAAAAACGGCATGCGCAGTCGTTCACGCGGAAACTGGTGTTATGGAATATTCAGCTTCAACAAAGGGCTCCAACTATCAAGCCATTGGTATGGAAGCAGCTACAGTGATATTACATGAGCTTTTAGCAAAGGTAGAAATTTTTTTGCAAAAGTATCCCTGCTCTCAAATTGCTGTAGCTACCTTTGCCTTAGCTGGGATTGATTCTCCAAAAGACAAAGAAATAGTTACAGCTATTGTTCAAAATGCCCTATCAGCCACACAGCTTTCTATTGCTACTCTTATTATTGAAAATGACGCTGAAGCCACACTACTTGGTGTGACTGCTGGACAGGCAGGTGCATTACTCATTGCTGGAACAGGAGCAATCGCTTACGCCTATGATGGACAGCAAATCGTTCGTGCTGGAGGCTGGGGACACCGAGCTGGAGATGAAGGTAGTGGTTATTGGCTAGGGCAAGAAGTGGTAAGAGCCATCTTTAAAATGGAAGATGGTCGAGGTGAGACCACTATTTTAAAAGAGGCTGTCTATCATTCCTTAGCTATACAAAATGTAACCGAGCTCGCTGAATGGTTATTTCAGCCATCCTATACAAATGCACAGTTGGCCAAAATGGGGGCATTTGTTGCTCAAGCAGTTGAACAACAAGATGCTTGTGCCATTCAAATATCACAACAGGCAGCTCACGAATTGGCTCTTTTAGCAAAAGCCGTGTTAACAAAGATAGGCTATCAGAATGGACTGTTTCCTCTTTACTGTAATGGTGGTGCCATCAAGTATAATCCACTTATTTTAAAAACATTTACAAATATATTAGCAGTAACGCATCCGCAGATCTCCATTTCTCTTTGTGAGCAGCAACCAATTGATTATTTAATTGAACGAACAAAAAGGGCCTTTGACTGTTGATAAGTCATGCCCTTTTTGTTGTCCCCATTTATAGGGCCATTTTCTTCAACTCATTCGTTGTGAAATAAAGATAGCCATCTTTCACAAATAAATCCTTCGTATCTTCTCGGTTTAGGGACTGTTCCCCGCTACCATCTGGACGAATCTTTGTTAAATAAGCGCCTCGGGAATAATTACTATAATAGAGCCATCCATCTGCATAAACGACGTATTGTACACGGGAATTTGTTACTCGTTTCGTTTTACCCGTCTTCATATCAAGCACATACAGCTTATTGTCATCAGAGATGTTGCTAAAATATAATTGATTGTCAACCTGTGCTGGGAAGTCTATATCATGATAGTAGCTATAGAGTGTACTCGTTGCTTTAGGATAATCTTCAGCAATCCATGAGTGGTCTTTTGCCATTGTGCGGTCGTCAACTAAAAAGTATTGGTAACGAATGGCCCCCTTACGATCTGGGACTGGATCATTCCACGTTGTGTCAAGGTGATACCATTGTCCACCTAACTTCACTAAATTCCACGCATGTCCTTCTTGACCTACATATCCTACAATATATTTCGTTTCAATCCCTAGCTTTTGTAACATGGAGTGAGCAAGTAAAGCATAGCCCTGACATACCCCTCCGCGCTCTGCAAGAACGGTATAGGCGCTATGGGGACTAGAATTTGTTTGGTCGGTATAGGCCGTATTCGCCACAATATAATCATTAACGGCTCGTACCTTTTCTACGTCTGACATAGATGTATTACTAATTTTGGCAATGATTTCTTGGACATTCATCTCCACGTAAGCAGCCTGTTCTGGGGTCATTAAATAGCTTTGCTCCCCAAATATTGTTGCCTGGTTTCTTCCATATTCAAAACGAATTGAATGTTTACTAATATGGCCATACACATAATCGTCTCTTTCGATGGCATTGTTATAGGCCTCTTCTACAATTTGTTCAATTCGTTGTGTATTCCCTTTATACTGAATTTCAAATTTCGGTGAGAAACTACTATAATACGCATACATTGCATCAGTCATTTCCTTAACGTTTGTCACAACTAACTTTGTCTCTGGCTTCTGAATTGCTTGAGCAGTAGGTGCTACCTCCATATCATGCATGTCTTCTATAGGTATGGCCGTTTCTATTGAGGCATTGTCTGAAAGTCTAGCGGTTACATCAACGATTTTTTCCTTTGTTGAAAGAAGCATTGTTTCTATCTCATCATTATTTGTCCATTCCGCTATCTGCCGGACAACTGCTTTACCTGCCGTATAAATGGGGTCAATGAAAACAATGATGATCATAATAATGGCTAATTTCTTCCACAAACTCCTCACCTCCAACCGTCTTCTTCTATTCATTATATACAAAAACAAGCACAAAGAACCCGTTCAGAGTCCTTTTATGCCTGTTAATAATTGTTTATTGACTTAATGGAAGTTTATGCTCTTTGGCATTCATGTTATAGATTAGATAATTGTCACTAATCTTTAGATTCGTTACTGGCTGTTTGACCAACACCTCAGCCTTTAATGTTTTCAGATTTAGTTTTGTTAAATAACCGCTGTTGCTATAATCACTATAATATAGATTTTGGCCCATTCCAGTAATATACAACGCTCGTTTATCCAACACTTTTGTTTTTTTACCAGTTGCCATTTCTAGCTTATATAATTTATCGTGATCAGCCGTATTACTAAAATAGACGACATTATTTAATGGATACGCAAAATGAACATTGTGCATAAAGCTATATTTAGTGCTTGAGGCCGCAGGATAATCTGTCTGAATCCAAGAATGATCCTTCTTAAGCACTTCATCCGTCACTAAAAAGTAATCATAGGATGCAGCACCAATGCGATTGGGTAGTGGATCATTCCATGTTGTATCCAAATGGTACCATTTGCCGTCTACCTTTACCAAGTTCCAAGCATGGGCCTCATTTTCATTCACAAATCCCACCACATATTTTGTTTCAATTCCACTCTGTGACAGCATTGCCTGTGCAGCTAAGGCATAACCTTGGCAAACAGCTTGTCCTTCAAATAGCAAAGCATAGGCACTATGGGGACTTGCCTTTGTTTTAGTACCATAACTAGTATTCGATACAATATAATCATTAATAGCTTTTACTTTATCGAATTCAGTCATAGTGGGCTTTATAATATTTTTCAATACTTGACCAATCTTTTTTTGTACAGCTGCTTCTTGTGTTTGATTTGTCAGGTACTTTATTGTATAGGATACGTTCCCTAAAGAATCTGCGGAAATTGTTGTGCTTTCCATATGTCCGCTTGCGTATACAGCCTGCTTTTTAGCTTGATCAAAAGCAGCCATAATCTCTTTTTTGAAATCACCCATCGGACCAGTATATGTAATGTTAATATCCGTTTCAAAACTATTAATTTTCTTTATTAGTTCTTTTGTAAACTGCTCCCAAGTTGTGACTGTTGAATTTGCTACAACAGGATTTATTACGGATTTAGTCTCCTCTTGTTGTGCATAAGCCGCAGTCGGGCTTAACATAAGTAAAGTAGCGCCACATAATAACCATTTCTTCATAACACAATCACCTTCCCTTTTACGCTATCATTATTAGTTAGCATAACAAAGAAAGTGACTACTAGGCTATGAGACAAGTGCCCCAACTAAGACTTTCAACTAAAAAAATAAAATGATCCTTATAATATAAATTACCTAAAAATTGAATATAAGCGTCGATTATAACTACTAAATTGTAAAAAAATAAAACTCACTACATTCCAGTGAGTTTTTTTGACAATTAACGACTTTTTACTACTAAGTTAACCGCTTCCTGAATGGCCTCATTCATCTTTTCGCCATCCCCTTCCGCATTTTGCACACATTCCAATAAATTTGTACTAACAATCACACCAACCGTTCGGTCTACAGCCGAGCGGACGGCTGATAGCTGCGTAATCACTGCCTTACAGTCTTTTTCCTCCTCCATCATCTTCAAAATACCACGTAGCTGACCTTCCATCCGTTTCACCCGATTTTTTACTTGATCTGAATATTCCATAAACATGCTCCTTTTTTCTATACTCGCTACGTTCTATTGAGTAATTGTTATCCTAGCTCTTTATTTCAATTTTAAACCTTAATTATCATTGTTTTCTTGGTCGTAAATAATTCATAAGCATTCTCGTTATAATGGAGCTTGCATTTGTTATTTCATCATACTGAATAATGGAGTTCTTTTTTATTCGTAATTGCCCAATCTCTACCTCGAAAATAGAGCACTTTCGTTTAAGTGCAGCGATTAGCATATTTGTATCATAATCATAATGTTCACCTTTTACCTTCATTAGCCATGGTAATTCATTCATCGAAATATAGCGTAAACCCGTTTGAGTATCCATCAATTTCCGGTGATAGAGCAGTTCAAAAAAGAGACTTGTTGCACGATTTCCCCAATAGGAAAGAAAGGTACTATCGACCGAATGGAAGTTTCGCACGCCTAGCACAATACCTTCTGAAAAGACCTTCGTCATCGTTAAAACAAGCTTTACATCTTGTAATGTATGCTGACCATGTGCCCCTACTGTGAGTACCCCATGAAATATTCTTTTTTGCTCTCGTATATATGTAAAGGCTGTCTTTAGGGCACCACCTTTTCCAATATTGTCTCGATGCTGAAGGACTTGGCAGCCTTCTATTTTTTTTAGGTCGTCAAAAATCCCTTTATATTTCTGATCACTTCCATCATTGACAATAATAATTTGTGTAATGGTCGTTGCTAGTAATTGATGTACATAGGTAATGAGTGATTGTTGCGGATTATATGCTGGAATAATAGCTGCAATATTTTTCATGTCTATCCTCCACCTATAGGCTGTCAGGCTCTTCATATTGATGAATTCCCCTTATATCAAATAGTATCATGTAACAGCAACAATTCAACTGATGAATCCCATGAAAACATATCAATAATATCGATATTTCTCCGATATATGAAAAAAGAGAATACCACGAAAGAGGGTGAGTACGATCGTCATACATTATGAAATTCTTGAAGAACAATGTCATAAGTTAAGGCAATTTTCCTTCGCAACATTAGCTAAAAATTTACAGGAAGCTAGTTTTTTCGCCATTTCGAACCCTCTAGTTTCTTTACAAAAATCACTGCTAGTATTAGAGGAGATTTTATTTGAGGTTTATCAATTGGAAATGCATACTACACCCAAATTAAAAAATGTCCGCATGCTGTTAAATAATCGTAGTTTTACAGCCCAAATTCATCCTCGTCGAATTTTCCTATTAATGAATCTCGTCTATAAAATGACGAGCCATACTAGTAATGAACTTGTGGAGGCAAAGGCGGCCAAAATTGTTCTTGATTATATAACTGATATTGTTGAATGGTTTATGAAGCGCTATGATCGTAGCTTTAAATCGAATGTCGCTGATGAGAAAATTTTGATGTCGGATAACAACCTATATCAGCCGGAACATTCAACAGATGCTTATAAACATGCAGTTGATTGGTTCGAAATTGCGGCACAAAATGGTGACGCAAGTGCTCAATATAATTTAGGAGCGCTTTACAACCATGGGCAGGGGGTTAAAAAGGATTATACACTTGCGAAAATGTGGTATGAACGAGCCGCAGCTCAAAACGATCCCAATGCACACTATAGTCTCGGTGTCCTCTTTCATCTAGGACAAGGTACGGCACAAAATTATGGGGAGGCCGCTCATCACTACCAAATAGCGGCTGATTTAGGAAATGCAGATGCTCAGTACAATCTGGGTGTGCTTTATAATCAAGGGCTGGGCCTATCGCAAGATTTCAATGAGGCAGCCAAATGGTACACCTTAGCCGCGGATCAAGGGAATACCAGTGCACAAAACAATTTAGGATTTCTTTATCATAATGGGACAGGTGTAGAGCAGAGTTATGTGAAGGCCAGCACTTATTTTGAAATGGCTGCCTTAGCCGGAGATGCAAGTGCGCAATATAATCTAGGCTATATGCATTTGAAAGGTCGTGGCATTCCACAAAATTTTGCAGAGGCAGCCAAATGGTTCCACATGGCCGCTTTACAAGACCATATGAATGCAGAATTTCAAATTGCCATGCTCTACAATACTGGCCTAGGAATAGACAAGGACCATATTGAGGCTTTGAAGTGGTTTAAGCTAGCAGCACATAAAGGACATTTACATGCACAATATTACCTTGGTCTTCTCTATGAAAAAGAACAGGATATCGTATTAGCTGAGAAATGGCTACTCCTAGCTGCTAAAGAAGGACATATTAGTGCTGGCTTCGAGCTTGGGCGTCTATATGTTTATCAACTTCAACAACCAGATAAAGCTCTGCCTTATCTAAAGGCTGCAGCTGAAAAGGGTTATGTGGATGCTCAATACGAGCTCGGACTTTTATTAACTGTAGGAGCTGGTGTTCCTGTTAATTATCCAGAAGCCGTGCAATGGTGGAGAGCTGCAACTGATCAGTCTCATATTCAGGCTGAGTATCAATTAGGCCTATTATATGAGCAAGGATTAGGGGTTTCTATAGATCTGGAAGAGGCACGCCGCTGCTATCGTTTAGCTGCCATTCAAGGGCATGCGGGTGCTCAATACCAGCTCGGAAATTTATTTGATAAAGGTAAGGGTGTTACCCAGGATTACACTGAAGCTGCCAAATGGATTGAGCAAGCTGCCGCACAAGGGCATATAAAAGCACAATTCCAATTAGCACAAATGCACAGTCATGGGCAAGGCGTTCCAAAGGATTTTGCTAAAGCAGCCCAGCTCTATAGATTGGCTGCGAATCAGGGCCATCAGAAGGCACAATTCCAACTCGGTCTAATCTATAAAAAAGGGCAGGGTGTTGCCCAAGATTATCAAGAAGCCACAAAATGGCTGAAAAAATCACTTCAAGATATCCAATAAACATGAAAAACCTACCGCGTCACGAGCTTATGTAACACGGTAGGTTTTGCTAATTTTTCATATCTTCTTGTTGTTTAATCATAAATGTTACTACAATGAATAAAGCAAAGCTAATTAATAACGTAGTTCCACCTACAATAAAGAACACTAAAGTAAATGTGCTGCCAAAATTAAATGGATTGATATTGTAAAACCACATCCCTAATGTTAAGCCAAAAACACCAAGAATAGCTGTCCAACCATGTATATTCACTATTTTTTGTGATTTGACTTTAAAAGCTCTATAAAAAATACCCCATGCAAACATACTCAGCCAACCAACAAGTAAAATATGTGCATGTATCGGTCTATATTCGTAGCTACCTGAACCGGACATATGTGAACCTAGATAGGTTCCGATTAAAGCAAAAATGGCAGCCAAACGAATAAGGCGTATGCTCCACTTCTGTTCCATACGAAAACTCCCCCTTAGTTTGTTTCAACTAAGTAGCAGTCTATCGGGAGAACATGAACTTTACATGAACTCCTCATGACAAAATGGGGAGATCTATATATACCTTTGTCCCCGCATTGACTGCGCTTTCTATATGGACAGTGCCTCCATGTAGCTCTACGATTTGCTTGACAATTGCTAGTCCCAATCCTGTCCCTTGCTTCGTTCTAGAAGTGTCTGCTCGATAAAAACGGTCATAAACTTTTGCTAATTGATCTGCAGTCATACCTATTCCATTATCCTCAACAAGGATTGCAAGCGAAGCAGGTTTTTGCTGTAAATCTAGATGTATTTGACCTCCCTCCACATTGTACTTAATCGCATTTGTCAGCAAGTTGTCCCACACATTTTGTAGAAGCCCTGCATCTCCATTAAAAATAACTTGCTCCATTTTGTAAGTGATTTGGAGCTGAGCCTCTTCCATTTGCCAGCGATATTTTCGTACGCTTTCCTTTAGCTGTTCATCTAATCGGTAACGCTCACGTTTGATTATTCGTGTCGATTGATCAAGCGATGTTAATAACAATAACTGCTTCGTTAAAGTTGATAAGCGTTTTGTTTCCAATTCGATAATGGCTGCGTACTCCCGTCTTTCCTTCTCCTTCAGCAAAGGATTTTTTAGTAAGTCAACATATCCTTGAATATTTAATAAAGGGGATTGAAAATCATGCGATACATTACTTATAAATTCCTTTCGCACGCGATCATTCTCCTGTAATTTTTCTGTCATTATATTAAAACTAGTAGCTAATTGGCCTAATTCATCATTACGGTCAATGTCCAAAACGGTATCAAACTTTTCATGTGCAAGCTGTTGAGTTGCCGCTGTTAGCTTTGTAATGGGACGAATTAGTGCCTTAGCAAATAGTAGCATGGCCAGTAAACTGAGCACTATCATGACGAGCATTAATCCACCAAGCAATGTATGTACCTCCGAAAACAATAAGCGAATATCCGGTCTTACGAACAATGCATAGGACTTATTTTCATACGTAAATGGCACACCAATTGTATTAATTAACTCATTAGCAAAAAAGCCTGTTACAAACGTTTCTTTTGGAAAATCTCGCATACCATGATAGACCTCACCATTTAAAACATGCTTTACAACGGATTCAGACAAAGTCTTATCCCGATAATCGCCACCAAAAAAGTGCCCTTCCTCGCCAGTGGTTACATATATTTGATAGCCAATTTCGCCAAGTGTCATGAAATAATTATTTAAATCCTCGGGCTTAGCAGTCTCAATATATTGCGCAATCCCCTGTGCGATGACAACGTTTTTTGTATCGTTTTTTTCTTTTACGACTTGATGATAATATGTATTCGTCGCTAAAAAACCAATACACAAGCTCCCTATCATCACTAGCAATGTGGTCATTACAAATTTACTATATAAAGTCTTCATGACGTTGCCTCTAGCTTATAGCCAACGCCTCGTACCGTGATGATTTCAACAGCCGTATCAAAACGATTTAATCTTTCTCGAACCCGCTTCACATGCGTATTCAATGTTTGCTCGTCCCCATCATAGTCATAGCCCCATACTTGCTCCATTATATAGCTCCTTGTAAATACCTGGTTAGGACGTGATGCCAATAACGCCAGCAATTCAAATTCCTTTAAAGGTAAGATAAGTGTCTCTTCTCCAATAATAACCTCGAAGCTACGACGATCGATTACTAGATGGCCCACTTGGATGGTTATTTGATTTTTCTTATCCAATCTACGCAAGATAGCGGCTATACGAAATAATAATTCCTTTGGCTCAAAGGGCTTCACAACATAATCATCTGAGCCGGCTAAAAAGCCTCGCTCTTTATCTTCAAGCTCACCCTTTGCTGTTAATAATAAAACAGGAATATCGTAATCTTGTGTTAAAGTCTCGGTCAGTGTGAATCCATCCATCCCTGGCATCATCACATCTACGACTGCTAAATCGGGTAGATTCCCGTTAAGTAATGCTAGTGCCTGCTGAGCATTTTCCGCACGTAACACTTGATAGCCCTCTTTTGTTAAATAAATATTTACTAGCTGTAAAATATGCACATCGTCATCGACAACAAGAATTTTCATCTGCTTACCTCCAGTCAATATGAAAAAAATTCGCTCACTTGGAACGAATTTTTCATCATAGATCCTTATTATTTTATAACGAAAATATAGAAATCAACAGCAATAAGAGAAAAGGTAACCCAATGACAATATATCCTCTTGGATTGGCAAGGTTCATCGTCCACCCTACCCCAAAACGTTTCTCTACAAAAACAGAAGGATCCTGACGATTCATATAAATTAAACCGCCCTTCCAATAACGATCTTCATCCACATCCATGACCTGTGAATCAATATTTTTTTCATAGCGAACTCTATATTTGCGCTTTTTCACAACATAAATTAAAAGAGAACCGACTACAACAGCTAAAAATAAAACAAATAGCGGTAATAGCTTATAGCCTACAGTCATGGAAGGATAAATATTACTAAGTTGTAGCACCGTTAATAACACTGTTATAGCATAGCTTACTAATAAAATTTGCCAGCTCATAAATTTTCGAGTTTTTAGCTGATCCTCTAGTGATTCCTCCTTGCGATTTACCGCTATTTTGATGGCAGAACGCTTTATCGAATCAGTAATGCCCCACATCATGAATTGCATCATAAGCATAACAAGAGGCAATGAAATGGCCGTTAAATACGTCTTGCTTTTCCAAGCATCTGCCTCTCCACTTGGTCCCCAATGTACAGCTATATTAGCTGGCATTTGATCGTAATGAAGGATTGTATAAATAATTAAAAATCCTGATATCACTAAGGGCACAGCAAAGAATGACCAAGGAAGCATCTCATCACGGCTTCGTGCTGTGAGATCGACTGCACGTACCTGTTTAAGATTTACGCCCCACTGCTCCTGCCTTTTTAAGGCTGATATCTTTTGGTGATATACCCAGTATAGCCCCATACTCACTGTAAGCATGCTCCATAAACAACCGAGTAAAAACATACCTTGAATGGATTCAGAAGTAAGCAAGTTGTAACTAATAATCATAACAATTAAAAACACCACGCCAGTGCCTCCGACTATTTGGGCGTAACGTTTTTTCACATTAGCTAGGGCAGTATGCTTAATATTTTGATCTGGCACAGTGACCCCAAAAACAATGGTCTCACGTACAATAAAAGGAACGATTATTTGTAAAACTAATGTCATGATGTAAATAGATATAAAAACACCAAGTAGCATATTGCTACACTCCCTCTGCTGGAATATGCAAGTCTGCGAACACCTTTTTCATCATGTGCTCAATTTGTTCTACTGTTGCGCCGAGCACCATACCTTCTGCCACAACAGGCTTTAAATTCTTTTCAATTTGTCGTAATTGTTCTGGCGTCAAAGCCTTCTCCTCTGTTGAACATATAATGGCTCCCGATTTCGCGCGTATAGCTATTATGCCTTTAGCCTCTAATTCATGATAGCTTTTATTTACAGTATGCATATTAACGCCTAAATCAGCAGCTAAACTCCGAACAGATGGCAAGGTCTCTCCTTGCTTCATATCTCCTCTTGCTATCCCTTCAATGATTTGACGTGTCACCTGCTCATAGATGGGAACGTCAGATTGCGGCTCTATTTGAATAAACATGTTTATCAGCTCCATATTTGTTATATGTTTAGTATAACAAATATTTTTCAAATGTACATGAAGGACAAACTATTTATAGTGAGCGCTTAATCGTCTCGATAAAATTTTGCACCAGCAAATTTTGCTTTTCTTTTTTTCTCGTACAAATGGAAATTTTATGTTTAACGGGATGTATATCTTTTATATAGACCCTTGCCAATTGCCCACTCTCGACATATTCCCTAACTGCCAGGGATGAAATAAAATTGGCTCCATATCCCGCTATAACAGAACGTATGGTTTCATTGATCCCATTAAATTGTAACGCAATTTTTGGTGGCTCTACTTGGTACGTTTGACATAAGGAAAATAGATGCTCTCTCATCGAGCTCCCTTTCTCTCTCATAATAAATGGCTCCTGAAACATTTCAATTAATGTAATAGTTTGATGAGCATACCTATGATGGGGTGACACCACAAACCATAGTTCATCCTCATATAATTCCTCCCACCATATTTCTTTAGGTCTCTCAGAAATTCCTCCGCCATAAATGGCAATGTCGGCTTTATAGTGTATTAGTTGCTCAAAGGCATCCTTTGTATTGGTAGTTGTAATCATTAAATTTACATGTTCATTGGCTGCCTTAAAAGTAGCTGCCCATTTAGGAATTAAAAAATTGGCTGGTAGATAAGTAGATACTATATGTAAATCCCCTGCTTTGGCAAGGCGATACTCTTCTACAAATGTTTCTATATGCTGTTCAAGGGCCATCAAATGTTGAGCCTTCTCCGTTAGAGCTATGCCAAACTCGGTAAGTACGACCCCTCGCCCCTGCTGCTTAAAAAGTTGTACGCCTAATTCATGCTCAAATCGTTTAATTTGGCTCGAAACAGCAGGCTGGCTTATACATAATAATTCTGCCGCTTTTGTGAAACTACCAGTAGTAGCAACGTGATAAAACAATTTTAAGCCATGAATATTCATCATTTTCTCCTATCCATAACATTTAGTTATATATGAATAATTATAATATATTTTTTTTATGATTCATTTTATCATACACTCTAAATGCAAGCTTGCACTTTTTAAATGACATAGAAATGAGGGCTGTACGATGACAGAGTTAAATGTTTGGCATAATGTAGACAATTATTTTACGGATAAACTTCTACCAGATAACAGCTGTCTTACCGCTGCACTACTGGCAAATAAAGCTGCAGGTATACCTGAAATTGATGTATCCCCAACTCAAGGGAGATTTTTGTATTTACTAACTAAATTGAAAGGAGCCGTTAATGTATTAGAGATTGGCACACTTGGTGGGTATAGCAGTATATGCTTAGCTCAAGCTCTTTCAAAAGAAGGGAAAGTGGTGACTTTAGAAATTAATGAAGACTATGCCTCTGTCGCTCGTAAAAATATACGACATGCAGGCTTAGAGGAAAAGATTGAAATTATCGTCGGTCCAGCGTTGGATACATTGCCAGACTTGAAAAAAAGGGGACATTTTTTTGATGTCATTTTTATTGATGCAGATAAGCCCAATAATCCTGAATATTTAAAGTGGGCAGTAAAGCTAGCGAATTCAGGTGCTGTTATTATTGCGGATAATGTAGTGCGGAATGGTGCTATCACAGATATAAATAGTATGGACGAACGTGTTAGCGGCGTACAGCAATTTATAGATCTGCTAAAAGAGGAGCCCCGTATTGAAGCAACAGCAATACAAACGGTTGGCGTCAAAGGCTATGATGGCTTTGTCCTGGCCATAGTCAATTAATATAGAAAAAATCCGCGTAGCCTGGAAAAACAGTTACGCGGATTAATTAAAAAAGATGTCTTATAAGCTCCCCATCTAAGCTCGTAGGACATCTTTTTCCTCTAAATTACTTTTATAATTAGACCCCTTTAATACAATTGTGCTCATCTCACTAGTAACGGGGGAACAGACCCCGTCATATTTTACTTTGTAGGAAAGCTGAATATGTTTTTAGTGGATTTTCATTTACGCTAATTTTTCATAGCCTGGAAGTGTCAAGAATTCCGCGAATTCATCTTGCTCAATTAAGGATTTAAACAGTTCAGCGGCTTCTTCAAAGCGACCACTGTTATAGGCTTGTTCCCCAACAGCCTCTTTAATTTTGACAAGCTCTTCTTCCAGAATTTCAAGGACAAACGCTAAAGTAATGCCGCGCCCATCATCTAAAATACCTTTTGGATGTCGAACCCACTGCCACACTTGTGTACGAGAGATTTCTGCTGTCGCAGCATCCTCCATTAAATTGTTAATTGGTGCAGCTCCATTACCACTAAGCCATGAAGCAATATATTGTACACCAACACTACAGTTAACACGAAGTCCCTCAAGGGTAATTGTGCCCTCAGGTACAGCTACTAAATCATCTGCAGTAACTTGTACATCCTCACGCTTTTTATGAATTTGGTTGGGGGTCGTCATAATGGCATCAAATTGCTCCATTGCTGTTGCCACCATACCTGGGTGCGCTACCCAAGTACCATCATGCCCCTCTGTTGCTTCACGTCGCTTATCTTCAGCAACCTTTGCAAATGCCACCGCATTCGCTTCATCATCATTTTTAACAGGAATTTGTGCAGCCATCCCGCCCATTGCAGGTGCGTTCCGCTTATGACAAGTTTGAATACATAAAGATGTATAAGCCTTCATGAATGGGACGGTCATTGTAACTTGACCTCGGTCTGGTAAAATAACATCCGCTTGATTACGAAGGCGTTTAATATAACTAAAAATATAGTCCCAACGTCCACAATTCAGACCAGCTGAATGTTCACGTAGCTCATATAAAATTTCATCCATTTCAAATGCCGCCAAAATGGTTTCGATCAATACAGTAGCTTTTATAGTGCCCTGTGGAATGCCAATATAATCTTGGGCAAATACAAAGATATCATTCCATAGACGAGCCTCTAAATGGCTTTCAAGCTTCGGAAGATAAAAGTACGGCCCCGTTCCTTTTGCCAGTGCATTTTTTGCATTATGGAATAGATACAAACCAAAGTCGAAGAAACTTCCAGAAATCGGTTCATCATGAACAAGTACATGCTTTTCAAGCAGGTGTAAGCCTCTAGGACGAACTAGTAACACGGCTGTTTCAGCATTTAGTTTATACGTTTTTCCATTAGATGCTTGTGTAAACTCAATCGTCTTATTAATAGCATCACGCATATTAATTTGACCACCAATCATATTTTCCCATGTTGGAGAAGAAGCATCCTCAAAGCAAGCCATAAACATCTTTGCTCCAGAGTTTAAAGCATTAATAACCATTTTACGGTCAACCGGCCCTGTAATTTCAACACGCCGATCCTGCAAATCTTGTGGAAGAGGTGCAATTGACCAATCACCTTCACGAATATGCTTTGTTCCAGGTAAGAAATCTAGTTTCTCTCCCGCATCTAGACGCTTTTGGCGTTTCTGACGAGCATTCAATAACTCTTTACGGCGAGCATCAAATTTCTCGTGCAGGGCAAGAACAAACTCAAGAGCTTCAGGCGTTAAAATTTCATTTGTATGCTCATTTTGTTCTCCAACAATTTTAAGCTTACCTGTCGTTGCTTGTTTCATTAGTTGTTTACCCACCTTTGCGATTTTAGTTTTGTCTTCCTCCGCTTTAGGAGGAGCGGAGGAGACTACTCTATGATTATGAATTTAGGAAAACACGCATTTTTTATACGAACTGTTCAGTTTCTGTCGATCCAGCCATTGCCGTTGTTGAAGAAGTACCACCTGAAATAACTTGGGAAATTTCATCAAAGTATCCAGTACCTACCTCGCGTTGATGGCGTGTCGCTGTATAACCCTTAGATTCGGAAGCAAACTCAGCTTGCTGTAGCTTAGAATATGCAGCCATACCATTATCTTTATAATCATGTGCCAACTCAAACATAGAGTGGTTTAATGCATGGAATCCTGCTAAAGTAACAAACTGGAATTTATAACCTAGCTTACCAAGCTCACGCTGATACTCTGCAATTTCCTCTTCTGAAAGATTTGCTTTCCAGTTAAATGAAGGTGAGCAGTTGTATGCAAGCATTTTACCTGGGAATTCCGCATGAATAGCTTCTGCAAATTCACGAGCTTCATCAAGAGATGGTTTAGAAGTTTCACACCAAATTAAATCAGCGTATGGTGCGTAAGCTAAGCCACGAGCAATTGCTTGTTTGATGCCTGCCTTTGTACGGAAGAAACCTTCAGGAGTACGTTCACCAGTAATAAACTCTGCATCACGTGGGTCGATATCTGAAGTAACCATATCCGCAGCATCAGCATCTGTACGAGCGATAAGAATTGTATCAACACCCATAACGTCAGCCGCTAATCTCGCAGCTACTAAATTACGTACAGCGTTTTGTGTTGGAAGTAAAACTTTACCGCCTAGATGACCACATTTCTTCTCTGAAGCTAACTGATCTTCAAGGTGAACACCAGCTGCCCCTGCTTCCACCATGCCTTTAACAAGCTCAAATACATTAAGAGGTCCTCCAAAACCTGCCTCTGCATCTGCTACAATTGGAGCAAACCAGTCAAATTGGTCGACACGTCCTTCAGCATGATCAATTTGATCTGCACGTTGAAGTGCTTGATTAATTCGTTTAACTACTGCTGGTACAGAATTGGCTGGGTATAGTGATTGATCTGGATACATTTGACCCGAAAGGTTTGCATCCGCAGCTACTTGCCAGCCTGATAGATAGATAGCTTTGAGTCCAGCTTTAACTTGCTGTACCGCCTGATTCCCCGTTAATGCCCCCAATGCATTAATAAACGGCTCCTCATGTAATGAATTCCATAGTCGAGTAGCACCTTTTTTTGCCAAAGTTTGTTCAATTACTACAGTACCTTGTAGTTTAATAACCTCTTCAGCCGAATATGTGCGTTCAATACCAGCCCAGCGAGGGTTTTCAGCCCATTGTTTCTCTAAAGCTCCGATTCTTTCTTGACGAGTTGACATATTGAAATTCCACCTTCCCCTTTGTGTACAATATACTCTGTTAAAAAACTTTTAAACCACTGTTCCATAACAGGTTTATTTGTTGTAAATTAATATATAACAGAGTATTTGAATTTTCATTATTTTTTGATAAAAGACCAAATTTTTATGACAAAGCTATCCTTTTTTGCGACGAAATTTGGATGGTTATTTACAAACAAGGGGGATATTCACAATGAACAATGAATTAAAATCATGTGCAAAAGATATTTCAGAACAATATATTTCAATGTTGAGCGATTGGATTCCTACTGATTCATCCATTGCAATTGCCGTTAATAATTCTTATATCTTTATTCAACCAGGGCATCCGAGTATCCATTTAGAAATGGGTCAACAAGTGTTACCTGGAAGTATTGCCGATCAAGTATTGCGCACACAGAAAAAAACAGAAACAATTTTAGATAATTTGTCATGCGATACACCCTTTTACGGTATCGGCTATCCGATACTCATTCAGGATGAACCAGCAGCTCTAGTAGTCATACTGCCATCTACTTTCACTACTAAAAAGACAGAACCATTTGAGTTTATAACAGGAAAACAAGATGAAGAATGGAATCCTGTAGCCATTAATAAAGTATCGCATATTGAAAGTCTTCAAAAAAAGACATGGTTTTATGTAGAGCGCGAACAATTTAAAACGAGCATCACCCTTAAAGAACTTGAAATAAGATTACCATCATACTTTATTCGTATTCATAGATCCTATATCGTAAATATTTATTTTATAAAAAAAATGGCGCGTGATTTGACATCAAACTTTATTATTACATTAATGGATGGTAGTGAATTACCAGTGAGTCAATCATATATCAATAACTTGAGAAGTGCGCTTAAGTTTTAAATATATTAGCTGTCTTACTCCAGAGACAGCTTTAATTTTTTCTGTTGAAAACGAAAAAAGACCAGAGAAAAGATTCTCTGGTCTTTCTAGTGCCTAGCGACGTCCTACTCTCACAGGGGGAAGCCCCCAACTACCATCGGCGCTAAAGAGCTTAACTTCCGTGTTCG
>NZ_JBXAHN010000012.1:0-118480 GCF_058795135.1 Lysinibacillus sp. GW823-FHT06C08
ACCGAAGTCATTTAATCGCTGTTTAATGTAGCAAATGGTCTTTTATTAAACTGTCTACTTTATAGGGTTCAGTTCATAGCTACTAGGCTTGGACTTTTTATAATGGAATATTACCATGTTTTTTCTCAGGACGCGTTTCCTGTTTATTAGATAGCATATCAAGTCCTTGAATCAGTTTAATGCGTGTATCTCTTGGATCAATAACATCGTCCACCATACCACGAGATGCAGCAACGTATGGATTGGCGAATTTCTCTTTATATTCTTCAATTTTTGCCGCACGTGTTGCTTCTGGATCATCTGATTTTGCAATTTCACGGGCAAAAATGATGTTTGCAGCTCCGGCAGCTCCCATAACTGCAATCTCAGCGTTTGGCCAAGCAAATACAAGGTCTGCACCGATTGATTTAGAGTTTAGGGCAACGTAAGCGCCTCCATAAGCTTTACGTAAAATCACTGTAATTTTTGGTACAGTTGCTTCGGAATAAGCATAAAGAATTTTCGCGCCATGACGAATGATGCCACCATGTTCTTGTTTAACACCTGGGAAGAAACCAGATACATCTTCAAATGTAATGATTGGAATATTGTAAGCATCACAAGTACGGATAAAACGAGCTGCTTTATCGGAAGAGTCTATATCTAATCCTCCAGCAAGTACTTTTGGTTGGTTACAAACAAGACCAACTGACTCACCAGCAATACGTGCAAAGCCAACTACAACGTTTTTCGCAAATTCTGCATGAACTTCCATGAATGAACCTTCATCCACTACTTGTTCAACGACTTTACGTACATCATAAGGACGTGTTGTTTCAATCGGTACAGTATCTACGATTTCTGGACGGTAGTCATCCCCCTCTGGTCGATCTTGACGAGGTGCTTTTTCTTTATTATTTTGTGGTAGATAGCTTAATAGTTTTTTAATTTCTTGAATTGCCTCTTCTTCAGATGGTGCACGGAAATGAGCATTACCACTTACTGCATTATTTACTTTCGAACCACCTAAATCTTCAGCAGAGATTTTTTCACCTGTTACAGTTTCGATCACTTTAGGTCCTGTTATAAACATTTGAGATGTTTTATCTACCATTAAGATAAAGTCTGTGATTGCAGGAGAATAGACAGCTCCTCCAGCACATGGCCCCATTATTACGGAGATTTGCGGAATAACGCCCGAGTAAATCGCATTTCGGTAGAAAATATGACCATAGCCATCTAATGAAAGAACACCCTCTTGGATACGTGCGCCACCTGAATCGTTAATACCGATAAATGGTGTGCCATTTTTCGCAGCGAGGTCCATAACTGTTGCCATTTTTTTCGCATGCATTTCACCTAGTGCGCCACCAAACACTGTAAAGTCTTGAGAGAATAAGTATACTGGACGTCCGTTAATTTTACCGAAACCAGTTACAACACCATCACCAGGGCCTTCCATTTTTTCCATTCCGAAGTCTACTGTACGGTGAGTAATAAATGGATTGATTTCAAAAAATGTGCCTTCATCTAGTAACAAATCAATACGTTCACGAGCTGTTAATTTCCCTTTTTCATGCTGTTTTTCGATGCGCTCATAGCCACCACCAAGTTCAATTACCGTCTTACGATCATACAAGTCATTGATTTTGTCGAACATATCCATATTAATCACTTATCCCCTTTTCCACTTTTATCACATAATTCATATAACACCCCGAACGAAGATTTAGGATGCATGAACGCAACCTCTGCACCTCCAGCACCAGGTCCTGGCTCTTCCGATAAAAGACGTACACCTTTTTCACGAAGCTCCACCATACGCTCACGAATTCCTGTCACACCAAAAGCAATATGGTGAATACCTTCTCCACGTTTTTCAATAAATCCATGAATGGCACTTTTTTCACTCATTGGTTCTAATAGCTCCAATTTCACGTTGCCTGCGTCGATAAAGGCAACACGAACTTGTTGTGAATCTACTTCTTCCACTTTCAACAACTTTAAACCTAAAGTTTCTGTATAATATGTAATGCGTTCATCAAGATCGCGCACCGCAATCCCAATATGATCTACTTTCTCCATGGTGACATCTCCTTCTGTTATGGTACATACTCTATTTTACAGACTTTTTTGTCAAAACTCTACTACTTGAGAAATTTTTCAGATTTGATAAACTATTTATAAGAAAAGAAGGAGCGAACGAGCATATGAGTAATAAAAAGTTTCAAAAAATCGTTGTTTATACTATGGTCGCAATCATGCTAATCTCATCTCTAGCATTCGGCTTATCAATGCTAGTTTAAGGCAAGGCCATAGCGTCCACACTACTGTGGGCGCTCTTTTTTTACCTTTAAACCTTTAAATGACTGCTTTATTTCTAAATACCTGTCCATTTCCTCAATAAACTGATAGAGTGCGGCTTGAGCGATAAATTGCTCATGATTTTGCGGCAATGGTAGCTGAGAGAAATCATGTTTCACCTGCTCTAGCTTTTCCCGATAATGACTCGCTGTATTTCCAGAATGAATATGTCCCCCGAGGTCTTGTAGAAAATCTGCCACAATTTCAGCCTCTTGTACTATAACAGGTAAAGTTGTAATTTTCGGTAATACCCTTTCGATAATTTCTAGCTGTTTTTCTCGCATATCGAAATACATATAGTAATCATTTTTACGTCTCGTAAAATGGTTTTCAACATCTTTAAATGCCAAGGACTTTGCATCATTTAATGTTCGAATAGCTTCAATGATCTCATGCCCATCCCATAACGTATCCCCTTGTCGTAAATAGCTAGCAATTTCTAAAAATATTTTGCTATATAGTTCCTCAATTTTAACTCTGTAGTAATTTAATTCCTTTTGAATATCTGGCATATACATATTGATGGCTATACCGGTTCCATAGCCGATTGCCATTAACGCCAATTCATTATAAACAAGCTCCATCGAAAAACTTTTAGCGGCGTAAATATGCATAATAATTACGACACTAGAAATAAATCCGTCTGCAACTCTTAAGGACACAATCGTTGGGATAAAAAGCAATAGCATACCTGCTAGTGTTAGTGGCTGGTAGGAAAAAAGCTCAAAGCTTACAAAGGCAAAAAACATGGCCACTATACTAGCAACTAATCGTGTATAGGCTGCATGAATGGATTTTTTCTTCGTTGGCTGTACACATAATATCGTTAGAATACCAGCAGAGGCATACGAGGCTAAATTAAAATATTGAGCAATGGCAATCGCAAGTGCTGCACCAATTGCTGTTTTTAAAGTTCGATAGCCGATTGAAAACTTCTTCAGGCCGACTGCCTCCTATCTTTTAGTACTCTTCAGTGAATATCGCTAATTATTTAGCCAATATTACAAAAATTTTAATGGTAATGCTGAACTATCTATATATGATAATTAAGTAGGAAGCCTGCATAGATAAACTTTCTATGAGGCTTTTCTACTTAAGTTATAAAGGATTGCTCTTATGCAAAAATTGACTTACAGCTCGTCACAATATTCTTCAAAGTTTGCTTGTAAGTTTGTCACAACTGACATCGGGTCATGCCCTTCAATTTCATAGCGCCCCACTTCAGCGACAACTTGTCCATCTTTTAATAGAATAAATGATGGTGATGATGGTAGGTGATCTTCCCCAAAAAGGTAACGAGCCGCTGCAGTCGCTTCTTTATCTTGTCCTGCAAATACTGTTACTAAGTGATCTGGGCGTTTATCGTAATGTACACATTGTGCTGCTGCTGGACGAGCAATACCACCCGCACAACCACACACTGAGTTCACCATAACTAATGTTGTACCTGGACGAGCAAACGCCTCCTCAACAGCCTCTGGTGTTTTTAGCTGTTCGTAGCCAGCCGTTTCAATTTCAGCACGAGCTGTTTTTAAAATTTCCTGCATAAATAAATCGTAATCCATATTCATATAGCGATAGCTCCTTTCAAATCGCGTCAATTCAGCTTTTTATAGTAGGTATTTGACGCACATACATCTCTTATCATAGCAGTTTGCAACGAATTTGTGCACCCACTTGCTCATACATGTCAGTTGAATTTTCTAAGCTTATAAAGAAACTAGTTTACTGATCTTCCTGTTCCTCGTTAAATAAACGATCTACACCTTGTGTAACCGTTAATTGGCCACTTAAAATTTGACGTTCCAGAAGCTGTACCTGTGCTTTACGTTGTGGATTTCCATAGAACATATCTATTAAATAATCAGTAATCATGGATTGGAACCACTCTTTTGTTTGTTTTTGACGTCGAGTAGCCCAATAACTGTTTGATTCAACAATTTGTTTAAATTCTTCTATGGTTCCCCAAACCTTATCGAGACCCCGTTTTTCCAATGAACTAACTGGCATTGCAGTTGACATCCAGCCTGGTGTAGCAGGCTGTAAAAAATGCAGAATCTGTTTATACTCTGCGACAGTTTTCTTGGCAAGCCGCACATTATCACCATCCGCCTTATGCACAACAATGGCGTCTGCTAACTCCATAATGCCCTTTTTCATGCCCTGCAATTCATCTCCTGCTCCAGTTAAAACTAAAAGCAAGAAGAAATCCACCATACCTCGAACATAGGTTTCACTTTGTCCCACACCCACTGTTTCAATGAGAATGACATCATAGCCTGCTGCTTCACAAACTAACATCGTTTCACGTGTCTTTTTATGAACACCCCCAAGGGTACCAGCAGATGGTGAAGGACGTACAAAAGCAGTAGGCTTCTTGACGAGCTCCTCCATGCGCGTTTTATCCCCTAAAATACTCCCCCCTGATAAAGAAGAGCTTGGGTCAATCGCAAGGACTGCTACTCGTTTTCCCATGTCACAAAGCATTGTTCCGAAAGCCTCAATGAACGAGCTCTTCCCCGCTCCAGGAACACCCGTAATCCCGATTCGAATACTCTTTCCTGTATGCGGTAAAAGCTCCTGTAAAAGCTCCTGCGCTTGGATTTTATGAGTAGCATTCGAGCTTTCAATGAGGGTAATGGCTTTTGACAAATGTGTGCGAGAGCCTGCACGTACTTGTTGTGCAAGCTCTCTAATATTAACAATGTCGGCTTTTTTCTTTCGGAATTTTTTAGGTGTACCATAGTGCATACCGTCGTGAGTCGCCTCGACTCCGTCCATCACAAATAGCGCACTTTCTTCCATTCCTTTGTTGTCCATTATTCAGACACTTCCTCATAGCCTAAACGTTTGTAGATTTCCTCAATGATTTTCTGTGCGGATACAGGAATCACGGTACCTGGTCCAAAGATAGCTACTGCCCCAGCATTATAAAGGAAATCATAGTCTTGAGCAGGTATAACACCACCCACAATGATGATAATATCCTCACGTCCTAATTTTTCTAACTCCGCAATCAATTCAGGCACTAATGTTTTATGACCCGCTGCTAACGAAGAGACACCGATGACATGAACATCATTTTCAACAGCCATTTGTGCTGCCTCAGCAGGTGTCATAAATAATGGAGAAATATCTACGTCAAAGCCTAAATCAGCATAGCCTGTTGCGACAACCTTAGCTCCACGGTCATGTCCATCTTGTCCCATTTTAGCTACTAAAATACGTGGACGACGGCCTTCGTTTTCAAGGAATTCTTCTGTCATTTGCTTCACTTCTGAAATTTGCTCCTCATCAGAGAAGTTGGCAGAGTAGACACCTGAAATAGAACGAATGACAGCTTTATGTCGTCCGGAAACGGCTTCAATTGCATCCGAAATTTCTCCTAAAGAGGCACGTGCACGAGCCGCATCAACTGCTATAGCTAGTAAATTTTCTTCGCCATCTTGCGCCGCTTTCGTTAAACGAGCTAAATGTTTTTGAACCTCAGCCTCATCACGTGCGGCTTTCATCGCTTCTAAACGCTCTATTTGTTTTTGTCGCACTAGGGTATTATCAATATCTAGAATGTCAATTGGCTCTTCTTTCGTCAGACGATATTTATTTACACCAACAATCGTCTCTGTCTTGGAGTCAATTTTCGCTTGACGTTTAGCAGCTGCCTCTTCAACTTTCATTTTAGGAAGGCCTGTTTCAATTGCTTTCGCCATACCGCCAAGCGCTTCAATCTCTTCAATTAATGCCCATGCCGATTTAGTAATTTCTTCTGTTAATTTCTCCACGTAGTACGAACCACCCCATGGATCAATTACTTTCGTCATTGCTGTTTCCTCTTGCAAAAATAACTGCGTATTACGTGCGATACGTGCAGAGAAATCCGTTGGAAGTGCAATGGCTTCATCTAGTGCATTCGTATGCAGTGATTGTGTATGTCCCATTGATGACGCATTTGCTTCGATTAACGTACGTGCTACATTATTAAACGGATCTTGCTCTGTTAATGACCACCCAGATGTTTGCGAGTGGGTACGCAAAGCTAATGTTTTCGGATTTTTCGGATTAAACGTTGACATCATCTGTGCCCAAATACGACGTGCTGCGCGCATTTTAGCCACTTCCATATAATAGTTCATGCCAATGGCCCAGAAGAACGATAGACGTGGTGCAAATGCATCGATATCAATGCCTGCTTTTAGTCCTGTACGCACATACTCCAAACCATCTGCTAACGTATAGGCAAGCTCAATATCATTTGTTGCTCCCGCTTCTTGAATATGGTAACCAGAAATCGAAATTGAGTTAAATTTCGGCATATACTTTGCTGTATATTCAAAAATATCTGCAATGATTTTCATCGACATAGCTGGTGGGTAAATGTATGTATTACGCACCATATATTCCTTTAAAATATCATTTTGAATCGTCCCTGCTAATTTTTCTGGTGTTACGCCTTGTTCCTCTGCTGCTACAATATAGAAAGCAAGAACTGGTAGTACGGCACCATTCATTGTCATAGAAACGGACATTTGATCTAACGGGATTTGATCGAAAAGAATTTTCATATCCTCAACAGAGTCAATCGCTACGCCTGCTTTTCCTACATCCCCTGTAACACGTGGATGATCAGAGTCATAGCCTCGGTGAGTTGCTAGGTCAAACGCTACAGATAAACCCTTTTGTCCCATTGCCAGATTTCGCTTGTAAAAGGCATTGGATTCTTCGGCTGTTGAGAAACCAGCATATTGACGAACAGTCCAAGGACGAGCCACATACATGGTAGGGTATGGTCCGCGTGTATTAGGTGCAATACCAGCTACATCATTTAAATGTTTAGCATCCTTGATATCTTCTTTTGTATAAATATCTTTAATTTCAATACCTTCATTTGTCATAAACTTATCATCAGACGCTTGAGGTGCATTAGCTGATAAAACTTTTTCTATTTCAATTGCATTAAAATTTGGCTTACTCATCGTTGGACCTCCTTTATGCTCGCGAACACTGACTGTAATTTTTCAATGATGTTCTGTCCTGCGAAAATAAAGCCGTTTAGGCCATTTGCTAACCAAGCTTCTTCTTCGTCTTTAAATTTCCCAGCCACATCCACAAGTACACCTGCTGGTTTGTCTGCTAAAATGGCATGGACAAATTCCTTTGTATCCTCATCATTACCTGCAATGACAACATATTTAGCCTCTGTTGCCTTTAGCCAAGCTATTGCCTCTTCAACAGTTGCCGCCGGTTCACTTTTTTCAGGAACAAGACCTACCGTATTTAAGAAACCAGCAATAAAATCTGCTCTTGGCTTGGAGCTTTTTAATGTACCTAATGCTAAAATACCCGTTTTCACATCAGCTGCCGTCATTTCTGCACGCAGCTTTTCAAATGGAATAGCACTTCGTTTAATGCTAGCAAATAACGGATTCGTCTCACATTCAAGTGCATCAGCTGGGTTGGCATAAATATTCGTTCCAATCAATGATTGCTTACGTGTTTGTGCAGCATGATTACGAGATTGATACGATTTCTCTAATTCTTCAGCGAGCTTGCCAGATGCAGTGTATTCATCAATGCCGCCAGCTGCCTCTATTTCTAAGAATAACGCCCATGCCTCTTTGACAAAGTCTGCCGTTAACGACTCGATAAAGTAAGAGCCACCTGCAGGGTCTATTACTTTTAAGACATTTGTTTCTTCTTTTAAAATTAATGACACGTTACGAGCAATACGTATTGATTGTTCTGTAGGCTTTGTTAACGCATCATGTGGATGAACCGTAAAGAGATCAGCACCACCGATTAACCCAGAAAGCGCTTCATTAGAAGATCGTAATAAATTCACATAAACATCCAATTTAGAGAAGCTTCTTAAAGATGTTTCAGCAACAGTTGGAATTTTTACACTTTCTGTAACATCATAGGCAGATGAGAACGCTTTCCAAAGTACTTTAAAAGCACGGAGTTTTGCAATTTCTGTAAAGAATTGCGTATCAACAGCAAAGGATACAAAAAATTTCTTTGAAAATGCTTCAAAGCTTACTTCCTGTTCTACAAATTTTGCTGCTAATGCAAGTCCATAGGCCAATTCTTGAACGGCGTTGGCACCTTCATTGTGATAAAGGACTGTGTTAGCGCCGACTGAGCGCACGCTCGGAAAAGCATATAAAGAGATTGGTTCGTTCGAAACGATGAAACCTTTCACAGCTTCTCGTTGATCCAAAGCAATTTTGTCAAACACTGTTAATAATGGGTCTTTTGTATCTTTAATAGTAATTTTAAATGAATATTCTGAGAAATATGATGCTAATTTGACCAATACATCTTCTGTCCAGTCAAAATTAACACGACTATCAATGGTAATAACTTCATTACCTCGAGCTAAACTGTCATCAAGCTGTGCAAAAAACGCTTCACTCGTATCAGCATGAATTTGCTGAGCTACTTGAAATGCTTGACTATTTTGTAGGGAACGAATTGTGGCAACTTGTCGATCAAGCTCATCACCAAGCTTAGCTACTAAACTTTCTTGTGTGTACATGGGCTGTAGTGTAACACCCTCATTTGTTTTCGTGAATAGAGACTCAAATGGTTTCCCCTTTAAAGCTTTGATTGCTGCATCTTGCCAGTCGGAATAGGCCGGCTTTTCAAATTCAATATTTTTCATGTTGTTTGACATGCGGACGCTTAATCAGCTTCCCCCCTTAGTAGTTTCTATTTGTTATTCTACATGACAAATTGCGACTCGGAAAGCATAAAAAAAATCGGAAACCCTTATACAGCAGGTTTCCGACAAGTCATCAGTAGACTGACGTCGAAGATTTATTTGTATTTTCGAGTATTTCTTTTACTCTATTTAGGAATTTACCACATACTAGTCCATCCAACACACGATGATCTAATGATAAACATAAATTCACAATATCACGAGCGGCAAACATTCCACCAGGTAAAACGACTGGTTTTTTGACAATACTTTCCACTTGAAGGATAGCAGCTTGTGGATAATTAATGATACCCATTGATTGAATAGAGCCAAATGCTCCCGTATTATTTACGGTAAATGTACCACCTTTAATATCATCCATGGCTAATTTTCCAGTTCTAACCTTGTTAGCAAGCTCATGAATTTCTTTAGCAATTCCTTTAATGGATTTTTCATCCGCGTGTTTTATAACAGGTACGAATAGTGCATCATCCGTCGCTACTGCAATCGAAATATTGATGTCATGCTTTTGAATAATTTTATCCTCAGCCCACATCGAATTCATCATTGGGAATTCTTTCAAGGCTTGAGCCACTGCTTTTACAAAGAAGGCAAAATATGTAAGGTTAAAGCCTTCTTTTTGCTTAAATTCACCTTTTAGGCTATCTCGATAAGCAACTAAATCTGTCACGTCTACTTCCATCATCATCCAAGCATGTGGAGCCTCATGAACACTTCTTACCATATTATTAGCAATGGCACGACGGACCTTCGTCACTGGAATTTCAATATCTCCCGGCTGAATAGGTTGTACCGGTGCGGCAGGTTTTTCTGCATGCTGAGCTTGTGCAGGAGCTGGCTGTTCAAATGGTGCTTGACTCGTTGCTGGCGTAGGTGCCGCACTAGTTGCAGTTGGGATATCGCCCGTTTCAATTAGTTGTAACAAGTCTTTTCTTGTAATGCGACCACCCTCGCCCGTTCCCGTAACTTGCTCGAGTGCAATATCATGCTCCTGTGCAAGTCGTAGGACAGCAGGTGAGTAACGCACTTTGTCCTTACGCGCTTCTTTTGGAGCGGCTAAAGGAGGAGTAGAAACTGATTGTGATGCCTCTTGTTTCTTTTGAACACCTGCATTTAAAATCGCTGTGCTTACAGCAGATTTTTTCTCAGGAGGTGGAGGTGGTAATTCACTATCCCCTGCAATTTCAATCGAGCATACGACTGCACCAACTGGTAATGTTTGACCTTCTTGTGCAATTAGCTCTGTAATAACCCCTTCAAACGACGATGGAATTTCCGCATTTACTTTATCTGTCACAACTTCTGCTAAAGAATCATATTTTTTTACTGTATCGCCAGGCTTCACAAGCCATTTTTCAATTGTACCTTCTGTTACACTTTCGCCGAGCTGTGGCATAGTAATATTTTGAACCGCCATCATTTATTCCTCCCATCAATTAAGCCTAGGCGACATTGTACCTGATGCAGCGCTAAATTAATAAACGAAGATAGGCAAATAGACAGATTTTGACTTTCAAACGGCTAAGTCAAAATCTGTTCTTCCGTCTGAGGCTTTCATTTTTTCAATCAGCCTTGCTTGGTATGTTAAAATGCCGCAAGCTCTCGCATCGCACGTTCAACTTTATCAGGATTAATCATAAAATATTTCTCCATAGTTGGTGCATATGGCATTGCTGGCACATCAGGTCCTGCTAGACGTTGAATTGGTGCATCAAGCTCAAATAAACAATGCTCCGCTATAATTGCGGCAACTTCACTCATGATACTGCCTTCTTTATTATCCTCCGTAACAAGTAATACTTTTCCTGTCTTACTTGCTGCCTCAATTATTGCTTCCTTATCAAGTGGATAAACTGTGCGTAGGTCAAGTATATGCGCAGAAATACCATCTGCAGCTAGACGCTCTGCCGCTTGTAGCGCAAAGTGTACAGCTAAACCATAGGTAATGACCGTCACATCATCCCCTTCACGCTTCACATCAGCCTTGCCGATTGGTAACGTGTAATCGTCTAGCGGTACCTCACCCTTAATTAATCGATAAGCACGTTTATGTTCAAAGAACAATACTGGATCCTCATCACGAATAGCTGCTTTCAGCAATCCTTTAGCATCATACGGAGTTGATGGTATAACTATTTTTAAACCAGGTGTACCCGCAAAAAGGGCTTCAACGGATTGAGAATGATAAAGTGCCCCATGAATTCCTCCACCAAAAGGTGCACGGATTACCATTGGACAAGTCCAATCATTATTAGAACGGTAACGGATTTTAGCTGCCTCAGAGACGATTTGGTTGACAGCTGGCATAATGAAATCAGCAAATTGCATTTCTGCGATCGGACGCATACCATACATCGCTGCCCCAATACCAACTCCTGCAATAGCACTTTCTGCAAGTGGCGTATCTAGTACACGGTACTCACCGAATTGATCGTACAGACCATTAGTCGCTTTGAATACACCGCCCTTACGGCCAACATCTTCTCCTAAAATGAAAACTCGCTCATCACGTTCCATTTCTTCTTTCATTGCTAATGTAATCGCATCAATATAAGACATAACTGCCATTACATGTCACCTCCGTCCACTGGTGCATAAACATATTTCATGGCATCCTCTGGTTGTGCATATGGAGCCGCTTCTGCATAATCAGTCGCTTCATTCACTTCTGCCATCACACGTTCTTCAATTTCAGTACGTACTTTTTCAGTCATGACGCCAGCATCTGTTAAATACTTTTCGAATAACACAATCGGATCTTTTGCCTTACCTTCTGCTATATCTTCAGCCGTACGATATTGACGATCATCATCATCCGAAGAGTGGGCTGTTAAACGATATGTGACTGTTTCGATTAAGCTTGGGCCTTCTCCATTACGTGCACGGTCCGCTGCTTCTTTTACCACTTTGTAAACTTGTAATGGGCATTTCCCATCAACCGTGACACCTGGCATACCGTAGCCAATTCCACGATCAGAAACCTTCGCGCAGCCTAACTGGCGTTCAACGGGTACAGAGATCGCATATTGATTGTTTTCTACCATGATAATAACTGGCAATTTATGAACACCTGCGAAGTTTGCCCCTTCATGGAAATCTCCTTGGTTAGAAGAACCTTCACCAAGTGTCACGAAAGAAACAAAATCCTCTTTTTGTAGACGTCCTGCAAGTGCTACGCCAACTGCGTGCGGCACCTGCGTTGTTACAGGCGAAGATCCTGTTAAAATACGATTTTTCTTTTGACCAAAATGCCCTGGCATTTGACGTCCACCAGAGTTTGGATCTTCCGCTTTTGCAAATGCAGATAACATCAGCTCTCTTGGTGTCATACCAAAGTGTAAAACAACACCCATATCACGATAATATGGTGCAATATAATCTTTATCTTTATTTAGTGCAAAGGCTGCCCCAACTTGTGCTGCCTCCTGACCTTGACAAGAAATAACAAACGGAATTTTACCAGAACGGTTTAATAACCACATACGCTCATCTAATCTTCTGGCCATTAACATTGTTTCGAACATAGCAAGTACATCTTCATTTGACAAACCTAAATCTTCATGTTTGATTTGAACATCTTGCATACGAACACCCCTTTCGTATTATAGAGAAATAACTATCTTATCCTATATCCCCACATTTGGATACGTTAGTTATGAAATTCAGAAAAATTTAAAAATGGATAGCACGACCATCAACTGCTAAAGCTGATTCCACTAATACCTCATTTAATGAAGGATGTGGATGGATTGCCTGACTAATTTCCCATGGCGTTGCATCCAATAATTTAGCTAAAGATGCTTCTCCAATTAAATCTGTCACGTGCGGCCCTACCATATGAATACCCAAAATATCATCTGTTTCTTCATCAGCAATAATTTTTACAAAACCTTCTGCTTCTCCATTTACCAATGCCTTACCAATTGCCTTGAACGGGAATTTACCAATCTTTAATGAAAGGCCTCGCTCTTTGGCAGCAACCTCTGTTAAACCGATGCTAGCAACTTCCGGATATGAATAAACGCATTTTGGTACGTTCAGATCATTTAAATGCTCGGTTTTACCTGTCGCAATATGCTCGATCGCTGACAGTCCTTCATGAGAAGCAACATGTGCTAACTGTAAGCCACCAATCACATCTCCAATGGCATACATATGTGATTCCTTCGTTTGATAAGAATCATTCACTTTAATGAAGCCATTTTCCACTTCGATTTCTGTATTTTCCAAACCAATATCTTGCGTGTTGGCTTCACGTCCTACACAAAGTAAAAGTTTATCAGCGTCAAAGATTTCTTCCTGATCATTCACTTCGGCAGAAATGAAAACGTTATCATTTTCTATTTTGAATGTATCTGCCTCTAAACGGGCATTTGTCACAATGCGAACTCCACGCTTTTCAAGCTGCTTTGTTACTTCTTTTACGATATCTGCATCTTCTGCAGGTAAGATAGTTGGTCCGTATTCTACCACTGTTACATTTACGCCAAAATCGCAAAGCATAGATGCCCACTCAATACCAATGACACCACCGCCAACGATTAACAATGATTTCGGTAAATGATCAAGCTCCAACGCATGATCTGAATTCATCACATATTGACCATCAACTGTTAATCCAGCCATACCTCGCGGCTTTGAGCCAGTTGCAATGACAACATTCGTCGGTACAAGCATTTCATTTTCTTCCCCATTAGACATTTCTACCGAGATCGTTCCTGGCATTGGTGAGAAAATAGAGGGACCTAAAATTCGTCCTGTACCATGATAAACATCTATTTTACCTTTTTTCATCAGTGTATTCACACCTTGGCTTAATTGCTCAACGATTGCTTGTTTCCTAGCTTGAACTTTGTCAAATTGCAGTGTTACACCTTCAATATCGACACCATATTCACTAGCTGTTTTATTAGCCATTCGATATACTTCTGCACTTCGAAGTAAGGCTTTACTTGGAATACAACCTTTATGCAAGCATGTTCCGCCTAAACGCTCCCGCTCTACAATAGCTGTTTTCAAGCCTAGTTGTGCAGCTCGGATGGCCGCAACGTAACCGCCTGTACCTCCACCTAAAATGACAACATCATAATTTTGAGCCATGTTTATTCCCCCTTTTGAGAAAAGTGCTAAAGTATTCTATCTATTAAACAAGCACCCTATCAATTAGCTTACGGTCTATTCTTGCTTAAGAAGAACTTTAGCTTTACTACAACGATGCTCTTATTTGTTGGTAAAATTAGAAGAAGTCGACAATGCGACTTCTCCAAATTTTCAAACCTTGTATATTAGCGACCGTGTAAAATATTTTTTTCATTTTTTAAGAATTGGCTGCGAGATTTCGCCACACGCGCAATGCGTTCTTCAGCTAAACGATTCGCTGCCACATATGTTGGAATGCCATCTCGTTTTGAAATAGCAAAGATCTTTTCAATACTATCATAAATACCGTCAACGCGTTTCAGAGCACGTTCACGATTATAGCCATATAATTCATCCGCAACGTTAATAACGCCACCAGCATTAATCACATAGTCTGGTGCATAGACAATCCCTAATTCATGTAGGTAATCACCATGACGTGAATCTTTTAACTGGTTATTAGCAGATCCAGCAATTACTTTTGCTTTTAGTTGTGGAATTGTTTCATCATTTAATATTGCACCTAAAGCACAAGGTGAGAAAATATCAACTTCTTGCGCGTAGATTTCATCTGGAGCTACTGCAATTGCGTCAAAGTCATTTACAACTCGATCAATTGCTGCCTGATTGATATCTGTTACAACAAGTTTTGCCCCTTCATTATGTAAATACTCACAAAGCTTGTAAGCTACATTTCCTAGACCTTGTACAGAAATTTTTAATCCCTCTAATGATTCTGAACCGAATGCTTCTTTTGCAGCCGCTTTCATACCGCGATAAACACCATACGCCGTTACTGGAGATGGGTTCCCTGATGAACCGAATGCAGGTGAAATTCCTGTTACATAATCTGTTTCCTCATGGATTAAATCCATATCTGTTACCGTTGTACCTACGTCTTCTGCAGTAATATAACGGCCATTTAAGCCTTGGATGAAACGACCTAATGCACGGAACATTTCTTCGTTTTTATCTTTAAATGGGTCACCGATAATGACCGTTTTTCCACCGCCAAGGTTTAAACCAGCTGCCGCATTTTTGTAAGTCATGCCTCGTGCTAAACGCAATGCGTCTTCCACTGCATTTTCCTCTGAAGCATATGTCCACATACGTGCACCGCCTAATGCTGGTCCAAGTGTTGTGTCATGGATAGCGATAACCGCTTTTAACCCTGATGCTTCATCTTGGCAAAATACCAATTGTTCATAATCATACTTTTCCATATACTTGAAGATTTCCATGAAACTCGCCCCTTTGCTTTGGAAAGTGCATCCCCAAATGCCCGTCCCAATCAAGTTTTATCTAACAATTCTTTCCCTTATTGTCCTCTTCTCAGCAAAAAACTGAGCCCCATTTTACAGTAGGTGTTTAGACCCTTATACAGGAAGAAAAAAATTGTTTAGTAATGGATAATATTGCTCCACTTATTTTTACAATACTGACAAATTCACAATTTCGCAACTATTATTACACATTCTTATTTAAGTAAGAATTTTCTAAACATTCAGTAACAAAAACCACTTTATGCCCTCCCTAGCTTTGAGGAATAAATATTATATTGATTCCTCCCCTTTCTTGACATTCCCCCATCCACAGGTACAATTAATCATAGGAATAAGGAGGGGTATACATGGCCCGTTTAGCTGCATTTATTGTAATGCTTATTCCTGGTCTTATGGCTGCAGGCGGCATTAAATTTATGCGTGATACATTATTTGGAAAGCTTCTTTCGCCTTTCCCATTTTTATGGCTACAATTTGTAGTGGGTGTTATTTTCTTTGTGATAGGCTTCGGCTTTTTCGCAGGATTTTTACTACATCGTGACCGCAAAAATGGAAAAGTAGCACCTCGCTTCCAAAAAAAATAAAAATAGCTATCCAAATAAGTCACATGGACTTACTGGATAGCTATTTTTATACTCGCTGCTGTGTAGTGATGACTTTATCAGGATAATCCGTAATCCAACCTACCACAGCATGGTGCGGATTCGTTAAGAACGGTTCATTACCATCAATGGCATAAAAACGACAGGCTTTGCCGCTTGTAACGCATGCCTCTAAATATCTTGGCTTGTAGTACCGTTTATGCATATGAACAGTATCAGCCGCTTTGTAATCAGCTAACAAATCCCATTTTAATTTTTTCGTGGCTATAAGAGCAGTTTCAAATTCTGGCCTATGTTTTTTCACCATTTCCAGTAATTCATAATGGAATGATGAGAAGTGGCTTCCTGTTGGTAATGAGAGCCCTTGAAGAAAATCTTTTAGCCCATTTTGATTGTCTAGAATGGTTGATTTTAATTCAATATTTAAAGGGAGCTTATTTGTTTTAGCCCATGCTAAAACTGCATCAAATGCTGGCATTTTAGCCGATGAAAAAAGACGCCTCCAAGGCTTTCCGAGTTTAAAACGCAATAACTCTTCCATCGTACAATCACTCACCAGTTTATTGATACCTACTAATCTTGACAATTGTGGATCATGGTACACAATTGGACATCCCTCTTTTGAAAATTGAATGTCTAACTCAATGCCATCAGCCCCCAACTCCAATGCCTTTTCGAAAGCTTTAAAGGTATTTTCAAGCGCATAGGCCGAAGCCCCTCGATGTGCAAACACTGGAATATAGGACGAATTAGACATTTAACTCACCAAACTCTAGCAGAAATTTCCCATTGGTCATTTTGCTTAATAAAGATGATTTTTTACCAATTTGAATATATGTTCCCGGATGCGCTTCCTTTGTGACAATAATCTCTTCTTTTCCAATATGACGCATTTCGTCCATTATCAGTTTAATTTCACGATCTAATGTAACAGCTTCTGCCTTTAATTTTGTTAAAGCCTGCTTGGTCTCTTCGAAAGACGCGGTTTGTTCTTTAGACATTTGATTGAGGAATGGTAATAAGCTTTTCATTTTGGACTCATGAGCTGCAATTTCTGATTGTAACTCTTTAAGCTGAACAGCTTTTTCCTGCATCATCGAATTATTCTCTTGTTTATTGACACTTTCAATAATCAAATCCGTTCGACGTTCCAATCGGTTACCTGATATGGCAGTGACAATCGTATTTTTAGCTACGGCACGTCCTCCAATAATTTTACCTTTTCGTTCGTCCACGAAAATAGAATGAGCAGAAAGTTGTGAACCTAATGCATAGAAGCCTATATGGATACTATCCGCCGCAAATAAATTTGCTTCGTTAACATGTTTGACAAAAATATTGCCACCCGCTTCCACAACTGTTGAGCCTAGACCAAAAATGCCACCGCGAATATAAACATCGCCTTCAATGGATTTAATTAGTTTGGCACCGCTTACACCTTCAGCACCATCAATAGAAATATCGCCAGTTGCAATAACCGTATAGCCATTTGTTACTGTTCCTTTAATACTAAGAGAACCATTAAATTCTAGATTTCCTGTTTCAACACCCACATCACCGTTAATAGGTAGGTGTCTGTTTACACCAATCATACCTTTCACATCATCTAGAACACCAGCAATTTTCGAGCGGATCACAATTTTCCCGTCCTCTTCCACTTCATATGCTGATTTTGTATCATATCGAATAGGAAAATCTCGTCCTGGTGCGGCAGCCACTACCTCACCTAGCACATTTTTCCCTGGTTTACCTAATGTAGCAGGAATCTTTTCACCTAGCCATGAGCCTTCTGAAATTTCTGAGATAAAATTCATATCAAAGTAATCCGCTTTTCCATCATCACGAATAACCGGTTTTCGCTCCGGTTTAGGTAAGTATGTAATTTGTGCATCCGTGCCTGCTATAGGTGGTTGCCCCTGTGCAATTAAAAATGCTTTTCCTGGTTCAGCCTTCGAAATATCAAAATCTAATATTCCATGCACTATTTCATTTTCCGCAAGTGTTTCTTGTACTTGCTGTGTTAGCTTTTCTTTATGATTTGCCATATATTCGTTTGTTTCATAGATAAAAATAGAGGCTGACATTTTATCACGGGCAATTTCAGCTTCTATATTTGGAAGCCAGCGTCCAATTTCTACTGGACTTGTGTTTTGAGTTGACAGCACATTTTTTAAAATTGAAAAATTAGATAATTTAAGTCGCGGATGACTACGTAGTATGCTATCAAATTCTTTTAATGGAAATCCGGCACTAAAAGTAAGCATAAATACCTTGCCATTCTCTTCAGAAATTTCGAAGTTTTCATTTCGAACTAGAATCAAGCTACCTCCTCCTTCCCTCTATATGTAAGTATATACAATCCACTTACATTTGTTTAGAGACCATTGTCACTAACGAGAAAGAAAATAGTACTACTTAATCATTAAAACATCCAACTATTTTTTATTTCCCATAAATATAAATAGGCGTATAATACTAAAAAAATGTTTATCATTTAAGTTTCTTAATAAAATTACCCTTAAATAGAAGGTTATTCTATTAGGATAATTTGAACAAACAGTATTCCTACTCTATATATTATAGGATAGGATCGTCATAAAAATTAAATAATAAAGGTTCTTTAGAACTATAAAATTATCGGATATTAAGGCTCTTTATTCAAGATAGCTCTTTATATTTCCAATTTGAAAGGTCGCACCAAGCTGTCCCAATTCCTCCTTACTCATATATTGCATACTTATTTTACCGTCTAATACGAGTCGGACTTCAAATAAATGTTCCTCTAGTTGTGTAATTTCTAATGAGTCCATTCCATCTAATTGAAAGTTGACACTTTTCATTTTGATCACCTGCTTCTAATTTTATTACCATGCAGTACTCGATTTCATCAGTATCATCGCTCATAAGATAATAGATACCCATCAAAAAAATACGCCTTTCTAAACAGTGGTCACACTGTCTAAAAATGGCGTTATAAAAACTCGAGGTATAATTGCTATATCAGTTTTTCTATCGTTTATTGCTAAAAATTTTAAGTTTAGCTAGCCATCATGTCGATGCGGATTTTGTCTGCAATCATAGCAATGAATTCACTATTTGTCGGCTTGGATTTCAAGTGATGCACCGTGTAGCCAAACATCGACGAAATGGATTCATAATTACCACGATTCCATGCAACTTCGATAGCATGACGAATTGCGCGTTCAACGCGTGATGGTGTCGTATTGAATTTTTTCGCGATTTCTGGATATAAAATCTTTGTCACAGATCCTAATAATTCAATATCCTCAAATACCATTTGAATGGCTTCACGCAAATAGGAATACCCTTTAATATGTGCAGGTACACCGATTTCTTTAATGATAGCTGTAATCGTGCTGTCTAATTGATGCTGATTTAATTTTTGAGGGACGGTAGGTTGTAAAACGCTTGTCTTTTTAGGAAGTGTCGCCTTCTGTCCAGCACAATGTAAAATCTTCTGCACTAATTGATCAAATTCAAATGGCTTTAGCATGAAATAAGATGCCCCTAGATCTACAGCCTGCTTCATGACATCTTCTTGGCCAAAAGCAGTTAACATAATTACTTGGACTGATGACATTTTCTCATTTTGATACATCGATTCTAAAACAGCTAAACCGTCAAGATGAGGCATGATTATATCTAGAAGTAAAACATCAGGTGTAAATTCCTCAAGCATTTGTAGACAAACTTTCCCGTTTGAAGCCGTAGCAATAATTTCTATTTCGGCATGCCCCTGGAAATATTGCTCCATTGTTTTTAATAACTCACGATTATCATCTGCAATCGCTACTTTTACCTTTGTCATTTTAATTCCTCCTTCTGGACTTGCTTTGAACACTCCAAAGCGTTAACCTAACCCCTAAATGCCGTTTTTGGCACACTGTGGAATTTTCGACATTTTTGTTTAAAAACCTTTTTCATTTCCAAAAATGAGTATGTAGTCCGATACTTTCTTTTAATATCGACAAGTTGTGCTAAATATTGGCAAACTGTCGAAACACTCTTATTACCTATTTTAGATAAAAAAATAAGATAAAACTACAGTTTTTTTAAATATCATGACTCCTTTCGGTTATTATTAGAAATACTTGTTGAATTCAAAGTGTTTTTAACATAAAGATAAAAACCCGCAAGTTTCCAGCGGGCACCTGTTCTGCCTGCGGAAAATGCGGATTTTTACCAAATGCCATCCCACTTTTTAAGAAGACTTTCTTAACATTTCAGCTACTGTTAGAGCTGCTCCCTTTTTCGGCTCCTCCACAAACATATGTGTTACAGCACCGACAAATCGACCGTCTTGAATGATAGGACTGCCACTCATTCCTTGCAAAATTCCACCAGTTTTTTCAATGAGCTTTTCGTCAGAAACTATAAATTCAAGTCGTTCATTTTCAACTTTTGTTATTTCAATGGAAAAAGTTTCGACTTTTCGGCCTTCAATGGCTGTATATATTTCCGCTTTCCCCGTTTTTATATCTTTTTCATGCATAATTTCAATCGCTTTGGGTAATCTTTGTGGATAGCCTTCTTCCCAACGGCCAAAAATTCCATAAACAGTATTTTTATCTATACTACCCAGTCGTTCCTGATGTTTTTCAATGGAGGAAATTTTGTAACCTGGTTGGCCAGGCGTACTTTTACGGATTTGTTGAATTGAAGCTAAAAAAATGGAGCCAGCTCTAAATACAGGGGCCTCTTGTAGGGTTGAATCAACAATTTGATGACCTAGTGCACCATAGTTTTTTGTCTCTGGATCAATATAAGTCAGTGTTCCTACTCCATCTGTTTCATCTTTTAAGAAGGATATGATATGCTCTGCTTCTTGATTTTGTAATTCGAGTGTAACTTGTTTTCCGTCATTATTGATCGTCCATTTCTGTTGGCCTTCTTTAGCCATAGCTTGTTTGGCGTCTGCCAGCGATTTTACAGGTATATCATTAATTTTTTCAATCACTGCGCCACCTTTCATCCACTGATTGGAAGCTAACAGTACATCATGCGCTACGAACACATGTGATAATTGAAGTTGGATTCCAATGGCTTCACCCATCGGTATAAGCTTTTTGGCGGCTAAAGCTTGTATAGGCATCACTAACAAAAAGATGAGCATAGGCAAAATGACTAATTGACGCCAACGACGATTCATACGACACCTCCTTTTCATTTTTGTCTTTTTACTATGTGTTGTTGTGGCGTTCTTATAAGCGGTAAATATTTGTGCAAAAAGAAAAAAACCAGAAACAGGTTTAACTGTTTCTGGTATATGGTTAACGCATTTGTTTTTTACGCTCTTCTGCCATTGTTAATAACTCCGTTGCATGCTGTAGTGTTAAAGCCGTAATTTCTGTTCCAGACATCATACGGCTGACTTCTTCAATTCGTGCCTTTTGATCAATTTCTGATAAAGACGTAAATGTTCGATCATGCTCGACTTCTTTCTTAATGAAGTAATGATGATCAGCCATCGCAGCTACTTGAGGTAAATGTGAAATACATAGCACTTGAGAATTAATGGATACCGCAGCAATTTTTTCTGCAATGGCTTGTGCCACTCTTCCACTAACTCCTGTGTCCACTTCATCAAAAATGATGGATGTGATACCATTAGAAGAAGAGAAAATAGTTTTCAGCGCCAGCATCATTCGTGATAATTCTCCTCCCGAGGCAATTTTCGGTAAGGACTTTGGCGGTTCTCCAACATTGGTAGAAATATAAAAAATAATTTGATCTTTTCCATTTGCATCGAAATATGGTAATTCTTCAAAATTGACAATAAATTTAGCTTTTTCCATATGTAATTCCCGTAACTCTGCCATAATGGCTTCACTTAACTGTTGGGCAGCAGCTTTACGCACAATTGAAAGTTCTGTAGCAAGCTCATTAAGAACCGATTCCATTTCAAGCACTCTTCGTTCTTTCACCTGCAAAATTTCATCGCGATTTAGCAGTTCATTTAACTCTATTTTTATTTTTTCAAAATACGCTAAAATGTCCTCCACAGTCGAACCATATTTGCGTTTTAAATTTTGGAATAGTGCTAATCGTTGTTCTACCTCATTTAAACGCGCTGGATCAAACTCCAATTCATCTAATACATTTTTGACCTGATAAGCCGCATCTTGTAGCGCATAAAAAGCCGATGTCACTGCCTCAGAAGCTTCTTTAAATTGCTCGTCAACTGTTGCTGCATCATCCAAAGCACCCATTGCATTCCCAATCCAATCAAGACCTTTTGATTCTCCCTGAATGGCCTCATAGGCAGCACTAGAACGTTCAAAAATTTTATTATAATTCATGAGACGACGGCGTTCATCAAGAAGTTCATCTTCCTCACCTAGCCTTAAATTGGCTTCTTCTAGCTCTTTTATTTGGAATTGATACAAATCAATGCGTTGTGCCATTAATTGTTCATCGATGGAAATCGAGGCTAAGTCCTTTTTCAGCAATCGATATTCTTCATATTGTTCGCTGTATGTTTTTTGAATAGGTAGCAGCTGCTCTTCTGCAAACTGGTCGAGTAAATTGATATGCTGTTTTTCATCCATCAGCTCTTGGTTTTCATGTTGGCCATGAATATCAATGAGACTCCCACCAATTTCTCTCAGTACTGATAATGGCACAAGTTTACCATTTACACGGCAAATACTTTTCCCAGAATCATTTAAATCACGACGTAAAATAACTGTCTCTTCTTCAATCTCAATGCCTGCTTCTTCTAATTTTTTCAGCACAGGATGCGTGGAATTCGAAATTTGAAATAAGCCACCTAATTCAGCCTTTCTTGCCCCATGACGAATAAATTCAGTATTTCCCCGTCCACCAGCAAGTAAATGAACAGCATCAATGATAATAGATTTACCAGCACCAGTTTCCCCCGTTAGTACAGTCAAACCTTCTGAAAAACTCACAGTCAAATCCTCAATGATAGCAAAGTTTCGAATACTAAGCTCTCTTAACACAAATTGTCACCTCTGAATCCATTTCCCCATTTTTTAAAGCATGTCTAGTAAGCGATTTTTAGTATTTTCCCGCTCATTTTCATTTCGACAAATAATTAAAATGGTATCGTCTCCAGAAATTGTACCTAAAATTTCTGGCCAATCTAAATGGTCTAGTAAGGATGCAATCGCATTCGCATTACCTGGAAGAGCTTTCATCACTAAAAAATGCGATGCTCCATCAATGCTTATAAAGGCATCCGCTAATGCGCGATGTAATTTTTGCACTGGGTTAAATCGTTGATCAGCGGGCAAGCTATACTTATAGCGACCGTCCTGTAATGGTACTTTCACCAAATGTAGTTCTTTAATATCTCTTGATACCGTAGCTTGTGTCACATTATAGCCTGCATCTTTTAGGAAATCGACTAAATCATCTTGTGTTTCAATTTCATGATTCGCAATAATATCCCGAATTCGTATATGTCTTTGTCCTTTATTCATCGTAGCCACCTCTAATAAATAATTAAATATGTGTATAATCACACTACCATTTTCAACAAAAAAGCACAAGAAAAAACACGGCTCTATAAGCGAGCACGTGTTATTTTAAAGAATTATGCGCTTCTTCAACGAGTGCATTAAAAGCTGTATATGCAGGAATGTCTTCTTCTCCAATAGGATTCACTAAATGGAATAAAAATTCAATATTTCCTTCCCCACCTGTTATCGGGGAATAAGAAGCATCCTTTACAACAAATCCAATTTCTGTGGCCATTGCCGCTGTTTTTTCTAATACTTCGAGATGGACTTTTTTATCACGAACGATACCTTTTTTTCCAACTTTATCTTTTCCCGCCTCAAACTGCGGTTTCACCAATGCCATCACATCGCCACCTGGTAGCAATACTGTTTTTAACACCGGTAAAATTAATGATAAAGAAATAAAACTAACATCTATTGTAGCAAAATCAGGTAATCCTTCAGATAAATCTGCTGCCGTAGTATAACGGAAATTAGTTTTTTCCATGACGGTAACACGTTCATCTGACCGAATTTTCCACGCTAATTGATTGGATCCGACATCCAGTGCATAGCCATGTCTTGCGCCATGTTGCAATGCACAATCTGTAAACCCACCTGTAGAGGAGCCAATGTCAAGCATTAGCTTCCCTTCTACAGACATATCAAAAATTTGTAGGGCCTTTTCTAGCTTCAGACCACCACGACTAACATATTTTAAATCGGAACCTTTTACTTGTAGAGGCGCATCGATAGCAATTTTTTCTCCTGCTTTATCGATTCGTATTTCATTTGAAAAAACAAGTCCCGCCATAATGGAACGTTTTGCTTTTTCTCTTGTTTCACATAATCCACGCTCTACAAGTAAAATATCCACTCGTTCTTTTGGTTGTTTTGTCATTATTTATTTAAACCTACTTGCTGTTTTTGTTGAAGTAATACTTGCATACGTGCTGCTGCATCCTCTGCTGTCATATGAATTTCTTCGAGCAGTTGATCAACGTTACCATGTTCGATATATTGATCTGGAATACCCATTCGATCAACAATTGCATTGAGATAGCCGTGGTCGTGAGCAAATTCTAATACTCCGCTACCAAATCCGCCTTTTAGGACAGCTTCTTCGATGGTTAATATCGGTTTATGATTGGATAAAATTCGGTGTAGCATATCCTCATCCATTGGTTTGATAAAGCGTGCATTGACCACCTCGATATCAATCCCTTGCTGCGCTAACATATCTGCTGCTTGCATGGCCATCGGAATCGTTGTGCCAAATGTCAAAATGGAACCATCTTTTCCTTCTCGTAAAACTTCCCAGCTACCAATTGGTAATGCGACAAGCTCATCATCTAGTGGAACGCCAATCCCATTACCACGTGGGTAACGTAGTGCAATTGGACCACCATCGTACTCAATAGCTGTTTTAACCATATGTTGCCCTTCATTTTCATCCTTAGGCATCATAATCGTCATATTTGGAATATGACGTAGGAAAGCGATATCAAATACGCCCTGATGCGTTTCACCATCTGCCCCAACTAAACCAGCACGATCAATACCGATAAAGACATTTAAATTAGGACGCGCAATATCATGCAACACTTGGTCATAAGCACGTTGTAGGAATGTTGAATAAATCGCTAAAAACGGCTTCATATTTTGTGTAGCTAAACCCGCTGCCATTGTTGCTGCATGTTGCTCGGCAATCCCCACATCGAAGAAACGATTTGGAAAGTCTTGTTGAATACCCTGTAATTTTGACCCGACAGGCATAGCAGGTGTGATCGTCACGACTCGCTCATCTTCATGAGCAATTTTACGAACAGTTTCTGCAATTAAACTACTCCATGCTGGTCCTTTAGTCTCTGACTTCACAAAGGCACCATTTTCAATTTTATAAGGACCTGTTCCATGCCAATTACCGATCGTATCGTCTTCAGCAGGTTTATAGCCCTTTCCTTTTTTCGTAATTACGTGAACAAGGACTGGCCCCTTCACTTTTTTTGCATGGGATAATGTCATTTCCAATGCTTCAAAATCATGACCATCAATAGGACCAAGATATTTAAAGCCTAATTCCTCAAAAAAGACACCTGACACCACTAAATATTTTAAACTGTCCTTAAGTCGTTCCGCGGTAGAAGCAAGCTTCCCACCTAATACCGGAATTTTATTAATAAGTGATTCTAGCTCTTCTTTGGCTTTTGAATACTCCTTGGCAGTACGCAAACGACCTAAAACACTGTGAAGCGCACCAACGTTTGGAGCAATGGACATTTCATTATCATTTAGGATAACAATCATATTCGTTTTCGCATGACCGATATGATTTAACGCTTCAAGCGCCATACCGCCAGTTAAAGCGCCATCCCCAATAATAGGAATTACATAGTTATGTTCTTTTTTAATATCACGTGCTGCTGCCATACCCATGGCTGCTGATAAGGAAGTCGAGCTATGACCTGTTTCCCATTCATCATGTTCACTCTCCACGCGCTTTGGAAATCCACAAAGCCCTTTGAACTGACGTAGTGTGTCAAATTGACTCGCACGACCTGTTAAAATTTTATGCACGTAAGCTTGGTGGCCAACATCCCACAAAAACTTATCTTTTGGACTGTCAAACATTTTATGCAACATGATCGTAAGCTCGACTACTCCTAAATTCGGGCCGATATGTCCACCTGTGACAGAACATTTTTCGATTAAGAAGGTACGAATTTCTTGCGCTACCTGCTCAAGCTCCTTCTTATTTAAGTTTTTTAAAAAGGATGGACTAGTTATTTTATTTAAATCCACCTTTCTCACACACCTTTTCAATAAAATATTCACCGCATTTGTTTTCACTATTATAGCAGTGTTATCAATATGCTAAAAGTACGAGCACTTCATTGTTTACAATTTGTAAACGTTCCCACCTATTCTAGCATATTCTTTTCCTTCAATGCCTTGATTTTCTCTCAGTTTTTACGATGAACAATATATGCCGCAAAGTCTCGTAATAAGCTAGCATCTATTGGTAATTGATCGAGTGCATTAATAGCATGTTGATAATGCTCAGCAAGCTTTTCTTTCGCTCCATTTAGCGTTAAAAGTGCTGGGTAAGTACTCTTATCACTAGCTACATCTTTCCCAGCCGTTTTTCCTAGTTCCTCTGTTGTTCCTTCGATATCTAAAATATCGTCTTGGATTTGGAAAGCTAGGCCGATGTGATGGGCATATTCCTTCAATGTAGCACGGTCTTGTTTAGATGCGTCTGCTAATACGGCTCCCGCTTCAATACTAAATCTTAATAAAGCACCGGTTTTATTAACATGGACTTGCTCCAGTTCAGTTAAATCAAGCTGACGCTGCTCACCTTCCATATCCAGTACTTGACCACCAACCATGCCCTCAGCACCTGCGGCAACGCTTAACAATTGAACAAGCTCGATCCGCTTTTCAGCCGTTACTTCCATACGGGCTAAAATACCAAACGCCAATGTGTTTAATGCATCTCCCGCCAGTGTTGCAAGTGCTTCTCCATAAACTTTGTGGTTTGTTGGCTTGCCTCTTCTAAAATCATCATTATCCATGCTTGGTAAGTCATCATGGATTAACGAATACGTATGAATGATTTCAATGACAGATCCTACAATTAAACCATCCTGTAATTTTTTTTGATAAAGCTCCAGGACAGCTAATACAAAAAGTGGTCGAATGCGTTTACCGCCTGCCTTTAATGAATATAGCATGGAGTCCTTTAAATCTACTGGAGCATCAATTTTTGAAACAAGTGCAAACATCGTTTCTTCGATTTGTGGTATGTTGCTTTCGATAAAGTACTTTAATGGCTCATTCATTTCCTAATTCTCTCCCTTTAGTGGATCAAATGCTGTTGTTTCACCTGTCTCTTGGACAATAGATACTAGCTGCTCTTCAGCATGCTGCAGTTTACTATGGCAAAACTTTGATAGCTCCATTCCTTGCTTGTATAAATCAATCGCATTTTCCAATGGTACATCGCCTTGTTCTAGCTGGCGAACTATTTCTTCCAATGCCGTCATAGCTTCTACGAAAGTTTGTTGTTTTTCTGTCACAACGATTCCCCCTCATTCTTTGGCAAAATATCCTTCACTTCAGCCACAACCTTCCCATCATGGAAAGTCAATGTCAGATGATCCTGCTTCTGCACGTCAGTGGATGATTTAATCATCTGTTGATCTTTATAAGCGACTGTAAATCCTCTTGTTAAAATGGATAATGGATTTAATGCTTCTAATGTTCGAATAGTTGCCTCAAATTGTTGTTGCTGCTTCGCTACATAATACGTTGTAGCACGTGTTAATTGTTGCATGCGCGCTTCTAGCTCCCGTTGATGGAAGGCAAGTGCTTTTTTTGGTGAATGTTGTGCCACCGTACTATGTAATTGCTGAAGCTGAGCACTTTTCTTCATCAAATCTACTTGCATGGCTGTTTGCAATCCTGACTCGAGCTGTGCCAATCTTTCAGTAAACGGTCGATATAGTCTTTCTGGCATTGACAGTGGATAAGACTGTTGGAGCTTATTAAGACGCTGTCGTTCAGCCATAAGTTGCGACCTAACCATTTGATGAATTTGAGATTTTTGGGAAAGTACCCGTTGGAATAGCTCCGCTTGATCTGGGACTGCCATCTCAGCGGCCGCTGTTGGTGTAGGTGCACGTAAATCAGAAACATAATCGGCAATTGTCGTATCTGTTTCATGACCAACTGCGCTAATAATAGGAATTCTACTGTCAAAAATAGCTCTCGCCACTATTTCTTCATTGAATGCCCATAAATCCTCGATCGAGCCTCCCCCGCGTCCAACAATCAACACTTGACAAGTTGCCTCTTGATTGGCACGTTGAATGTTTTGTACAATATTTGGTGCCGCCTGTGCTCCTTGTACAAGTGTAGGGTAAATCAGAATTTCAGCTAGAGGGTAACGTCTCTTTAAAGTCGTACAAATATCTCGAATCGCTGCTCCTGTCGTTGATGTTAGCACACCTATTTTTTCAGGAAACTTTGGAATCGATTGTTTCCATTCTAATTTAAAAAGCCCTTCTTTTTGTAATTGCTCTTTTAATTGATTAAAGGCAACAAATAGACTACCTATACCATCCGGTTGCATTTCTTGGACATATAGCTGATAAGTCCCGTAGCCTTCGTAAACGTTTACATCACCACGGATAAATACTTGCATACCTTCTTTTGGTTCAAATGCTAATTTCGTGGCAGCCGTTTTAAACATCGTGGCAGCAATTCTTGCCCCATCATCCTTTAATGTAAAGTAAATATGGCCAGATTGATGAATTTTTACATTTGATAGCTCACCTTTCACATACACTTCGCGTAGGTGAGGGTCCGCATCGAATTTTCGTTTAATATATTTTGTTAATGCTTTTACAGTTAAATAAGAAGCAGAGGACATGTTTTCGGCTCCTTTACTAAGATCAAGTTTTTTACAAAAACTACACCTATCATAACATTTTTTACTGGTGTTGACGCGTTTAAATGCAGTTTCGCTAGAAAAAATGCCTGTCTTTTTTCTATCAAAAAATAACTATAACATATTCCAACACGTTCTAACTAATAGAAATTGACTATTCAATGAATAACAAAACAAGGTCCCATAACAACAGTTGTTATGAGACTTTACATTTTAATAAAATAATAATAATAATGTTCCTACAATAAAACAGTAGTACGTAAAATAGCTAAGTTTACCACTTTTCATTATGCCCATAAACCAACGCATGGCAAAGTACGTCATAATAAGTGTAGCTAGAAAAGTGGCTGCATAAGGAAGCGCTAACGCACCTTTATTAGGCTCATCTAAAAAATCAGTTATTCCTAATACGACCCCACCTAAGCTTACTGGAATATAAAGCATAAAGGAGAAACGTAAAGCTGTATCCTGTCTCATACCTACTGCAATAGCTGAAATAATCGTCGCACCTGATCGGCTAATACCTGGTGTGAGAGCGACTGCTTGCCCTAACCCGACAATAATGGCATCCTTCGCACTTAAATCTGCATCTTTTTTCTTCCCACGCTTATTACGAATCAACCATAAAGCCGCACCCGTAACAAACAACATGAGCGCAATTGTCGTCATACTCACATTGTCTGCAATAACATCACTTAATAATACTCCTAAAACGCCCGCTGGAATAGAACCTATAATGATATACAAGGCAAAACGAAAATCAGCATTGTAGCGCTTCTCACGTGTTTTCAAGTACAAGAAAAAATGGGAAATCAATCGTACTATATCCTCACGATAAATATAAACAATAGCAAGTAACGATGCTGTATTGGTTAGAATGGCGAACGTAAACCCTTGTTCACCAAGCCCTAGTATTTCGCTGGCAATCATCACATGTCCACTTGACGATACCGGAATTGGTTCTGTAAACCCTTGGACAAGACCAATAATGATATGCTTCACAATTAACACAATATCGATATTTTCCATAAAAACCTCCTACTAAGTATGTATGTCCCAAACGTTACATTAGACGTCAAAATTAGCATAAAAGTTCTGGAATCAATCCATAAAAAAAGTCATCTCAACATGATATTGAGATGACTTCATAAAAAGGCTATTAATTAGCAAGCTTATTTTCAGCTGCTTGCACAGTGTTGAATAGTAACATTGTGATGGTCATCGGTCCAACACCCCCTGGTACAGGTGTGATATGAGACGCTATACCATCTACTTCAGCAAAGTTTACGTCGCCGCATAATTTATTGTTGTCATCACGATTAATGCCAACATCAATTACAACAGCCCCTTCTTTCACATGCTCTTTTGTAATAAAGTTTGCACGTCCAACAGCAGCAATTAATATATCCGCTTGTTTTGTAAATGAAGGTAAATCTGGCGTTTTGGAATGAGTATACGTTACCGTAGCATCTTTTTGCAATAGTAGTTGCCCCATTGGCTTACCTACAATATGACTGCGTCCTACGATTACAGCATGTTTTCCTGCAATCTCAATTCCTGAATACTCAAGAAGCTTCATTACGCCAAAAGGAGTACAAGGTAAAAATGTTTCTTGGCCAAGCATCATTTTCCCAACACTGACAGGTGAGAAGCCATCAACATCCTTCTCGACAGCAATTGTCGCAATGACTTTATCCTCATCAATATGTTTTGGAAGTGGTAATTGTACTAAAATACCGTGAATATCTTCACGTTGATTTAATAGTTGAATTTGTGTTAATAATTCCTCTTGCGTCGTTTCTTCAGGTAATTTAATCAGTTCCGAATACATACCAATTGCTTCACAAGATTTTTGTTTATTTCTCACATATGTAGCTGAAGCTTGGTTGTCCCCAACTAACACAACCGCTAAACCAGGTGTTAACCCTTGTTCTTTTAAACGAATTACACGCTCTGCTACAGCATTACGAATTTCTTGACCAATCTCTTTACCATTAATAATTGCACTTGACATAAACCTTCGTTACTCCTTCCAATTCAACACATTATTCTTGTTCTGTAAATTTAGAAAGTACACCATTGACGAATTTAGATGAACTATCATCGCCAAATGTTTTACATAACTCGATTGCTTCGTTTAGTACTACTCTTTTTGGTGTTTCTGGCATGTATAACAGTTCGTATACAGCTAGGCGTAAAACAGTTCTCTCAATTTTGGGTAAACGGGCAAGTGACCACTTTTCAAGATGCTGTTCTAATGTAGCATCAATTTCCTCCAAATGTTCAGCTGTTCCAGTAACAATTTTTTCGTAGAAGGCATTTGTCGGTTGGCCTTTAATATGACCCATTGCTTCTTCAACTGTTAAATCTGTATTGTCTAGCTGAAACAAAACTTGCAACGCTTTTTCGCGTGCTTCATGTCGTTTCATGTAAAGCTCTCCTTCTTAAGTGGCATTAAGGTTTATAATAGCATAAAATCGCCTGAGAAACACGATTTCAAGCAAGTTTTCAATAATCTGAAACCTTTTTCAAGAAACTTTTTGCGCATCTAACAATTCGTCTCGAGCATTCCAAAATGCTTGTTTAATTCACAAAATGTTATAATAAAGAAAATTGAAAGAATCTACAGAGGTGTTCACAATGCAATATGAAGCTATTTGCACGAGCTGTAAAAAACCATTCAAGCTCCAAGAAGGTGAAGCACAATACAAACAAATGAAAGAACGTGAAGCTCACCTATTTTATTGCGAAGAGTGCAAGCATAAAATTCGCTTTGATGCCATCCGAAACTTCTTTAGCTACTACTAGTGGAGGCCATTATGAAGGAACATTATTATACAATCGGTGAGGTTGCCAAACTGTCCAATCTATCCGTTCAAACGTTACGTTATTATGATCAGATCGATTTATTTAAGCCTGCTTATACCGATACTTATACCAATTATCGCTATTATAAAGACAGTCAAATTTTCTATTTAGATATCATTAAATCACTTAAATATATTGGCATTTCGTTAGAGGATATAAAGAAAGCGCTCAAATTAACGTCTGAAGAACTACTTGACTTTTTTGCTCAGCAAGAGCAAAGAATTGATACTAAAATTTCACGCTTGAATGAAGTAAAAAACACGTTATTAAAAACCAAAAAGCAATTACAGGAACAAATCGATATCCCCTTCTTTGGTGAGGTATATATACAAGTAGAGGAAGCCATGCCCATTTTACAAGTGACAACTACCAAATTAACTCCAACTTCTAGTACCAATACATATTACGCAACACTTACAAAAATTATTGAGAAGGAAGGCAGTGTATTAAATAGTCGCTATGGTTGTATATATCCGCTCGCTCCCTATGAAAATGTGAATGCAATTATTTATGACGCCATTTTCACCCCGCTATTAACAGAGCGAGTATTTTCGAAGCTATCGTCGAATATTGAACAAACCATTATACCTGCTGGTACATTTGTCTGTATTGCATTTATCTACCATCCGGATACCTACTTTTCTTTTTATGAAAAATTAAGAAATTATGTCATGCCTCAGTCAGAAGCTTTTGAATCTCAAGTTTATGAACTGTATATGCCCGCAACCCTTACTTTAGAGCATGAAAAGAAATTCATTGTTGAATTAAAGATTCGAAAAATACAATAAAGATACAATCTCCCTTTATGTATAACTGTCCACATTAATTTCCAAACTGATAAAAAATCATCAAATTGAAAACAAATCTTTTGACCCTATAGTTACTATAGGGTTTATCGTAATACATGGAAATATTCTAGTAGAATGTCAATTTCATGTATCGTGAACGAATAAAAGGAGAACATTATGAGCAAGAAGCAAAATATAACATTAGCAATTTTACTATCGAATCTATTCATTGCCTTTTTAGGTATTGGTTTAGTCATTCCAGTTTTACCAACCATCATGAATGAGCTTCATATTTCAGGCTCTGTCGTTGGTTATATGGTGGCAGCCTTTGCTATTACGCAACTGATCGTGTCACCTATTGCAGGTAAGCTAGTCGATAATATTGGCCGCAAAGTCATGATTGTTGCAGGGCTTTTTATTTTTGGACTTTCTGAGTTTTTATTTGGATTGGGACGTTCCATTGAAGTCCTCTTTATTTCTCGAATGTTAGGTGGCGTGAGTGCGGCCTTCATTATGCCAGCCGTCACTGCTTATATTGCCGATATTACAACACTATCTCAACGCCCGAAAGCCCTTGGCTATATGAGCGCTGCAATTAGTACAGGCTTTATAATTGGTCCTGGAATTGGAGGATTTCTAGCCGAATATGGTACACGTGTACCTTTCTATGCGGCCGGTGTCCTTGGCCTTATAGCAGCAATCTTTTCATTGGTATTATTAAAAGAACCAACACGTGCTGGAGATAAGGAAGATACACCAACATCAATTTTAGGGAGTGCCAAGCGAGTATTTAGCCCGCTTTATTTCATTCCATTTATTCTTATTTTCGTCCTATCATTTGGCTTAGCTGCATTCGAATCATTATTTAGTTTATTCGTCGACCATAAATTCGCCTTTACGCCATCAGATATCGCCATTATCATTACAGGTAGTGGAATTGTAGGTGCATTGGCACAATTATTACTATTTGATTGGCTGACAAAGAAAATGGGGGAAATTAATGTCATTCGCTATTCGCTGATCCTCTCAGCGGTCTTAACTTTTGCTATGACTATCGTGAATCATTATTTTGCCATCTTATTTGTCACATTCTTTATTTTTGTTGGTTTCGATTTAATTCGTCCAGCAGTCACTTCTTATTTATCTAAGATTGCTGGCAATGAGCAAGGGTTTGTGGGTGGTATGAACTCTATGTTTACAAGCCTTGGTAATATTTTCGGTCCTATTTTAGGCGGAATATTGTTCGATATTAATTTGAACTATCCATATTACTTTGCCACAATTGTTTTAGTAATTGGTGTCATCCTTGCGTTATTCTGGAGAAAACCAAAGCATATTGAATTATAAACGGACAGCGATACAATATAATATTATGAATGAATTTCCAAATTTAAAAAGGATTGCCCACAGATATGTCATCTACGGGCAATCCTTTTAGTTTTATTCATGTACTACAGTTTCTTCTTTTTCGAAATGAATCGCTGTAATATGCACATTTACTTCTGCAGTTTCGAGTGCTGTCATATTAAAAATAGCTTGGCGTATCTGTGTTTGTACTTCCTTCGCTACCTTAGGAATGGCATATCCATATTTCACAGAGCAAAATACATCAATAGCGATTTCACCCGTTTCTGTTACACCTGATTTAATCCCTTTATTGTGTACCTTTTTACCGAAACGTTCCACGACACCTGTCGCAATATTACCACGTGTTGCAGCAATGCCTTCGACCTCATTTACTGCGATCCCTGCCACAACCTCGATAACCTCTGCCGCTACTTCAATTTTTCCAAGCTCTTCTTTTCCAGAAGGTGTTGGTTGTACGAAAGATTGTCCTATTTTCTCTGCCATACAAATATCATCCTTTCCCTTACACATCACAAACAAATGCTGTACTTACATATATTATACTATAAAAAGGAAGACTTGGCTGTCGAAAGCCGTTTTAATTTATAAAGAAGCTTCATGAAATGATTATTATTGATCTTCAACATTTATTAAATAAATCCCCTTGTCAAAGCCTCCGCGCTCCATTTTCTTCTGATTACGGAATGCCTCAAGCTCTTCATAGCTCACACCTAGTGCACTAATTGCTGTATATACTAGCTCTAAAATATCTACTAACTCCTCAACCTCATCTTGTACAGTAGTAGCTTCATGAAACTCCCTAGCTTCCTCGAGCATTTTTGCTTTCACTTCCGTTAAAAGCTCAATTGGTTCTAGAGTACGCGCACGATAAGTTACACCTTTCGCATCCATTATTTCTAATATATTATCTCTTACTAGCTTATTATATACAGGCATCTTGATCCCCCTCCTCAACTGCTCTACCCAAATTATACAATGGTATAAACAAAAAACCTCTAACTGCAAAAAAAAGTTAGAGGCTTTTCAAATAACGACCGCTTACTTCACTTTTTCTGCTACACCCAATACTTCGTTCTCTTCAAGGAACTTCGTATTGAATTGTGCTGATTTGAAGACGTCATTGTTCATGAATGCTTGGTGGAATGGAATGGTTGTTGCACTTAGTTTATTAGGAGTAGGATTTATGTGAATGATGAATCTCATATATGCTAGTCCTTTTTATGCTTTCAAATCAATCATAAGAACGCTCATAGGTGCTACAGTCGCTTTGAACACTTCTACAAGATTTTGCAATCTCCATTTAACTACCAACTCTTACTCTAATATGTTATGTTTTTAAATAAAAAGAATTTTCTGTTAGTAAAGGAAAAGATAGAAAATATGAGGGGGGAATGAAGATGAAAATTAGAACAGCAACAATTCAAGATGCACAAGGTATTGGAAAGGTTCATGTTGACAGTTGGAGGACAACCTATAAAAATATTGTTCCTGATAGTTTTTTAGATAAATTATCCTATGAACAACGAGAAAAATTATGGGAAAGAAATATCATCAGAGAAGATAATTATGTTCTTGTCGCTGAAAATGAAATTGGAGAAACTGTTGGCTTTGCAGTTTCTTCAACTAGAGAAACAAACGTTGAACGTAATTCAAGTGACTTAACCTCTATTTACCTACTAGAAGAATATCAAGGCAAAAGGATTGGAAAACTTTTATTGAAAGAGTTATTTATGTATTTTAAACAGAGTGGGTATCAGTCAATATTTGTAGAAGTATTAGCAGAAAATAAAACACGTTTTTTCTATGAATATTACGGAGCGGAATATGTGAAGACGGTGCAAATTAATATTGGTGGAAAAGTGTTAGAAGAATACGTCTATGTGTGGAATGATATTGATAAGGTTTTGGAAAAACTAAAATAGGAACTATGATCAACCATTCGACATTCAAAACAATAGTTATCATACTAAGGGCTTGTGAGTATGATTCAACCTCATTACAATCAAGTCCTTTTGCTATGCTCTCACAATCAAATGTGGGAGAATAATCCACTTGAACAAACATCTACTAAACGTTTAAAAGTTTATATATATTCACTGATTGACGCTTTACGAACCCCTACAGACGCATTTGCCCTTTCACCATTTACAAAGCACTTTTAATTTCTACACCCTTCTTAGCCTCATGTCATTCAGCTACATCAATCATTAGCTTTGGTGGAGTAAAGAGTATCGTATCTTCCTCTTTAAACGTACCATCAAAGCTTGGTAGCTGTATAGCTTCTGTCATATCTTCTAAATCAAAGTCCCTTGTACGCTGATCTTTTCTAGATAAACAAAAAACCTCTAACTATAAAAGTTAGAGGCATTTCAAATAGCGAACGCTTACTTCACTTTTTCTGCTACACCCAAAACATCGTTCTCTTCAAGGAACTTCGTATTGAATTGTGCTGATTTGAAAACGTCATTGTTCATCAATGCTTGGTGGAATGGAATCGTTGTATTGATTCCAGGACCAGATACTTCAAATTCACCTAGCGCGCGATTCATTTTCGCAATCGCCTCTTCACGTGTATCGGCATGAACAATAAGTTTTGCCACCATTGAATCATAGTATGGTGGAATTGTATAACCTGCATAGACAGCAGAATCAATACGTACACCATAGCCACCTGGCGTTACATACGTATCCACAGTTCCTGCTGAAGGCATGAAGTTTTTATAGGCATTTTCTGCGTTAATACGGCATTCAATAGCCCAACCATTTAATTGAATATCATCTTGAGTGAAAGGTAGTTTTTCACCAGATGCAATTTTTAATTGTTGTTGTACAAGATCTACACCAGAAATCATTTCTGTTACTGGGTGCTCTACTTGGATACGCGTATTCATTTCCATGAAGTAGAACTTGTCCTCTTGATAGTCATAAATGAACTCAATTGTTCCAGCACCTTCATAGTCACAGGCTTGGGCTGCTTTTACGGCAGCTGCACCCATTTCAGCACGGCGTTCAGAAGAAAGAGCTGGAGATGGAGCTTCCTCTACTAACTTCTGCATACGACGTTGAACAGTACAGTCACGCTCGCCTAAATGCACGACGTTACCATAGCCATCCGCTAAAATTTGGATTTCACAGTGACGGAAGTACTCGATGAATTTCTCTAAATATACGCCAGGGTTACCGAATGCAGCAGCAGCCTCTTTTTGCGTAATATCAATACCTTTGACAAGATCTTCTTCTGTACGTGCTACGCGAATCCCTTTACCACCGCCACCAGCAGTGGCTTTGATGATTACAGGATAGCCAATTTTAGCAGCCCATTCTTTACCTGTTTCGATATCTGGCACAATACCAGTACCCGGAACAAGTGGAACTCCTGCTGCTTCCATTGTTGTACGTGCTACGTCCTTGATACCCATAATTTTAATGGAATCAGATGATGGACCGATAAATTTAATGCCAGCGTTTTCACAAGCTTCTGCAAAATCAGCGTTCTCCGATACAAAGCCATAGCCTGGGTGGATACCGTCAGCACCTGTTTTTTCAGCTACACTAAGTAGAGCTGGGAAGCTAAGATAAGAATCTTTTGATAGCTTTGGTCCAATACAGTAGGCTTCGTCTGCTAATTTCACATGTAATGCGTCTGCATCTGCCTCAGAGTACACAGCAACTGACTGAATGCCTAACTCTTTACAAGCACGAATGATACGCACAGCGATTTCGCCGCGGTTTGCAATTAAAACTTTTTTCATGATTTGCACTCCTTACTGAGCTTTTACAAGGAATAATGGTTGGCCGTATTCTACTAATTCGCCATCTTTCACAAGTACTTCAACGATTTCCCCTTGCACTTCTGCTTCAATTTCGTTGAATAATTTCATTGCTTCTACGATACATACAATTGTTTCGTTCCCTACTTTGTCGCCTGCTTTTACGTAAGCTGGTGAATCTGGGTTTGGTGATTGATAGAAGGTACCGACCATTGGAGATACAATTTTATGTAGCGATGGGTCGTTAATCGCTGGCGCCGCTGCAGTAGGTGCTTCTTCCACTTTAGCTGGTGCTGCTACTGGAGCTTCTGCTGGTGCAGATTGTTGTACAACAGGTGCTACTACTTCTTTTTTAGGTGCTACAGTTTCTGTAACAACAATATTATTCTTTTTTAACTTAACTTTTGCGCCATCTACCTCATACACAAACTCGTCAATTGAAGAAGAATCTACTAATTTAATAATTTCGCGAATTTCTTGAATTTTGAACATTTCTAACTCTCCTTATGAAATAAAATCTACTACAATAACTATTTTATATTTTTTCGAATCAATTTGAAATAGTTAAATGAAAATTAAGTAAATATGAACAAAATAAAAGGCTTTCCTTTACTAAGCGAAAGCCTTTTCATAACGCTGATATATAACAACTCTTTTTAAATAAACTAAAAATTTATTATTTTCTATATTTTTAATAATTATTCGCGCTGAACTTTACTTGTACATCATTTGCGCCTTCCATCTCTGTTCTTACTAAATATATAATTTCATTTGCTTGGGATTTTGATAATTCTTCAGCCATGACTGTAACAGAAACTTTTTCTCCTTCAGCACGAACAAATGCATCAGAATAGCCTAATGATTTAATGAGCATTTCAAGCATTGCTTCTGCTGATTCTCGTTTAATAAGACCATCCATTTCATTGAATGCCTCATTTTTTTCGTCAGCGGAAGATTCTTCTGAAGCAATTTTTTGTGTTAACTGCTCACGAAGTTGGCTTCTCTCATCACTAACTTGCATACGCATTTCTTCAAATAAATGACTCGGTGAAGAAACTTCTTGTGTCACATCATTCGTTGCTTTTTGATCTGTAACACCACTTACAGCTGTTTGTTGTAATGTATCATCCGTAAAAATAGTAAGACCATTGAACTGTTTTGCTGGATCAACCAAATAATACACTGAAATGACTGCTACTAAACTTAATAATGTCATAAACCAAACTGTTCTTCTACGTACGCGCATTTACTTTTCCTCCTTATTTTCCATTGGAACGATAATAATTCGATGAATCGGCAACTGCATCACTTGACTGACGACTGCACGAATTTCATTTTTCACAAAGATATCGGATGCACCTTCTGAAACAACTAGCATTCCTGTTACGTTTTTCGCGCCTTGCTCAGTCCCTCGAAAATATTGGCTGAATAGTTTATTGGCATCTTGGTCATCTGTCATCTCTCCATAATAAAAATAGACTTTAACCTCCCCAACACCTTGCATTGCTTTCAGTGTTTGCTCAAGTTTTTCTTCATTCGTGAGCGGTGAACCTTTGTCGTTCGTTGAATTCGTTTGATACATAGGCAAAATGATGAAAATACCAACGGAGGCAGCTACCAGTATTAAAACCATTAATGACGTTGTTTTTTTTCGTGTCTTTTCCACATCACTTGTACATTGCCTCCTTTCATCTTCTCTTTTTCAAGTGTATGTACGCTTGTTTCTTCCTATGAATTGATAAATGGAATCTTTAATAGCAATTGCAAAAATACTAACGTGATGACCAGTTTTGTGAGTGAAATTATTTCCTTATCATCCGTTAGAAACACAAATATCTGACAAACAAAGAGCAATGCCAATAAAAGAATCAATCTATCTCCCCCCTGCCATAACTTGTACGAACACAATGAGGAAAAAACAAGAGAACATAAATGAAAAAGCAATCAAAAATGATACTGCACATAAGGTAAATAGGGATTTACTAATTTGATCTAGTAGTCTACAAATATCATCAAAGGCAATTGGTTCTAAAATAGCCGCAAGCATTTTTAAAGAATAGGCACTGACAACAAGTTGAACAGTTGGAATAAACGATACGGTAATAACTGCGATAAAGGCACTAATGCTAGTAAGGGAGGATGTAAATTGTGTCATATGCTGAAACATTGAAAAGCTATCAACTATAAACGAACCAACCACCGGAATATTTTCTTCAATTAATTTTTTGACTGGCTCAGCTACAGCTGCATTGACGCTAAACGCTGCCACTCCTCCTGCAGTCATCAATAGGACGTAGCAAATAACAGAGGCAGAAACGATACTCATAATGGTAAAGCGAATCAAATCCGCGATCCGTGTAAAAGATATTTCCTTGACAATCACACTACATACATCAAAAACAATGGCTAACAAAACACCAGGAATAAGCCACTTACTACTAATAATTGTGAGAACTTGTACAAAAAACAGCAAAAAAGGCTGCCAGGATGCAATGGCTGTAATACTACTAGATAACATAAAGCTTGAGGTCAAAATAGGATAAAACGCCGTAAATAAATGGGCTAGTCCTTGTGCAATTTCATCAATTAATGTAAAAGATTTAACAACAACTGGTCCTATCGTAGCTAACACAATTAGAAAAAAGAGGATTCTTGTCCCTTTTTCAAATTCTGGTAATATCATGTTGATGATTAAAATCATGATGACATAACTACAAAGCAAAAGTGTCATCTTGAGCAAGAGAAAGAATGGGTCGATTAAAAACGATAGTATTTGCTCCTGCAATGGCTCCGCTCCTTAGTTTAGCCTTTGTAAAATGGCCGACACCTCCTGTAAAACAGCCAAAAATTCTTTGAACCAATACAATAAAATAACAATCTTTACCGCCGTAAAAACAATGTTCCCGAGCACCCTATAGTTATGTTCTACAAGCAGCAATGACACCCATTGCCCGACATAGAACATACTTGCACTAATTAAAATAGCCTTTGCATAAGGCAAAAACGCAAGCGTTTCTAAAAGTTGCTTGACGAAGGGCAATAAAAGTGTCGAGAACAGCATGCCAAAAAGCAAAAACGAAAACATCACACTTATTAGCGCGTGGAGTGGCTGTATGACTTCTTTTATCAGCAATAATAAAAGCAGCATGACAACAGCAACGATAACAATTTCCATTTACCCTACCCGGATGATGTCAGCCATTGAAAGAATGTGAGAATTTCGGTAAAAAATAGACGTAAAAATCGGAGTAGTTCTGCTGTCATATATAAGTAGGCAATAAAAAATAGGAAAAATGAAAATTCCTTCTTCCCTGTTTGATCGAAGAAAACATGAAGAAGCGCAACTACTAGTCCCACTCCAGCAACTCTTAATACGTCTTGTAATTCCATTCCTACGCCCCCTCGTGTACAGCAATATATGTCGCTCTACAAAAAAAAAGACCTCTATACAGTTGTATAGAGATCTCTTCTATGTAAAAATTTTATAGCCATTTATCTACGATACTTTTGACCGTACCAGTTTGCTGAACAAGATGGCTATTTTCGCCCATCCACATCGATAAATATTCGGCATTGCCCTGTTCAGCACTTTCCTTACGAATAGTTGTCGTTAAATAATTTTGCAACGGATAGGGTGCAACTGTCGCATCCTTCATACGTCTAGTAAAATCATTTGCTAGACCCCTTGCTGGTTTACCCGTAAATGCGAGTGTAATGGTTGTTTCCTGTTCTTTTGATGCCAGCACCGCATTTTTATAAAGCGGAGAAATTTCACATTCTTCTGCCACCAGTAAAACCGTCCCAACCTGCACTGCCTGTGCACCGCTCTCTAAAGCCTTCTGAATATCCTCCTTCGTCACGAGACCTCCCGCTGCGATAATAGGAATAGCTATGTTCCCCGCTACCTGCTGCAGTAGGTCATATAAAGGAATCAATTGAAGTGGTGCTGTAAAGGAACCTCGATGACCACCCGCTTCTCCGCCTTGTAGGACCACCGCATCCATGCCAGCCTGTTCAACTAGCTGAGCTTCCGCTAATGTAGTAGCTGTACCAATTGTATATACCCCATGTTCCTTTAACTGTTGGAGCACCTCCGCTGAAGGAATACCGAATGTAAATGAGCAGATCTTTACATTCTCCTCAATAACCGCTTGGACTTGTCCAGCAAAAACTTCCTTGGATACAACGCTTTGTACAGGCGATAGTCCAAGCTCATCATAAAAAGGTTGGAGTGCCATGCGGGCCTTTTGTAAAACCTCGATATCAATTTGCGGCTCCTCTTGTACGAATAGATTGACCGCAAAAGGTTTTGTCGTTAGCTTTTTCACTTCCTGAATAAATTGCTTTGTTTGTTCACCATCTAAGTAACCTGCACCTATAGAGCCTAATAATCCTGCCTCGGTACAAGCTGCAACGAATTTAGGTGATGTGACACCTGCCATAGGTGCTTGAATGATTGGTTGTTGACTATCTAGTATTGTTTGTAGCATAACTCTCACTCCTTACGATTATTGTAGACATTTCTCCCAATAATGACCATCTATCTGATGATAGAAACTTGGAGGGAGACAAGAAAAAAAGAGACAGTTTCTCTATCCATTATCACAATGTCCCGATCGTTTAACAAGAAATGTATAAGAAAAAAATAAAAACCTACCCTTTTAATAAAAAAGAGTAGGTTAATGATCATTAATAATTAAGCACGAGAAACGTAAGAGCCTTCTTCTGTGTTAATGATTAGTACATCACCTTGGTTTACGAAGAATGGTACTTGTACAATAAGACCTGTTTGAAGAGTAGCAGGTTTCGTACCACCTGAAGCTGTGTCACCTTTAATGCCTGGTTCTGTTTCAGTTACTTCTAATTGAACCGTGTTTGGTAATTCAACACCTAGCATTTCACCTTGGTAAGATTGAATATGAACTTCCATGTTTTCTTTTAGGAATTTTAATTCATACTCGATTGCTGCTGAAGCTAGTTCAGTTTGCTCGTATGATTCTAGGTCCATGAATACATGGTCGTCACCTTGTGCATATAGATATTGCATTTTGCGGTTATCGATTTGTGCTTTTTCTACTTTTTCACCAGCACGGAATGTTTTTTCATTCACTGAGCCGTTACGTAGGTTACGTAATTTAGAACGTACGAAAGCAGCACCTTTACCTGGTTTAACGTGTTGGAAATCTAACACGCGGTATAATTGGCCATCAACAACAATTGTTAGACCTGTACGGAAATCGTTTACTGAAATCATTTGTGTTCCTCCAAAGTTTATAAAATAATGAGTTCTTTTGACGAATGTGTGAGTAATTCATTCCCAGTCTCAGTGATTAAAATATCATCCTCAATACGGACACCACCGATACCTGGTAAATAAACACCCGGTTCAATCGTCACGGCCATACCTGGCTCTAGCACTGCATCAGAACGCATCGATAAGCCAGGGCCTTCATGTACTTCAAGACCGATACCATGTCCTAAAGAATGACCGAATGCTTCGCCATATCCTTTTTCTTTTAAGTAGTCACGTGCAATAGCGTCCGCTTGAATACCTGTTAATCCAGGACCCACTTTTTCAAGTGCTAACAGCTGAGAAGCAAGGACTGCATTGTACATATCTACTAATTTTTCAGATGGTTCTCCAACAGCCACAGTACGCGTAATATCCGAAATATAGCCATTGTATAGCGCACCAAAGTCTAATGTAACAAAGTCGCATTTTTCAATCACTTTATCCGTTGCCACGCCATGTGGTAATGCTGAACGAAGACCAGACGCAACAATTATGTCAAACGAAGACTGAGTCGCTCCTTGTTTACGCATGAAAAATTCTAATTCATTCGAAACCTCAAGCTCTGTTTTACCAGGCTTGATGAAGCCTAAAATATGTGTAAATGCGTGATCTGCAATTTCACACGCAGCCTTAATAATATTAATCTCTTGTTCCGTCTTAATCAAGCGAATTTTTTCAATTAGCCCAGAAATCGGCACTAAATCAGCTTGAATATTCGATTTATACAGTTCATATGTGCCATAGCTTACAGTATCTCTCTCAAAGCCCAGTAATTTGATGCCCATATTCTTTACTTGTGTAGCAATTTCTTCAATAATTGTTGCTTCATGCTTAACAATTCGGAAGTCCTGAATTTGCGCGGCAGCTTGTTCTGTATATCGGAAATCTGTAATAAACACAGCATCATTTTGAGACACAATTGCTACGCCTGCTGTCCCTGTAAAACCAGTCATATAGCGGCGGTTATACCCATTCGTAACTAAAATACCATCGATGTTTTGTTCTTGAAGTGCTTTACGTAGCTTTTGTAATTTCAACATAATCAATTCTCCCTCTCGATAAATGTACGTAGTGCCAGTTCATAGCCTTTCGTACCTAGTCCACAAATTTGACCAAGGCAGGCCGGAGCAAGATAGGAATGATGACGGAAAGCCTCACGTTTATGGATATTGGAAATATGTACTTCGATTACTGGCACAGAAATTCCTGCAATAGCATCGTGTAACGCGATGCTTGTATGGGTATATGCACCAGGATTAAAGATGATGCCATCATATTTTTCGTCTTCTGCTTCATGCACCCAATCCACAAGTACCCCTTCGTGATTGGATTGACGAAATTCAACTGTGGCACCTAAAGAAGCCGCAAGATTTTGAACATTTTCTTGAACATCATCCAATGTTTCATGTCCATAAATATGTGGCTCTCTTTTTCCAAGTCGATTTAAGTTGGGTCCATTCAAACATAATAACTTCACGCTTCTATTCGCCTCTTTCTATGTACTTGCCATTTATTTTATCATACACGGCGCATACAGCAACTAATTTACTTTTTGCGCCGTATGCTCCCTCTGATGAAAATTGGCTGTTTCTAACAAGAAACGTAAAAGGCAAACCACGACAACAATGAATGGGATCGAAAGCTTTTTAAAGGAAGAAAGTTGTAATGGTAAATCTAATGCAATCCATTCTAATAAAATCGTTACAAAAAGCCCTAGCAGTAGCGAAGAAAAGACCGCCGGAATGACATAGACATAGCGCATAGTCATATATACAAACAATCCGATGATGAATAGAAGAAATATAAAGAAGGTCCAGTGAAATAATTTAGAGCTTTCTTCAAACCATCCCCATTTTTTATAAAAACCAATCGGATGCCATTTAATAAGATTAAAATAATGCAAACCTTTTAAGCACAATGCTAAAACAAGCGCATTTACAAGTGACGTTATTGTCCCTATTTTCACAATATTTCCTCCCTTGCCCACTAATCATTTCCTAAAATGTACGATTAGTGTAGCCATATAGAAAATTTACTATGCGTAACTGTAGAGGTTTTTGACTAAATTTAGTACAATGGTACAGTTGAAATATATAAAGAGAGTGGTGTTAGCCTTGAGCAATTCACCTGTATACGGGGGACAAGCACAATTAGAAGGTGTGATGTTCGGAGGAAAGGATCATACAGTTACAGCCATTCGTCGTAACGATGATTCCATTGATTATTATCATTTTAAAAAAGTACAAAAGCCTATTTTACAAAAGCTTAAAAAAATCCCATTTGTTCGAGGCGTTGTCGCGTTGATTGAATCAGCAGGCTTAGGTTCTCGTCATATGCAATTTGCAGGGGATCGTTATGATGTAGTACCTGGTGAAGAAGAAGATAATAAAGAAGAAGGATCCAAACTTCAAATGATACTTGGCGTTGCTGTAGTAGGTATTCTTTCCTTTTTATTTGGAAAATTTGCCTTTACACTAATTCCAGTTTTTATAGCTGATTTTTTCTCTAAATGGATTGAAGGAAAAACGGGCCAAATTTTACTTGAAAGCGGTATTAAACTACTATTACTGCTCACATATTTATATTTTATCTCGTTAACGCCTCTCATCAAACGAGTATTTCAGTACCATGGAGCCGAGCATAAAGTCATCAACTGCTATGAAGCTGGTTTAGACGTTACAGTTGAAAACGTCCAAGCACAATCACGTCTACACTATCGTTGTGGTAGTAGCTTTATTCTTTTCACAGTCTTTGTCGGCATGTTCTTATATTTCTTTGTGCCAACTGACCCGCTATGGCTACGTATTTTAGATCGTATTTTATTAATTCCAGTAGTACTAGGAATATCATTTGAAGTATTACAGGCAACAAATGCTTGCCGTAATATCCCTGTATTACGATTCCTTGGCTATCCTGGTCTATGGCTTCAATTGCTAACGACTCGCGAACCAAAGGATGATCAAGTGGAAGTTGCCATTGCATCCTTTAATATGCTACTTCAAGTAGAGCAACAGCCAGAAATAGCAGCAACATTAAATCATGATTAAGGAAAAGGCAGTCCCAACGTAAGTTGTTGGAACTGCCTTTTTTATATAGATGCTAGCCTTGCATTTTTCGTTTAAATGCCATAATCGCAGCTCGATAAACCTATCCAAAGGGATGAAACGTACAACTAAACTTACTTGGAAACTTTCCTATTGACTGTAAGGGCAGTAAATATCCCCATCATACTAGGCAGAATACTGAATAATAAAAACAGCCAATTATTTGTTAGGATCGAGATAATGGTAAAAATAAGTAGTGATGCGACATTGATGCATATACCTAACTTCACATAAGAAGGCTTAAAAGGTATTGGTCTGTACATGTTGATAGTCAAAATGAGCCCAATGATCGCCCAGCTCCCTAAGTGTACAAATAAAAGTACAGCTAAAACCATGGCAGTGCTTAATTTAATCCCAAACACTACTAAAGAAAAGAAAATATAAATTGCTGCTAACGTCAAATACCATGAATAAGATTTCGCCTTTTGCCAAATATGGTCGTGTACTTCATCTAAGCCTCTATTTTTCTTCGCTTTTTTCCTTCCGAACCACCAGCCAAGGATGCCAAAAATCATCCCGCCGTACAGTCCAAGAATACCCCCTATAGAAAATTCCATTATGTCATTCCCTCCTCTTCGAAAATAAAAACTTCCTCAATCGTGCAGTTGAACGCTTTTGAAATATTGTAGGCAAGCTCTAATGATGGATTGAATTTTCCCGATTCAATTGCAATAATTGATTGTCGTGAGACACCCACTACATTAGACAAATCCTCCTGCGTAATCTTTTTCGATTTCCGCAATTCACGAATTCTGTTTTTCATAATGCCTCCTCATTAAATGTAAAGTAAACTGTACATTTAGTAATAAGTAAAGTTTACTTTACATCTTTTATTATGTCAAGCTAGCTTTACAATTTGATTTTCGTTTAAACAATGAGATGTGAGGGGCTTAGCGTAAAAATCCGTTTATTAAAACAGGAAATAAAAAAAGCGTGTTTTGAAAAATCAAAACACACTTGGGATCTCCACACTATTTATTTAGTGTAACCCTTTCTATTTCAACACTTTACTATGAATAATATTTATAATTTTCTGTTGAGCGTCTAGTGCTTCGGGGATGGGCATGACAACAAATACATGGTTCATTTTAGGATAAACAAAGGTTGTAATATCAATCCCTTGCTCGCTTAGTTGTTCATCAAACTTTACTGCATCTGGATATAAACTTTCATGGGTGCCAATAAAATGAGTAATACTCGCTAGACCTTGAAAATCACCATAAATTGGACTAATCAATGGGTCCTTTAGATCCTTATCAGCTGCCCATATCTTTGTGATGACGCTCATTCCTTCACTAGCTAGCATAGGGTCCTTTTCTTCATATTCAGGGATAAGAGGATTTTCTAGACTTAGGTCAACACAAGCCGATAGTAAAATAATATCTTGTGGCTGTGGCAAATGGTTTTGCTTTAAAAGCTGGGCCAAACCAAGTGCTATATTACCTCCTGCAGAATCTCCTATAATCGTTAATTGATTGGAGCTTTCAACCGACTCTAAAATCCTATTATAGAGATGAAGTATTTTTTGGTACGTGTCCTTATGATTAAAATGAGGTACTTTTGGATATATCGGAGCGATAACTTTTGCCTGTAATGCTTGTGCTATTTTATCCATGAACAGCCAGTGTAAATTTAACGGTTGATTCGTCCAAGCACCACCATGAATATAGAGAATCACTTTTTGCTTCGAGGACTTTTGATCATTTAATGTAAAAACTTGCATATCCTCAAAAGTTTGTTCATCCTTAACACTTAAAAATTGAACATCATCCCCAATGACATAAGGCTGATTATTCACAGTTGCTCTTTGCTTGATGAACTGTTTAGCATTTTCAACACTAGAAAAACTCACTTTATTACTCTGGGAAAATAACAACTTTTCAAATAAAACACTTTCTTCAGAACGCTCTCCATTAAAAATTACTACACTCATTACTTTATCCCCTTTCACCATTTTTTTATCTAGCTGGATGTATGAGAACCCTAAATAAACAAGCCTTAAAATCAAATGTCATTAGCTAGTACTTTACAAAATAGGTGTTGTCGTCAAACTTTATTACAATTGACCGGACATTATTTTAATTCCACAAATTGGCGTATACTCCTTCAAATTTGCATGTTAAATATAAAATATCTATCCGCTTCTTTGAAGAAATAAAGCTGGGTTAAAATGAATGAAGTTCCCAAAGCGTTTTTGAGAACTTAATTTTGCTTACCATTTATCCGTATGAACCCGAATCAGTATTATTTTTTATTTTTTATTTTTTATTTTTTATTTTTTAGCTCTAATAGTATAGGTACTATATTTAGTAAGATAGAAACAATTGTCAAAAACCATAATGCCCTTTCCATACCTGGTACTACATCCTCTAAAGCTGCCCAATCTTCTACTTGTACCCAGCTAGATACAAAACTATATTCCGAACAAAGTGTCAATGCTGTAAATGATAACCCCATTGCCATCGCTAGTTTATAATCTTTACCTGTTGTATACAAATAAAGATTTATAAAAGTTGCTACTATAGCAATAAGTCCGAATAGTAACCACATTATTCTACCTCCCTTTTCAATATAGACATAAATTGTAATGAGGATGTTCCCAGCCCTTAATTGGAAATTATTATAATTATTGTTGTAAATCCACACTTTCCTGATGCGACTCCTATATATATAAATGTTTGATTGGTAATGATTCTTTCTTGCTTTAATGGAGATTTTACCATAAGGATATATATTCCAACATAATCAGCCTTTCACCAGAAACATTGTTATAAAAGTATTCCACTCTTCCTTTAAGTACAATACTAATCGGCACCAGAACTTTGTCCAAAACCCATTCTTCAATATCCTCACAATAGATGATGAACATTTAGTCGAATAAGTTTTGATTCTACTGGAGTCATATCAGACCTATAATTTTCAGAAAAATATAAAAAAATAACCTCTTACGGCCATAATACCGAAGAGGTTACTTTTAATCAAAATTTATTACCGTTTTCATTCTTTTATTCAAAGCAACAAGAACATAAAATTTACAGGCCGCATTTTAACTGTGCGCCACAGTTTGTACAAGTATTACAGCCGCCCATTTCTTCGACTGTTCCTTTACGACATACTGGACATGTATTTCCTACGTCCGAGCCAATTACCGTCGTGGACTCTAGTGCTTGAATCGTATCAACTAATACGACTGGACGTGTTGTATGTTCTTCTACTAATTCTTCCTCAAATGATAGTTGATCCATATCATTTTCTTCGGCTTTTAGCGTAAGTACCTGTGAATCACGGCTACCATCCACATAGACCGTACCACCTTTAGCGCCACCTTTATATAGTCTCTCATATACTTTTTCAACTTGTTGTACAGTATAGCCTTTTGGCGCGTTTACTGTTTTAGAGATCGATGAATCAATCCATTTTTGAATAATACATTGTACATCCGCATGTGCCTCTGGTTTTAGCTCCATTGCCGTTACAAACCATTCTGGAAGCTCTTGCTCACTAGCCTCTGGATGACGATCTAAATATTCTTTTACAATTTCAGCTTTCACTTCAATGAACTTACCTAGACGGCCAGAACGGTAGTAAGTGAAGGAGAAATATGGCTCAAGACCTGTTGCTACGCCTACCATTGTTCCTGTTGAACCTGTTGGGGCAACCGTTAATAAATGGGAGTTACGGATACCTGTTGCTAAAATTTGCTCCTTGATGTGAGCAGGCATTTTTTGCATGAAGCCTGTTTCTGTGAAAGCTTTACGTAAACGAGCTGTTTCTTCGTCAGTAGCACCTACTAAGAATGGGAAGCTTCCACGCTCTTTAGCAAGCTCTGTAGACGCCTCATACGCGGTTTCAGCAATTGTTTTAAAGATTTCATCGACTAAAGCATTACCTGCTTCAGAACCGTATTCTTTCTCACAATAAATGAGTAAATCAGCTAGGCCCATTACGCCTAGACCAACACGACGCTCACCAAGTGCTTGTACACGGTTTTCCTCTAAGAAGTATGGAGTTGCATCAATAACATTATCCTGCATACGAACACCAACACGAACCGTTTCACGTAGTGCTTCGTAATCTACAGTTTGATTGTCTTTATTCGCAAATTGTGCAAGGTTTACCGCTGCCAAGTTACACACTGAGTATGGCGCAAGTGGCTGTTCCCCACATGGGTTAGTTGCAACAACGCTTTGACCATATGCCTTTGCATTCGTCATATCATTCGCATTGTCGATAAAGAAAATTCCTGGCTCTGCAGAGTATGTTGCACATACGTTAATTAAATTCCACAATTCTTTCGCTTTGATCGTGCGATATGTGCGGATTTTATAGCCCATTTTCTCCCATTCACGAACGTCACCAACATGATGCCATTCTGTGTTGTAAGCATGCATTTCTTCTTTCGAGTATTCTTCAACCGCTGGGAAACGCAGTTCGAAATCAGCATCGTTTTCAACAGCTTCCATAAATTCTTTTGTTAATGTTACGGAGATGTTTGCACCTGTTAAAAACTCTGAGTTATGCACAGTATATGTGCCACCATCACGTAATTTATTTTCAGCCTCACGAATAATGGCTGTATCAAATCCACCTAAACCTTCAATGCTTTTATAGTTTACAATGCCTTGATACATAGCTTCTTCCTGCATAGAAAGTGGCTTGAAGTTTAATTTCTCTTTAGCTAGACGAATGATTGTTTCATCCGTTGTATTTTCAATTAGGTAACGAAGGATACGTGGGTTTTGCATTTTCGAAATAATAAACTCCACAATATCTGGATGCCAATCGGCAAGCATAATCATTTGTGCTCCACGACGTGAGCCACCTTGCTCTACAAGATGTGTTAATTTAGCAATATCATCTAACCAAGAAACAGAACCTGACGATTTACCGTTTACTCCACGTGCCAATGTGTTGCGAGGACGTAATGTGGAACCATTTGTTCCTACTCCACCACCACGGCTCATAATTTCCATTACTTGTTTACGGTGATCACTAATACCTTCACGTGAATCCGCAACAAAAGGCATTACGTAACAGTTAAAGAATGTTACATCTGTTTCAGATCCTGCTCCGTATATTACTCGTCCTGCAGGAATGAACTTTAAGGACACTAATTGCTCATAAAATTTTTCAAACCATTCTTGGCGTTTTTCTGGTGTTTTTTCAACAACCGCCAGTCCTGTTGCATTTCGTTTAGCGATTTGTTCATAAAAAATCTCAAGAGGCTTCTCTAGCACGTCAATTGAACGCGTAATCACACCCGTTTCTTGCTCCTGTGGATCGTCTAAAACGCTACGATAATCTTCCTCAATCAAAATATCAGCTGTTTTTGTAGTCATGTCCAGCTTTTGAATTGTCCCTAAACCACGTGCAGGGAACTTTGGATCAGCTTTTACCGTTAAAACAACAAAGTCACCGGCTTTTAGTGTTTTCTTTTCTGTGTCTTTAAACGAGTAGCGATCGATCATGACAAGTCTTGATACACCTTTGTGCGTGATGTGCATATCAGGCGTTACAGGGTGTACCTGCGGGAATTGTTCGATATCTTTGTTTAACTGTTCAAATTGATTGTTTACATCGGGTTGATGATTTGTGAGTACCATCGTTTTGCCTCCCTTACAAAATAAATACACAATATCATGTGTTGTTAAACACTACATATTGTGTATATGTCTTTAAAAAAGATACTATATATAGACTTTCAATTCAACTCTTGCTTTTTTCAATAGAATCGTAACTACTTGTAATAGCAAGGATTTAACGCTTAAAAATATTTTTTTTATACCATTTTTTACTTTTTGAAGTTCCACTCATCAGATGCATATTTTTTTTCTTCTAATGCACGGACATATTCTAACTGCTCCTCAGAAAGTGTAAATGGTTTTAATTCAATTTGCAACGATTTTGCAAAACCATCTCGAAAAGCAGTCACACATTGTTCAACTGTCACAGGTTCATCCACAAGACTGTTAATCGCTACTGCTTTCTCTGGTAATTTTCTGCGCATACGATCCTTCGCTTCTTCACTCGAAAAATTAAAGACCGATAATAACTTCTCCTGATCTAAATCTAATAAAATGGCACCATGCTGCAATATAACACCTTTTTGACGTGTTTGCGCACTTCCCGCTATTTTTTTCCCTTCAACTACCAGCTCATACCAGCTTGGAGCATCAAAGCATACTGCACTTTTCGGACTCTTTAAGTCTGCTCTTTTCTCCTCTGTATCAGGGACACTAAAATAGGCATCCATCCCTAAGTTATGGAAACCTTGCAAGATGCCTTCACTTAGCACACGGTACGCCTCTGTCACTGACTCTGGCATATTTGGATAGCTTTCTGTTACGATGACACTATATGTGAGCTCATGCTCATGCAGCACAGCTCGTCCACCAGTTGGTCGACGTACAAAACCTAAGCCTTGCTCACGTACAGCATCTAAATTTATATCTTTTTTGGCTTGCTGAAAATAACCGATTGATAATGTTGCCGGTTCCCACTCATAAAAACGAATGACTGGTGGAATTAACCCCTCACTATGCCAATCAAGTAATGCTTCATCTAGTGCCATATTAAAAGAAGGACTACATTTCCCTGAATTTAAAAAATACCAAGTTGTCATATGTTCATCTCCTACAATTTATAAAAATACCTCAGGCCCCACCTGCGGTTCAACCTTAACGAAGATTACGTTACAGTTCAAGTTGTGGCTTTGCAAACGATATCGACGAATTCGCCACAATCTAGTTAATTTTATCAAACTCATTGGACTATCGCTAGCGCATCTTTTATAATAATAAAGAAGATAGAAAGGGGTAAGAAAATCTTGGACATACTTATCACAATCGGTGTCGTTTTAGTAGTCGTAATTGCATACATCGGTATAAATGCACTAAGACTCAAAAAAGCTGTAACAAACTTAACACAAGAACAATTTATTGAAGGCTATCGTAAAGCGCAGCTAATCGATGTTCGTGAACAAAAAGAATTTGATGCTGGTCACATTCTTGGCGCACGAAATGTTCCTTCCACAACATTACGTCAACGTTATAAAGAAATTCGCCCAGATTTACCAGTATATTTATACTGTCAAAATACAGGCCGTAGCTCACGTGCTGCACTATTTCTTAAAAAACGTGGGTACAACCAAATTTACCAACTTCAAGGCGGTTTCAAAACTTGGACAGGTAAAATAAAAGCCAAAAAATATTAATATTTCCCTAAAAAAAGTCGTCTCAAAGAACTAGGAGACGGCTTCTTTTTATACAAAAAATTCAGAGTTTCTACTATATTATATCTATTGCAAAATTTTAAGTGGCTATTTCGTACACTCTTTCATACTATAGTGATCCTCTCTCCCCTCACTTGTCCCACTCCATTTCTTCACATAAACCTTTCGTATTTACCCATTTGCGCATACTACGGAAATCTTTGTATGTCCAAAAATACTAATTATCGTTAGTAATTTTCATTTATTCACTACATTCTTCTATTTTTCTGAAAATAATATAAATTTCTAGTTGAATATTTGTAAAAGCACTGCTAGGATATATAATATCTTAAAATAATATTTATGTTAAAAAATTAATAAGCTATGAATGCTATGGATCAAACTATAGCAGGAGCAGTTCTGGAGAGAGCGCAATTTGCGTCGCCGAAGGGTTCACTATCTCAGGCAAAAGGACAGAGGAGTAATAACAGCTTTTTTAAGCGATGCCATACGATGGTTACGAATGATTTCATGAACCATCCGTGATCAAATGGTATTTGTTATTCTGACGTTTTTCCGAGACTAGTGTCACAACTAGTCTCTTTTTTTATTTTTTCAGTCATTTTTTATGCATCTTTGGGGGGATTAACGTGGAACAGCAACAATTAAAACGTGAATTAAAAAATCGCCATGTACAGCTTATTGCCATTGGTGGGACAATAGGAACCGGTTTATTTCTAGGCTCTGGGAAAGCCATTGCATTAGCAGGGCCTTCGATCATCCTTGCCTATTTAATTGTCGGAACGGCACTCTTTTTTGTTATGCGTGCATTAGGCGAACTATTATTATCGAATTCAGGATATACATCATTTACGGATTTTGCCTCCGAATATATAGGGCCATGGGCAGGGTATGTAACAGGCTGGACCTACTGGTTCTGTTGGATCATGACAGCGATGGCGGATATTATCGCTGTAGGGGTTTATACACAATATTGGTTTGATATCCCTCAGTGGGTTCCAGCTATTGGTTGTTTAGTAGTATTACTACTACTGAATTTATTGACGGTCAAACTATTTGGGGAGTTAGAATTTTGGTTTGCTATCATTAAAGTGATTACCATTGTGGCGCTCATTATCCTTGGACTTATGATGTTAGTGACAGGCTTTCAAACAAGCTCTGGGACGGTTTCAGTAGATAATCTTTGGGTCCACGGCGGCCTGTTTCCAAATGGAGTATATGGCTTTTTAATGGCCTTCCAGATGGTTGTTTTCGCTTTCGTCGGTGTGGAATTAGTAGGGGTATCAGCAGCCGAGACTGCAGACCCACAAAAAAACATTCCTTCTGCTATCAATAAAATACCATTTCGAATTCTACTCTTTTATGTAGGGGCACTGTTTGTCATCCTATGTATCAATCCATGGTATGAAATGTCTGCCGCAAGCAGTCCATTTGTCCAAGTATTTACGTTAGCGGGCATTCCAATTGCTGCAGGTATTATTAATTTTGTTGTGCTCACTTCAGCCGCTTCTGCTGGTAATAGTGGTTTATTTTCAACAAGTCGCATGCTCTTTAATCTTGGTAAAAATAAACAAGCATCACCTGCTTTTGCTAAGCTCAATAAAAATAGTGTTCCAAGTAACGCACTAGTCATTTCTGCAATTGTTGTATCTGTAGGGGCACTGTTAAGTAAGCTAATGCCAGAGAATGCCTTTAGTATCGTAACGACTATTAGTGCGATTTGCTTCATATGGGTGTGGAGTATTATCATCATTTCTCACATCATCTATAAACGGAAAAATCGTGCCCTACATGAAGCCTCAAGCTTCAAAGCACCGCTGACACCTTTTATTAACTACGTAGTGCTTGCGTTTTTTGCTTTCCTATTAATTGTGATGTTTATTTCTGAGGCAACACGTACAGCTCTTCTCCTAACCCCTATTTGGTTTATTGTCCTATTCATTCTATATAAAATGAAAAAAAGATGACTTCAGAGCTCACTCTGAAGTCATCTTCTACTCGTTAAAAAATGGTCATATCCCATTCTGTCGCTAAATGTTTCAGTAATTGGACACCTGCGACACTATTCCCGATAGGATCGATGGCTGGTCCATAAATACCTATGCCACAGCCAGCAGGGAATGGTGAATCTAACCCTGCATGGCCTGGGACAGCAGTAAGAATGGCACCAGAAACACCACTTTTAGCAGGAAGTCCAATAAATGCCGCAAATTTTCCTGAAGCATTGTACATACCGCATGTTACCATTAAAGCCTTTGCTAATTTTGCCACTTGTTTAGGAAATAACTGTTTCTTTAATAGCGGATGATAGCCATCATTAGCGATAACTAAACCAATCATCGCTAAATCGGATACATTGACTTCAATCGCACATTGCTTTAAGTAAACCTCAAGAGCCGCTTCTACTGGGCAGTCTAAGAAACCAGAATCCATTAAATAGTAGGCTAGTGCTCGATTACGGTTAGCTGTCTGCCACTCAGATTGAAACACTTCCTCGTTGACACTTAATTGCTTACCTATGATTTGCTCTAAAAATTGCAGGATTTTGTCAATCTTCTCCTGTGGTGAATGACCAATCATCATAGAGGAGACAGTAATCGCCCCAGCATTAATCATTGGATTAAAGGGCTTTCCTGGCTGATGACTTTCTAAGCGAATAATAGAGTTGAATGTATCCCCTGTTGGCTCAACATCAACCCTCTCTAATACATAGGGCAATCCTCGATCCATACAGGCCAGTATAAAGGTGATTACTTTGGAAACACTTTGAAGCGTAAATAACTCCGTCGTATCACCAGCTTTAATTTCATGCCCTTCAGTGCCAATAATGGCTATAGCTAATTGATTTGGGTCTTTTTTAGCTAATGCAGGGATATAGTTAGCGCACCGTCCTTCTTTTGCGGCAGAGCGAAACTGTGTGACCGATTGTGCCACAAGCTGATCGTGACTAGGTTGTGTTGACATTACTGTGGACTCCTTTCAAAATGTGCAAAAACAGAGTCTTCATAGTTCTCCTATGAAGACTCTATCCATATTTTTGCTATCCTTTTATAGCTTTGGAGACATTGTCCCCTCCGGAATTAACGATTCATACGTCTCCCCATCAAGACGTTCTTGCCATTCCTTTTTAGCTTTCTCAATCAGTATTGGATTACCCAATAACTCAATAGCTGTACACGCCATAATTTTAGCAGCTTGTAGCATACCTTTATGGGCGATTGGTGTGACACCTTGAGAAACAACTTGCCATGTATGCAGTGGCGTTCCTAATGCCATACATACTGTCGTACATTGAACAGTTGGCACATTCCAGCTAACATCTCCCACATCAGTAGAGCCACCCATGATAAATTCAGGGAGCATTCGAGGAATATGATCAGCAATAACTTTTCCTTGTAATTGTTGAACATCACCTTTATGTAGACCAACTAATGAAGAGGCTTGTACTTCAGGAGAAAACGTATTGAAAATAGCCTGAGCATACTGTTCATCCTCTATTGTATAGTCTGGCATGCCAATTTCAAGTATTTGTTGATACATGGCATCATAAAGTGTCTTATTCGTTATTAAATTAGAGGCAGCACCTTCAAAATCGATTTCTAGGGAAGTACCTGTCATGAGCGTTGCACCCTTCGCTATTTGTTCAACGCGCTGATAGATTTCTTGCACTTGTTGCTTTTTAGGTGCTCGCACTAAATAGGTAACCTCAGCATATGGTTGAACAACATTCGGAGATGTTCCACCAGAGTTTGTAATAGCATAATGCACTCTTGCTTCTGGAATAATATGCTCTCGTAAGTAGTTTACCCCAACGTTCATCAGCTCAACAGCATCTAATGCACTTCTTCCCAGATGAGGAGCAGCTGCAGCATGTGCACTTTTACCTGTAAACTTAAATGTAACAGCATAGTTTGCTAGAGAGCTACAAGTCATCACCGTTGAAAACGTACCAGGATGCCAAGAAATGGCGATATCTACATCATCGAATAAGCCAGCTTTCGCCATATAAGCTTTACCAGATCCATTTTCTTCTGCAGGGCAACCGTAAAAACGGATGGTTGCGGATTGTGGATGTTGCTCTAAATAATCTTTTACGGCAACAGCTGCTGCAAATGCTCCTGTTCCTAATAAATTATGGCCACAGCCATGACCACTTCCCCCATTCTCAAGAGGCTCATGAGTGGTAACACCGCCCTTTTGGCTCAAGCCTGGTAGTGCATCGTATTCCCCTAAAAAGGCGATGACTGGCTTTCCTGACCCAAAAGTTCCAACAAGCGCAGTATCAAGCCCAGCTAAGCCAACCTCAGTTTGAAACCCCTCGTTTTCGAGTGCCTCTTTCATATATTGCATGGATCGTTTTTCTTGAAAATGAAGCTCCGGTACAGCCCAAATTGCATCGCTTAATGCTACACTAGCATCCTTCTTTGCCTCAATAAATGTAGAAATTTTTTCTTGAAAACTCATTATTGTCCCTCCAATTTATTCATTATGCTTTCAATAATGCTCCTTTTTGGTCGTTTAACGTTACAAGCGACACAATACAAATGAGCGCGAATCCAATTAACATCCAAAAGGCTGCATCAAACGAACCATTAAAGGCATCGACCATAAAACCAATAGCCATAGGTGTAACAAACCCCGCTAGCTGTCCGCCTGTATTCGCGATCCCCATAGCTGAGCCTGTTATAGACGAAGGCAATTTCTTTAGAACAATTACGGGTAGTAGCGTAATGACAAACGCAATAAAGATAGAAACAACTGTTTGATAGCCAATAAATAATGTCACCGTTTTCGCTGTAAACATTAAATACAATAAAAGACCGATGACTGCACAGGAAATAGAGCCTAACACCTTTTCCATTCCTCTTGGAAGCTTATCGATAATATATCCGCTACCATACACCCCAATAATCGTTGTAATAGCAGGAATTGTTTGTGCCCAACCAATGGACATTAAGTCTAGTCCACGATTTTTTTGAAGGTAGGTTGGAATCCACGATACTAATCCCCAGTTCACCGCATAAATACAGAAATAAGCAATAATCAAATTCCACATGAGCGGTGTTTTCAGTAGTTCTTTAAAGCTTACCTTAACAGCCGGACTACCTGTCTCAGCAGCATCTACTGTTTCAGCTTTCGGGAGCTGAATGTATTTCCAATATAAATAAGCAATAATCGCTCCAATAGCCCCGATAATGATAAACATCATACGCCAGCCAATCGTTCCTAATAAATAAGCGGCCAACAGCGGTACAATTAGCGAAACAATCCCACCAGAAGTCAGCATAATTGACATCGCTCTGCCTCTTTCTTCTTTCGGGAAAATCGTGGCAATAATCTTAGAGCTAGATGGTTGAAATCCACCTTCTCCGATGCCGAATAAGAAACGAATAACAATCATCGCTGTTAAAGACCAGGCAATAGCCGTAAGTCCGGTAAATATTGACCACATGATGACAGCCATTAGCAAGATTCGTTTTGCGCCAAATTTATCAGCTAGCCAACCTCCTGGTATTTGCATAATGGCATAGCCTAAAAAGAAAGCGCTTAAAATAATACCAGTAGAAGATGCATCCAGTTGCAAATCGCCTGTAATTGAAACGACTGCGTAGTTCATAATATAGCGATCTAAGTTCCCTAAAGACCAGCCTAAAAATAATAGCGCAAGGATAACATTTCTAGATTTTTTCGTTACTTCATTTGTTGTCATTTATATCCCTCCCATGATCAAAAACCTTCTCTTTATGGCAGTGATTGCATCACCGCTACAGTTGTTCTTTAAGATTCTTGCCCCCTTGCAAATCTAGTAAAATCAAAACCCCTTTTATATACCGACATTTTCGTTATATATTCGTATAATAATCAAAGTACTCCAAAAAAACAATATTTTTTTGAAAATTTCTAATAGATAGTCGCTTCTCTAGCTATGAATGATCGGCTCAAAAAAGCGCACAACTTGTGGACTGGTCTTTGTTTTATCGATCCTAAAATTTTAGAAAAAAAAATGTCCCAAACCACACATTGGTTTGGAACATTTTTTTAGTTTCTAGACAAGCTGATACATTTTGATTGGTCTACCACGCAAATGCTGTAATTCTTCGCCACAAATTCTTGCTAAATCTACACTACATAAATCCGCAACAATACGCTGTGCATTTCTTTCACTCATTTGAAGCTGTGTTGCTAAATCCTTTGTCGTAAAATGCTTCCAGCGCATTTTCTGCACAAGCGCATGGATTTTCATATACGTTTTAATACTAATATTACCTTTTTTTAGCTTTTCTAAAATATCGGGATCTTCTGCTCGGTAAGAATAAGACAACTCTTCCATATTTCCGACCGACTCAATAATCGTACCGTCATCCTGAATCATAACGATATCGATGGCCTCATTTTCCTTGGTCTGCCTTAGCCCTCGATGAGCATGTAGTTCTGCATTGAATACGGTTTGTGCAAAACCAATACCTGCAGTTACTTTTGCTTCCATTTCGATGGATAACTGATACATTTTTTCCTGTAGAAATTTAATTTGCCCTTCAATGGCTCCCCTTGTACTAAAAATTGTATATTTTCCATTCCCCTCTTCAATGAGGGAACCGTCAATTTGTTCACAAAGTTGAAGTAGATGTTCCTTAGTACGTAGCTCTAAATATTGGATGCGATACCCTTGCTTCATACGCTCCTTTAAGGAATCAAAATCCTTGATTTCAAGCATTACTGCACCAATTTGAGTTTCTTTATAGTAGGATGTTTTAATTTTTTCCGTAAATAGCTGAACTGTATGGTAAATTTCTGTTTTTGTGGGAGATACCCAATAGGAGGGAACGCCTCGATCTTTCAGCTCTTCATCGACAGATGGATAACAAGTGATGGCAAAATCGATCTTTCCCTCCTGCCAAAGTGTATAGTGAAAATCAAATAACTCTTTTGGATCAATGGCTACATCAAATTCCTTTAAATACATATGATTGACATTCTTTTGGATCTCCGCTAGACCCTCTGAAGCCATTTGTGAGGGAGAAGGTATAATATCGATACTAACATTTTCAATAAACTTCTTTTGCCGATAGGATTGCTCTAAAAATCCTCTATAAATAGCCGCCTCCGAAAAAATGATATGAGCCAATTTATCCTGTGAAACGTTTGTTTGGCTCGCTATCTTATAGGGGATATAGCCAGAAAACAGCCAGAAATCCACATCTTGATCATAGGTCTCCACAAGATGCTTTGTCTCTGTCGCTATCGTATAAATATATGGAATAAATTCCATATCCTGTTCAATCTCTCTGGCTAAAGCAATAATTCTTTGGACGGATTTGACAGGACCCACAACACCTATTTTATACATCTTTTTGTTCCTACCTTCTTTGTGAAACTGCAATAGTTATGTAAAAAATTTCTTTTCTCTTCTGTTCATAGTATAGCGGACAACCAATTTACTAGACAAATAAAAAATCTATACAGAAAAACCCCGAGTTTCTCGGGGCTTACCTCATTTAATATCCTGTGGATACATGTTTTTATAAAGTAATTCTAATTTTTTGGAAAGCTTCCCATAAGCGGATTGCCAGGCTTTTTGAGCCGCCTCATCACCATCTGCCTTGTACAATGCATGGACGTCGGCAACCTTCTTCAAATCACTTTCGGCCTGTGTAAGCTTCGAATAGTTTTTGACAATCTTTTTATCTTGAGCGCTCAAGGCATCATACTTAGTACGAATATCTTTTACTTTATCCTCTAGACCAGCTATATACTCACCATTGACAAGGAGTGAATTGATCGATTCAATTAATGTCAAAGCCTGTTCATTCGTTTGCTGTTGACCTTGTTGCTTTTCGCTAACCCATCTTTGGATATCTGAAGGAATAAGGCTCACTTGCTTAGATGTAAGTTTTTCAAATGCCTTGATGACAGTGCTTGGGTTAGTGTTAAATGATTTTTCATAGGTCTTCATAAAGGACTCTGCTTTTTTCACATCTGCGATTGCCGCTTTTAAAATATCATAATTCGTAATCAGCTTTTTATCACTTGAGCTTAGGCTACTGTATTGCTTAGACAGAGTATTAATTTTATCAATCGACACTAAATACTGATCATTTGAAACAATAGTAGCTATTTCATCATTCAGTTGCTTTATATTTGGTGCATTTTCATCAATAATTTGATTCTTTAACAGTGCTTCGTATTGCTCTTTTGCTAAATGCTGTTGATTAGCAGGTAATTTAGCATACGCTTTTTGCACAGACTCTATTTTTTTAGCTTGTTTCGCCGCATCTGTTTCTTCTTTAGCGGTTTGAATTTTTTTATAGAATGATTTGACACCTGTAATGTCCTTCTGAGCAGCAGTTAGTAAATAATTATTAGTTACATACTTTCTTGCACCAGATGACAGCTTTTTATAGGATTGTGCTGCCGTATCAACTGCTTTTTCTAATTGATTGAATGTAAATTTAGTGACATCCGCAAATTTAGCAATATCTGCTTTCAAAGCCTCTGCTGCAGCCTTATCAGCCGGTACTTTTCCATCAACAGAAACTTTTGGCGTATTGAGTAAAAACTCTTGAGCATTATAGACAAGCGATTGCTGTAAAGATGTCAATTTATTATAAGCTTTTAATGTATTCGTATAGCTCGAATTCAGTTTGCTTTCAGTTACACCACTGATGCCCGTTAGTTTTTGATAAGCATCCATATCTTTAATCACTTTTTCAGCTGTTTTTAAATCCTTTTGTAAAGTAACAAGGCTGTCATACCCCTCTATTTGGGCTGCCGATGCTTTTGTTAAGCTCTTATATTCTTTTACCATGCGAGCCACATTGTTGACATGACTTTGCCAAGAACTAGCAGATGGATTGATTGGATAAAGATCATCCCCAATATAGCTATCGATATCATTGTTTAATGTAGCAATTTGACTTTCTTCCGCACTTTCAGCTGCCGTTAAAAGCTGACCATACTTGTCTGGCACTAATTTTAATTGTTTATACGTTAATTTTTCATAGGTAGAACGAATAGACTTGGCAACCGTTACCTGCTTATTTGGCGTATTATTGGAGGATAATTTATCAAATGATTTAATAAATTGCTCCACTTTTTTAATATCGGTTTTAGCCTCATTGAGAATCGTTAGGTTTTGAACAGCCCCACGATAATTTTGTGATAATTTAGCAATATCTGCCTCAATCGTATTCACGACCCCTTGTAAGGAATCCTTATCAGAAGGAACATACTGTGAAATGCCATTCGAATAAGAAAGTAAATTAACGATTGCCAAATTAAGTCTTCTGACTTCTTTTATTTCCTCAAGATCATTGGGCTCATTTAAAAGGTTTTTAATGCTAGTATATAAAGCATCATTGACATCTAAGCTACGTTGTAATAAATCGAACTTATCGTAGGCCGCTTCAATTTCCTTTATATAGGCAGGCAAATCTTTGTCGCTAATTCCCCCTACCTTGTCCACTTTTTCATTTAACTTATTGATAAGGTCCACATCTGCAAGTGCTCGCTTGAGAACAGCATAATTTGATACATTCCCTTTAGCAGGCTCTGACAATGCTTGATATTTACTTTCTAATGCCTTAATTTTTTCCTCAAACGACTTTATATCAGAAACATTGTATTTGTTATCATTCACTAATAAATTTTTAATATCATTTGATAATGTATCTGTTGGTTCTTTGGATATAGAAATCACTTCAGAACGTGGCGATTCCACAAAAGAAGTGCCTACCTGAGCTTTTACCTTAACAATAATATCTTTGATTCCCTTTTCTATGGCATCTTTCGGAATAGTATAAGTGCTACCTGAAGCTCCCTCAATAATAGTGAAGGAATTTTCACCCTCGCCTAGTTGATAAAACCATTGATAACTATATGTAATTTGACCGCTTGTTAATTTCGCTCCTGCCTTATCCGTTACAGTAACACCCGCTACTTTCACCGTTTCGCCAGGTGCAACAAAATCTGAAGTCGAAAAGCCCTCTAAAGTCGGCTTTGTAATCGCAAGATCCAATTGATTAATGGTTCTTGGCTCACTTTGATATTTTTTTCCATCAGTTGTAGTAGCCTCCACAAAAATGGTTTTACCCGCTGCTTCTACTGGCACCTTTAACGAAGCAGAAGTAGCACCTGCAATCGGTTTATTCGTAGACGTTTTTGAACCATCTTCACTAGCTACCTTTTCTAGATAATACCATTGGTAGGCATTGACTATGGCATTATTGGGTAATTGATGAACCGTTAATGTTTCATTTACAATATTTTGCCCCGTGACCGTCACCGTCTCCGCTGCACTTGCAACAGTTGGTACAATAAGTGCTACGGGTATTGCTGCTGCTGTTAAAAATAATTTTTTATTCAAATCGGTTGACCTCCTCAATCCTTCTATTGAATTATATCGGCCACATCTCCCTGATTTCCTTTATTCAGGGAAAAGAATTCAAAAAAGTGTATATTCTCCTGTATTCTCATCTCTACAATAATAATATTTTGATATTATTTCATACTCAAAATACAAAAGCCTTCTAATCCACCTCATAAAAATTATGAAGCGATTAAAAGGTGAAAATTGTAGGCATATAGCGTATTCTGCTTCATCGGGCTATCCTCGAATCATGTAAGTTGGTCGGTTCAGCGTACTATACGCATAAGGATATGGATACTGAGTTTCACTTACGCGAATACGAATCATCATTCCCTCTCCTACTTTGCTATGTAATGCGAACTTCCCATTAAACGCCTGAACCCTCTCTTGCATACCTTGAATGCCCATGGATTCGGTCAGTATAATATCATCTAAATTACACCCCACACCATCATCGCTATACAAAACCTCAAAGCCTTCTTCCGTGCTTTGTAAATGGATAGTAACTGCATTGGCATAGGAATGCTTTAATGCATTGTTTAATAATTCTTGAAACAAACGATAGATCATTAAATTTAAACGCTCATCCTCTAAATAAAGACGATCAATTGTATAAAGCAATTCGAAGTTTGCCCGTTTTTGAACTTTTTGAATAAGCTTCTCAAGTGCAGCATTTAAGCCCAATGTATCTAATAACGGAGGCTTTAAATTTTCACAGTATCCTCGTAAATCATTTAAGGAGGTAATCATATGCTCATGAAGCTTCCCAAGTTTAGTTGAAAAATTTTCTGAATCCTTCATGTGCATCAGGACATCCATTTCTCTTGCGATATGAAGCTGCTCCTGTAAAATCGTATCATGAAGCTCTTGGGCTAACTGATACTTCTCCTCCTCAAAACGAAGCCAAAGTAATTTATTAAGCCAGGGCAGCTGCCGATTATCTGCCTCTTTCATATGCTTTAACTGATCTAATAGGTCCTCGACCATTTTAGTATTTTCAATAAAGTTATTTAAATATAACAGTAACAATTCCAGCCATAGCAATTCCTCATCCTTCAAATAAATAGATTTATTATGATCCACAACAAGAATTCGTTTATAACTTGTATCCTGATGAATAAAGGCTATATAGAAATGATCTGTTTTTTTAATATCCCCTAAACCTAATTGTTCAAGTAATACCTCATCAATTTGATGTTGATTGTATTCCTTGGATTTGTTCGTTAATGTAACTTGATGTGTTTGAAAATCATACGTGAGAACATAAACACTTTCCATTTCAAGCTGGAGCACCACTTCCTGGACAAACTTCTCCAATAAATCCTCAATCTTCACAACTCTCCCTATACTATCGACGGTAGTATATAAGCGGTGGATATAGTCACCTTTTGTAGAAAACAAAATCTTTCGCTTACGATAATCAACCCGCTCCTTAATGTAAAACAACGCCATTAAGGAGAGAAACGTAAAAAAGAACAGCTCCGTCATACGTGTAATTGATAAATCCGTCAATAAATACAATCCACCCAAAAGCCAAATAGTAAAGGCAAATGAGAAATTAAAATAATAGCGTATACGTGATATAAAGTACTCCATATCAAATATACGTTCTGTGAGTTGAGTGAATAAGAAGCTTAAAGGAATGAGCATTAGAAAAAGTGAGCACACCTCTCCAGAAAGAAAATGCTTTTGAAAAAATATTTCTGGTACCGCAAACAAAAAAAGAAATGGCAAGAACGGGATAATAATGCTTAATAGAAAAATCTTAAATTGAGGGATTTTATAAGTAAAATAACCTCTTCCAAGAATATATAGAATGGCAATTAATAAAATCAAAAATAACGATAATGTAATTTTTGAAAATATAGGATTTGTAGATGGATAGACAATGCTAAGTATACTGAAAAAAACAATAATCAAAGGTATTAAATATACTATTTTTATATTTTTAATGAAACTCCATTTTAAATTCAAAAATAAAAAGTAATTTCTTAAAAAATGTATTACTATAACGAGGCAAAGTAACATACTACTTCGATTTACAATAGTACCAATAATATTTAATCTACCAGAAGCTCCAATACTAACGTAAGCTAATGAAACAGTGAGAATAAATAAAATAAGTAAATTAATTAATCTTGAGTTCATTTGTTTGTAATATAAATATATTGCGATTATTAAACTTAATAAATAAAAACAACCTGGTAACATTAACGCATAAAATATTTGTTCCGGAATATCAAAAGGGGCAATATCAATTTGATTGATGTCCCCATTCTCTTTCAATAAGGTTAATTTATTTGCTACCCTAATGACAGGATTATAAACAATATTATTCAATTCGTTAATATCTTTATCATCAATCATTAGAATAATATCGCCATTAGCAATCCTTTGCTTTTCTGCCCAGTCTTTATAGTATGGATCTATTATAATCCACTGATCATTTTTTTCTTGTATTTTAATACCAAAAAAAGGCGTGCTATAAGTAACATATAGTAGGTAAACGCCTAATGTTAAATATATACTTATAGCAAGCCATAGCCACTTATTTATTATTAGCCTAGTACCACAGACCATATTCTAAACGTACATCTTCATCAAACGAATCCAAAATTGCCTTTTGTTCAAGTTCTGTTACACCAACAAGAGAAGCTTTCTTTTCTTTTAACAATGTTACCAACGACGGATTTTGCTCTAAATATTGAACCATGTTAATCATAAAATCGCTCCATTTCATTAGTTTTTGCAGTTACTATTATTATCCAATAAAACCTCTATTATAAGGAATTATTAACCATATTTGTAACTATAAATTGATTATACCATCATTCACCTATAATTCAACATAATTTTCTAAAAAATACAATAATATAATAGAATATGTAATGAAATTGCTTAGTTCTCCATAGATTGACATAGAAAAAGCTTGCTCCTAATGGTAGGAACAAGCTTCTACATTTTTTACTTTTTCAATCCAAAAAACCCTCTTGTAGCCACTTGTTTAAATGGGAAGAGCCCAATATAGCATGCTGCGGATTCATATCGCCAACATCTACAACAAAAACCTGACAGGCTTCATTCTCTAACGCCATTAAAAAGACCATTCCGCCTCCATCATCCCCTATGGCAACATAGCCTTTTGCATATTCCTTCACTTCCCAAGTCTCATTTCTTTCCATTATTTCCTCGGTACCATATATGAAAACACCATTCGTAAATGAAAAACCATTGGACTCTTTCAGTACGCTTTTATATTCCTCTGGAAGATGAATAGCCATGGTTTGTTCTATTAGCAAAATTTCATGCTCGTTAGCGGGAGGATTGGCAGTAAAAATATTATGTAAAGGAGACATTTTGTCACCTCCTTCTTGAAGATTTTTCATATCTTTGCAAAACAAAACTCATAAAAAGCTTCGATTACATCATCAATCTCTTGTTTTTTTACTATTGCGTTCAACCAATCTTCTGGAATTCCGTTCATTTGATGACACATACCTGCTAAAGCTCCCGTTATTGCCGCTATTGTATCCGTATCTTCTCCCAAATTGACTGCCTTTAAAATAGCTTCTTTAAAGGTAGATGCATGACCAACACTCCATATAGCTGCCTCAAGTGAGTGGACAATATAACCGCTTGATTTAATTTCATCTTCAGAGATACTTAAAAAGTTCTCATCAAAAATTCTACTGTAGGCGTTTAACTCTGTATACAATTCATGCTGTAAATTATTTTGCAGCAAGTTAAATACCTCATTTAATGCAAACTCAAGCGAATTGTTTCGGTATAAACTTAATAATAACTCAATATAAATGATAGACCCTACTATTGAACGTGGATGTCCATGTGTGATCATGGTATATTGCTGGACCAACGCTTTTCTTTTCTTAAAATCACCTTCATTTATCAATACAAATACTAAAGGCGCAATCCTCATCAGCGTACCGTTACCATTATCAAACTCGCCCGTTTTCCCACAATGCTCAGGCAAAACTCCCTTTTTATAGCTAGACACAGCGTCAGCAGTAGTAATGCCAATATCAAACATTTCCCCAAAAGGTGTCAGATAGCCTTGCTCCATATATCGTACAAACTTATCCATTAAGCTTCGTGTATCGCCTTTTTCAATCATGTTTTCGACTAAACATAGCGTTAAAGAAGTATCATCTGACCAGGTGCCAGGTGGTTGATTGTAAGTACCATACCCTATCACATCCTCTACATGGAAAGTCCCTCGCTTCTTAAACTCGACAGGTACGCCCATTAAATCACCAATGATCCCACCATATAAAGTGGCAAACAATCGTTCTCTCAACTTTACTTCTACCATAGGATTACATGTCCCCCTTCTCTACCTAACATACTATAAAGTAGCTAATAACTTTTTACGGTATACCACTATTTCACTAGCAACTTCTCGATGCTCCCAGTCCAGACCTTATGGTTTTAGAATCAAATATTAGATTTTTTACCACAATTCCATTAAGAAAAAACTTGAAAGGAGAATAGCCAGTCAAGGGTTATTAATAAACTACTCAAAAAAGGTCTATTATGGTGATATCTAATTATAATTGATCAGTTTAATATAACGCTATAACACTAATTTCCTAGACTATCTGTATACACACCTTAATTTTAGAAAATATTAAAGAATGATAGGTTTTATTAGAGAATGGCTATCTTTTCTCATGTTGGCAACGCCATTCATAGAATGACAAAACTTCATTTTTCTATTTCTGCTGGTTTTACTTCAAGACCTCTATGTTCATTCCAGTCACAATTGACCATCACACGAAAATAATTATACTCTTCCATTTCATATAAAAACTCTCTTATTATCATTGGAAAAGCTAAATTATAGCCTTTAAAATTAATCCAAACAACTGAATTTCCACCTAATAAATTTACTTTAAATGCATAATCTCCATGCCTATACCACACAGTATTATTAATTCTTTTTTCTTCTTGCATAAATTAATCCCTTCCTTTAATGACATATGAATCTGTAAGAACATCTATCCCCGGATTGCTTCTCCTATTTCTATTACCTGTTGAATCGGCTACACTAAGTTGGACAATAAGGGCTAGTACACTTAGACTACCAACTTAAAGGAGCGTGCTACTATGTCACGTCAACGTCGAACTTTTACATCTGAATTTAAATTGCAATTAGTAAAACTTTATGAAAATGGAAAGTCCCGTGCAGATATTGCCCGAGAATACGATATAACGCCTTCGGCTTTAGACCGTTGGATTAATTTAACTCCAGTGGAATTCAAGCAACAGACCTTATAATTTTTGTCCAGTTTAGTGTTGACATACCAATATTTATCACTTTTCTGTTGATACAAACCTCCTTGAAACATCTCAGGGGAATTCGTCCACCAACCTAGTAAAATTTTCATGTTATAAGTGCTTTGTTTTGTACCCTCAATAGCTTCTGTAGCCTTCTAGCATAGCCCATATGTCACTCCAATGATCTATTTTCCAGCTGTAATGACTTCATCAAAACTATTTGTAGCATGTCTGTGGGCATTTGCCATGGCAACAAAAAAAGATAGAGCAGTTTGCTCTATCCCTTAAAATAAGTCTTTACCTTTTTTGCTGTCGAAAAAACTCATTATCACTTTAACTTTTCCATCGGCATACTTAGTAGTTTCTAAGGTTACATAGTATATACCCTCATCCCAAGCAGAATAATACGTTAATAAACTAGAATTATTGATTGTATTTGTTAAATCCGGTACTCCAAATTCCTCTATCACTTCTTCTTCATACATGTTATGAAGTTCAGGTACTGTGTTAGGTAAATTTTCTTCATTTTTCCAATCAAATTCATGCCAAAAATAATTTAATCTATTGTTATCATCAAAAAAGTAATACGTTGTTCCTGATAAATTATATCTTGCTCTATTTGTAATAATCCTAGCGTTCTCCGTAGAACTAGTAATATTATTTTTCACATACGTATATACAGAATCATACGACATTCCCCAGTTAATACCAGAATCTTCATAATCAGTATTTGATGCTTCCTTAAACACAAGTCCTTTACCTTCTAAATACGTAATAGTTCTATACATAAAAATTGCTAATTCTTCATTTGTGAGTAATCCTTTAGGTTTAAATGTTCCATCACTATAACCCGCTGCAATTCCTGCCCCAACTAGTTTTTTTATCGAATTGTATGAACTACGTGTATTCGGCACATCTTTAAATTCTAATTTTGCATTATTCGGTAAATATTTTCCGTATGCTCTATCAATAAATACAGCTAACTCCTCTCTTGTTACATATGCAGCAGGTTTAAATGTTCCATCCGTGTATCCTGTGACAATCCCTTTTTCAAATGCAGATTGTATTAAACCACTTTGATCATATTCCTTAGGAATATCAAAAAAAACAGTATCTCTCCTAGTTGCATCTAAATTTAACGATAATGCTATCATTGAAATTGTTTCAGTTCTACTCGCTGTAAATTTAGCAAAAGTATCAAATGTATCTGCAGGATAAAGTAATAAACCTTTATCTTCTAAGTAAACAATTTCTTTAAAGCTTGCACTTACTGGCTTACGTCCTTCGTATTTTGCTTTAGCTTCTACATTAAATATTAAAGAAGATAATACTATCATAAAAATTAAAGCCAAACTTAATACTAATCTTATTTTCATAGATATCCCTCCTATTGTACTATTAAAACCTATTTTCTTTTAATTCTTTTTTCTCATGTTACGGTATAATATTATCATATACAAGAAAAATATGCCATAAAAAGTAGAGTATTGTCTATGTTTAGAAGTAAATAAAAAGTCATAAATTATGTGGCTATTTCCGGGAATGCAGCTTTGACATTCCTATTTTCTTTGATAAAGGAGGTTCTTTCGTTTTCATTGATATTTCTACATCAAACAATCCTGATTTTTTGGTCATAATTAAATCCTGCATTCACTTGAAGATGTGGTTGACGCGATCTGCGAATTGAAAGATTTATTAGACGTATTAACGCAAGAAGAATTTGCCGTGAAGAAGGTTAGGATTCTAGTCACTCAAATGAGTGGCTTTATAGTTCTTTAGATACTAAATATACTTAAATATTGGATTATATATCTAGATAAATTACCTTGTTTTTTATATCTATTAGATAATGCTCCTCTTGCTTCTGCCACTTTATCAATAATATGTTGGTCTTCGACAGGGTTAATTTGCTTTGTCGGAAATCTATTTCCATAATTCGCACTGTTTTGTAAGTTATTATTAGGAATAGTATTTGAAGGTTTGTATGAAGATCCACCATTCGGTTTTGTACTAGACACCCCTTTAACTCCCAACACTGACGTGGCTACGCCAAAGCTATCTAACCAATGCTCTTTCGATAGTGGGTCTTTCGGGTTCACCGAACCTTTTACCATGTCCGTCAAGCCTGATGTTGCATAATTTAAAAAATCAGATGGTGAATTGAACATCTTATCTTTTCTACTTTTTGCACCTGACCAAATGCCATCTACTGCACCTAGTGTAAGATAATTTGCAAAATCATATGGGGAGTTAAGTGCTTTATCTTTTCTAGTATCTAAACCATTTTTGAAATCTTTACCAATTTCCTTGAAGCTATTGAATGACTTAACAACTGGATTTTTGATTTCCTTCGCAACCGTTTTGGCAGTTGATTTCGTTTTAATGGCTATTTCCTTCGTTGTTTGTTTAACTTCTTTTACGATTTGTTTTGTTTGCTGGTAGACCTCTTTTGTTTTCGCTGCAGTTTGTTTATAAACTTCCTTGGTTTTACTTACAGTTTGTTTATAAGCTTTTTTAGTTGCTAATACAGCACTTTTTACTACTTTTTTAAATTGCTTCGCTATTTTACTTTTACTTACTTTATTATAGAGCTTACGGGCCTTGGTAAAGAATTTCCCCCACTTTTTCTTCTTCTTTTTCTTCTTCTTTTTTCTTTTTACTCGATTTCTTTTGTTTTTTCTTGGTGGAGCTTTTCTTTTTGGAGGATTTCTTGGAGCTCTTCCCTTTCGATCCTCCGCTCTTTCCTTTTTTCGCTCCACTTGGGGAGCCTACTTTCGGAATCATCCCCAGTAAGCTTCCTGCTAATCCTAATAGACCCATTAGGCATCACCCCACCAACAGGGATCATCCCCATCATGTCTAGGGCGGAATGGAGGTCTGTGAGTAATTCTTAATTAAATCTAAAATTGATTACTTTCAAAATTTTTATATAGGTATATTGAATCTTTCTGCATATTTTAACAATAGGTTATCTCTACTTGAAAAAACATTCTCAATTGAATCATAAGGAGAATCCCCATACTCTTCAATAATGTTTTCATTTAATTCCATCAATACATGCTTAATTTTTTCGTGTACGCTTTGATTACATCTTATTACAATTGCATAGTACCAATCTACTTTACTAAATTTCACTAAAATGAAATTACTAGGGTTTTCCGGTTTTGTCATTATGCGAATAATCTCTGATTCGGATTCAAAATCTTGAATATTTTCAAACTTCGTTTCTCTTGCTAAATTGGTTGGTATTTCCATAATTTCACCTACTTGCTTAACTAGATCGCTTGTATATTCATTTGGAAATTCTAACTCATACTGTACTATAAAATTCTTTTCCACTATTATCACCTATCATTTTATTAATCTTCCATAACTTTACCATTTTTTTAATTTATACATATTTTCTTTGGCTTCATAGATATATAATTCAATATTTTTATAATCACTACTAAATGATTTTAGTACATTTTTACAACTCAAGCATACATTTCTTTCTGAGTATAGGTGGATTACACCTTTGCTAACTCTAGTCTTTTATCATAAATCCTACAGTAACCATTCCTTTTACCTGGTCGCTTCTACCAAAATATCGCGTTGTATCAAAGTGTGTCATATTCCTCCGTACGTCTATCGGTATCACCACTATATTTTCCAAGCCTGTTTGTATATCATACGCTACATCACAGCTCACAAATTCTACTCGGCTTGCTCGTATTCCTATCATCTCTATTATTTCTCTGAAATGTGAGTAATGCTATGGCCTTGTCTCAATTCTTAGGGTATGTAAGTGACCTTCTATTTCTCTAAAGTTTTTAAAATACATATGAATGTATACATCGTCACTTTTCCGCATGTGTAGTTCATAGCTGTATGTTCCACTATAAATCTTCATTTTCACTTTATATTTCTGCACTCCGACCATATAAACACGTAAAAATATCGAATATGGTACATCCTTATAATCTATAACAAACTTATCTATTGAAACCTCTATTTCCATTGCCTGTTCTTCCCCTTGTATGCAAGTACTTGTATACAATTTAATACAGTACATTAATTAAATAATCGTAATCCGTATTTAAACATGCAAAAAAAGCACTTGTCGCCTGTTATAGACAATCAAGTGCTTTAAGTTTATAAATTTCTAAGTTTATTAATATATTTGAAAGTTTTATAAGTTATTTTTAATCGACAGTATGACATCTTTTATACTACTTGGCAAGTGTAACGTTTAAACCCTTTAGCTTGTTTAATCTCGTGTGTTTGTTGCTAATGCCATCCATAAGTGGTCCTTGTAAGTAAAATGTCATCTCGCCTATTCTCGCTCTTATTGCTTAATTGTTAAAATAGCACTCCTTGATGGCCTAGCCTTCATGAGTTATTAATTCAAATTCAAGGACTTATAGCCCGCCCAATATTATAGCGTATATTGGTAATTTTTTTAATTTCACAAATAGTCAACTACATTTAATATAGTGTCTTTTAACGCAACAAACTTAGTTCATTATAGGGCAATACTTCTTCGTAAATTTCTAAAAATGCTTTTTTTAATTCTAATTCTTCATGTTGAGTTAAATCATCATCATTATCGATTTTCTCAATTAATTCAAAAAATCTACCTAGCTTTATACATAAGTTCGATTCAATATTTTCATTTGTATCGACTTGGTAAATTACATCAGGTAATAAATGGTTACTGGCCTTATAAATCAAAATTCCCATCATCTCATTATTCTGTAAGACAACAGAAAAGTCTGAGATTATCTTTATTTCAATGGAGAGGTTTGCTCTGTCCCATTTTTCAGAATAGGATAGTAAAATATCCTCTTCAATATAGTACTCGGCAAAATCTGATAAATTACATTTGAAATCCCTTTCCTCACTTATTTTGGTGTTCCCATCTCTCTCTTCCAATAAGTTTTTATCCATTTTTTCCATTTTTACTATTATTGGTTCGTTTAACTTTATTACCGCTCCTATAAAATTCAAATCTTCCTTATTAAATAATATAGTTCTCCCTTATATAAATTAGGTTCTGTGAATTATTACTTGCAACATAAACCGAATCGGGATTAGATAATATTTCTAACGCTTTTTCTTTTCCAAGTCTATCATGATAGTTTCTTGCATCCTTTAATTTTTCCTTCATTGGCTTTTTTCTAATATCATTTGCTGTTTTAACTTGGTTTCAAAACCTTTTGGTGTGCCACCTTTAGCCGTATCCTAAAACTATATAAACATAACCACAAAAGAAATCTTGGCAATTGAATTTTCCAACTACCACCATTTTATCATTCATTCAATTTAACTTACTCCAGCCATGAAGTAATTAACACCATAAATATTAGATGAGTAATAAAATGAACTAGCAAATTTTCTATTTCGCTAGTTCATTTCTTATCAATATTGGTTTCCAAAAATCCGAATAAAAATGTTCTCAATTTAATCAAGATTTTTGATAAGTGGTAAAATGGAAATAAGGATATTATTAAAAGTAGTTTTTAATTTCATTCCCTAGATATCTTTTAGTTTCACCATCTATTATAATGTTTGTATTCTCAAAATCCACGCTTTCAATTCCAATTGCATCATTAAATCTTAGTTTTTCAAAAGAACAATCAATAAACTTAACATTTTTAAATACTGATGAGTTAAAGCTCGAACTATCAAAATTCACATTTTTAAATATTACATTTGAAAAAGTCGCATCACTAAAAGAACAATTTCGCATATCTGAGTCAATTATAGTCAATTCAGAGAAAGTGCATTCATAAAAACTAGTTCTAAAAGCATCAATTCCTTCAAAATTTGAATTTTTAAATATAGCATGATCGGAATTCCCTTTTTTGTAAACATTATCTTTGAAAATACATTCTTCAAAAGTACTTCCGCATAAAGAAGCTCCGCTCATGTAAACTTGCGAAAAATCACATTCAATAAAATTCACTTCTAAAAAGCTACTATTATTTAAATCGTAATTTGTAAATATTATATTATTTAAGGAGGTATCCTCATAAAAAAGCTTAGATTTTTCATTTGATAATCCTAGTGAATAATCTGTGTATTTCTTTAATTGTATATATATATCCATCTTTCCCTCCTCTATGGCCATAAAATTATATTATCCTTTAATCCTTCCTTTGAAATTTCACTCAAAAGTTCTGCTCTATGTGCTTCACTCATGTTTGTGGTATCCAATATCACATTTTCATTTTCTGCTAGTGAATCTTTTATACTTTTCATAGATTTTTGCAATGTATATCCTCCTTTTTTAGGTTTGAAATTAGAATTAAATGATTTTACATCCCATGCCTGCCCATCTGCATCGAAAAATTCTGATTTACCAGATGGATCTCTGGTTATTGGCCCTTTCAATTTACCTTTTTCTTCTAACCCCAACCCAATTTTTTGTTCAAGTAATCCTTGATTTATATCGTCTGGTCTTTTAGAACCCGCATGAGCTGGATCATCTGCAAGTTTATCTAGCTCTTCTTTACTTCGTCCTCCAGTGTAATTACCAGATTTATCATATTTATCCGTACCCTTATCCTCAGCAGGCTTTTTATTCGAGCCATTTTGTGATGGTTGGGTATTAGACGGCTTCGGACTTGGAGTTGGTGTGTTTCTTCCAACTGTTCCTGTATCCTCTATGTATCTAACGTCTCCACCTGCTAATGCAAACTTCTGCTGCTGTGGTGGTCGCACCATCTGACGCAGTTGCTGTTTGACTTCGGCTACTTTGGATTGTATCTGGGTTTTCACGTTCACTACTTGCTTTTTGACTTTGTCTACTACACTTCCTACTGGACCTTTCAGCGCTTTTTGAACACCTTCAGTGACACTCTTAACTACCCCGGCACCTTTTTTCACAAATTTTCCACCTGTCGCCGCCCAGCCCACAAACGGAATCATCGCGCCAAAGGAAAGGGCCGCATTGACTTTGTCACCTCTGGCCAGATAAATAATGCCATTCACGCCATCCGCTATTTCACCGACACCTGGGATTAACCCTACAAGATCTAATCCTACTTGTAGCGTATTCAACAGATTTTTAGGTTTTACAGCATTTTTCACTGCCTTGGTCGTTGCTTGTGCAGCTTTTTTCACGACTGGTAGTACCTTTTCCTTCACTACCTGCTTCGTTTGTTTGACAGCGGCCTTTACCTGTTGCTTGGCTTTTGTCACAGTTGCCTTTGCTTTTTTCACAACCTTTTTCGTGGTCAGAATCGCTTTTTTAATGGCCTTCTTCGCCCGTTTCACCAATTTACTCTTGGATAAACTATTTTTTAGCTTCCGGGCCTTGGTAAAGAATTTCCCCCACTTTTTCTTCTTCTTTTTTTTCTTCTTTTTCTTCTTTTTACTCGATTTTTTTTGTTTTTTCTTGGTGGAGCTTTTCTTTTTGGAGGATTTCTTGGAGCTCTTTCCTTTCGATCCTCCGCTCTTTCCTTTTTTCGCTCCACTTGGGGAGCCTACTTTCGGAATCATCCCCAGTAAGCTTCCTGCTAATCCTAATAGACCCATTAGGCATCACCCCCACCAACAGGGATCATCCCCATCATGTCTAGGGCGGAATCGAGGTCTGCTTCCTCTTCCTGTGAAGCAACTGACACAGGGGCTTTGATGGACCCTTCCATCGTGACCGCCTGTCCCTGGATATCCGTAATGCCGTCAAACACTATACTACTGGAGCCGCAGGTGAATCGCATGGATTCTGCTGCACTCATGGACATTCGCTTCCCTGCGAAGGTGATCGTGTCATTCGCTTTGACTAGCAGGGAGGGCTTACTATGCACAGTGATGCCGCTGTCCTGATGAAGCTGCAGAAAAACAGCTCCCTCCTTGGCCGTAAATGTCACGGATTGTGGATCTAGCTTCATGTCCTTCCCTTTTGGCGTACCCCAATAGGACGTTTTCGGATCAGCCGTTTTTGGGTTGGCCTCGCCACCTTTTCGTACACTGTGGCGAACAATCGCAGCTTCCTCTCGATGTGTCGGGAAGGTAAGATGAACATGATCGCCCTCCTCTGGCAGACTGTAAAAACCACTATGTCCTTCTGCTGTATATGGCGTAGCCAATGGGAACCAGGTAGCTTCTTCCTTTTTTTGCGCCTCATCCATGCTGAGATGGAGTCGTACCTGATCCTTTTTGACCTCTAACACCTTTCCTTCAATAGCAGTACCTGGTAGAAACGGAATACTTCGTCTGTCTTGACGTATGCCTTTTTTGAACAGCAAATGATATTCATAGGTAAGAATGCCTTGCTTCATGTGGGCGATGGATTTGGCTACCACCAGCTCCTTACCTTGGAGCTGCACACGATCACCTAGCTTCAAGGTCTTTTTAGACTCGATCACATAGGCGACGGTATCCCGCTCCTCTATTGGCTGATCGATGTCATTATGCTTACTATGTAAAAACTTAGAGCGATCCTTTAAAATTTCATAATTTGCCACTGATAGCTTTTCCATTCGTCCTTCAGGTAGACCAAACCAGAACTTCGGCTTATCCGCATCCACTGCAGGGATTAGCACTGTCCGAAAATGGGACGCCATACGTTGTAAAAATTGCCAATCCGTCTCTTTATATTGTAATATAAACTGCTTGAGAGGAGTAGCCTTCGACACAGTATCAATGACATCTGCACCTGAATAGTCTTTTAAAACCTTTTTTAACAGTGCCTGATAAGTCATTTTACTATGCTGAAAGGATCGGTATTTTTGTTTACAGTCTAGCGTGAACGTCGATGATACAGCCTCTAGCTCAATTTGATATACACCCCTTACCATACGTACAGCCATTTCTGTAACCTGTCCTTTAAAAAGTGTGCGTATTCGTTGCCCTTTATTTTTTTGAAATAGCTCTATTCGATCTGACGTACTAGCATGTTGCATGCAACTGTCTTTCTTTTCAGCAGGGATGAATCCCTTTATAGTTAACCTTGCGTGGTCATTCACTGTTTGGGTCAACATAAGATGATGCAACGTCTGGACTTCATAGGGGGATACGAGTTCAAGCTCACCGTATCCGATTACTTCCTCGTATGTGTTCACATGAATTCCCTTCTTTCCTCAAGGGACAATGGATTATTCTTGTCCATCATCTTCTACTTTTATCGTTCCACAATACATACACATATTAATAGATTGACTAATTAACGCTGGATGATTTTCAATTAATTGATCATTCTTGCCATTAATCCAGGGCATTGTGATGACAGGTGTACAGGGCATTGGCTTTAAAACACCATTATTGTCAGCAGTGGCTGCCGCAACTATTGGATTTGCTAATGTTTGGCATAAGCCAAATGGTTGAATATTGTCATGAGGCTTATAATCCATCGTATTCATCTGTGCCTTATTTTTCGTATAAACCCCATGGCTGACTGGCATTTTTAATATACTTGTTTGATCACCTTGTGAGCAGGATAATTTGGCACCAGCTACCACATAGCTCCGTTGGTCGCCACCCTTTGTCTGCAATTCTTCTGACATCGAAAAACCATCCTTTCTATACGTAAGCTGTTGTAACTTTTACTAAACATCGTTGACGATGATTAGAAAATAATTATTTCCTTTTCGCTTCTTGCCCTTTTCAAACTATTTTCCTACTGCCAGAATATCGTTCCATCTTCCTTCAGTTTGTATTTTCCGTAATCGTATTCCCCTAAAATCTCTGCGCAGAATGCTCTCTGCTAATTCAATATTAACTACTATATAGTTTTCTTTAATTCCCTCAATTTGAAAGATCGGATAAGGGGCTGCTAAATGCTCGTCTATTACTAGCTTTTTTAATGTTCCATCCAGATGAAATTCAGTTTGAGCAGAGAGACAAGGAACTTTTGGAGGAATAACTAGCCAATATAATGTTTGCATTACTTTAGGCATATCCATGAGAACAACCGCTTTGAATGGCATTTGTGGTTCGTATTTTTCCACTAATTGTTTAACCGCATCAGAAAAGAGCATGGTTGGCTTTTCAATCAAATCTGTATACACCATCTCGCCTTTCTCTAATACAGGAAATTGGCGTTCGAGCTCCTCTAATTCCTCCATTCTTTCAATTGTTAGTAGCTCTTTTTTTATCACTTGGGCTATACCAACAGGCTCAACAGCATTTGAGATGCGTTCATCCTGAGATAGAATAAAATAGTTCATTTCTCTTCTCCTTTTTCACCATGTCTACTTCCAAATGACACTTGCTGACTGGAATGGATCTAGCTTTAAATATGGCTGAGCCTCCTTAGAAAACATGGCCTTTTCTAAATTGGCCCCTGCAAAATTCGTATTCCTTACATTTGCTCCCATAAAGCTGGCCCCTCGTAAATTTGCTAGCTCAAAATTAGCGCCTTCTAAATTCGCATTTGTAAAACGAAGTGGTAAATAGCCTGGTGATGCCCATTTCTGGCGATCTAGCAAGCCACTCGCTCCCTGTACCTGTTGAAGATTGGCTCCCTGTAACTGACTATTGCTAAAATCGGCCTCATGAATGGCGCTGAAACTCAAATCTGTGTCCATTAGCTGACTTTCCCGAAAATTGGCGCCTATCAACAGACATTCACGCATTTGACAGTTGGTTAAAATGGTTTTCTGAAAAAAGGCATAGCGCATATCCAAGCCCTCATACGTTCCGTCAGCTAAGCGTAATTGATTAAATACCTCATATGGATATTCATCCTCTAGCTTTTCTTCTAACCAAGCTTTTATTTCCTCACTATCCTTCGATGAAAAGTCCTCGCTATAAACTACTTCGTTCATATCCATAAACTCACCAATACGGATTTCGACAGCTACATCCCGCTCCAGTGCTAAATACTCTGGGCATCTGATGATGTCTGGAAGCGCATATCTAGCAAGACTTATTAAATATTGGTGAAAATGATTGGCATCCTGGAGTCTAATGCGATCAATATCTGCTTGCGTAATTGCCCCCATAAAGGTTTTGCTATACAAACTTAGCTCTTGGATGTATTGCTCTAAATAATGATGCACCCAGCTAGCATCATAGGTAGTTAAAAGAGGTTGTAGGTCAAAAAACCATTCGTCGTCCGTAGCCTCTACTAAATAGTGCGGATTTCTCTCCAATAGCTCTGTGCGTAGCATCGAAAATGTAATATGGGCAATTGGTCCTTTCTGGTGAAGCGATTGCTGCTGGGCTAGTTGCTGACATACCTTTTGAAAGGACGACCTAAATTCCTCGGCAAGCTTGTCTTTGGAGGCTTGGAAAAAATCCTCGAGCAGCAAAAGATAGTTCAATCTTCTTTTTTCTACTTCTGTGTCATAAAAATGCTGTAAAATTTCCTGTGCCTGCATTTGTGACTCCTTCTTTCTCTTTTGTTCATCTTTAATTGGCTTTTACTTCTTTTCCAAAAATTTGCACACTGCCATTCATAGTAATTTTACTTTCTTTACATTGTAATGAAATTTCTTCCTCTGCAGACATAAGGATTTTTTTGCTAGCATTCACCGTAATATCTGCCTCAGATATAAGCTTAATCTCTTTTTTGCTATAAATTTCGATACCGTTTGCTTCATTTAAACGAATAAAAATATCGCCATCCTGTGCGGTAATGAGAATTTCTGTTGGACTTAATTTAATCTCTTTACCAAAGGCTGTCCGATAATATTTCGTCGAAGGATCGTCTAGTTTATTAGTGGCCGTTGTATCCAAGTTTTTTCGTATTGAGGTACTAGCAATCCCCTCTTCCTCACGGTGAGAAGGAAAATAGATGTGGACAAAATCATTGATTTCCGGCATACAATACCAGCCACTATGTCCCTCAGCTGTATAGCCCGTTGAGTAAAGAAACCAATGTGCCTTGCCCTTATCCTGCTTGTCATCAATGGCTAAATGTACCTTAATATGATCCTTTGCGACTTCTAACACTTTTCCTTCTAAGGACAAGCCTGAAATATCCGTGTTAAATAGCTCACTTTTTTTCATGCCATTTTTCGTTGACAGTGTATAGTAATGTTTCAGCAAGCCATCCTTCATGGTCGTATTTGCTTCATATATATAGAGAGTTTGTTTATTAAATGTAACGTGATCTCCTATCTGAAGGACCTTGTCGCTTTCCACCTCATAGTAAAGGAAATCATGCTCTCCCATACCTTCATTACCATTCTCTGTATATAGTAGATAGTCTGCTAATTTTTTTCTGGTCGTGTAATGATAATCTTCTAGCTTTCCTTTAGCACTTCCAGCTGGAACACCAAAATGGAACTTTGGCTTGTCAAAGGTAGCAGCAGGCACGAGCCCCGTATTAAAACGAGAGGCTAGTCTTTTTAAAAATTCCCAATCTGTTTCATAATATTGAAGAGTAAACTTTTCTAATTTAGCACCTTTTGTAGCTTCATCAATAACGTCAAGACCAGGATAAACAGGATTTAACAGTTTGAATAAAGCCTTATAGGTCATTTCCTTATCCTGATAGGAGCGATTTTTCTTTTTAATATCTAGCTGATGGGTACTAGAAGCCGCTTCAACCTCTATATAATAGATGCCACGCACTGAGCTAACCTTCACATCTAAAATAACACCTTTAAATAAGGGAGAAGGGACACCGAGGTGGTTAAGCTGGTTTACTTCAATCGCAGATCGTGCCTCGGTCATTTCGACATATGTATCTCTCGCCTCTTCAGGCACAATCCCAGTAAAACGTAACCTAGCATGTTCGTTCATTTTTTTGGTAAGGCTGAGCTCTTGAATGCCGACAAGCTCAAATGGCGATATTTTTATATGATGATAAGTCGTCACTGCACCACTCATAGAACTGCCCCTCCTTTCTCTTCACTTGAAGCGAATTGTAAGGATTCCATCATGGCTCTCGCGATAGGGCGCCAAGTGTCAAGATCATCCTCCATACAATTGAAGGTGCCAATAAGTGCTCGCCCTTCTACGGAGGCAAAGAACATTAAATTAAAAATCTCCCCATCAATGGCAGGTGTAATGACCTCTAAAAAGCCTACTGTTTTGCCATCGATCGTCAGAACCTCTGTATCTAGCCAATCTGCTGAAGGCTGAGCTTGTTCAAGGATGTCCATCATATTTTCTTGAAATCCAGCGACTCCCTCCTCGTTTAATCGATGTGGTGTCAAATTGAAGGCAAGATTGATTGATGAGGAGGTATCTGTATAAATTAGGTTTGGTCTACGCTCAGATGGGTACTTTAAGGACGCTAGTTCAGCAGACATAATAGAAAAAAGCTTTGGCATTCGTATTTTCATTTTGCCATCCAATAATGACTGCTCCATTACTTGTACTTCTTCATCATCAATGGTGATAACATGTTGGTAAATATCGACTTCTTGTAGATCTTCCTGTTCGTCTTGTTCAGGCTCCTGTTCCACTTGTAATGCCGCTTGCTGCTGGGCTAACTCATGTCGTTCCTGATCTCTCATTTCATTTCTTAATGCAATAATCTTTTCATCTAAAAATTTCATCCCACTCACCTTCCGCTTCTTCAACGTATTTTCATCAACTACTTTTCAACTAATCAACGATCATTCGCTTTGGTCGACCTGGACTAGGCATTGGACTAGCCCCAGTTCCACGACCACCATTCTTGGCTTCACCTAATATACGGTATAAATATTTGTGAATTTGACTATTGGAAAATGGTTGAAACTCTAGTTCTAACCGATTACTTATGTACATTTCAATGACATCTCGCTGTACTCGTTCTTCATTTAAACACGCTAAGGCAAATGTTATGTCATAAGTATTGGTTGGACGATTTTTTAATAATTCCTTTGCAAAACATTGTAAAACCTTAGGATGATAGGTACTTTTTTGTACACCTGCATATTCACAGTGAAGATAGTTAACGGTATTGTATTCAGTGGTATAATCCGAAAAATCAATAGGCTCTGATCGTAGCTTTGCTCCCACCTTTAATTTAAAACGCACTATTTCCAATTCATTGGGGGCAAGATACATGGAGTTATCAAGAACAATAGTCGTTGTAAATTGCGTGAAATCCAAATGATTTACTTCTTCAGCAAAACGCACCTTTACTATCGTTTCATTTCCCGTTGCCTCATAAGGCAGCTCATAGCTACTATGTAGCATATAGAGTCTTTTATTATGTTTCATGATGCCCTTGGTCAGAATAATGCTTGTATCTGTTACATGAATATGACAACCCGCTATAATGCCGTTTGAGTATTCCTCGAAATAGAGATCTAAAAATTCCCTCGGGAAATCCCGCAGATTCTCTAGCATTTCCAGCTTTAAAATTCTTCCTTTTTGAAAATGTGGATATTGATTCGTAAACATCTGTTATTCTCCTCTTTTATTTTTTAGCAGATGCCTACTTACTTTAATCCATCAAAGAAATCTAACTCTGATAGATCCGTTTCAAAGGCAAAGAATTCCTTGCTGCCAATAAACAGCTGCTCCTCTTTCCTAGCCACTGGTACTACATGGAAGCCCCAATGATCCTCTCCTGCGAAGACGAAAAATTTCACTTCACCATTGGCTATTGAATCAGTCTCGTCCTGTGGAATTTTATTGGAATAGAACGACACAATACTCTCATAAAGCACGGGTACAAAATTTTCCTGCCTATTGAAATAGGTGTACTTTTGGGTTGTCTGATGATCACTTCCAGTTAGGAAAAATTCGACCTCTGTGACTCCCCATGGGCGTGAAATAGTTCCATGAATTTGATTTAATCGTTCTAAGCTACTGATAAGAAGTTTTTCTTGCCGGTTATGTGTAAATGCACTAACAGAATAAGGTACTATAGGAGCATTATTCGTAACGGTCGTTTCAATCATGCCAATTTTTTTCGCATTTAAGTAACGCAATGCTCCTCTTAAGCAGGCAAGCTTTAATTCTGGCACTTTCCCTACATTTTCAGCCTTTTGCCTAAACTCAATGCTACGGCCTGGCACAAATTCTTTTAAAGCCTCTCGGAAGGCATCAATTTTACAGGATTGTCCAGTCAGCTTAATAATGGAATATTCACCAAGCATGCCACTTTCATAAAACTCCTCTAAAAATTCGCGTACAATATCGTAAATATCTGCTTTTATAAGATGATTGATTTCTTTAATATTGAAAAAAACATTTGGATAATCGTAAACATCTTTAAATTGATGATGTTCTAATAGTGATAAGCACCAGCGATCTACTGTTGTAATATTCAAATCACTATCCTGCTGTGTATCGCTTTCGGAATAAAAGCGGCTTCTCAAAATACCCGTTTTGCGGAAAAATTCCTTCTTCATTTCCTCTGCCATTTCCCATAAAAAATAATGATTATTGCGAACTCTTAGATACTCATCACGTGTCCGATTTTCATATTCCTTAAAGCGTGTAGGAATGATAGATTCCGCATCCTCAAATGCTTTTTCGAAATGCTTGTAGACTGCCTCTACGCCATAATCATCTACATATCGATAAATATCTTTTCCGGGGATATCAATTAACGCATCAATGTCATACGCATTTTTCCCTCGGCTATAATAGTTCGCAAAAACTATTTTCATAAATTGGAAGATGCGATATGTAATATTATTACCTCCAAAATTAGTATCACCATTTTCATAGGTTGTATGAATATCAATTTTGTAGGAAATGTGGCCGTCCTCTATGCGAAACTTACAGGAAGAGAGGTCTGTCGTTCCCCCACCACAATCAATAACAAGTGCTTTGTATTCCTTACTATCCATAAAGCTTTGATTCTCAATTTGATTGGCGATTGTGTTATATAAAACGGACATCCCTTCATCAAGAGCATGCTCTGTTTCAATTTGATATTCAGGTAATATGGCCTGAAACATATCTAAAAATTGAGTTTTCAGCTTGACAGGACTTGAAATATGCAAATGTTTAAATCGACACTTAAATTGGTGCTCAGCCATACGTATGATATAAAGTAAAAATTCTCTTATGATTTGACTACGCGGGACAAGTGCTGTATTGCCATTCGCATCCATCACTTCTTCTAATTTTGCATAATTACTAACCCAACGCTTGATTCCCTGAAATTTAGTAGCCAAGGAGGTATAACTATTTTTTTTCATCACTTTAAGTGCTTCATAGCCAAAATGATAGCTGACATGCTCTGTGTTCGAGCAATCTGCTACTGAAAGCACTGTGGGCACTACTTCAATCCATTCGTTTTGATGAAGTGCGTCTGGGAATTGTACAAAATTAATGCTATTAAGTTCAATCCTCTTATTTAAAAGGTCATGGCTACAAGGAGATGCGACATAATCACTATCCAAAAAAACACCGGCTGTTGTATTTGTTGTACCAAAATCAATCGCAAGGATAGCATTTGTCGACTCTAATTGCTTCATCTCTAAATCTGGTATCGGTACTTTGTAGTAATGTAAATTTGTTGGTGGTAGCGGGATTTCCTGATAGTACGTTTTATACATATACTCGGAATCTTGCTTCCGTAAAAAGATAAAGCTATAGTTTTTATTTTTTGTCTCACGTATGCCAAGTGCTTGATCGGCAGTTAAATAATAACTTTGTGGTCTTTCATCATCCTTGACAATATTTAAAATTCCACATAACTCTAGCTGCTCATTCACAAGTAATACATTGGATTCCACTAGAAACCCACCTGTTTCAACTAAATATTGATCAGGTTTATCTATTTTCATACCTTTATAGACATTCATTTTGGCGGGGATTTTAATATCCCCATTATCAGAAAGCGGCGTCTTTAAATATTTTTGCAAAGCCTCTTCTACTCTTTCAAAGCCCCCATCTTGGTTCTCTTTTATGAGAAGATGTTCCTCAGCCCCACGATATCTTAAAATCTTTTCAATTAATTCGTCCCTTGTCAGCGTATTAATTAAACCTGTTATGAGCTTTTCCTTATAACAAATATTTCTAAGCTGAAAGGTTGTCATTTCCATTAGCTCTACACGTGTATAGGTCATATATTTTTTTTCTGAATAACGCTTATTCAAATTCAATTTATACGAGTATTTGGTCGTCACCTATAGCCCTCCCTTGCTCTCTTTAATAAAGAGCTATTCGATCTAGCATCATGGTCTCTTCTAATCCCATAATGCCAAAATGGTATTGCCAATAAACTTCTATATGGTAGCCAACTGGCAGAAAAATCTCTTGAATGAGCTCAACCTTTTTACTATTTTTTTCTGTCTTTTTTTGCTGAATGTAAAGAAGTAACTCAGCTTTTTCCTCGGACTTAACATAAATGAAACAATTATTAAAAATATTTTTCAGCGTGTCTTTGATCAGGTATATTTCCTCGCCTGTTTGATAGAGTCTAAGCATGTTTAATGCCACAATTTCTTGTTCCTTTTTAGAAAAAAGCTTAATATGATCGCGAACCCGTTTTCCAAATACATTTGCCTGAATATCCCTCAGAATAAAACGAATATAAAATTCTTTTTTATTCATACCTTGCATGCGATCAATCTCAGCTAAAAAGTGTAAGGTTATATCTAATAGGCAGTCTCTAAACTCTTGATCTGATGTATGATCAGGATGAAACAGGTCTTTAAAGATCTGAAAATAACGATAATAAGGATTTACTTCAACATGCTGCTCTACTACCTGTGAATTTAATAGCTGTGGACTAAGCTCCATATACGGTGAATAAATTTGAGCTAGGTGAAAGTAAATATCCTTTGTTTGAAAGCCTTCATCTTCTGTTTTAATTAGTAAATCCCAAATATAATTCATAGCCATTTACCCACACATTTATATTCCATAAAATGTCTTTGTATTTCAGCAATCAGGAAGCTTAATACATCATTCGCAATAAAGTCTCTATCTTGTTTAGATAAGAATTGCAATAGCATTGTTTTTTTATAATTGCTTCCTTCTTGTCTATCCATTAAAAATGGTTGAATAAGGTTACGACTCCCTATTGGTTCGTGTTCCTCGAAAACATCAATTTTCACTAGTTCAAGCATATCTGCTGCCTCAAAGGAATTTATCAGCCGAATAATTTCTCCTTTTGTAGAAACGTTTTGATTATTTTTATAAGAAAGCTTGTGCATAAAATAGTCATTACGACTATTTGAAACTAGCGCAAAATTTAATTTGCCAATATGCTCCTGCTCTACTTTAGCAATTTTTAATAATCGCCATTCTCCCGATTGCTCTAGTGGCGAAACAATTGTCAGTTCATGGTCTGAACGTTTGACATACCTAACATTTTCCTCTTCTGTATCAATGACATAGCCATGTTGATTACCCGTTTTTCGTAATGATAAGACATGCTCAAAATTGACTCTATCTATAGCCGGGAATGGAAAACCACTATTCTTCACCACATGGGGTTGAATATTCCAAAGCGGCACCATGTTCAATCGTTTGTATTGCTCATATTCCTCTAAATCAATCGTCACTTCTTCTATTTCCACATCTTCATGTAACGGCGGACAGTCTACAACGATGACATCCAGAAATTTATGAACAAATGGATGATTAATCGTTTTCCAAGGAAGGCCATTTATTTGAAAAATAGAGTACAGCTTTTCGATTTCCTTTACATAACGATTATTCTTTATCAAGCCAACTTGAATCTCAACCTGACCCTCAGACGTCTTTAAACTTCCTCTAAATATTCTTGGCTGTGCAAGTAAATGTTGAATCACATCCGAATTACACGCTAAAAATATAGTCATGAGCATTGCCGGTTCATGCTTTTTAATGGACCCAAGAAGCTTATCCATGTAAATTTTTTTCTCCTCTACATCTGTTGGACATATTGGAAATAAACAGTCATGGATGGGATCGACATCCTCCCTAGGAAGCAGTGTTGCATAGATATCGTATTTATTTTCTATATCATCCATCTCATTGAAAATACGCTCCTCAAGCTTGCGGTTCATATCCTCTTGATAGTCGATAAGATTTACAAAGACACCACTTACAATATCCTTTAGTAATTGACGTTGCTCTAAATCTTCTATTTTTCGTAAACGTTCGAACATGAGCTCTTTTAACAATTTACTTTCCTTCTTTCATAAACCCAGAATTGGATTGCTAACTGGCATCAGGTACTTCATCAATCGGTAAGTCTGCCTCGTTCGGGATAGCATTTTCCGGTGCTTGTCCTTGTGGAATAGGATTCAATTTATCATTTACATTCATAATTTTTCTCTCTAGCCCTAAAACCTTTGCCAATAATTCTGTTTCCTGATAAATCTCTTGAGCAAGCGTATAGGATTCTATTGCTTTTGCGTATTCCTGACGGGCATAGCTCTGATCGCCATTCTTTTCTAATCCTTCTGCCTTTAATTCTTTTTGGGCCTTTTCTAATTCTTTTATTTTTTCCTCTGTGTCCTCTATTTTTGTTTTAATCTGTGGCTCGCCAGTAAAAGAAATAGCCAGTGCTTTTTTTCTAGCCTTTTGGTAGATGGCTAAGGCACCATTGTAATCCTCAGCCTCAAAGCGAAAATCAGCATCCTTGATGGCGTCAACAATTTCAACGATGGAATCCATATTTTCAATTCTTTGCACTACCTCTCCCTTACCGAATCCATTAATGATTTTTCCCTCTTTTTTTGCTTTTTCATAGTGTTCCAACGCCTCAGCAAATTTTCCAGTTTCCGCTGATTGATCACCATTGATAATGAGTTGTGTCACTCTTAATTTTCTAGCTAACAAATTTCTATGTATAGGATCTTTCAATTTCTTTGCCGCATTTCGGCCCTCACTATATGCAAGAAGCGCTTCATCATAATTTCCATCCTGAAAATATTGATTGCCGCTCTTTTCATGATCCTTCATTTCTACTGATAGCTCAGCAATTTTTTTAGCTTGTTTTGCTTGATAAAAAATTGTGCTACCACCTACAACCAACGCTACTACTAATGCAGCAGCAATCATTTTTATATACTTTTTCTTGTTTTTATTTGTTTCCTGATAAACTTTATTAACAAATACTGCAGCAACCGTATAGTTTTCTACCACTTTTCTTTGTCTACTTAACAAAATTTCTTCCAATAAATCGGTATATTGTTCTGAATCCTTTGCACCTTCAAGTGCATCGGCCATCTCAATCTCACTAACATCTTCCCAGAATCCTGCCGTACAAAGTAATAAGGCATCCCCATCCATGAGCTTCATTTTCTTAGACACAAATGGTTGGAAATCATTTGGCTTACCAAGATAATTTAGCAAATTCCCTCTCTCTTCATGCTGGCTAATATCTAAGGATCGATTTCGATTGTTCACAATTTCCTGTGCTAAACTTTGGTCCGTGCTTTTGTAGGTTAATGTGCCATTACGGAAATGATAAAGTCGTGAATTTCCCGCTACTGCCACAATCATCTTTGAATAATCCGAAACAACTATGACAACACTAGCCTTCAATCTTACACGTAAACTTTGAGCTTGAAGTATATTCTGTGCATGCTTGAGATATTTTTTTATACTTCTTCTCGACATAGTTGGTTTTTCCATAAAACGTTCCAAAATAGCCTTTACTGCAAGCTCGGCACTGCTAATTTCCTGATCCGCATCTAAGCCCTTTATGGCTACCCAACAAGCAACATCATCGAGTTCTGTATACGCAAAGTAGTCTTTATTTTGCAGAAAGGACCCAGCTTCAGATAGAAAACTAGTTTTAAAGTCACAATTTTCCTTTCTCATAAGTCTCCTCCTTCTCTATTCCCCCGTCACCATATTTTTTCCAAAATCAAGATGGTCGCATTGTCTTGATTCTTTAGGCGTTTTTGTTCAACGGCTTTTATAATGTTTTGTGCTAAATCATAGGGTGGAGCTTGCTGAGAGAGGATTTTTTCCATTTCAACCTCTGTTAAAGCATCATAGATTCCATCACTAAATAGGCAAACCTTGTCTCCTTTATGTAGTTGAATAGGATTATTTCCTGTATCTAGATTTTTAAAGCCTTCATATCCCAAATAATTTATTAATCGCTTTTTCAAAGGATTTTCCTGCACTTCAAGTTGCGATATTTCACCCGCAATATAACGTTCAGTTAATACCGATTCAAAAATATGTTTTTGGTTAATCGCTAAAAATTCACCGTTTCTAAAAATCGTGATAACACTATCACCTACCGCACCCCAATGTAAGTAGCCATCATTATCAATAATGGCGGTGACTAATGTTGTTCCTCCATTGGAGCCATTCAAGTTTTCTACAATCATATGATTACTCGCCATAGCTGCTTTCTTTAAAAAATCTTGTAGCTGATTGAGGTTACCAAGCTTTTTAAATTCTTCTATAAATGTGGTCACTGCGATCGTACTGGCCATGCGACCATTGGCTAACCCACTAATCCCATCTGCAAGCACCGCGATTGTGCCTTGTGCCGTCTCAGCGGTTGAGAAATAATCATCCTGTTCATCCCGCCTTCCTATCGTCTGACCATTTCCAATGTAAATTTTCCCTTTTTCCATTTTTTGAGCAAGGATACCTCGTATGATGAGTAAAAAAATAAGTACAACAATAAAAATTAATGCAATTATGTAAGGTACTAGCTTATGGTCCATTCGTCATCATTCCTCACTTTGATTGTTTTCCCATTCAAAGTGGACGCCACAAAGTGGAATAAATAAAAACATACTTCTCCCTAACTGAATAACATCATAGGCTGCTAATTCAGTTGGTGTATAAACCGCTTCATTATTTAGATAAGCTAGTCCTGATGCATCTCCGGGTAGCAAGTAAAAGTTACGTTTTTTAGGATCATATACAATGACTGCATGATTACGTTTAGAGATGGAATTGTCTCCAGCAATTCGAATATGCATGTCTTCTGCTCTACCGATAAAATTCTTTTCCGATAAGATCCGATAATCTCTCCCCATTTGCGGCCCTTCAATACAAACCAACCATCCTGTAACAGGATCAATTCCATCCATTTCTCCTAAATAAGGCAATGTTTTATCATCTGCTTCAGCGACAGGTGTGGATGGGCTATTTTGTCTTTGCTCCTGCTCCACCATGACATTACAGTACGGGCAAATATTACGATGTCTCCTTGAACTAAACATATGACCATTTGTACATCTAATTAAACTCATTCCAAAATCCCCCATCTATGTTACGAATTTTTCTCTATTTCACCAAAATTCGCGTATTTGCTATGTATATCGTATCTCCATTACCTAGTGGGTATGGAATCTCTTGTTTTAATCTATTTTTCACCCGCTTATGCGCCTTTTTTAAACCTACCCCATTAACAGAATCAATATCCTCTACATACCAAATACCAGCTACACAGTTGAGGACCGCATGTTCATAATTAACAAGAGATTCATATTCTGTTCCACTTAAATCAATATCTGCCTTATATTCAGCTGAGCTTTTTCCTATAAGTAATGAAATTTGATCACCAAGCTCCCATTCATCCACTTCAATCCCACTTTCATTAAGGAGAACAAGCTTAGAAATGTCCTTATTTGTCATAGTTTGAGTAATTGCTTTCGCCTCGTATTTGAGAGAACCATAAATAATAGCAAGAATGACCATTACTGTGCCAATAACAAATTTTAAAAGAACCTCCTGATTCATAACAAAAACATATAAAATGAAAAAGAAGGCAATGGTGACAATAATGATATCGATAATTTTTATAAGCATTTTTTTTCTTGCATTTTCACTGTAAGCTTCAGTTGGATATTGATCATACATGTAATCACACTTCCTCACTTTTTACCATTTGATTATTTATTAAAAAAGCGCTCAAATAAATCCGTTGTGTCAAGGGGATTTTTCTTCGCATTTTTATGTAGAGTTGAGGACATTTCTTTTGTTTTCGGATTGAAGCCAAAAAAGTGTTCAAAGTTTTTTTCAATATTATTTATATTAAAATCTGGTTTTTTGTCTGCAGATTGATGTCCATTAGAATGTCTTTCATCCTTTTGCTTCGATTGCCAGCCTGTACCTGGATCATCGAGACTAGCATCATATGACTCTCTCAATGCCGGATCTTTCAGTACTTTATAGGCTTCTGTAGCTTTTAAGAAAATTTCTTCTGATTCTTTGTTTCCCCCGCTTACATCAGGATGGTGCTTTTTGGATAGCTTCCGATAAGCGAGCTTTATTTGATCTTGTGTGGCATTTCTACTAACACCTAAAATTTCATAATGTGTTTTCATCTTTTCAACCCCAATTTAGGATTATTAAAAATTATCTAAGGAACTAAATAAGTTCCTTAGATAATTAGAAGAGTTTTATCAAGCTACAACCTTAGACAGCGTAGCCACCCTCGATTTTTGCCAAGTCTGTTTTGTCTTTCTTTTGCTTAATGAATAAGTAGAATTCACCAATACCTTCTGTATCACCATATCTTTCTGTGTAATCCACAACAAAAGCATTTGGGAAGTGAATTTTTCTTACTACTTGATCCGCTGAGATAACCTCAAGCGTTACTTTACGGTAACAATCTGCTTTTTCAGCAGGTACTAATGACCATAATCCTAATTTCATCGTATCATCAGAATTATCACCATCAGTAGCAGTTAAAATTTTACCTTTTACCTTTAAAGTTGCTCCAACATCTGTAGAGCGAGCATTAGAATCGTTTGGCGTATCTGTCTCATACTCGACAGTCATAATGCTTTCTAACCCTAATTCAATTGCTTCTGATCCTTCTACTTTTAATACAAAACCCATTTTTAGTTCCTCCTAATTTGTGTTGAATGACTCCCATCTTCTCTGATGAATTAAGTTTAAGCATAGCTATCTCATTTCACAGAGCAACGTGTTAAAACAAGCATTGTGAAATATGTAATTTTTCATCTGGATGATGTTAGTCGATTCATATTTATGTTAAAAGATTTATTATTTAATAAATCTTAAACATCCTACGTAAATTTTTAATGATTGAAATAAATAAATTGTTAGGCTTTAACAGCGCTTGTCCCTTTAGTAATCGTGACTTCAAGATTTTTGACATTCCCATTAAATACAAGATCAATTTGACATAGACTTGTTTTCTCATCAATGATGTAGCCGATATCGTCTCCATCATGGATAATAGAGTTTACATGGCCTTTATCATTGAGCCACTTACTTTTTTGACTGCTTGGATTATTACTAAAGAAACGAACAATATTTTCATGTTTAAAGTCCCCTGATTGGAAACGAAGGATTCTTTCAATATACGTACTAACTTGAGTTTTGTAGATTGAATCAAACCCATCTTCTTCCATCGCAAGACTTCTTGCTTTATAGACAGTAATACGTCTAATATCTTTATCCTGTAGTTGAGCATTTTCAGAAGAGAATACAAAACCAAAGCTTCTGCTATTAATAGCATCCTTAATATTATTCGTAAAACCGGAAATCTCTTTTGCCATAGTTGTTACTGCTCTTAGTGAATTATCTCCCGCTTCAATATCGAATCGAACTCCCGGATAATTTCGTTTAACATTTTTAAATGATTCCTTTAAATACTCTGGACATTGGTAGGCAGATACGATACCTGCTGCAACATAACTAGCATCCACATAAACGCCTTCAATCCATAGCTTTAAGATATCTTCTTTCTCTTTTGATAAACGTGCTCCATTTTCAGTAGTATGCATACGTGTATCAATAACGACTCCTGATTTATCTTTAGGAATAATCGTAAAGTTTGGTAAACATGGTATAGCAAACTCACTATAATCCTTTCTAACTAGTACAGAGCATTTATCGATAAGACGATCAATACCAGCTGTTGCAATCCCATTGAAGGTTGTTTCTTCTTCAGCCATAAAGTTAAAGAAAATTTGCACCTTGTAATCTTTTATAGTGTCCAAGAGAATGGATAGTGATTCCATCGTGTTACCCTCTTGCTTGGTCACTTTATCGTTTCCTTTGAATCTAGATCGACTTACTTTCATTTTTCCAGATGCTTCAAGTTCAAGGGCTGGTACAATTCCATACCATACCGTATCTGTAAAGTCATTTTTCGAGTTCACAGTGTTTAAGTAAGTACGTAATCTCGGTAGGTTATTACTTTTTACCAGCATATCTAACTTAGTGTTAGTGACGATTAATGAAGGTTGCATACCCTTGTTTTTAGTTGCATATTGATCAAAATACATTTTGATCCCTAATAATTTTTCAACTAAAGGTTTAACCGTTTTGACAAATTCATCCTTTGCATCCTTATAGAATTCAAGATATGTATTGTAGTTTTGAACTTCTGTTTCTACATCAAATTCAGCTTTAATTGCTGGAAGCGGCGAGAATGTTCTGACGACTAAATCTTTCACATAAGAAGATGGTGATTCAGTTATTGCTTCGTAATCTTCCTCAAATACAGTACTTAAGCCATAATTACTATTTTCCTCAATGACCATTAATTCTGCACTATTTGTTTGTGGTGCCTCAATGATTTTCAATTCACCATTGTCACCAATTGAAAGAGTACCTATTTGTAACTTTTCAGATTCTCCCTCATCTTGACTACCACCCAATAATAATCTTGTTTTAATATCCTCAATTGCTAACGGTAACATCGCCATCACATTGTTATAGTTTCTACTAGCTACTTCAAACATAAGATTAAGCTTGTCACCTGTATCTAATTTCTTAGGGTCGCCTTCATCTAGCTTGTCATATTCACCATACAGGTAATGAATCTCTTTACGTACTTGACGAATGTCATCCATGACTTTTTTAGGAGAGATCATATCAAGTAAATTTTCAAATTTAAAATCTACATTGGCAATTCCTTGACTTCTTTTTGTATCAATGAGCGTAAATAGCATTTTTAAAAAATCATTATTTTGGTCAATTGCTATTTCTGAAATACAATCATCTTGAATTCCTTCTGGCTTTTTTAAGGTATACATGACTTTTTGATTTGCGGCATTGTAAAATGAGTAAACCGTGGGAGAAAACTTATCTAAAAATTCATCGAAACTTTTTACAAGAAGACTTTGATTAATTTCTTTAATTTTTTCATCACTTAGACTATCAATTCCTTTGACATCTCCAACGAGCGTAATTAAATCCAATTTCTCAGGATTTATTTCTTCAAAGAGCATAGTTCGGTTTGTTTGATTAATAATCTCCATTCATTTGGCTGTATAATTCTACAGCCATCCCTCCTTTTAAAACGAATTCGAGTAGGCATAAGCATTAGTAAGTAATTAGAACATACGAGCATAATGAGTACAGGGTTGGATATTGCAAAACCACATCAAATACTATTGTTTTATGAACTAATTATCACTGTTCTACACATAGTAATATAGAACAATAAAACAAAGTAGTTAAAATATACCAACCTTACACAAAGCTATGTAGTGAAATTGAAATTAATTTATAAGAATCTCTATCCAACTTTATGCATCTTTCTTACAAACTTTACTAATGATTAATGTATCACATTGGTAACTATACAATATCTAAAATCAATGTCAATATTTTCTATAGAATATATTGTCACGAAAAACATTTATAAGTATTTTTAGTAAAAATATTACATGGCAATAAATATGATATTTTCATACAATTTATGGCTTTTTTAATACTTTTTTATAAAAAAAACAACTTATGGTCCGTTTTACCTTAGGCCATAAGCTGTTTTATGATAAATACTCAATATAGTAAAAATGGATAAATAGTATGAATCGAATAGTAAATTTGGTCATTTGGAATCAAAAATCTCAAAATAGTTCTTTTTGCATTTGAACTTTAATTCAATAGCAATCATATTTTTAATAAATCTTAGGGAGGAACACCTTTTTTTAGTTTCTATTTGCAGCCCCCACATAATAGTGAATGCCATAAAAATACTTACTTTCGGATTATATTTTCTCACATTCGCAATTTTATCCTCAATTAACCTCTGTGAAACATCTACTGGTATTTTATTCGTTAATGCATAGTATAAGGTTGCCATCAAGCTATAAATATCGGTATAGATTCCTTGTTCTCCTTTCATGGAATACTGTTCAAGGGGAGAATAGCCTGGACTAGTAAATATCGGATATTTTGTTACGGTTTTATAGTACACGGCAGATCCAAAATCTAATAAATGGGGCTGTCCCTTGGCATCAATCATAATATTACTAGGTTTAATATCGCGATGTATGATCCCCTTATTATGTAAATAAGTAATCGCATCTATTAAGGGTAAAAATATATCTTGATAGAGAAGATGTCTCTCACTCAATGAAAATCGTTGTATATATTGCTCTAATAAAACCCCTTCATAATAATCTGTGACTATATAAATGGAACCATTTTCAAAAAAATGATGTCGATATTTAACAATATGTTGATGGTTCAATTGCTGGAGCATGCAAGCTTCACTTAGAAATCTCTCCTTTAATTCCTGAAATTTTTCCTTTGTAGAAGGTAAACGATTGATTACTGATTTGTTATCCAAATCTCGTAAAGCAATCTTTAAAGGGAAAAACTCTTTTATAATAATTTCTTCTCCAGTGCTTATGTATTCGGCTATATAAACAAATGATAATTTACTCGTTGCAAGGAGCCGTTTGATGCTGTATGTATTATTTAATAGATTATTTATTGGTAAACTCAATTCCGCTGATATTGTTTGCATTTGAATCCCTCCTTCCACAAACCATCTAAGGGAAATTATAACAAAAAACTCATATAAAAACCGCCCACTAAAAAAGTGAGCGGTTTGTCAATTTTAAGCTTTTTGATAACGTAGTACAGGTGTACGAGCCGCACGTGTTTCGTCTAGGCGAGAAACGACTGTAGTATGTGGTGCTTCTTGAACGATGGATGGATTTTCCTCCGCTTCCTTCGCAATTTGAATCATCACATCGCAGAATGCATCTAATGTTTCTTTAGATTCTGTTTCTGTTGGCTCAATCATTAACGCCTCTTCCACATTTAATGGGAAGTATGTTGTTGGTGGATGATAGCCAAAGTCTAACAGACGTTTTGCGATATCTAGTGTACGAACGCCCAATTTCTTTTGGCGATGACCAGATAAAACAAATTCATGTTTACAATGACGGTTATATGGAAGATCGTAGAATGGCTCTAAACGACGCATCATATAGTTGGCGTTTAATACAGCATATTCTGTGACAGCTTTTAGGCCATCTGGACCCATTGTACGGATGTACGTATAAGCACGCACATTGATACCAAAGTTACCATAGTATGGTTTTACTCGTCCGATAGATTGTGGACGGTTGTAATCGAAATGGTATGCTCCTTCTTCCGTTCTTACAAGTACTGGCTTTGGTAGGAATGGAATTAAATCTGCCTTTACGCCTACTGGACCTGAACCTGGACCACCACCACCGTGTGGACCTGTAAATGTTTTATGCAGATTTAAATGTACACAGTCAAAGCCCATATCGCCAGGACGTGCTTTACTCATAACGGCATTTAAGTTGGCACCATCATAGTACACTTTACCGCCAACAGAGTGGATAAGCTCCGCCATTTCGATGATGTTTTCTTCAAATAAACCAAGTGTATTCGGGTTTGTTAACATTAAGGCAGCAGTGTCAGGACCTACGACTTTTCGAAGGTCTTCAATATCAACTAAACCAGTTTCATCTGATTTAACTGTAATTGTTTCAAAGCCTGCTACTGTTGCTGAAGCTGGGTTAGTTCCGTGAGCAGAGTCGGGAACGATAACTTTGTTACGGTGACCTTCTCCATTTGCTTCATGGAAAGCGCGGATCATCATTAATGCTGTCCACTCTCCATGTGCCCCTGCTGCTGGCTGTAATGTCACTTCATCCATACCAGTAATTTCTACTAATGACGTTTGAAGATCATAAAGAAGCTCCATGGCACCTTGTGCTGTTGACTCATCTTGTAGTGGGTGCACATTGGCAAAGCCAGAAAGACGAGCTACCGCTTCATTAATTTTTGGATTATATTTCATCGTACATGAGCCAAGTGGGTAGAAGCCAGAGTCTACACCATGATTTCTACGAGAAAGTGCTGTGTAGTGACGCATGATATCAAGCTCAGATACTTCAGGTAATTCTGCTGCCTCTGTACGTACTAAATTAGCAGGTAATATATCTGTTAGATCTACTTCAGGTACATCAAGCGCTTCTAAACTATAGCCAACGCGACCTTCTTTTGAAATTTCAAAAATGAGTGTTTGATTTTCGTTATGCATGAAGAGCCCCCATTTCTGCAACTAGTGCATCAATTTCTTCTTTTGTGCGTAATTCAGTCACTGCAATTAGCACATGATTTTTAAGAGAGTCATAATTTTGACCTAAAGGATATCCACCAATAATACCTTTTTCAATTAAGCCTTTATTGATTTCCTTCACACATTTATTTGTTTTCACTACGATTTCATTAAAATGTGCACCTTGGAATGCTACTGTAAAGCCTGCTGCTTCAAAGGCATTTTTTGCATAACGTGTTTTCGCAATATTTTGTGTAGCCATTTCGCGAATACCTTGTTTCCCTAGAGCTGTCATCGCTACAGAAGCTGCAAGTGCAAGAAGTGCTTGGTTCGAACAGATATTAGAAGTTGCTTTATCGCGACGGATATGTTGTTCACGTGCTTGTAGTGTTAATACATAACCACGACGTCCTTCACCATCTACTGTTTCACCAACAAGACGACCTGGCACCTTACGCATTAATTTAGTTGTCACTGCAAAGAAACCACAGTGTGGACCACCAAATGCTTCAGAGATACCGAAAACTTGTGCATCACCTACACAAATATCAGCTCCTAGTTTACCTGGAGGAGTTAAAATACCTAGGGCAAGTGGGTTAGACGATACTACGAATAAGCTTTTTGCTTCATGTGCTATATCACCAATTACTTGAATATCCTCAACTTGACCAAAGAAGTTTGGATATTGAGCAATAACTGCTGCCGTATTGTCGTCAATTAGCTCTTTTAAAGCTGCAATATCAGTCACACCATCTTTATGTGGAATTGTTACGATTTCAATAGATTGACCATAGGCATATGTAGCCACAACATCACGATATTCTGGGTGTACCGTTTCAGATACTAAAATTTTCTTACGACGTGTATGTCCAGCTGCCAACATTCCTGCTTCAGCCAATGCTGTACCACCGTCATACATAGAAGAGTTGGCAAGATCCATACCAGTAAGCTCTGCAATCATAGTTTGGAATTCAAAAATAGCTTGAAGCTCACCTTGTGAAATTTCAGGTTGATAGGGTGTATAAGCTGTATAAAACTCTGAGCGAGAAATAACATGATCCACGATCACGGGCTTGTAGTGGTTATAAACGCCTGCACCTAAAAACGATGCATTCGCATTTGTGTCTTTGTTTTTAGCAGCAAGTGCCGATAACTCTTTTAATAAAGCAGATTCCGATTTTGCTGCCTTGATGTCATAAAGGCCTTTAAAACGTACTTTCTCTGGAATATCCTCGAATAATTCATCAACTGAGGATACACCGATTACGTCTAACATTTCTTTTTGATCTTGCTCCGTCATTGGTAAATAACGATGTTTCATAAATGTAGGTCCCTCTTTTCAGCTATTATTTTGAACGCTTGTAAAACGGTGTTTCAACTGTAATCACTTTTAGTTGCTTACCACGGATTTCAATTTCTAATTCATTTCCGATAGTTGCGAATTGACTGTCAATTAACGCGTGACCAACATTACGTTTTGAAGAAGGAAGCTGTGTTCCTGTTGTAACTTCACCAATTTCCTGACCATCTTTAAACACTTTATAGCCATGGCGTGGAATCCCTTTATCGATCATTTCAATGCCAACTAGTTTGCGTGGAAGACCATTTTCCTTCTGAGCTACTAATGCATCATGACCAATAAAATCTTCTTTATTTAATTTCACAGCAAAGCCAATACCTGCTTCAAGAGGAGAAATGGTTGCTGATAATTCTTGACCGTAAAGTGGCAGACCCGCTTCAAAACGTAGTGTATCTCGACATCCTAGACCTGCAGGAACAACACCTTTGTCTTGACCAGCATCTAAAATTTTACCCCATAGCGCTTTAATATCTTCTGGTGCTCCATATAATTCGAAGCCATCTTCTCCTGTGTATCCACTACGAGAAACTAACACCTTATGTCCTGCAACTTCTACATTCCCTTGGAATCGGAAAAATTTAATGGCACTTACATCAGTTGAAGTTAGGGATTGAAGAACCTCCTCTGCTAAAGGTCCTTGTAGGGCAATTTGTGCATAGGCTTCCGATTGATTGTCAATCGTCACATCATATTGATGTTGATTTTCCAGCATCCAATCATAGTCTTTTTCGATATTTGCTGCATTCACGCATAATAAATAGTGGTCATCAGCTAGCTTATACGTTAGTAAATCATCGACAACACCGCCGTCCTCATAGCACATTGCTGTGTATTGTGCCTGGCCAGTAGCTATTTTTGAAACATCATTGGATAAAAGATTTTGTAAAAAATCTAATGCATCGGGACCGGTTACTAAAATTTCACCCATATGGGATACATCAAATAATCCCGCACGATTACGTACTGCATCATGTTCATCTTTAATAGAGGAGAATTGAACTGGTAATTCCCATCCACCGAAATCAACCGTCTTAGCACCGTATTTCGCATATTCTTCAAATAGAGGTGTACGTTTTAATTCATTCGTCATTCTTTTTTGCCCCCTTATTGTTAGTTACATTTTTACTGGTAGTAGTTCGTCTGCTTTTTGTATGGGTACAATCATGACTTAGCAAAGTAAAAAGCTTCACGGAGTACCTAAAGACATAAAAAAAGACAGACGAACCCCTTTTCGGGATTCTCTGTCCTTGCACCTGAAAGTTACACCAGACTAACTCGCATGGTTGATACTGCCAATTAGTCGGCTTTCCCCTTTGGTGGCTGCTATTGTTATACTACAGCTCTCTCCAGAGTTGCGTCTTATACGAGTCCTTTTACCTGAGAGATTCATAGCCATTGCTACTTGCTCCTTCGGTGGCGTTTAATTACGCTCTCTCCCCGTATAATCATCCGCCCAAGATACATCTTGGTACTATTTAGTATTCAATGAACATTTAGTTACTTATTTGTCTATATCCTAACATTAAATGCATTGAAAAGGCAATCATTTTTTAAAAGATAATAAAATACGAACATTAGCAGGATTCGTATCTCTCATCGTTCGCTTTTAAGCCTTTTTACTTGGAACACTAAATACTCTAAAATTTGACGAATGGTTCTGCCCTCTGTCAGGACCTGAATATGCCCTGCATCACGATAAAACTTTCTTCTGTAATGATACAGACTTTCTAGCTCTTCTTTTGTTGAGCTTTGTACGATTGGTCTGTTAGGATCATGCTGAACTCGTTTATAAATATCTTCAAACGAAGCATCTAAAAAAAATACTAAGCCACTACGTCTCATAATTTTTCGATTTTCAGCATTCATCGCAACTCCACCGCCCGTAGAAATGATACAAGCCTCATCGCGGAAACTTTTCAAAAATTCTGTTTCTATTTTTCGAAAATGGGCCTCTCCGTACTTTTCAAAAATCTGCGGGATGGACATTCCTTGCTGTCTCACTATTTCATGATCCATATCATAATATGGCATCTTTAATAAAAAGCTTAAACGTCTTCCTAAAGCACTCTTTCCACTACCCATAAAACCAACTAAATATATTTTTCGCAATTCGAATCACCTTCTTATAACTACGATTCTACACTGTCTGACAAAATTTGTCCCAATAAATTTATCGTAGCTTGAACATTCAATTTTTCGAGCCCATCATATGTTTGAAATTGCATTTCATATGACATACAATACGCAAGAAGAAAAGTAGTTACAAGAAATAATAATGCAATTGCGATTAAAAAAATAGCCCCACTGTCATTTTTCAATAATTGGCACATAGAAGGTTCTCTCCTTTTGCATACCACTAGGCATTTCCACCGCTACCGTCAGCACATTTCCGCTATAAGTGAACTGACATTTATTGATGCCATTTAGCATGGGAACATGTCCTCCATTTACTTGTTCACGAATGGTATTACGATAGCAATCAATATAATGGACAGATTCTGTGGTCTGGAAAGTGATTCTTTTGTGATCATCCCGCACGGAGAACGTTAAAATATCCTTTAGCCCTTTATTTAAATCATACACAAACTGCTCCCATTTCGACTGTTCATCCGTTTGCATAGTTGAGGTCATTTCAGCATACCACAGCATAATTAGGACAAAAAGATGAGAAATAAGCACAAACACCATTAATTGAAACATTGCTTCTAGTAAGGTATAGCCCTTCTCATTATTCATCGACATTTCCTGTAAGGGGAATACATTTTTGGCGTGGCTTAAGTATATTGTGAAAACGAACACAAATTTCTTCACCATTAAACATCCATTGATACTCAACCTGTTCAATAATTCTTGTGCCCTCAGTTTGTTGTACAGCTTGAAATAATTTCAGGCCCTCATACGCCGTTTCAGCTGCAATCATTTCCATTTTTTTATTCATAAGATTCGTTTTCATCGTATAGGTAATAGGCAATAAGGAGCTGCAAAGTAACATCAAGATGCCCATTGCCAAAATCGTTTCAACAAAAGAATAGCCTGACTCATTCAATTCTCGCTCTCCCTCGCCCTAATGTAATGATTACCTTTTTCTTTCCCTGTGGCGTTTGAAACGCGATGGTGCCAGCTGACCTGACATTGCCATTAACATTATAAACAATCGTATAAATAGAGCTCTCATCAGGCAAAAATTCGACTCCTTTAGGGAATGGACGTTCATATAGATTGGAAAAAGCATCTTTTTGAATAACGTAGCGCCTTGTAGAGCTTTCGAATTTAATCGCGATATATTGTCGCTGGTTCATGCTATAGGTTTGGATATACTGAATGTCTAGTTGAATTTGAGTAAAAAAACGCTCTAATTCCTTTGACTCCGCTAATTGTAAAGAGAATTTGCTAACAATGGCTGTTAAACTCATAACAAGAAATAAAACTATTAGCATTTCGAGGATCGTAAAGCCCAATTCATTTTGTCGCTCTCTCATTAGCCATTCGTACCTGCACCGACATTTGCTAACCGTACCTCTCCCTTAGTCGTAATAACTATTTCTTCTTTATTAGGACAAGTTGTTTCATTTTCTTTCAAATAGCCTTCTTTTACTAAATCCTCTAAAGTTGGATATGCCATAAAATCCACTCTATAGGCTTCTACTTGCCCCTGTACCATATTAATATAGGCAGCACAGCCCTTCTCATCAATCGTAGCGAAGTGCTTCGTAACATTTGGAATTGTAATTAAAATAAGAATAGAAATGATTAACAAAACAATGAGCATTTCGATTAAAGTAAAACCATTTTGTTGTTTAATATGTTTCATCTTAGTCCTCCAAAACTAATTCAATCATATGATAAATTGGTAATAGTAAACTGACATAGGCCGCTAAAATACATATAGCAATTACAATAAAGAAGCTTGGTTGGATGAAGGCGAGCACCTTCTGCAATAGTTGCTCCTGTTTTTCCAGTAATAGTTCGCTATATAATGTAAGTTCCTTCCCTAAGTAGCCACTTTGTTCTCCATGTTCTACAAAGGTAGCAAAATCCTTATGAAAAATAGACACCATTTGAACGGCTTGAGTCAATGACTCTCCAAAGATGACCCTTTCTTTAATACGCAGAGACAGATGCTGTAGAAAAGGTTGAAAGGATTGTTCTTCTAAAATTTGAAGACTAGCCTGCAATGAAAACCCACTCTGTAGTAAACTCCCTAAATAGGCAGCAAATTGCCTTGTCCATGAGAGTCGGATATAGATTTGAAAAAGTGGAATTTTTAATAGTATTGATAGTCGTACGGGAATGGGCTGGCGTTTGAGATAGAGGTGTAAAACCAATAAACTGACTATTACAATCAAAGCTGTTACCATCACAAAATCGGGGACATGCAGTAATAGTTTAGATAGCGCCACACTTGTCTTCTCACCTTCAATCGAGCGACTTGATACCATTTGTTCAATATTAGGTAAGAAAATTGTTCGAAATACAAAGAATAGCAACAATAAAAATAAAATTAGCATGACAGGATATACAAGCAATTTAATTAACTTTTTCTTCGTCTGCTCACCGACAATCATTTGCTTTGCCACACCTTTTAATACTTCAAGCAAATGCCCATTGTTTTCTGCCACTTTGATGGCTACTAAATGATGTTTAGCTAACTGCAATGTTTCTAAAATGCTTGTTACGCCTTCTCCTTGTCTAAGTTTTTCATCAATTTGTTGCTGAATTTCCTCATGAACATCTATATGATGAGGGAGTAGCATCGAGATAGCCTGTGGAAATAAGTAGCCCTCCTGCATTAATACAGATAAACGTTGAATAAATTGCGCTTGCTCTTTTACACGCCATTTTGTAGCTCTGTTGTAATATAATTGAAATTTAGCGATGTATGTTTGTAACTGCATAATGGCTCTCCACTAATTCTTTTTGTCCCTTTATGGTTAATTCGTATGGTAGCTGAAAATTCCCCTTATTTAAAATAGCGGTAATGGCCTGATTGAGATGAATATCCGATAAAATTTCGTACAACGCACGACGATCATCCTGTAAGGCTGATGAATGAAAAAGGACTTGGGCAACAATACCAATGATCGTTTGCTGAAGCTCATCTATCGACACCCCTAAGTCCATTAAACGGTAAAGACAGCTAATCGAATCCTTCGCGTGGATGGTTGAAACAACTAAATGGCCCGTCAAGCTTGCCTCGATGGCAATTTTTGCTGTTTCTTTATCTCGAATTTCCCCAATCATGATCACATCAGGTGAATGTCGCAAAATTGCTTTTAACCCCGTAGCGTATGTAACGCCTGCTCGTTCATTCACTTGAATTTGAAGTAAATTGGCTTGGTTATTTTCTACTGGGTCTTCCAAGGAAATTACATGCCTATTTAATTCGGTAGAACAATAATGGATTAAAGAATAAAGTGAAGTGGACTTACCAGATCCTGTCGCCCCTGTAAAAAACAAAAGGCCCTGACGATTCTGTACTAGTTCCATTAATTTGTAGGCTGAGCTTTTAAAAAAACATAAGGAAGTTAGTGGAAAAGAATGATTTTGGAGAAGTAAGCGGATAATGAGGCTTTCTTTTAAAAATACGGAAGGCAGTGTAGATACTCGAAAGGCATATGACTGTTGCTCCATCGCCTTTTGGAATGAGCCGCTTTGAGGTTTACGTCTCTCACTTATATCTAATTGCGCCAGAAACTTATAATAGGATATCATCCGTTCCGCCAGATCGTTTGGTAGTTCACCCGCATGAAGAAGCTTGTCATATTTCCGAAAATAGATCCGATAATTTATATTGCTTGGCACCAATAATAAATCGGTTGCCCCAAAATGATAGGCTTTTAGTAAAAGTTGCTCACATTTTTGTTCAACGACTATTTCAAAATTCTGCATATATGCACCCCTCTTCTAGTTCATTCGAATATGACCGCGTATTCGTTATTTCCTAGTATAAATAGGATCTTCCTACGAAGAAAGCCCTTTTCTGAAAATAAAAATTTGTTATAAAATTTCCTATCATTCATGTTTTTTGCTATAAAAATGTGGATAAAGTGCAATTTCCCACTAAAACAGAAGATAAATACATGAAAAAATTAATATTTATGCTGAAATGAACTGTATCTTTTTCAATAATGGAATATAATAGAATGAACATGATTATTTTCCTAACACTTGGTAGACGAACATAATTTTATAAAAAACTAATGAGGTGAAGCATATGATCCATCCATTGAAAATTACCAGCACTTTAGCTGATGAAACAAGATACTCTATTTATGAGTACATATTGCAAGAGAAAAAAACAGTGACCGTCCAACATATTGCTGATCAGTTTGGCATCCATCCAAATGTTGCTCGACTTCATTTAACAAAGCTTTCAGAAATTAATATTATTTCCGCAGACTATGTGAAAACGGGTAAAGGTGGTCGACCTGGCCGGGTGTATAAGGCTTCAGAAAAAGGTGTATCATTAACTTTCCCAAGACGCGACGAAGATCGTTTACTGAAATGGACGATTCAATTAGTGGAAGAGCTTGGACCATCTGTCTTAGAAAAATGTCAGGAAATTAGCTATCAAGATGGTTATCAGCAAATGAAACAAAATATAAACGCTGAATTGACAATCAATAATTCCCTTTCCTTCGACGAGAAGCTTCAACTATTAACTGACAATGCCGCATTAATTGGCTATGTTCCACAAATTCAACAAACAGAGCGTGGCAAAAAGGTGATATTCTCCATTTTTAATTGTCCATTCCAAGAGCAACTTACAACATATTCGGATATTGTCTGCTCATTACATGAATCCTATTTAAAAGGGCAGTTAGATGCGTTATTTTCAAGCAATGAATTTGTGCAAATTGAGAGTATGATACATAATTGCGATTTATGTAAATATGAAATAAACGTGACAGAAATCGATAGCTAGTTAAAAAATCCATTCGTTTGTCACAAAGACGGAGAAGTTCCAGTTTACAGACACCTTTCCTATCATTTATAATGAGTAAGAGATTATTGTGTCGTGGGCAAAAGGAGGGGAAATTTCATGGATAATATGTATAAAGTTATGGCATTCTGGACAGGTATTTTTGCCGTTATGTTCTACCTTGGTGGTATGAACGAGGTATCGCTATTATTCTTAGGTAATACAGGTTTATTCTTATTATTAGGCTTCTTAAACCTTTCAGAACGTATGTACATGTACATTTTCGGAGCATATTTAACTGTATTCTTCGCTGGCTTCACGTACTATACAACATTCATTCACGTACCTGGTGGCGGTCATTAATACAACTAAAAAAGCGTATCTCATCAACGAGATACGCTTTTTTTATTTTAAAATCCATTTAAAAACGGGTTTGTTTCCATTTCTGCACTGACAGTTGTATAATTTCCATGACCCGGATAGATGATTGTATCCTCAGGTAATGTTAATAATTTTTCATGAATAGATGCTAATAATATTTTGGTGGACCCACCAATTAAATCCGTCCGCCCTACACCTTGTTCAAATAATGTGTCTCCCACAATCGCAAAGCCATCATTTTCAAATACATAGGAAATGCTACCAGGTGAATGTCCTGGTGTAAATACAGCTTGAAACACAAAGTTGCTCATTTCAAATTGTTGCTCTTTTTTAATGATCGTGTCTTGATCTGGTGCAGCTACCCTATAGTCTGGTAATGCAGCATATTTACTAGAGCCATTCTTTTCTGGATCTCCTAGCCAGCTAACCTCTTTTTCATGAATCCATACAGGTACATTAAATGCTTCCCGTACGGCATCCACTGCACCAATATGGTCAAAATGTGCATGCGTTAAAAAAATGGCTAACGGTTTTAAACCATTGCTACGGATTGTTTTAATAAGACGCTCCGCTTCTTCACCTGGATCAAATACGATACATTCTTTGTCTTTATTCGATACGATATAGCAATTCGTTTGGACTGGACCAAGAGAAAAACTACGTACGTTCATCATAGATATCACCTCATTTCTCTATTATACAGGCTTTGCCACAATTTGACGATAAATGTTCATAGTTTGCACTATATTAGTTCTCGACAAAAACAGGTAGAACGATTACAATTAAGGAGGAATATTGTTTACGACATTCATTTTCTGATGTCGAAAGGAGTGTCTATTTTTAATGAACTTATTAATGGTTATTTTTGGTCTAGTTTCAATTTTTGCTGTATATGGTACATTCCAAGCAATTAAAGAAAAGAACCTTTTAAGCGTTGTTTTCAACTTATTAAGTGCTGTCGTGTTTGGATGGTTTGTCATTATGACAATCGTTCATGGCGGGTATCCACCAAAATTACACTAAAATTTAGACAGAAAAAAGAGCAGTCTCTATGTGAGATTGCTCTTTTTTCTTGGACATCATCCCATTTTACTTATTCAATTTTAGAAATCTCTTCTTACCAATTTGCAGGACATCCTCATTCATTAATACTTGAGATAGATCATCCACAGCAATTTTTTCTCCATTTAATGAAACCCCATTTTGTTTAATGAGCCTTATAAAATCACTTTTACTTTGAATAAATTGGATAGAAATTAATTGTGGAATGATATCCTCTATTCTTTCTTTATCAATTTCAAGTAGCAATACTGGAATGTTAGCAGGAATCATCTTCTTCTGGAAAGCAGCTTCAAAATAAGATTTTGCATCCATCGTAGCTGCATGACCATGATATAAAGCTGTCACTATTTCTGCTAATTGTAGTTTTATATCACGTGGGTTCTCTCCGTTTTGTAGCCTTTCTTGAACGGCTTGCACTTGAAGTGGATGCTCATCTGTCGCTAATTCAAAATATTTGATAATGAGCGAATCTGGTAGTTCCATAATTTTTTTAAACATAACTTCAGGCGCTTCGTGGACACCAATATAATTCCCCAAGCTTTTACTCATTTTTTCAATACCATCTAATCCTTCAAGTAATGGCATAAAAATAGCAATTTGTTTTTCTAGCCCTCTATGCCTTTGTAAGGTGCGTCCCATGAGAATATTAAACGTTTGATCGGTTCCCCCTAATTCAATATCAGCCTTTAATTCTACAGAATCATACGCCTGCATAAGAGGGTAGAAAAATTCATGTAGGCCAATTGGTATTTGGTGATGGTACCGCTTTTGGAAGTCTTCACGCTCCAAAATACGGGCAACAGATGTAGTAGCAGCCAGCTGGATGACTTCTTCAAACGTTAATTTTGCTAACCATTCACTATTGAAACGAACAGTCATTTTTTCCTCGTCCAACACTTTAAAAATTTGCTCACAATACGTTTTGGCATTTTCCTTCACCAATTCATCACTTAACGCTACACGTCCCTTAGATTTCCCGGTAGGATCGCCAATACGGCCCGTAAAATCACCAATGACAATGACTGCATGATGCCCTAGGTCCTGCAGCTGTTTAATTTTTCGCAATACGACTGCATGGCCTAAATGAATATCTGGTGCAGATGGATCGAGCCCCAATTTAATCGTTAAGGGCTTTTGCTCTTGAAATGAGTGCTCCAATTTTTTTAGTAGCTCGGGTTCATCAACAATTTTGTCAGTCCCCTTTTTAATAATGGCTAACTGCTCCTTTGGTGTTAAAAACATACAAAACATCTCCTTGTAATATTAAAAAGTTAATATTGCAAGATCTATAAGAGTTTTTGACAGGATTACTGTCGCCCAATTTGGCACTAGACGTTCAGATGCAAAAAAAACGCCCTTAGGAATAAATCCTAAGGACGTTAATAACGTGGTACCACCTTTTTTCGAGAGCTACTCAAATAGCACTCCTCCATTAGTACAGCCGCAGCAATACTATTGCAATGATTACGGATGCAAACCCGTCGTAGCCTACTAAAATTTCGGTACGCAGCTCCAAGATGTATTCACTTTAATATCCCTTGTGCCTCTCAACGACCGGCTACTCTCTGTCAGTTTTTATTAAAGTTACTTGTTCTTTTCCATGCCTTTAACTCTTATACTCCGAAATGTGAAAAACAAATCTTCGTTATGCAGATATTTACACTAATTATAATCACTTCAACAAATTTGTCAATTGCTCAAAGTAAAAGAGAGATCTCATGGCGAGATCTCTCTTTGTTTACTTAACGGATTCTTGTTTTAAATTACCTGTCTTTTCATCATAGAAACGAAGAAGGTCTCCATTGATGATGGCGTCAGAATTTTCGAGCTCCATTGTTGCACGATCAGCGTATGGCTGACATGGCTCCCCATCTATTTCTTCGCCAGTTGATTTATCATAGCAAGCCTCTCCCGCATACACATATTTATCTGTGATAAAGCGTCCGTCACGGAACACTACAAAGTTTTCATGTTCTGGAGAGAATAAATCCGCACCCATTTGCATATCTTTTGACGTTTCAATGCCAAGTAGGTGTAAAATTGTTGGACGTAAATCCATTTGTCCTGCCATTTCAGTCATCTCTTTACCATCGTCAGATCCTGGGATATGGATGAATAAAGGTACTTCCTGTAGCAATGCATTATCAAATGGTGTAATTTGTTCTTTTCCTAAATACTGTGCCATCGCTTTATTATGGTTTTCTGAAATACCGTAGTGGTCACCATACATAACGATAATAGAATTATCATAAACACCTTGATCTTTCAGTTGTTGGAAGAAATCTTTTAAAGCTTCATCCATATAGCGTACTGTTTGGAAGTAACGATTTAATGTACCTGAGTTTGAATCATATTCAGGAATCATAATATCTTCCGGATCCAATGTAAATGGATAGTGATTCGTTAACGTAATAAGTCTTGAGTAGAATGGTTGTGGCATATCTTTCATTAATGCTGCAGATTGCTCTAAGAATGGCGTATCTTTCATTCCCCAGTTCACAGCTTGCCCTTCTTCTACTGTATAAGAATCGATATCATAGAACTTATTGATTTTTAAAGATTGATACATAATGTCACGGTTCCAGAATGATTTATTATTCGGGTGCATGACATTTGTAAAGTATCCATTTTCCCCAAGGCGCTCTGCCATTGAGTTATACGTATTTCCACCATGTGTGAAGAATACTGCTCCACGTCCTAACCCAAATAGTGAATTTTCTACGATAAACTCAGAGTCAGATGTTTTTCCTAGACCTGTTTGGTGATAGAAGTTACTGAAATAATACGTATCTTTATCTTTTGTTAAAGAGTTTAAGAATGGCGTAACTTCATGACCATTCATGTCATTGTTAATGACAAAGTTTTGTAAAGACTCCATAGACACAACAATTAAGTTGCGGCCTTTATATTTCCCAAACATTTCTGGGTTGACTGCTGCCTGATTAGAGCGAACATAGTTGTTTACTTCAACTAATTCACTACCGTCCGCTAACGCACGTTGGGCAGAGGATTTTGTTTGAATATAAATATCATACAAATGGTAATTGTACGTACCAATATTTTTTACAAGTAATTCGCGGTCAAAACTACGTGTTAATAATTGTGGACGCTCTGTTTCAGCTAAACCTAAGTTTAAAAATGACATAGCGATTGCCAGCACAAAAAATGCACGGCGGAATTCCACATTAACTTTAAACGAATTTTTCATTTTTGGTATAAATTTATTCGCTAAGATTAAAATAAGTACATCAACAAAATACAATACATCCCATGGCTCTATTATGGCAGCTACAGAAGTTCCTAAGTCACTAAAGTTACTTGTTTGGAATAATACAGGTAGTGTAATAAAGTCATTATAGAAACGATAGAACGCTACATTTCCATAAAGGACTATTGATAAAATAATGCTGACTGTAATTAAATAACGATTTCTAGCCTTTGGTGATTTAAAGAAAAGTGCTAAACCATACGTAAATAGCAAGAAACTTAATGGGTTAATAAACAAAATAAATTGTTGCATTGCATTTTCAATTTTCATCTCAAAGCTCGTGTGGTAAACAATGACCGTTTTGATCCAAGTTGCTATAATTGCTAGTATCATAAATGAATGTTTAGGCCACTTTATTGATCTCATTCCTAACATCCTCCCTACTTCCTTACAAAAAAATAATAATTTTTTACATTTTGTTACGGAAACAAAATATATCTTAATCCATTTTTTACAGATAATCAACACATATCTTTTGGAAATTTTACTCTCATCGCTCGTATATGCACCAGATATCTATATATACGTTTTACATTGTAAAAAGTTTCGTAAAAACATAAAAACAGCGGAAATCCACTGTTTTTAAGAATATTACATACATGTTACATTAATTTTACAATACCCCATTACATTATATTTCAAACATTACTTTTTATTCTCTTCTATACGAAGTCTTGTTGTTTCTTGTCGAATTAGTAATAATGCCATTTGGTAATCTTTTATGTCTAGTACATTCGCTTTATAGAGCTCTTTTATTTCATCCTCCATTAACATCAAATCACCAATAGGGTCCCGTGTATAAATAAAAGTACCATACGTTTTCAAGAGTTCATAAATATCTAACATTTTATCCATTTTCGTTCGCTCCTCGATGTGCTAGACAGTCAATACGTTCTGTCGGTGTCACTATGATGTCTACAGGGCAATCATGTTCTTCAGTAGGAACACGATTAACGATCTGCTCGTCAAAAAGTAATGACATCAATTTACCCTTTTTATAGTTTAATACATAGCGATCATAATAACCACCGCCATACCCTATTCGATAGCCTAACCGATCAAAAACAACCCCTGGTACTAAGATGATATCCATCTCATTTGCGTCAACTAACTCACATCGTTCAGGAATAGGCTCACGCAAATGCATATATACTGTTTCGAGCTGAGCAAATGATTCAATGGCGTAAAATGTCATTTCTCTTGTTTTGGGGTGGCACTTTGGCACAGCGACCTTTTTCCCAAGCTGCCATAGTTCTTCAATTAAAAGAATGGTGTCGACTTCTGGCTGATTTGAAATGGTAATGCCGATCGTATTTGCTTCTATTATATATGGTTCCTGTAGCACTCTTTGCACTACAGCTTTAGATTGTCTGCGATAAACTTCATCATTCATTATCGCAAGTGTTTCTCGTACCTTGTTCCGTAATGTTGTTTTATCCATGCAGGCTACCTCCTATATAGTAAAACTTCAATCATTCATAAAATGTAGAAAGCCAAAACCACTTGTGGTTTTGGCTTAATGAGCGATTACTTAGTTTCACGGTGAAGAGTGTATTTCTTCTCGCGAGAGCAATATTTTTTAAGTTCAAGACGCTCTGGATTGTTACGCTTGTTCTTTTTAGAAATGTAGTTACGTTCGCCGCAATCTGTGCAAGCTAAAGTAATGTTTACGCGCATCATTAACCCTCCCACTCTATATCAAGAATTTAAATTTGAGCATGATTTATACGACTAACCTATTATAACACAAACTGAAAAAAAATCTACCTTCATTTCATATTAAGTTTGCATATGGTAAAATATCTTATAATTACATACTACACGAGGTGAAGCTATTGGATTTATCCATCATACTAATGAGTTTCGGGATTCTTTTGATTATAGTATCGTTCTTTTTCAAAAATAGCTCGAAAAAAGTCGAGAAGGATGTCGAAGAATTATCTATCTCCATATTCCAAGAAACGAATAATTTAAAGCGCCGTTTAAAAATTGTAGAGGAAGAGCTACTATTAGAACCAGAGTTTCAAGTAAAATCAAAATCAACACCTAGTCCTAGCATACAAAACCCTAAAGTTCAACAAGTTATGCAAGCTGTCCAACAAGCCGCACAAGCTTCAAAAGTAACGCCTAATCCATCACAAGCAAAGCCGATTCATCAAATTATCGTAAGTCAGGTGCTGGAATTGAATAAACAAGGACTTTCTGTAGGAGATATTAGTATCCGTTCAAATTTAACAGAAGAACAAGTTCGTCAAGTGATTGCAAATGGGGGTCGTTAATTTATGAACAAGTCTTCCATCCGCTCATTTGGCGTAGCCATTTTCCTAGTCGGTGCCATACTTGCTCTTGCAAGCCGCTTCGATGTGAACATTGGGCTCCCTGAAAAAGATTCTTCCAATCAGCAGCAGGTTGAAGAATTGCAAAATAAGCTCAATCAGGCTAATCAAGAAATTGCTGCGTTAAAAAAACAAGTACATACTACTGAAGAAACTACTACTGCTGATTCTTCAGAACCGTCTGTTAAAGAAGATACCAATGCGGATGATACAACAATGACATTGCAAATATATAGTGGGATTACACCGTATATTGTGGCCCAAAAGCTAGAGGATGGTGGCATTATTTCTAACAGCGTAGAAATGGAGTTACTACTCGCAAACGCAAAATATGCACGAAGCTTGCAAATTGGGTCCTACGAAGTCAATTCCTCCATGTCTTTAGAGGAAATTGCGAAGTTAATTACAGGTAAAAAGCAATAAAGAAAAGCTGTCGCCACATCCAAATTAAGGAGGCGACAGCCTTTTTATTTAAGCAATACTTTCAAAGAAGGCTTGCATCATCCTACTTCCTTCTTTCGTGCCGATTGATTCAGGATGAAATTGCAGACCGTAAAGAGGATATTTTTTGTGTTGGATAGCCATAATCTCTCCGTCATCACTCGCTGTTGCGATAATGTTAAAATCACTGTGTAATGAAGGTTCTTCAATAACTAGAGAATGATAGCGCATTACTTGAATATCTCCATCTAATTGTGCAAATAAACCTGTTTGTTCATATTGTAGAGGTGACAGCTTGCCATGCATGATCGTTTGAGCCTGCACGATGTTTGCTCCAAATGCGAACCCAATGGATTGATGTCCAAGACAAATTCCTAATATAGGAAATTTTTGATATAGCTCCTCGATCACATTAACCGTGATACCTGCTTCGGCTGGTGTTCCTGGACCGGGAGATAAAACAATAGCTTCTGGTGACATTTTTTGAATTTCTTCTATTGTAATTGCATCATTCCTCACGACTTTAACGTTTTTCCCAAGCATACTTATTTGTTGAAATAGATTGTAGGTAAAAGAATCATAATTATCAATTATTAAAATCATTTTTTTACCTCCAATAGTGCTCGAGCTTTATTAAGTGTTTCTTCATATTCAGATAATGGGACCGAATCGTGAACAATACCCGCTCCTGCCTGTACATGAGCTTTCTCATCTTTAATGATCATGGTACGAATAGCAAGGGCTAAATCCATATCGCCTGTCGTAGATATATAACCAACAGCTCCCGCATAGACGCCACGCTTTACAGGCTCTAATCCATTTATAAGCTGCATCGCACGAATCTTTGGTGCTCCTGACACTGTACCCGCAGGTAAACAAGCACGAAGGACATCCAAAACATGGAGATCATCTCGTAGGTCCGCTACTACCTCAGACACAATATGCATGACATATTTATAGCGTTCAATATTCATGAATTTCTTCAGCTTTACAGAACCCACTTTTGCAATTCGGCCAAGATCATTGCGGCCTAAATCCACTAGCATACGATGTTCCGCCACTTCTTTTTCATCCTCCAATAGGGCATTTGCAATGGCTTCATCCTGCTCCATTGTCTCACCACGAGGCTTGGTGCCTGCGATTGGATTTGTCGTCACCTGCCGATTTTTAACCTTTACAAGGCTTTCTGGTGATGTTCCTAAAATAATATAGGATCCATAATCCATGTAGAACATATATGGAGAGGGATTGGATGTGCGTAATTGCCGATATAGCGCAAAAGGTGAGCCTGTAAACGAGGCTGAGAAGCGCTGTGATAGCACAATTTGGAAAATATCCCCTTTTAATATATGCTGCTTTGCACGCTCCACTAATGTGACAAATTGCTCCTTTGATATCATTGGCTTAAAATCAAGACTACCTACCTTCATGGCATCAAATGTTGTCCCCATATAAAGCTGCCGCTCCGTCGTTGAAATAGCCTCTTCCATTTCCTCTAAGGAACGCCCTTCTTTAAATAAATCTATTGAAGCCAATGTAAGTTCCTGTGTCACATGATCAAATACAATAAATGTATCATAGAACAAAACATGAACATCCGGCATGGCTAATTCATCCTGTAAATATTCTCCTATTTCTTCTGTATAAAAAGCTGTTTCATATCCAAAGAAACCAATGGCGCCTCCAAAAAAGTGGAATGGATAAGTTTCTTCATGGAATGGCATCACTTGCTTTAAATAATCGAGCACATTCCCATTCGATTTTTCCTTTTCCTCCCCTTTAAGAAAGGTATACGCATCATTATTTCCTTTTAATTCAGCCACTGGATCCACTGCAATAAAGGAGTAACGTCCACTTTCCTCATGCTTGGCTGACGATTCGAACAACATTTTATGCTGCCCTCTCAATGATTGATAGACAGAAATAGGGGTCATCATATCTCCCTGTAATACTTTCATGGCATACTTTCTAAGCTCAACTGTCATTCTCTTCTCTCCTTCTCTATGCTCTGCTCTTCTACACCAAATGCATATAAAAAGGCCTTTCCATCACAAAAGGACGGAAAAGCCGTGGTGCCACCTTCATTGGTCTACTAAGTAGACCCTCTCTAAGCCTTATAACGTAGGCATACGCTAATCCATACTGCCATTCTGGATTAGAGCTCCGAAGTCCATTCACCATTTATTTGTACTAGTTTCCACCAACCACTAGCTCTCTATGACAAATACTAATAGCTACTACTCTTCATCAGCGCTGATTGCTAGATTATATTGTAATGCAAACTATCTTACAATTCAATTTATTTTTTCCTTCTTGGTTCCTCATCCTCATCTGGGGATGCTAAAGTAATGGATAGCTCCTCCACGATTTGGCGGATGGCAAAGAAGATTTCCTGGCGTACTTCTAGCATGACGGCTGTATCATTTGTAGCGACGAAGAAACGAATAAGCACACGATAACTATCATGATGAAATTCATCGATATAAACATGGATCATGTCTTTCTCTGTGTTAGCATGTAAATAAATTTCCTTATGAATAGCCGTTAAGGCACTGCGTAATATGTCTTCTTCATTGGTAGCAGCTACATATAAAAATTGTTCGCATTTACGCTTTTCTCGTCTCGATAAGTTGTAAATAGGACGATTAACCAAATAAGAGTTCGGCACATAGACAAGCCCTTTATCCCCTGTTTGAATTAACGTACTGCGAAGATTAATATCCTCAATGGTTCCTTCAATTTTTTGATCTTCGGTCGCAATCCAATCCCCAATTTGAAAGGGATTGTCAAGCGCCACGGACATACCGCCAAACACATGGGCTAATGTATCGCGAATCCCAAAAGCAATCGCTACTCCTGTTAAGCCAATCCCTGTTAAAAAGCCATTCAAATTAAAGTTCCAAAATGAGGCAATTGTAAACATGGCAAAAATCATAATGAGTACTTTACCAATTCGTAGGAAAAAAGGTAATAGTACATTTTGGTCCTCTTCACTTGTTAATTGAAGTGGCTGCTTTGTATAGAAATTTAAAACATCATATACGCCCTTAAAAGCAAAAAACACCATAATAGACAGTATAAAATTTTTCGTTGATTTATGCGTAAATAAAGGAACTTCTATTAAATAAGATAAGCTTAGCACAATGACTGCCGTCATAAATGCATAGCCAATGGCTTTACTAAATTGTGCAAGCACATTTGCTTGGAAATTTCGTTGACGATTTCTTAAAAAGATGACCAGACGATTAATTATTTTTTTTATGATGAATCGTTGAATCAGCCAGCCAACTATACAAATAATGATTGCTATTAAAACATCCATCCAAGTAGGGACTGTAAATTTAGGTAAAATCCAATGTAATGAATCCATGTATGTCTCCTTTTAATACCTATGTATCTCCAATAAAAAGGAGCTGACCTTCCGTAAAGGTTAGCCCCTTTCTGTTATTGTATTGCATCATCCGCAAAAAAAGCCTTATTGGCAAACCAAAATTGTTGTTTATTAAAATTATCTTCATGCATTGCAATGACAGAAAACTCAGCAAGGTATTTTCGTTTCATTTCCTCTAGCATCGCTTTTGCTTGCTTACTGACAAGATGCTGTCCATCTATAGGAGTGCCCTCTGTAAATATAATGACTTCCGCTTCAGAGCCAAGTTGATTTTCATGCAGTAATGATCTGACAAACTGTAGAACAGGTAAAAGCTCAGCTTCGCCTTTAGCTTTATATTCAATAAAGCTCTTAAAATCCGTTAAATTTAAATGACCATTTTCAAAGCGATAGTGAACATCGATTTGCTGACCATAAGGGATAATATATAAATCGCGATTTTCGCGATGGGCATCCATAAATAACGGTAATATCATGCTTTTACACAGCTCAGAATAAGCTTCCATCCCAGTCGTCTGCTCTAAACAAATAATCATGGGCCCAGGATCCTGTTTATAGTCATGAAAGGGTACATAAAAAATATTGCCATTCTTTGTTGTTTGCTGTTTAAGCTTTTGACGTCTCAGCTCTGACCATTTCCGTTCGTAATACAAACGCTGCTCCTTACCATTAGCCATTCTCTCAGCCTTCTCAATAGCAGGAATATTTTCCCGAATTTCATGCAGAATGTCTGCCAATTCTAGTGCAAATGCTGCCATATTTCGTAATGGTTCACTCTTAAAAAAATAGTCGATAAAATAATGTTGTTCCCTATTGCTTAATTCCTCAAGATGTAAGTTTTCATAGAGAAATCGTAAATAATTACGTTGTTCTAGTGACAAATCTTGATCGAATTTTTCTATGAGTGATTCTATCGGGTCTTTCACGAAGCAGCACCTCCTAAGCACCACATTTTTTTGGATATTGTCTATAGTATAACCAAAAAATTTTTTTGACAATACAAAACACTCGCTATATAGACGCCACATAAAAACACAATGTTGCTGCTGCTAATCATTTTTTTCAAAAGAAAAGAGGCTGGGACAAAACTAGCTAATATTCAAGATAAAAGGGAAATCGATGCTGTTCGATTTCCCTTTTTGCTTATTTG
>NZ_JBXAHN010000013.1:0-68931 GCF_058795135.1 Lysinibacillus sp. GW823-FHT06C08
ATAAGCAAAAAGGGAAATCGAACAGCATCGATTTCCCTTTTATCTTGAATATTAGCTAGTTTTGTCCCAGCCTCTTTCATGTTATTGAGTTAATCGTTGGATAAAAGCATCTAAATGTTCGATTGTCACATTATCGTTCACACCAAATAAATTATCACCTTTACCTACCGTAATTTTATTGGATGCAAGAATGGATACATAGCTGTTAGCCCAATGTGATCCTGGAACATCTACAAAGTTTTCTGTTGCTCCCTGTTGTTTTAAGTTGAATGCTTCTACTAACACTTTTGATAATTGACCGCGTGTAATAGGTGAACCTGGATTGAATTTCCCGTTTTCATCACCAGTAAATACACCGATTTTTTTAAGGGCTTCAGCAGCACCTGCATATTTAGAACCTGGCTTTACATCAGGAAAACTTGAATTTGTATGACTAGTATCTAATTGTAGCTTCTTAGCTAATTTAAGAGCCACTTCTCCACGTGATGAATAAATAGTAAAGTCTATTTCAGCATCTTTTACCTCTCCATAATCAGAGAAGCTCGCAACACGTTTTGCCCCCACGTAACGAGATCCCCAATAATAGGGGTCATTGATTTTATCAATTTTAACCCCTGAACTTGTAGTAGCCGAAATAAAATTGCTGTCACCTATGTAAATGCCAACGTGTGAAACACCGCTTCCCGAAGTATTAAAAAATACGAGATCGCCAGTCTTTAAATTGTCTTTAGCAATAGAAGTACCTTGTTGATATTGAGCATTTGATGTCCGTTCTAATGAAATACCTAACTTAGAAAATACTAATTGTGTATAGGCAGAACAATCAACACCTGTCTTAATATCTGTACCTCCATATTTATAAGGAGCCCCAATATATGCTTTTGCTGTATTTGTTATATCTGTATATGTAGCTGCTTGCGCATCGTGAATACCTATTCCTGTAAAGAACATAAAAGATGCAAAAATCGGTAGTAATATTTTTTTCTTCAATTAATCCTTACCCCTTTCAAAAAGCCATCGCTTTTGAACTAAAGTAAGAATATCACGAAACGGTTAGGAGTTATTTTTCAATAATATTACTGATTAACACTTTCCTATGATTCTGACATGTTATTTTTAATTGTGTAATGTATCTGCAATAATTATGGTCAATTTTACTAAAAATATATGAATTAATTGGATATTAAGGGATATAAGAGCTATTAATTATATTTATGCTAAATGTGGATGCATTCGATAATTAATATCTCTTGCTAGAAAAATATAAAAAGTTGAGATGTAATAATGAATCATCGTTATAAAAATAGGAGGGCATGGAATTATGGTCAATTTAGCTTGCTTAAGGCTATCAACAAAAGTATTCTTAGTATGATTATTGCCCAGCGGCAAATGTGCCATCTTAGGTGAAGAATTTGCAATAGATAATAACTATTCAAACTTAATAGGTTTGATCAAGGCTACATATTAACTTATTCATTTGAAAGGCAAAGTTAAAGAGAGTTATATTGTTTTTATCGCAACTTTAGCATCCATATATAGATCGAATCAGTCCGATAATCTTAGGATTACCAGGGCTGGTTTTTTGTGCAGAGAGCAGAAAGGGAAAGTAATCCTAATTTAGATAAAGCGTATTTCTAGTTATTTTAAATAGTAGCTTTAGTCAAAAACATGTAATGTCGATTCTGTTTTTGTTTAAAGTGAACAATGTTATTTAAAGGCTCCTATCCTACAATGAAATTAAGCAATTAACATAATAAAAAATAAAAAAGGAAGTGATTGAAAACGAAAGTATCTGCTTTTTTTGTGCAAAATGTTCAAAAAAAATTATCCTCTTCTTACTGTGAAATAACAGTTTGAAGAAATGTATCTCTCTTCTATAAATCTATGGAAACTAGTTAATCAACAGACGTATTCAAAAAAAATAGGAAGGAATTGATTGAAATGTTAGTCAAATTATTAGAACCATTAAATGTCTCAGATTCGATCATTGAAAAATTAGCGGAGCCGATCAAACAGGCTGGTCATGAATTTGTTTATTACAACGAGAAAACAACGGATCGTGCAGAATTAGCAAGACGTAGTGAAGGTGCAGATGTAATTATGATTGCTAATAATCCTTATCCTACAGAAGTAATTGATCAAAATGCCAATTTAAAATTAATAAATGTAGCCTTTACAGGTGTAGATCATATAGGTATCGGACAAGCGAGAAACCAAGATGTTATGGTATGTAATGCAGCTGGATATGCGAATCAAGCAGTTGCTGAATTAACAATTGGTTTAGTGTTAGATGTGTATCGTCATATCACTCAGGGTGATAAAGAAATCCATGCCGATAATTTCCCAGGAGCATTCCAAGGTAGTGAAATTAAAGGGAAGACAGTTGGTTTGATTGGTACAGGTAAGATTGGTATGATGACTGCTCGTTTGTTTAAAGCATTTGGCGCAAAAATAGTAGCTTCAGACCAATCTAGAAGAAATCCGGCAGCAGAAGTTTTGGGTATCGAATACATGGAATTAGATGAGTTATTAGCACAATCTGATATTGTGTCATTACATATACCATTACTTTCAAGCACAAAAGGATTAATCTCTAAAGAAAAATTAGAATTAATGAAGGAATCAGCTATTTTAATCAACTGTGCACGAGGCCCAATTGTTGATAATGATGCATTAGCAGATGCATTAAATGAAGGGCGAATTGCAGGAGCGGGTATTGACGTATTTGATATGGAACCGCCTATTCCTGGAGACTATAAACTATTACAAGCCAAAAATGCGATTTTAACACCTCATGTAGGCTTCCTAACGAATGAGGCAATGGAATTACGGGCTAAAATTGCATTTGATAACACAATGGCATTCATAGAGGGAAAACCTCAAAATATTATTCGCAGATAATCATTTTCTGATAAACGGTAAATAACGTGGGTATAGTTTGAAATTCGAAACAAGGAGAAAATACAATGACATTAAAACAATTAGCAAGAGAAGATTTAAAAAATCGTATTTTCCATTGGCCTGATATTCAACAGTTTAGAGAAGATAAAGCGACAAAACATATTTTTTATGAAACACCAAATACTGTTGGAGCTATATGGTGTATGCACCCAGGTCAAACTTTGCCACTTCACTCACACGAGAAAGCTGATGATATTTGGGTTGTTGTTGAAGGGACAGCAGACTATTATCCAGAATGTGGTGAAATGGTTCAAATTAAAGCTGGTGATGTTGTAGTTTCACGTGCGGGTGAAAAGCACGGAATGACTAATAATTCTAGTAGAGATTTCGTCATGTTAGGGATTGCAGGTCCGACACCAATCGGCTTTATTGCGCATAAACATCATTAAGTTAACGATCACGTCTGTTGATTAACTAGTTTTCATAGTAAAAAAGATTCCTCCTTGTAGATGCATTATCTACTACGGAGGAATCTTTCGTGCGATCACAAAGAATTGTCACACCTGAGTAAAATTTTATTTTACAATTTAGGGTTTGAGCAAAGGTGTTTGCACGTAGATTGCGATCAGTCCGATTACCTATAGGGTAGTCGGGCTTATTTTTGTTTATTTGAGCCTTCTTTACTGTGAGGAGAGTTTGCAAAGGTACAAAAACACTGAGTAGGGATCGGCAAATGAGAATGCCATAAGTCATACTTTTATAAACAATTCAAACATAGGATTTTGTCTAAAATGTGCAATGCTGGTTCTGTTTTTGTTAAAAGTGAACAATGTTATTTACGTACTCATAACCTAAAATTAAATTAAGCACTACATAAGTAAAAAAAAGAAAAATGGGAGTGTCATATTATGGGACAAACAGTTAAGAATGACCCGAATTATTACAAAAAAATCATTTTTGCACTGTGTTTAGGTTGGGTAGCTATTTGGATTTATCGTACAATACTTACACCAATATATCCACAAATTCAAGAATCGCTTGGTAATATTAGCGATACTCAAGTAGGACTTATTGCCTCTATTTATTTCTTTGCCTATACTGGTATGCAAATTCCATCAGGAATACTCGTTGATAAATTTGGACAAAAACGAGTATTAATCCCTGCGTTTATCATTTTTGCATTAGCAGCATTCGTCATTGGATCAAGCACGACAATCACTCAAGTTTATGTAGGCGCTTTAATGGCAGGTCTTTCGACAGGCTCATACTATGGTGCGGCTTTCTCTTTATCAGCTAAATATATGCCAAAAGATAAGAAAAGCTTTTCTAATGCGATCATCAACAGCGGTTCGGCATTAGGGATGGTTATTGGTCTAGTAGGCTCATCTGTATTAGTAGGTGGCCTTGAAATCCAATGGAATAACATGCTTTATATTATAGCAGTCTTCATAGTAGCTGTAATATTTGTATTTGCGTTATTTGTTAAACAAGACAAAAAAACAGCTACAAATGAAACATCTGAAGATAAGCAAACAACACAAGCCACAGTATCTCAAGGCGTAGAATTATTCTCGCTCAAAAAAATAGTTATTTATTTCGTCTATTTTGCAACATGTTATGGTTATTACATGATTGTGACATGGTTACCATCATTCCTTGTTGCAGAAAAAGGATTTGAACAAGGTTCGGTAGGATATGTAGCTGCTTTAGTTGCAGTCACAGCAGTACCTGGCGCATTGATATTTTCTAAGTATATTGACAAAAATGCACATATGCGACAGAAATTAATTATCTTCTTGTTAATTGGTGCAGCCGTAACAATTAGTTTAACCGTATTTGCACCTAACCCATCTGTCCTTTATGCAGCATTAGTTTTATATGGTTTATTAGGTAAACTTGCCATTGATCCAGTTTTAATTACCTATGTAACAGATTCAGTACCTTCCAACAGCATGGCCAAGGCCCTAGGTATCTTTAACTTCTTTGGAATGACATCGTCAGTTATTGCGCCAACTCTTACTGGTTATATTGGTGATATCACTGGTTCGAAAGTATTGGCATTCTATATTGCAGCAATACTTCTTGCAGCAGCAGCGATTTTATTCTTCCTTGTCGTGATGGTGAAAGAGAAGAAAGCAATCAATCCCCTAACTAATGAATAAAGTAAAGCTACCTATCGATGGAGGTTTAGTACATCTTCCGCTGATAGGTAGTTTTGTTTTTACTGCCCAAAGGCAGAGAGGTCTTCCCATGAAGAAGCTAATTCTGTGAGTAGAAGCTACTACATTTGCATACTCATAATTGAGGTGGGGAAGCAAGTGTTCCGGTAAAATAGGCAAAAAGAATCCCGCTAAAAAGCATTCATAACAGCTTTTTAGCGGGATTTTTAAGTTTAAAAATTTACTTTCTCTGACGCAAATAATGCTAATCGTAGATCCAATGAAATATCAGGTGATTCGATAGACTGACCTAAAATCTCTTCACATTTTTTTATACGATATTTTACCGTATTCCGATGAATAAATATATCTTCAGAAGTCTTTGTCAGATCACAATGATTCGCCAAATAGATTTTTAATGTATATTTTAGTTCTTTTTCTTTCGTCGTTTTTGGATAGGCTAATGAACCTAGTGTATACGTGATAAACGGTTTTAATTTATTTGCTGGAATGAGTTGTAACAATTCTTCTACACTTTTAGATTTATAGAGTTCGATAAATTCAACTTTACCACTTTCTGACTTATGATCAAAAGCTTCATTCGCTTCAAAATAAGAGAGTGGTAACTGTGAGAATTCAGTAACTTCATTACCAATACCGAATGACATTGTGCTATTAAAAAGTTTTTGATACTCTTTTTGGATATATTTGCAGTAATCTAAATAATATTGATGTTTAGTTTGTAATAGTATCGTAAATCGATGATTACCTGGAGATCTATAAACACTGATAGAAGGATCAATGTCAGTAAACTTATGTGTTAGCCATTCAAAAGTCATTTGATAGCGCTCATTCAAATAGATATTATTTTCCATATCCCTTTCTTGATCAATCGCACAAACGATCACTTGATAGAAATTGGATGGTTGAATAAGGTGCTTTTTTAAAAACTCAGGGTGCTGTTTGACTGAAATAAGATTATCTGGATGTTCAGACATCAATGTTTCGAAAAATCGGTTTACATCTTGTTGTTCTGCTTCTTTGATTTTACTATTTTTATAAATGGCGAGACTGAGTGTATTCACGGCTTGTTCTATGGCAAGCAAACTAAATGGATAAGTGAGCGTATTAACATTTGAAACCATCAAATAATACGGAAAATATTTAAATGCTGGAACTTCAAATATAATATGTTCTTCTTGGAAAGATGCTTTATTATTAGGTGAGATTTGCTTGGAATTAACACATCTTTTGAAGTAACTAAGATTTTTCTGAATTTGCTCTGCGTGTTCTTGGAAGTGATGGCTCATCGATTTAATTTGATGAAAAGGATTTAATAGCATCACAGGGACTCTAAGGAGTCTGCTCATTCGTTCAATCATCATTTCCAAGCTCAAACCTCTCATAAGCATTGTATTTAACTCTTGTTGGATATCTAATGCAAAATATAACTTTTCAGTTTCTTCATCCAAGATATAGGATGATATATGGTGCGTAATGGATCCGAGATTCCAACTATCAGGGATTCTAATAATGGGGAATTTTAACTTGTTTGCATATTCTATTACTTCATCATCAATTTTTTCTAAAAAGCGTGATAATTTAACGCCTATTCCAGCAACTTGTATATCATTTAATTCTCGAATGAGATCCTTTAATCCGGATTGGTCGTGTTGATAACACATACCAGTAGTGACGATAAATGAATGAGGAGCTGTGAAATTTTTAATATCAGGCGTTTCTGTAATATCGACCATTTCTACTTCTCTTTCTAAATCTCCCTCATCATTTAATAATGTTAAATCAGAAAATTGTTGGACAGACATGATTTCTTTTAATGTTGTCATAAGAGTCATCCCCTTTATATTTGTTAAATAAATCCAAAATAAGTATGTAAAACGCTACAAGGATAACCTATCACTCTGATTGTATACTATTTTTGAAGGTTATTATATAAAATTCTTTATTTTGAAATAGTAAAGAAGAATCATATGCTTGACCTAGGTCAGAATATTCTACGTGATGCTTTGTTTATAAAATATGGTTACAACAAGGATAGCATGGCTAAAGTAGCTTGAACAAAGAAGTTCACCTTTGCACAACTAAACTCTGTTAGGAATAGCTATGTTAGAAAGAAGTGACAACAATGTGAGATCAACCATACAAACCACTTGGAACCGAAATAGTGAGTGGCATAGCCTTTCTTCCTGTACTTCTATTTCTACTTAGTTTAATAATCTTTAAATTAAAAGGGATTGATGCAGAAGCAGCCGTTAATCAAATTGAGAATGAGTCAAATATCTTTCAATACAATACGATATAGCTTAGGTTTGCTCCTACTTGTATGTGTCATGACACTCGGGCTATTGTTTATCTTTTAATCATTTTAATCTGGACTATACCACATGGAAAATCTAAGTTTTTACATAGATTTACTATGTGGCTTTTGTTTTTTAGTAAGATAGAATTGATTATTTACTTTACTCACAAGCCTCCTTAAACCCTTTCCATAATCGATAGCTACGTTCTTTTTTACTCCAAGATAGTTGCTCCTTATCAAAATTTGTTTGTCTAAAGTGCATAAAAAGACCATCCATTATTGTTTATTGTGTCAATGAATGGTTATGGGGTAGGACCTATAATAAATGTGAAGAAGGAAGGAGTGAAAGAGGTATGGATATTCAATCAACTTTTGAATCGTTAGATAAGAAATTCACAGGTTTTGGTGGCTTAGAACAAGGTGGAATTACACGACTTTTATATTCTCAAGAATGGAATGATGCAGTTCGAGAACTGGAAAAAGCATTCAAAGAAGAAGGGTTAGAAGCAAGCTTTGACGATATCGGGAACTTAACTGGGCGTCTTGTTGGCAGTAAATATCCGGAAGAAACCATTTTAACAGGATCACATATCGACACAGTAGTGGAAGGTGGTCATCTAGATGGCCAATTCGGTATCTTAGCAGCACTAGCGGCTGTGAAATATTTAAAAGCTAAACATGGCCAACCACTACGCTCATTAGAAGTATTATCCCTTGCAGAAGAAGAAGGTAGTCGGTTCCCTTACACATTCTGGGGTAGCAAAAACTTCTTTAACTTAGCTAAAAAATCGGATGTTGACACAATTGCAGATGCTGAGGGCATTAAGTTCGAAGACGCGATGCGTAAATCAGGCTTCGATTATCGTAAAACTACTGACGTTCGTAATGACATCAAAGCATTTGTTGAAATTCATATTGAACAAGGTAAAGTGTTAGAGACAGAAAACAAAACAATCGGTGTTGTTAATGGCATTGTTGGTCAAAAACGCTTCACGATCAACTTAAAAGGGGAAGCAAACCACGCTGGTACTACGCCAATGTCATTACGTCGCGATACAGTTGTTGCCTATAGTGAAATTGTCTCAGATTTAACAAAACGTGCTAGAGAAATAGGGGAACCACTTGTATTAACGTTCGGTCATATCACACTTGTACCAAACACAGTAAATGTAGTTCCTGGTGAAATTACATTCTCAGTAGACTGTCGTCATATTGATCAGCAAATATTAAATGATTTTGCAGCAGAAATCGAAGACAAAATTAGATTAGTCGCTGAAGCAAATAGCATGACTTACGACATTCATTTATGGATGGATGAGGCACCAACATTGATGGACAAAAAAATCGTTCAAATCATAGAACAAGCAGCAAAGAGCAATGTAGGGAATCAATATAAAGTGATGCCATCTGGTGCAGGACATGACTCACAAATCTTTGCTCAATATGTACCAACGGCGATGTTGTTTGTACCTTCTATTGGTGGAATTAGTCACAACATTAGTGAAGAGACTAAGATAGAAGACCTTGTTAAAGGTATTGAAGTATTAAGTGATGTACTTTATGAACTAGCATATAAAGAATAAAAATTATAAAGAATAAAAATTATAAAGAATAAAAATAATGAAAAAGGAGCCAGATACTTATGGGTTACATAAATCAAGTTCAAGGATACAGAGAAGGTTTATTAGAAACACGTTCAGTCATTAAAAAAGACAATTATGCGGTAATTACACCGGATGGTCTAGTTAATAATGTTGTACCTGGTTTCAAAGATTGTGACGTAACAATCTTAGGATCCCCGCGTTTAGGTGCAAGATTTGTAGATTACTTAGTAACTGTAAAAAACCAAGGTGGAAACAAAACTGGTTTCGCTGGTGATGGTATTCAATCTTTTGTATACGTCGTTTATGGCAAAATCAATGCGTTTGCAGATGGTAAGCGATACGAATTAACAGAAGGTGGGTATTTATATGTGCCTCCACACTTACAGTTAACTTTTGAAAATAATAATAACGGTGAGGATAGCCGCTTATTCTTATATAAAAAACGTTATCAACCTCTTAAAGGACAACCTCTTAAAGGATATACACCAGAAGTCGTTACAGGTAATGTGAACGACATCGAACAAGAGGCATATGAAGGTATGAAAGAAGTATTAATTCAAGACTTATTACCAAAAGAAATTGGATATGACATGAACATTCATATTCTTTCATTCAAACCAGGTGCTTCACATGGTTACATTGAAACACACGTTCAAGAACACGGCGCTTATGTTTTAAGTGGGCGAGGCATGTACAACTTAGACAATGAATGGATGCCGGTTGATAAAGGTGATTATATTTTTATGGGCGCTTATGTACCGCAAGCAACCTATGCAATTGGTTTAGATGAACCATTCTCATACATTTATTCTAAAGATGCAAACAGAGATATTGATTTATAAAAAGGGAGTATATTATCTCCGATAGCTATCCAAAGATAAATTAGGCATCTTAGTTACAAAAGAATTTCTTAAAAAAATTCTAGATTATTTAGAATCTGAAACAAAATATTAATTAAATGAGGAGTAAACAAGATGCGTGTATCTAAAGAAGAACTTTTTAATCTAATGAAACAAAAGTTTATGAAAGCGGGATTAAATGAAGGAGCGGCACATGATGTTGCAGACGTATTAACATACGCTGATTATAGAGGTATTCACTCACATGGGGCTGTACGTGTTGAATACTATTCTGAACGGATTGCAAAAGGCGGTATTACAACCAATCCAAACTATACATTTGAACAAACAGGACCAGCATCTGCGGTCTTTAATGGGGATAATGGTCCAGGTCACCAAATAGCAAAACAAGCGATGGAAAAAGCGATTGAAATGGCTAAAAAATCAGGTGTTGCCGTTGTTGGTATGAAAAATATCTCACATAGTGGTGCATTAGGTTACTTTGTTGAAATGGCAGCAGAGCAAGATATGGTTGCTCTAAGTATGTGTCAATCAGATCCAATGGTCGTACCGTTTGGCGGAACTGAACCTTATTTTGGGACAAACCCAATTGCTTATAGTGCACCGTCTGCTGATGACCGCATCATTACATTTGATATGGCGACTACTGTCCAAGCATGGGGCAAAATCTTAGATGCAAGAAGTAAAAATGCATCGATCCCAGATACATGGGCTGTGGATGCTACTGGTGCACCTACGACGAATGCAAGAGATGTTCATGCACTCGTGCCAATTGCAGGTCCAAAAGGATACGGGTTGATGATGATGGTAGATATTTTATCAGGTAGTCTTCTAGGAGTCCCACATGGTATACATGTGTCTTCTATGTATCAAGACTTAACTAAAGGACGCGATTTAGGTCAAATTCATATCGTCATTAACCCTGCTTATTTCACAGATTTGAATGCTTTCAAGCTACAAATTACAACAATGCTCAATGAATTAAAAACACAGCCAGCGGCAGAGGGCTATGGAGAAATTTATTATCCAGGTGAACGCGGTGTATTAAGAAGTAAAGAATATGATAAGGAAGGTATTGAAATCGTAGACGACATTTACAACTATCTTGTGTCAGACGACGTTCATTACGATCGTTATCATGGAAAAAATAGATTTGCAGAATAATAAATTGGAGGATCATCATGTTATACACAATTATAAAAGAAAACACTTATAAAGACTCCATCGTGTTAATGCTTTTATCCAACAAGTTGTCTGCAATTGATGGTGTAAACAAAGTTTCGATCATGATGGGAACACCAGCGAACAAAGACATTTTTAAATCTTCTGGCTTAGGCACGGATGAATTAGAAAAAGCAAAGCCAAATGATATCGTCATCGTTGTAGATACAGATCAAGAAGAAAAAGTAGACGAAGTGAAAGAAGAAGTAGAGATCGCTTTAAAAGGTGATTCAGATTCACAAAATACGTCTAAAGGTCAAGAAGCTCATAACTGGAAACGTGCAATGGAGCTTGCGAACAATCCAAATTTAGCATTAATTTCAATTCCTGGTCAATATGCTGCAATGGAAGCGGAAAACGCATTGAACGAAGGTTTACATGTGTTCATGTTTAGTGACAATGTTTCAAAAGAAGACGAAGTGAAACTGAAACAAAAAGCGCATGAAAAAGGTTTATTAGTGATGGGTCCAGACTGCGGTACGGCACTTATTCACGGCGTCCCTCTTGCTTTTACCAATAACGTAAACGAAGGTGATATCGGTATTGTTGGGGCATCAGGTACAGGGATCCAAGAAGTAACAACAATTATTGACCGTTTTGGTAAAGGTGTTACAAACGCTCTTGGTACAGGTGGACGTGATTTATCGACGGAAGTTGGTGCCATCACGATGTTAGATAGCATCAAAGCGTTAAATCAAGATCCGAAAGTAAAAGTAATTACAGTGATCTCCAAACCACCTGCAGAGGAAGTACAACGCAAAGTATTAAATTTATTAAGAAATATTGATAAACCAGTTGTTACGCTATTTTTAGGTGACAAACCTTCGTATCAAGAAGAGAATATCTATCATGCTTACACACTTGAAGAAGCAGCAGTTGTAGCTGTCCAATTATCAAATGGTGACAAACCGAATTTTGAACCAACAACAGCCGATGTAAACGTTGTATTAAAAGAATCACAAGTTGGTATTAAAGGTTATTATTCTGGCGGTACTTTGGCATCTGAGGCGGCTATGCTAGTGAGAGATGCTTTTAAAGATACAATGACTGAAGAGAAAAGCGAAAGCTATGTTTTAAAAACAAACACTCATAAAATCATTGATTTAGGTGATGATGTTTATACAAAAGGTAAACCACATCCAATGATTGACCCTGAAAAACGTATCGAAATGCTTGAAAAATCTATGAACGACCCTGCAACTGCAGTCATTATGATTGATAACGTGATCGGTAACGGTGGTCATGAAGATATGGCTAGTGAACTAGCACCAACAATCAAACGTATTTTGGATAGTGCATGTCAACAAGGTCGTCAACTTGCAGTGCTTGCAACGGTTGTAGGTACAGCACAGGACACTCAAGGGTACGATAAACAAATTGCCATTTTAAAAGAGAGTGGTGCAATTATTTGTAAGACAAACGATCAAATGGTCCGCACAGCTATCCAACTTGTAGGCGGTAAAGTGGAACAACCAATTACTGATGTACAAAAATTTAACTATACAGAAGAAAGCTTAGTAGTGGATGAGAAAATTATGTCCTTTATCAATATGAAACCAAGCGTTATCAATATTGGGCTAAAAAGCTTTACGGAAGCTGTTCAAAACAGTGGCTCAGAGTGTGTTCAATTTAACTGGCGCCCAATTGCTGGTGGCGATGAGAAGTTAATGAAAGTACTTCAATTCTTAAACTATTATGAAGGAGGTACAATCTAATGGGATACAAAACAATAAATGAAGCGAACGAAGCCGTTATCCAGAAGATCATAGCAGCGGCACCATTTTTAACGGATGTTGTACCTGCTAAATCTGTGATTCCTGAATTAGAAGAGTACGTGTTATTACATGCTGGACCTCCAATTAAATATGAAAACATGACAGATCCTATGCAAGGTTCCTGTGTTGGCGCAATCCTTTTTGAAGGATGGGCAGAAGACGAAAAGAATGCACGAGAATTACTTGAAAACAATCAAATCAAATTCATTCCATGTCACCATGTAAATGCAGTTGGACCAATGGGTGGTATTACTTCACCTAACATGCCAGTCCTTGTTGTTATTAACAAGGAGAGTGGTAACGAAGCGTATTGTCAAATGAACGAAGGGATTGGTGCCGTATTACGCTTCGGCGCTTATAATGAGCAAGTCATCAATCGTTTACACTGGATGAAAGATGTATTAGGTCCCGTATTAAGTAAAGCCCTAAAAACACTTGATGGAGGCTTGAACGTCAACGTATTGATTGCTAAAGCTATTGCAATGGGTGATGAGTTCCACCAGCGTAATATTGCAGCTTCACTTGCATTTTTAAAAGAACTATCTCCAATCATTTCTTCATTAGATGACGTTGAAAAAGATCAACGTACAGAAGTAATCCAATTCTTAGCTGACACAGACCAATTTTTCTTAAATATTGCTATGGCAACTGGCAAAGCGATGATGGATGCTGCACGTACAATCGAACACGGTACAGTCGTTACCGCAATGTGCCGAAACGGTGAAAACTTTGGTATCCGTATTGCTGGTATGGGAGACGAATGGTTTACTGGTCCTGTGAATACCCCGCAAGGATTATATTTCACTGGTTACTCAGCAGAAGATGCAAACACAGATATCGGTGATTCAGCGATTACAGAAACAATCGGTGTCGGAGGTATGGCGATGATTGCAGCACCTGCAGTAACACGCTTTGTTGGTTCGGGTGGATTTAATGATGCACTTGAAACAAGTAATCAAATGACAGAGATCTGTATTAGCGAAAACCCGAACTTTGTCATCCCAACTTGGGACTTTAAAGGCGCATGTTTAGGTATCGATGCACGGAAAGTTGTTGAAACAGGGATCACACCAGTTATCAACACTGGTATTGCCCATAAAATTGCGGGGTACGGACAAATTGGTGCCGGTACAGTACATCCGCCAATCGAATGTTTTGAGAAAGCTATCACAGCATATGCTCAAAAGCTAGGATTTAAAGGATGATTTTACAAGCAAGTGCGGTTGGTTCAATCGCACTTCAATTATTGAATGATGAAAAAACCTTTACCGTGCACAGTATGTTTGAAAAAGGTTTAAATATGGTTGATCAAGATGGCGAATTGATATTTGTTGGTACAGATGAAAATGGGACATTTCCGTTTGGGATCTTACTTGATCCTCAAACGCGACAAACTGTAAAGACCAATATTAAGGTAGGCGATACATTAATGTTTCGCAATAATCGTCTTTTTCATAATCGCTTCCAAATGGTGTTTAATGTAAAAATAATACCGTTAGATATGGATTTTGAACATGCAAATATAAATAAATTGAAAGAAAATTTTCAATACATTTCCTTTACATCCTATGAATCATCAGATTTTGAACGAGCACGTGTATTATCCTTGATTAATCGATTACAAGATCCAACGCAAAATCTTGACAAGACATTCCGTTATTTTATTGGGCGTGGACATGGTTTAACGCCAACAGGTGATGATATACTAGTCGGCATATTGTACGGACATTTTATTAAAAATTTTATCGAACATAAGCATCTAGAAACACTAAAAGCACTTATCAAGGAACCTTTAACAACCATTGTCAGTAAGCGTTTCTTAACCTGTGCTATAGACGGTGTATTTAGTTCGAAGATTACAGCATTGCAACATGATCCATCTTTAGAAAGCATGAACAGGCTTATAGAAGTAGGATCATCTTCTGGAATGGATACGTTATATGGCATCTACTTGTCATTAACTAAGGAGTGAAAGAAATGGGAAAAAGTGTAGTTATTGCTTTAGGTGGTAATGCCATTTTACAGCCAAAACAAGAAGCAACTTATGATAATCAATTCAAAAATGTAGTGTCGGCAACAGGCCATATGGTAGAAATTCGAGAAGCGGGTCATAATATCGTCATTACACATGGTAATGGTCCGCAAGTGGGGAATATCATTGCCCAAAATGAAGCTGCAAAAAATGTAGTCGAACCACTACCAATTTATGTTTGTAACGCAGAATCACAAGGTTTCATAGGTTATATGATGGAAACAGCTTTAAAAAACCATATGAAAGAACGTGGCATTACTACAAATGTGGTTACATTGCTAACGATGGTTGAAGTGGACAGGGATGATCAAGCTTTTAAAAATCCGACTAAACCAATCGGTGTATTTTTCTCAGAAGAAGAAGCACATCGTTTAGAAGAACAAGGCTTTACTATGGCAGAAGATGCAGGGCGGGGATATAGACGCGTTGTCCCTTCACCAGAACCAAAAGTGATTCACGGAATAGATGAAATTAAACGTTTAATTGATGAAACGATTGTTATTTCTTCTGGTGGTGGTGGTATACCAGTATATCGTGAAGACAGTGGTCAATTACATGGTATTGAAGCAGTCATTGACAAAGATCGGTCAGGATTAAAGCTAGCACAACAAGTGAATGCGGAAGTTTTCATGATGCTAACAGATGTACCAAATGTCTATATTAATTTCGGTAAAGAAAATGAGCAAAAGCTAAGCCACATTACCGTAGCTGAAGCTGAACGGTATGTTGCAGAAGGACAATTCCCGGCAGGTAGTATGTTACCTAAAATGCAAGCAGCTATAGAGTTTGCAAAATTAGGGAAAGAGTCAATCATTTGTTCAATCGATCAAGCAGTAGCTGCATTAAATGGAAAAGCAGGTACACGAATAACAAAATAAGTTTAAAGTATGGTTCAAGGACCATCATCCATTAAGTTTGCAAAGTCATGACGTGAGTAATCACGGACTATAGACGTTGCAAACTTTTTGACTTTCTTACTATTTTTTTACAAAACCTTCATTAAGCAAACGGGCTCGATTCTGTAGCAAGAATTGCGCTTTTTCTTTTTTTGAGGGGGATTTTATAGTGTATGAAAACAGTGATTTATTAGTTATTAGTGTATATTTGGGAAAAATCTGATAAAATTTATATAATTATCATAAGAAGGAGGCAGAATATTATGAAAATCGCTAACATATTTAACGGGGTGAATCTATTTTAAGGGATGAGCGTAGAACAAGGAAAAGTTGAATTTTTTACGGATAAAAAAGATTAAGTTGAACGTCTATTTCTGAAATAATTGGTACTAATCAATAGATTAATTAATGGAATAAGATGATTCAATAGAAAAAAATTAATAAATACTGGAGGGTTGCCCATGGATAAAAATGAATTAATATCACTATTCCACAAAGAACTTCGACAAGAAGCTCAAGTAAAAGGTTACATAAGAGAGGAAACGGGGCATGTCGTGCGCCACATTTCACAGTTTGGTGAAAATGGGTTCATTGTCTCATCTAATGTAAACGAAGGCAATGTAAGAGAAATTATTAAGAACGAGTTAAACTATTTTAGTAACTTTGAGCAGGATTTTGAGTGGAAAGTATATAGCTACGACAAGCCTGATAGTTTGAAAGATATTCTTAAACAAGAAGGATTCACAATAGATGATCCTGAAGCACTAATGGTCATGAAGTTAGATAATCAGCACCCCTTGCTTAACAATGATCAACACTTCGACTTAAAGGAAATAACGGATGAACAAGGCATTCAAGACATTATTGTTCTAGAAGATGCCATCTGGAATGTACCGCATGCTGAGCTGGGAGAAAGACTTTGGAGAGATAAACAGAATGATCCTGAATCCCTATACCTTTATGGAATTTATGAAGATGGTCAGCTTGTAAGTGCTGCTTGGATGTACTTAGAGAAAAACTCCTCCTTTGCTAGCTTATGGGGAGGTTCAACGCTACCGTTGTCCCGAGGAAAAGGTTACTATACAGCGCTTTTAGCAATTCGAGCAAAAAAGGCATATGAAAATGGGCATCCTATCCTTACGGTTGACGCCAGTCCGATGAGTAGACCTATCCTAGAAAAGTGCGGTTTTCTATGTCTTGCATACTCTTATGGCTGCCAGTCACCTTCTACCAAGTAGTAGGGCCTCATATTAAAAAACTAGCGAATAGAAGCTCGTAGGATAAGTTCGTCAGGTAATCCTAATCCTGGTTGAAATTGTAGTCGATGGAGTTTATGTGCGCAGAAAGGGAATAAATGCTATCAGTGTTCAAGGAGAGAATCACTGAACACCCTTATCCAAAGTGTTAGCAAAAAACCTATTGAAGGAAGTTTAACAATTAATCCAATAAAACCATTGCAGAAGAATTCTGGTCAATCCATATGACTACGGTAGCAGCAGTGACGTTTTATTCAGATAAAGATAGCTGATAGTTATGACGATTGACTTCGTTATTGAATAAAAAGTGTTCGATTTTTTCGAATAAATCTTTTAATAGCATAGCAATTACTATGTGGAAAATTTGTTTATTACAAATGAAATAGTAATAAACAACATGGAGCCGATAGGGCAGACTAATGGAATTAAGTTTAGTATTTTTTTAAAACTACATCAAGTTCTATGTGTAACATATCGCTTAAAAATTGCAAAATACCTCATGAAGCAACCCGTCCTAGATTAGAACGGGTTAGTTTCACGGAAATTATAAAATTAAATAGTTATATTGTCTCTTTATATTACTTCATCTGGTGGTTGTGTCTTTCTCCAGCCATAAAACTGCATGACGTCTTTTGATCATATAAATCATTTCAATTCCCACCTTTCATGTTTTTTAATGAAGAAAATTAATATTGACGAAGACGAATATAATTTTCTACTTTTCTTCGGTTCTCTTCAAAGATTTTTTTCGCATTTTCATTATGAAGTGCTTTCTCAAGAGAGTTCTCACGTTTTGTAATAGTTATCGTGAGAGCAAAAAAGTTTAATATCATTTATGATCACCTCCTTAAATTACCATGAAAAATGAAAAAACCGTAGAGAGACTCCCCCTACGGTGAAAAAAGGCACAAAAATACCGCAGGGGCACACTTCTCCCTGCGGTATGGGTATGCTAAATTACAAAAAACTTAAGCGATCCATTCCGAACTGGTCGAATGTGTGATTTTCATTTTTACTTTAGTTGTGGCTAATAATGACATCAATTTAACGATACGGATCATTTCATTCGACCTCCTTAAGAATTTTATGTTTACTTTGTAAGTATAGCTATATTTAAGGTGTTTGTAAACATCTTTTACTAAGATTTCCTGATTATTGAAGCGAGAGCCGTTTTTGATGTGACAGGTATAAGGGGAAATCCAAATCAAATTCTACTGGGGGATGGCTCCAAAATGAAAAAGCATTAGCAATTCACATTGAATAGGGTATCCCATACATTAATAAGAAGACTAAGTGATATGTATCGTCGGAGCTAAAAGTATGGACACGCACCAACATTTTTAATGTCAACGGACTACGAACAAGTTCGTTTAATCACAGCTCAATTTATCAGATGATGGAAGAAGCGGCAATACTAGTGGAATTGGAGTTACCCTAAACAGTATATGCAATATAAATCTTGCCAATCAAACAAATTCACTACATAATCGAATGCTTCCTATAATTTATCGTAAAAAAGGCGGTTATTCGTTTAAATAATGCTCATTATCGTTAATGTAGATTTATCCAATATTTATTAAATTTATTCATAAAGTGGGAATAATTTAAGTGGTTATGACTATATTTTGACAAAGGTTAAAAAATTGCCAAGGAGTATTTTTCCTTATATTTCAGTTAGTTGGTAGCAACATTAAGGAAATTCGGAAATTGAAAAAATTTATTCAGGAAGAATTGGCCGAAAAATGTGGACCGCAAACTTCATAATGGTTAGAGATTCGTTTCACACTTGCAGAGCTTATATTTGGTGAACCTAACCAAACAACTCTCACAATAGTCCTTATTCTTTGTGTGATACTTTTGTTCTTTATTATACGAAGCATATATAACAATATAAAAAATTATTGTAAATATTCTAGCAAATACAATAAAAACGGAATACTAGGTAAGTGTCTTTATTACTGTTACTGAACGCTACATTCATTAGGAGGAGCATTATTATGGAAGTATACTGGGTTAACGGACAATATCAAGAAGATGAACGGATTTTTGACTCTCAGTTTGAAGTTTATGAATGGACGGACTCATTATATCAAGATTTCTCCAACGGTTTTTTGAGAAAAGAAAATATTGGTTATGCAACTCCTGATGTAAAGGTAATTGATTGTTTAACGAAACTAATACCACAATGGGCGGGATACACAAATGTAAATGTTACAATGCATAGAGATAAGATTGAGGTAGACGGTAAAGATATGTATAGAATTTGGACATCTAGTAGATAAAGTTGTTCAACAAACGGGCGCAATTGTTGAACAACTTAGATATTGCTTAATAAGACTCTCTTTTGGTGAACTAATTTTCAGAAGAGAGTCTTTTAATTTATCATGGAATATGGGATTTATGAGATTTTCTAATTAAGTTTTCTACTAAAGCCACAAATTATTCTGATGGATATTCATACGTATTTAGGAGGATGCATACTCTATTCTTGCCACACGCTCATAGGGTCCCATGGCTTGATTCGATCGCCATATTTCCCGGATAAAAAAGCTTTCATGTCTTCCAGTTTTGTAGGAACCTCGTTCCAATTTGGAAGGGATGGCAACCCGCGTTTACTTTTTAAGAGAATATCCACCGTAACATACAAACGTTCTGGCTGAATCCAATGAAGGAAGCGAGAAATATCGATTTCCTTAGTCAGGGACAAGGAATCAATCTCGTCATTGTAATGTTTGTTGAACTCGCTTATCAAGTTCAAGAGGTAGTCTCTCTGTTCCTTCACGAAGTCCAGGCCACATATGGCACCATGTCCTGGAACAACGATTTCAGGTTTAATGTCATCAATAATGCGATCAAGTACTTTTATCCAGTTGAGGGTTCCTTCTTCACTGTATGCCGTACAGCCGTTAAACACGACATCGCCAGCGAACAGCACTTTTTCTTTTGGCATCCACAACAGCAAGTCACTGTCAGAGTGGGCCGGAGCTACATTGTAAATCATAACTTCCGTATCGCCAAGCCGTATGTTGATATCGTCCTTTATCTCAATATTCGGGTGCACCCATTCTACGCCCTCCAGGTCGAAGCCTTCAAATTCCGCTGCAAAGAACTGCTCTCCCTGAGTCGATTCCGGAGAATTCTTCCCTCTTTTGATGACGTTATCCATCCAGCCAATATTTTCAGTAAGACGCTCCCTGGCCGCTTCCTTGTGCATAATAATGCAGGCTTCTTCAAACACTTTGTTCCCCCAGGTATGGTCGCTGTTATAGTGCGAGTTCACTACATAGGCGGGAGAGCCGCCATTGCTTACTTCCTTAAAAGCATCTCGCATTTCTTGCGCATGGAACAGATCAAAGAACGTGTCATACACCAAGCCTTCACCTTTGTTGATAAACCCAGCATTGGCCCAACTAATGCCACGATACGGCGAAATACCAGCAAAGACGCCATCTGCGACTTCAAAAAATTTAACCCGAGGTTTTTGGATAATACTTCTATACTGCATAACAATTCTCCTTTGCATATATGTTTTTTTGAGTTAGTCACACTGACTACATCTTTATTATAGAGAATGGAAAATAAAAAGCAAGCGAGCACTTGCGTGCATTTACTCAATGTAATATGCTAATAACTGAACAACATCACACTACATGGATGGAGGCGCTACAAAGATGAAACTGGTAACCTATCACACTGAAACTTCGAAGGAATATTTTTTTGGGCTTGTCATTAACGAGGAATTTGTCGTGTCTTTTGCCGCAATCATGAAAAAGCAGGGGACATTCGTTGACAGTCTACAAAGTATGGACAGCTATCTACAACATTTGCCGGCAAGCCATACTGCCGCTAAGGAGCTGATGCAATACGCTGTTAGACAGCTGCATCAATTCAATGAAAATGAAATCTGTCCAATTACAGCAGTAAAATTGCTGCCACCTATTTTGAAACCGGCTGCACTTATTGATTTCGGGCTGACGCCAAGACATCTGAAAAACGCTGGCGTAAATCTGCTGCAAAGAGAATACACAGGAGCGGAAAGAGAAGAGTTTATACAAAAAATTGCGGAAAAATTCCAGCAAGAACCGAATAAAGTAACCTTCAGTTATTACAAATGTAACCATAATGCATTGATTGGAGATGGGGCTACAATCCATTGGCCTTCGTATTCTTCTTATCTGGATATCGAACCGGAGCTGGCCTTTGTTACAGGGAAGGGGAACTGTATTGCTGGTTATGTAATTTTTAACGACAGTACTGCTCGCGATGTGCAGTGGCCAGATTTTCAGGCGTTGACCGGACCAACGCGGTGCAAAGATTTTGATAACAGCAAAGGAATAGGACCATTTCTGGTTACACCGGATGAAATCGATAACCCGCTGGCACTGGATGTGGATGTACGAATCGGAGAGAGACTGCACTGGAAGGGAAGCACATCCGAGTATTCCGCGCACCCTGCGAAGGTGATGGAGGAGGTTCTCAAAGTTTTCACGCCGCTCCCGGGCACGATTATAGGAATGGGGACGATACCGGATTGCTGCGCAATCGAGACCGAGCAATGGCTGTTGCCCTCTGACCGAATCCGGATTACGTTCGATAAATTAGGAACGCTCACGCAATTGGTGCCTGATAATGTCAAGATTACGGAAGCAAGTCGCTGGGAAAGAAGAAGTGATTTACCTTAAATAAACGTTTACGAAGATGATGAACCCCCGAACCTATTGTGTATGAATAACTTGTTGTATAATAAGATTTAACATATGCAAAAGGAGTAATACAATGCATACTTCAGACAGAATTATCGAAGCCGCGACACGGCTCATAAAAAAGAATGGCTATCGGGGAGTAAGCACTAAAGCCATTGCAGCGGAAGCTACAGTCAATGAATCTACAATTTTCCGGAATTTTGGAAGCAAGCAAGGCATACTGGAAGCCATCATTGAAAGGCATTCGGATATCCCGCAATTTGAGAAGCTTCTAATGGAGGAAGCGACCGATAATCCGGAAGTTGATCTGCTGAATGTAAGCCAGCAGTACCGCTTGTTTTTCCATAAAAATACGGATATTATTTTGATTGGCATACGCGAAAAAGGAATATTTCCTGAATTAGACAGAGTGCTGGCTGAGCCGCCGGTGAAGCTGCACTCTTTGCTGGTTGAATATTTCGAACGACTACAGAGGAAAAAAGTCATACCGAGTCAGGATGCGCGCCTTGCCGCCATGTCTTTTCTCTCGACGTGCTACGGCTTTCAGATGAGCGAGCTGATTCACCAGCAATATCAGTCTCAATTCGTCACCGAGGAAGAGTTCTATAAGTACATTGTCTCATCGTTCGTAAAAGCTATATTGTCTTAGTCATAAAAAACCTGTAGCAGTTTATACGAATCTCTTATGGGTATGCTTCACTCGATGAAATAAAAAAAGGTATATTCCAATTAAGTGAAATTATTAAAATTCAATAGGTATAATATTTTAATTATCTAATGTATTAAAGAATTTTCTGAAGTCGAAATATATTTACATTATAAAAACTCATAAGACAAATTTTAACTTCTTTGGTTGAAAAACAGGGAAATGCACCATATCAATTCAACGTCGATAGTTAGTTTCATTGTAGAAATGAGGTGAATGTGTTAAGTAACAATAAAATCATAAAAATTATTAAAGTTATTTATTCAACAAAAGGGCCAATTAATGGAGTAACCTATTTTACGAAAATGGTTATAGTGAAGAGTTTGTGAGGTGTTGCACTTAAACTACCGTGGTATATAGCTACATCAGTTATAAAATGAAAAGAATTAAAGAAGTGAAAAAGCATACAGGGAACAGTTTACCCTTGAATGCTTTTTCACTTCTTTTATTTAGAGTGGATTTCCTGTATGCGTCCAACCTGTCCATCTGTTAGCCTAACTTTAATACCGTGGGGAAGGGTGCCTGATTTGTTAAAAATATCTTAAATGATATCTCTGGTAATTGTCCCTTTTTCCAACCTTTTTTAACAATATTAACAGCTTTTCCTGTTATATGTCTTTCCGATATTGTCCGTATATTAGACACCCATTTTTCTACGGGTATTGCTTGTTTTTTTCGTTTGCTGGCTTTTCATTTTTTTTGTTGAAAGGTCGTGATTCATTTTTCCTTGATTAGCAGAGGAACGGTTCTTTTTGTTTTCAAGCTGCTGTTTCACTGCCTCTTGCAGGCTGATCTTTTTTTGGGGTACTTCAGTTTGATTATTCTCGGTCATAGGAAATGCTCCTTTTTGAATATGTTATTTAGTCCAGTATAATCTATTTTTTATTATTTGTGAAACTTTCCCCTTTAACTTACAACAAGTGAAGACGCTTTTTTACTAACGGTGCAGTTTAATGGAATAATTAATATGGGATATTTCGGTAATTCAAGGGTGTAAAGGGGAAATCTAAATGGTTGAAAAAGAAATTTTCAAATTGGGTAAATATCTGTTGCAATTCAAAACATTAAATCATAATATAAGCATATAGTTATATATGTATCAGTTCACCTTTCTTTAACGAGGTGATTTATTTAAATCAAGATATAAGCAAATGATTATATAAGGAGTGCAGATAAATGGAAAACACACTAATTGAAAAACAACTAAAAGCAGCAGCTGATTTAAATCGTATTAAATTACTTGCATGCATGAAAAATGGGGAGGTATGTGTATGTGATTTTGTGGATGTGCTAGGAATATCGCAACCAGCAGTTAGTCAACATCTACGAAAATTGAAGGAGGCAGGCATTATTACGGAACGAAAAGTAGGGACTTGGAAACATTACCGTTTAGTAGAGGATCAAACACCACTGATGGAGGGTGTTTTAGAACAAATTCAACCTTTAAATTGGTGCAACTGTGGGACAGATTGCTGCCATGTAGGGGGAACTGATAATGAGTAATGAGTCTTTAACCAAACAACTTTCTTTTCTAGATCGTTACCTTACACTTTGGATATTTGTTGCAATGGGAATAGGCGTCTTATTAAGTATTTCGATGCCCAATATTGGTGAAGCATTAGAGTCCATGTCTATTGGCACAACGTCCATACCGATTGCTATAGGGTTAATTGTTATGATGTACCCACCATTAGCGAAAGTAAAGTATGAAGAAATGTGGCGAGTGTTTAAGGATTGGAAAGTGCTTTTGCTATCCCTTTTTCAAAACTGGTTACTCGGTCCGTTCTTAATGTTCTTTTTAGCTATCATCTTTCTGCACGATTATCCTGAATACATGGCTGGGCTCATTATGATCGGTTTAGCTCGATGTATTGCCATGGTGATTGTGTGGAATGATTTAGCGCGTGGGGACAGGGAATATGTAGCTGGGTTAGTTGCCTTTAACTCCATCTTTCAAATCGTGACGTATTCGATCTTTGCATACTTTTTCTTAAATGTATTACCGGGTTGGTTTGGTTTAGAGAATTTCCATGTATCCATTTCAATGTGGGAAATTACAAAGAGCGTACTTATTTTCTTAGGTATACCTTTTGCTGCAGGATTTCTCACACGTTGGATAGGGATTAAAGCCAAAGGTAAACAATGGTATGAGGAAAAGTTCTTACCGAAGATTTCACCACTGACTCTAATTGCACTGTTGTTCACGATTGTGATGATGTTTGCTTTAAAAGGTGAGCAATTAGTTGAACTACCACTTGATGTGGTCCGAATTGCGATCCCATTATTTATTTACTTTGTGGTGATGTTTGCTGTTTCATTCTTCTCTTCTCGTAAAGCAGGTGCATCTTATCCTGTCACAGCAGCTCTTTCTTTTACAGCTGCAAGTAACAACTTTGAACTAGCGATTGCTGTGTCAGTTGGGGTGTTTGGCCTGCATAGTGGAGTAGCATTCGCTGCTGTTATTGGTCCACTTGTAGAAGTACCTGTACTCATAGGACTTGTATGGGTTGCCTTACGTTGGCAGAAAAAATACTTTAAAACTATTAAATAGGGAACTATATTATGACACACACACTTTACTTCTTGTGTACTGGAACTCATACAGTAGTCAGGTGGCTAAAGGATAGGCAAATAAATTAATACCTACAAAATGGACAGTTAAAAGTGCAGGCATAGAAGCGCATGGAGTAAATACGAATGCCATTAAAGTAGTGGCAGAGGTAGAAATTGATACTTTAAATCATACATCAGATTTAATTGATTTTGAGATATTAAACAAAACCACACTAGTAGTTACCTTATGCGGGGTTCGAAGATCAAACGAAAGCAACTGGTACAGACGAAGAAAAATCGACTGTATTTCAAAATGCACCTGATGTAATAGGCAAACGAAATGAGCAATTTGTACCAGTAATACTGTCTGTTAGAAATTATTCAGACCATTGAATGGAGGATTAAAAATGACAGTAAGTCATACTAGACATATTAACTCAAGATACTCATTAAATCAGGCTAAAGAGTTTGCTTTTTATTTCTTCTATAAAGGAGAGATGGATCGTTTCGGGATTTGGATATGATTGCAATTTGAAAATGCTAGAAAAAATGATCAAATAATATGTGAAATTGAAATGTGTTAATTACATGCAAAGATTAAACGTCTAGCTACCTGCTAGACGTAAAAAATACATTTTATATAAGGAAATGCTTATATAAAGATGAAAGTGGAGAAGTGAATGATGAAAACACTAAAAATAATCAACCAAAATGAATCTTGTTGTCCTACTACTAAGGAAATTAAAGTACAGGAGAGTATTAATAACCCTAATAAGAATTTACCGATTGTCATAATGGGCGCAGGCCCCATTGGATTAGCTGCAGCTGCTCATTTAGTGGAACACAAGCAAGCCTTTATTTTATTAGAAGCTGGGCATGAAGTAGCGCACAATATTCATACTTGGGGGCATGTTACATTATTTTCACCATGGCGATATAACATCAATAAAGCTGCTAAGGCTTTATTAGATACCTCCTATTGGGAAGAACCTAATTTAGATACGTTACCGACAGGACATGAATTAATTGATCTATATTTAAAACCATTGTCTAATCTAATGCAAATAAAGCCTCACATTCAGTTGAACTCAAAAGTGGTAGGGATTTCACGACAATTGAATGATAAGATGAAGACAAAAAATCGTGTAGAACAGTCCTTTATTATTTATATTGAACAAGAGAATGACATCCGTGTGATTGAGGCGAGAGCTATTATTGATGCGACGGGTACATGGGGAAATCCCAACCCAGCAAATTCTACAGGTATATGGCTCCAAAATGAAAAAGCATTAGCAAATCACATTCAGTATGGTATCCCAGACATAAATATGAATACTAAGCGATATGCCAATAAGAAAATTGCAGTTATTGGTGGTGGCCATTCGGCTATTAATACCTTATTGGCACTTGCGGAATTACAAGAAGAGAATCCTGCAACAAAGCTAGTGTGGATTATGCGTAAAAAATCTGTTGAAGAAGCTTATGGTGGCGAAGAAAAAGATGCATTAGCAGCACGTGGCGCACTCGGTGTTCGCATTCACGAATTAGTAGATACTGGTAAGGTTGAAGTAATAACACCTTTCTATATCTCACAGGTGAAGAAAGATGAGAACATTCATATTGTAGGTATTATAAACGGAGAACAAAAAGTATTAACAGGTTTTGATGAGCTTATTGTAAATGCGGGAAATAGACCAGACCTATCAATTAACAGTGAATTACGCCTTTCGATTGATTCAGCAACTGAAAGTGTGCATGCATTAGCGCCATTAATTGATCCAAATGTGCATAGTTGTGGCACAGTAAGAGCGCATGGAGAAGAGATTCTACGCCAACCAGAAAAGAACTTCTATATAGTCGGAGCTAAAAGCTATGGACGCGCACCAACATTTTTAATGGCAACTGGCTACGAACAAGTTCGTTCAATAACGGCTTATTTATCTGATGATGAAGAAGCGTCAAAACGTGTGGAATTGGAATTACCTGAAACAGGTGTATGCGGTATAAATCTTGCCAATCAAACCAATTCATGTTGTTAAAAATTTGACTGTTAGCGAAAGCTAGCAGTCCTTTTAAAAACTAAGGAGAGAAATGGGATGGACACAAAGTTCTTGTCCATATACAACAACAACTCATGGGTAGTTTACAAAGGATAAAAAATTGATTTGGAATATTCCTCCTTATCAACTTTTTTATTATCATGAAATGATTTTGTGGGATAGTTTAGTCAAATTAGTTGGTAGCTACATAAAGAAAAAGATTTTGAGAGGTAATTGTTTTGTTTGCTCGATCACTTCAATGCTTGGATTATCAAAAACGTAATATCCATCTTCTTTATAGTCATTTTCCCAAAACAGTTGCATAGTATAACCTCTTTTCTTAATTAACTGCAAACTCTCTTAGCAAAGAAATTAAAACATGGTAAAATACAGATTGGTATATATTTGGTAAATGAAGTGATGAACTATATTCAAAAATCTAATGTAAGGAGCGAAAATACATATGGCGAGGAAGAGAAAAACGTTACCTAAAAATTTTAATGAACTAATTGAAGCAGGTGATATTACGGCATTACAAGAGGTATTTACAATGTGCGAGCTAGATGCATATGGTGGTTATAGTAAAACAACAGCCTTAAGCTTTTTCAATGTACCGGATGAATTGGTTCGCTGGCTCGTGGAACAGGGGGCAAATATAAATGCGAGAGACAATTACAAAAGATCGGCTTTACATAATCAAGCAATAAGCTGGCGGGGGAATATTGAATTACTTCTTGAGTTAGATGCAGATATAGAAGCCTTGGATTATCAAAACGAAACACCTTTATTTGCTGCGGCCTCTTTTTTTAAACCAAATGCGGTGCGCACATTGGTTTCTAAAGGAGCAAATATAAGCGCGGTAAATATGATGAATGAGACCCCTTTGGACAAAGCTTTAGCAGTATGTAGAAATATAAATATTGTTGATCTAGTGAAAGTATCTGAGATTTTTCTGAGCGCAGGTATAGCTGTAACGCCGGAAATGAAAAATTCTATTAAGCGAATTGGGAAAGACTTTGAATTTCACAGAGAAGGTTTTAATAAAGAATATTTGAACGAAACGGATGAGGCACTTTCCCGTCTTTATAAGCTATTTGATGTTCCACCAGTAGAGAAGCGAAAAACGCATGATGGTACGTCTCCAATAACAGTATGTACAAAGGGCTGGCAGGCTCAACATAATGAACTTTGGGATTTACTAATTCCTTCGCAAGGACATGCGCAAACTGTACAAGGAGAGGTTATTCGTATTACTGGTAAAGTCTCATACGAAATTTTAGATAACGGCGGCATCAACTGGGATAATGATTTTCGTAAAATGCTCAAAAGTTTGAACCATTACATTAGCTTAGGTACCCCATTACATCCTGCTGAACTTCAGGAGTCTATCATTTTAGTGAAAGAACTTCACAATGGTGATGGAGGTGAGGAACCTGCGAGACTATGCGAGTTGGCAGTGCAATGGGTACTTAACAATCCGAATCCGATTGTTTTAGAGCAGCCCGAATATAAGCGCTAACATAATTAATGAATCCAATAAGCATTTTTATAAACAATACCATCCCCCTTTCTAAGCACTCAACGCTAAGAAAAGGGGATAGTATGCCGTAAGTGTTGCAACATAAGTGGGTAGGTGAGAGACCTGCCTTTTTTGATACTATATCTTAACAAAGGATAAAAAGTTGATATGGAGTATTTCTCCTTTCAACTTTTTATTATCATGAAATTATTTTGTGGATGGTTTAGTCAAATTAGTTGGTAGCTACATCAAATTTAAATATCGATAATAAGTTGAGTATGATCTTGCAAAATCTAACAGAAGACAAAGTGAAACCGAAATACGGATAGTATTATATATGAGTTATTTAATACATACAAATATTGTAGGTATAAGGAAAAGCTGAAGTCTATAGTTGTAGAAAATCAATGAGGTATTCATCCTGTATTATGTAAAATATTATGTGCTGAGAGAGCGATCGAGATGGGCAAGGGTACGTATTGAATCTCGGTACGTTACATAACGTCAAGAGCAACCTTTCTTGGGAGCTTAACATTTTTTCTCATTATTTCGTTATGCTGATAATAAAGACCACTAGAGAATAGTTCTGTAGTTACATTTCAAAAATATATGAACCTAGCGTTAAAACCCAAGTAAAGAATTGCAAGCAATCCCAAACAGTTTTGGGGTTCAGTTCAACTTTGTTCAAAATGAGATTAATTTTTAGCAGTAAAATCAATTAAAGTATAGCTTTTTTGATCAATTTTTTTATTAAACTAACAAAAATACTTGCAACACCTATTATAGTACTGTACAGTACTAATTATGACAAAGGTAAAATTAATGAATCAAAAACGTGTGATTGAAGTAGCTGCAACATTATTTTTAGAAAAAGGGTTTGCTTATACAAGCATGGATGAATTAGTTCGTGTAAGTAAAGTTTCAAAGTCTAATGTGTATTATCACTTCTCTAATAAGGAAGAATTGTTAGAAGGGGTCGTTGATTATTGGATTGAAATGTATCAATCTGCAATTGATGATTTACTATCGCAAAACCAATTATTAGTTGAAGATCGTATCCAACTGTTTTTAAAGCAATTATCAAAAGGAGTTCAGACGAGAGAATATAATGGGAGCTGTCCATTTATTACGCTTTATATTCAAAGCCCTACAAATGCCACAAAAGTAAAAGAAAAAATAGGTCTTTTCTTTATAGGATTACAAACGAAAGTTTCTCTATTACTTAAACAAGGAGTAGAGAATGGTGAATTTAGAAAGACAATTAATATTGACGAGGTTGCATCTCTTTTTATTACAAATCTTGAAGGAGCGCTATTTATTTCAGAAACACTGAAGGATGCAACTGTAATCATGAAAACAGCAGATCATTTTTTTAACTTGCTTCGATAAAAGAAGCATTTTTTTTACATCAAATTAGTACTGAATAGTACTAAAAGGAGGATTTATATGAGAACAGTATTTTTAACAGGTGGAACAGGCTTTATTGGAAAGCAATTAGTGAAGGAATTAGCCAAAGAAGAGCATGTTACAATTCTTCTATTAGTGAGATCGAAAAGTAAAGCAACACGCATTTTTCAAGAAAAAGGCATCTTAAAAGAGGGAGTTATGCACTTTATTGAAGGTGATTTGACGAAAATAGACTTAGGTCTAAGTGCTGAAGATAAGGAGTTGGTATTGAAAACGGATGTGATTATTCACGCAGGTGGCCCCATGGATATTCAAGCGACAGGCAAGGAGGCAGCTTCCGTATTTTTGAATGGTGCCCAACATATTAGTGAATTTGCTAAAAATATTCATCAATTGAAGGGATTGCAACAATTTATTCATGTAGTAGGCTATATGAGTCCCTTTGATGATAAAAATAGCAAGATTGCGATAGATGTGTTTAAAGAAGGAAACAATTTTTTGAAAATAAAAAATCCATATGAGAAAACAAAGTTTTTAGCAGATCTTTATATCCGTCAGCAGGCATCAACAGTAGGTTATCCGCTTTCAGTAATTAATCCACCAACTGTAGTTGGTAGTAGTAAAACAGGGAGTACGGAGCAAACAGGAGGCTTAGGCTTGCTTGTGATGAGTATGCGAAAAGGGCTCATGCCAGTGATTCCTGGAGGTAAGGAATATAGATTACCACTTATTGCAAACGATGAACTAGCAAAGTTTATTGTGCAGGTTTTCAGATTGGAGCAACCAACTATACAAACATATACACTTGTTGAAGATAAAGAACAAGATCAAAATATTTCAGAATTATTAGATGCTATGTCAGAAAGTATGAATATGACTGCACCTAAAATTTCTGCCCCATTGCCATTTATGAAAGCACTTATGAATAGTGGCGTAAGCAAAATAACCCAAATTCCTGCTGATGGGCTGAACTTTATTACAAATCGAACTTTTTCAAATGGTTCAGCGAAAAAGATTATGGGAGAAGATTGGTTTAAGGAGACAAATGTAATGAAATTTTTTCCAGCCGTAGTAGCTGATCTGGATTATCGCATGATGTATAAAAATGGTCAGGACAGTCAATTATTTAAACGAACATTATGTAATAATACTACCATTTACCAATCACAAGGAGAGGGTAAACCGTTTATTTTATTACATGGTTTATTAAGTGATGGAGAGGATTTATTTCCTTTAGGGAAAGAGCTTCATGAAAAAACGGGTCGACCTGTATGGATCATGGACCTTCCAGGTTTGGGACGTTCTCCTTTTAAACGAGAGAAAAATCTTTTAAATATCTATTTGAATGTAGTGAAAAAGTTATTGGAGAAAGCTACTAATGGTGCCCATCTAATTGGCCATTCATTTGGTGCGTATATTCTTTTGGAAGCATTAGTACAAAAGTACATAGATAAGAAGTATACAATTACTTTACTTCAGCCACCTGTTGCTAAAAAAAATGCTAACTCGATAAATTTTCCTCAATTTATGAACAAATGGACATTGAAATTGGCTCCTACTAATTTGATAGAGCGTTATTTATTAAGTAATGGTTTATTTGAAAATACGGAGAGTATCCCTAAACATTATATTGAAAAAATAAATAAAAGTTTTACTTCTCCTAGAATTTTAAATACTACGGTTCAGCTTAACAGTTTACTTTTGAAAAACGTTCAAGCTGATTTCAATGAAGTAACAAAGTATAATCTTCGCATTATTTGGGGGAATTATGACAGAGGCTATTCTGCTCCTTCGCACCTGGGTAAGGTTGATTTTGTCCCATATGGTCATCATTTTCCTCTTAACCATCCGAGTGAAACAGCTAATTTGGTAATAAAATTGTAGCACTAGCAAATGAGAGTGTGGGACAAATAAAAAGCGTGGAGTAAGATCGTGCAAAAAAAAGATGAGATCTTGTCTCAAGTGTCCGAAACTATCTGACATTTAAGAAAAAGAACGTCAATTAATTTAAGTAACATCCAATAGTTTAATAGTAATCAGGAACAAAAAATAAAATTAATAAAGACACCTAGGATTAACTAGGTGTCTTGAATTCTGTCTAAATAATATAGACTTTAAATGTGTGAAAATCGCCTAATCTTAATGGATTTTTATGGTAAGACTATACTTAATTTTTTTGTGTGTATGGATGTTCTTATCTAAAATGAAAATAAATCAAGATATACGAGAGGGTGTCAGGAAGTCCATATACAGCTGAGATGAAAACTTTTCGTATCCAAGCCCTCCTCCACGCCAAATAATTTTAGTTTACATAATATAAATACCTTGGTCACTACTTTCTTATTATTAAAAGCTTCCTATAATTTATCGTTCAAAAGGGAATTATTCGTTTAAATAATACTAATTATCGTTTAATCTAGATTCTCCTTAAGACGAATAAAATATTCATCGTAACAATTAATTGCACTTCCAATTGTCAGACAATAATCTAATCTAAGCCAACAGATGCAGCAGAGAAGCGCTAGAAGAGTTAGGTGTAAAGGTAATAAGGGTCAAGGATTGTAACGCAGAAGTTAAATTTAATGGCAATCAATATTTTTTCATAGCGGAAATAATTGAAGTGGATTTTGGAACTGGGTCTTTATTCTTTATCTGAGAATAGAAATTATAAAAGGGGTCACTGAGTTAAACTGACCCTGAATGAGGGAAGATGTGACGGTCAACCAAAATCTGATTGACGAGATTTCTAATAAGGAGCTTGCTACTAAGGATTTGAATTAAAAAATAATAAGGTAGATTTTTTTTGTGACATTCGTGTAACAAACCGATATTACACTTGGTATGGAGGTGTGTTACATGAAAAAAATTCTATCAATCATGTTAATTGCTGCAATATTAACAAGCGTTCTTACGGGATGTAAGAAAGAAAAAATTAATACAGGTATAGAGAGTAAGCCACAAATAAATAATTTAGACTTTAACTTTAGTGTGGATCCTGAGACACTTGCGCTTGAGGTGGAATCCAATGGAATTACTGAGAAATTATCTGAACCATTGGGGAAAATGAAAGTTTCAAATTTAAAAGACAGTGGAGATAACATTAGCTGGACCTATTCAGAACAGGGAATTAAGGTGGATATCGAAAAAAAAGATAAGTATGTTGATGTAACCATAAAATCCAGCAAGGATGAAGACAACATGTTTGCATGGCCAAAAGTGAAAGGTGACGGATATATGCTCCCATTTAATCAAGGGAAGTATATTCCAAGCAATGATTCAATTTGGAAAAATTACTTAAGTGAAGAAAAAATGAAGGTAATTGAGGCTTTATCTATGCAATTTTTTGCAGTTGATAAAAGTGGGTATTCACTAGTATATATAATTAAAAACCCTTATAATAGTGAAATTGTTTATCATACAGAAAACGATATTGAGTTTACTTTTAATCATGAGTTTCCAACTATTAATAAAGAGAAGGAATATGGTTTCAGAATATATTTAACGAAAAAAAATCCAGTAGATGTTGCAAAAACCTATAAAAATTATTTGATTGAACAGGGGGACTTCAAAAGCTTGGCGGATAAGGCTAAAGAAAATAGTAATATCGAAAAGCTTTATGGAGCACCTCATGCTTATTTTTGGGACAGAACTGTGATTTCAGAAGAAAATATTAAATGGGCAAAGCTGAGAGACATTTTTCCCGAAAAACTGAAATTATGGATTCAGGGGCTATTAACTACTAATGTTGAGGATGGATCAGAGCTTTCATCAGCTTTTGAAGATTTAAAAAGCTTAGATTATGTAGATAAATACAATAAGAAAAGAATAATAAAATCCTTAAGTGCAGTAATGCAACTAAATGAATTCTATAATCCGGAAGTATTTACTGAAACAGATAAAGATACTCAGAGGCTGTTAAACAAAGGAATAGAAAAATTAAATCCCGTTGAATTAATTGACCTAAATAAGAGATTATTAAAAAGCATACTTGGAGATGTAGTTGACCCAATAAAGAAGTGGGCAGATGCTAATACTGTAGATGTGATAAAGGACATGAAGGATTCTGGGCTAGAACATATGTGGATCGGCTTGGATGATTGGCAGGAAGGATTCATTAAACCTGAGTTAGTAAAAGATGCAGAAGAATTCGGCTTTCTATTTGGTACCTATGATTCATATCATTCTATCCATGAACCAGGTAAAGAGAAGTGGGAAACTGCTAAGTTTAAGGATGCTTCACTTTACGAGAATGCAACTGTAACAAATAAAAATGGAGAAAAGATTGAAGGATTCCAAGGTTGCGGTAGAAAGTTGAATCCGACGCTTGCAATGCCTAGTGTAAAAGAAAGAGTAACTTCGATTTTAAATACCGGCTTAGCATTTAACTCATGGTTTTTAGACACAGATGGCACTGGAGAAATCTTCGATGACTATTCGCCAGAACATATTACTACTGAAAAGGAAGATATCCAGGCTAGGATTAAGAGAATGGAGTATCTGCAAAAAGAATGGGATATGGTAGTAGGCACTGAGGGCGGAAATGATTTTGCTAGCAAATCTATTGCCTTTGCACATGGAATAGAAACGCCATCATTTTCTTGGATGGACGAGGATATGGCAAAAAACAAACAAAGTGAGTATTACGTAGGGAGATACTATTCGAGTAATGGTGGAGTTCCCGAAATGTTTTCTAAACAAATACCACTAAAGGATAAGTACAAGAAGTTATTTTTGGATTCAAACTACACGATTCCATTGTATAAGTTGGTTTACAACGATTCAGTGATCACAACTCATTGGTGGGGATGGGGAACCTTAAAATTTAAAGACGAAATAACAAATAGAATGTTGTATGAGATACTTTATAATGTTCCTCCTTTATATCATATAGATAAACACGAGTGGGAAAAACATAAAGAAACAATTGTAAGGCATTCAAGGGTATGGTCATATTTTAGCAAAAAAGCAATAACGAAAGAAATGACAGATTTTAAAATTATATCAGATGATAGACTCGTTCAAATGACTGAATATGGTGAAGCATTAAGAGTAGTCGCAAATTTTTCAGAAGATGAATTTAACTATCAAGGCAAGACAATACCTGGAAAATCGGTGTTAATTATTGATGGAAATAGTAATACTATCTATTCACCGGAAAAATAAGCGTGAAATTCGCAATAGTATAACTGCTAATAATTTTCCTTGAGATAATCTTCAGAGAGGCTAAATCTGAACGCTAAGGAATAAGTTTACAAGAAGACATAGAAGTAGCTTATCCATTGTGGGGGTTCATTGAAAAAAGGATTAAAAAAGTAATATTTACGTATGCTGCAGTTAGCGTAAAAGTATTAGAAAAAAGGTGAAGTTTACGTTTTAAAAAGTACCCTATAAGATAGACACTTTCAAAGAGGTCATCTTATAGGGTATTTTTGTTTATGTTGTAGAAGAAACGCTGAAGTATGAACTTTCTCACAGCAAGAGCTTCGTTGGCTATTAGAACGACTATCAATTCAGCAGCCAAAGGCAATTGTGAAATCTGCGAAGGGTGTCTTTAAACCGGTCTATTATTAATGATGCCATTATCCATATATGAAACTGAAAGGAAATGTGGTAATCGATTTGACGAATGTTAATCCGAATTAAGAAGAGGTGGAGTCAGATTTATGCGGATACAACGATAAGGACAAACATACCCAAACCACGCTTTTTGGTGTATTTTTACTTCAACTTACGTGGCAGAATAATGAAAAATTAGTTAATATTAAAAATAAATATTTTTGTAAAGAAAAGGGGAGAAATTTATGTTTTCTAATGAAGAAAGAGAGTCTATTTATAAAGTTATTTATAATAGGAGAGATATTCGAAGTTTTTTATCAACTCCTATCCCTGAAAACATTATACAAAGAATATTAAATGCAGCTCATCATGCACCTTCAGTAGGATTTATGCAACCTTGGAACTTTATTTTGATTTCCACGGACGAAATTAAAGAAAAATTGGCTTGGGCAGCAGAAAAAGAAAGCAGAGCATTAGCTGTTCATTATGATGGGGAGAAAAAAATGAAATTCCTTGATTTAAAAATTGAGGGTTTAAAAGAAGCTCCTATAACTATTTGTGTTACATGTGACCCTACAAGAGGAGGTTCCCATGTATTAGGACGAAATTCCATTCCTGAAACAGATATATTATCAACAGCTTGTGCTATTCAAAATATGTGGTTAGCTGCTTGTGCTGAAGGACTTGGAATGGGGTGGGTAAGTTTTTATAAAAAGAATGATATTAGAGACATTTTAGAAATACCACCACACATCGATCCCATTGCTCTTATATCAATCGGTTATACTGAAAATTACCCAGAAAAACCCATTTTAGAGTTAGCTAATTGGGAAAAAAGGCGTTCTTTAGAACATCTTATTTTTGAAAATAAATGGGGACAAAACTAAAAACTTATTAATCTATCAGGGTGCGTTATGGGTAGTTTTGAATCACAAAAAAAGCTATTTCTTCCTTAAAGATTGTAAAGCAATGTACTTAAAGTAACGGAGGCTTTAGTGCTACAAGGATTTATAACTTATACATAAATAAACCTAATAACGTTCCCGAATCAGACTTTGGTGACTCTACGAAGAAAGCTTTCTAAACAACGTTTGGGAACTTGTTTAGAAATTATTTTACTGATATAGAAACAAAAAAGGAATAATGTTACAATCTGTAGGATTATATTAATATATGAGGTATTTTTTATGAAATTATTACTTAGATGAACTTAGTTTGTTGTTAAAGAATCACGATTCAAGTTCATAAGAAAATATATATTGAGATTCTAAAACGGGAATACTTGAAGAGTCGAACATACAAATTTGTATGTTCGACTCTTTTTACACATTATATAGAACCAATGGATAACTTTTTTTATATTGTTGAATTGACTGAGAAAAGATTACTAAAGGATTGAAAGTAGCGACAAGTAATAAATTTGATACTCTAATTTTTAAAAAGTATTTAAAAAAGGTGTTGATTATGATCTTGCAAAATCTAATAAAAGACAAAAGTGAAGCAGCCTAGGTTCATTTAAATAAATTTAAACAAGTGTTAATGAACACTTTAAGGAAAAAAATAAAAAGGGTCACTTGGGATAGGAGTGACCCTAAGTAACAAAATTCGGAGGTGTAAGGCTAAAATAGCTTTACTTTACTATCAATATGCGGTGATAGCGTAGTTTGTTTAGTTCATAGCCTGAGAAATAGATTTAAAAATAAAAATGCTCTGATATGATTCATAATTAACTTACCAAAATTTAAAGAATGACTTATTTTAATTTTTTATAAATTTAATCCAAATCTCTTTAATTCAATGAAAATACCTTCCAATTGTTTTCCTTTGTCTGTTAACGTATATTCCACACGAGGGGGAACCTCCGGGAATACCTTTTTATTCAATATCCCATGATCTTCTAGTGTCTTAAGACGGAGTGAAAGTGTTTTCGGGCTAATTCCATTCATTGATTTCAATAGGTCACTGAATCGCATTGTTCCTTCTATAAGCAGATCGCGAATAATTAAAAAAGTCCATTTAGTCCCAATCACGTCGAGCGTTTTAGCAATGGGGCAAGTCTCATCTGGTGCTCCTTTGGTTAATATTACTGGCTCAATAACACTCATATGAAACATCCTCCCGAAAAATTTTTTTGTTTAATTCACCTTATCATATCACAATAGTATACTTTCAGAAACTTTATGAAATAAATATCACTACTTCCATAAATGAAGTTACTATATTTATAATATCGTTGTACTTATAATTTCATCCCTTATTGAGGAGGTGACTAAAATTATTGCAAGAAATCAACGAAACAAACTACCGTTTGCTCTCATTGCTATATAAATCAATGCTTTGCTATTGAGACATAATCATGAGTATCTTCCGGATGAAGCAAACGATTTGAATTTTACCTTAAGTGCAGTAGGGTTATCAACTACACGCTAGGCAGTTTTTTTAGAAATCATATAATTGAAGGAGCTAGATAAAGATGAAAAATATACTTATAATTAACGGTCATCAGAAGTATAGTTCAGCAGAGGGGAATTTAAACCAAACATTGATGAACAAAATGGTCAGTTTTTTAAGTGAAAAAAACAATGTAAAAACAACAATTATTCAAAAAGGATATAAAATCGAAGAAGAACAACAAAAATTTATATGGGCTGATATTGTCATTTACCAAACACCTATCTATTGGTTCAGTGTCCCCGGCTTATTGAAGTCCTATATGGATGAAGTATATGCTTATGGTTTATTTTTTAGGGGTGCCGATCAGTATGGAAAAGGCGGGTTGTTGACTGAAAAGAAATATATGTTTTCGACTACCTGGAATGCTCCTGAAAAAGCATTTAACGATCCAAGTCAATTTTTTGAAGGGAGCAACCTAGAAGATGCATTAAGTCATTTACATCGTATACATAAATTTCTCGGAATGAAGCCTTTAAAGAGTTTCTCTTGTTATGATGTAGTCAAAAATCCGAAAGTTGAAAAGTTTGTATCTGAACTTGATTTACATCTGCAAGAGGTATTGAATTTTTAATCTATTAAGTAAACGTATAAGGGGAGAAAAACATGTTAAAAGATAAAAAAGTTGTAATTATCGGTGGAAGCTCTGGGATTGGTTTGGAATCAGCTAAACAGCTAATAGCTCATGGGGCAGAAGTAATCATTGCCAGCCGTTCCGAAGATAAATTACGGAATGCCAAAGAGCAGCTAGGAGATAGAGCAACGGCTTATACTCTAGATACAACGCAAGAACAGCAAGTTCAGTCTTTCTTTGAAAAGATCGGCCAGTTCGATCATCTTGTGGTAAGCGCGGCAGAAACATCCGGCGGGTCATTCCTCCAAACGGATACAGCCCAAGCCCGAAAACTATTTGAAAACAAATTCTGGGGACAATATTATGCAGCGAAATACGGTGCTTCGAAAATTTTACCAAACGGTTCAATCACTTTGTTCTCTGGGGTTGTAGCCTACAAGTCTATGGTTGGCTCAGCAATTCTAGGTGCAGTCAATGCGGCTATTTCGAATCTAGGCCAGACTTTGGCTTTAGAACTTGCTCCGATCCGAGTAAACATCGTTTCACCTGGAATAATTGATACACCTTCCCGTAGCAAAATGGCAGAAGAAGCACGTAATAACTTCTATAATGCAGTTGAAAACAAACTCCCTGTGAAACGAATAGGAAGAGCTGAAGATGTTGCACAAAGCGTACTATACTTGCTACAAAATGGTTTCGTGACTGGAACCGTTCTTCATGTAGAAGGCGGTCACATTTTAACTTAGGTGTTGGATTAACTCCAAGTACTTTTTTTGAATAATATCCAAAATCAAACGTGATTCGAGACACTAAAGAAACTGTAATACTTAATATTTCAAATGGAATCCCACTTAAATCAATAACTGTAATATTTGCTTCACTACCAGAACTGTATCCCATAAAAGTTCTTAGAGTTTCTTCAAATGATATATGATGAATTGCTTTACATTGAGAGAACGCTTGAAAAGCGCTTTGGTAGACCTCATGTGAAAATAAAATATGTACAAACGACGAAAAGAATATGAAATTGAAGGGAATTTTAGAAACTGCATAAATTTTTATGCAGTTTTTTCTTTACTTTCAAATAATTATTTTGTAAGATAAAGCCAAATTCAAAAGTGGCCAGACCACTTTTGAATTCATTCAGTAAGAGACGCCATCATCTGAAAATGGTGGATTTTGTTTCTTTTTAGTAGGTTTCCAAACACCTACTGAATGAAGATAAAGCCTTTGGATGCATTGTTTATCTGCGCGAAAGGAAAGCGACAGTAATAATTATTCCAAGGCGAATAGATTGACCGAGGAGTTGATCGTATGGATAAAAAAACCAAACAAAAGAAAGTGTTTTTAGATATCGTCCAACAATTACGACAACTTATTAAAATAGAAAAAATACAGGCTGGTGAAACGTCACCTTCCGAAAGAGTCCTTTCAGACGTCTAGGTGTCGGGCGATCCTCTGTGAGAGAGGCATTGCGAAGTTTAGAGTTATTAGGTCTTATTGAAACGAGACATGGGGAAGGTACGTTTCTAGCTTCTACAAAAGCATCAGCTCGTAGAAATATTGTCGATGTTTATATTAGAAGATGAAAAATCAAAAAGGATTTCGAATTAACGCGACAATTCATGAAAAGGAAGCCATTCGCATTATAAGTTGTACAGAAACTCTGCGAGCACTACCAGTGTGGGGCAGTTTTTTTGTAAAGCTAGAGATAGAAAGTACGATGAATTGTCGGGATGTTTTACGAGAAATAATCATCACGTAAGGAAATCGTCTTTCACTAAAAGTCTGGTTTCAGTTAGTAGTTTATGGCGATGACCGTTTAAATCGAAACTCAACAGAAGAAGAAAAATTAATCATTCAAACTATGTTGAAATCGATGCAGCTTGGCTATGAAAAAGAAGCATTTAAAGCTTACGAACAGTGGATGAATGCTGAACAAGGCATTTAGACAACAAAGGGGGAGTCAAACATGGCAATACGTAGCTTTTTTAGTAAAAAGAAAGAGGACGGACAGGAAAAGGGATTTCCAGAAGGACTTATGACAAAATGTCCAGAATGCCGTCACATTCAGTTAACAAAGGAATTAGAAAAAAATCATAAAGTGTGTACAAAATGCGACCATCATTTCAAAATGACTGCACAGGAGCGCGTAGCATATTTCTTAGATGAAGGTTCATTTGTTTCAATGGATGATCATTTACAAACAAGTAATCCACTTAATTTCCCTGATTATGTAGAAAAAATTTCAGTGGCTAAACAACAAACGGGATTAAGCGAAGCTGTACTGACTGGCGTAGGTACTCTTGATGGAGAAGAAATTGTTGTAGCCATTATGGATTCTCATTTCCGTATGGGCTCAATGGGCTCCGTTGTAGGAGAAAAAATCACACGTGCCGTTGAAAAAGCTATTGAATTACGTGTACCGGTTATTATCTTTACTGCTAGTGGTGGAGCGCGCATGCAAGAAGGTATTCTATCATTAATGCAAATGGTAAAAACGAGTGTGGCATTAAAACGTCATAGTGAAGAAGGACTATTATTTATTTCGATCATGACGCACCCTACTTACGGTGGCGTTTCAGCAAGCTTTGCTTCTGTTGGAGATATTAATATTGCGGAACCACAAGCATTGATTGGCTTTGCTGGTCGCCGTGTCATTGAAGAAACATTAAGAGAAAAATTACCAAGTGATTTCCAAAAATCAGAGTTTTTACTAGAGCATGGTCAGCTTGATGCAGTTTTCCATCGGAAGGATTTACGAAATCAAATAGTAATGCTTGTAAAAATGCATACAAAAGGCGGTGTGCAACATGTCTAAAAATTTAGCTTTTGAAGAACCAGTAATACAATTACGAGAAAAAATTGATGAATTAAAAACGATTGCTACAGAGGCAGATGTAGATATGACAAGCGAAATCGAAAAGCTTGAAACACGTCTAACACAGCTAGAACAATCTATTTATGCCAATATGAAGCCATGGGATCGTGTACAGGTTGCTAGACATCCAGAACGACCAACAACTTTACAATATATAGAAGCTATGTGTGAAAACTTTATTGAGTTACATGGAGATCGCACATTTGGTGATGATGCAGCTATTCTTGGAGGAATTGCTCTCTTTGAAGGACTGCCTGTAACAATTGTTGGACACCAGCGCGGAAAATCAACTAAAGAAAATATTCGGCGGAATTTTGGTATGCCACACCCTGAAGGATATCGTAAAGCATTACGCTTAATGAAGCAGGCTGAGAAATTTAAGCGCCCAATTATTTGTTTTATTGATACGAAAGGTGCCTATCCAGGAAAGGCAGCCGAGGAACGCGGCCCAAGTGAAGCCATTGCCAGAACTCTTGCTGAAATGGCGATTCTAACAGTACCAGTTATTAGTATTGTTATTGGGGAAGGCGGAAGTGGTGGTGCCATTGCATTAGGCGTAGCTAATCGAGTCTTTATGTTAGAAAACTCAACGTATTCGGTTATCTCGCCTGAAGGGGCTGCATCGATTTTATGGCGAGATGGTAGCCTAGGGAAGCAAGCTGCAGAAGCAATGCGTATAACAGCACCTGACTTAAAAGAGCTCGACGTTATTGATGGAATAATCCCTGAAATAACTGGTGGTGCACACCGCAATGTTCCGAAGCAAGCATCCTATATAAAAGAATGTATAAGCGTCACACTAAAAGCATTGAATTCTCTAAATGGCGAACAATTAATTGAGGATCGCTATGAGAAATTCAGAAAGATTGGACAATATACAGAAGCTTAAATTCATTTTTAGGTTTTTGGACATGTGAATTTGTTCGTAAAGAGATAAAAATTGTTTCTTAAATAAATTAATATCCTAATGATGGAAGAAAAAAGAGTTGTAGTTTGTAAAAAAGATTGATCATTTATAATTAAGTTCGATTATTTGTAATATAGTTTGATAAAAATAACTTCGCATTTAAATAAAACCCACGCATTTTGATCAAACTTTTTTCAAAATTCGTGGGTTTCTTCTATATTGAATAAACGATCTTCAACAATCGGGCAATTCGGTACTGCACCCCAAAAGTTAGGTGTCGAAACAAAAACTAAAAGGGTCACATAAAATTTTCGGAACGCCTATTTCTCCTTATACTATCGACTTAATAAATAAGTATTTATTATGGGTTTGCTTTTCAACATCAACTGTACAATGAAGAATATTTTCTTTACTTTAAGAAGCAAATAGGAGGTTTTTGTTTTAATGATCCTAATAAATATTGGATAAAGCGACGTACTTGGGTCTTGGTGATCTCATTTAAACAGGTTGAACAGCCATGGTCCGTTAAAAAGCTTAAGAAGAGCTGTAAATTGTATTCATAACTCGTAACCGTATTTTCCGAGTAATTTTTTTCAATCTCAATATACAATACAAATTCATCGATGGCTGCGTGTAGTTGCAAGTATAAAACCTCCAGATATCGTATTAAACAATAATTATTATCTGTACAAAATCATCCCATTATCGTAAAAAAGGAGAGTTATCGTTCACATGAAAATTATAAGGAACTTCAGAATTACAAGTCGAAAAGTACAGATATTATGGATAGTTGACGTATCTAAACCCTCCTCCTCGCCAAATAATTTTAGTTTACATAATATAAATTATAGGAAGTTATGTTTCATTGAAAAGTATACTAATAATAGTGAGACGGAATTAAAAAAATAAGTGTAGTAAACGCTCAGTTAATTTTGTTTAGGACAACAAAATTTTATATGCACTAGACCATAAATGCTGTAGACTCTGCTTAAATTAAATTTAATGAAAAGACAACAAGCAAGTTATTTATACCTGCTTGTTGTTACCAAACGTTTTTTATTTACAGATGTCATCTTTACTTTACGTGCTTATTAATTAATAGTACCCATAGTATCAATCCATCATCCCCTTAAATAATTCGCTATTACAGCTAAAACTCCAATTAAAAAATGCACCCTTGATAAAACCTTTAATTGCATGATTATTTGGTATGGTTTTCAAATCTCTATTCATCGTTCCAAATACAGTCTTTTTAAGGCTCAAACCCAGCCTGGCTCACATACACTTGATTTTCGGGAAAGACTTCAATAAATCGGTTATATACATTTTTAAGAACATGTGGTCCGTACCATTCCTCTAAACCAAGTTGGGCGTATTTCTTTTCAATACCGAGTTTTCGTGTGCGTTTACCGCCACTACCATCGCCCATGAAGTAGTCATCTATACAGATCCGATCGACATATGGCTTTAGTTTCAACGGAAAATGGTTCCCACTTGGTAAAATGGGAGCTATAGCAACTTGGGTTGGTATGCCTGCAGCTGCTAATTTTCCCAATGTTTTAAAGCGTGCCTGGATTGGAGGTGCCTTTGGAGTAAAATGTTTTCGTATCGTTTCAGAATCGGTTTCAATCGTCATACTAACTCGAACTTTGTCCTTCAATTGTTGCAGCAAATCGATATCTCGACTTACCAGTGGGCTTCTAGTCTGTATTAATAAGAAGTCAGGTGGATCTTCTACCATAACTTCTAGTAGAGATCGTGTCACCTTTTCCTTTTGCTCTATTGGCTGATATGGATCTGTACTTGATGACATAAAAATAGTTACATTTCCTTTAGCTTTGGCGCGATGAAGTTCTTTTTTTAGTAAATGTGCAGCTCCATTTTTTACATCTACCCAATTTCCCCATTCTCCTTCCCGAAATAGAGATACTGGCATTTCACGGACATAGCAATAGGAACACCCAAATGAACAGCCTGTATAAGGATTAAGTGAATGCGTATATCCGGAAAGGAAGCCAGTCCCTTTATTCAGAATGGTTTTTGGATTTTTATAGAATAATTCACTACTCATGAAGGCATCTCCAATCGTTGTACAGCAATAATTAGATTACTCAATGTGTAATGAAGCTCGCTTTTCCAGATTAAGTAGCATTGTTTTCATTTCTAACCCGCCTCGATAGCCAGTTAATGAGCCATTTTTTCCTATTACGCGATGGCATGGCACCGTAATTAATACTGGATTAGCCCCAATAGCCGTGCCAACTGCCCGAACAGCTGCTGGTTTATGAATATCATTTGCAATATCAGAATAGGATTTCGTCTGTCCATAAGGGATATCACAAAGTGCCTGCCAAACTGCTTGCTGGAATGGTGTACCTACGTACTCAAATGGGATCGTAAAGGATTTCCGTCTTCCGTCTAGATACTGAGTGATTTCAACGACAAAGGGCTCAAGTTTTTCAGCATTTTCAACAAGCGGACTTCCTGGAAAGTGTTTCGTCGCCCATTCGACTAATTCCTCAAATGGTTTGTTCTGTGAACCTATAAACACAAGACCCTTTGACGTTGACGCTATATAGAAGTTCCAATCTTTAAACTTTAGTAAAGACCAGTAAAGTGTTGGTTTATTCAATTTTTCCATTGTCCTGTTCCTCCATCTTCCTCATTTGACGAAATTGCGCTGGGGTCTGGCCCGTTTTCTTTTTAAATAAAGTAATAAAATAAGGCGTATTAGCCATCCCCACACAAATGGCGATATCTCCAATCGCTTTATTTGTCTGAATCAAATACTTTTTAGCTACGTGAACTCTAACTTGCTGTATATACTCAACTGGCGTAATGCCCTTAATCTTTTTAAATGTTCGCTGCATATGATACGGACTTCCATGACAAATGCTTGCTAACGATTCTAGCGTTAGTTTTTCTGTGAAATTTTTATCAATATATTCCGTAATTAAATTAACCCACTCGCTATCAGGTAGATTTTCATTTGTAGGCTTGCACCGTTTACAAGGGCGAAAATTTGCACGGAGAGCTTGTTCTGCGTTTTGAAATATACATACATTTTCTTTTTTCGGAACGCGTGATTTACAAGAAGGCTTACAAAATATCCCTGTTGACTTCACAGCGTAAAAAAATTGATTATTGTACGTTATATCATTATTTATAATGGCTTGCCATTTCTCTTCTGTTATCAGTTCTACATCATTCGAATGACTTTGAGTGTAGCTCTCTTTGTGGCCGTGATCCATTCTATCTGGCATTTTCTCACCTCAACTTATAATATACTCCCTATCCATTCAAAATGGACATTTCAAAGAATGAAATAGCAACATATTGAAATTTAATGTTTATTTAGAATCGTGAAAAATGATTCCAAGGCCATATCGTTCTCCCGAAATAACCGTGCTTACACCGTGCCGTACTGTATTTTTATAATAACCCTTTTTACCGAGAACAGGTCTGTGGTTAGTTGGAAAAATAAGTGCACTGCCTTGCTCTAACGTAATGACATGTCCCCTGCTTTGGGCACGTGGGATTTGTTCTACTAATAAAGATTCTCCACCGGAAAAGTCTTTCTCACGTTGATTTAATACAAACACTACTTGAAACGGAAAAAATAGATCGCCATATAAATCGTGATGCAAACAATTAAATCCGCCTGTTTCGTACTTTAATAGTAAAGGTGTCGGTCTCGTTTGATTAAACTCCTCACAGGTATTCAAAAAATCTTGAAGTTGTTCTGGATACTGCTCCGTTTTCTTTAAATAGCTCAGCCACCGATTAGCTGTTTTCGCTAATTCTAAATAAAAAGACTCTCTTAAATGTTGAAGGATGTCGGGTAATGGATATGAAAAATATTTGTACTCCCCATTTCCAAAGCGATATCTCGTCATATTGATTGTCGTTCTGTAGGACTCTTCCTCCCCATACATTTCCATGAAAAATTCACATTCCTCTTTTGTTAAAATTGCTGGAAGCTTTGCAAAACCTTGCTCATCTAATTCATTTTGAATGGACTCCCAATCTAAGTTTTCGACACGTGCCTTTATGTCCTGTATCATGTTATCCCTCCTATTTAGCATTCTTGATAACTAACACTATAACCTCATCCATTGAAAAAAATAAGGTGTTTAGAATGTAATAGCAAGATAACAAAATTACTAAAGATGATGATGTGATAAAGTAAAAATGACATCAATGTATTTTGTAAAGGAGAATGAAAAAAATGATATGGCATGAAGTCAAGAATGGTATTGTCATTACCCTACCTGAACAGTTCAACATGAATGCCAATCTAGGCTATCTATCAAGAGAACAGAATGAATGCATGTATGAAATAGAGAATGATAGCATTACAAAAGTAATAACTATCGGTGAAATTCGGTCCTTAGTACAGATAAACTTCATTAATAATAAACAAATGCTTGTTCAATTCTTAAATGAATCTAAACCTATTGAGAGGTGGAAATGCGAAGAGATTGTCAAATTTATGGATGAGTGGTTTGATCTTAATAACGATTTAACACCCTTTTATGAAATGGCAAAAGCAGATCCTTTACTTAAAGTACCTGCCCGAAACTTCTATGGATTACGAGTAATTGGCATTCCTGATTTATTTGAAGCTTTATGCTGGGGAGTTTTAGGCCAACAAATTAACTTAGCCTTCGCGTACATCTTAAAGAGGCAATTTGTAGAAAAATTTGGCGATTTCATCGAATGGAATGGTAATAAATATTGGGTGTTCCCATCGTACGAAAGAATTGCACAGTTAACACCCTCAGACCTTGCAGATATTAAAATGACGGTGAAAAAAAGCGAATATATCATTGGCATTGCGAAATTAATGGCAAGTGAAGAATTGTCGAAGGAAAAATTAATGAAAATGGATTTTAAAGATGCTGAAAAAAGCTTAATTAAAATACGAGGAATTGGCCCTTGGACAGCCAATTATGTTTTAATGCGCTGCCTTAGGTTCCAGACAGCCTTTCCAATCGATGATGTGGGTCTTATTAATTCGATAAAACTATTACAAAATATGAATCGAAAGCCGACGAAAGATGAAATCACGGAATTATCGATACCATGGAAAAACTGGGAATCCTACGCCACCTTTTATTTATGGCGTGTCCTTTACTAAATAAATTCTATTTGAGACCAATTATAAAGAGCATGCTTTGAAAAAATGAATCAAAACATGCTCTCTGCCTCTTCGTTTCTAAATTCATATTAAAGCTGTAAATCTTCTATACAATCCATCGTTGTCTTTATAAACGCTTTGACAGCAGGAAGGGATTGCTTCTTTGATCGAGTAATAATGCTTATTTCACGGGAAGGTTCGGGTAAGAGAGGTTTTACAATGGTACCTTGTAAATTATAGGGTAAAGCTAGCTCTGGCATGATGGTAATGCCTAATCCTTCCCGTACCATTGCAATGATAGTTTGATTATCTTCCACATTAAACTGGATGTTTGGGGAAACTTCTTGTTCCTTTAAAAATTTCATAACACTTACCTCACATCCTAGCTTGGGCATAATAAAAGCCTCCCCCTGAAGATCTTCCACTTTTACTTGTCCATTTATTGCAAGATGATGATGAATTGGTAATGTGAGGACCAATCTATCGTTTAATATAGGAATTGTCTTCAAATGATCCAAGGGGTTACTTAAAGACGTGAAACCAATATCCACTTTCCCCTCTTCTACCCAACGCGTTATTTGATCATAGCTGCCATCATAAAAGTTTATTTCAATTCCCTTAAATTCTCCTCTAAACCTTGATATGATAGTAGGCAACAATTTTGATGAGAAGCTTGAAAAACTACCAATATTTATTTTTCCATTTTGTATACCTAAAATGGAAGCGGTTTCTTGTTTAATGCTTTCAGCTTCTGATAGGATATTTCTCATATGTTTTATAATACGTTCTCCACTATCTGTTAATGAGATTCCATTTCTCCCTCTATTCAAAAGTGTAATACCGAGTTCTGACTCTAAAGAAGCGATATTATGACTGATTCCGGATTGTGTCATCGCCAAAATTTCCCCTGCTCTTGTGAAGTTACCTATATCGACTACTTTGACGAATATTTCTATTTGCAACAGGTTCACAATATAACCCCCATGTACGATTAATCTTTCCATTCGACTTCCTCATGTTGATGATCAAAAACATGAATTTTACTTATTAATTCTATCATAATACAATAATCTTAGAATAAAGGAGGAGATAGTCATGACTAAAAAGATAGAGTTCTTTTATGTAGATGCTTTCACAACAGAAACTTTTGGAGGGAATCCGGCAGGCGTTATACCGAATGCAGAAAACTTAACAGACGAGGACATGCAAAAAATAGCGAATGAATTAAACCTTTCGGAGACGGCCTTTCTTTTACCGACATCGAATGCTAATGCCAATTATAAAATAAGGTATTTTACACCAACCAAAGAGGTTGATTTTTGCGGTCATGCCACATTAGGTACAGCATGGTTAATGGCTACTAAGTACAATTGGATGGATAAGGACGATAAAATAGTCTTTGAATCCAATATAGGCCTAATTCCCGTAAAATGGCTGATGGAAAATAATCAATTAACGCGAGTATCTATGACTCAAGTACGTCCCCAAGTAAAAAGTATCGACATTAGCCCAGCAGTCGTTGCGGATCTTGTAGGTATACATGAAACAGACCTTGATGATAGATTTCCAATAAAAATAGCGAATACAGGTGTCCCACATCTTATGGTTCCAGTGAAGACCCGTCAAGCAATTGACCAAGCAGAGCCTAACTTAAACGAGCTTAAAAAGATGAACAATGATTTTAACATTTCAACCACTCACCTCTTTACCTTTGACACAAATGGGCAATTTGATATTTACACAAGAGATTTTTGCCCCAATATAGGAATTGATGAAGATCCAGTTACAGGTGCGGCAAACGGTGCATTAGGCGGTTATTTATATCTTGAGAATATACTAGCTCAACAAGAAAGACATCAATTAATGATTGGTCAAGGACATACGATCAATAGACCAGGGATTCTTTATGTAACGATTACACCTGATGCGGAGAATGCTGTTATTGAAGTAGCAGGAGCTGCAGTTGTTTCCATTGAAGGAAAAATATTTGTATAAAGAGCAATATATATATTATTTTCTGAATTTTTAGTATTTAATTCCGAGATAGAATAAACTTCTCTAAATTCTTCGCTTTTTGCGCATTTAGAGAAGTTTTATTTTTGGTGGAAACACATTTTAAAGTCAAAGAAGGTACCTCAAACCATTACCAATCATATCAATGTGGTACTACTATAACTCTCCACAATTTCTAGACCCATCTCGAACAAAAAGTACACTTCATGATAAAGCCTAAACTTTTTGTTGCCAAGGTTTGATCAAATTGATATTAAAAAAAGAAAAGAGCGTGTTTTGGACATAAGTTTGATCCAAACACGCTTTAACTTTGCATAATTTCACCATAGCTAGAGCGTCTCATCCAATTTCTGAATTTTGGTGTGGGACATTAAATAGACATTGCCTAAAATGTCGATGTTGCCTCCCTTTACACGTACAGCGCAATCCTTGTTCGACGCATAAATATTTATTTCTTCCGATAAAGCAGTCAGCTCGTCTTGCACCAACTCCATGTTATTTTCAAGATCAAAATGCGACAGGATGGAAAAATTGTCAAGACCAATTCCGTCGTATAAAGTGCTTTTTTCAACTGGATAGCCAAAGTTTTTTGAGCATAACCATTTAGCGGACATATTGATAGCTCCAGCACTTGCCCCCATTACAACAGCCCTGCTTTTTTTAATCAAATCCGACAATTCATAGTCTAGTAAAAACTCATTTTGTTTAAGAGTATCTCCACCTAACAAGAAAATGGCTGACGCATTTCGAATAAAGGCTTGGGCATCTTCCTTCTGTACGTGATAATTAATTAAATGATAGTCATCGAATAGAATACCTGCTTGGTCAAGCCATGAGCGTTCAGTAGCACCCTCCTCTTCATACAAAAGTGGATTCGAGCTAATCATAGCAAGCGATTTTCTATCAGTTATATCCTCCTGTAACACCCTGCCTAGATTCTCTGGAAAAAAATCATTAAACCAACCTAAATAATAGTGTGTTTTCATGTGTACCTCCGTTACTCATTCTGTTTCTTATCACTTACACAATAAGCTCAATATGTTCTGCTTGTGGTACTAATAGTAATGATTGTAAATTAATTTTATCAAATTTTTCCAAAATAATACATTCCCAGTTACCCTCTTCATAAGTACATCAACTATAATTCTTTGAAGCAAATATGAATTGGGATTGGAAATCCGCCAACTTGCCATCCCCCTCAACTAACAGGTTTAGTTAAAAAAGCTGTCTATGACAGCCTCTAGATTATCGTCCGTCATACCATGCCAATGCTTTTCGTTCTAATTCTTTAGCAAAATAATCTTTCCCAGCTATGTATGACTTCATGTTATTAGAAAATTGTTGTGCTAATCTTTCCTTTAAATCTCCATAAAGCTTCATTTCATCAGGATGTGATATTAAATAATCCCGAAAGGCCAGATGCCTTGTGATTTCACCGCTTCCAATCTGATAAAAGTGAACGTGATGCGTGCGATTATCACCACCTTTTTGAAAGTATCTACGCTGAGCTATTCCATTTTCCCCTTTAGCAACATACCCAATTTTTTGCATCTCCAAATTGAAATTATCAACGTGATGAATATCTTTCACAACAGGCAGGATGTCTATGATTGGTTTAGACTTTAACCCAGGAACAGAGGTACTTCCTATATGATAGATGTCTATGATTTCATTTTTAAATATAAAATTCAGTTTTTCAGCCTCTTCCATAAACAGTTGAATCCATTGCTCATTGTACAAACTGACTACTAGTTTTCGCAAAGTATTTCCTCCTAACCACTTCAATAACCAATATTTTATAATGTTCGTGTTTTACGAAAAAGCAAACGTGTCCAGCCGATGAACAATTCGCATTTCATTATTATAAACACGAACAATTAAATATTTTAATAACGTTAATGTACGTGTTTTTTCTCTTTATTGCCAACAATTACTACTAACTATATATCTCGCTCTACGTACTTAATTGATTAAATTGAGTCAACCGAAACAGCATTGTACTTTTTCACGGTTTTATTAGTTAAGCATTTATATGAGCTTTTAAAAATTGTATAAATGGTTGTTCGATTAGATCAGATTTCCGCGAGCAAATAAATAAACTTTGCTGAATATTTGCCTGCTCAATATACACTTGAGCTAATTTTCCACTTGTTATACTTTCAGACACACTGTAGGACGGAGCTAAAGTCATACCGTATCCTGACTCCACTACTTTAATGGATTCATGTAAGCCCTGCATTTGAAGTCCTAGTTTAGGTAATGGAGCATTGAACGTGTAAAAAATAGACTCCAATAAATCGAGTGTCGAGCTGCCGCGTTCCCGATATATAAAATCTTCGTTCGATAATTCATTCATGGAGACCGTTTGATTGGCTAAAGGATGTGAGGGATGGACGACAAACCAAAACGGGATATCTACTACCTTTTCAAACTGTAAATCGGTATGACCGATTTTACTTTGCACGACAAAACCAAAATCTACTTCATAATTCAGAACTTGGTCTTCCACAGATTGCACATTGCCTAACGATACAAAAAATTCAATATGAGGATGAGCAAGCTTGTACTTAGCGATGATAGGCGGAAGTATGTAATTTATAGGGATATAAGACGAGGCAATATGTATTTTGTTTTCCTTGGCTAAAAATTTACCAAGCTTTTCATCGATTTGTGCTTCTAAGTAAAATAAACGCATGCCTTGCTCGTATAAAAACTTCCCCTCTGGAGTTAATTGAATGCCACGCCCTTTGCCTTCAATCAATTTAGCCCCTATTTCATTCTCTAATTTCCGAATTTGTATGGTAACCGCAGGCTGACTGAGTAGCATACTATTCGCTGCTGCAGTAATTCCGCCAAGTTTGGCTACATTCGTAAAGATTCTCAAAGCATGTAAATTCATGCCATTCCCACCTTTCTATCCATAAATTATATTTATGAATAAGTAATAAATATATATTTGTTTTATGTATAGTTTATCAGTAATTTAAGGATAGAGGTGATGAAATGGAAATTTTACTACAGGAATGGTTATCAATAAAAGGGTTTATTTTATTTACGATTGGTTTACTCGCGGCCATAATAGGAGTTCTGTTTGGTGCAGCAGGCTTTATTTTGATGCCTTCCTTATTACTCGTTGGCATTCCCATTCATACAACGGTCGCTGTTAATAAATTTGCGACAGGAATATCAGCCCTATCGAATGTAGTTTCATTTGTTATAACAGGACGTTTATCTGTGAAAAAATACTTTTCTTTCATGATAGTTTCTTGCTTAGGAGGTGTCTTAGGTGCAATATTTGCAATCCTCTTATCGGAGCGAATCATGAACGTGGTTGCTTGTATAAGCTTAATTTTCGCATTTATGATGGTTCTTCGCAGTAATAAATGGATTGTAAAAGATGTCAAGGAAATGGAGGAACAACGTATTAACAAGCTTGTTCCATTTGCAATTTCAATATATGACGGAGGTTTTGGACCAGGCTCAGCACTTATGAATATAACCTATTTCTTAAAAAAACAACACCATTATTTAAAAGCAGTGGAATTAACAAGAATGATTTCGTTATCAAGCTGTACAGGCGCTTTCCTCTTTTATTATTTTACTGGCATTGTTAATTGGGGCATTGCTATTCCTGTTTCACTTGGCTCTATTGCTGGCTCTTTCTTAGGCTTAAAGATTATTCCCTACATCCAAACAAAATGGATTCAAATTATATTACCCATCATTTTTTTATTCTTACTTGTTCAAGTTGTGACGGATTTAATAAAATAAATGTACAAGTCCTACCCTTTATATCCAAAATTTAAGGACATAAAAGGCAGGACTGCCATCATGAATAAAATTTTAAAACAATGACAGTACCCTCTCCAGGAGTACTAGAAGCAGCTATTTCCCCTCCATGGGCTACTGTTAGTTGTTTAGCGATGCTCATGCCCAACCCCGAACCACTTGTATTTTCCTCTGAATTCGTACCACGATAGTAGCGTTCAAATAATTGATCTAACGTGGAGGAATCCATTCCAATACCATTATCCTGAATACGAACAGTGAAGTAATGATCGCTTTCCTTCTGCACAATAATAGCAATTTTCGTATTTGTCGGATTATGCTTAATAGCATTAGAAATCATATTATCAATAATACGCGTAAACCATTTCATATCAAGAGGGTATGATATCGGCTCTTCAGAAGCATGAAATGAAATATCATAAGAAGTAAATTGCGGATCATTTATAAAATGAATAACGGCTCTTCGAATGACTTCGTTTACTTCTTGCGTTTGACGAACCATGGGCAATGCATTGTTTTTTAGGCGATACGTTAAGCTTAAATCATCGATTAATTCAGACATAAAGGTTGATTTTTCACGTAATGTTTTCCCAATCTGCTGAAACTCTTCTTGTGACCAATTGTAGGGGGCTGATTCAAGGACATGCGCATAACCATTTATAGAAGATAAAGGTGTTTTCAAATCATGAGAGACACCAACAATCCACTCTTCGCGAGTTTGTTCAATTTGTTTACGAAGCTTTTCGTTCTGCTTGAGCTGCTGGTTCAATTCATTCAAGGAATCATTAATTTCTCGAAATAAACGGAAGGACCGCTTCTTCTTACCACGACGATTTAGTGATTTATCTTTTTTCTTAACCTCTTGCTCGTGATAATTACCATCCGCTAATCGTTGAATAAAGTTAACAATATAGAGAACGGGTTGCCCAAAACGTTTACCGTACCAAAACGCTGTGGCGATGATAAATAAAATAAGGGCTACTCCATATAGAAGAAATGCTTTTCCTAAATAGGTATTATGCTTACCTTCCCCCACCTTTACTGCAGCGAATGGTACTTCAATGACCCATGTCTGCTGTTTCTCTGCATCAAAATGTATATATTGGCTGCCATTATTTCTAAGCTGATCAGCCTCATCCCCAAGTAAATGATCGAGTGAAAGTTTTGCTTGAGGATTTTCCACATTCCCGTATTGTTGGAGGATCTCCCCATTCGCTGAATAAATGGCTAGCGTTCCGTGAGTTTCTTCCAATAGCCGCTCCCCTTGCTGAGAGAGGCGCTTTCCATCCCATTCAATTGGAAGTTTTTCTGCTAGCTGTCGTGCAGGACGTTTTTGACCAACTACAACAAAATAGGTTTGTCCACCCTTCTCCTCCTGGCTAATAATGAGCTCGTATGGGAACGGGATGCTTTTTTGCCAAAAGGCTATTAATTGACCAGCTTCGTAATGCGTTGGAACATCAGATGGTAGTTTGGAAGAGGCCAACATATTTCCGTGAGCATCGATTATTTGTAGCCATTCCTCACGCTTTTCTATATCAGAAATTTTGTTAGCATCTAACGACACATGGCCATTTTCAATTGAAAATGTTTGCCTTAATGTACTATTGCTTCTACTTGTTACATGCTGTGTTTCAGGTTTACTTTCTAACTGCAACCCAACATACACTAAAAAAATGATGGTACCTATTGCTAAAGCCACTAATACAAAAACAATTTGTGAAATAAAGGTAAAGGCAAGTCGACGACTAATTCGATTCATACCATCCCCTCTTTTTGAATTAATTTATAGCCTAGTCCTCTAATGGTTAATAACAATTCGGGGTCCTTCGGGTCCTTTTCTATCCTCTCGCGTATACGGCCAATATGTACGGTAACCGTATTATCATCCCCAAAGCTATGATCACCCCAGACAGCTTCATATAACTGACTTTTCGTAAAGATTTGATTGGGATGCTTGCAAAAAAAGAGTAGTAATTGATAGACCTGAGCGGGACAAGAAATGACTTGTCCATCCACAATTAATTCCCCTGCACGCTCATTCACCTGGAATCGGCCGAAATCATAAATGAACATATTTGAAGATAGATGCAGTGGTCTTTCCTCCTCATATAATTTAACGCGGCGTAGTTGGGCTTTCATTCGAGCGACTATTTCTAATGGGTTAAATGGTTTTGTAATATAATCATCCCCGCCCATAGCAAAGCCTGTTAATTTTTCTAAGTCTGAGTTTTTTGCTGTAATAAATAAAATCGGGGCCTCTGTTGTCTCCCTAATAAATGGACAAATATCAAAGCCACTCCTATCTGGCAGCATGACATCCAATAAAATCATGTCGTATGGCTTCTTATTACATGCATTTAACGCTTCTTGAGCAGTACTTGCACGATCTATTTGTCGAAAGCCCTCTTTCGTTAAAACCATTTGTAACATATCTAAAATGGCTGATTCATCATCAACAAGTAAAATGGCCACATCTTGTAAATTCATATTTAAAATCTGTCCTTTCCCGTCTAACATGGAATTCATTTTAACATGTTTTTTCCAATGAATAATACTGCTAGTTTGTCACCACTACAAAGCGAATATAAACAGAACATAAACAGCGTTCAAAAAAGTTTATTAACATGTCATCCACCGTTTCGGTTTACGTAAAAATCAGCCTTTATACTCTAGAGAGTGTTAAAAATATATTTCTATTATGGAGGAACCACTATGATTGCTATTTGGAAAAAGGAGTTTATTCAATCATTTCGCAGTATCTTTTCACTTATTACGATTGGCATTTTTATTGCCGTCTCCTATTATTTATCTGATTTTGTCACAAATAGCAGTCTCCTTACTGGCATTAAATTTGCTGAGGCTGGCTATGTAAGTGGACTGGTATTTCTAATTTATATAATGGGCTTTTTATTTATCTTTTCTTTATTTCACGACACCATTAATAGGGAAACAGAAAGTAGGACAATTCGGTTCCTAGTAACCAAAACATCTCGATCTTCTATTATTGTAGGCAAATTATTAGGAATTTTTTCATACTGGTTTATTTGCTTATTAGCGTCATTTAGTATAATCGCATTCTTTTCTCATGAATTTTATATTAAAACATTCGGTAGCTTATTTGTTATGCTAGCGTACATCGTATCATTATGTGTGCTACTATCATGTCTCATTCCTAAGCGATCGATGTCCATGTTTATTGGATTACTAATTAGTATGGCTATTCCTATATTCGGTTTATGGAGCCTTTTTTCAGAAAAACTCTGGTTAAAAATCATTAAATATATGACTCCGTATCATTATATGCTTGAGGGCGGAACATGGGGATGGCTCGTTGTTCTGTTATTTGCAGCTATTATGGTAGGAGTCTCGATACTTAGTCTTCATAGGAGGGATTTGTAATGACCGTAATTGAAACAATGGATTTAAAAAAATCCTATCACAAGCATTTAGTTGTACGGGGCATCGATTTACAAGTACAGGAGGGAGAAATCTTTGGCTTTTTAGGAAGAAACGGTGCAGGGAAAACAACTTTCATTAATATGCTTACAGGGATTGTTCTTCCAACTAGTGGGCAATTTCGAATTTTAGGTGTACCTAACAATCAGCTTGATCGTGTGAAACACAAGGTGGGTGTTCTACCAGACTATACCGAGTTTTATGGCAATGATACTGCTCTGGAACATCTTCAATTTTTTGCAAAATTACAAAAGCACAAGGTAACTAAACAACAATGTGTAGATTTATTAGAGCAGGTAGGCTTAAAGAATGCGGTCCATGTTAAAACAAAAAAATTCTCGTTCGGGATGAAAAAGAAGCTAGGCGTCGCACAGGCTGTCGTCGGAAATCCAGATTTAATTTTCCTAGATGAGCCTACTTCGGGGATGGACCCGGAATCTGCGTTAGAGATGCAAAAATTCATACGAACATTAGCCAGTCAAAACAAAACTATTTTTATGACATCACATAATTTAAATGAAGTGGAAAAGCTATGCAGCCGGATTGCTATTATGAAAAACGGCATTATTTCAGGTCTAGGAACCATCGATCAATTACAAAAGCAATTTCAGACTACTATTGAAACAACTATTAAGCTCTTACCTAAAAATGACACGTTGTACCGTCATGCTCGCGAAGAAATCGAAGCTTGGACGACGATTAACTATTCGGATAATCAACACATTACTGTGGCAATACGTGATGAATCAGATATTGCTAGCATTGTGCATTCCTTATGTAAATTTGATACAGACATTTTTGATATTCAAACAAATCGACCTTCATTAGAAGAGATATTTATGAATGACTAACAATACGTAAGCAACTACTTTTAAAGGAGTTGCTTACGTATTCGTGCTTTTGGTATTTTCTCGTTAAACCATTAATGGAGTCCAGCAAAGCAGTACATGATTGTAAAGATCAGCATAAAGGTTAAAATTGCTCCTAGTACATTTTGATTATACGTATTTTTTCCATTTATTAGTTTCTTTAAAAAAGTAGTAAAATTTAAAAAATATAAAACTCCTAATACTGGTATAACAAACAACAGTATAAATAACATAAAGTACTCCCCCTTATTTTTCATTATATTAAGTAACAAGAATACATCTTTAGCTTAATAAAAAACGGTCCCATACCTTTTCATCCATCCAGAAGAAACCCTCGTGCGAGCAAGCTGCTAATAAACATTGTTCATCGTCATAAAACATTAAATCCTCCGGTAATTCTGGCGTAATCCAACCAAAAAGTGAGTCGGTACGCTCCTTCAAAAATTGAGCAGTCGTATCATTTAATAGAAAATAATAAACAAATGCCGTATTTTCGCCAAGCGTTGTCGTCTCCCATTCATTTTGAACCTTTCTTTCGATAAGCTGACTTTTAATAGGAGCCAATAGCCCATCAACAGCGGCTAACCGTAATTCTTCATTTTCCATCAATTGTCTGTTCTCAACAAAGGCAAAGCGGTTACATCGTTTCGCAAGTATATCGATAAGATGTTGATAGCGTTGCTCCATTATATTTTCAGTAATCATCATCAATTTTCATTCCTCCACATTTTCTATACTCAATTCAAAGCGCTCTATTTCAATCAAACATCGCTAGATGCCCCATAAAAAAAGAGCTGCGGGTAGCAACTCCATGATTTTGAATGAAAACCATTGTAAAAAACACTAAGTGATTATTTTTCCTATCCTTTGCTTGTCATAACGAATGGATGCAAAATCATAAAAGCTTATGTTGATTAATTCCTGCATCCATTCGTTCTATTGAGAATGTGCAACGATGTCATCTCATTTGCGATTATCTATCCAGTTCCTAAATTTTAGTCCTAAAGGTTTTATCGTTTCTTTATTCGTCGCGATGACCTCACAACCTCTATCATCATAAATAAAAAAGATAACATTTTTCGTCAAATTAATAAAAAATACATCTGGATAACTATAGCCTGTACCAAATTTGGGCTTCAAGCGAAAATCCTCGTTACAGGCTGCTTTGATGAGTAATACATAGTGAATATCTTGTTTGCAGCACTTTAAGGAAAATCGTGAAATATAAACATCCTCATCATCCCATACATATGGCAAGGTTTGTTGTTTTAAATGGTATTTTAATTGTTTATTTTTTATATAACGATCATAAACTTTTATGCGCTTTTTCTTACCTTCAGCAGGCTTATACTGATAAACATTTGTCACAAGTAAAATCTCATCTGAATACGAAAATATTTCGTTAAAAATGGCCAAAGCTTGATGGTATACATAATGAAACCTTGCTAGATTTAGACGGCCATTATCTTTCCATTGATAAAATCCAGCCCCGAATTCAACGTGAATGCCAATATCCCATTGCTGATAAAGGCTAGGAGTTAACGTGAGTCCAGGAAAAGTCTTATTTAAATATTGTTCAACATCTATCGTCATTCACTCAAATCTTTCTTTAGTTTTAATTAAATATTACACCTTCCCACATCATCTAGCATAAAATTCAAAAAAACTAGGTCACATTTTTATACTCATGATAATACATAGAATACAAATCATTTAATGTCACTTTTCCGAATGCAAAATCCACTACATTTCTCTCCACTAAAAAAGATGTAAGTGAACTTAATAAAGCGGCCTCAGAGCTTGGTAAATGAATTAATGTTATACCATTTGTAAGTGTTTGCAGCTTTATGTTTGGAAACAGCTCAGACAGTTGTTTTTCAGTTGCACTCTCCAGATTGTTCACGCGAATCGTTTTAATATGCGCTTGACTGAAACCTTCTATTATTTGATTCGTATCCACTAGTTTTCCTTCGTTAAACAAGAAAATTCGATCTGCATATTTCTCTAAATTATCGAGTAAATGTGAGGCAATAATAATAACCTTTCCCTCCGCCTTTTTCTCTACTAATATCTTCGAAATAATTTCTACATTATTTGGATCAAGTCCGTTCATCACCTCGTCCATCATCATAATGTCCGTATCCGTAACTATTTGCATAGCAAAGCATAGTCGCTGACGCATACCGAGGGAATACGTGCCTGTTTTTTTATTTACATAATGCCCCATATTCAAAATTTCGATGGTTTCATCTATCAGTTTTAAATCGGATTGCCACATTGTTGCAAACATTTTTAAATGTTCGCGCCCGCTTAAGTGATTATACAAGTCGCTTTGGTCTGGCATCATCGACACAAAACTATGAATTTTTACTTCATTTGATTTATTCGAGTAGCTTATTCCATCTTTAAATACTACTTTCCCTTTCATTGGCTTTACATAATTCATCAACACATTCATAAATGTGGATTTTCCTGTTCCATTTGGTGCAACAAGTCCAATCATTTCTCCTTGCTCAAATGTCATTGAAATATCATTTAACACTGTTTTTTTCGCAAATTGCACAGTAATATTTTGAATATCAATCACCTGTGTCCCCCCTATTTAATTAGCTTATAACGTCTATTCATAACAGTAAGCAGCATGAATAAAATGATGACTACAGCTAAGACAAGTAACAACTGTAATCCTAAATTGAAATCTAAAAAATCGTTCATATAATAAAAATTTCGTTGTTTTGAAACAATTTGTCCGACTTGAATGTAAGAAGTTGGGTAGATTTGAATATCCCAAAAGTAACCAACATATCGGCTGAAATAAAACTTCTCGCCAAAAATAAGGAGTAAGCCGATGGCAAAATTCATCATCTCATTACGGAATATGATACTGCACAATAGTACAACGTTGATGATGACCATAAACCAAGTTAAAAGCAGGATGAGGGTTTGTCCTAAAAACATCCCTAAAGTCATCGGTTCAAATTTACCTTCCTGACGCCATTCGAGATGAGGAGCATACATGGGTGATGGTAAATTGAAATTTCCAAAGCCGGATTGTAAGCCTATAATAATGAGCCCAGCTAAAAGGGGTACAAATAATACTAAACTCCCTAGTAGGACAACGACCATTTTCACAAATAGCTTTTTCCAATCGCTAATAGGGAATCCTTTGATAATGGATGGATGACGTCGATCTTTTGTGACGATATCAATGGCTAAAAGTAGTACACACACAATTAAAATAACAGGTAGTAATCCCTTTAATAAACGCTCGAACGTTTGAAGCGCTGTCCGCTGTTCGAAAATTTCCGTTGATAATTCATAATTTGCGTTCGCATACGTATCATAACGGGCTGCCTGCTCTAAATAAGCATAAAAGGCATCATCTTCTGCATAATCATTATTTTTTATAAAATACTTTGAGTTATAGGAGAATGAATCACTTTTGTATGTAATCGCATTCGTAAAGTAGTACCAGTCACGAGTTACCTCTGCATATTTTTTTAGATCCCCCTCATCTAATGCTTCTAATCTCGCTTTATCTATTGGATTAATTTGCTTAAATATATCAATTGCAAAGATGATGGCCGGATGTAGTCTATATATGTTTTGACCCTCCATCGAATCTAAAAATTCCTGCCGTGTTAAATAGCGAGCCTCAATTTCTTCATATTCGACTTGTTCAATCGGATTATATGCAGGTGCTATTTTAAACACATAAAAGAAGGTTGCAAAAGCAAGCAAAAAATAGATGGCTAAGTTTTTCTTATTCGTAAAAAATTGTTTGAATTCAAATTTGAAATAACTCCACATGCTAATGAATACCTCCCCTATGCCCTTTTGATTTTTCCTGTTGAGAAAAACGTTTTAATAGCGAATAACATTAAAATAATACAGATAAACAATATGATTAATCCTAGATTCATCGTAATATCAACAGGCTGTGCTAAATCTACTGGTACGCCTCGTAAAATATCATTGAAGTTCATGAAATTGAAAGGATTATAGGGAAATACACTAATTAAAGATGGGAAAATCATCGGTAAAAAGAACAAGATAAAATGCACAAATAATGTTAAATACATATTTTTCAGTAATACATTCAATATAATCGACAGTAGCATAACGAAAATGGAGATGACGAACATATAGCCAAGGCTCATCGCGATATATTGGACGGAAGAGATTAATACAGCATCTCCTACGTAAATTCCTACAGGATCTAGTGGGTTACCAAGTCCATGTACGATCCATAAAGGACTAGCGCAAATAAAAATGAGTAAAAAGCTTGTTAGGATGGCTAACAAAGAAATCATACATTTAGATAAAATATAGGAATCAAAACGAACAGGAAAGCCTTGAATTAAACTAGAATGCTCAAAATCATCTAGCAAAATAGAACTTGTTTGGAAGCTAATAAATATGTACCAGCCCGCGCCTACGTAACTAAAGAAAAATAATAAGAAAGGTATGTATTGAAATAAGTCGGTTATTGTATCCCTTCCCGCATCATTCATCCATTTAAAATAAAGATAGTCCATCGAATTTTGTAATTTAGAGGGTAATAATTCTGCGATATCATGGTATCCTTCTAATTGGAATGCCTCTTGTCTTAATTCAGCAAGCTGAAGTGAAGACTCATAATACATGGATTGTCTGTCCATCGTTAATGTGGCTATTTGCAATGCAATCTTACTTTTTTGCTTCGTCAAATTTTTAAATATGTCGCTACCATCACCTGTTTCCGAAGCATCCTTCACTTGAAACTTTGATAATATAGCCTGTGTTGAATAATAATCACCCTTTTTCTCAATAAGCTGATTACCAACGGCTTGCGCCTTTATATAAAACATAAAGCCAAAAACGATCATTACAACAGCAATTAGTGCAACTAAATTTCTTCGATTTGCTCGCTCCATTACTAGACCTACTTTTAATGCTTTTAACACTGGCATCCTCCTCGCCTTTAATTGTGAAAGTCTTTAGAATACTATGATAATGCTTCGTGGATATTTTTTCAATTTTTTGTATTTTAAAGGTTATGAATAGTACGAATAAAAATTTGCTATTTATTGGATGGATAGCAAATAAATAATATGAAACTATAAAATCTCATTACTTTTTAATAGCTGAACTATTTAACCATTCTAAGTATTTTTCTTGTTACGTATTTTTAGATTGTCATTTTAGTAGTAATGATCTAGTGTGTGCTTTTAATGAAAAACGACATAAATAAAAGGACTGCTTTTGACAGTCCTTAATGGATCAATTATTAATAAGACATCTGAAAATGGCAGTTCAACTACCATTCTTACTTTGAGTTGAATCAATAACTAAAAAATAAATGCATTCATGATCCGTCTCATTGATAAATCTATGCTCCGTATTTGCCTCAAAAAAGAATGAATCCCCCTCATTTAATTGTTCTTTATAAGCCCCTTTTGATAGTTCCACGTTTAAGCTACCTTTTTCCACATATATGTATTCTTTAACTCCAGATTTATGGGCTGGGAATATTCCAGATTCTGAAAGGGGTGGAATTACATTTTTGACAAATTCAATTCCTCTTGACGGAAAGGATGGAGACAATAAATGTCTCTGAAAACCAGAGCTTTCATCAAAGTACACGGGCCTCTTTTCTTTTCTTATCACAACTATTTCTCTCGTTTCTTGCGAATCTAATAATGCCGATAAAGTGGTATTTAAAGCCTCCGCAATCTGACAAGCTACAGTAATTGTTGGATTTTTTCCGCCACGTTCAATTTGAGAAAGCATAGATGTACTTACTTTACTCAACGCTGAAAGCTCCTGTAAACTCATGCCTCTTTTTTTTCTAATAAAATTTACTTGTTTTCCAAATTCCATTAGTATTTCTCCATTCTTTAATTAAAATGAGTTAAAATTTAAAAAACTCTTCCCTTTTACGGATTTTAACGTAAAATAATACACTATAGAATAAAGATTTACACTATAGGAAAATTACATGAAATCAAAGGGAGTGATTTAATTGTTAAAATTTTTACTTGCTATCCTACCTTTAATTAGTATTATTTTTATGATTTTTGTTTTGAAAAAGTCTTCTATTTTTACTGGAATAGTAGCCTGCTTTTTAACAGCGGCTATTGCACTATCCCCTTTCTTTCATAGTAGCATATTTGATTTAACAGAACCGATCATAAAAAGCTCGCTAACTACGTCAGTTATCGCCTATATATTATTTTTCGGTATTCTTTTATTTCACTTAATGGATAAAGCGGGAGCCATTGATGGAATAGCTTCCTCTATAACTAAAGCTACCGATGACAAGATTTTTCAAATTCTCATTTTAGCATTAGGACTATCCCCATTAATTGAATCTGTTAGTGGCTTTGGTTTGGCAGTCATTGTCATAGCTCCTTTACTTATTGCATTAGGATTTAGTCCAATGAAGTCATCTCTTATTGCCTTAATTAGTTTATGTATCATTCCTTGGGGAACTCTGGCCATGGGAACAATAATCGGGGCAACATTAGGTAATGTAGATTTAGATAAAATGGGGATGGGCAGTGCTTTAATGTGTTTACCCATTTATATTTATTATGCCCTATTAGTAGTTTACATAGGAGTAGGCTTTAGAGCTTTGAAGAAAAGGCTATTCACCGTATTATTTGTAGGATTAATATTAGGGGCTTCTGTTTGGGTATGCAATAGATTTGTGAGTGTAGAGCTTGCAGGATTATTTGGATCTTTAACGGTCATCTTCGTTATTTTTTTGATGATTAAAAAAAGGAATACAACGCATGGGACGGCTTCACTAGAAAAAGAATCAAATACAATTAAAAATATAACACCCTATTTACTGTTAATAGTCCTTTTATTTATCTCAAGAATGGTTATTCCTCTAAAAAATTATTTATCAAGGACATTCCTATTAACGATTGAAAAATATAATTTTGAACTATCCATTTTGTATTCTCCTGGCTTTTTTCTATGTATCGTGTGTATTTTTACTATTTTCTTCTATCGACTACAAGTTTTAGAAATAAGTGAAAGTATTATTTCGACTTTCAAAAAATGCTATCCAGTTATCATAACAACTTTTTTGTATGTAGTTGTTTCTGAGATCATGTCCGAGGCAAAAATGATTCAGTTACTTTCTTTACTAGCGGCACAATCCTTTGGTCAGTTCTATGTTTTTGTTTCACCTTTAATCGGTGCAATTGGCGGCTTTTTAACAGGAAGTAACACCGCTTCAAATACGATGTTCATTAGATTACAAACAGAAACAGCCCTACATATAGGAATGTCCCCTATTCTAGTGGCATGTTCGCAAAATGTAAGTTCTTCGTTAATGACAATGGTCAATCCTTCGAGGGTAGCTTTAAGCTGTTCAGTATGTAAAATAAGTACGGACGAAAATGAAATTCAAAAAAAGATACTTTTTGTTGGTTTAGGAACTTTGACTATTATTTTAATTGAATTATTCCTGTTTTTCATATTCCGATAACATGATAAGAATCCACTTTGAAAGTGGATTCTAGTTAAAAATCTTCATCATTTCTATCTAAGTTACAGTGAAAATTCATAGCCAGTATAATGAAACCTATTTCTGTCCCCTATTTTTTCTGCAATTGCAACAGAAGGCTTGTTCATATCCATACAATCCCAATAGGCAATCCAATTATTCTTTAAACATTCTTGAACATAATGGTGTGCGAGTGTTTGGGCTAAGTTTTTTCCTTGGTGAGCCTCTATCGTTTCGATATCTATGCCATGTACATTTGCAGCAACAAAGCCTGAAATACATGTACTCACAATCTCATTATGATGAATTATACAATAGCCCATGCCCTTGCTGAGGAAAATATCTGTTGAAGACCAAAATGCTTCTATTTTGGATTGCAAAAAAACGATGTTATGGATTGAATGATCCTTATTGTCAAGAAGTGTAGCAGAGATTTTACATAGCTCATATTCATGATTCACTATTGGTACAGTGTCCCCTTTATAATCACCCTGCTGTAAAGTGTAAACTCTTTGAAGCCAGCTCCCTAAATGGCGATGTTCAAAAACGCTTGCAATAATAGGATTCCATTTTTCATGATTGCCAACGCCTTCAAACCATTTTAGTTGCACTTTTTTTGCTGCTGGGATAATTATATTGTCAATCAAATTGTTTAATTCATTGTTAAATTCCTCATTTTGCTCACTTCCAAAAAATATAAATCCATCATTATTACCTAACCAAATTAGCCCGGATGACGGATTATCACGGTTATCTACAAAAATACGACCCGGATTTATACGTTCCACAACTGCTTTTGCTTCTAATTGCCCCTGCTCATTTAACAGTTCCCTACATTTACTAAAATCTGCCTTATCTAATTCTACGATCATCCAACATCCCTACCTTTTCTACAATGAAAGACCCACTGCTACATAAGCTACTATGTTATTTACCTTCCGCCACTAACATTTATAATCTCACCTAGAATATAGTTGGCGGCATCAGAAGAAAGGAAGGCAATGACTTCTGCTACTTCTCTAGCTGTTGCAGCCCGTTTAATAGGTACAGTAGAAGACAGCCGCTCAAGACGATGATCGCCAGGAGCGAATTTATCTTGAAAAGGTGTCTCTACTATTCCAGGCGCAACCCCGTTCACAATAATTCCATAGTCAATTAGCTCTTTGGACATGCCAATTGTCATTGTATTGATGGCCCCTTTTGCAGATGCGTAATGGATACTTTCCCCTGCCCCCCCAATTCGTGCAGCCGCTGAAGAGACATTGATGATTTTTCCGGATTTTACGGGAATCATATATGTTAATACAGCTTGGGAGCATAGGAGAACACTAGTGACATTTAACTGAAACGTTTCCTCCCATAGCTCCTCACTCATATCCATAAATGTACTTTGGCGGATGCCACCACCTGCGTTATTCACTAATACATCAATTGTGCCAAAGGAGGAAATAGCTTGTTCAACCATTGCGTTCACTTCTTCTTTATTCCTAACATTAGCTTGAATGGCAATCGCCTCTCCAGCCTTTTCATGAATACGTTGGACAGCCTCCATGGCCCCATTCACATTTGTATGATAATGAATAATTACTTTAGCGCCCTGAGCCGCCATTAACTCGGCGGTAGCAAGTCCAATACCTGAGCTCGCGCCTGTGATGAGAATAACCTTGCCGGATAAGTTATGCATAGCCTCTCTCCTAACAAAACGTTTATATTAGTTATTCTCTATTTAACATTGTTAAACCTTTTAAGAAGGTTCGTATATTCATGTAAATATAACTATTACTATTTTGGGTATTTACTTGAAATTAATTCCTTACAAATTAACTCAATGTCTTGTGAAAAAGATTTTACTTGGAAGGCATCTGAATATGCTTTATTTTCAGATGAAGCTACTACTTGTTGCAGTTTTGCCTCATAGGTTTGTACAAAATAATCTAGTGTTGGACTTTTCAAATTCAAGGCTTTTGCAACACCCTGAATGATTTTTACACGATAGTAATCTTCTTTTGGCATTCTAGGAATATCCCATTCTCTATTATGATTAATAAAAATCCTTTTAAGAGGAACTGCTGAGAAATCATAGTACTTTCCTTCTCGATCTGGTTTAGAGTATGGATCAATTAACAAGGATGCATAACGAATATAGAGCAAATACTCTTGATGGATAGACTCAAGGTTATTAAAATTTTCTATATCTTTCCTATCTATACTTGCGGGATGCAATGAATAATTATCATCTACCATAAACTTTAATAGATTTAGAGGTTGAATATTGAAATCATTCACCACTGTCATTACTTCTTTCCAATAATTTAGCATATGACGGATTGTTGTGTATGTGATGGGACCTTCAGGATAAAGTTTATACACATACTTTGGTGTCTTTGGTTCATCAAATATTACTTGTAAGGAAAAATCATTCATAAATAAGGGAGGATGTACGTATAAAGATATATTTCTTGTTTCTGCTTCAAGTGGAGATGTGAATTTTGTTAATTGAATTCCCAAACAATTAAATAATATACATAATTCATCTAATCGTTCTGATTTTGAGTTAGTTGAACCAATATAAAGTGTTTTCTTTACCCCAGTTGTCATTACTTTATTTGACGGAATGTCATCCAACCATCTAGTATCTCCATAATAGGTTGAAAAACTAATGACTTCTGCATGTGTAGATAGATTCTTTAGGAAATTGGTAATTAAATGACTTGAGCCGAACGTTGGTGAAATTAATATAAAGCAGTTAACTTCCCTCAAGACTTTGTTATCTATTTGTTCTAATACAGTAATATAGGAATCTGAAGTAACGCTTAGTACAACGGTATCCCAATTACCGTATATTGTATGGTATCCTTTAAATAATCCATCAATTGTACATTCTCCTGCAACAGATTGATGTTGTGTATTTTGAATAGAAACCTGAAGTGCAAGCTGATGTTGAACGATAGTTTCAAAGAAAATTTTAGAGCGTATAGATTCACGACCTGCAATAGCTACTTTACTATTAAGATGACTTTTAAAATTTACAGCTAATTGAATGGCTGTTGGTCCTGTTCCTAATATCAACACACTATTAAAATATGTCATAGCTATCTCCTCATCTAAAAAAAGTCATTGTTCTTTTTGATGTAAAATAACATCACTTTGAGGAAGTATTATTTCACCATTATTCGCCATTTTTTCTGGTCTACTTTTTACATTGAATCATTAAAAAAGATGGTAGCCCCTCTCCATGACGCATATCAACTAGAACATCTTTACTTAATCCGGCTTATTATTGGTTTATGTCATATTTACGCTAAAAAAGTTGAGCTAATAATCTTGTACAACGGCGTGTTTCCTTACTGATTATTGTTCAATTGAGAGAATACTTCTTTATAAAAAGATCAGATACTAACATGAGGTCCTTTAACTAAAAACTATTAGACTCTTTTTCTATGTTATGAATACAGACAGAAGAGTTATTTTTTAGATTCTCGACTAATGATATCTATATCGATCACTTCCCAACTTCTATTTTAGAGGATTAAAATTCAATATATGCCGTATTCTTTATGACTATTTCGATGTATTTTTTAATGTCACAGTATAAATTGTATTTTTATGTCATCTTTGATTTAGCTTTCATTTTGTTAGTGGTTAGAAGATTCTAGAATGGTTTTGCTACGGGATGTCAGAGGCCCACTAGGTAAATTAGATGCCATAAATGATGTTAGAAAATTGTATACCATGTGCCTTGGCTTACATTATCGATAAAATTAAAAGAGGCTGGGACAAAACTAGCTAATATTCAAGATAAAAGGGAAATCGATGCTGTTCGATTTCCCTTTTTGCTTA
>NZ_JBXAHN010000014.1:0-66869 GCF_058795135.1 Lysinibacillus sp. GW823-FHT06C08
TTGTTTTATACAGAGGATGCCATTTTAGTGAAGTCCGATAAGCGTAAAGAGCAAATTGAACAGCGCAATGAGATGAAGGCGAGGAATGCCAGAATCTTAATTGCGAATGACCATTTTAGTATTAATCGCTTGAAAGTGCCTTATCAATTATTTTATTTCTCTACAAACTTAGAACATGTACTATGGGATGAACGTAATGAAATCCCAACGGAGAAAATCCACAAGGCAGATGAGTTTATAGAAAATTTGTCTGGTACGATCGAAGAATATTTAAAGGCTTATTTGCCAGTCGATGCTGAACTACCCTATAGGGAAAAAATGAAAAAAAGCTGGTCGTTTTTAATGGAAGGAAGCCATTCATTACAGCGAGGAACGAATGTACCTCTTTTATTTGAAATGATAAAAACAAATGTACAATAAAACAGGTGACGTATGTTGTTTCGTCACCTGTTTTTGTTTTGTACCTTTTAATGCGTTTGTTCATAGCTACGAATATGAGCTAAAATGGCTGGGTCTTTCATTTTAGTATCTTCACTTAGCATTAAAAGCTTTGACATAATTTCAGCTGTTCGTGGATCATCATCCACCATAGGTAAGAATATGCGTCCACGATGCTGAGATGGGACTGCGACAATTGGTATCATCGAACCACCGACTTGATGGGCCACGCCGCTGCCTAAATGCACGGAATAGCTTGCTAATTTACCTTCAATAAGGACATGTTGTTTCTTCACTTCTACGTTGGAAAGCTTTAATAATTTTGCCAATTCCTCAACAATAATAGTCCGCATTTCAACAGTAGAATGACTGGCCTCAGGGTCGACACCACCAACATGGGCAACGCTGACAACGAGGTCCATATCCCGCATAACCTCAGAGAAGATAGCAGTTGGAATATCATCTAACACGATATCTTTTCCTGTTAAACGATCGTAGAAATAAACACCTTCGACTGCAGGTGCTTCGATTTCTGCTGGAGTAAACCAGTCTGCCTGCGCATACAAGGATGCCACAATATTTTCTTTGTAATACACCTTACGAGGTCCAGTTTCATAACTAATTTGCCAGCCTCGTGTTTTTAGCAAGGCTACTGTTTGAGATGGATTGACTTGATGTCCCGCATAACGCAATGATTGTTTTAAACCTTTTTCGTCTGCATTTATAAGATATAGCTCACGGAACACTTGTTTAAATGGCTGTTGTATTTTGTGTTCGAACATATAGGCTTGCCATTGTCTCCATTGACCACTTTCAAGAAGATGGTAAGGGTGAGCAATCATTAAGGGTGTTGTCGGAGCAAGATTCACGACATTACCTGATAGTACCTGTAAACCCTCTGGTGTTATCATCCCAACATGCTCGCCGCTAATAAAGACAAGCTTTTGTAAAAGCGGGGCTAGAATCGGGTGAGCTAACAAATTAATTAGCTCTTCCGCTGAAAACTTGGTTTCTAATGTCATTGCCTGCTCTAGTGCTGGACGTGCACGTTTATATTGTTCTTGTAAATCTTTACGAGCTTCTTGAAGAGTAACAACGTCAGCATGCTTTTTTAAAGCAGCAGGTATGTTTTTTAGACGTTTACCATCTTTTTCAACGATTATTGTAATAGCGGCATCTTCTTCAATTTGTAAATGCGCTGTTATTTGTTCGATAGGCTGTGCTTTAAATAAATGCTGAATATCGTTAAAGGCTGATAATTCCATTCGCCATATGAAGCGAGTAGCTTCTCCGTCCCCAGCGTTGCGGGCTAAATTTTCTAGTGCAATACTAGCTGCTCGTGATTCACTTGCCCTACGTTGAGCTCCAAATTGTTTACTTTCCTTTAAAAACTGTTGAATAAATTGGTAACGATGTAGAGCATCTTTGTCATCTGTTGTTTTTAACGGAATAAGTCCAAGTGCACGCAGTTTATCTTTATTGCGCTTTTCCTGAATTTCTTTCATTAATGGCTTTGGACTAAGTGTGCCAATGGCTGTATCTGCATAAAGCTGAGCACGACGGTGGTTGGCTCCTTCTGAAGCGTATTTCGCCGCATCATATACAAGTTTAAACTTCTTAGAGCCCAGTGTTTGATAAGCACTTTGGAACCATGCTAAATCAAAGGCGCCATCACGAAAATCTTCTGCCGTTATACTGGAGAAGAGGGCAATTTGATCTTTGGCAAAGTCTGATAAAGAATCTGTAGTATGGGCAATAAAATACCAAGCAGATTCCTTTAGTCCTTCCCAGCCAATCACCTCGCTGACAAGGTCAATCCAATGCTGGTTATACATCATAGCTTCAATTAAACGCTCTTTAGAAATCTCTGTTTTTTGCCATGCTTCTTTTAACTGCTGTGCGGTTTCTTCTTTTTGAGGATAGCAGCTAGTTAAAAGGCGAGAGAAGACATCTTTTTTCGTCTCTGCCTGCCATATATAACCTCGTGAAAGCTTTTCACCATCAAGTGCCTGTAAAATTTGCAGGAAATAATCGATTCCTTCAAAGTAAGAAATGCTACTAGCAAGCTTGGTAACAGCTGTCGGAGTATCGCCACGCTTTAGCTCGATAGCTAAGATGCGATCGATCGCTTGATTACGAATGGCAAGGAAATCAGCTAAGTCTTCAAAAGATTGATAGCGATCCAACAGTTTACTTGGTTCAGTAAATATTTCTGAGGCAAGAGTGTTCGTAAAAATAGCTTCATATAAATGGTTTTGCGTCAATAAGCCAACTTTAAATGCATCTAAATATTGGAATAATGATAGATCGTAGAGACTTGGGCTATAATTTTCTTTTTGCATACGCTTTGTCAGCTCTTCGTTAATGGCAAGCATTTTAGCATAGCCTTCATAAGTTGCGTAATTAGATAGTCGATCGACAAATGCCTCAATAATATCTAAGTCGATAATTGTAGAGGTAGATTGATAGTAGTAATAGCCTTTATCTCTTACATCCACTCGCCACTGATCAGCAGGGATTTGATGTAATAGCTGAAGCACGATACCGGTTGCCTGTTCAAAGCTATTAAATGCTGGTGCATGTCGTTCAAGTAATGAAACTGCTTCTTTATGCAACAATGTCTCTCCTGAAATATTTTTGATATCTTGCGACAAAACTGAAAAGATTTGCTGAAGCGTATAGTGATATTTCAAGGAGTTAAATTGGGCAACATATTTTTTCATTTCCTCATATTGAAAGAAAGGTTTTATAAGAATATGGGCTGCTTCAGAAAGGTCATGAGTAGCAGGGTATTCTGATAGATGATTATAAAAGTTGAAATAAGCTAAGTCTTCACCGCTAAAAGATGATGATTTAATCCATTGAACAATGGCCTCTGGTATAGGATAAACATCTAAACTGGCATTTCGCTGACTGTCTGTTTTAGAGGCCAAGATACTGTATTTTTGCCCTAAAGTAGTCAACATTTTAGTGTCATTCCATTGATAAGTTTCATATTCAAAATTAGCATATTCATCAAGTATTTGAATAAGTTGTTCTAGCTTGGAGAGAAGCTTATCTAAATCATATTGAAAGAATTTTTCAATAGGTGTAGGTGTTTGTACATATAAAGGTACAAGCTGTTGCCAAGGTTCCTCACCATTCATTTTGATTGCGCTATTGGCAATGCGATCGTATGGAATAGGAGCATGTGGTGTATATAAACCAAAGCCATTGCTTTCGTTATATTCGGGTACATCTCTTGCTACTAATTGTTCTAATAGTACTTGTTCATTTTTTGTTATCTTTGGTAATAGGGAGCATAATTTCGTAATTTGCTCGCTCGCTAAATTGTAGTCCTTAGATGCCTCTAACAATAATTCAAGACCACCAAGCCTCTTTAGCTGCTTACTGTCTTTTATTAATCGTTCAGCACTTTCCAATATATGATCCTGTGGTTGAATTTTCAAGAGTGAAATAGCTTCTTTCCGCAGAGCCCCAGATTTATTGGCTAAAAGATCCTCGATTTTTGTTATTTCTTCTTTGGTTGGTGTCAATGCATGTATTTTCTTTAATGCAAGGGAACGATTGATAGAGCTTCGATCTCGTAATGAATTGAATAGAAATTCACGCTGTCCTTGTGTGATTGGATCCAGACAATAAATATGCAATAAGCCGATCCTACTTGATGGTGGATAAGCATCTGCATGCGCGATGATTCGTTGGAATAACTCTTCATCTTGTAGATAATACGCAAGTACAATTTGTGTTGAAATTAAGTCTTCGAATGACAAGTGAACAAAGACAAAAGATAGAGGCTTGCCTGTAATGGATAACCCATCTTTGGTCATTTCATTTTTTGCCCATTCAAGCTGTTCAAATAATGCATATTCTATGCCCTGTAGCTGTGTATTGTCTTTCATGAAGCTTTGAAGTGTTTTATCCCATTCATTATCTCTTGCATATTCACTATTGATATAGTGGTTGGCATGAAGGAAATTATCCCATGCAAATGCAAAAATTTCGATATCCTTCGTTGTTACAATTAATTCCTTCACGAAAGGCGCTGTAAAGGATATTTTTGATAGGTTTTTCAAAAAAGCTAATGTTGTAAGCTGAATATGCTTGTCTCGCTGTAAGAGATCGGCCAACAGCACATCTAGCTCCGTATAATCTTTTGTCGAAGTCGCCCATAATGCAACGTAAATATCAATGGTCCGTTCACTTTTTAGCAACTGTTCAGTGAAATGGTCGTCTTCCATCGCTTGGATGGCTAAGGACAAAACTTCCTCCGTTATTTTTTGATTTTCGAAGCTACTATAGCCAAGCCCCATCCATGTATCGACCGCTCGTATAACAGAGGAGAACCTTGTTAGTTGATGTTCCTGAATAAGTTTCATCATGTAGAGCTGTGCATCAAGATTCCCGTGGTCAATATTTTCTACAATTGCTTGTCGAAGCCCTTCTTGACGTGCAGCCGCTACTAATAATTTTCCAAGCGCTTCATGCATCCGACTATTGCTTGATTTAAAAATGCCACGAATGAGTGGATGACCGAAAAAGTTACTGCGGTGCTCATCAAATAAAATACTCTCTACTTTATCTTCAATGAATGGATTTTCTAAGGATAATTCTTCAGCAAGCAATTGCTCAAAGACGTGAAAGCCCATTACTTTTTCATTTTCGTTTTTCAATACATAAGAGCTATAGTTCGGGTAGGTACCATGCTCATATTGGCTATGGTGAGCTAGTAAATCCTCCAGACTAATTTCTTCAAATGTCAGCATTTCTTCTATTAATTGTAGACATTGAAAAAGATGATCTTGTACGGGCTGTGCTGAACGAAATGATCGACGTAACATATCAGTTTGGAACATCGTAGCATCAAAACGTAAAGCTAGTTTCTTAATGTGGAGCGCGCGTTCCTGTGAAGAAAATAATATAAGCACTTCTAATAATTGTCCGCTAAACAGCTCCTCTAGTGATTGAACATGCTGTTCTGTAATAAGCTTTTCAATATCGTAATCACGATTGTCCATATACTTTAATAATGCGGCTGCTAATGGCTGTATTGTTGACGGTGCCGTGTCAACTATACTTTGAAAATGTGTTTTTTGTTCATGTGATAGTGTCATGAGACATTCCTCCTTACCAAATTCGTCCTGCAAGCATGGTTAATCTAATAAATGTAAAAACATCGTCTTCCTGTACAGTTAGTGGCGAGTTAAGCGAATCTAGAGACTCCTCATTGTGAAGTACTAAGAAAAGCTCATCTTGAAAAGCTTGAAGCATTGTAGAGACAGCTTGGTCTACTGGCTGGAATGAATCACTTTTTTTCTCTCCAAAATGGACCTTGCCATGCTGAGCCGCATCATCTAATTGCTGATCGGTTAAATAGAGATGGAGTGGCGTATCAACCATTTTCTCGTTATATTGTTGTACCTGTTGTGTGACAAGTTTAATAAGTAAATCTTGTAAATTTATGACAGGTTCTTCAATGAAAAATGGAATCTGTTGAAGCTTACGTGATTTCTTACCGATTACTTTTTGTTGGTAAAATAAACGCAATCTAACACCTCCTTACAATAATTTCATTATACAAGAGTGATAACTATGAAAAGAATAAGGCATCCGACGCTAGTTGCATAATTATTTTTGGGAAATGTGTAACAAAAAATAGCATGTTACGGATTATTAGTAAGGTAGAAAGAGGGGGTAGGCTTGCTTAAAGATCTGTTGAAAATAGAACGTTTGTACGATTATTTTTATAGGGGTATGTATCAATTTGCGCTCTATAATATAAATACTATGGAAAGCAGAGGATATTACACAAGAAAATTTTTTAGGCTACTTCTACTATATAGAGAGTAATAGAAAGTGAACGCTTGTGTGGAAAATATAACGAAATGATGATGCTAAAACTATTATAAAGGATCTTTTATTCGCCAAATCTATAAAGCTAGAAGATTAGAAAATAAACCACGGTAACATCCTTTGCTACTTTGATGAATGGATTTTTATGTGGTTTCTAGAAAGACATTATTTCTTTTCTTATCTCATAAACTTTATAGGTATGATTTATCAAGCTAGAAGGAGGCAAGATCATTCAAATACATGTTGTACGGGCTGGCGAGTCTTTATGGGGTATTGCGCAGGCGTATGGGACTACGGTTCAAAGTATTGTAGATTCCAATCAAATTCCAGACCCAAATCGTTTAGTTGTGGGGCAAGCTCTTGTGATACCTATTGTTGGTAGCTTTTATTATGTACAGCCAGGAGATAGTTTATGGTCAATTGGACAACGCTTCGGTATTAACTATGTAACACTTGCGCAAGTCAACGGTATTAACCCAAATCAACCATTAGCTGTTGGGATGAGATTATATATTCCGCAACCACCAAAAACAAGAGCAGAAACATTAGCATACTTAGAGCCAAGAGGTACTTCGGTTAGTGAGGTACTTTTAAATCAAGCTAGGGAAGCGGGTCCCTATTTAACATATTTAGCTTTATTTAGCTATGAAGCCAGACGGGATGGCACCTTACGGATACCGCCTAGTCAAGGTGTAACTCAAATTGCGGATGATACTGGGGCTTCATTGGCAATGGTCGTTACGAATCTGGAGAATTTCAGTTTTAGTGGAGATCTGGCGAGAGATATTTTTCAAAGTACAGCTGTTCAGGATTTACTCTTTGATAATATTCTTGCGGAGGCTAGAAAGCTAGAGGACGTTAAGGATATCCATTTTGATTTTGAAAATTTACCAGGTGATCAACGAGAAGCCTATAACAATTTTTTAAGAAGAGCGGTGGAGAAATTCCATGCTCAAGGATACACGGTATCTACTGCTTTAGCTCCAAAAACAAGTGCAAGTGATCGAGGTCCATGGACTGCGGGGCATGATTATAGGGCACATGGTGAGATAGTGGACTTTGTTTTATTAATGACCTATGAATGGGGTTATTCTGCGGGACCCCCAATGGCCGTTTCCCCACTTCCTGAAGTGGAGGCCGTTGTCAAGTATGCAGTGAGTGAAATACCTGCCAGCAAAATTATGCTAGGACAAAATTTATATGGTTATGATTGGACATTACCATTTGTTCAAGGGGGCCCATTTGCTGAAGCATTGAGTCCTCAACGAGCTATTGAGATTGCCAAACGTTATAATGCGGCAATTCAATATGATTGGAGAGCACAAGCTCCGTTTTTTGAATACTATGATGAACAGGGTAGAGCGCATATTGTATGGTTTGAAGATGCAAGATCCATTCAAGCTAAATTTAATCTAGTCAAACAATATAATCTTCGTGGCATTGGCTATTGGAAATTAGGATTACCTTTCCCTCAAAATTGGGTATTAATTGGTGCTAATTTTGATGTGGTGAAGAAATGAAACGAGGCAGAAGAATAGGGTTTACCCATTGTATTTTCTTTTGATTTGGAAATTATATGTAAAAACGTTTCTAAATATCGGAAACTATATTATAATTATGGCAAATAGTATTTTAGGAGGGATATTTTGGGTAAATTTAAAAAGTTAGGAATAATTCTAACGTCAACAGCATTTTCTGTTGGTATTTTAGCACCAATATCGCAAGCATCAGCAAATGTAAAGGAAGGATCGGAGCGTATTGAAATTCAGGTAGCTTCAACTGAAACAAAAATTACAAAAAATATGCTAATAAAAAAGCTACGATCACTATTTCCGGAAGAGTTCAAATTTGTAGCGGATCAAGACTTTAATTCTGGACCAGGACACTTCTATAGAGATGATACAACGGTTCGATATGAACTAAATTTCTATAAAACAATTAAAGGTAAAGACGTACATGGTAGCTTTGTATTTAAGGGCGATGATTTAGAATTAGAAAACTTTTATTATCAGCCTGCAAATATAGCAGAGGCAATCTATCCAGCAAAGTATTCTGAGAATGAGGCACAAAAAATTGCACAAAAATTCCTGGGTAAATTTGCAAATGCGGATAATTACAAACTTCGTGATGATTATAACGAATATGGTTTTAATATGACGAGACCGTTATCAGAACCGATTACTTACTCCTATGTCTATTCACCAATTTATAATGGGGTTCTTATTGGAGATCAAAGTATTACTATTAATGTTCTGGCAAATGGTGAGGTTACGGGGATGTCTAGTAATGCAGAGTCTATTAGTAAAGCTTCCTTTGATAGTTTAGATCAAAAAAAGAAAGAGGAGGATATGCTGGCACAAGTTCGTGATAATTTAGCTGTCGAACTTCGTTATTATATTGATTATGACTACAGATCTGATCAACGTAATGTGAAGCTTGTTTATGCACCTGCCACAGGGTTCAATGGTGTACATGCTCTAAATGGGCAATGGCAGACAGCAAATGGTTTCACTGAACAATTGCCGAAGACAAAGAGCATTGAAAAAATTTCAGCACAACCATTACCACCAAGAAAGAACGGTATGACGGCAACTGAGGCTGAAGAATTCGCAAAAAATTTCTTAAAAGTTGATGAGAGTAAAGCAAAACTTACGATCGATTTAGTAGATGAAAGAGAAAATGACAATGGTGAGACGATCTACTCTGTAAACTATACGTATATGTATGGCAATGGTGGATCTGGTAGCTCTTTAGAAATTAATAAGGCGACAGGTGAACTAGTTCAGTATCATGACCTATCGAGAGATTTTTTAATAAATAACAAAGTAAACGCAATTTCTAAGGACGCTGCATTGAAGAAGGCAACTGATTACTTGAAGGAATGGGCACCTTCATATTTACATGAATATTCAATGCCAATCGAGGATGCCGTATTCGATCAATATAGTAAGGAGTATTACTTCACCTTCCCACGCATTATGAATGGTATTGCAGTTGTAGGAGATGGCTTACATGTAGGGATTGGCTCTGATGGATCTTTACGCTCACTAAGTGTATATAAGCAAAAGATAGATAACTGGCAGCCTATTAATAATGTTATATCCGCTGACAAAGCAAAAGAAGCTTATAGCAAAGCACTTACATTGCAACTGCAATATGTAAAACAAGATTCAGAGAGTAAACTCCATTACGATTTGGTGTATGCACCTACTTACAATGGAAGTTTATATAACCAAATTGATGCTATTTCTGGTGAATGGTTAACGAATGTAGATGACTCAAAAGAGAAGCCAGCTATTTCTCATCCAACAGCTGCCAAAGAGTTAAACTATTTATTCAACCAAAATGTGTTAGATGTAAAAGATATAGCAAACTTTAATGCGGACGCTGCTGTAACAAAAGGAGAAGCATTGAAAATTTTATTGCACTCCTTAACTTACGGGTACTATGGCAATGGGGATGGGGAAAAGCAATCCTTCAACAATATTGATAAAAAACATCCGCTCTATGGGGTAGTGGAGCAAGCTGTTAAAATGGGCATTATTCAGCCTGCTAATCAATTTGCATTAGATGCTACTCTAACTCGCCAAGAGTTCGCAGAGTGGTCAATCAAACTATTACAATTAGACAATGTTGCTAAATATAAAGATATTTATAAATTAAACTTTGCTGATGCATCTTCAATTGATCCAGCGTATACAGGCTATATTGCTTTAGCAAATGGTATAGGTCTAATTGATGCACAGCAAAATAACTTTAATGCTACGAAGAGTGTGTCATATGCTGATTTGGCTGTCTCGACAGTTCGTTTAGCAAAGGCTATTCAAGAAAATAAAGTTGATCGCAATTTCTATTATTAGTTGTATGTCATGAAAAGGGCATTTCCTCATTTGAGGAGATGTCCTTTTTTGGTTAGTTTATAGCAGAATGGGGAAATAATATGAAAAGAAAGGAGTGTACAATTGGATGAAATTAAAATTATTATTAGCGATTTCTTTCGTAATGGTTATCCTTTATGGCTGTAATAAAGATGAGGTAAAGGATGTGCCTACTAATGCGCCAGCAGATCAGAATGCTTCACAACAGACTGGTGATACGCCTACAGACCAAGTGACATTCAATTTTTTAGAGTTTTCATTGGATGTTGATTATTCTGCAACGGAGTCATACGAGGTAGAGTATGAAAATAAAAAATCAGGAATTTCAGCGAAGTTACAGGATGATCGACAAAATGTAAAGTTACAAGGTGATGAAGCCTATACAAAACTAGAGCCGTTATTTAAGCAGTTAAATTTTGATTCTACCACGCCAAATGATGAAGTGATTGATCAAGTAATTAAAGTTTTTAATATTGAAGATAACTATCAGTCCATTGAAGTCGAAGTAGAGTTTATGGACGGAAATGAAAAGGAATTTAAACGACTACCTTAAAAATGAGACAAGCCAGCTAAACAAGCGTTAGCTGGCTTATACATGTATAAACGTTAACGTTCCCAATGTCGATGCTTTGAAAGGAATTGAATAAAAGAAGGTAAGTTATTCGCAACCCCATTTTTATTGGCGATATGCGGTAAAACCGATACATTTTTAGCAAGGCCAATTGTTTTAAAGTGCTGGTAGGCTTCTTCAATAAATTGCTCTGCTTTAATTTGTTGATGGGAATCATGGTAGGAACCAGTTACATAAATTCCATCATAAAGTACGGACGAAGCAGTGGCAAAAGTTTCATGAATCTCAAAGCCATTTAGTAAGCCCTGTTTTGTACTAATTAATTCTACTACTATATTTTTGCTCAAAAGTGTAGCAATCAGGTCATTTAGGTTTTCCTCCGTATTTTCTGCTACGATCACGGCTACTTTAAAAGTTTTTACACTTTCTATAGCATTCAAGATTTGGCTAACAGCAGGGGAGGTTTGCATAGTATGAGGGACCTCTACGTGTACGGGAGGTACAATACCAATATTATCTGCAATTGCTGTTGCAAGTGTATGGCTGACATGGGCAAACATATCGACAACTTGTTTTCGAATGGCTTTATTTTTTACTTTACCAAGCTCAAAGCTAAAGGCATTGATGATATGTTCCTTTTCAATATCGGTCATACTCAACCAAAATAACCTAGCTTGTGTAAAATGGTCTTTGAAACTTTCACTGCGTGCGCGTACTTTATGACCCTCTACTTTTTCCTCATAATGTGTATAGCCACCTTCTGCCTCAGGAACGGGGTATGGTGTGTTATCAGCTAAGGAATTTTTATGGTAGCTAACTTGCCCAACATTAATCGTTTGTCGACCATAGCCATCTCGCTGATTATTATGGAAAGGACAGATAGGCTTATTAATAGGGAGCTCATGAAAGTTTGGGCCTCCGAGTCTTATTAACTGTGTATCTGTATAAGAAAATAAGCGGCCTTGTAATAAAGGGTCATTTGAGAAGTCAATGCCAGGTACAACATGCCCTACATGAAATGCAGCTTGTTCTGTTTCAGCAAAAAAGTTGTCCACATTTTTATTAAGCGTCATTTTGCCAAGGATACGGATAGGAACCTCTTCCTCGGGCCATATTTTTGTAGCATCGAGAATATCGAAACTAAATTTAAATTCATCTTCATGCGGAATAAGCTGCACGCCAAGCTCCCATTCTGGATAATCACCACGTTCGATGGAATCCCATAAATCTCTGCGGTGGAAATCAGGATCTTTACCAGCTATGATCTGTGCCTCATCCCATACTAACGATTTAACACCAAGAACTGGCTTCCAATGAAACTTAACAAAATGGGATTTTCCTTCGGCATTGATGAAACGATAGGTATTCACACCGAAGCCCTCCATCATTCGGTAGCTTCGTGGAATCGATCTATCCGACATATGCCACATAACCATATGGGCAGATTCCTGATTGTTCGCAATAAAATCCCAAAATGTATCATGGGCACTTTGAGCTTGAGGAATTTCGTTATTTGGTTCGGGCTTTACTGCGTGTACGAAATCGGGGAATTTAATAGCGTCTTGTATAAAAAATACCGGAATATTATTTCCGACCAAATCATAGTTACCTTTCTGTGTATAAAATTTTGTAGCGAAGCCACGTGCGTCACGGACAGTATCGGCTGAGCCTCTTGAGCCTGCAACGGTAGAGAAACGAACAAAGACTGGTGTTTTAGTTCCTTTACCATTTAAAAATTGTGCTTTTGTAATGTCACTTGCACATTCATAGGTTTCAAAAATCCCATGTGCTGCCGATCCACGTGCATGTACTACTCTTTCTGGAATACGTTCATGATCAAAGTGCGTCATTTTTTCACGAAAATGAAAATCCTCTAGTAAAGTAGGACCTCGATCACCAGCTTTTAAAGAATGTTCATCCTCTGATATTTTTAGTCCTTGATTGGTTGTGAGTGGTTGATTTTTATCACTTACTCGGAATGCTTCTAATTGTTGTTGTTTTTGATTGATTTCTTTTTTCATATATAGAATCCTCCTTTATAAGTTACAACTTCCTTCTACCCGCAGAGGATGTTCACAAACATTTTCAGCTAATGAGTAACATACGAAACAAAATGATTGCTGATTAAAAATGGATATGTTATTATTATCTCGAATTAAAGATAATTAAATTCGAAATAAGTGAGGGAGTCGTATGAAGGAAGACAATCGTAACTTAAAAGCATTTACGGTCTTGTTCCGAGCATATCAAACGATTCAGGAAGCAACAAAAAGGGATTTACTTCAATTTGACTTAAATCAAACCGAATTTTCGGTCCTTGAATTTCTGTATCATCGTGGGGAGCAGCCCATTCAAGTGATCGGCAAAAGAATATTAATTGCAAGCAGTAGTATTACGTATGTAATTGATAAGCTTGAACAAAAAGGCTATGTATATCGCAAATCATGCCCTAGAGATCGACGTGTCACTTATGTATTGCTTACAAATGAGGGACAGACCCTAATGGAAGAGATTTTCCCTAAGCATGAACAAAAAATAAATGAGATATTTCAAGTATTGGGACCTCAAGAGCTGGATACAATGATTTTGTCCCTAAAAAAGGTTGGCAAAAATGCGAATGAACAGTAAAAAAATTTTAAATAAATATCTCGATTTCGAGATAATGGGAGGAGAATTTTTATGAATCATTTAAAAGGTGTACACCATGTAACGGCTATTACAAGCAGTGCTGAAGAAAATTATAAATTCTTTACCTATGTATTAGGAATGCGCTTAGTGAAGAAAACAGTAAATCAGGATGACATTCAAACATACCATTTATTCTTTGCGGATGATAAAGGGAGTGCTGGTACAGATATGACGTTTTTTGATTTCCCTAACATTCCAAAAGGTGTACATGGTACAAATGAAATTTCAAAGACTTCCTTCCGTGTGCCAACAGATGCTTCTTTAGACTATTGGGAAAAGCGCTTTGACCGATTACATGTAAAACATACAGGTATAAAAGAACAGTTTGGTAAAAAAACACTATCATTTGTGGATTTTGATGATCAGCAGTATCAGCTTATTTCTGATGAGCATGATACAGGTATCGCATCAGGTACGCCATGGCAGGATGGGCCTATCCCACTTGAATTTGCTATTACAGGTTTAGGGCCAGTATTTGTTCGTGTAGCTGATTTTAATTACTTTAAAGATGTGTTAGAAAAAGTAATGTTATTTACAGAGATTGGGGAGGACGGACATTTCCACCTATTTGAAGTAGGTGAGGGTGGCAATGGAGCGCAAGTGATTGTAGAACACAATACAGTGTTACCAGTAGCTCGCCAAGGTTTTGGTACGGTTCACCATGCGGCCTTTCGTGTAGAGGATCGTGCAGTATTAGATGAATGGACTGCACGTTTTGAAAGCTTTGGTTTCCACACATCTGGCTATGTAAATCGTCATTTCTTTGAATCCTTATATGCACGTGTAGCGCCACAAATTTTATTTGAGTTAGCAACAGATGGGCCAGGATTTATGGGAGATGAACCGTATGAAACGTTAGGAGAAAAACTTTCATTACCACCATTCCTAGAACCAAAACGTACACAAATTGAAGGACTTGTTCGCCCTATAGATACTGTAAGAAGCTCCATTACGTTCGATAAAGAATATGAGTAATATTTTTAATTCAGTAGAGAAATTTTTTCTCTACTGAATGGTTACATATTGAATTGGAGGTTTATTGAATGGAATTTTCCAAATTGATTGATAAGCGTCGCTCGGCGAACAATTTTTTAACGGACGTTAAAATGACTGAGGAAGATATACGCCCAATTTTAGAGGATGTCAAACTTGCTCCATCGGCCTTTAACTTACAGCATGCCAATTACATCGTTGTGTTGGATGAGGCTATGAAGGAAAAAGTAAGAGAAGCTGCATATGGTCAATATAAAGTGCATTCAGCTTCTGGAGTCATTCTTGTATTAGGTGATAAAAAAGCGTATAAAAATACGGCAGAACTAAGTCAAGGTATGGTCGATTTAGGGATTATCACAACGTATGAGTTAGAAGAAATAGTTGCTGAGAATACTCACTTTTATGAAGACCGCGGCGAGGAATTTATGAAAGATGAAGCGATTCGAAATGCATCTTTGTCAGCCATGTTATTTATGCTAGCCGCGAAAAATCGTGGCTGGGATACTTGTCCAATGATTGGCTTCGATAATCAAAAAATGCGTGAGCTTTTCAATGTACCAGAAGAGCAAGAAATAGCGCTCATGATTACGATTGGAAAAGAAAAAGAAAGCAGTCGTCGTTTACGTGGTTATCGTAAGCCAGTTGAAGAATTTGCCATTTATTATTAAAGTGGTATAAAATACAATAGTTATTTAAATACTAAGAATTATGTACATTTAGGAGGAAACATCGTGAAAGTAGTAGCCATCGTAGGGAGTATCCGTAAAGAATCTTATAATATGCAATTAGCTCAATTTATTGAAAAACGATATACAGAGAAATTGGATCTAGAAGTGTTAAGTCTGAAGGATTTACCAATGTACAATCAAGATATCGAAAATGAAGCACCACAAGCAGTTCTTGATTTTAAAGCAAAAGTAAAGGCTGCAGATGCAGTGTTATGGGTAACACCAGAATATAATGGAACTGTTCCAGGTGTCATGATCAATGCAATTGATTGGTTATCTCGTGTAGATAAAGTAATGATTGGCAAACCATCTATTATTATGGGTGCATCAATGGGTAATCTAGGTACTGTAAAAGCACAATTACATCTACGTGATATTTTATTCTCACCGGGCATTAACTCACCATTACTAAGCGGCAATGATGTTTATATTGGTGCTGTGCATACAAAATTTGATGCAGAAGGTAATTTGACGGATGAAGGTACAGTGAAATTCTTGGATGTAGTCATCGATAACTTCTTAAACTGGGCAAAAAAATACATTTAAATTAAAAGCTAACCCATGAGTATAACTATATTTATGGGTCTTTTTATGTTTGGAAAGAGATTTTTTCTGCATGAAATCTTCATATTTTGCCGATATACTAGTAAGAAACTCTAAAATGGTGGTTACAGATGAGAAAATTATCACTAAAGCTAGGCATCATCTTTTTCATTACATTATTTTGTATTGAAACATTTATGATGTTTTTTTTACACGCCTCATTGACTAATTCTAGAGTGGAGGAAGAATTAGCAAGTTTGCAAGCGAGAGGAAACTCACATCGCACAATATTAGAACAGAACTTTAATAAGGAAACATTAGCACATGTCGTCTTGATGGAATCGGAAGAATCTACAGATGTAGTAGTGACAGATGCTGAGGGGACCATTTTAGCCTCCTCGCAACTGCATCCTGAAATGAAGAATCTGATAAAGAAATTAGATGGAACTACACCATATGAGGGAAAGATTCTACAAGATAACTGGCAACAGGCAAAAGCTATAGCTACTATTAGTCCAATGCAAAAAGAGCAGACAACGATTGGTTATGTCTTTATGTTTCAAAATACAGACTCGATCCATGCATTAATGAAACGCTTGAATAAACATTTCCTTATAGTGGGCATTGTTTCTGGCTTAGTCACCATTGCTGTCATCATTGTGTTATCTAGAAAGCTTGCTGAACCATTAATTCAGATGAAAGAGGCCACGTTGAAAATGAGTAAAGGGGACTTTACGGTCGCTCTTTCTACAAATGGCAAAGATGAGCTTGGGGATTTATCGAATGCCATTCAGCTACTATCAAATGAGTTAAATCATTTAAGGCAGGAGCGCAAAGAGTTTCTATCTAGCATTGCCCATGAGCTTCGTACACCGATAACCTTTATTAAAGGTTATACCGATATTCTTTATAAACGTGATTTGTCCGTGCAAGATCGACAAAAATACTTAGCTATTATATTGGAAGAGACGAATAGACTTTCACGATTAATAAAGGATTTATTTGATTTAGCTAAGATGGATGAAAACTCATTTGTTATTGAAAAACAAAATCTAGATTTACAGGCTTTTTTTACTGGTATTAAGGGGAAATTAAGTCCTGCTTTTCAAGAAAAAGATATCCACTTTGATGTGTGCTGTGAAAAGGGATTAACGTTATGGGCAGATGAGGCAAGATTAGAGCAAATAATAATTAATCTATTAAATAACGCATTGACCTATTGCGGACAGGGGGATACTACCACGGTAGATGTAAAGAAGGTCAATGGTGTATTAACGATTATAATACGAGATACAGGGAGAGGGATTCCCAACAAGGATTTACCGTTTATTTTTGAGCGCTTTTACCGCGTAGAAAAATCTAGAAGTCGTGCGTTAGGTGGTACCGGATTAGGACTTGCCATTGTCAAGGAACTCGTACAGGCTCATGGGGGAGAAGTGACGGTTAAAAGTGAACTAAATAAAGGGACTGTTTTTGAATTATCGTTTAAAGGAGTAGAAGCGGATGAAAACCATTTTATGCATAGACGATGAACCAAGAATGTTAGATTTATTGACTCTTTACTTAGAGCCCGGTTTTCAATGTAGAGCAATGTCTTCCATTCAAGATGCGCTCATTTATCTAGAGGAAGAGCATGTGGATTTAGTTCTTTTGGATATTATGATGCCAGAAATGGATGGGTTTCAAGTGTGTGAAGAAATCAGGAAGTTTTGGCATGTACCTATCATCATGCTTACGGCTAAAGGAGAGCATTCGGATATTGTAAAAGGTTTAAACATTGGGGCAGATGATTATATATTAAAGCCTTTTGATGAGGAAGAGCTATTAGCACGTATACATGCTGTATTAAGGAGAACCAAGATAGAAGACAAGGTGGTTGTCTTTGAGGGTTTACGCTTAGATAAAGAATCCTTTGAATTATATTATCAACAAGAGGCAATCCCATTAACACCAAAAGAATTTTCCATGATGTCCTTATTTCTAGATTATCAAAATAAAGTGTTTTCAAGAGAACATCTTATTAACACAGTTTGGGGTTATCATGTATCCATTGAGGATCGCACTATCGATTCCCATGTCCGTAATTTACGAGAAAAATTAAGGAAAAGTGGATTTCCTGCTGATGATTACTTGCAAACTGTTTGGGGAATCGGCTATAAATGGCAGAAGTTTGCGGATCGAAAGCCTTTAGAACATAAAAACTAGAAAACAACCTCTGCCAAATATATTGGAAGAGGTTGTTCGGATTATTGCGCTGTTAACTCATCTTCTGTTACCCATTTATGATTTTTCACTGCTTCACCATTCGTGGTTGAAGTGTAATCAACCATATAAACTGTGGTTGGTACGGCTTCTTTAATGCGGACGGTTGCTTTTTTCATGCCTTCCATATGAGTAGCAGTCGTTTTTACCTCTGTATCAGGGGACAGTGGTGCTTCCCCTACATCCATTAATTCCTCATGGATAATCCATTTATGATTCTCTACACGTTTGCCACCTGATGTTGGATCATAAGAAATGATATAGGCTGTAGTTTTATAGGCACCAACAATCGTCGCTTCAGCACCCTTCATCCCCTCCATATGCCCATCTGTAATCATAGCGGTACTTCCAACCGGAAATGCTGGATCTTCAGCTTTTCTTAATGTAGCCGGTACTTCTGCTGAGCTAGAATGGTTCATTGAGGAGTGATCCATTTCTGTTTGTTGCTCAGTCTCAGGAGTATTATCTGAAGTTGAGGAAGGCTCCGTTTTATCTTCAGAACAAGCGGATAAAGTAAGTAAAGCAACTGCTGATAATAGTCCACCTGACCATCTTTGCTTGAATGTCATATGAGATCCTCCTTTCTATTTGCCCTTACTGTAACAAACAAATATGCAGAAATGATGGACATTAATTATTACAAAAAACTTCTTTAGTCTATTGACTAAAGAAGTGGATGGAAGCGCTATTGAATGGGCATGATTTTCAATGTTTTTTGTAGTCGGTACGCTAAAATACCAGCGAAAATAGCTAAAACAATATCTTTTGGGAGTGGGGGAATCATCCAGAGCCACGCTAATTTATAGGAAAAATCCTCTGGCGCACTGGCCCATAGTTTATACGCAATAAACATCCAGTTTGTACCTACTAAATAATTGATAGCAGTTGCGATGAATGCGGCTAGCATATAGCTTTTCTTTGTACCACTTCGCTCTACCATTAAACCGGCAACATATGCTGCTAAAATAAAGGTGATAATGAATCCAAATGTAGGGCTTAATAGTTGACTGAATCCTCCACCAAAGCGAGCAAAGACAGGTGCTCCTGCTAATCCAATACACATATAGACTGTGCAGGCAAGCGCTCCCTTCCTACTACCCAAAATAAGTCCGGCTAAAATGGCAAAAAAGGTTTGTAGAGTAATCGGCACTCCTCCCACTGTCATAAAGGGCACAAAGGAAGTTATATTGGCACCGATCATCATGAGGGTAGAAAATATTCCGATATAGGCAATATCTACCGTCTTTAATTTTGGATGACTTTGTTCTGATACTGTTGACATGACTTCACCTCTAATTTCAAAGTATTTATCGTTAGTGTAAAAAACTAAAACAAATGTGTCAACTTAATTATAAGTGTAGGTTAACTTAAGTGTGTTGGAAATTCCTTGTAGACTAACTATATATAAAAATGTATGATAGAATCGTCATAATTTTTTAACTTTACATACTATTGGTGTGACATTTTAAACAATGTCACTTAAAAGGGAAGTCGGTGGAAGTCCGACGCTGTCCCGCAACTGTAACGAGGAGTCCTATCATGTTTATTTGCCACTGTTAAAAATGGGAAGGCTATTTATAGGATGATGAATCGAAGTCAGGAGACCTGCCAATAAGTAATACCTGTAATGCCCACGAGGATGCAAGCAATTACGGACAATAGCTGGATTTTCTGACTTTGTTTATTCGAGGGTATTTTTGTGCGTATTTTTGCATGAAATGCCTTTTTTTATTGAGTGCCAACTGAAGTAAGATCATCTGACCTACATTATGCGAAAGTATATTTAATTGCTTCATTCATCATCTTAGTAGGAGTTTAATGAATGAATAAAAAATTTATGTTATTTTCTTTAGTGCTTCTTTTAGTATTAATCGTATCCATGACACTTGCTGTAATGGTTGGATCTGTTTCGGTGACGCCATTATATGTATGGAAAGTAATTCTTTCGAAATTACCCTTTATACAACACTCAATAGAGCAAGATTGGAGTCGCTCACAGGAAATCATTATTTGGCAAATAAGAGTACCCCGTGTCATCCTTGCCGCTATTGTAGGAGCGGGTTTAGCCATTGCAGGGGCAGCGATTCAAGCACTTGTACGAAATTCCATTGCAGACCCATATATTTTAGGAATTTCTTCAGGAGCAGCAGTTGGAGCAACTTCAGTAATTATTTTAGGTGCTTTTTCATTTTTAGGTATCTACGCACTTTCTGTATCAGCCTTTATAGGGTCTTTGCTCGCAATTGGGTTAGTGTTTTTCTTATCGCGCGTAGGTGGCCGTGTCTCGATTTTTCGCTTGCTATTGGCAGGGATGGCGGTTTCCTTTATATTAACGGCCATTTCTAATTTTATATTAATGATGTCGAAGCAAGAGGGAGCTTTAAAGTCCGTTATGTTTTGGATGTTAGGCAGCTTAGCTGGAGCAAAATGGAATAATATTATTATTCCCGCCTCCATCTTTTTCATTGTGTTCGGGCTTTTATGGCTATTCTATCGAAATTTAAATTTGCTATTACTTGGGGAAGAGGCGGCGGTAACGTTAGGAGTGAATCTTCAACAATTTCGCATACAGCTCATTTTACTTGTCTCACTTTTAACGGGGGTACTTGTAGCAGTGAGCGGTTCTATCGGATTTGTGGGATTAATCATTCCGCATATAGTACGATTAATTGTCGGTTCTAACTATAAATATGTAATACCAGTCAGTGCTTTATTGGGAGGGATTTTCTTAGTTTGGGCAGATGCATTAGCTCGAATTATTATTGCTCCACAGGAAATGCCAATCGGTATTATTACAGCCTTTTGTGGGGGGCCGTTTTTCATTTGGTTACTCCGTCGTAATAATTATTCTTTCGGTGAAGGAGATTAACTTCCATGACATTAGAAGCAAAACAAGTATCATTCTCCATTTACGATCAGCGAATACTTCATGAGGTAAGTGTAAAAATAAAGGAAAAGCAATTTGTCGGGTTAATTGGCCCCAATGGTAGTGGGAAGTCGACATTGCTTAAAAATATGTATCGTCTCCTAAAGCCAGAAAGTGGGACAGTCTTGTTAAATGAACAAGATATTTTAAAGCAATCTAGTAAAGCCATTGCTAAAAATTTAGCCGTTGTTAGTCAAGAAACACCCGTATTATTTGACTTTACTGTTCATGATTTAGTCAGTATGGGAAGGACTCCACATAAAAAGCTATTAGAGCTTGATCAGGAGCAAGATTTTCAAATTGTAAAAGATGCTTTGAAGCAAACGGGCATATTGCACCTAGCGAAACGAAGCTTTAGCTCACTTTCCGGTGGGGAGAAGAAGCGTGTTATGGTGGCAAGAGCACTCGCTCAGCAAGCACAGGTCCTTATATTAGATGAACCAACAAATCATTTAGATATTCAACATCAACTTCAACTGATGGACTTAATTCAAACTTTGCATCTAACAGTAGTAGCCGCTCTCCATGACTTGAATATCGCTGCTATGTACTGTGACCAAATTTATGTTTTACAGCGCGGACGCATTGTTTGCCATGGTACACCAGAAGAAGTACTTACACCATCATTGTTGCGAGAAGTATTTGGAGTATTTGCTGATATTCAAACACATTCACTGACGGGTAAGCCGTATCTTACATATGTCCCTGAACAATTCGCAAGAGGGGGCAACCCTATTTAGTTTGCCACGATCATTCAACACCATCTAATAAAAAAGGGCGCTCCTTCATATAAGAGGGCGCCCTTTGTCATCTACTATTAAGATACCGCTTTTAAACCTGCAACTCCAATGATAATCGCAATGATGCTGATGATTCGTGCAAGGTTTTTAGATTCCCCAAAGAACATAATATTGACCAGCACGGCACCTACAGTTCCAATACCAACCCAAACAACATAGGCGATGCTTAGTTGTAAATAGTTGAAGGAAGCATATAAAAGTGCAAAGGATAAACCAAAGCCTCCGACGTATAATAATAAATTTCGTACGGTTTTATGTTGACTATAAAAGCGTAAACCAATGACACCGACTATTTCCGCCACTGCTGCTAATATAACGAATACCCAGCCCATTATGCATCCACTCCTTTTGTCGTACTAGTATCCTTCGATGGATTATCCGCCAATTTTAGGCCAATAACGCCCAATACTAAAATAACCATGAATATCCCTTTAATTGCATTAAAATCACCATTGAAAATAAAAATATCCATTAAAGTAGTACCAATTGCACCTGCTCCAGCGAAAATTGCGTAGACAGTACCCGTAGGGAGTTTTTCACAAGCCTTCGATAAGAAGTGAAAATCAACAGCGATAATAGATACAATAATGATCCAATGCCACCATGCATTTGCTACATTAAAACCGAATATCCAAAACAATTCAAATAAACTTGTTAGTCCAACATACATCCATTCTTTTTGCATAAATAAATTCCTTCCGTAGTAGAATATTATGACTGACATTCAGTCATTTTTAGAATAAAAGAGAACGCCACTTATGCGTGACGTAGGCCAAGTGCATGATATAAAAAGTCTAGAAGCTCAAGCTTAAGCTGCTGCATGGTTTCATCCTTGCTATCGTCAAACAAATAAATTTGTTCGGCAGCAGATTCGATTAGACCGATGATAAGCTTGGCTGATCGCGATGGATTAATGGAATCTCGAATGATTCCTTGTTGCTGAGCCGTTAATAAAAAATGACTCATCCAAGCATAGTAGGGGGAATAGATGTTTTCCCACTCTTTCAAATGCTCAGTTTGTGCAATACCCGCATAAATAAGTGCGACAATATCTCCATATTCTTTCGTAATTAAGAAAATCATCTCCACCACTTCTTCAAGCTGCTGTTCAAAGGGTTTATGATCTGAAACACCATCTTCGACAGTAGCCATAATGCGCTCTACCATATTTTTGGCAATAGCGGGCATAACCGAAAGACGCGATGGGAAATAAAGATAAAATGTTCCTTGTGCAATTCCAGCTGCCTTTACGATATCTGAAACCTTTGTTTTTTCAATACCTTTTTCTCGAAATACTTCAATGGCTGCTTGAATAATTTTTTCTTCCTTTGACATGATATCCCTCACTTTTGCCTTACTTATTAGTATGTTACAGGAGAGAAAAATGAATGTCAACGAAAAATGACTGATAGTCAGTCATTTTTCGGTAAGTATAGTTGTTTTAATTTCAGGGAACTTTATGTTTGAAAGGATTGATGACAATGGAAAACATTAAATTTGCACAATTAGATTCACAGCAACTTGCGAAAATTAATGAACTGGAGAAAAAAATGGGTGTCACATTAGTTGCCTATGATTCATCATCTATGCCACCAAATAGCTCTGGGGCTTATGAGGAAAATAATAGCACAACCAATAATCATCCATCATAATAAATGTGAAATGCCTTGCAGTCATGTAAGGTATTTTCATTTTAAGTAGCGTTTAAGGAGTGAATGAACATGAAAGAGTTTTATGCTGATTTACATATTCATATTGGCCGCACAGCTAAAGGACGTGCTGTGAAAATTACTGGTAGTAAAACGTTGACATTAGCGCGCATATTAGAGACTGCTAGTGCAAGAAAAGGACTGGACATCATTGGTATTATTGATTGTCATTCGCCTGAGGTTATAGAGGAAATGAAAGAGATGATTGACCAAGGTGAACTCGTGGAACTGGCAGAGGGTGGACTGCGTTTTCAAGAAACGACACTGATACCAGGTTCAGAAATAGAAATCTATGATCAATATTGCCATGGTCCCATTCATGTGCTTGCTTACTTTCCTACATTATTGCTCATGGAGCAATTTTCAAATTGGATGTCTCAGCATATGAAAAATATTCATTTAAGCTCACAACGAATTTACTGTGATGGAAGAACATTGCAACAAAAAGTTCATGAGTTGGGAGGGCTATTTATTCCTGCTCATGTATTTACTCCCTTTAAAAGTTTATATGGCAAAGGTGTTCATCACAGTCTAACAGAAGTTTTTGATCCCCAGCTAATAGATGCAATTGAATTAGGGTTAAGCTCAGATACAAATATGGTACGCCATATTAAAGAGCTTCAAGCATATCCATTCGTGAGTAATTCTGACGCGCATTCTCTTGGGAAACTCGCACGAGAGTATCAAAAATTACGATTAGCAGACGCAAACTTTGTAGAATTACAAATGGCTCTTCGTGAACAACAGGGACGAGCAATCATCGCCAATTATGGCTTGAATCCATTACTTGGTAAATATCATCAAACAGTTTGTGGTAAGTGCGGAGAACAACTTAGTAACGAAGCTATAATTTGCTCGAACTGTGGAAGTCCACAAATCATAAAGGGTGTTGCTTCACGTATACAGGAATTATCAGAGGATTTTACACACGAAAAAAATAGACCACTGTATATCCATCAAGTACCGCTCGATTTTATTCCTGGTATTGGCCCAAAAATGATGGAACGATTACTGCAAGCATTTGGAACAGAGATGAATATTTTACATCGAGTAACCATTGAACAACTTGAACAAATTGTGCCACAAAAAATGGCCAAATTAATAGATGCTGCGAGAACAGGTCATTTAAATATTGAAGTTGGTGGTGGTGGAATTTATGGGAAGGTCCACATTGAATAGCAAAAATGATTTAAAAAGATTATTGGTTTTTTAACCTATTTTTAACTCCCTTCTAGTAAAATAGTTAAAACAATTACTATTTTTAGGTAGGGGAGAGAAAGTATGAAATTTTCAAAGAAATTCCGTTTTTTAGCCACAAGCATGCTTGCATTACAGTTAACAATACCTGTCGCTGCGATTGCTGAAGAAACAGGAGATTACATAGCACCAAGTTGGACTACTCAGGCAGATTATATAGCTCTAGGTGATTCAATTGCACATGGAATGAATGAGGTCGGTGCAATTGGATTAGGCTACACAGATTTTGTTGCACAAGCTTTACAAAAAGAGGGCTTCATTACTTCTTATAATAAAGGTTTTGCAATGTCAGGCTATACAACAAAAAATGTGTTGGCAGATATACAAAATGATGTTGCCAAAACAGTGACTGGTTTTGGCTATCCTATGGAACAGGTTAAATTAAAAGCATCTATTAAAGAGGCAGAGATTATCACGTTAACTGTAGGCGCTAATGACTTACTGCCAATATTAAAAGAATCACAGACAGCCGGAATTGATACACTCGCCATCATAAAGGCTACAAAAGAGGCTGTAACCAATATTGCAGCAATTTTAACTGAAATAAAAAAATTAAATCCACAAGCAGAAATTTATGTGATGGGCTATTACAATTCATTCCCATATTATAGTGAGAGCTTACAAAATCAATTTAAAATACTATTGGCTACAATGAATACAACTATTAAAACGACAGTTGAAAAAGCTGGAGCGTTTTTTGTACCTACATCTGATGTTGTGGCAAAGGATGTTCCAAGCTATCTTCCAAATCCAGAAAATATTCATTTAAGTGAAGCAGGTTATTTTGCAGTAGCAAATGAGGCATTTTTACCAATCATAAAAACTAGTACCTTATGGGATGTAACGAAAGCTATTCAAGTCCATGTAAAAGATCGTAAAACGGTGGATGTAAATTGGCAAGAAGCGACGGATAATGTTGGTGTGGAGAAATACAAAGTATATGTAAATGGCAAATTAACTTCAACAGTACCTGCTGATACAACCGAGACGACACTTACAGATTTGACAGAGCATACAGCCTACACAATTACAGTAAAAGCAATTGATGCTGCTGGTAATGAAAGTGTTCAAAATCCAACAGCGACTTTCACTACAGGAGAAACAATTCGTTTTACAGATACAGCGAATCATTGGGCAAAAGATTATATTCAACAAGCAGCAGAAGCAGGGATGATGAATGGCTATCCAGATGGCACATTTAAACCTAATCAAAATGTGACACGCGCACAAGTAGCCTCTATATTAGTGAGAAGTTTGGGAATAACAACGCAGGAAAAAGCGCCATTTACAGATATCGTTAATTATGATGCGAAAACACAGTCGGAAATTGCGGCAGCGTATGCACATGGCATTATTAAGGGAGCCGATGGGAAGTTTAACCCTGCAAAACCTGTAACACGCGCTGAATTAGCATTGATGATTGAGCGTGCCTACGAGCAACAATTTAAACAGCCTTATATTGTCCAAGGAAGTGCACCATTTACAGATATTGCATCTTATAATGCAGAAACAAAACATGCCATTACGATGTTGTTTGAGCTAGGAATTGTGTCGGGAGATGGACAGAAGTATTCACCGGCAGCTTCAACTACAAGAGGGCAAACAGCTAAAATGATGGTGAATCTGAATCAATTATTCACTAAATAAAAAATTGAAGGTAGAGGTGAAACAACATCTCTACCTTTTGACGTTTTCGCTATAGCAAATGAAAGCTTTTGTATCATTTTTCTTTGTGATACCACTATTTCAGAAACATTTTCATTTCATTAAATGCCAAGTCACGATGACCAGCCTGACAGTGTTGTTCACCACCGGTTTCCTTGGTAAAGATTTTCGTAGTGATTGAAGCAGCATTACACAGTTCACGCTGGATTTGTGGTAGACGGCTAATTGGAACATATTGATCATCCTCTCCAGCAAGAAGTAATACATCCTGATTAATAAACTGACCGATTCCAGCCATCGTATGTTTCTCAAAATTTTTAATTAATGTAAACGGCGTTTCCTCACCTGTATTCTCCATGCCTTTCATTACCTTCCACTTTAAGTCGATGTTTGTGGCCATCATATTTTCAATAATTGCATTGACATCATCTGATTTATTAGTAGCTAAAAGAGCAGTCAGTCTACTCCAGATATCTTCGGGCATTCTAATCTTTAATGCATCAAGACCGCTGTAGAAAATATTAAATGCTATCACTTTGTCAATCCGTTTTTCAAATGCTGCCGCACGCATCGCTAGGTAGCCTCCCCAGGAAGCACCCATAATACTGACCCGATCTAATTGAAAATAGTCAATGATTGCAGCGACCGGTTTTTCCCAATTATGAATGAATTTTAAACCATTCTTTAATGCTGACCCCTGCCCAGGACCGTCAAAAACGATAATATTATAATCAATTCCTCTAATGAAGCTCATCATCTTCACCATTTCTTCCATATAGGAATCATAGCCACCGAATACCAGTAACGTTTTATTGGCACTAGGTTTAATTAATTTAATTACGGGTAGTACGGAGTTCTCATAGGGAACTTGATAGGGTTCATAGTCAAAATCATTAAAACCTTTATAGAAAGTCTCCCGATATTTTTGATACATTCTATTTTTGTTTGGATCTGATGGAGCTAGATAAAATTCAGCAGCTTGATAGTAGACTGATGCAAGATCATAATGGTACTGTTCTTCTCGCTTTATCGCATACTCTAGCCAAGCTTCATACCAGCTTTCTAAATCAGTTAATCTTGGAATAATACCTTTTAAATCATGGTTAGCCCTTTCATCATTCTGATAATAGTCATTTAAGAAACGATTGATTTGCAAGTTAAATTGTTCATTGTTAACATAATTTTTAAACATTGTATCCCTCCTCTTATTAATTACAAAACCCATGATAAAGTGCTCCATAAGGTCTAACAATAAGCAAATGAGTTGAAAAAGTAGGAAATCGTACATTGTATAAAGAATGGTTCGAAAAGCTTCTTTTTAAGGGGGATTGATTGTATGGCAGAGGACGTTCGAGTATACAAGACAAAAAAAAGTATTACAGAAGCATTCATTATTTTGTTGAATGAAAAAGATTTCAATCAAATTACGATAAAAGATATTTGTAGCCGTTCGTTAATTAGCAAATCCACCTTTTATAGTCACTTTGTAGATAAGTATGATTTGCTAGAAAAAATGGTGAACAAGTATATCACTTTTTTCAAAAATGAAATATCATTCCGCTTTGTTTCTACTGACCAGGGACATGTTGCTCAAGTAATTGAAATGATCATGGACCAAACTGCTGCAAATAAGAGAGAGATTGCAACACTATTAAATGTACATGTTCCTTTTGCAAATTTGCGTGTTGAATTAGAGGGGATTTTATACCAAGCTTGTTTATCTTATTTGAACGAAAAACTAAGCGATCCTAATGTCTCTATTGACTACCTGGCTCAACTGTATACTGCAAATGCTATGGTGCACATCAACTGGACTTTAAAAAGCGAAAAGGATAAAAATGCGATTGAACTTGTCCATAAATTACAACAGTATATTTTTGAACAGGTTCAAAAATAAATAGGTTGAACGCCCTCTAATGATAGTTATTGGGTGTTAGTAGATGACTGAAAGAAATAAGATTCGTCTAGAAGAAATTATATTAGGTAAATACGTGGGTTAGAGGATAATATATGAATATACGTAGTGTTTTTAATTTGTACATATATTGAATTTACTGAATTAAAGAGAGGAAAATGAGGATGTTTTCATTTATTTTATCTGCCAAAAGATTAGTTAAAGGATTGTGGCGGTCATTTAAACGACCACAGTTCCTATCATTATTTACGACACTATTCCTCATCATTCTATCGGGTACTTTGTTTTACAAGGGGACAGAGGGTTGGTATTGGCTAGATGCTTTGTATTTTGCTGTAGTCAGCTTGATTCCAACAGGCGTAGAAACGGGGCTATACCCAACAACCTCGTTCTCCAAGATTTTTACAATGATCTATCTAATTGTAGGTACGGGTGTAATGTTTATTATGTTGCTCACGCTTGGCCGCTCTATTGTAGACTTTTCCTTAAATGAAGAGGAAGAGGTTGCGGTTAAGAAACATTTGAAAAAGTAGAATAGCCGTACAATGAATCTGATGAAAGATTCATTGTACGGCTATATTTTATGAAAGCTTTGCTATAATGCCTTCTTCATCGTCTAAAACAAGTTCAATACCTGTTGAAAAAGGATCACCATGGAGAACATCTTTTATCCAAACACGCAAGGCACCAATCATGGCTCCTGTATTGAGTATTTCGATTTGACCATTTACTTCAACCTCCGCACCGAAGCCTGTGTCATCATCGTATGTCAATTCGACGATAACATCCTCGGGGCGAATGCTCTTATAATACGCTTGAGATAAACAAATAGCGTTAATAATATCTTGCTCGTTAATTATTTGTGCCATTGGGCTTCCTCTTTGCGTTTTTTATCTTTAAACATATTCATAATTTTTACGACTAGCATCACAATAACGGCAATTGCAGCTACGTTAATGAGTAAACCTAAAATATTTCCTAGTAAACCCATACCGCTAAATAAGCTACCGAATAATAAACCTGCAAGTCCCCCAAGCATTAATCCTTTCATAAGGCCACCTGAGAAGAAACCACCTTTTTTGGTTGTATCAGCTTTATTTGTTGAGTTTGTGTTGTTTTTATTTGTTGTGGCATTTTTTTGATCTTTAGAAGTGTCCTGAGACTTCTGGATATTTGAGCTATTGTTATTGTTTGAGAAGCCTTTTTTACCTGATTTATAGGATTTAGCCTCTGCTGTTGGTGTATCAGAGATGAATAATGTTGCACCAACTGTGGAAAATATTAGTGTCGCTGCAAATAGAGCGGCAAGAATTTTTTTCATTACTTACATTCCTCCAATATAATTTTTGGTTTGGTCATAAACTAGTTCTTATATAGTAATATTACATGAACTTTATTAAAAAATAAAACCAATACCTTCTAGAAATGAGCAATATCAAAAAATTTGAACAAATAGTGACAGATGAAGTATTTGTGGAAATTATACAATAGAAAGGGGTGAAACGATGCTAGTCACATTAATAACCTTCATCTCCATATTTTTATTGCTGTATCTGACAGAAAAAAGGCGTTTCCTCAACGCGGTAGCTCTTGGTTTAATAGGGGTATATATAATCAGAGCGTTCATTATGCAGTATCCTTTATTGCTGCCAAATGATCAGGGAATCATTTCAGAAATGGGGATTTTTATTATGCTAGGAAGCTTTCCTAGTATCATGTTTATTTTATCTATAGCCATGTTTTTCAATAGTAAGGTTTTGTTAGAGAAGGAAGGACGTAAAGTACGGAATTTAATGTTAGCTATTTTGGGGCTAAGTTTTGTTATTATGATGATATGGTATGTATTCGTCATTTTTATTCAGATTGAAAATGTGCTTTGGCATATTCTTTTCTTCTATGCGTTTTTAATTTTTGGCTATACAATGTTTTTATACACAAGTGTCCTAGCATATGCTGTATTGTATCATTTCACACCTATTCGCTATGAACCAAATTATATAATAGCCCTAGGATCAGGATTAATTGGCGATAGAGTTCCACCACTTTTAGCAAGTCGCTTAAATGAAGCGGTAAAGCAATACAAAAAGTACGGGGAAAGACCATTTATCATTGTCTCAGGTGGTCAAGGGACTGATGAAAAAGTATCAGAGGCTAGGGCTATGAAAACCTATTTATTAGATGTCCATGATATTCCTGCGAATAAAATTCTAATGGAAGATCAGTCGACCAATACAGAAGAAAATATGATTTTTACGAAAAACATAATGGATCAACATGCTCAAGGCGAAAAATACCGTTCCATATTTGTGACAAATAATTTTCACGTATTTCGCGCAAGTCTCTATGCAAAAAAAGCAAAACTAGATGCAGAAGGGGTTGGCTCAAAAACAGCCTTTTACTATGTTCCTAATGCATTTACAAGAGAATTTATAGGCTTGTTAGAAATGAATAAATGGGCCCATATTACAGTTTTTTTAATCATTACGTTATTTATAGGCTTACTGTTGCGAGCATATGTGTAACCAAAATTCAACTGTCTTCCATATAATAGTGGCAAGGCAGTTTTTTACATAATGTGCAAGGGAGGAAAACAATGTACGAGCAAATTTTAGCTAAGCGCAATAAGGAACGCATTCATTCCCTACAAGAAATCATACAAACGAAAAATACATGGTTTGCTCAACATATAAAATTACTAACATTCACTGAAGTTAACTTAACAGCCTTGCAAAAAATACTGTATCAAATAGTGCGAGGGTTATTAAAAGATCAGCAACAGCGACATTTGCAAATTGTCCATTCAGATCAAATTCAATCTGTGCAGGACAATGTATTAACGCTGTTAGCAGAGTATGATGATGTGTTGCGTGATGCTATTCCACAACCAATCTATATACTCATTTGGCAAATTTCATCCCTCGAAAGATTAACAAGCAGAATAGAAGTGGTAGATGATGTACTTGATGTAGTTGAATGGTATTTCTGCCATCAGGATAATCAAGTCAAGATTTTAGATGAAGAAGACTTAGATCATGAGGTAATGATTGATCTATATAAAGAGGCGGTTGAGGATCAGGACACGGATGCACAATATCAGCTAGGGGAGTATTACAATGCTAAGGAAGGGAATTGTTTTCAACCTGAAAAATCACTAAAATGGTTCGAATTAGCCGCAGCCCAAGGAAATGCAGATGCGCAATACGTGCTAGGGAATTTTTATTTTGAGGGAGTCGGTGTTGAGGAGAATTATACTCAGGCTTTTTCTTTATATGAAAAGGCTGCTTTACAGGGGCATGCCGATGCTGCCAATAATTTAGCGGATATGTACTTTAATGGAGAGGGTGTGCCGCAGGATTTTACTCTAGCAAGAAAATGGTTTGATTTTGCAGCTAGTAAGAATGTGGCGGAGGCTATGTTTACGCTAGGAATTATGTATGAGCAAGGATTAGGAGTCAAAAAAGATACGAATGCAGCTTTTAATGCGTATAAAAAGTCTGCCGAAACAGGATATGTGGACGCACAGTATCGTCTAGGCGGTATATATCTAGAGGGGCGTCTTGATCAAGCAAAAGATATAAATCGAGGTTTATTTTGGTATGAAAGAGCAGCAGAGCAATTTCATATCGATGCCTTTTATGATCTAGGATTTATTTGGAGTAAAGGCTTAACAGGCATTCGAAATATTGAAAAGGGCATTCATTGGTTTAAACAGGCTGCTCTGCAAGGCGATGCAGATGCGAAGCTACAGCTTGGTCATATATATAATAAAGGTGTGGGAGTGGCCAGAAATCTGAAGGAGGCTATTAAGTGGTATGGACTTGCAGCAGATGCTGGCATAGAAGAAGCCGCAAAATTAGTAGAGGAACTTAAGGAATTGTAAATTTTATATTAAAATTTCATGGTTCATTAAGATTATTTATATGGTCTAAGTTAATAATCCTTTTGTATTGTATGAGGGTTTATTTATGAGTATTTATAATTATTTAGAATAAGGGTATAAAATATTAATATAGTGAAATTTAATGATAATCAATTGAAAAATAGAAAAAAGATAAAAAAAATAAGCATAATCAAACAAACAAATGAAACAAAAGGCTACCAATAATATTGTGGTAGCTTTTTTTTGGTGAAATTCAGGCAATGTAGTAGTAAGGACTTTATATATATGTTATGTAAAATTATGGTATAAATAAAATTGACAGTAATTTTTAAAATGTTTAAGGTAAATGAGTAATTTTGAAATGAAATCATACATAAATAAATCGACTGTAGTCAATGTATAGAGAAAATCTGTTAGTTGAGTGCAATTCACCTTTTATTCATGATAGAACAATGTGTGGCTGCTTTTGGAGGAAGCAGTGTGACAAATGAAATAGTTGAAGAAAATGGGAACATAGTAATATGGTCAGCCTATTAATCGGTATTTTTTGTTGTATCAATCAATATGCTAAAAGGTATTTATTGTTTCTCAGCCTGATAAAGTAAACGGAACGAAAGAGGGAAGATAAGTGATTTTTCAAAAACAGAGTAAGACGAAGGCGTTGGATTTACAGCAATATACGGTGAAAATGGAGCTGTCTAATCGCCAATTAATGGTGAAGCAAATTGAAATGCTAAATGTAACGAAGCAAGACTTACAATATTTAAAAGCATTCCAGCCGTATGTTATGGACAATGTTGATCACATCGTAAACCGTTTTTACAATATGATCGGTACCGAACAACATTTGGTAAATATTATTAGTCATCATAGTTCTGTAGAAAAGCTTAAAATAACGTTACGGCAGCACATTATTGAAATGTTTAACGGAACGATTGATGAGGAATTTTACCAAAGGCGTGTGAAAATTGCAAAGGTGCACGTACATATTGGGCTTAGAACACAATGGTATATTTGCGCGTTCCAAGATTTATCTCTCTCATTTATAGACTTGGTTGAACAGCATATCGATCATCCGCGAGATCAGTTTAATACAATAAGGGCCATTTCTAAAATTTGTAATTTCGAGCAGCAACTTGTTTTAGAGGCATATGAAAATACTGTTGAACAGCATAAAGAAAACATGGAACTAGAAAAAGAAGCAATTGAACGACAAATTGTACACTCCTCTGAATTGCTTGCGACCATTTCACAGGAAACCAATAATTCATTTTGCAGACTAAGCGAGCAGTCTGGGGAAATTGAACAATTGGCAAAGAGATCGCTAGAAGTGTCTACGCTGGCTGAAAACCAAGCACTGGATGGACGTGAATGTTTAAAGAAACAATCACTAAATATGCATAATATTATTCAATCTCTTCATGATATAGAAGAAAATATTGAACAATTATCTGATATGTCGAAGGAAATGGAAACGATTATGAGTGTCGTTACCAATATTGCCAATCAGACCAATTTGTTAGCCTTAAATGCTGCTATTGAAGCAGCCCGTGCCGGAGAAGCAGGGAAGGGATTTAGTGTAGTAGCTGATGAAGTACGTAAATTATCCATTCAAACAAAGGAATCTGTCACCGCTGTTGCATTATTGTTGCAAAAAACGAGTGAACGCACCGGGAAATTAGAGCAATCTCTCATTCATATCCAAGATGAGGTGGCATCTGGTGAGGATAATATGTTACACACGGAAGGACAATTTACAAATATAGTAGGGGCAATGACAGAAGCAAAAGATCAAAATGATTGCATGGCGACGAAAATACAAGCAATCGCAGGTATATTAAGTGGGTTGGGTAGTTCTTTTACTGAAGTAACGAACTCAGCAGAAAAATTAGCTAGCTTTGCCCAAAATTTAAAAAGCTAGATCACTAGTAGCTATATTAAACACTATAGTACTCATTATAATGTGTGTTTAGTAAGCATATTCTTGGAGCTAGAGTTATCTCACAGTTGAGATAGCTCTATTTTTGCTAAATTTGTAAAGGGTTTAACGTAATTTTCAATGAAAATAAGTTTATACTGTAGACAGAACTAAAAATAGGGGCGGTTTACTATGAAAACAGTTGTTGTATTAGGTGGCGGTATTACTGGTTTATGCACAATGCATTATCTGCAACGCCAAGTGAAGGAAAAAAATTTAGATGTTCAGCTAGTGCTCGTAGAAAAAAATACATATTTAGGTGGCAAACTATATTCAGCCTATGAACAAGGTTTTATTATGGAAACTGGTGCTGATTCAATCGTAGCTCGCCATAAAGGTGTAATGGAGCTAGTGCAGGAGCTAGACTTTGAAGATCATCTCGTTTACAACGAAACAGGTATATCCTATATTTATACAAATAACGAGCTGCACGCCATTCCAGCGGATTCTACTTTCGGTATACCTATGAGTGTGGCATCACTTGAGGAAAGCACACTTATCTCTGACCAGGCCAAACAAGAAGCTTTAAAAGATTTAACTTTACCCAATGCAGGTTTTACAAAAGAAAGCTCAATAGGGGAATTTTTAACTTATTATCTTGGCGAAGAGCTTGTGGAAAATCAAATTGCACCTGTTTTAGCAGGTGTCTATTCTGGTGATTTACACCAACTTTCTATTGCCTCCACTTTACCGTATTTAATTGACTATAAAAATGACTATGGAAGTATCATAAAAGGTTTTGATGCGAATCGTGAGCAATTTGTTAAAGCTGCTAATAAAAAATTTATTTCATTTCAAAATGGATTATCCTCTTTAATTGAGCGATTAGAACAGAAATTAACAGAGGTAGACATCATTAAAGGGGTAGCCACAAATCATGTCCAAAAAATGGAGAACAAGTATTCGATTTCATTAGCAAATGGTCAATACATTGAGGCAGATTATGTTGTTCTAGCGCTACCGAATGAAGCGGTTCAAAGTATATTACAGGACGACTCCTTAACACATTATTTTGATCAGTTTACTACAGCATCAGCCATTACTATTTATCTAGGCTTTGATGTGCCTGATGCAAACTTACCTGCGGATGGAACAGGCTATATTGTATCGCATAATTCTGATGTCACTTGTAATGCAGCAACTTGGACGAGTCGCAAGTGGAAGCATACATCGAAAAACAATCAACTACTTGTTCGCCTATTCTATAAGAGTATTAATCCGGCGTATGAGCAGTTACGTAAAATGACTGACGACGAATTGGCAGCCGTCGCTTTAGAAGATGTTCGGAAAAGCCTAGGAATTGATGAAAAGCCAACCGTTGTGAATGTCACAAAGTGGATTGATCAAATGCCTAAATATGACTTAGCTCACCGGGAAGCGCTACAAGGCTTACTACTAGAGCTGAATGAAAACTATCCGAATTTATCGATAGCGGGTTGCTCTTATTTTGGAGTAGGTATTGGTGCTTGCATTCAAAATGGGAAAAAAATTGGTGAAGAGCTTGCAGAAGAACTATCCAATTTCTAAGTTTTTAAGCAAATAATTTCTTTGTTATGTGAAATAGTCTTGACTCATTCGTCTGTAAACGATATGATTCTTTTAATTATTTAAAAAATTCATACTTAATAATTCTTATCAAGAGAAGCAGAGGGACTGGCCCATTGAAGCTTCAGCAACCAACTTTTTGTCAGGTGCTAAATCCAGAAGACCGTTGAGTCGAAGATGAGAAGGAACAATAATGATGAGTCGTTAAAGCCTTCTTTTTATATAAAAGAAGGCTTTTTATTATACAGAAATAGAGGAAGAGAGGCTAGTTTTATGGGATTGCTTGAAAAATTAAAAACGCATGTATTGACGGCAGACGGTGCAATAGGCACAGTGTTGTATGGCTATGGATTGGAGTATTGTCATGAGGAAATGAATGTTCAGAGACCTGAATTAATTGAAAAGATTCATAGAGAATATATCGCAGCGGGTGCTGATATTATTCAAACGAATACGTACGGTGCCAATGCCATTAAATTAGCTCGCTATGGACTAGAATCAAGTGTCAAACAATTTAATGAAGCAGCTATTACTATTGCTAAGCGAGCAGCAGCGGATGGCGGTCAATTTGTTTTAGGAACAATTGGTGGAATTCGTGGCATTCGTAAAAGCGATGCAACATTAGATGACATATTAGCGACCGTTGAAGAGCAGGCAAGTGTGTTACTTGCAGGAAATCCTGATGGCCTTTTACTCGAAACTTATTATGATTTTGAAGAATTAACAGCAACATTAAACGTGCTACGCGCCAAAACTAATATACCGATAATTGCTCAAGTATCTATGCATGAGCCTGGTGTTTTACAAAATGGTATGTCTTTAAATAATGCGCTACATGAGTTAGAGATTCTTGGTGCAGATATTGTTGGTGTCAATTGCCGTCTAGGTCCATATCATACGATTCAAGCGTTTGAGGCTGTAGAACTTCCGGCAAAGGCATTTATGTCAGCCTATCCAAATGCTTCGCTATTAGATTTAGAGGACGGGCGTGTTGTTTATGAGTCGGAGGCTGATTATTTTGGTCGCGCTGCTGTTGAACTGCGTGATCAGGGTGTTCGCTTAATTGGGGGTTGTTGTGGTACGACACCAAAGCATATTGCAGCCGCAAAGAAGTATTTAGAAGAGCTATCACCAGTTAGTGAAAAGCATGCGAAGCCTAAAAAGATTGAAATTGTTCGTGATGCCGAGCCAGCTAAATTTGAACCACTTCATGAAAAAGTAAAGCGTGAACGCTCGGTCATCGTAGAGTTGGATACACCTAGACACTTAGAAATAGATGGATTTCTTGAAGGGGCCAAACAACTATATGAGGCAGGTGCCGATGTAGTGATGATGGCAGACAATTCATTGGCATCCCCACGTATTAGCAATATTGCAATGGGGGCGTTATTGAAAAGTACTAATGGCGTGCGCCCCCTTACACATATTACCTGTCGAGATCGTAATTTAATTGGTCTTCAATCACATTTAATGGGGTTAAATGCCTTAGGAATTCATGATGTGCTAGCTGTTACGGGTGACCCAACGAAGGTTGGAGATTTCCCTGGTGCCACTAGCGTATATGATGTCTCCTCGATGGAGCTTATCCAATTAATTAAACAATTAAATGAAGGGGTTTCTTTCTCAGGGAAACCACTACGGAAAAAGGCTAACTTCTCTGTGGCTGCTGCATTTAACCCTAATGTTCGTGTTTTAGATCGTGCTGTGGCACGCTTAGAAAAAAAGATTGAGCATGGAGCAGACTATTTCATTTCACAGCCTGTTTATACAAAGGAAAAAATTATAGAAATATATGAAGCAACGAAGCATTTACAAGCACCGATTTATATTGGCATTATGCCCGTTACGAGTTATAAAAGTGCAGAGTTTTTACATCATGAGGTGCCAGGCATAAAATTATCTGAAGATGCTTTATCAAGGATGAAAGCATGTGGTGAAGATAAGGAACGCGCTACACTTGAGGGGATTGCAATTGCCAAGGAATTAGTAGAAGTGGCTGCGCAATATTTCCAAGGTATTTACCTTATTACACCATTTTTACGCTACGATGTGACATTAGAATTAATGAAATATATAGAGCAATTGGATGAACAGAAAAAAGGGGTAAGTATAAATGGCTAAGCACATGATTGAAGAACAACTTGATAAAAGAATATTAATTCTAGATGGCGCAATGGGAACCATGCTGCAAAATGAAAACTTATCAGCAGATGATTTTGGTGGAGAGGACCTAGATGGCTGTAATGAAAATTTAGTGCTTACTAGACCTGATGTCATTGAGAAAATTCATCATAAGTACTTAGAGGCAGGGGCAGATATTATTTGTACAAATACATTTGGTGGAACACCTCTTGTATTAAATGAATATAATCTAGGTGCAAAAGCGGAAGAAATTAATAAACGTGCAGTTGAAATTGCCCGTCAAGCAGTTGACAATTATACGACTTCCGACTGGCCCCGCTTTGTTGCAGGCGCAATGGGTCCAACAACGAAGACGTTGTCAGTTACAGGCGGCATTACATTTGATGAATTAGAAGAAAATTTCTTTGTGCAGGCAAAGGCATTGATTGAAGCAGGGGCAGATGTGCTATTGCTAGAGACAAGTCAGGATATGTTAAATGTGAAAGCAGGTACCCTTGGGGTAACTCGTGCTTTCGAGGTAACTGGTAAAGAATTACCTGTGATGATTTCTGGAACAATTGAGCCTATGGGGACTACTCTTGCAGGGCAAACCATTGATGCCTTTTATATTTCCATCGAGCATATTCAACCATTATCGGTGGGCTTAAACTGTGCGACGGGACCTGAATTTATGACGGATCATATTCGCTCATTAGCAGAGCTGTCAACGGGGTATATTAGCTGTTATCCAAATGCAGGCTTACCTGATGAAGAAGGATGTTATCATGAGTCTCCAGAATCTTTATCGCAAAAATTAAAAGGATTTGCAGAAAAGGGTTGGCTCAATATTGTGGGTGGATGCTGTGGTACAACTCCTGCACATATTGCGGCTATACGTGAAATTTTAAAAGATGAAAAGCCTCGTCAGCTACCAGAAAAAACGCATGGTCACGCAGTATCAGGTATCGAGCCACTTCTATACGATGATTCTATGCGTCCGTTATTTATTGGGGAAAGAACAAATGTTATTGGTTCTCGTAAATTCAAAAACTTAATTATTGATGGGAAATTTGAGGAAGCAGCAGAGATCGCAAGGGCGCAAGTGAAAAATGGCGCACATGTCATAGATATTTGCTTGGCGAACCCAGATCGTGATGAATTAGCAGATATCCGTGGCTTTATGCAGGAGGTCGTGAAAAAAGTTAAGGTTCCACTTGTTATTGATTCCACAGACGAAAAGGTTATTGAAGAGGCACTCAAGTTTTCGCAAGGGAAGGCCATCATTAACTCTATTAATCTAGAAGATGGTGAAGAACGGTTTGATGCCGTATTGCCATTAGTGAAAAAGTACGGTGCCTCGTTAGTTGTGGGAACAATCGATGAAACAGGGATGGCAGTCGATCGTCATCGGAAGCTTGAAATTGCTGAACGTTCCTATCAATTACTCACAGAAAAATGGGGAATGCAACCTGAAGATATCATTTTTGACCCATTAATGTTCCCAGTAGGAACGGGAGATGAGCAATATATTGGCTCAGCACTAGAAACAATTGAAGGAATTCGTCTCATTAAAGAAAAAATGCCCCGTGCATTAACGGTGCTTGGAGTTAGTAATATTTCGTTTGGCTTACCACCGGTTGGACGCGAGGTTCTCAATGCTGTATATCTTTATCATTGTACACAGGCTGGTTTAGATTATGCCATTGTCAATACTGAAAAGCTAGAACGGTATGCCTCAATTCCAGAAGCGGAAATTAAACTAGCCAATGACTTGTTATTTAATACAAATGATGAAACATTAGCCGTATTTACCGATTTTTATCGTGATAAAAAGAAGGAAAAGACTGAAGCAGATATTCCGAAAACTGTAGAAGGTCGCTTAGCCTACTATATATTGGAGGGGACCAAAGAAGGACTTATTGCTGATTTAGAGGCTGCCCGAGAAATATTTGAGTCACCTCTTGATATTATAAATGGGCCTTTAATGAATGGGATGGCTGAGGTTGGTCGTTTATTTAATGATAACCAATTGATCGTAGCAGAGGTTTTACAATCTGCTGGAGTGATGAAGGCTGCTGTTGCCCATTTAGAGCAATATATGGAGAAGAACGAGGAGAGTGCAGGCAAGGGGAAAATGGTGCTTGCTACTGTAAAAGGTGATGTGCACGATATTGGAAAAAACCTTGTTGATATTATTTTAAGTAACAATGGCTATAAGGTTGTAGATTTAGGTATTAAGGTGACGCCTGCTCAATTAATAGAAGCTATTCGCAAGGAAAAGCCAGATTTCATTGGGTTATCGGGTCTATTAGTTAAATCAGCACAGCAGATGGTCACTACCGCCCAAGATTTCAAAGAGGCAGGAATTGATGTGCCAATTTTAGTAGGTGGAGCTGCACTTTCCCGGCGTTTTACGGAAACAAAAATTGCTGATGAATATGGTGGTCCTGTTATTTACGCAAAGGATGCGATGCAGGGATTAGAGCAGGCCAATTTATTAATGGGTGCGGGGACACGTGAAAATTTCTTAGCAGAAATAGCGGAATCTCGCCAAAAACGTTTAGAGGCAGATGAAAAACGAGCAGCTCGTCCTGTCAAAGAGATTACAATAAAACCTGCTCGTACAGTAAAGGAAGCACCCGTATTTTTACCGGCTGATTTGCGTCGTCATGTAAAGAAAGAATATGCTGTTTCACATTTATATCCATATGTGAATATGCGGACATTGCTTGGGCACCATCTGGGGTTAAAAGGGCAAGTTCAACCATTACTAGATGCTGGCGATCCTAGAGCAACAGAGCTTAAAGATTTAGTGGATGATTATTTAAAAAGTGATCTTTTAAAGCCTTCAGGTTTATATCAATTTTTCCCTGCCCAAGCAGATGGAGATGATGTAATTATTTATGATCCAGCAGATAACAAAACAGAAATTGAACGTTTTACTTTCCCACGTCAGCAGGTCGAACCTTTTTTATGCCTGGCTGATTTCTTAAGAACGGTAGAAAGTGGAGAAATGGATTATGTTGCACTTATGGTAGTGACAGCAGGGCAAGGAGTTATGGCAAAAGCTCGTCAACTAAAAGAAGATGGTAAATTTCTTGAAAGTCATGCCTTGCAGTCGACGGCACTAGAATTAGCAGAGGGCTTTGCTGAACGCATGCATCAAGAAATTCGTGATCAATGGGGTTTCCCAGACGTGACAGACTTCACGATGCGCGATCGTTTTGCGGCTAAGTATCAGGGGCAACGTTTTTCATTTGGTTATCCAGCATGCCCAAACTTAGAGGATCAAGAAAAATTGTTTGGCTTATTAAAGCCTGAGGATATTGGTGTTCATTTAACGGAAGGCTTTATGATGGAGCCAGAAGCATCTGTATCGGCGATTGTTTTTGCTCATCCTGATGCTCGATACTTCAATGTATAAGGCGTAAAATATGAGGATATAGATAGTGGATGGATTGCCTATCTATATCTTCTTTTCTTGCTATTGAAGGTAAGGATAATTTCGGAAGGACGTGAGGAAAATGATTCGATTGATGGAAGAAAAAGATATACCTGAGGTGTTAGAAATTTATAATGATATTATTTTAACGAGCAAAGCAGTCTATCGATATGAAATTCAATCTTTAGATGAAAAAAAGAAATGGTTTAGCGACCAGCAAGCATTAGGAAATCCGTTGTTTGTATATGACGATAATGGGATGGTCGCTGGCTTTGCAACTTATAGTCAATTCCGTCCTTATCCGGGTTATAAATATACAATGGAGCACTCCGTTTATGTACATAAGGACCGCTATCAAAAAGGTATTGCAACGAATCTTATGCTTAAGCTAATAGAGAAAGCGAAGGAACAAGGGGTAAAGACATTGGTTGCTGGTATAGATGGAGAAAATATTGGTAGTATTAAAGCACATGAGAAACTAGGCTTTGAATATGCAGGAACCATTAAAAATGCAGGCTATAAATTTGAACAATGGCTAGATCTTGTGTTCTACCAACTGCATCTGACTGGACCCAATTCATAAAAGGATATGACAAATGTCATATCCTTTTTGTGATGTTTGCGTCTGTTGCTGACTTATACTCTTGTTTTATGATGAGATCATAAGGAAAAGGAAACGAGGGAGTAAAAGATGGCAACAATTAAAGAAAAAACAAAAAAATTACGCCAAGATGTAGCGCCTTTTGCTAAATCAGATATGCGTAAAAGTGTTTTTCAAATGATCAATACCATTGTACCGTTATTTGCTTTGTGGGTGGCAGGTTACTTGTTAGTTGATGTTTCACCATGGCTAACAGCTGGTTTAAGCGTTATTTCAGCTGGTTTTGTCGTAAGAACTTTTATTATCTTTCATGATTGTACACACGGGTCATTTTTCAAAAGTAAAAAGGCAAACGACTGGGTTGGATTTTTTACTGGAGTGTTAACGTCATTCCCATATGAAAAATGGAAGCGTGAGCATACAATTCACCATGCAACAAGCTCAAACTTAGACAAGCGTGGTATCGGTGATATTGATATGATGACTGTGGAAGAATATATGCAATCCTCAAAGGGTCAACGATTATGGTATCGCTTCTATCGTAATCCATTTGTAATGTTTGGTTTAGGACCTTTATATATGGTACTTGTTTTAAATCGTTTTAATCGTAAGGATGCAAAGCAAAAGGAACGTACCAACACAATGTTAACGAATATTGTCATTGCCGGAGTTTGTGCCGCTTTAATCTTCTTTATGGGCTGGCAAGCATTTTTATTAGTCCAAGGTGTGACACTATTTATTGCGGGTGCTTTAGGAATTTGGTTATTTTATATTCAGCACACATATGAAGATTCTTACTTTGAACATGATTCAGAGTGGGATTATGTGAAAGCTGCAGTAGAAGGTAGCTCATATTACAAATTGCCGAAAATTTTACAATGGGTTACAGGGAATATCGGTTTCCATCATGTCCATCACTTGGCTCCTCGTGTACCTAACTATAATCTTGAAAAGGCTCATAATGAAACGCCGCCATTACACACGGCGACAACGATTACTTTACGAACTAGTTTAGAATCATTGCGTTATAAGCTATATGATGAAGAGCAAAGTAAATTTGTAACGTTTAAAGAAGTCGAATTAATTATAAAACGGAAAGCAAAAGGCAGTATTGCCGCTTAGTTAAAACAGCCATCTCAATTAGAGAGATGGCTGTTTTAAATATAGCCGAGAAAATAAGCATGTACGGGCAAAAAAATAATTTTCTTGTTATAATAAGGGAAAAGTAGGAAAGAGCGTGAGATTATGTTGAGAAAATGGCATAGTATTATTCCGAATAGTCCTATGCTCAGTATATATTTATGGATTATTTTTTGCTTTCTACCGTTTTTCTTCATTTTTAGAAAATCATCTTATATAGAAATCTCTATAGGCATTACGTTTTTAATGCTATATTTTATTTTCTATCGATTTTCCATGAATTCGAAAAGCGGACTAGTATATATGTGGATCAGCTTTGAAATGGTTATTAATATTGTCATGACGATTTTATATGGTTATGTTTATCTTTCCATTTTTACAGCCTTTTTTATTGGAAATATACGAAGACCAGTTGGTTTCTATATTATGTACGGTCTACATATTGGCTTTACAGTCATATCTACAGGTGCCGGCTTTTTTGTTGAGCTTCAATTATTTTTATCACAATTACCTTTTGTCGTGTTAACTATTTTAGCTGTTGTTCTACTACCGCTAACGATCTATTCCAAAAATAAACGCGAAAACTTAGAAGGGCAGTTAGAAACGGCCAATGAGCGTATTGCAGAGTTAATTGTTTTTGAAGAACGACAACGTATTGCACGTGATTTACATGATACACTGGGGCAAAAATTGTCTATGATCGGTTTGAAAAGTGATTTAGCATCAAGGTTAATTGATCGTGATCCACAGCAAGCTTTAGTTGAAATTAAGGATATACGCCAAACTGCCAGTATCGCCTTAAAAGAGGTTCGTGAATTAGTTTCAGACATGCGTACAGCAAAATTTGAAGATGAGCTCATGCGTATTTCTCAAATATTAAAGGCAGCAGAAATGGAATTTGTCTTTGAAGGCGATAAAAATGCCTTGCAAGTGCCACCGCTTGTAGAAAATGTTTTGTCTATGTGCTTAAAAGAGGCTGTTAATAATGTTGTGAAACATAGTGGTGCGACAAAATGCGAAATAGCTTTCCATCAAAATTTTAAAGAAGTTTACTTAGTAGTTCGTGATAATGGACAAGGCATTACGAAAAAACAAGCATGGAAAACTGGGAACGGATTAAAAGGAATGCGTGAGCGATTAGAGTTTATCAACGGTTCTTTCAAAATTGAAAGTGTGGACGGCACGACATTATCAGTAACCATTCCAGTGGCTATTACGCATCAAAGTGTGAAAGAAAATCTGAAGAACATATAGAAAAGAGGCTTGTGACATGATACGAATTGTGATTGCTGAAGATCAGGGGATGCTATTAGGCGCTCTTCGCTCTTTACTTAGTATGGAGGAGGATATGGAGGTCGTTGGCTTAGCAAAAAATGGTGAGGAAGCATTGATGCTTGTTAAAGAGCACCAGCCTGATATTTGTGTTATGGATATTGAAATGCCAGTTAAAACTGGCCTTGATGCAGCAGAAGAAATGCATGGCTCTGGCTTGGATTGTAAAGTCATTATTTTAACTACATTTGCTAGACCAGGTTATTTCGAGCGTGCTAGAAAAGCTAGTGTAAGGGGATATTTATTAAAGGATAGCCCTATTGAGGAATTAGTTTCTGCAATCCGGACTATTATGGATGGTAAACGAATTTATGCCCCTGAGCTCGTTGATTTTGTGTATGAGGATGATAGTGAAAATCCATTAACTGAGCGAGAAAGTCAGGTGCTGACTCTTGTGGCAGAGGGCAAAACAACGAAGGAAATTGCCGCAGAGCTATTTTTATCTGCTGGAACTGTTCGTAATTATATTTCAACGATTTTAGAAAAATTAAACGTAGGCAATCGTATTGAAGCCATTGCACGCTTTAAAGAAAAAGGATGGAATAAATAAGAAAAGAACCTTATCGCATGGTAGCGGCAAGGTTCTTTTCTGTTTTACTTATTGCGTTTTGTTAAGCGTCCAAGAACGAATGCACCTGCAGCTACAGCAAGAACTGTATTCGTCTTTTTCGTAAACACTTGTTTTGTGACAAGGTTAAGGTTTTGAGGGCGTTCAGCTAGGCGACGCATAAAGTAACCGTACCAATCTTCGCCGAATGGAACGTACACACAGAAGTTATAGCCTTCTTTAGCTAGCTCTTTTTGCATATCTGTACGGAATCCATAAAGCATTTGGAATTCGAATTTATCAAGTGGAATATTATGATCAGCTACAAAGCGTTTAACGTGAGCAATAATATTATGGTCATGTGTAGCAATGGACGTAAATTTACCATGTAGTAAATGATATTCAATTAACTCAATAAAGTTTAAATCGATATCCAATTTATCTTGATAAGCAACTTCAACAGGCTCTTTATACGCTCCTTTTACGATACGTAAACGGTAGTCCTTGAATTTTTCGATATCGTCTTTTGCACGGTAAAAGTAAGATTGAATCACAGTTCCAACATTATTAAATGTTTTAGACAATTCTTCTACCATATCAAAAGATGTTTGAAGACGCCCAAAGTCCTCCATGTCGAAGTTAACAAATATATCATAAGCAGCCGCTTTTTCAACAATTTCATACAGATTGTCATAGCAGAAATCTACATCAATATCTAAACCTAATTGAGAAGGCTTTAATGAAATATGTGCTTTTACATCATTTTCATGAATAGCTTCTACCACAGAGAGAATTTTATCTTTTGCAGCAGTTGCTTCTTCTTTACTTGAAACAAATTCACCAAGGTTATCTACTGTACATGAGATATTATGTGCATTCAGTTCTTTGATGCTTGCAATTGTTTCTTCAATATTTGTACCAGCTACTACACTTTGTGCTCCTAATTTTAGGCCATATTTCTTTGCAGCACTATTCAATAGTTGGTTTTCAGATAGCTGGATGAAAAAATCGCGTAATAACATGGTCATTCTCCTAACTGCATTTTCTTTTTAGTATATCATAAATTATTAAAACTATATTAAATCTGCTTAACAATTATTTCAATTCAAGTATTTGCATACGCTCATTAAAAAGTGCAGGATAACTTAAAAAACCAATCATGATACTTGATAATGTCGCCGTTGTTAGGAGAGCGAAGATGATCAAAAGTTGAAATTGTACAGCCTGAATGGGGTCGGCACCACCAATGATTTGGCCGCTCATCATACCTGGTAGCTGTACTAAGCCAATTGTTTTTTGGCTTTCAATCGTGGGAATCATACTCGCCTTTACGGCATTGATAAGTTGTCGATGAACAGCTTGTTTGGGTGTGCCTCCAAGTGACAAGATTAATTCCATTTGATCTTTATGGCTAGTAATTTCAGCCGTAAATCGGTTTAAAAATAAAATGGATAACACCATTGAATTACCAATTAACATACCACTAATTGGAATAATATACTGAGCGGTCGCTGGCACAATGTTAAAGCCAAGTAAGACTCCTTGTGTAATGATTTCTATCATCACAAGTGTCAGTGCTATTTTCCAGGTGATCCCTTTAATACCTTCTCCTTTTTTTCGAGCATTAAATGTAGCGACTAGTATCATTAACGCAACCATAAGAAAAATATATACATAACTATTTGCATCAAAGACAAATTTTAGTATATAGCCAACAGCGAGCAATTGAACGATAGACCGAAGGGTTGCAATAAGCGTATCTTTTTCAAGTCCTAATTTTAATGTTTTGGATAGCAGTAGAGGGATGCACACGAAAATTAATGTTAGTGATAAGGACGTATAAGTCATATGTTAGCCCCCTGTACAAATTCTGCTACGCGTGGGTTAGTCGGTGCTTTAAGTAAAGCGCTCTTGCCAGTTTCTATTAGCTCCCCATTCATCATGACCCATGTATAGTGTCCGATCGTTAATGCTTGTTGCAAATTATGAGTAATCCAAATCATCGTCACATTATATTTTTTATTAATAGTGGCGATGAGCTTTTCAATTTCCTTTACAGATTGGCGATCCAGTGCAGAAGTTATTTCATCTAATAATAAGATAGAGGATTGATTAATAAGTGTTCTTGCTATAGAAACCTTTTGACGCTGTCCTCCTGATAAATCATTTGTGGATTGGTGTAAGAAGCTTTCATCTAAGCCAACATCCTCTAAATATTGAATGGCCTCCTGTTGAGAGAGTTTTTTTCCCTGCAATGTCCGGGGGAGTGCGAGGTTTTCCTTTACAGTGCCAGCAATCATAGGAGCAGCTTGTAGGGCGATACCAACATGTCTTCGTAATGCTGAGGGCTCATAATTTGAGATGGGCTCATTATCAATGAGTATATGTCCGTTTGTCGGTGAAAGAAGGCCATTACATAATTTAAGCAGGGTTGTTTTACCTGCACCAGAAGGGCCGACGAGAGTGGTAATTTGACCTTTTGGAAACGACCCAGTAATTGACTTTAATATCATTTTGTCATTTACTGAGAATTGAACTTGTTGAAAGTGAATGGCAGGCTCGTATAGAGTATTCATGTAGTGAAACTCCTTTGCTATAGTCAGTAAAATAACTGTAGCATGAAATGAAGGAAAGATGCAGTTTAAATATAAGATTTTAGAAATGAAGGGATAATAGGGAATGGAGATATTGTATTTCGATACGTTAACGTTTGCACAAGGTGCTATGTACATCGTAGCCACATCTGATGGACTTGCCTATATTGGAACGCCTAATGCATCATTTGATGAGGTTAAGGAGTGGGCAAAAAAGCCTTTTAAAAGTTATAGCTTTGAGAAAAATGAAGAAAAATTGCAACCATATAAGGAACAATTAACAGCCTATTTTAACAAGGAATTGACAGACTTTGATGTACCTATCCATGTGAAGGGGACACCTTTTCAATTAGCTGTGTGGGACGCCCTAAAAGAATTACCCTATGGTTCAACAACATCGTATGGAAGCATCGCAGAACGTATTGGGAACCCCAAAGCAGTTAGGGCTGTAGGTAGTGCTATTGGTGCGAATCCAATATTAGCTATTATTCCATGCCATCGTGTCATTGGCAAAAATGGTCAATTAACAGGCTTTCGTAGTGGACTAGATGTAAAACAATTTTTATTAGAACTAGAGAAAGATTAATACGTTCATTAGCCATTAGTTCAAAAAGGAAATCTGTCTGCTACTTTATTAATAGCAGAGCAGATTTTTCTTCTGTCTATATGTGCTGTTCTTCTTGTTGTACAGTGTTTTGTGTTTTACCGAAATGTGTTAAACGATGGGCAAAGGTTTCTCCTCGAACCGCAGAGCTTTTGAAAATATCTTGGAATTCGTAGGCAGGCGCTCCGTGTTCCATGACATCTAAACCAGCAATTTCCTCTTCCACCGTTACACGTAAAGGTACAAAAGCTTTAATGATAAATATACCGGCTGCTACAGATACACTAACCCAGGCTATTGTAGCGATCACACCGATAGCTTGAATGCCTAGCAAACTCAAACCACCACCATAAAATAAGCCTTGCCCGTTACTATCAAATAATCCAACGGCTAATGTCCCCCACACACCGCAAATACCGTGTACAGCAATTGCACCAACTGGATCATCTACTTTTAGCTTCCACTCAATGAATCGCACACCTTCAACAAGTAATGGAGCGGCGATAAGGCCAATTATAATAGAGCCGATAATGCTGACATTTGCTGCACCTGCTGTAATTCCTACTAGTCCTGCTAGTGCACCATTTAATGTGAGGGAGCCGTCAATATGTCCATAACGGAACTTCGTATAGAAGGAGGTTGCTACGACACCAGCGGCCGCTGCAAAAAATGTATTTGCGATGACATTCGGAACAAGTTCAGGATCGGCAGCTAAAGTGGATGCGCCATTAAAGCCAAACCAACCAAACCAAAGTAAAAATACGCCTAATGCTCCTAATGGAATACTATGACCTGTAATAACATTTACTCGACCATTTTCATATTTACCTAGTCGTGGTCCAACCATAACTGCGGCGATAAAGGCAGCTACAGCTCCCGTTAAGTGAACGACTGTTGAGCCAGCAAAATCCACAAAGCCTAAATCAGTCAACCAACCTTGGCCACTCCAAACCCAATGGCCTACAACAGGATAAACGACTAATGACATAAGTATAATGACTCCGATATAAGCAAAAATATTAGTACGCTCTGCCACAGCACCAGATAAAATAGTTGCTCCTGTTGCAGCAAACATTGTTTGGAAAATAAAGAATGAAAGATCATCGACTCCGTTTAAAGCAAAACCACTTATGCCGAAAATACCACCTACACTGTCACCAAACATAATTGCGTAGCCACATAAAAAATAGACAATTCCCCCTAGGGAAATAGTTAGAAAATTTTTCATGATGATGTTTACAGCATTTTTTGAACGTGTAAACCCTGCCTCTACCATAGCGAATCCAGCATGCATAAAAAATACTAAAATTGTGCCTAACATCACCCAAATTAAATTAACAGATAACAATAGTTCATCCATCTATATCGCCCCCTTTATTCTACTGCAATCGATCCGACTTCTTTTGTTCGGATACGAATTGCTTGTTCTACTGGATAAATGAAAATTTTTCCATCACCAACCTTGCCAGTTGCTGCTTCGCGCAATAGTATTTCTACAATGCCATCCACTTTACTATCATCTACAATCATTTCTAATTTCAATTTAGGTAAAAACTCAATTTCATACGTATTACCACGAAATAAACCAGTCCTCCCTAATTGACGGCCACAACCTGCGATTTCAGAAACGCTTAGTCCTGCAATCCCTTGTTGTGCCAGACCGTCCCGAACGGCTCCAAAAACCTCAGGACGAATGATGACTTCGATTTTTTTCATCTGTACCAGCTCCTTGCGTAATTTTAATTTACATGTTAAATCGCCTGAAACAGTAGTGCAATTACTTTTTTAAAATTCGTGTTAGGTTTTATCACACGAATTATTTTTATTCTCGAAATAGTTGCTGTAAAAAGGTTTTAGAATGGGAATGAAAGCGGTACTAAAATTTGTGTCTAAAATATGAACAGTTCTAAATTTTCTGACTATTTGTGTTAGAAAACCTTACATTAGGGAGTGTGAATGTCATACGCAAGAATTTGGGTATATAGTGTATACTAGGACTAATTATCAAAGCGGAAGAAGGGGTTTCTTGTGAGATCAAACTATGCAGATGATAGCTTAGCGCTACACACAGACTTATATCAAATCAATATGGCCGAATCCTATTGGGCTGATGGGATACATAATAAAAAAGCAGTTTTTGAGTTGTATTTTAGAAAATTACCATTTGGCAATGGTTATGCAATATTTGCTGGCCTAGAGCGAATGCTGGATTATTTACGGAATTTCCGTTTTAGTGAATCTGATATTGCGTATTTACGTGATGAAGTTGGTTATAAAGAGGATTTTATTGAGTATTTAAAAGATATTCGATTCACAGGGGATATGTATTCGATGGTAGAGGGAGAGCTTGTTTTTGCCAATGAACCGATTGTTCGAATAGAAGCTCCATTAGTGGAGGCTCAGCTTATAGAAACAGCATTATTGAACATCGTTAATTATCAAACATTAATAGCGACGAAGGCTAGTCGTATTAAACAAATCATTAAAAATGAAGTAGCCATGGAATTTGGTACACGACGCGCACAAGAAATGGATGCAGCTATTTGGGGTACACGTGCAGCCTTTATAGGTGGTTTTGCTTCCACTAGTAATGTAAGAGCAGGTAAACTGTTTAACATCCCAGTGTCTGGTACACATGCACATGCGTTGGTACAGGCCTATAAAAATGATTATGATGCTTTCCATTCTTATGCAAAACGTCATAGCGACTGTGTTTTTCTTGTAGATACGTATAATACTTTGAAATCAGGTGTTCCAACGGCTATAAAAGTAGCTAAAGAATTAGGAGACAAAATTAATTTTATTGGTATTCGTTTAGATAGTGGAGACATTGCGTTTTTATCAAAAGAGGCTCGTCGCATGCTAGATGCTGCAGGTTTCCATGATACAAAAATCATTGTTTCAAATGATTTGGATGAATACACGATCTTAAATTTAAAAGCTCAAGGGGCAAAAGTAGATGTGTGGGGAATCGGTACAAAGCTTATTACAGCTTATGATCAGCCTGCATTAGGTGCTGTTTACAAAATGGTTGCCATTGAAAACAGCGATGGTCAACTGGAGGATACCATTAAAATATCAGCGAATGCTGAAAAAGTATCAACGCCAGGTCTCAAAAATGTATATCGTATTATCGATAAAAAGAATGGCAAGGCAGAGGGAGATTATATTGCGATGCAAGATGAAAACCCTCAGGGGGAGGAACGTATTAAAATGTTCCACCCAATTCACACGTTTGTCTCTAAGTTTGTCACGAATTTCGAAGCGAAAAATTTACATCAGCATGTGATTCATAATGGAGAAATCAACTATCATAACCCAACGCTTGAGGAAATGCGTGATTATGCAGCCGGAAATTTAGAGCTGCTTTGGGATGAATACAAACGTGCGATGAATCCTGAAGAGTATCCCGTCGATTTAAGTCAAAAATGCTGGGATAATAAAATGCGCAATATTGAGGAAGTTCATAACATGGTTAAGCAAATGTAAAAAGGGAGTGATGGAAACAATGACTTTACAGCAACAAATCATTGAAGAATTACGTGTACAACCAACTATCTATGCCCACGAGGAAATACGTAAATCCATTGATTTCTTAAAGGAATATGCGAAACATTATAGTTTTGTAAAAGGATTTGTTCTTGGTATCTCTGGTGGTCAGGATTCAACATTAACAGGAAAGCTAGCGCAACTAGCTGTTGACGAGCTAAATAAAGAAGCTGGTGAAATGAAGTATTCATTTTGGGCGATTCGCTTACCATATGGAGTGCAAGCAGATGAGCAAGATTGTCAGGACGCTATCGACTATATTAAGCCGACGGGATCTTATACAGTTAATATAAAAGATGCTGTCGATGCGAGTGTGAGGGCCCTAGCAAATGCAGGTGTTCAGCTGAATGATTTTGTCAAAGGGAACGAAAAAGCACGGGAGCGTATGAAAGTGCAATATTCGATTGCTGCAATGAATGGAGCAGTCGTATTAGGAACGGATCATGCAGCCGAGGCCATCACAGGTTTTTATACTAAATTTGGTGATGGAGGAGCTGACTTAATGCCAATCTTTCGTTTGAATAAACGACAAGGGAAGCAGTTATTGGCAGAGCTCAAATGTCCTGAACATCTTTATATGAAGGTGCCAACAGCAGATTTGGAGGAAAATCGCCCATCTTTGCCAGATGAAGTGGCTCTTGGGGTGTCCTATGATCAAATTGATGATTATTTAGAGGGGAAGGAAATCCCAGAAGAACCTCGCCAACTACTGGAAGGATATTATTTGCGTTCGCAACATAAACGCCATATGCCTATTACAATATTTGATGTTTTTTGGAAGTAAAATAAGGGAAAAGAGTTGTAAAAGTGAATCTCACTTTTGAAAATAGCTCTTTTCTCTCTTTTTTTATGCAATTTGGTTCTATGTTGTTAAATATCATCATATAATGTCGATATAATTACCTATAAGGATTATAAAATGTAAGGGAGGGTAACTAAATATGAGGACTTCTAGAGTAAATGCAACGACAAGTAGTGTTTTTCGTCAGGAAAATCAATATTTACATGCAGGTGATATTAGCCATAATTTTGGGCAAAATCCACAAAATCTATTTAAAAATAGTTTGCAAAGAAATAAAGAGAAGAAGCGCAGTTCAATAAATGCGCCAAATCAGCAGAAACAGCATCAACATACAGTGCCTATCCATATGGATAGTACGAATGATTTGCAAATACGTCATGAATTAAATGAAACTGCGTTAAAGCTTAGTCGTTTAAGCAGACAAAAGAAGCGACTTAATAGTTACCGTTCTTCCATATAAAGACCAGACTCTCCACAGCCAAACATGTGGGGAGTTTTTTTGTGTATTTGAATGAAAAAGAAGTGCTAAATTCAAATTATTTGAAATGAAGATGTTCATTGAATGTTCAAGATAATTTTTCCAATTCTTCACCGCGATTTTTTACTAATTTCACAACTAATCTGTATTGTTGAATATGGCAACAGAAAACTAAATTTGGAGGGAATAGTTGTGAAAAAATTATGGTTACCAGCATTAATAGTATTATTTGTACTAGCAGCATGTACTAGCGAAAAACCTCAGGTAAAGGAGAAGGAATCAGAGCAAGGCGCTACTGAAATAGAAACGAAGGTAATGGATGATTCTGTACAAGTTGCTTCACTTGTAGATTCGCGGTTACAAGAGCCGAAGGAGGATACAGTTTGTGAAATGTGTAATATGAAGGTTTACATGAAGGATCATGAAATGGGCGTATTTTCAGCGCAAGCGATAAAAGAAGATGGGACTATTGCTTTTTATGACGATATTGGCTGTTTGTTAAATGCAGAGGTTGCTAATGAAGAGAACAATGCAAAATTTGTCCGTGATTTTGTGACGAAGGAGTGGGCGAAGGTCGAAGATGTAACAATTGTGAAAACAGAGCTGAAATCTCCGATGAACTGGGGCTATATTTACTTCGTGAACAAAGCGGAAGCAGATACATACATCCAAGAAAATTCGAATGCTTATATGGAGAAACTACAAAAAATTAAAGATGACGCATTGGAACGACGTAAGAAAATGATGGAAAAAAAGGCTGAGGGAGAGAATGGAGATTCTAGTTCTATGCATTCAAGTGATATGAATCATGGGCAAGAGGGACATGGTCATTAAAAGCTTAGACTAGGGGGAACTTTCCTCTAGTCTTTTCATGCTGAATAAGGAGGGACAGTAATGAAACGAATAGGTTGGTTCATATTGTTTTTTCTATGGACATGTCAAACAGCAAATGCAGAGTTTGATCTTCAATTTGCTATTGATCAAGCGAGACCTGGAGAGATTGTTCATATTCCTGCCGGTCGTTACCAAGGAAATTTTACCGTAAAGAAATCGATTACACTCCAAGGAGAAAAAGGGGTTGAACTTTATTCTCAAAATACTAAACCTGCATTAAAAATAGACCATACGGCTAATGTCTCTATCGAAGATATAATGATTTCTGCCAAAAACAAAGGGATTGTTGTTAATGAAGTGGAGAATTTAAAAGTGAAAGCTATTGAAATAAAGGATGTACAAGTGGGTATCCATATTCAACGTTCTAAGCATATTCAATTATTAGAAAATAAGATTGTTGGTAAACAGTTACATTATGCTGAAAAAGGCAATGGGATTGCTGTGTTTAAAAGTGAGGACATTGCTATTGAACATAATGCAATTGATCTTGTGCAAGATGGGATATATGTAGAAGACGTGAGACATATCAATGTGCGACAAAACGAAGTGACAAACAGTCGTTATGGAACGCATTTTATGTATTCATGTGATGTGAAGGTGCTTTTTAATTCATATTTACATAATGTGACAGGTCTTATGGTAATGATGACTACGGACTTAGAAATAGCGAGCAATACATTTAGTAACCATAATGATTTCAATAGCTATGGCCTTTTAATGTATGACACACAACAGGCGAAGGTAAGAAAAAATAGCATTCGAAATAATCGGGTAGGTGTAGCAATGCAAAAATGTTCAGTCATACAAATACAAGAAAATGGGTTTCAGATGAATCAGACTGCCTTAGAAGGAACAAAGGTAGATAATCACTCTATCATCAATGATAATCAGTTTACTGGAAATATATTAACGGCAAGATCGGACCAACAAGGCTTGCGATTAGTTCGTAATTTTTATGATGATTACCGAGGGTTAGATGTTGCGGGAGATGGTTTCGGAGATGTTCCCTACGTGGCTGTGTCAAGCTTTGGTCAATGGATGGTGAGACAACCGGTTTATCAATTTTTTGTGGCATCACCGAGTGTTATGATTCTGACATCACTTGATCAGGAAGTGAATAAAACAGAACAAAATTTGCTTGTAGATAACGAACCAAGATTAATCAGCCATACGAAAGAGAAGTCGTTTTCGATCAACATCTTACAATTTATTTTTGGTTTAGTTGTATCTATGAGTGGATTTTGGCTGTGGAAAAGAGGGGTGTAAGTATGACGAGGTGGATAGCCATTCTAGTTATATGCAGTACAATATTGGGTGGTTGCGGCGAAAAGACGTATAACCCACGTGATATTATCCGTGAAACAGATATTTGTGAAATTTGTAATATGAGTATCGTTCATCATGAATATGCTGGACAAATTGTGCTCACAAATGGAGATTATAAGATTTTTGATGATATTGGGTGTTTGATGGATTATCTGGCGCTAAATGGTGAGGATGAAATTGGCGCAGCCTATATTAAAAATAAAGCAAATAATGAATGGATTGACGTTTATAAAGCTACCTATGTGTACAATGCAGGTTATTGGACTCCGATGAACTATGGAGTACTTGCATTTGCGACGAAGGATGAGGCGCAGGAATGGATGACCAATGAAGGAGAGGGGCAATTATTAGCCTATCAAGATTTGCTGACGTTTAATTGGGGGATTCATGAATGATGTTTGTGAAAATAGAGTTGAAGCAAATTTTAAGAAGCCATTGGATGCAACTAGTAGCTTTTCTTTTTACTTTTGTTTTTGTAGCCATTATTGTCATTCAGCGAATGGCATTACCTGATGTGGAGGGCTTTACACGTCAAACGGCATCATTTTTAAATGTGTTATTGTTTCTATTACCTTTATTTATTATCACCATTGGAAGTATGAGTATAGCCGGCGATATTGAATCTGGCTGGTTTTCGTTATTAAAAACATATCCAATGAAAATTGGGCAATATATTATAGGGAAATATGTGGCTATATCACTTGCCTTTTTATTAGTAGTGCTTGTGGCATTTGGCGTTGTCTTAGCAATAGGTGGTCTATTAGGCGGCGTCCAGTTACCGATTATTTTAGTGATCCTTACGTTATTATGTATCTTTATATTTGTCTCATTAGGTATTGTACTGGGGGCAGTGGCTAAAACAAGATTATTTGCACTAGCCTTATCACTTGTTGTATGGTCCTTTTTTTTACTGCTCATTTCTTATGCGTTAATGGCTCTAGGTGCAGTTGTAGCGGGTCATGTTTTACAAAAGCTTACCATTATATCGATACATATTAATCCCGTAGAATGGCTACGCTTTGGTTATTTTATATTCACCAATCAGGCTAGTGTGCTTGGTCCAGCATTTTATGGTGTCACGAGGTTTTATTCGTCAACTTTAGGTCTTGTGTTGTATGTGGTGGTGACGCTTCTTTGGATCCTTCTACCACTTATGCTAGCTACTAAGTTTTCGAAGGAGGTCACACAGCGATGATTCTTTTAGAAGCCAAAAATATAGCCAATGTCTATGAAAATGGTAGAGGTTTAAAAGAAGCTACCTTTACATTACATTCTGGTAAAATTTTAGCGCTGGTTGGGGGTAATGGTGCCGGAAAGAGTACGTTGATCCGTTTACTAACGGGTCAAGAGAAGGGAAAGTCCGGAGAAATGATATGGCATAAACCAGATGTCATTCGTTATATGCCTGATGACGTAAATTTTCCAACCATGCTAACGGCAGCTGAAATTTTTGATCTACTAGCCTCTTTAAAGCAAGTAGATCAAAATGAACAAGAGTGCATATTGAAGCGTGTTTCCTTGTGGGATGTTCGTAATCAACCAGCTAAACAATTTTCTAAAGGGATGCTTCAGCGACTAAATCTTGCGCAATGCTTACTTGGAAGTGGATCTTTGCTGATCTTGGATGAACCGACAAATGGTCTTGATCCATTTTGGATAGCGCAATTAAAAAACGTAATGTTAGAGGAAAAGAACAAAGGAAATACGGTCATATTCTCTACTCACTTGCTGTCTTTTGCTGAAGAAATAGCAGATGATGTATTAGTTTTACATGATGGGGAAATTATAATTTCTGGTGGGATCACTGAAATTTTCACACAAGAAAATTCTACATCTTTGGAAGAAATATGGTTAAAAAGATTAAAATTGTAACATTCTAATGAATAGTGACGTTATATACTAAACAAGGCTTGTTTGACTACGTTCAAGCAAGCCTTGTTTAGTATGTGTTATCGAAGGGAAGAAGTTTCTGATAATTGTTTTACTAGACAAATTTCGATATGCTTATGATAAGTTATCGTGCAATTCACACAATTGTTTGATGAAATGGAGGTTTTTTAATTTATGAATTCTCAAATACAAAATGTGCTAGAAAATATAGAGAAAGTGATGATTGGAAAGAGAGATGTGGCTGAGCTAAGCCTTGTTGCTTTATTAGCGAGGGGGCACGTATTGTTAGAGGATGTGCCTGGTGTTGGGAAGACAATGATGGTTCGTTCATTAGCAAAATCCTTTGATGCGCAGTTTAAACGAATTCAATTTACGCCGGATTTATTACCTTCCGATGTAGTGGGGATCTCTATTTATAATCCGAAGACATTGGAGTTTGAATTTCGTCCAGGACCCATCATGGGGGATGTTATTTTAGCCGATGAAATAAATCGTACCTCGCCCAAAACGCAGTCAGCTTTACTGGAGGGAATGGAAGAAGCTTCTGTTACTATTGATGGTAAAACACTTGCTATTAATCAGCCGTTCTTTGTAATGGCCACACAAAATCCGATAGAACATGAAGGAACCTATCCATTGCCTGAAGCACAGCTTGATCGTTTTTTACTGAAAATAAAGATGGGCTACCCTAGTAGAGGGCAGGAAGTGGAAATTTTACGGCGCGCGGAAAATGGCAAAGCGATTGAAAAGATCGATGCAGTATTGTCGGTAGCTCAATTGATTGAGTTACAAGAGCTCGTTCAAGGAGTGTATGTTGAAGATTCAGTAAAAAATTACATGGTGGAGCTTGCTACTCAAACTAGAGAAAACAGCTATGTTTATTTAGGTGTAAGTCCCAGGGCGACATTAGCCTTAATGAAGGCTTCTCAAGCCTACGCATTTATGAAAGGGCGTAGCTATGTAACACCTGATGATGTCCAATACCTTGTCCCTTTTGTCTTTAGTCATCGTCTAGTTTTAAAGCCAGATGCTCGCTATGATAATGTAACGGCAAGTGAAATTATTGAACGTATCATTGCTAAAACACCAGTACCAACAAAAAGGTTTGCAGAACAATGAAGCAATGGAAAGCTTTTTTAGAGAAAAGTAAACATTTCCTATTAGTAGTTTTCTTAATGATTGTAACGTTTTGTTATGCGATGTTCCAAGGTGGATTTGTTAGTTGGTTTGTATTTTTTACGGTAAGTCCGTTTTTAGTGTATGCCTTATTTTTCTTTGTTGTTAGAGAAAGTATCTTAGTAGTAGAGCGCAAAATTGAGCCAGCACATGTAGAACGTGGTCAATCAGCGAAGGTCATGATTTCAATCGAAAGAAAAACACGTTTTCCTTTTGCTTATATGATGATGGAGGAACTTGTAGATAGTGAGGGGTTAGTTCAGGCGAAGCTAGAAAGTTCAACTGCTATAAAATTTGTTGGCTTTAGAAAAAAATTTAACTGGCATTATGAATTAGTAAATATGCCTCGTGGCGAACACCGTTATTTGGGTGTTACGGTCGCTTTCTATGATTTTTTCGGTTGGGCAAAAAAAATGGTTGTGGCCGAGAAAGAACAAACTATTTTAGTGTACCCAAGGCTCAGAGAAATGAAATATTCGGCACTTCAAACAAAATATGATGTTGGGCCAATGATGTCTCCTTATTCCATAGTAAAGGATACTACTATGGCTGTTGGGTTACGAGAATATGTTCCTGGGGATCGTTTTTCATGGATTCATTGGAAGTCATTCGCGAAAACCCAAACCTTACAATCTAAGGAATTTGAGGATAGACAATCTTCTGAGCTAATGTTAGTGCTTGATGCCAAGAAATCAACATTATTTGAGGATAAGATTGAGCTAGTAGCATCTATGCTCAAGATGATCGTGCAGGAACTTGGTGATATTTCCTTTATTTCTGCTGGAGAAGTGACAAAGGTATTCCCTGTTATACAAGGTGAAAAGCAGTTAGATCAGGTTATGTATCATTTGGCAGCTATAAAATCTACTGAGAATGTAAAATTTCGATTTTATGACCAGCAAGCCTTTAAGCAAGTAGCGACATTGCTTTATGTGACTAATGAAGTATCAGAAGAATTCCTACATACTCTTGCGAATATAGTGAAAAGTTGTATTTGTTTTGTCGTGGCAAAACAGCCACCTGTGCAGTCTGAGGTTACATTGCGTTATAAACATATTCAAATTGTTTATGTAGATCCAACAGATTTTTATCATGTATTCACGGAGGTGAAGAAGCCGTGAAACAAACAGTAGGGGAATTTTTAGAGTTAGCGGTCGCCTATATTATAGTCTTCTTTATTTTGCGTGAATGGCTAATACCAATTATGCAATTAACTAATACAGGAGGGTTTCATCTCTTCCTAGTTTTTATTGGCTTGTCCCTAGCCCTAAGTTTATTCCGAGTGCATCCTTTATTATCAGGGATTGTAAAGTTTGGTTATATTACTTGGTGCATTGTCTTTATTTATAGCGAAAGCCCAGTGCTTTCTGGAAAGTCCATATCCTTCTTATTAACAGAATGGAAAGGGAATATGGCCGCCATTATATCAGGTGATTTTGGTCTAGTATCCGATGCCTTTAGAACAGTGCTATTTCTAGTATTAATATGGATGCTTGTTTACTTAATCCACCATTGGGTCTCTGTGCGGAAAAATATATTTTACTTTTTTGCCATGACAGTATTCTTTATTGCTACGTTAGATACGTTTAGTGAATACAATGGGAAAACAGCTATTGTTAAAGTGGTTATATTAGGATTAATGATGACAGGTGTCCTATTTGTCAAACGTTTATGGCTTCAAGTGGGTACAATGAGCAATACGTTTGGGAGATGGAAAATTGTTATTCCGATGCTTGTATCCGTATTACTTGTCGGGACTATCGCCTTCTTTTTACCAAAGACAGGGCCGACATGGGCAGATCCTGTGCCGTTTATTCAAGGTGTTACTGGACAAGATGGAAATGGAACAGGCATGAAATCAGTCGGCTATAGTCAAGATGATAGTCAATTAGGTGGACCTTTCCAAGGAGATAGTACATTAATTTTTACTGCGTCTTCACGTGATCGTCATTATTGGCGTATTGAAACGAAAGATACTTATACGTCAAAGGGATGGATTTTGTCAGAGGGGAACTTCGGAAAAAATGTATATGAGGCAAATGCGCCGATTATGACCTCTTTACAAGTAGGCTCACCTGAAAACGAGCGTCAAATTCAACTGGACATTGCGACCTCGATGCCGTTTTTAATCCAAACATACGGCTTGTTATCTGTTTCGGCTCAAGATTCCACATTATTTATTCAGGACGAGCAGACGGAAAAGATGACTATAGAGCAGCAGAATGATACATCGACATCTTTATCAGGCTATACTTTAACGTATAGTGAGCCTGTCTATAGTATGGAACAGCTGCAATTATCATTCCCAGCCACACTTGAAACGTTAGATTCGTCATTTGATCGCTTTATGCAGCTGCCAGCGCAATTACCACAACGAGTAAGAGATTTGGCGCTGTCGATAACACAGGATAAAACTACGGTTTACGATCAAATTAAGGCAGTGGAAGGTTATTTTAGGACGAACGGTTTTAGGTATGATAAAAAACAAGCGGCTATTCCGGCAGAAAATCAAGATTACGTTGATCAGTTTTTATTTGATACAAAAGTAGGTTATTGTGATAATTTCTCAACTTCAATGGTAGTCCTTTTGCGTTCGATAGGCATTCCAGCTCGCTGGGTCAAAGGATTTGCGCCTGGTACTGCAGGACCCATGTCAGATGGTCTGAGAGAGTATCGAATTACCAATGACAACGCGCATTCATGGGTAGAGGCATATATACCTGGTACAGGTTGGATGGAGTTTGAGCCTACAATAGGCTTTAGCGGCAACGTTAACATTGATTATGATATACCATTAGATACATCCGAACAGGAGGAAATAGTACAGCCAGAGCAAAAACCTGAGCAACCGCAAAAGCAGGAACATGTGTCTAATAAAGAACAAAGTAAATCAATGTTTAGCCTGGATAGGCTATGGACTTGGTTGAAAAAGTTTGCTTATGTTTGGATAATCATCTTCGTTTTATTGATTATCAGTGGGATTGCTTTATACTTGCAGCGCAAGACTTGGCTTCCAAAAATGCATGTTCGAGTCTATCGTAAAAAGACTGCCAATTGGTCTACCTTTGATTCCTCCTATCATATTCTTCTGAAGCAATTATCACGTATTGGATTGCGTATGAGAGATGGGGAAACGTTGCACATGTTTGCAGAACGTGTGGATGCATCATTAGAGACAGATCAAATGCAAAAGCTAACGGCTGTTTATGAGCAACATGTTTATGGGAAGGATAAACAAGAAGTGAATTTCACAAAGCTGAAAGAAAGTTGGGAATATTTAATCAATCGCACTATCGGTTGATTTTAACTTAGACAAAGAGTAAAATGAAAAAAATTAAATGCAAGGATTGCTTTCATATAAGTTCGATAATAAGGTTCGGATGTTTCTACGAAATCACCATAAATGATTTCTCTATGAAGGCGGATGTATTCGCTAGGTGAGAAGTATAGTAAATCACTTTACTTTGCTACGCATTCGCCTTTGTAAATCAACATGAGCTTTTTGAACGCGTAGAAAGATTTTACTTTCTTCGCGTTTTTCTTTGAACAAATGAAATATCCTTTAAAAATAGTAGAAGAGGTGGAAATTTTGACAGCTAGCCCTTTATTAAAAGAGCAAGAAAAAATCGTTGTACTTGACTTCGGTAGCCAATTTAACCAATTAATTACTCGTCGTATCCGTGAGTTTGGTGTATTCAGTGAATTACATCCACATACAATAACTGCAGAAGAAATTAAAGAAATGAACGCAGCCGGTATTATTTTTTCAGGTGGTCCAAACTCTGTTTATGATGAAAATGCTTTCCATGTGGATCCAGCCATTTTTGAATTAGGCCTACCAATACTAGGTATTTGCTATGGTATGCAATTAATGGCACATACAAATGGTGGTAAAGTAGAAGGCGCTGAAACTCGTGAATATGGTAAAGCTGAAATCAAAGTAACTACTTCCAATAAATTATTTGGTGAGTTACCAACTGAGCAAATCGTGTGGATGAGCCATGGTGACCATGTAACAGAAGTTCCTGCTGGATTTGAAGTTATCGCAACGAGCGCATCATGTCCGATTGCAGCAATGGCAAATGTAGAACGTAAACTATACGCTGTTCAATTCCACCCAGAGGTACGTCACTCTGTTTATGGTAATGATTTATTACGTCAATTCGTATTCGATGTTTGTGAGGCAAAAGGTGATTGGTCAATGGCCAACTTCATTGAACTTGAAATCGCGAAAATTCGTGAAATTGTAGGCGATAAAAAAGTATTATGTGCGCTTTCAGGCGGTGTTGACTCATCAGTTGTAGCGGTTCTTATTCACAAAGCAATCGGTGACCAATTAACTTGTATGTTCGTAGACCACAACTTAAACCGTAAAGGTGAAGTTGAGCAAGTAATGAAAACATTTACTGAAGATTTCGATATGAATCTTATTAAAATTGATGCTCGTAAACGTTTCATGGACAAACTTGCAGGTGTATCAGATCCAGAGAAAAAACGTAAAATTATCGGAAATGAATTTATTTATGTATTTGATGAAGAAGCATCAAAGCTTGAAGGTATGGATTTCTTAGCACAAGGTACTCTTTATACAGATATTATTGAATCAGGTACTTCAACTGCACAAACAATCAAATCTCACCATAATGTTGGTGGACTTCCAGAAGATATGCAATTCAAATTGATCGAACCATTAAAAACTTTATTCAAAGACGAAGTACGAGCATTAGGCTTAGAACTTGGTCTCGATGAAAAAATCGTTTGGCGTCAACCGTTCCCAGGTCCTGGATTAGGTATCCGTGTACTTGGTGAAGTAACAGAAGAAAAATTAGAAATCGTTCGCGAATCTGACTTCATCTTACGTGAGGAGATCGCCAATGCTGGCCTTGATCGTGACATTTGGCAATACTTCACGGTATTACCTGATATCCGTTCAGTTGGTGTAATGGGCGATGCACGTACGTATGATTACGCAATCGGTATCCGTGCGGTAACATCTATCGACGGTATGACTTCTGACTGGGCACGTATCCCATGGGATGTACTAGAAAAAATCTCTGTCCGCCTAGTAAACGAAGTAAAACACGTTAACCGTGTAGTGTATGATATTACATCTAAGCCACCAGCAACGATTGAGTGGGAATAGGTCATATATCTAATAACCGTTGAAGCCAGTTCTATAAAGGGCTTCACCGTTGTTTGAATGAGCAATTGCTTATCCACGTGCAATTTTTTAACACAAAAGACTTTCCTTTATTCATGTAATTCATGGGTGAAGGGAGGTCTTTTTTAATTGAAAATAATCCAGTATTTTCTATATTTTAGATAAGAATGATTAAGTTTTGTGCAATAATGGGGCAGTTTAATCCTTATAAATAATGATATGGTGGCTAGGAACGCCTATAAATGGGAGTTTGAAAATAAGTAAGGAAAGTTTAGAGGTCGGTTTCTTTAGCGTAGAAGATGCGCCGAAACTGATTGAAAATGATCACTTTAAAGAGGAACTTTTAAAATGTTTAGATAAAGATCATCATCCATTTTTTATTTCATTGTAGCATTTATTTAGGTGCTTTGATGCTTTAGTTCATGGAGTTTAATCGACTTTAATTGTTTATAAATAATATACTGGTTCAACATCATCAACGGCTAATATTCTATAGTTGGTAGTTTGAGTTGGGTGCTCATCTTACAAGCTTTACATTGAAATAATCAGCAAACTATTGGAGAATGTAGTAAACTAAATGGATGCAAAAAGTATTAGAATTATCAGATTTGGGGGGATTTAAATGGAGGAAAATAAACCAATAATTCATACATTAGCAGTTGGGATGCCAAAAGAATTGATTGATAGTAAAGGGCGTTCGATGATGACAGGTATTGAAAAGCAAAAAATGCAAGAAGTTTATTTGTCAGCTCATGGCTTCGACGGAGATGATGTCGCTGATAAAAAACATCATGGCGGACCTGATCGTGCAGTTTGTTTATATCCTGCGGAACATTACATACAATGGGAACAAGAACTTGGTAAACCATTGCCAACTGCTGCTTTCGGTGAAAATCTTACGGTTACAAATATGCTAGAAGAGGATATTTGTATCGGTGATATTTATAAAATAGGAGATGCTGTCATTCAAATTACACAGGGGCGTGTTCCTTGTAGTACGATCGACAAATATACCGAATCAAACACATTGCTCAAACGTATGATTGAAACTGGTTATACGGGCTTCCTTGCGCGCGTACTAGAAGAGGGGACAATTTATGCGAACTCGAATATTGAATTAGTAGAAAAGCATCCTGCCCAAGTTTCTGTTTTGTATTGCAACGAAGTATATTTTAAAAACAAAGATGCAGATGCGATGAAACATATCCGAGAAGTTGATGCATTGGCGGAAGATTGGAAACAGAAGTTAGAAAAAAGAATTCAGGTCTTGCAAAGTAAAGTGATGAATTAAAAATTGTAGGCAAGGGAATCTGTTTTAAAATCCTTTAGAATTCGGGTGAGTTCTAAGGGTTTTTTTATATTATAGTGTTCAGTGAATTGTTCAGTACTTAGACTTTTTAGTAGCAGTTTATTAAAATATGAACATTAAATAAGAAATTTACACGAACTTTCGTATTTTATTTTGTAAAATTGTTCGGAAATAGGGTTGAAATCTAAAAAGTGAAATGATATATTACAAATGTAAATTAAATAAGTCGTCGTATAATGTCGGGAATAGGGCCCGTGAGTTTCTACCAAGTTACCGTAAATAACTTGACTACGATTGAGGTTTATATACGTATGTATAAACCCTAATTTATTTCACACATTAATGTGGATGAAATATATCGTAGACATGCGACTAGTAGATTAGTCAGCGTGTCTTTTTTGTTTTCGATATTGAGGACGACCATACGGAGGATTTTTTTATAATGAAAAAATATTTCATGTTTGATGAATTAGGAACTAATTACCGCCGAGAAATAATAGGTGGTATTACAACCTTCCTTGCGATGGCATATATTCTAGCTGTTAACCCAGGTATACTAGAAAATGCAGGGATGGATAAAGGTGCTGTTTTCGTAGCAACAGCATTAGCTGCAGCAGTTGGTTCTTTAATAATGGGTATTTTCGCTAAATTCCCAATTTCACTAGCTCCTGGTATGGGATTAAACGCATTCTTCGCCTTTACTGTAGTCGGGGCTTACGGTATTCCATGGCAAACAGGTTTAACTGGCGTATTCTTCTCTGGGATTATCTTTATCATTTTATCTCTAACAGGTATTCGTGAAACCGTTATTAATGCCATACCAGTTCAACTTAAATATGCTGTTTCGGCAGGTATTGGATTGTTTATTACTTTCGTAGGTTTACAAGGAGCAGGGATTATTGTAGATAGTCCAGCTACATTAGTAACTTTAGGAACTTTCACTGGTGCTACATTACTAGCGGTATTCGGAATTGTTTTATCTGTTATTCTAATTATTAAATTACGCAGTGTTGGTATTTTCTTAGGGATGGTTATTACTGCGATTATCGGTATGGTGACAGGTATTATTGAACCTCCAACGGCAATTGTTTCTGCTATTCCAAGTGTGGATTCTACATTCATGGTGGCACTACAACCACTTGGAGATATTGAATCACTATTTAACGTGAAGTTTTTAGTAGTTGTATTAACGTTCTTGTTTGTAGATTTCTTCGATACAGCAGGGACTTTAATGGCTGTGGCAACACAGGCTGGCTTAGTAAAAGATAATAAATTACCACGTGCAGGTCGCGCATTAATGGCAGATGCACTTGCAACAACAATTGGTTCTTTATTTGGTACATCTACGACTACTGCCTATGTAGAATCAACTTCAGGGGTAGCAGCTGGAGCTCGCTCTGGGTTCTCAGCAGTAGTAACAGCAGTACTTTTCTTAGTAGCATTATTCTTCTCTCCGTTATTAGCAGTAGTAACACCAGCAGTAACAGCACCTGCTCTAGTTATTGTAGGAGTACTGATGGTATCATCATTACGTTTAATTGATTGGGATAAATTTGAGATTGCAGTACCAGCATTCTTTACCGTATTAATGATGCCTCTTGGTTATTCCATTGCTACGGGTATTGCAATTGGCTTCGTGTTCTATCCGATCACAATGTTATTAGCGGGACGTAAAAAAGAAATTCACCCTATGATGTATGGTTTATTCTTTGTCTTCCTGGCGTATTTCATTTGGGTACGATAAATTAAATACATGTTGAAAATCACCTCCATTGTTAAGGATAAGTTCTAACGATGGAGGTGATTTTTTATTATTGGGATAGGAACGGTAAATAATTAAATACTTTTATTGTTATTCTATTCGTCTCTTTTACTATATAAAATAAAGCATAACTATAACGAATTATATAAAGTTGTTTTCACCATTATATAGAAGAAACTCACTTTGTAATAATAAGAATAGTTTTACTTTAATGAAACACTTGCAAACTTTGTTTTATGATGATATATTTAAACACGTTGTTACGAAACAAACGAACAACTTGAAAAATATTAACGTAGACAGTTGACAACGAGTTGACAATATGTTAAATTATAAAAAGTTACTTGAAAGTAACTAGCAAATGAACCTTGAAAACTGAACAAGCAAAACGTAATCAATAAAGTTTTAAGTAACTAGCTTAGCTAGTGAACGAAGCAAAATTTTGGACATCAAAATTGATGCCAGCAAAACAATTTGAGCTAATCAAATTTCTTTTATGGAGAGTTTGATCC
>NZ_JBXAHN010000015.1:0-54844 GCF_058795135.1 Lysinibacillus sp. GW823-FHT06C08
CAGCGTTCGTCCTGAGCCAGGATCAAACTCTCCATAAAAGAAATTTGATTAGCTCAAATTGTTTTGCTGGCATCAATATTGATGTCCAAAATTTTGTTTTGTTCACTAGCTAAGCTAGCTACTGAAAACTTTATTGATTACGTTTTGCTTGTTCAGTTTTCAAGGTTCATTTAGTTGCTACGTTTTTGATAGCAACTCTTAAATTATAATATACTCAGTTATCATTGTCAACAACTTTTTTCAAAAAGTTTTTCGTTTACAAGAGACAACTTTTAAATCTTACCACAACCACATTTCAGTGTCAACAACTTTTTCGTTTATTGAATTTTTATGATGGTGTTGTTCTTACGTCGTTTTAACGACAAGTAATAATTTATCATGTTCGTAATTACTTCGCAAGTATTTTTTTCATAGAAAATGATATTATTGAAAAAACATGCATTAGTAAGCTATTTTCTACACTTATGAGAATGTAGATTTTATATCATTCTCTGTTCTAACTAAAATGATTTGTTTTACTATACATTGCTTTCTTTTAAAACTCAACAAATTAAAGACTAAAACATAGAAGCAGGAGTTAAAAGCATCTGCTTCATTTTCTCCTGCTTACTCAACTAAAAAACCTCATCGTTTGTTATTCAAGCTTCGCGCTACTACTTTAAGCCATCATCTTGTGGATCAACTATATTTAAACACCACAGGAAATTATCCCACGCGGAATACCAGCCACTAAAAATTTCAGAAGAATCATCCCAGCGAACATCAAACTTCTTATGTCCGTCTATCTCTACTAAATATAAAGTAAGATTCTCGTCTTTTTTGGCAACTACTAATTTCATTCCATGCTCAAGTTCTTCTTCTGTAAATGGAACATCCGATACAGAACGTAATTGAGCCTGTTCAAATACTTGTTTGTTAATAATTTTGTAATTCATTATATGCCCCCAATAAAAATACTTCTTTTTTATCTACTGTCGTTTATAAAAACATAGAACTATAAAAGTATAACCTAAATATAATCCACGTTTAAACAACTTAATTTTTTTAATACAAAAAAGAGGAGAATTGCCTTAACCAGCAAATTCTCCTCTTCATTCTATTCTTATCTTACTGTTAGAAAAGATGCTACGACTATTTAGTAATATGACGCATTGTCGGGAATAATAATACATCACGAATGGAAGGTGAGTTTGTTAATAGCATGATTAATCGGTCAATACCAATGCCTAGTCCACCTGTTGGAGGCATACCATATTCCAAAGCTTCAATGAAATCATTGTCCATTTCATGTGCCTCATCATTACCAGCTGCTTTCTCTGCTAATTGTGCTTCAAAGCGCTGACGTTGATCGATTGGGTCATTTAATTCTGTGAAGGCATTTGCATGCTCACGACGAACAATAAATAGCTCAAAGCGATCTGTGAAACGCTCGTCCTCTGGATTTTTCTTTGCAAGAGGCGAGATTTCCACTGGGTGCCCATATACAAATGTAGGTTGTACAAGTGTTTCTTCTATTTTTTGCTCAAAGAATTCATTAATAATATGACCTACTTCATGAACATCTTTCACTTCTACTCCATGTTCTTTAGCAAGAGCCTGAGCTTGCTCTTTTGTCATCGGCTGCCAGAAGTCTACACCAGTTGCTTCTTTTACGGCATCAACCATGTGAACTCGTCTCCAGCCCACTGCAAGGTTAATTTCATCTTCTCCATATTGAACTGTAGTCGTTCCAAGAACTTCTTGAGCAACGTGAGCTATAAGGTTTTCAGTAAGAGACATGATATCTTGATAGTCAGCGTATGCTTCATAGAGCTCAATCATTGTAAATTCAGGGTTATGTCGTGTCGAGATCCCTTCGTTTCGGAATACACGTCCAATCTCATAAACCTTTTCTAAACCACCCACAATTAAGCGTTTTAAATGCAGTTCGATTGCGATTCGCATATATAATTCCATATCAAGTGCATTATGATGAGTAATAAATGGACGAGCAGCCGCACCACCAGCAATTGTATGAAGCATTGGTGTTTCTACTTCTAAATATCCAGAGTTATCAAGATAGTTGCGGATAGCACGGATAATTTTAGAACGTGCTATAAATGTTAATTTGCTTTCTTCATTCGTCATAAGATCTAAGTAGCGTTGACGATAACGTTGCTCAACATCCTGTAAACCATGGAACTTCTCTGGCATAGGACGTAGCGCCTTTGTAAGGAATGTGAATTCCTCTGCCTTTACTGAGAGCTCGCCAACCTGTGTGCGGAATACATTCCCTCGGATACCTACGATATCTCCCAAATCAGCTTGTTTAAATAATTCATACGCTTCTTCACCTACATGGTCTTGACGAACGTAGATTTGAATTTGGCCACCCAAATCTTGAATATGTGCAAAGCCAGCTTTTCCTTTACCGCGCTTCGTCATTATACGACCCGCAATAATAACCTCTTGCAGATTTTCTTCTAGTTGCTCTTTTGTTTGATCTGCAAATTGTTCCTTTACTTCTGTTGACAAATGCGTACGTTCAAAACGGCTACCAAATGGATCTTGTCCGTTCTCTAATATAGTCGTCATTTTTTGGCGTCTCACCAAAAGCTGGTCATTTAATTCTTCTATGTTTGACACTTGTTTCACTCCTTAAATAAATAGCGTTTACGTCCATAATATTTCTATTGTACACAATTTTAATGCTGTAATCATCTGTTTCAGTTTATTTTCAATACAAGATAAGATAATTAATAATTCTAAAAATTAAAGCGCGCAAAAAAAGCGTCTCTGTCAAAACTTGAGACGCTCACGGTATCTTTATCTTAAATAATTAATTCTTTTGCTTCAGGGATCATGAGATTGGACTCGGATTCTGCATACTCTTGAACAAGGCCATTTAATAACGCGCGAAGCTCTGCTGCCGTTTCTGTTTGGTTAATAGCGTTACGTGCTTTACCATTACCTCTAATTCCCTTCAAATACCAAGATGCATGCTTACGCATTTCACGAACTGCTATACCTTCTCCTTTTAATTGGAGCAGACGTTCAAAGTGAAGTAGACAGACGTCCATTTTTTCACGTACACTCGGTTCTTCCTTTAATTCACCAGTTTCTAGGTATTGAACTGTACGATAAATCATCCATGGGTTACCCAAAGCGGCACGACCAATCATCACTGCATCTACACCTGTAGTTTCTAGCATACGTTTAGCGTCCTGCGGCGTTTCTACATCACCATTACCAAGAACAGGGATTTTCACATTTTCCTTTACCTGACGAATGATATCCCAATTCGCCTTCCCTTCGTACATTTGTACACGTGTACGACCATGAACCGCTACCGCTGACGCACCAGCACGTTCAACAGCCTGGGCATTTTCAATAGCGAAGATATGCTCATCATCCCAACCAATTCGCATTTTTACGCTAATAGGCTTTTTCACTGCATCCACCACAGCGGCTACCATTTCATACACTTTATTAGGATCTAAAAGCAAGCGAGCTCCCGCTTCACATTTAATGATTTTATTAACAGGGCACCCCATATTGATATCTATAATATCAGCGGATGTATTTTGATCTACATACTTAGCGGCCTCTACTAATGTTTCTTTATCTCCACCAAAAATTTGTAGTGACAGAGGATTTTCACGTTCATCGATATAAAGCATACCTAATGTTTTTTCGTTTTTTTGAACAATGCCCTTATCACTAATCATTTCAGCATATACAAGCCCTGCTCCGAACTCCTTAACGGTTAATCGGAAAGCAGAATTACAAATCCCTGCCATTGGAGCTAATACAACACGGTTGTCCATGACAATATCGCCAATTTGAAAGGGCTTCTCTGTTGTTTGACTCAACGTTGTCTTCCTCCTATATAGGCATGTACCTATTTATCCTTAATTTAAAATTATATAAAGCGCCTACCTAACTCACTATAAGAGGTTCGTTAGTTGGCTGCCACAAGTTTATACCTTCACGCTCACAGTCCATCTGTTGCAATAAATGATGTGCTTGTTGTAGCTGATCTCCGAAAGGTGCTGTAATCTCTACCAGTGGCACTAAGACGAAAGCTCGCTCATACATTCTTGGATGAGGAACAAGTAGGTTCTCTGTTTCAATATTTTCTTGATTGTAAAGTAAAATGTCAAGGTCGATGATTCGTGGACCCCAACGAAATTCTCGCACACGCCCTAACTCTTGCTCAATCGATTGGCAAATCTTCAGCATTTCAGTAGATGATGCATCGGTTTTGAGATGAACAGCAATATTCAAAAAGTCTGCCTGATCTGTATAGCCTACAGCTGCCGTTTCATAAACAGATGAAACACGGACAACCTCAATGTTCTCCTTCTCTCTTAAAAGAGCAACAGCTTGTTGAAGGTTTTCATATCTCTCACCCATATTTGTTCCTATTGATAAATAGACATCCTTCATTAAAAATCACCTCTCGTTACCTCAACAGACACTTCTTTGTAATAGCCGTGGATTGGTGGGTCTGGCTTGATCAGCTCTACACGAACGCCCTTTATTTTTTCAGGGTATGTTGTTAAAATCACGTTTGCCATTTTCACAACAAGTGCCTCAATAAGCTTAAAAGGTTCTCCTTCTACAATATCACGACACAAAGCATAGACCTCTGCATAATTTACCGTATAAGCGAGGTCATCCGTTTCTCCGGCCTTTGTCATATCTACAGCCAGCGAAACATTTGCTCGAAAACGTTGACCAAGAGTTGTTTCTGCCGCTAATACACCGTGGTAACCATAAAACTGCATATCTTTTAAATGAATATAATCCATTATGCCTCCTCCTTATACAGTCGTTTCCCTACTAGTACATCAGCCATATGCGCTGCACGTGCCATTTCCTTTACATCATGAACGCGTATCATATGACAGCCCTTTTCAATTCCATAAACTACCGTTGCTCCCGTACCTTCAAGACGTTCATTAACTGGTAGCTTCAAGACATTGCCGATCATGGATTTACGTGATGTTGCTAAAAGCACAGGATAGCCCATCTCCACTAAATCCTTTAAGTGTTGCATCATGGCTATATTCTGCTCAGTGTTTTTAGCAAAGCCGATACCAGGATCTAGGATAATATGATGATCAGGAACCCCCGCTTGATGTACGATAGCAATACTTTCATCTAAATCCGCTTTCGCCGTTGACCAAAAATCAACACCATAATCCATATTTTCACGATTGTGCATTAAAATTATTGGAACATGTAAATCAGCTGCAACCTGTGCAATTTCCGGTTCAGCTTTTGCTCCCCAAATATCATTTATCACATGCGCCCCCGCCTCAATGGCAGCTCGCGCTACGTTTGCTTTATACGTATCAACCGAAATAATGGCATCTACTTCTTTCAATAATGCTTGTATAACAGGTACAATACGTGTAATTTCATCTTCATCTGAAATACGCTCATAACCAGGACGTGTAGACTCTCCGCCTACATCAATAATTTTAGCACCATCCGCCACCATTTTTTTCGCTTGAGCTACCGCAGCTTCGACACTGTTGAACTTTCCTCCATCAGAGAAGGAGTCTGGTGTAACATTTAAAATACCCATTACAAACGTTTCTTTTGTAAAGTCTAATGTAATACCATTAATGGTTAATGGTTTTATATATTTATCTAGCATACAAACGCTCCCTCTATCGTTGCTCCACTTCTTGAGCAAATGCATCATGTAAACACGAATAAACAGGTCCTTTATTACCTAATAATTGCTGGTTCTCTATATGAATGATTGGTACAAGCTCCTGCACGGAATTGGTAATAAAGCATTCCGTACTTTGTTGTAAGTCTTCCTTCATATAAAAGCCTTCTCTTACTTCAATACCAAGAGCATCGGCTTTTTTTATAACCCAAGCTCGAACAATGCCAGGTAGTATGCCTGTTTCCAAAGAAGGCGTATATAGTATATCATTTTTTACCCAAAAAACATTTGAGGTTACACCTTCTGCAACGTAGCCGGCTTCCGTTAAAAAGAAACCTTCTTGCTGTGCCAAAGACGGCAGCTCGAAACGGCCAAGCACATTGTTGCCATAATGATGTGATTTGACGCGCACCCCTTGTTCAGGCGAATTACGTGGTGTAGTAAGCCACTGAGCTGTCTTTTCAGTTCCACGAGGTGTATCCAGTAATTCTTTACGAAAGATAATGACATTGGGTTGCATGTATTCTGTTGGCTGCAAACCAATATTATGTTCACCTGCTGAAACATTAAGACGGAAATAGCCATCCTGACCACCAGCTTGCTGATTTAATTGTTGCACAACTTCAAATAAAACACTTTCAGGATAGGTTAAATGAATGCGATATTGTGATAAAGCCTGCTGTAATCTTTTCATATGTGCATCCCATTCAAATATCTGCCCTTCATATGTTCGGAACGTTTCAAAGAAGCCCAAACCATATAAAAAACCATGGTCAAAAGGGGAAATTCGCAAATCCTCGGCTGCCATATAGCTTCCATTCATCCAGCACTGCATCTATTTAACTCCTTCTACGTACATTTCTATAAATTGACGAAGGAGTTGTTTACCTTGCTCAGTCATAATAGATTCTGGGTGATATTGTACACCCTCTATTGGATACTCCTTGTGACGAAGCCCCATAATTTCTCCCTCTTCTGTCCAAGCGGTTACTTCTAGACAAGTCGGTAGTGTCTCTTTTTCTACAATGAGAGAATGATAGCGAGTAGCTTGAAATGGGTTTGGCATAGCTCTATGTAAACCAACTTCAGCATGTAATACAGGGGATATCTTCCCATGCATAAGGCGCTCAGCCCGTATTACCTGACCACCGAACACTTGCGCAATAGCCTGATGTCCAAGACAAACACCTAAAATTGGAATATTTCCCGCGAAATATCGGATAATATTCAGACTTTCACCCGCTTCATTTGGACTACACGGCCCCGGTGAAATAACTATCATATCTGGTGCAAGTTGCTCTATGTCCTCTATTGTTAATACATCATTTCGTTTTACTATTACTTCATGACCAAACTCACCCAAATATTGTACGATGTTATAAATAAATGAATCATAGTTATCGATCATTAAAATCATTTTGCTCGCCCCTCCGCCATGGCCTTTGCCTGCCACATGGCCTTCGCCTTATTTAAAGATTCCTGATATTCTCTTTCTGGAACAGAATCAATGACAATACCTGCTCCTGCCTGAATATGCGCGATCCCATCTTTTATAAATGCTGTACGAATCACAATATTAAACTCCATGTCCCCAGTATAGCCGAGCCAGCCAATAGAACCCGTGTATAAGCCACGTCTTACAGGCTCTAATTCTTCGATAATCTCCATTGTTCGTATCTTTGGTGCACCAGTAATAGTACCGCCTGGGAACATTGCACGGATAACATCAGCGTTTGTTTTGCCTTCCGCTATTTCTCCCCGAACATTAGATACAATGTGCATAACATGCGAATAGCGTTCAATGACCATGAACTCATCTACTTCTACTGTTCCATAGGTTGATACTCGCCCTAAATCATTACGCTCTAAATCTACTAACATCACATGCTCTGCGCGTTCTTTATCATTGTCAATTAATTCTTGAGCTAATGCTAAATCTTCCTCTTCAGATTTCCCTCTTGGACGCGTTCCCGCAATGGGTCTTGTTGATAATTCTTGACCCTGGCGTTTAACTAAAAGCTCAGGTGATCCAGAAACAACCGCAAAATCAGGGGCTTCCATATAAGCCATGTAAGGTGACGGATTAAAGGCTCTTAATGCCTCATATACATCCATCGCTGTCGTATTTAAGTTTTTAGATTGACGAACTGATAAATTCACCTGAAACACATCACCTTGTGCGATATAGGTTTGAATTTTCTGCACCGCCGCCTCAAAGTCAGTCCCTGCGAATGACACAAGCAATTCACTCTCGTCATTGACTACTTCTATAGCATTGGTCTTTTCAAATTTACGCGTAGCAAGTCCATCACGGGCTGCAACTTGCCAATTAGTAGCCCATTCTTCTAAGTCAACAACACAATCTTCTAGCTTCATTAACGTGACCGTATTGTGTTTCACATCATGTACTGCCCAGCTATCAAACAAATAAAAATAAATATCTGGTATTTGTAGATCGTCATTAGCTGTATTAGGAAGCACTTCAATATTGCGCGCATAATCATATGTTACAAATCCAATAGCTCCCCCCTGAAAAACTGGAAGTTCCGCATTATGGGGAACCTGGTATTCCGCCACGAGTTCTTCCAACAATGCAAGAGATTCACCTGGTAAAACTTCGCTTCTGCCATTTCTCCAATTTACTAAAAGTCCGTCCTCTACCGATTGTGCGGTTGCTAATGGATTCCAAGCAGCTATTGTAAAATGACCACCACGTCCACTTTCTAAAAAGACATGCGAATCTTGTGTCTCAGTTTGCTTTTTATAACTATAAAAAAATGAATCTGCATCCATCTCTACTGTTTTCGTCAAAATTGTCTTCAAGTTAGCTTTCCCCTTTTAAATCATTTGATGTGATTCCATCTTAACGTGAATATTACATAGATGCGAATATTTTTATAAGGCTCTATGAAATTCTAAGCGCACTAAAAAAGACTCCTTATCAGGAAGGAGTCTTTTTTCTATTAACTTAAATTAGTCTTCAAATTGATAGAGAGGTGTTGATAGATAACGTTCACCATTCGAAGGAACAATAGCAAGGACATTTGAACCCTTACCTAAACGTTTTGCGGCTTCAATTGCAGCATAGATCGCAGCGCCTGACGATATACCACATAAAATTCCTTCTTCACGCGCTACTTTACGAGCTACTTCAAAAGCTACCTCGTTTTCAACAGGGAATACAGACGAATAAATCTCTGTATCTAAAACTGTTGGCACAAACCCTGCTCCAATCCCTTGAATTTTATGAGGGCCAGGCTGACCACCAGAAAGAACAGGCGAATCTTTTGGCTCTACAGCGATAATTTCAACATTGGGATACTTTTCTTTTAATACGGCACCTGCACCTGTAATAGTACCACCAGTACCAACGCCAGCTACAAATGCATCTAGTGTTAAGCCATCGAATGCTTCAACAATTTCAGGGCCTGTAGTTAGGCGGTGAATAACAGCATTCGCTGGGTTCGTGAATTGTTGTGGTAGGAAATAGCCATGCTCTGCAGATAATTCTTCTGCTTTAGCAATAGCGCCTTTCATACCCGCTGGTCCAGGAGTCAATACAAGCTCCGCACCATAAGCACGAAGTAAGTTTCGTCGCTCTAAGCTCATTGTTTCTGGCATCACTAAAATTGCTTTATAGCCTTTAGCAGCAGCAATCATCGCAAGACCAATACCTGTATTACCAGATGTCGGCTCGATAATCGTACCACCTGGTTGTAATGTTCCATCTTTTTCTGCCGCTTCAATCATGGCTAACGCTAAACGGTCTTTCACTGAGCTTCCCGGATTAAAATATTCTAATTTTACATAAACAGTGCCTTCATTTTCACTTGTTGCATGATTTAATTTAACGATTGGTGTTTTACCAACTAATTCAGCTATCGAGTTCGCTAATCTACTCATTTAATAATCCACTCCCAATCCCTACTATTTTTATAGGTTTTACTTATTTTGTATTTTATCAATTTTTCCATTCGATTGTCAATAAATAAAACTTGTATTTTCAGAATATTTATCTACTGTCAATGGATGGCGCCTTTGCTAGTCCATCAAACATCGCATAAAGACAAAAAGAATCTGCACCATTTGTCGGGTAAGTCCATTCTGATGACATCCACTGTCTGCAAGTTTTTTAGACTTATGCTACCCGCAAAGAACTTGCAGATTCTTTCATTTATTATTTTTCTTTTTTAGATTCTCCATAATACCATGTAGCATTAAATTCAGACCAAAACGCTTCAGGTGTAACAGATTGTGGCAACTGCTCTAAAGCTAATTCACGCTCGATATGTTCTTTCACATCGTCATATGTAAAGGATTGTCCCTCTAAAACCTCTTGCACCTGTACAATGCCATAATGACCATTATCTAACTTAAAGGCTTTACTTACCTCATTTGCCTTTGTAGATTTCACAGCATTAATAATGGCAGGATCCACGTTTTCCTGATTTTCCGTCAGGAAGCCAACGTCTCCCCCTAAACTCGCCGAAGCACTATCTAAGGAAATCTCACGGGCTAGCACTGAAAAATCAGAGCCATTTTTTAACTCACCCAGCGCCTCATCAGCCGCTTTCTTGGCGTCAACCTCAATAAAATTGGTACGATAGCTTGTTTTTGTATTGTATAGTCCTTGATTTTCCTCATAGTACTTTTCAATACTCTCTTCACTTATCACTACATCTTTTGTGAGTACCTTATCTAAAATAAGTTGTGAACGAATTTTTTGGCGTAGTTGCTCCGCTGAGAGATTTTGCATTGCTGTATCAAATTTATCTTGAGCAGAACGCATTAAGGCTAATTCGAGATCAATTTCTTGATCAGTAACTTTAATTTTATATGTCTTTGCTGCCTTTTCCATTACAGATTCATTGACTAAATTTTGTAGTGTTTCTTTGCCATATCGCTCTTCCATAGCAATCATCCACTCTTGGCGCGTGATAACATCCCCGTCAATGGCAGCGACTTGTTCATCGCTACCAATTTCCTGACTTTTATTTGGGATAGCCCATGCAATGAACCATAAAATATTACCTAATAACAATACCGCAATGACAGACAGAGCTGGTTTTGTTTTTAAACGGCGCTGTAGTAAAGGGGTTTGGTTTGGTGTTGTAGTGGCAGAAGGTCGTCTATTACGATTTGAGCTCATCAATAAACCCTTCTAACTCTTCTTTTGAAAAATGATAGGTCTCTAAGCAGAAATGACATTGTGCATCTGCACTGTCATCCTCTTCAATCATTTCTTTAATTTCAGCTATTCCTAGACCTAAAATTGCTGCACCAAACCGCTCTTTTGAACATTGACATTTAAATTCAACAGGCATGGAATCTAAAATTTGTAGATGGCCATTTCCTAATACAGCTTCTAAAATTTGCTCAGGTGTAAAGCCTTTTTCAATCATTTTCGAAACTGGCTCTATTGTAGCAAGATGCTGTTCGATTTCATTGATTGTTTCCTCTTCACAGCCTGGCATTAATTGCAGAATAAATCCTCCTGCAGCAAGAATTGTGTTGTCCGGATTAACTAATACGCCTAAACCAACTGATGAAGGTACTTGCTCAGACGTAGCGAAATAATAAGTAAAATCTTCAGCAATTTCACCTGAAACAATTGGTGTTTGGCCTGAAAACATATCTCGCAAACCAAGATCCTTAACAATTGTTAGAGCTCCTTCAGTCCCAACCCCTGCTCGCACATCTAGCTTACCTTGCTCGTTTAAATCGAAATGAACATGAGGATTCGTGACAAATCCACGTACTTCTCCACGTGCATTACTATCGATTACCATTGGACCAATCGGACCATTACCCTCAATCTTGATTGTAATCTTCTCTTCACCTTTTAACATAGCACCCATCATTACAGCCGCTGTCATAGAGCGCCCTAGAGCAGCTGATACAACTGGCCATGTATCGTGACGACGTTGTGCTTCTCCAACTGTTGCTGTTGTACGGGCTGCAAATACACGTACCTGTCCATTAAATCCTAAACCTCTAACTAAATAATCATTCATAAATGAAATGTCCCTCATTTCTTATTGGTTACGTTTATACAGTTTATATAAACCCTTTAACGTTAAAAACGGATCCACAACATCAATAATTTGCGTTTCCCCTGCAATTAGATTTGCTAATCCACCTGTAGCAATTACTAATGGCTCCTCTTTACTTTGTCCCTTCATCCGATTAACAATGCCCTCAACTTGTCCTACGAAGCCATAAAAAATTCCGGCCTGCATGGCGGAAACGGTTGTTTTTCCTACAATATGTGTAGGTCTTAATATTTCAATACGCGGCAATCTAGCAGCCTGAGTATAAAGAGCCTCTGTCGAAATGGTTATACCTGGCGCAATCGCACCACCCATATAGTCGCCTTTTTCATTTAAATAACAATAAGTTGTTGCTGTACCAAAATCAACTATAATACAAGGTGCTTTATATAAGTCTAAAGCTGCTATAGCGTTAACAATACGGTCTGAACCAACCTCTCGAGGATTTTCGTATTTAATATTCAAACCCGTTTTAACACCAGGACCCACTACTAGAGGTTTTTTTCGAAAATACTTCTGACACATTGCCTCTAATGAATACATAATTGGTGGCACAACTGAGGATATAATAATGCCCGTAATTTGTTCAAATGAAATACCTGCATGATTAAAAAACGAAAGAACTTGCATAGCATATTCATCTTCTGTTTTATAAAGGTCTGTCACCATACGCCAATGGAAGGCTAATTGTTCGTTGTCATCATAAACCCCTAACACAATATTAGAATTCCCTGCATCTAAAACTAAAATCATGGTTGACACCCCCATATCATCATTGTAACTTTCGCCAACCTACTGTTACAACTTACATTATCCATCTAACTTAAAGTTAAAACACTTTAGAAAATGATACCATACTTTTTATGCTAGGAAATAGTATTCCAACCTTCTAAAAAAAGAGCATCCTCAGCTAGGACGCTCCTTAAAAAAATTATTTGAAATTAAATTTTTCCGGATCTGGACCACAGCGTAGACCATCATTTAAAGCATCCAGTTGAGCCATTTCACCATCTGTTAATGTAAAGTCAAAAACATCAAGATTCTCCACCATACGAGTGGCTGTCATCGTTTTTGGGATAGTTACAACGTTGTGCTGTACATCGTAGCGTAATACGATTTGAGCAGGCGTTTTGCCATATTTAGATGCTAACTCTTGAATCAATGCTTCCTCCAATAAGGCGCCGTTCATTAAAGGAGACCAAGCCTCTACTTGGATGTCCTTGTCTGTACAATAAGCACGTACTTCCACTTGCGTTAAATGTGGATGGAATTCGATTTGATTAATAACAGGAATAACCGTAGTTTCATTCAAAAGTTTTTCTAAATGTTGTACATGGAAGTTACTAACACCAATTGAACGCACACGACCATCTTGATAAATCTTTTCCAGTGCCTTATAGACATCTACATAATTTGTATCAATGCCTGGCCAATGTACTAAATATAGATCCAAATAGTCTAATCCTATTTTCTCTAAACTACTATCATAAGCGGCAAGTGTTTCTTCATAGGAAAGTCCATCGTTCCAAACTTTAGATGTTATAAATAGTTCTTCACGCGTAACCAAACCTTCTTCTATGGCTGCTCGTATCCCTCGTCCAACACTTTCTTCATTACGATATACTTGTGCCGTATCGATGCTTCGATAACCTTTCGCAATAGCCATTTTTACGGCTTCAGCTAGGTCTTCTCCTTCTGGAACACGAAATACACCGTAACCAACCAAAGGCATTTTAAGTCCATTATTCAACGTTACAGTTCCCATGCGAAAACACTCCTATCCATTTGTCTTTACAAATACATCTTGTCTCCACCATTTGTGCGAAGTCATATGTAGCTGTCTTCCACTAATATCCTAATGCTTTTTCATAATAAAAGGCAAAGAAAAAGACTGTTTACTCATTTTGCAGTAAACAGTCTTTCCAATTTATTCACGTTTTTCGTCGATACCCTTAGGTGGTTCATTTGATTCCTTGCCTTCTTTTGCAAGGTCTAAAGTTGTTGGGTTTGGCTCTTTACTTAATAGCTCTTTTTCAACAACTGGCTCACCAATCGTATCTAATGTTGGCTTCGTTTCCACTTTCGGAGTGTTATTCCCCTCAATTTTTTCGACAGCCTCTGGTGCTGGTAAAACACCATGATCACGTAAATGCTCGATTTCCTGCGCATTTAATGTTTCTTTCTCCATTAACGTGTTAGCAATTAAATCAAGTAACTCACGATTCTCTGTTAGGATACGTTTCGTACGCTCATATTGCGTATCAATAATTTTTTGCATTTCTTTATCAATTTCATAAGCTATAGAATCAGAATAATTTTGGTCCGAATTAAAGTCGCGGCCAAGGAATACATTTCCACCCTGACTTGAACCGAATTGCATTGCACCAAGATTTTCACTCATTCCATATTCAGTAACCATAGCTCGTGCGATACTTGTAACCTTTTGGAAGTCGTTATGTGCCCCCGTAGAGACTTCACCAAGAACGATTTCTTCAGCTACGCGACCACCAAGCAGTCCAGCAATACGGTCTAAAAGCTCTTGTCTTGTTGTAAAGAAACGTTCTTCCTTCGGTAACATAATAGCATATCCACCCGCTTGACCACGTGGAACAATTGTTACTTTGTGAACTGTATCCGCTTCATCAAGTTCTAGACCAACAACTACGTGACCAGCTTCGTGGAAGGATACAAGTTTTTTCTCTTTGGCTGAATATACTCGGCTCGCTTTAGCTGGACCAGCGATTACACGGTCAGAAGCTTCATCGATATCTGCCATATTGATGGTACGTTTACTTTTACGAGCGGCTACAAGAGCAGCTTCATTTAGTAAATTTTCTAAATCGGCACCTGAGAAACCTGGCGTACGTTGTGCAACTGCTGCTAAATCAACTGTATCTGCTAAAGGCTTGTTACGTGCATGTACCTTAAGAATCGCCTCACGTCCTTTTACATCAGGATGTCCTACTGTAATTTGACGGTCAAAACGACCTGGACGTAATAATGCTTTATCTAAAATATCTGGTCTGTTTGTTGCAGCGATGATAATAATACCCTCGTTTGCCCCGAAACCATCCATTTCAACTAGCAACTGGTTCAATGTTTGTTCACGCTCGTCATGACCCCCGCCTAGACCAGCGCCACGTTGACGACCAACTGCATCAATCTCATCTATAAAGATAATACATGGTGCGTTTTTCTTTGCATTTTCGAATAGATCTCGGACACGTGATGCACCGACACCGACAAACATTTCTACGAAGTCAGAACCTGAAATTGAGAAGAATGGAACGCCTGCTTCGCCTGCCACAGCACGTGCAAGTAATGTTTTACCTGTACCTGGAGGACCTACAAGTAAGATACCTTTTGGAATACGTGCACCAATCTCTGTGAATTTACGATGGTCTTTTAAGAAGTCTACAACTTCTACAAGCTCTGCTTTCTCTTCATCAGCACCCGCTACATCTGTAAAACGAACCTTTTTCTTTTGGTCATCATAAAGTTTAGCTTTACTCTTACCAAAGCTCATCACTTTATTACCGCCACCTTGAGATTGGCTCATTAGGAAGAAGAACAAGAAAATGATGATAATGAAAGGGATGATCCCTGTAAAGAATTGAATCCATCCACTCGTTTCTGGCGCTGCTAAATATTTAATATTACTATTTTTTTCCTTAGCAGCCTCATCGATGCGATCCATTAATGATTGGTTATCTCGAGGGATGTTCACTGTAAAGCTTTGACCCTTTTCATAACCTTTTAATGTACCTTCTACGACATAAACTGATTTATCAGGTTGAATTGTAGCACTTGTTATTTCTTTCTTATCTAGAGCTTGTTGGAACTCATGATAAGTTAACTCTTTCGTTGGTGAATTGCCACCGTTGAAAGTACCAAAAATACCGATAATCACTAGGAAAATCAGTAGATAGAATATGGTATATCGAAATATTCGATTCATCTCCAGCCTCCTCATTACAAACAGAAAAATTATAAGTAAAATCTTAACATATCATGATTTCATCATACAACGAAAAGCCCTACTTAAAAAATGTTTCGTTCATTTTTTGCTATTATCAAAACAGTTTTTAGGCCATCTTAATACATCCCAGCGTAATTGTACCTGTTCCATGGGCTCGAAATAGCTGAACATTGTGTCAAGATTTCGAATTATGTTAACCATAATGAAAAACACTTGACTGCGCTGGAGGCCATAACTTTTAAAGCTGGTCGTTTTATATCTTAAAATGAATAAACTTCAGGTTTCAAGATACCAATATAAGGTAGGTTACGATATTTTTCAGCGTAATCTAAACCATATCCAACCACAAAGCCGTCTGGAACTTTAAAACCAACATAATCAGCCGATAGGTTCACTTTTCGACCTGATGGTTTATCAAGTAATGTAACAATTTTAATGGATTTGGCTTTACGATATTTAAATAAGTCTACTAAATAGCTTAACGTTAAACCACTATCGATGATGTCCTCGATAATTAATACGTCACGTCCTTCAACGCTCGTATTTAAATCCTTTAAAATCTTTACTTCTCCAGATGACACGGTAGCATTGCCATAGCTAGAAACATCCATAAAATCTAGCTCAATGAAAGAATCGAAACGTTTCATGAGATCTGTCATAAATGGCATTGCTCCTTTAAGTACACCAACAGCTAATGGGAATGCATCTTTGTATTCCTCTGTTAATTGTGCACCTAGATCTGCAATTCTTTCTTGCAATTGTTCTTCTGTAATCATTACTTTTTCGATGTCATTTTGTAACATATCGATTCCTCCTCGTGATGTATCAACAAATCTTCAACCAATTACGGTGAAATATTTTACAAAGACCTTAGTCTACGATGAGCACTGTATCATCGTTTGGTTGCGGAGTGGTTGAAAAAAACATTCCCATACGCACACCAATTACCGCTACCACCTCATCAGACTGAGAAATCAGTAACGGCCAGCTATTCCGCTCATTTAAAGGAATCTTTTCATCTATAAAAAGGCGAGATAAGCGTTTTGGCTGATCCATTCCTTTTAACAGCATTCTGTCTCCATCCTTGCGTGCTCGAATAGAGAGCGGAAGGTGGAGTTTGCTAGCGTTAAAATAAAAAAGTTGTGCAGTATCCGTCATCAATTCGGACGATAAATCGTGCAACTTGACTACGCATAAGCGTTTACCATTCGTCAGTGTTGTCCACCCATTAGCAGCCGAAATAATTATTTTTTCAGAAGAAGGGTAGTCCTCTGTTGAACTATTCTTCTGAATCATTAATTTTCCGTAACGGCGAACTGCAAGGAAATCTTCAGGCAAGTGAATTTCAGCATACCCTGCTGTCGTATCACAAAGCTTTAAAATTGAAGTCAATAAAGCATAACTTTGTATCGTATTTGAATCTTTGTAAAGATAGTTTAATAGTATTAAAATGAGCCTCCTTTGTAAAGCAAGTGGTACCAATTGAAAAGCCTCAATTTCCATGCTATATGTATTTTCATTACTTCTTTTAATGGTTTTGGAAAATACATCTTCGGCTAATGTCATTAAAAAGGTATTGTCTTCTTGCAATTGCGATGTAAAATGGGTCACTTGTTCGGTCACTCTCGGATTTTCAGCCTCCAGTAAAGGCACGACATGATGTCTGAAACGATTTCGTACATAAGTGTCTTTGGAGTTACTGACATCCTCCCGATAATTTAAACCTTTTCTAAGTAAATATTCCCCTATTTCAGTCTTTGTAACCGTTAAAAACGGACGAATTAATGATTTTCCTTCAAAATATCGCTGAGGGCGTATGCCTTGCATGCTATTCATCGTCGCATTTTTTGTCAGGGCCATTAATACTGACTCCAGTTGGTCATCCGCATGATGTGCAGTTACAAGCTTATTCGCATTCGTTTTGTACAAAACCTCTTTAAAATATCGATACCTTTCTCTACGACATATTAGCTGGGTATTTCCATTCTCCTGTGCCAGTATTGTTGGTATGGAGATCGCTGTGGCATGTAAATAAACGTCATTTTCATCACAATACTTTTGTACAAATGCCCTATCTTCAGCAGAAGCTTCTCCCCTAAGCATATGGTCGACATGTACTGCTTCCACCCGAATGTTCCAGTGCTCTTGTGTTTGAACAAAATAATGGAGTAAAGCCATAGAATCTACTCCACCCGAAACGGCGATGAGAAGATGGTCGTCTTGCTGTAATAATTGCTCTTTTTCAATAAATGTCTTAACCTTTAATTCAAATGACAAACGCTTCTCCTCCCCTTTCGATAATACAAAAAATGATTAGCTCATAGAATATTGTGCTGGTCTAAATACAGCCCATGTCGGAACAACATGTGTCACCTCTAACATGAGTACAGTACAATCATCTTCTATTTCAAAGTAATCTTGGAATGACTGCATTATCGTTGTTAGCTTTTCTTGGATAGTATTATTTGTACTGGCTACCTGCTGTGCATAAGCTAAAAACGTCTCCTCTTGCTCATCCCAATCGGCAACACTAGAAAACAGTCCATCTGAATGCATTAAAATGACATCCCCTGCTTTCAGCTTTCTTTTTTCAGCCTCTACCGCAGAAATCGATAGGAAACCTACAGGTGCTGCATTACTCTCAACCTTTATGACTTCCTTTCCACGCAAAATATAGGTCGACATTCCCCCAGCCTTCCATGACCATAAATCACCATGCTGTAAATCCACTAGTGCGAAATCAAGGGTTGCATACATATCATCCTGTTGTTTTAATGACATGACATAATGCAATGTATGCATTGCAGTTTCAGGATTCATATTATAATTAAGGCACTCTCGCATTAAATGTATTAATTTTCTACTTTCATGTTGCGCTTCTTTACTTTGCCCCATACCATCCGATAATAAAATGGCAAATAGACCTGGATGTAATTGGAAAAGTGCGTGTGAATCCCCAGAATACAATGTCGCATCTTTAGACATGCTATATATATCATACTCTACTTCAAAGCTAATAGCTGATCTAAAGCATATTTGTATATGACGAAACGGCATTTCACAGGCCACTACTTTTTCAATTTCAAATGGCTCATTAAAAATTTCGTAAAGAATAGGCAAAATCATCCGTTCAGCTAATGTTGTATCTTTCTCCCAGTCGACACGGGCTGGCGCCAAAGCACAAACTATCTTTCTAGCCCCTGGTTTATTGTTAAGTACATCTAGCTGAAAGCATTCAATATGAGCATCCTTTAAACGTTCAATGATATCCTTTTCAACACTTACAAAAGAAATCGTATCCTCCTTCATCTCAGCAATTAATTGGTTTAAATGATTACTCATATCGCGGAGCTGTAGTGCAATCATTTTTTTACCATGAAAGTACTGCCCGTTAATACGTTCCCTGTATAATTCCGTATCCAACTCTTCAAAAATCTTTGTCGATTTTACGCATTTATAGCGGATTTGTTCTTCTACACGATGAATAGCCGATTCTTTACCTACTCCCTTCATATGAAACCAATCTGTCATCAGCTTGTCCATCCCATTATTTTGAGCTCCCCAGCAATGATCATGACGGAAACAGCTTAAACATGTATTCATCGGGGATACTTCCTTCGCCTCTTCAACTGGCGCGGTCATAAAACGATCAAATACCAGCTCCTTCATAAATTGCACGAAATGCTGAAAATGTTCTAATTTGTATGTGACATGTTCAGTTAACCAATTTTGTCTTGCGAGTAAAATTTCCTCCCGTTGTGGGAAGAGCTTGTCCCTCACCTTATCTGAATATTTTCTAGGGATCGTTAGGAAAAGAACACTTCCAATGGCAATGGAAGTGAAATACACACTATCTAATGGCAATGTTGCATCATAAAATAAAAAAAACACACTAGGCAAGATACTTCCGATTGCAACCCCGAATCTACCGCCTTTAGCCCCCATACCTGCACATAGTCCTGTTAAGGTGGCAACAGATAGCATACCGGTAAAGGAGAGCTTAGCAACACCAATGAGCGTTCCTAATACCGCTCCGATTACCGTTGCTAACGGTACACTTCCGACTAATGCACCAAAACAAATAAAAAGCTGCAATAAAAATATAGGGAGCGAAAAATAGCTAAACACAACTGCTTGCATCCCTGTAAGCATAGCAGCAAACACTACTAACCCTGACCCAAGCTTCTCGTAAGTCCAATGACTCGTAAACCATTCATATGAATTGACGAAAAGCACTTGCATAAATAGGGTCATAATTAGAGCTAGTGCCGCTTCACAGCCTACATAAAATTGTACAAGCACTGGTGGTAAGCCTTGATACATCGCCCCTTGCCACATAATTTGCACCAATAAAACAGCTAAAGAGACGGCAATACTTTGAGGAAGTCGCCAGTAACGGAAACGCATAATACATTCATACATAATGATTTGTAATGCTAAAATCACAACTTGTCCAAAGCCTAGGAAAAAACAGCCGACCAAGCTTCCAAATAAAACGAATTTGGCGTACTCCCTATACTTTGTTCGAATAATTGCCCAAAAAGGAACTGAGAACGGTACTGCTGCTTCAAATACAACGGATTGAGCCAAAAAAAAGGATGTTAAAAAAAATAGGGTGCCTATGAAGACTTGCTTCTTTTTTATCCCTAATTTTCGGTCTTCTACATTTGCTGTATTATACCATTCAATACTTGTCATTTAATTATCCCCTTTCCCGCACTTTTGGCTATTATAAAGAATTATGCATGGAAAGATTGTCTGACGTTGGCATTAAAAAATATAAACATTTCGACGAATACGTATACATAAATACGCAAATTGGCAATAATTTCTTTTGTAATTGTTGGTCATTGTGATCCTATATGAAGTTTTCTGTTCCAGACAATATATCAGATATCGCCTCCCCTTTAACATGGAATCTTCTAAATTGGCGTGCTATCAACTATTCCCCTCTCATTTCAATGATTACAGCAAGACAATTCTACTTAAGAACAAAAAATCCGCTAAAATATCTTTATATAGCTGACTCTGTCTCATCTTGTTTAAAGAATTTTATTGTAAAATATATTTTTTGATATTTTTTTATTAATTTTCTTGACACTAAGACCAATGGCTTGTATTATTTAACTTGTTGCTTAAGCGACATGCGGAAGTAGTTCAGTGGTAGAACACCACCTTGCCAAGGTGGGGGTCGCGAGTTCGAACCTCGTCTTCCGCTCCATAAAAAATTGGCGGCCTAGCTCAGCTGGCTAGAGCGTACGGTTCATACCCGTAAGGTCGGGGGTTCGATCCCCTCGGCCGCCACCATAGTAGGCCCCTTGGTCAAGTGGTTAAGACACCGCCCTTTCACGGCGGTAACACGGGTTCGAATCCCGTAGGGGTCATCTCAAATAGGCGTCTCAGAATGATATTCTGAGACGCCTATTTTTTATTCTACAATATGATATGTATAAGGTTCGACTATGTGACTACATATAAAATATGGCATACTACATATAAGATTGTATTTTTAGGAGGTTTATTTTCCTTGAGCGCATTAACTAAAGCTGCTTTAATTTGTGGAAGTGGCTCAATGATTATTCTTGTTTCAATACTTATTAATTTACCATTTGTTGTTCAAATAATGTTACTACTTTGCGGGCTTGCTGTAAGCATATATGGCGTCTTTTTACTTGTTAAAATGGTTATTCGTCCAGCAGAAAAAGCACCCATTACTCCTGCTGATGAAAAAGTAGCCACACCTATCAAAAAGAAAAAGGGACCTTCCTCAACTTTATAGGTCAGTCCACAAAAAAGGGATTAGCTTTTTTCAAAGCTAATCCCAGCACTATATCATACACTTTTTCTACGATTAAAACAGTCAGCAAACTACCCTCTTCTAGCTCCGCGACCTCCGCGTTTTGACTCTGTAGCACGTTTAAGTGTTGCTAGACGTTCATCACTATCTTTTAAGAAGCGTGCCATTTTTTGCTCAAAATTTTCTTTTGGCTGGTGGCGGTCGTTACGATCGTTAGAGCGATTATCGCGACGTGGACGCGCTGGACGCTCTGGACGCTCTGGTCTCTCAGCTTGAGGCTTTGCTTTACGGATTGAAAGACCGATCTTTCCGTCCGCTTCAACATTCATCACTTTTACTTCAACTTCATCTCCAACTTTTAGATGCTCATTGATATCTTTTACATAATTGTCAGCAACTTCACTAATGTGAACTAAGCCTGTTTTGCCATCTGGCAGCTCAACGAATGCTCCAAAATTTGTGATTCCTGTTACTTTACCTTGTACCTTGCTGCCTACTTCAATTGACATAAAAAAAATGCTCCTCCTTAAAAATTAAGCGACTCTTTTGAGCCATGTAATCATTTAATTAAACTTTTTACTGCAATAAGCTTCTCTTTTCATTATATATAACTAAAAAAGAGTGTCAACAATACATAGCTTTTCAGTCGTCTTTTTTATCTTCCTTATCTGGAATTATAAAAATAACCTCACCTTTTTCAGACAAGTAATACTCTTTTCTTAATAGTTTTGCGATATATTCATCATCCTGTAATTGTTTGATTTTCAGATTTAGAGAATCCTGTTCCTCTTTCAATTCAGAGAGATGCTGTTTCGCTTCTTCCTTGGATTTCTCTTTAATCGCTAATGTTTCCTGTTGGTTAGATAGCACATTTAAGAGAAGGGCGATAATAATGACTGGTACAATCGCAAAAAAGACGATACGGCGCCATTTACGTTTCCGTGCCTGCTGCTTGCGATTTATAGCTTTATCCGTGTTACGGACATAGTCATTATCAAGCTTTGTAAAGTTCTGTTGTTCATCATTTGATGAATGACGTCTAGTCATGCCCGCACCTCCGAAAATTATTGTTGCTTTTTATTATACTTCAAATATCGTAACTTTTTTAAAAAAGTGTAGGACAAATACGAATAAATTTTGACAAAAGGTCTTATAACAAACATTACTATATTTAATAAAAACTGCAAAATATGTCGAATAACCGAGACGATGAAGCGCACAATGAACCAGAAGGGCCTCCATGTAATATTCACCAAAACTCTAGCTATGAAACGTAAAATAGTTTGAAAAAATGATTGATACAAAAAAATTCCGGCTATTTGCGCAAGCGGGTCGTATGCCCGCCATGCGCCGTCTTTTAGCCAAAATAATAAATAATATGTCAGCCCTCCAAGTAGAATCCATGTTAGTAATTCAAAAACCATCATCCACTTTCGAAGGCTTGACCTTTTTGGAGTTGAGAAAACAATAAGCCTTACACTATCAATAATGAAACCAACTGCTATACCGCTCAAAACCATGACAATTAATTGAAAGAATTGTTCACTAACAATCATCCAAATAACTTATGAAGGAAACCCTTCGAGAAGCCACTTTCCTCCTCGTCGTACTGTAAAGTTTTCACAGTTCCTTCAAGTGTCAATAATCCTTTGTCAACATCTAAATGAACGATATGCAGTTCCTCTCCACGGATTAACAAATGCCCTTGGGACGTCTTAATGAAAAACTCTTCCTGATCAAAGCGTTCAATTGATTTTACAGAAGTCATGTCCATTCTTTTACGATTACGAATCGTTAAAATATGCTCTCCAGATGGAATTGTGTAACGATTACTTTCTTGATGTAGCGTCATTTTTTTCCTCCTTTAGTCGTCCTAGCTTCTGTTCACTTTATGCGGACAACCATCAAAGCATGACAACTTTATTTAAGTTGTCTATTACTTTCATCCATAAATGGAAGCAGGAACAACATTAGGTGGCTAAAAAAGAAATTTATTCTTCATCATCTATAAATTCAGGCTCAATTTTTTCTAGTCTCTCTTCTTTCAAAATGGTAAACATTTTGGCTGCATCTTCTTTTTTCACTGTCTCACGTATTTCTTCTACACGTGCTGTTACTATTTTTTGACCAAATCGGATGGCCAGTTCATCCCCAGCTTTTACTGAGCTACTAGCTTTCGCTACCTTCTCATTGATAGTAATACGACCCTGATCTGCCACCTCTTTAGCTAAAGTACGACGTTTGATTAAACGTGAAACTTTTAAAAATTTATCTAATCTCATAGTTCTTTCTCCCTTTCTAGTTGCTTCGCTTCATTCCAGAACCTATCTAATTGATCTAAAGTAAAGTCAGCAAATAATTTTCCACTTGCCTTTACTTGAGCTTCCACATAGCCAAATCGTCTAGCAAACTTTTCATTGGCATGCAGGATTGCCTCTTCTGGAGATAATTTATAGAAACGTGCTAAGTTCACTAATGTAAATAATACGTCTCCCAATTCATCAAGTCTGGATATACTAGAGCCATTCGTCACCTCATGGCGAAATTCCTGCCACTCCTCCGCAAACTTATCCCATGCACCTTCTACATCCGGCCAGTCAAAACCTACTTTGGCAGCTCTATTTTGATAGTTAAAGGCTGTCTGTAGCGCCGAGGATGCCCTATATTCCCCGTCTAATAGTGGTTTATCAGAATTGCCCTTTTCTTCAGCCTTTATAGCCTCCCAATTGGCTACAACACCATCAGCATCTTCCACTGCGACATCTCCAAAGACATGTGGATGGCGACGAATCATTTTCTCACTAACAGAAGCTAAAACATCTTCAAGCGTAAAGTATCCTTGATCTTCTCCTATTTGTGCATGTAAGAACACTTGTAAAAGCACATCTCCAAGTTCTTCAATCATTGCAAAATCATCTTCAGCATCTACAGCAGCTAAATATTCATGAGCTTCTTCGAGTAAATACTTTTTCAAGGACTCATGAGTTTGCTTTTGATCCCATGGACAGCCATTTGGACCTCTTAATGTTGCAATTATTGTACGGAATGTTGTCCAATCTCTTAAGGCCTCTTCCTGTGAATTTACAGGTGGCACATAGACGGTTGTTAAATTATTAACCTCCACACTTTGATCGAGTTCATAGAGTGGCACAGTAACAATTTTTTCTTGTGAAGATCCCGCAGCCGTAACTACGGTCACTGGGTACTCGTCCTCATATTTTTCCATCAATGTTAGCTTCACTTCTGAAGCACTAAATGTATCGTACACTTGGGCGATTAAGATATGCTGACGCATGTTGATGTCATGCATGGAAAAGCTAGTACCATCCAGCAATTGAAAACCTTCAATCGGATCAATTTTCAATGCACCAAATATCGGATCCAAGAAACTTTGTCCACCTTCTATGACAAGATTGAAAGTTCCCTCATCCGCTGCTTTTATAAGCAATTGCACTGTTTGTTCTGCAACCAATGGATGACCTGGTACCGCGTACATACTATCCTCTATAGCGGTAGCTGCTATAAGTGATTCTGCAATTTCTGCATATACTGGCTGAAATGCGTCGTGTTTTTCATAAATTTTGTCAAAGCTTTCGAACGTTATACCTTCTGCCGCTAATTCCTCTAGTACCGGATGATCGATTGTACGAACAAATAATTTTTTAGCAGCTTTCAATTTTTTATAAACGCCCATTTGCAGCTGATTAAAATCCCCTGCGCCTAGACCAATAATAGTTAAAGTATTCATTATTTCCACCTACTTCTTTGAATTTAGCCATAGTTGGTAAACGGCCATTCTACGTCCGAACGGTAATAAATACCACTCTTTTTCTACTAACACTCGTTTCTTCGCAATCATTGTAAGCATAACAAACGCTCCCAAGCCTACTGCAGTGAATCCTGCGATCACCGCTACTGAACGTGATGACAATAAATGGCCTAAAAAGGCAGATACCATCTGTAGCCATACCAATACGACCACTGCCATACTTATTGATGCGAGCCCCACTTTTTTATAAAATTCGGTGGGTGCTAATTGAATACCTGTCATTGTTTTTAAATAAACAATTAGCAAGAATGCTGTTAATAGTAAGCCTATATCATTTGCAATAGCTGCTCCTAATACACCAAGCCAGCCTATCAAACGAACATTTAATATTATTTTTAACACAAACCCTATCATTAAGAATAATGCTGGCTTCTTTAATTTTCCATAGCCTTGTAAAATGGCTGTAAATGTAAGAATAATCGACAAAGGCACGATTTGGAATACATACACAATTAATACTTCGGATAATGTATTGGTTTTAAAAAGCATTTCATTTAAATAGGGCATCACAAGCATTAATCCGAGTGAAGCAGCCCAGCCAAACAAAATAGACGCTTTGTATGTTAATTGGATAAATGGAATGGCACTTCGCCCTTCTTGTTTTTTCGATAAATGAGCAACAAGTGGAACAATTGCAAGGGATAGCGAGGATGCGATAACAACGCCTAGTTGTACGAGCGGCTGTCCACGATCATAAATCCCCTTGGTTTCTTTAGCAACTGTAGAGTCCATACCGTGATCGATTAATAACGAATAGATCGTAAAGGAATCAACTAATTGATAGCCTAGTAACAAAAGGCCACTCATACTTACACTTAAGCTAAGCCATGTAACCTCTTTAATAATCGGTAAGCTTTTAGCCTTGTGTAGACGTAAGTGCACACGGAATAACCCAAAGCGTTTAGAAAAAATATAGGCAAGTAATAATAATGCAGTTATTTCCCCTATGACTGTACCAATAACGGCCATTTTCCCCGCAGCATATAGTGATTTTGTGGTAGTCATAATGACAAAGGTTCCTGTTAAAATAACGGTTACCCTAATCGCTTGTTCAACGACTTGAGCATAAGCAATAGGCTCCATAATCCCTCTAGATTGAAAACCGCCCTTCAAAATAGCAAGCGCTGGCATTACCAATACTACGAGGGAGCCCGTGCGTATCAACGGTGCCAGTTGAATATCACCCATCAACTGGGCTATTTTTTCAGCACCTCCAAATAGGACAGAAAAAAACAATAATGAGAGTATCGTCAAATAACGGAAAACGACACGCATGATCATGCTTCTTTTTTCATTACGTTCTATTGTATCAACTATGCAATCATTATCTGCAAGCATTTTTGAAATGGCTACAGCAAAGCCACTAGATGTCCAAACAACGAAAATTGAAATGACTGGATATACCTGTTGATAAATATAAAAACCTTCATCACCAACTAGATTTTGAAAAGGTACACGGTAAAAGGCACTAAGTACTTTTACGATAAGGGCAGCGATTGTTAATAAGGCCGCTCCCTTCATGTAGCTTTTCATACCAAAACGTTGCGACATAAATTGCCCTCTTTCCTTCTTAACAATGCCAATAGTATAGCATATCTAAAAAGTTTGACGCGCCAGGCGACAATACTGTTCCTAATTTGGCCCATATTTATGTACGCAAAAAAAGTTATTACACGGCCTAAAAGGTCATCGCAATAACTTTTACATGCATCAGCTATTCATTTGTTTCGCTAAGAAGTTTGCAGCCGTTTCCACTACTTTCACTTCTACCTCACCAACAAAATGCACTTTAGACAATACTATAATGCAGCCAATTGGGTCACCGTTCACCATAATAGGTGATGCACAATATGATTTTACTTGCTCATATTGTCCAGGAACAATTTCAATGGATGTCTCCATTTTCTCAATCTTAGTAGAGCGCTCTTCCATGAAGCCTTCTGCAAAGGACGTAATACGACGATTGATATACTCTTTTTTACCAATCCCTGCTACGGCAATTACTTCATCACGGTCTGTAACAAATGCTGGTGTTCCTAATGTTTCATATAATGTTTCAACATATTCTCTTGCAAATTCTCCTAAATCATTAATTGGAGAATATTTTTTTAATATGACTTCACCTTCACGGTCCGTATAAATTTCAAGCGGGTCGCCTTCACGAATACGTAGCGTCCTACGAATTTCTTTTGGAATAACTACACGCCCTAAATCATCAATACGACGAACAATTCCTGTTGCCTTCATTCTAATGCCTCGCTTTCGCTACAATAAAATTTTTTATTCAACTATAGTATGGTTTTTATTTAAGCAATCTATGCAAAAACTGAAGAAAAAGGATTTCACAACCATCAATTTTTTTCAAAAAAATTGCATTACATCAATCAACTCATTATTAGAGTACCCAAGGAATACGTTTCTATAATAAATTGATTAAAATTATCATGAAAAAAGGCAGTCTTATCTTTTCTTCAAAAGATAGGACTGCCTCTTTATTATAGCTTCTTTGCTTGATCAATAATTTGCATCAGCTCTTCCAAAATGTCAAAGGGTTGATGTTTTCCGCACTTCCGCTCATCAATAGTTAGTTTTAATTGCATGCCATCCATACCAAAACCAACAGCACGTTCAAATTTCATAGACTCTTCAATAATTTTACTACCATCAACATTTGCTGTTCCCTGTTCGGATAGCATAATTGTAATAAGTTTCTGCTTATCCTTTACAGAGACTACTCCCGCACCTAATCCCCATACTTTCATTCGTGCTACACGAAGTAGACGCTCTGTTTCAATTGGAAGATCACCAAATCGATCTTCTAATTCCTCCATGATTTCACCATACTCCTCCACCTGATCCATCGCTTTAATGCGTTTATACATTTGAATTTTTTGGTATCCATCAGGGATATACGCATCAGGGATATACGCATCGACACTTAATAAAATTTCAATCTCAGGTTTTTCTTCTTTTTTCACACCTGTTTGACGCTCTTCAATTGCCTCTTGGAGCATCTGTGAATATAAATCAAAACCAACTGAATCAATAAAGCCATGCTGTTGCGCTCCAAGTAAATTTCCGGCGCCTCGAATAGATAAATCTCTCATAGCAATTTTAAAGCCTGAACCCAGCTCCGTAAATTCTTTAATAGCCTGCAATCTTTGCTCAGCAACATCTGTCAATACTTTATCACGCTGGTACATAAAATAGGCATAGGCTACCCGGTTAGAGCGCCCAACGCGTCCACGCAATTGATAAAGCTGAGCTAAGCCCATTCGATCAGCATCGTGGACAATTAAAGTATTAACATTGGGAATATCTACACCGGTCTCAATAATAGTCGTTGTCACAAGTACATCATAGTCTCCTTCTAAAAAGGATAATATGACTGATTCTAATTCAGACTCTGACATTTTCCCATGTGCATGACCTATTCGTGCCTCTGGAACGAGCACTTGAATTTCCTCAACTTTTCTAGCCATATCTTCTACTCGGTTATATAAGTAAAACACTTGTCCGCCACGTGCCATCTCTCTTTCGATTGCCTCTCGAACTAGTGCCCCACTATGTTCCATCACATATGTTTGAACCGGGAATCGATTGGCTGGTGGTGTTTCAATAACAGACAAATCTCGGACCCCTACCATTGACATATGGAGTGTTCTCGGAATAGGGGTGGCTGTTAACGTTAACACATCGACATTTGTTTTTAACTGCTTAATTTTTTCTTTATGCGTTACCCCGAAACGTTGTTCTTCATCAACAATTAATAAGCCAAGGTCTTGGAATAATAAATCCTTCGATAAGATTCTGTGTGTTCCGATAACAATATCGACTTGCCCTTCTTTTAACCCTTTTAATGTAGCTGTTTGCTCTTTCTTTGACCTGAAGCGTGATAGCAACCCTACATTAATAGCAAAGTCCTGAAAGCGTTCACGAATGGTCTCATAATGTTGCTGAGCTAAAATGGTTGTAGGAACAAGGAAGGCAACCTGTTTGCCATCTTGAATAGCTTTAAATGCGGCACGAATAGCCACTTCTGTTTTACCATAGCCTACGTCACCGCAAACTAGGCGATCCATAGGACGTTCACGTTCCATATCTCTTTTTACTTCAACAATAGAACGTAGCTGATCCTCGGTTTCTTCATAGGCGAACATTGCCTCGAAGTTACGCTGATCATCATTATCAGGTGTAAAAGCATGCCCCTTTTCAGCTTCTCGCTTCGCATAAAGCTTAATTAAATCATCTGCAATATCCTGTACAGCTGATGATACCTTAGCTTTAGCTTTTTTCCACTCTGCGCCACCTAATTTATGTAGCTTCGGTTCTCGGTCCTCTGATGCCACATACTTTTGGATTAAGTCTATTTGCTCGACAGGTACATATAATTTATCGTCTGCACGATATCGAATATGCAAGTAATCCTTATGTGTTCCATTTACCTCTAATGTTTCTACACCAATATATTTCCCTATTCCGTGGTGAACATGAACAACATAATCACCAGGTTTAATTTCCGTATAGCTTTTAATGCGTTCAGCATTCGTCATTTTTTGCGTACGTGCTTTTTTCTTAGCCTGCTGCTTAAATAGTTCATCCTCTGTTACAATGGCCAAACGTTGGAGCGGTAATTCGAAACCACTCGACAATACTCCATCGACAATATAAATTCCAGCATCTGTAGGCTCACCTATAGCTGCATGGATATCATACTCTTCTAGCATTTGCTGAACACGTTTCACACGCTCTTTATCTCTAGCTACGATGAGTACTGTAAATTTGCCAAGTAGCCAGCGTTCAATCTCACTTTGTAGCAATGCCATTTGTCCGTGAAATTGTTGCATTGGCTTGCAAGAAAAGTTAGTCGTCTTATTAAACGTTATTCCCGAAAATGTACGTGAAAATAATGAAAAGGACAGCTTTTGTTGCGACAACATTGCCACTATTTCCTTTAATGTGAAGGCGGGTTTAACATCATGAACCATTTTCCCTTCTTCAATTAAAGATAAAAACCATTCCTCTTCTTCACGTTCCCAAGCATCCATAACTTCTTGAATACGTCCAAGCTCATCAAATAGAACAATTCCATCTTGCGCAAAATAGTCGCCTAAAAAAGCCGTTTTATCATATAGTAATGACCCATATTTATTGACATAGTCAGGAAGATTTCCTTGTTGTAGCAATTCAATATCATACTGAATATGCTGATAAAGGAGTTCTTTTGTTTCCTGCTTTTTAACTTTCTTTAAACTTGCGGCTAAGGCTTTTTCTAAACGATCTGCCAAGTTCTGTCTTTCTGATTTTGTCAGAATAACCTCAGAAGCAGGAAGTATACGAATTTTTTGTAATTTATCAATAGAACGTTGGTCATCTGCCGAAAATGTTCTTATAGAATCTACTTCTGTATCAAATAATTCAATCCGAATAGGTGATTCTAAATACGGTGGATAAATATCAAGTATGCCTCCACGTAAGGCAAATTCGCCAGGTGTAGTCACCATGGAATTTCGGACATAGCCCATTTCAACTAATGTTTGTAGCCATGCATCTACTTCAATTTCATCGCCCACAGTTGTTTGTAAAAAATAGTGTAGCCAATGTTCCTTCGGCTGCATGATCTTCCTTAAACCTGCAACAGGGATCACGTAAACAGCCTTCTCCCCCCTGGCTAAGCAATCAAGCGTGGCGATTCGCTCCGCTCGTAATTCTGGAGAGGCAACAGAAAGGTCTGCAGCAATAAATTCGTCCGCTGGGTAATAGTGCACATTTTCTTCACCTAATAGCCCAGCAAGCTCATCCACCATTCTTTGTGCCTGCAGTAGATTAGGAGACACAATGTATATCGGCTTCTTTACATATTCAAATAACGCATCGACCATAACGGGACGTGCGCTTCCAGTTAAACCTGTAATAAGCTGTGATGCAGTTTGACCGCTCTGAATCTCCTGTAAAAATGATGTAATATGTTTATCCCTCGACACAAGCTGTCGTAAAACTTCCACAGTCAAAAGCTCCTTTCAGCAAAAAATTCTATTTGTCATTACTAGCATTCTAGTGCTAGTTTGTATATATTTATTAGCCATTTTACAAAATGGAAAAAGCCTTGAACACACATGAAGTGTGTCAAAGCATCCTTCCAATTATTGAATCCATTTATTGAGTGCATGATAATCTGGATATTGTCTCAGCGAATCCTCACATTGCTCACAAATACAGTGTACAGTCGTATGACCATGCTGATCTTTCTCAACATAATCATCGGCTTCTCCCAATTCGAAAATATGTAGTTTTCGAATTGTATCATCTGCATCAAATGGTAGTGTCCCTATTTCTACTTCACAATGCCGACATCGATAGCGAACTGACATCTCCAAATCATCCTCCTTTAAGCAACTTTCTACTTAAAGTATAGACATTTATAAATTGGATTATGCACTATCTTCGTGTCTTCAGTATTGTATGAACGTAAAAATGGGAGAATTAATTTTTGCTTATAGGCAAGACTTATCCATATAAGCATGAGTTTAACTTAGACTTCTGTATCCAAAAATTTTAACTAAATTCACGACTTTACTTGTTAAAATGATTCATCACATCAAGAAATGGCTTTGAAAGAGATACTTCTACAGCATTTACAGACTTTTCAATGGCTTCTTTCATATAATCCTGATCTTCCTTTGAAAACTTTGCTAATACATAGTCTGCAACCTTCATGCCAGCTGGTGGACGACTAATGCCTACTCGGATTCGATTAAATTCCTGCGTACCTAAATGTTGAATTAAGGATTTAATGCCATTATGGCCACCCGCACTTCCTTTTTGGCGCAAGCGTAATTTTCCAGTTTCCAAATCTAGATCATCGTATATAACAATTAGATCTTCCACATCAATATCAAAATAATCCATTAAGGGACCTACACATTCCCCTGATAAATTCATATATGTTAAAGGCTTAACAAGTAGAACCTTCCCCTCAGGTCGATGAACAGTTGTGTACATACCATTAAATTTTGAATTTGTTAAAGGTGCCCCCCATTTTTCTGCTAACGCATCAATTACATCAAAACCAATATTATGTCTAGTGTGCTCATACGGTTTACCCGGGTTTCCTAAACCAACGATAATTTTCATAAGTACCTCTCTTCTTTCAAATCTAATAGTCATTATTTTACCATACCACAGGACTAGAAAGCATTTTGAACAATTGCTAAATGCCATTTTAACGCTACAAAAAAAGCTAGCAAGAAAGTTTTTAGCTTTCTTACTAGCCAGATAAATAATTTATTTTACATTTGCTCTTCTTCTACGCTAGCAGTAACTTCTTCTTGCTCTGCCGAAACAGGAGCAACAATCGTTACTAATAGATAATCATCTTCACTAATAACTTCTACAGGCGTTTGATTTCGAATCTCTGCCACAGTCAGGGATTCCCCTACTTTCAGTGATGAAATATCAACTTCAATGGAATCAGGTAGTTCAGCTGGTTTCACCTTCACTTTTAATTCTAAGTTAGGCTGCATTAAAATGCCGCCCTCACTCACTCCAACTGACTGACCAACTAATTTAATTGGCACATCGGCCTCTAATTCCTCCGCCATATTAATCGCTAAAAAGTCTACATGATTAACTTCATCTTTTAATGAACATTGCTGTACTTCTGATACAACTACATTCACTTTTTTCCCCTCTAAATCTAGTGAAAACACACTGTTTTGCCCATTTTTTTGAATGGATTTCTTAAATTCTTTTGCAGAAATAGAAATTGGGGTTGAATCTAACTTATAGCCGTAAATAACTGCAGGAATGGCTCCCCCTTTTCTAAGTTGGGTTAATGTCGAACGATGCCCAGTTTCGCGCTTTGTAACACTTAATACTGTACTCATATCTCTTTATTCCCCTTCCAAGAAAATTATTTACGCCTTATCAACAATCAGCCACTCAGCATTTTAGTGACTATCTTGTTTAAGGCTATAATAATATTTACCTCTATTTTTTAAAGTAGTGTAAATATTATGAAGACACATTTACTATTATACCCCTATATTAGGAGATTCACACATAATATACTCTTTCCCTTGATTAAATAAAAAGAAAAAGGACAAATCCATCTAAAAAGATAGATTTGCCCTTTATACAACATCTTTATAATTAATCGAATAGAGTACTTACAGATTTGTTTTCGTACACGCGAGAAATTGCATCAGCCATTAATTTAGCTACAGAAAGCTCTGTAATTTTTGGAGATTTTTTATCATCCGCAAGCTGAATTGTATTTGTCACCACTAATTCTTTAATAGAAGAGTTTTCGATACGCTCAATTGCTGGCCCAGATAGTACAGGGTGAGAACAGCAAGCATAAACTTCTTTTGCACCGGCTGCACGTAATGCATCTGCACCGATCGTAATTGTACCTGCAGTGTCAATAATATCATCAATCAAGATTGCCACTTTACCATCAACATTACCCACAATGTTCATAACTTCCGCAACATTTGGTTTTGGACGTCGCTTGTCAATAATTGCAATTGGTGCTTTTAAACGTTCCGCCATTTTACGAGCACGTGTTACCCCACCATGGTCTGGTGAAACAACAACGATTTGATCTTCTGGAATACCTTTAGATTTAAAGTAATCTGATAATAACGGTACTGCCATTAAGTGGTCGATTAAGATATCGAAGAAACCTTGAATTTGAGGTGCATGTAAATCTAATACGATCACTCGTGTTGCACCAGCTGTTTCAAGTAGGTTTGCCACTAATTTAGCTGTAATTGGTTCGCGCGCTTTTGCTTTACGATCTTGGCGTGCATAACCATAATAAGGCATTACGACGTTTACTGTACGAGCAGATGCACGTTTAACTGCATCTACCATAATTAAAAGCTCCATTAAATGTTCGTTTACTGGTGCAGAAGTTGACTGCACGATAAACACATCACAACCACGAATACTTTCTTCAATGCTAATTTGAACTTCTCCATCGCTGAAGTGCTTAACAGAAGATTTCCCTAATTCTACACCCATTTCTTGCGCAATTTCTTGAGCTAACGGGTTATTTGAATTTAGAGAAAATATTTTTAATTGTGAGTTTGCATAATGATACGGCATGATGGCCTCCTGTTTAGTTGATAATTATTTTAAATTTAATTTGCTTACATAATTAGGTTTGTTTTCTTGTCTTGCACGAGCAATTGCAAGTGCATCTTCAGGTACTTCTTTTGTAATTGTAGAACCTGCTGCAATAAATGAACCTTTTCCAACTTTCACTGGCGCTACTAAGTTAGTATTACATCCTACAAATACATCATCTTCAATAATTGTTTTGTACTTATTTTTTCCATCATAGTTAACTGTAATGGAACCGCAGCCAACATTGACGTTACTGCCAATTTCAGCGTCACCAATATAGCTTAAATGCGATACTTTTGTGTCATTACCTAGCTTGCTTTTCTTCACTTCTACAAAGTTACCAATTTTCACATGGCTACCGATGTCTGAAAGTGGTCGAATATGAGCAAATGGTCCAACGGCTACATCTTCCGCAATAGCGCTTTCACGCACAACTGAAGAATGCACCGTTGTACGATCTCCAATTCGGCTATCTGCAATTTGAGTATTTGGGCCAATATTGCAATCTTCTCCGATTACAGTGGCTCCTTCTATCATACAACCAGGTTGAATGACAGTATCACTTCCAATAACAGATTCCGCGCTAATATATGTCGTTTCAGGGTGAATAATTGTCACACCGTTACGCATATGCTTTTCATTAATTCTCGCACGCATTAATGTCTCTGCCTGTGATAAAGCAACACGGTCATTGACACCAAGCGTTTCTTCAAAATCATCTGTCACATATGCTTCTACAATATCACCTTGCTTTTGTAGAATTTCAATAACATCTGGTAAATAGTATTCACCTTGAGCGTTGTCATTTTTCACTAATTTTAATGTTTCAAATAACAACTTGTTATCAAAGCAATATGTGCCCGTGTTTATTTCTTTTACTAATTGCTGTGCTGCTGAAGCATCCTTTTGTTCAACAATTTGCTCTACTTGCCCGTTCTCGCTACGTAAAATACGACCATAGCCAGTTGGATTTTCCGCAATGGCAGTTAAAATTGTTGCTTTAGCATTCTTTGCCTGATGATGCTCAAATAGAGCCTGCATAGTTTCGGGACGAATTAGCGGTGTGTCACCACAAACAACTAAAGTTGTTCCTTCTTCATTCCCTAGAATTCCCTCAGCTTGTTGAACAGCATGTGCTGTCCCTAACTGTTCGGCTTGAAGAACATACTCACTTTTATCTCCCAGCTGATGTTGCACTTTTTCTGCACCGTGTCCAACAACCGTTACAATGCGATTCACATCTAACGTTTGAATATGATCCACCACATGTTGTACCATCGGTTTCCCACAAACTGGATGGAGCACTTTATATAATTTGGACTTCATACGTGTACCTTGACCTGCAGCCAAAATGACAGCAAAAATATTGCTCATCTGTAAGTCCTCCAATACGCTCATTTTCTCTTATGACTATATAGCATAATTCATCTATTTTCAAGGCATGTAGAGTTGACAAAAAGATGAATTCCAAAAACCACTGCACCTTCTGCTCGAATGTCATGAAGTATATCCTAAAACTGCTGGTTTTCTCTTTTTATCAAAATAAAAAGAACTCTTCAAATTTGAAGAGTTCTTAAAATTTTTGACTAATAAAATCAACTTTAAATTGTAACTACTTCTTGAATAGTTAGTTATTACCTTTTAACTATACACCAATGCCCTCTAATTCTACTTCTTCGCCCGTTTCTTCTAATTCACTAGAGTTGTGATAGGCGTTTAAAATAATCTCTTGAATTTTATTACGAGTGTCCGAATTGATTGGATGAGCGATATCCCTAAATTCGCCATCTGGTGTTCGTTTACTTGGCATTGCTACGAACAATCCAGTATTTCCATCAATTACACGAATATCGTGAACAACAAACTCATTGTCAAGTGTAATGGAAGCAATCGCACGCATGCGACCATCCGTCTGTACCCGACGTAATCTCACATCAGTAACTTCCATTTTCTCACCACCTCTCTCTTAGATGCCTAAATAAAATTATCATATTCTTAATTACCGAATATTTTCCTTTTTATAGTCTATCAAATTTTCTAAAAAATTTGAATACTTTCGAGAATAATATTTTTTCTTATTTACGGAATTTTTGACAATTGTTTGTCAACAATAAAAAAAGCCCCCTAAACAGAACGAATGCTCTTAATAGTGGGCTTCATTAATCGATTCTTTATTTAACAATAGCAATAACTTCGATTTCTACTTTTACGTCTTTAGGAAGTCGAGCTACCTCTACAGCAGAACGTGCAGGCTTATGCTCCCCAAAGTGGCTTGCATAGACTTCATTCATTGCGACAAAGTCGTTCATATCCTTCATAAACACTGTAGTCTTTACAACATTTTCTAAAGATGATCCCGCTGCCTCTAATACTGCTTTTACATTGGCGAATACCTGATTTGTTTGCACAGTAATATCGCCTTCCACTAATTCACCTGTAGCTGTTAATGGAATTTGTCCTGAGCTATAAAATATACCATTCACAATAATCCCTTGTGAATATGGTCCAATTGCTGCTGGTGCATTTGATGTTGCTACTACTTTCATTTGTCATGTCCCCTTTTAGAAAAATAGTTACCTTCACTTAATGCAATTGTTCGATCTTTTTCATTCACTTCATGAAGCTTTACAAGTGAATAGTAATCGTCTACTAACGTTTCGTCCGCATGTTCAGCCTCAACAAGAACTGCAATGCCAGCTAATTTACAATCAAATTCTTCTAATAAATTTTTCATGCCATTCATAGTACCGCCAACTTTCATAAAATCATCGGTAATCAAGACACGTTGTCCACTCTTCATGCTTCTTTTTGATAATACCATTGTCTGAATTCTTCTGGAAGAACCAGACACATAATTAATACTTACTGTAGAACCTTCTGTTACCTTACTATCTCTTCGCACAACAACTACTGGCACATTTAAATGTCTAGCAATAGCATGTGCTATAGATATACCCTTCGTTGCTACTGTCATTATGACATCGATCTGTTGATCTGCAAAAGCAGAAGCAAAAACCTTCCCTACGCGGTTAATTAAATCTGGGTTCCCTAGTAAATCTGTCATAAACAAGTAACCACCAGGCAATAAGCGATCTGAATGCTCCAGCTCTGCCTTTAAATCCTGAATAACTGAACGCACCTCTGGCTCGGACATTTTAGGAATATATTTCACTCCTCCTGCAGCACCCGGCACTGTCATCAATAACCCGATTCCTTTTTCTTCGAAAGTTTCTTTTACAATCGTTAAATCCTCACTAATGGATGACTTCGCAGATTGATATAGTTCTGAAAAATAAGTTAGCGGGATCAGCTGATGTGGATGTTCTAGTAAATAGTACGTCATATCAACTAGTCGTTCACTACGTTTCCATTTCATGCGACCCTCTCCTAAACACGAATATTTATAGGTAAAATTAACACAAATTTGCGTTTCTAAGCAAGCGTATTTCGCTCACCTAATATTCTTACTGCATAAACTTCCTCACAAAACCCACGTAAACCATTATAAATACGACTGACACGAGCTTCACTATCCACTAGCCCAAAAACAGTCGGACCGCTTCCGCTCATTAACGTAGCATCTGCTCCAAAGCGTTTCATTTGTTCCTTTAACATGACGACCTCTGGATGTAGCTTAAATGTTACAGTTTCCAAAACATTTCCTAATGAAGAACATAATAGCTCATAATCCTTCGTTTCAATAGCCTTTATCATCTGCTTCGTATTGGGATGCTCCAGTCCTTTAACTTTGAGACCACCATATACTTCAGCAGTGGATACGCCAATTTTAGGTTTTGCTAATACTACCCAGCAGTTAGGCGGGGCAGGGATTTCCTTTATTATTTCTCCGCGTCCTGTGGCAAGTGCTGTGCCACCATAGACACAAAATGATACATCTGAACCTATTTTAGCACCTAGTTCAGCCAATTCATCTATCGATAACCCTAAATTCCAAAGTTCATTAAGGCCCTTAAGTGTAGCAGCTGCATCACTACTACCTCCAGCAAGGCCGGCAGCAATAGGGATTTCTTTTTCAATAGTAATGGATACACCTTGTTTAATGCCATATGTATCTTTAATGAGACGCGCTGCCTGATAAGCAAAATTACGATGATCGTTCGGTACAAAATTATCCGTTGAAATTATTTGGATCACACCATCTTCTCGAGATTCAAGACTGATACGATCAGCTAAATCGACGGTTGTCATAACCATCTCTACTTCGTGAAAATTATCAGGTCTTTTATAAAGTACATCTAAAGTTAAATTAATTTTTGCAGGCGCCTTTACATAAAGCATTTTTCTTCCTCCCTTATAGCAACACATATAAACAATTCCTTTTTCGCACAAGATTATTCATTTTATTTTACCATACTGAGATTACGAAAATGGAAAAAAAGAACCGTATACCCTGTTCGGAGTAACGGTTCTCTCTCGTCAGCTGTATTTGTTGTGTCAGTAAGGATTTTCATCCTTACTGAATGAAACTTAATAAGTCGTCTATTTTATTAGAAATAGTCTACTTACGCTCTTGCTCATTACTTGCTCGTTCAGCCATTTCAATGGCACGTTTGACCATATTACCAGCATCTCGAGCTTTTATGCCGCCCCAGCCTTCCTTTTGCACAACATCATAAAATCCAAGTTCTTTTGCGATCTCTTCTTTTAATCGAGGTGACATGATACCCTTTCTAGGCATATAAACTCCTCCTTTAACAACTGACCACATTAGTATGCCCCGGGAAAACGCAAAACACTCATGTAGTTTTTAACATACATGAGTGTTTCAAAAATATAGAAATAAGTACTAGAAACTATTTTGCGACAGCAGCCTTTGCTTCGTCTAAAAATGTAATCTCTACTGCTTCAGTTAAAATATCTGTGTAACTATACGATACGCGCTTACACGTATTGTCTTCTTGGTCAAGTTCAACTACAAAGATGGCGCGATATGTCTCGCGTAATATCCCTGCACACTCAACCGTTTTCTTGCGACCACCGTTTGCTTTTAATTGCAAACGTTTACCCAAATGACAATCCAACGACTTTTTAATGTCCGCTAAAGTTTTTGGCATTTTCGCTTACACCTCACTAATAACTAGTATAAGCGAATCGCCCAAAAATGTCAACAAAATATAATATTTTATCAGCACCTCATAAATCTTGTCAACTTATTTTTTATAAAAAACATATATTTTTTTACATCTAAGAAAAAATGTTAACAAAATTTTTTACTTTGCAAATACAGGATATAGCGCATCGGCTAATTTTCCAAACTCTTGAATCGTTAAAGTTTCACCACGACGGGTTGGTTCGATACTAGCAGCAGTTAAAGCCTCTAGAATGAAGTCCTTTTGTGCTTTACCATTCGGCAAACCAGATTGTAGGTTATTATATATCGTTTTTCTACGCTGTACGAAAGAGGCACGCGTCACGACAAAAAGGAAATCCTCATTAATAACCTTTACTGGAGGCTCATCGTGCTTAATAAGGCGAATGACTGCTGAGTCGACGTTAGGCTGTGGCATGAAAACTGTCTTAGGGACTGTCATAGCAATTTCTGCCTTTACGTAATACTGGATAGCAATCGACAATGAACCATATTCCTTTGTCCCTGGTTTAGCCGTTATACGATCTGCCACTTCTTTTTGCATCATGACAACAAAACCACGAATTGGTAATCGATCATTCAATAATTTCATTAAAATTGGTGTAGTTACGTAATACGGTAAATTGGCCACAACCATTATATCTTCAATTCCTGGCATTTCCTCTGCAATCACTTTAGCAACATCAGCCTTTAGAATGTCAGAGTGGACAATAGACACATTATTGTAGGGGCTAAGTGTATCCTCTAATACAGGTAATAGTCGTTGGTCAATTTCAAAGGAAACGACCTTTTTAGCACTTCTCGCTAAATGTTCGGTTAATGCCCCAATGCCTGGGCCAACTTCAATCGCCCCACTATTTTCTGTTAAGTCGGCATGACTAACTATATTTCTTAATATATTTGGATCAATTAAAAAGTTCTGTCCTAAGCTTTTTTTAAATGAGAATCCGTATTTTTTTAAAATTTCCTGCGTTCGAATTGGTGTTGCAATATCCTTATGCATCATTTTCCTCCTGATCTAGCTGTGCAACTGCGGCACCAAATTGTTTTTCTGTAATTTGAAACATTTTCAATCTTTTATGGAGCTGCTTACCATTTGTAGCACCTATATTTAATAATTCACCAAGACGATCACGACGATGCTTTGCCTGCGGATGACCAATTAAACGAGCTGTCATTAAATCCTCTAGTGTTATATCATCTTCTTTTGGTACATCAAAATTGGGGGTATAGACAAGTCGTAGCGCTTCACGAATATCGTCGTCTGCTGCATGCTCAATCCCTAATCCCTTGCCATTCTTCGCAATTGTCTTTGCTTTCGGTAAAAAAGCGTGCTTGACCCCTTGAACGCGCTCCTCAATAATGGCACGTATGCGGCGTCCTGGATAATCAGGATCGGTAAATACAATAACTCCACGCTTCTCCTGCGCATGCTGAATTCGTTTCAACGTCTCTTCAGATATAGCAGATCCATTTGTTTCTATAGTATCTGCTTGTACGGCACGCTTAATAGCTGTCGTATCATCTTTTCCTTCAACCACGATAATTTCTTTTATTTGCAAAAAGGCTCCTCTTTTCTACCTTATCTTCTGACCATTTTACAACTGCATGATACTGTTTGTACAGGAATACAAGACTTATACGTACCTATACATATACTATTGCTTGGCCGCTAAAAATAAAAAAAGAAGCTTTCCTGCCAGTCAAAACAGGAAAGCCCTTAGTGAAAAACATTTTGATTTATTTTACAATTTTTTTAATTTAATACTTTAATACGCACTTTCTTACGTCCCCAGTTGCGTGCTTGGGTATCTGTTTGTACAAGTATATCGATCTTATTACCCTTAATTGCGCCACCAGTATCTCCAGCAATAGCTGTACCATACCCTTCAACCCAAACTTTTGAGCCTAGCTTAATAACAGAAGGGTCTACTGCTACAACCTTCAAGTTGGAATTTGAACGCAAGTTTATACCAGTTGCCGATGTACCTGAGCAACCGTTGCAATATGGCGTATAGGCTGTTGCTGTTACATAGAACTCTTTACCGCTTGATGGCTCTGCTGAACCACGCGATACAGTCGCTGCACTTGCAACTACAGTTTTAGTTCCGACTGCAACTACTTGCTTTTTCGGCTCTTTTAAAACTGCCTCAGATTGTAGATTCTTTGCTACAACCTTCCCATTTTCTTTGACAACTTCATACGTACGAGAAACAGAACCCTTCTGTCCTGTTGCTACTACCTTTTCTTTCCCCTTTTGCAATGAAGCATCTTGCTTCTTTTCAACTGCGAAATCTAAAGAGTCTTCCACTACATCGATAACCTTTTCTACGCGAACTACTGTGATTTTACTCGCCGGAGTAAGAACGTCCTCCAGGTTATTTTCGACACGATCGAATTCATTTAACTGAATTCCTTGTTGTTTTAAAAAGTTAGCGACCGTAGTCGAAGTGGACCATACTTGTCTTTTGTTTACGCCATCGACAAGCGTTAATTGAAACGCTCTTTGAATATCGATTTTGTTTTCTGCGCCTAGCTCAGTATCTAGACCTTGTGCTAAAGAGTCATGTTCAGATACTTTAATATTCGCTTCCTTCAAAATGTCTTTCACTAGTGTTTCAGTTGTCCATACTTTTGACTGATTTCCATCAACTGAAATTGTTACTTCTTTTGCCTGTTCCCATTGAATTGCTAAGCCATTAACAATTTTGGTGTTCAGAGAGGGTGATATTTTATCATGCGCTGCTACATCTATATTTTGATCTTGTAATAATTGTTCTACAGTTTTGGCATGTGTGGATACTTCGATTGTTTCTCCATTTGCTTCAAGCTTTACGGCTTTTTTCGTACCTTGATAAAGCACGAAAGAGATTACAGATACAAACAGGACAAGTGAAATAATTCTTATCACTGTTTGCTTACTCCTCAATGATCCTAAGAACAAGTTTTTCATGGAATTATTTGACATGAAAAAACGCCTCCTTAATACAAGGTTGGATTATACGGACTAGTTTTGACACTGTCAACCCGAAAGTATTTCTTTGAAAATTGACTTCTTTGTTTTTGCCAACCGTAAACCCTGTATTGGAGGCATCTTAGCTAGTTAACTGTCAATCCCAAAAAATTTTTTCGCATTGTCGGTAGTTGCTTGTGCAATTTCCTCGATTGTCAACCCTTTCAAACGTGCAATTTCTTCCGCCACTAATGGCACAAAAGCGGGTTCATTGCGCTTTCCACGGTAAGGATGTGGCGCTAAATAAGGGGCATCAGTTTCAATCATTAAGTGCTCAAGAGGGATATCCGTAGCCACTTCTTTTGGCAAACGTGCATTTTTGAATGTCACAGGTCCCCCAAGACTAATCATAAAATTCATAGCAATACATTCACGTGCTGTCTCTACACTCCCACTAAAGCAGTGCATAACACCCCCTACAGATGCTGCATTTTCTTCACGTAAAATATTTACAACATCCCCTGTTGCATCCCTATTATGAATGATAATTGGTAAATCAATCTTTTGCGCTAACTGTATTTGTTTGCGGAAAAGTGCCTGCTGAACATCCTTTGGTGATTTATCCCAATAGTAGTCCAACCCAGTTTCACCAATACCGACTATTTTTGGATGTGCTGCTAATTCCTCAATCCACTCTAAATCTTCCTGCGTGCAATCAATGGCGTCGACCGGATGCCATCCAATAACACCGTAAACAAAATCATATTGCTCTATTAGCTCCATAGTTCTTTCAATGGTTTTACGATCAAAACCTATAACCACCATTTTTTCTACTTTAGCTTCTAAAGCTCTATTGATTACATCTTGAAGGTCTTCCTCGTATTGATCTGCGTTTAAATGTACATGTGTATCAATAAACATCTTCATTCTCCTAACATAGATTTTATTAAAATTTATTATTTCATATTTTTCGTAAGCATTACAAATTTGTTACAAACGATTCGAGTTTGTGACAATTCACTTAATCGACAAAGCTCGAGTTGGTCCTATATACCTAAAAATCCATTAATTTTACAGTATATAAATTATTTTAAAATAACAATAAGACTAATTCTACTAGCAGATTTGAAAAGCCTGCTGAATAATATCTATTCAGCAGGCCATTCTTCGTTTGTTACTTTACTTTTGCACCATTTTCAAGTTTTGAATCTACAGATGCTAATTTTAAAATCCCATCTTTTTCCCCAGCTAGGATCATACCTTGTGATAATTCACCACGTAATTTAACTGGTTTTAAGTTTGCTACGACAATCACTTTTTGACCAACTAATTCATCTGGAGAATAGAATTTTGCAATGCCTGAAACTACTTGGCGTTGCTCGTATCCTAGGTCGACTTGAAGCTTTAATAATTTATCAGCTTTAGGCACCGTTTCACATGCGGTTACAGTCGCAACACGAAAATCAATTTTCATGAAATCATCAATAGTAATTTCAGGAATTTCTGGGTTCCCATCACTCTTTGTCTCACTTTTAACATCTTCTTCTTGTGAAGTTTTTACTGAACCACGCATTTCTTCACGGATATAAGCAATTTCAACTTCATTTTCCAAACGAGGGAAAATAGGTATCCCTTTTTCTACCACTTTAATGTTTGCTGGAATAGTATTGCCGAATGTTTCAATTGTATCCCATGCTAAGAATTTGTCATCCAAACCAAGCTGTTCCATCATACGTTTAGGTATTGTTGTCATAAATGGTTGTAACATGACAGCAATTTGATGTAAGCTTTCTGCCAAATTTCGCATTACTGAACCTAATTTTGGTTTATCCGCTTCTTCTTTTGCTAATACCCATGGTTGTGTTTCATCTATATACTTATTCGTGCGTGATACTAATGTCCATAAGTCTGCCAATACCACACTGAATTGCATTTTTTCCATACTTTCTTCATATTTAATACGTACCGACTCAGCCTGCTCTTTTAATGCTGCATCAAATTCTGTCGATTGAAGATTCTCTGAAGGAATTATGCCATCGTAATATTTGTTAATCATGGAAATAGTACGGTTTAATAAATTACCTAAATCATTTGCAAGATCAAAGTTTGTGCGTTCAATAAATGATTCTGGAGAGAATACTCCATCTGAACCAAAAGGTAATTCGCGTAAAAGGAAATAACGAGTCGCATCAAGGCCATAACGTTCGATTAACATTTCTGGATAAATGACATTACCTTTTGATTTAGACATTTTCCCGTCTTTCATCATAATAAAGCCGTGTGCAAAAACCTTTTTCGGTAATGGTAAATCTAAAGCCATTAAGAAAATTGGCCAATATATTGTATGGAAGCGAACGATATCTTTCCCTACTACATGCACATCTGCTGGCCAATATTTGTTGAATAATGTTTCATCATCTGAAAGATATCCTAATGATGTAATATAATTCGTTAATGCATCTACCCATACATAGATAACATGTTTGGGATCCCCAGGTACTTTAATACCCCAGTCAAAGGAAGTTCTCGATACTGATAAATCTTCTAACCCCGGTTTAATAAAGTTATTAATCATTTCATTTTTTCGAGACTCCGGTTCAATAAACCCAAGGTTTTCCTCATAATAAGATAATAAACGATCCGCGTATTTCTTCATATTAAAGAAGTACGATTCCTCTTTTACTTTATGGACGGGGCGACCACAGTCTGGACAATTGCCATCAACTAGTTGAGTCTCTGTAAAGAATGATTCACAAGGCGTACAATACCAGCCTTCATACTCACCTTTATATATATCTCCATTATCTAAAAACTTTTGGAAAATCTTTTCGACAGCTTTTGTATGTCGTTCTTGCGTTGTTTGAATAAAATCATCGTAAGAAATATCCATTAACGCCCAAAGCTTTTTCGCAGCCTCTGCAATTTCATTGACATAATCCTGAGGATGTTTGCCCGCTTCTGCTGCCTTCTCTTGAATTTTTTGTCCATGCTCGTCCATACCTGTCAAAAAACGAACATCATAACCACGTAAACGTTTATAACGTGCTATCGCATCTGATGCAACTGTTGTATATGCCGTACCAATATGAAACTTCCCACTTGGATAGTAAATGGGTGTTGTTATATAGAATGTTTTCTTTTGTTCACTCACAAGAACTGCCTCCATTGTTTTACAATATACTTTCTATTCTAACGAAGTCCGAAATTCGTTTCAATGAAAGTTTATTATTTGCGAAAATTGTCGAATAATATATTTAATCCATTTACTGACTTAAATAAGAACCTTTTATACTATAATCAAAAATATTTATTAAAAACCTTTTAAAAAAACAGAAAAAACAGCATTCTTCTCAAAAAAATTTTTAAAAAACCATAATATTAGTGCATTAATTAATTGACGTTTATGGCATTACTTGGTATGATAACTATCAGACAAAGAAATGATGTCGAAATTTGACGAAATGCCAATATAACTTTTATAAATTAGGAGGAAAACTATTATGAAATCAACAGGAATTGTTCGTAAAGTCGATGAGTTAGGTCGTGTAGTAATACCTATCGAATTACGCCGTACACTAGGTATCGCTGAAAAGGATGCTTTAGAAATCTATGTGGATGATGATAAAATCATCTTAAAAAAATATATGCCTAATATGACATGTGCTGTTACTGGCGAAGTTTCAGATGATAACTTCCGTCTAGTTGGAGGCAAATTAATTTTAAGTCCAGAAGGCGCTGAAATGTTAGTAAAAGAAATTCAATCAAACTTAAAAAAATAATGCTTACACACCTAAATCAAGACAGTGATTTAGGTGTTTTTAATATAAACGTATACTATCTACTATACCCAAATTGTGAACCCCTTATAATGTCCATGTCAGACCTTTATATGTAAGGTTACTATTATTTACATTTGTATTCAATCCAAAAAATTAAGAGCTACCCTAAGGTAACTCTTAATCGTCATTGATTATGATATTCGTTATAGACATCTCTCTTCGCTAGTTGTCGTTCCTTGGCTACTTCTTTAATGGCTTCTTTAGAACTTACATCGTTTTGTTGAAGGATATAATCCACGTGCTCGATAATAGACAGTGTATGCCAATAAGCCTTTTCAGAATCTTCCACTTCAACTTCCTGATTCCCCTCAAGGACTATACAAAATTCACCACGTATTTCTTCTGTTTGTGACCATTCTATAGCTTCTGCTAGGGTGCCACGCAAAAATTCCTCAAATTTTTTAGTCAGCTCTCGTGCTAAAACAATATGACGATTTCCGAGAATAGCTTCCATATCTTTTAATGTTTCCTTTAAGCGATGAGGTGCTTCATATAATAAAATCGTTTCTTGTCGTTTTTTTAATTGTTCTAATTGTTGGCGACGATCTTTTTTTCCACGATTTAAAAAACCATAAAAGAAAAATGGCTGAGGTGTTAATCCTGAAGCGATTAATGCAGTTATTGCTGCATTTGGACCTGGTATAGGCACAACCGGAAAGTTTTGAGCAATTGCTTTTTCAACTATATCTGCACCAGGATCAGAAATACAAGGTAAACCTGCATCACTCACTAATGCGATGGTCTTCCCTTCCTGTAGAAAAGTTAATAATTTTTCTCCACCTACAGCTAGATTATGTTCATGGTAACTCATTAAAGGTGTGTCAATTTCAAAGTAGTTACATAATTTCTTTGTATTTCTAGTATCCTCTGCTGCAATAATATCAGCTTCTTTTAAAATACGGAGCGCCCGTACACTAATATCCTCTAGATTTCCGATAGGTGTCCCTACAAGATATAAACAGCCTGTCTGATCGTGTATTGTACTTTTTTGTGATTTCACGATTCACCCCTCCTTATATACATTATTTTTTGAGTTCTTGTTAGTTGCTTAAAAGCATATTCTGCGCGCATTGCCTCTTCCTTTGTTTCAAATTCTTCCTTATAAATACACTTTACTGGCCCTCTAGCTCTTGTATATTTTGCCCCTTTGCCAGCATTATGTACAGCTACACGCTTTTCTAAATTATTTGTATAGCCTGCGTAAAGTGATTGATCCGCACACTCTAGCACGTAAAAATAGTGACTATTGCTCTTTTCCATAAAGAATCTCTCTCACTTCTGCTGTGTATTCATTATTCTCATTATAGACATACAATGGTGGTAATATTTTTAAATCAGGCTTCCCATCCTTTATTCCTTCTATTAATAATGTATTGGCCTCTTTTCCTTCTTTCGGATAAATAAGCTGCATTCGTTTTGGCTCTAAACGATTTGCACGCATTGCCGTAACTATATCTAATAATCGACCTGGTCGATGTACAAATGCTGCTTTCCCACCTTGCTTTAATAATTTGCTTGCTGATTGAATGGCCTCTTCTAATGTTAAATAGAGTTCATGTCGTGCAATAGCATGATGCTCACTAAGATTTTTATCACTAGCTTCATGCGCTAAAAAATAAGGGGGATTGCACGTAACAACATCATATTTTTCAATGCCCAGTTGTTTCGGTATTTCTTTTACATCTCCAAGAATCATTTGAATTTGATTTTCTAATTGGTTATAGCGAACACTTCTCTCTGCCATATCTAGCAAGCGTGGTTGAAGCTCAACTCCTGTTATTTGCCCCTTCGTTCGTGCACTTAAAAAGAGAGGGATTACACCATTTCCCGAGCATAAATCTACAATACTTCCTTTATGAGAGGGAATATTGACAAACTTTGAAAGCAATACCGCATCCAATGAGAATGAAAAGACAGATGGACTTTGAATAATACGTAAATTCTCAGCCAATAAATAGTCTAGACGTTCATCACCTTTTAGCCATTTTTCCATGCTAATTCCTCCTATGCTACAAAAGAAAAGACTGATACCACCATGGTGGGAATCAGCCTTCTATTATACATTTTGTTTATTTAAAAATGATAGACAAAACAGACAATCTTCACCTTTTCGAGAGCTTCCAAAATGAACATGACAAACATGGAAACCTTCCTGGTATAGACGAGCTAGGTTATCATAGCCTTCACCTATATCTAGCGGACTCTCTTTCTTTACTTCAGCAGCTTGTACGGAGTGTGTATTTGAAAGTAGTTCTTCTAGACGTGTGCGAAGATGATGATTTTCTGTTTCGAGTGCCTTATGCTCTTCCATCATTAACGCTACAAATTGTTTCAATGCACTAAATTGCTCCTGCATTGCTTCGAGCTGTTGTTCGAACTCCATAACGGTATCTAAGAAATTACGGTCCTTCACCCAAGCCACCTCGTTAAATTCTCTATCTTATATAAGATTTTTTTCGCATGCTAGCAGTTCTTCTAGTGTATACTCAACTGTGCGCTCCTGCTCTTGTAAATATACTTGAATAAGTCTTTCCAGCACATTTAAACCTACAACTTTACCGCGGCCATCTGGTGTCATAGCTACTTCACCTAAATCTGGCATACCTTCTTTTGCCTCTTCATACTCATCATTCTCATACTTTAAGCAACACATTAAACGTCCGCAAAGTCCTGATATTTTTGAAGGATTTAAAGATAAGTTTTGATCTTTAGCCATTTTTATAGAAACTGGCTCAAAATCTCCTAAAAATGTAGAGCAACATAGCATACGACCACAAGGCCCAATGCCTCCTAATAATTTTGCTTCATCACGAACACCGATTTGGCGAAGTTCGATACGTGTTCTAAATACCGAAGCTAAATCTTTTACAAGATCCCTGAAGTCAACTCGTCCTTCAGCTGTAAAATAAAAAATGATTTTATTACGATCAAATGTATACTCAACATCTACAAGCTTCATTTCTAGATTATGTTCTATAATTTTAGTACTCGCAAGTTCAAATGCTCGTTTTGACTCAGCAGCGTTTTCTTCTACTTGTATACGATCACGATCATCCGCCGGTCGAAGTACTTGTTTAAGTGGTAATACAACATCATTATCACCTACTACTTTTTGAGGGACAACCACTTTACCATATTCGACGCCGCGCGCTGTCTCAACAATAACATATTGACTATCTTCTAATAGAAATGATGCTGGATCAAAATAATATATTTTACCCGCTTTTTTAAAGCGGACTCCTACTACATTATACAAATGTATATCCCTCCTGCAGATTTAGCATTAACTGCTCCATCAATAACGTCCTATTCATGTTACGCTGTAAAGATGCACGCGCCTGTAAAATAGATTCCATTTGCTTAGACAATTGCTCATAAGTGGAATATAACGCGACTTCTTTGAATAGTGGTAACATGTCTGGATAAGTACAAGCTGCCTCGGGATTAGCTTTTATTGACACTATATCACGGTAAGCAAATAGTAGTAAATCCATTGCTTGCTCTATTTCGCTTTTTTCTTTAAAGTGTGGTAGCCACTCCTCGTGCACAATAAGCATGGCCTCATGTACATTTTGCCGAATAGCTTCTACTAATTTTAACACTGTTTTTCGAGCAAGTGCAAACTGCTCATCACTTGCTAAAAATATCGCCATTTCGAGCTCGTTCGTCATCATACTTACGGTTGAAGCCATCGAATGCGAAATATTATTTTCCTGTAAATGCTGTAATAAAACATGACGGGGCATTTTTTGGAATTTTATGTGTTGGCAACGCGAGCGGATCGTTGGTAGTATCGATTGCATTTGCTCTGTTAATAAAATAGCAGTAACCTCACCATCCGGCTCCTCTAAAAATTTAAGTATCATATTGGCAGAAGCAGTGTTGAGACGATCTGCATGATGAAGAACATAGATTTTGCGTCCCTCTTCTACGCCCATCATTTTCATTTCACCAATTAATTCACGCATTTGATCAATCTTAATAAATTGACCCTCTGGATAAATTTGATGAATATTTGGATGATTTCCCGAATCCACACGTCTGCAATTTCGACATGTTTCACATGGAACATTTTCATTTGGGTGCTCACATAGCATTAGTTTGACAAAAAAATGCATAATATCTGCTTTGCCTGTCCCTTTTTCACCGTCAAAAATGTACGCATGTGCTAATCTATTTTTGTCAAAAATCGTTTGAAGTTGCTTCATTACAACTGGTTGTAGCGCGAATAGCTCTTCAACATTCTTGGCCATATATTTAAAATTCCTTCCTGTTTCTATTGTAAAGATGGGACTGTTCCACTCTTAACTTTCCATAGAAACATTGCAGTAGTTCTTTATTGGCGATTGCGTTTTGCGTAAAATTGCCACTGTCACCTCACACATTTGGGAAGATAATCACAGCGTTCTTTATTAACAGATATTCTTGATTCAAAAATGAAATGATAAGTATTTAAACGCTATTGGTTTTCAATTGATCATGGGTCTACTATTGAATGAAGGTAAATATTCGAAAAAAGCCCGCGCCTATAGGAGAATGAGACACGGGTTTTACATATATAAGTTAATTAGTAAGCCTTTAATCTCACCGATTTTATCAAGGAGGTCAATCGCTTCTTTCTCTTCGTCTAAAAGATCTTGCGCAAGTTCAACCAGACGTGTATCAATAGTATCAATGATTTTTAAACGTCTTCCTTCACCAAAACGATTCCAAGTATGAGATTGCTTTAATTCCATACCATGTTCTACTGTCTCTTGTAGAAATCGTTTAACTAGCATTTTAAACCTAGCAAGTTCTCGTAAATTACGCGATCTCGCAACTCGGTCACCTGCAGTAGATATATCCCCTAACAACCTTGTCAATTGCTCAGTTTGCAACTTTGTTCCTTGCTTGACGACCATATCCCCAAATCGGTTATTTTGATTATTATTTTGTAGTGGCTCTTTACGATTTGTATTTAACCCGACGCGTATATCTTGATTAATTTTCAAGCTTGTTTCGCCCCCACGATCTTTATCTATTTCTCCTCAGCATGATTGCTTTAGGATAACAATAGGCTAAATCCTAGTCATGATTCTGCCTTTCAAACAGTGAACCCTAATGTTTATGAGGAGGCTCTTTTTTAAAAATGATGGAATTGTTCAATTGGTAAAACAAAGACAGTGGCTCCTCCTACCTCAACCTCTACAGGATAAGGAATATAGGAATCAGCATTTCCCCCTAGTGGAGAAACTGGCGCAACCATCTGCTCCCGAGCACGACAATTATCCCGAATAATATCTAAAAGTTTGGGTATGAGAGAGTCTTCAGTTCCTATAAGAAACGTCGTATTTCCTGAACGTAAAAATCCTCCTGTGCTCGCTAATTTAGTTGCGCGAAACTGATTTTTCGTTAAAGCATTTGATAAGCGGCTGCTATCCTGATCCTGCACTACAGCTACGACTAACTTCATTCGCACTCACCCCTTTTATAAAATTAACCTAAATAGGTTTCAATATTATTCCTAAACTTTTAATACTCCCACTATTAATAATCTAATTGAAGATAAAATAATGGATAGTATCATTATATCACATTGTTATAGACAACTTCATGTATTTACTGTATTGCGTCCAATAATAATGACCATACATCTTCAACAACGCTATCAATATCTTGGTCAGCATTCACAATACGTATACGTTCTGGATAACGCTCAACTAGTAGTAAATACCCTTCATGCACCTTTTGATGAAACGGTAAACTTTCAACATCTAAACGATTTACTTCGCGATTTCCCGTTGCATAAATACGTGCTAACCCTACTTCTGGTGCAATATCAAATAATATCGTCATATCAGGTAATTTCTTTCCGATAGCGAATTCATTAATGGAAAGCACCTCATCAATACCTATACCTCTTGCATAACCTTGATAGGCTAAAGATGAATCGATAAAACGATCACATATTACCAACTTCCCAGCATCTAAAGCAGGTTGAACCTTTTCAAAATAATGCTGGCTTCTTGCTGCGGCATATAACAATGCTTCAGTTCGTTCATCCATTGCTGTATGTGCAGGATTTAAAATAATCGTTCTTATTTTTTCTGCAATTTCAATTCCACCAGGTTCTCTTGTTGCTAGAACATCAATATTTATTTCTACTAACCGCTCTGCAATCTTTTGAATGACTGTTGTTTTCCCTGCTCCTTCTGGACCTTCAAATGTTATAAATAAATTGCTTTTCATGCTGTTAATTGCCTCCAACTATTTAATGACCTGAATCAATTTTTCTGTTAAACGATGATTTCCTTGAAATGTTGCACCTGCTGCTAGTAATTCTTCTAATTGACTTAGTTTTGCTACTGTTATTCTTTCTCCTGGCACTAGTAATGGAATGCCGGGTGGATAAGGAATAATCATACTTGCTGATATTCGTCCCATTGTTCGCATATATGGTAACCATTCTTTATTTAAAGATGCAATCTCATTGAAAGTATAAATAGGCTCAGTTATCTGAACAAACTTATAAGCTGCTTGAGAAGCCTGGCTGCTATCAGTTTTTGCTGTTTCTAATAGCAATGTCACAGCTTCCTTTATTCGGACTCTTATTTCAGCAAACGGATAGGTATGTCCTTGCTTGAGTAATGGTAATATGAATAAAACTTGATTCCTATCAGCTAACTCCCCATAGACATGCACTGCCTCTAGCGCCTCCTGTAATTGAAAGCCACTATAACCTTTGACACGTAAAAGTAATTTGAGAGGGTCATCTACTTCAATAACTTCCAAAGAGCCAATTGATCGTAATGCTTCAACCCATTGATTCCTTTTTTCTATTATATATGCCCCATCACTCTCCATATATGTCTGTACATAATAACGAGCATCATCTAATGAAGCTAATAGCACATAAGATGGGCTACTAGATTGTAGCATACGTAAATAGTGATGGATTTTGTCAGCTTCTATTAACTCCGATCTCACATGCATAAAGGATGCCATCGTCATCGCAGGTAGAGTTTTATGCGCTGATTGTACAACAACATCTGCCCCAAGAGACAAAGCTGATGGTTGAAATAATGAACATGCATGAAAGTGAGCGCCATGTGCTTCATCCACCAATACAGGGATCCCCTTTTCATGGCAATAAGCAATTTGTTGCTGTATTTCACTAGAGGTTACCCCATAATAAGTAGGATATGTTAAAACAACCGCTTTCGCCTCTGAATAATTTTCTACAGCTTCCTTTAAATCCTGAAACGTAACATGTGTTGCCGTTAATGTTCGTTCATCCCATATCGGTGACACGAAAATAGGCTTGGCTCCAACAAGTTCAATGGCATGAAATATAGACTTATGCGCATTCCTTTGAACAATAATGGTATCGCCTTTTTGACAAGTAGCGTAAATCATTGCTAAATTTCCAACGGTAGAGCCACCTACCAAAAAGAAACTTTTCATCGCTCCATATGTATCCGCTAATAAATGTTCTGCTTCTAAGATCATTTCCTCAGGATAATGCAAATCATCCAGTCCTGATAATTCAGTTACATCATAACGCATAACATCCTTAAATGCTTGCGGAAGGTGAGACAGTTCGCCATGCTTATGGCCAGGGACATGAAAAGAAATATTTTGTTGTTGTCGAAAACGTTCTAATCCCTCGATAATGGGCTTTTTCTTTTGCAAAACAAACACCTATTTTCGTTATATTCTCACCTAATTATACGAGATTATAACGCGATAAAAAAGTCATCCCTCAGTAAGCTGCTCTATATTTATAGGAAAAGTTATAATTTTTCAATAAAATGCCTTACTATTATAAAAACCGACCATTGCCTCCTTCTGCAATAGTCGGTTCTCCACCCTTTATAAATGAAACTATTAATCTTTTGCTACCGTCAAAGCCATTTGACTAACAAGTTGCTCCACCAATTGTGGAACAAACTTTTCTAATACGGGATTCATCATTCCTGCTAAAAAGCCACTAGCCTTCATAGTTAAGCTACCAGTAAGTAGGAGTGATTCATCTTGATGCTTAATTTCAAATGACCCATCACCATTTATCGGATCCGATAGGCCAACTAAATCAAATAAGACTTGATGTGGTTCTGAAGATTTCAATTGAAGCTCCACCTTCACAGCCTTTTGAATGATGCCGAAGTCACCTTGAAAAACCCAAATCATATTATTTGCATTTAGCAACTCATGATGCAAATAACCTGGTATTAAAACAGCCCACTTTTCTCTATTTTGAATAAAGCTCTCTACCTTTTCTCTCTGTATATAAATTGCGTCACTCGTATATAGTCCTGTAGCCACTGTATTTCATCCCCTTTGTCCAATCTTTACCATTATATTTTACCATTTTTGATGCTTACAAAGACAGACAAAAATAAAAACCGCCGAAATATATCTCAGCGGTTTCAATTGCCTAGCGACGTCCTACTCTCACAGGGGGAAGCCCCCAACTACCATCGGCGCTAAAGAGCTTAACTTCCGTGTTCG
>NZ_JBXAHN010000016.1:0-44229 GCF_058795135.1 Lysinibacillus sp. GW823-FHT06C08
AACACGGAAGTTAAGCTCTTTAGCGCCGATGGTAGTTGGGGGCTTCCCCCTGTGAGAGTAGGACGTCGCTAGGCAATAAAAACAGTCAGCTGTGTGCTGACTGTTTTTTTATTTCTATTCATTTCTTTTTATGCCTATTGCTATATTCTATCCAGAATTCGGCATTTTTAATTCCGACTTCTCTTGGATCAAAAATAGGATCGAGGCCAGCCTTTTTTTGTCGATCATAATCTTGTAAAACTCGAATCGCTGGCTTGGTTAATAATACAATAGCAATAAAGTTCAAATAACTCATACTCCCAAATCCAATGTCTCCAAGACCCCACATAAGACTGACAGATTGAACACTTCCAATATAAACAACTAGTAAGAAGATCACTTTTAATACTAATTTTAAAAATGGGAAGCGAAGTTTTTTATCTAAATACACAATAGTTGTCTCTGCAATATAATAATATGCCATTAAAGTAGTGAATGCGAAGAGGAAAATTGCTATAGCTACGAATCCACTTCCAAAATCATTAAATACTGTAGATACTGCTGCTTGTGTATAAGCAGTACCTGCTACAACGCCCGGGATATTTTCAACTAACGGTGTCGTTGTTCCAGGAGGAGTAACATTATACATACCTGTTATGAGAATCATTAAAGCTGTAGCCGTACAGACAATGATTGTATCAATATAGATGGAAAACCCTTGAACTAAACCTTGTTTAGCTGGATGAGATACTTCAGCAGCAGCAGAACTAAAAGTTGCTTCTCCTGCTCCAGCTACGTTTGAAAATACCGAGCGTCTTACACCCCAGGCGATGGCAGTCCCCACTATACCTCCAAAAATTGCATTTGTACCAAAGGCACTTGTCAGTATAAGTTTAACCATATCTGGAATTTCACTTACATTCGCTCCTAATATGAAGAGTGTTAAAATGACGTAGGCAAGTGCCATAATAGGAACAACTTTATCTGCAACACGTGCTATGCGTTTTACACCACCGAATATGATTAATCCCAAAAGAATAACGATTAAGGCACCTGTTATAAAGGGCGGAATATGAAAAGCCGTATTAAATGAAGTGGCAATTGTATTCGCCTGGATTCCCGGTACTAGAACACCATATGAAAGACAGATAACAATCGCAACAAATATAGCAAAACCCTTTAGTCTTAAACCCTTTTCGATATAGTATGGAGAACCACCGCGATACTGATCATCAGCCTTTTCTTTATATAATTGGGCAAGTGTTGATTCAATAAATGCACTTGCACCCCCTAGAAATGCCATAACACCCATCCAAAGTACTGCGCCTGGTCCACCAGCAGCAATTGCCGTAGCCACTCCTGCGATATTGCCAACACCAACCCGCCCAGACAATGCCATACAAAACGCTTGGAATGATGAGATTCCTTCATTTGACTCTTTACGTTCACGTAATAATCGAATCATCTCAGGAATATAACGAATTTGAACAGCTTTTGTTAGGACGGTAAAGTAAAGACCTACCCCTAATGCTAAGTATACAAGTGCATTTCCCCAAATATAATCGACCAACGCATTAACGATTGTCTCCATAGATGTTTCCCCCTTTTTTTCTTAAATCAAAATCCTTAATTATCACCCTAAAATTTGTTTACTATACATCACCAGCACTCAACTCATCACGCGAATTATGCCTGCAATATGATTGAAGCGTGTGTACGGCTTTAGTTTAGGTAAATGTTTAAATAGCGAAAACCTCCCTTCATGATTTTTAAGCTCACCCTATGTATTGCATGTTTTATGCCATAAAGCAAAAAAGCCTTTTACTCATGAAGATGAGAAAAAGACTTTTACACTTTCATATAGTTTTTTTATGAATAGTAAGAGACCCAACAGTTTCATTCCAAATTTGTTTCATCTGCTGACGGCCAGCTAAAATTTCTGGATGAAATTGAATATGTGCAGTGGCTCTTGTTTTTTCAACAGCTTGGATGGCCAGCTTAATATCATGATTGGATGCTCCTCCATTGAGGCGTTGAGCAATTGTAAGTGCTGCAACTTCTCCCTGCGCTAATGCTACCTTGGCTCCTTCAATTCCTGTAATATTTCCAGCTACATATAATCCCTCTAAATTAGTTTCCATTTGTTCATTATGTAAAGGAATGAACCCACCTAATTGTTCGATATAATGAAATGGACAACCTGCTACAGAAGCAAGCTCTGCTAGAGGGTAAAGGCCACCAGCGATACAAATAAAATCAGCTTTGATACGTTGTTCGCTACCTTTCACAATAGAGCCGTCTGTATTCACAGTTGCTAAAACGACCCCTTCGACCTGATCTTTACCTACGATTTCTATAACCGCTTTACGCAACATAATAGGTATATCCCACATTTTCACACCATTTTTAGGATAAAAGGTAATACCGAGTTTTTTCATAAAGTCATTTTTCATGAATTTGCTACCCATCTTAACAAAAGGGGAGGGAGCCATATGAGCTACATGCAATAATGAGTTCATAACTTCTAAGGGATTGCTATTCCCTTCTGTTAACAAGTTAGCAGGGGGTAATGTAATAGCGGCTACCTGAACACCTGCTAATTGTAATTCCATCGCAATCGCTGAAGAAAGTACATTAACTCCGACAATGACGCCACGTTTACCTGGCTTCACACGATGCACATTTGTCATAACTTGTGCTGCTCCAACAGACATTACCCCTGGTAGCGTCCAACCTGGAATTGGGAAAGGCGATTCGGCAGCTCCAGTAGCTAGTAGCAGATGTTGGGTACGAAATACACCTTTGGTTGTATGGATGATCCACATGCCATCTATTTTTTCTAAGTCGGATACACTTGTTTGTAATAAAAACTCAACATGGACTGCTTTAGCTCGTTCTACTAAACGTTCAGATTCTACAATGCCATTCCACCATGTTCCTGGCTTTTCTTCATATAGTTGTCCCAGTAATCGACCTCCCGCATATAAATATTCATCGATAACAAGGACTGCAATATTTTTTTCCGCTAATGTAATGGCCGCCGCAAGCCCAGCAGGACCAGCTCCAATAATAACTACTTTATTGTTCATGATTCTTCCTCCAGTCTCTTACTGTCGTAGGAAGTGTCTGTCCACTTTTTACAACCATCCCATCTGAGAGAGGGGTTAAGCATGCTCGTTCGCCCTCTAAGCCATTTACAGTGACACGGCATTCAAAACAATGTCCAATATTACAATAAATACCTCGAGGCTGCCCAGTTTCTTCGTGCAAACGTAAAGTCCGTATTCCGTGTGCTAGCAAGGCAGCCGCTAGGGACTCACCTTTGTAACCTTCAAACTCATGATCGTCAAAAGTAAAGGTCACTTTTTCTCTTTGTATTATGTTCCCGAAAATTGGGTGGTTTAATATACGTTCTGTCATCAGTTAACCTCCCCTAAGTCGGAGAATCGTACTGGTCGAATAGGGGCTTGATGTTTTAATGAAACCTCATCATTTTTACGAGGATGATGAAGATTGGCAATTTTATCTACCATAGTACGGCATGTACGACCGCCACAATAGCCCATACCTGCACGCGTTCGTAATTTCAGTTCTCGTGCAGAGCACTTATATTTTGATGCGCTTTCAACTAATTCATCGTAACTAATTTCTTCACAACGGCATACAATCATAGATTTATTTTGCATAGTTCCACCTCTACTCTAAAAAATACTTAACATAGAACATAATGCAAAAACTATGCCAAAGAAAAAAATAGCTACGAAAAGTAAATCTAGATGGATGTGAAAGGTGTGTATAGAAATATTGACATATATTTAAATAAATTAGACGTCTATGTTTAATTTTTTTAATCGGTTGTATAAAGTGGCACGAGTAATACCTAAAATTTTAGCGCATGTTTTCTTATTACCATTTACTTTAGCAAGCTGGTCTAATATTATTTCTCGTTCATAATGTTCAAGCTGATGGTGGAGCTCTGTCCCTAGAGGAAACTCCCTCTTAACGTCCAATGTTTCATCTTTTGGCATCATCGCTAAAATATCAGTAGGAAGATCTTCCATATGAATGGCCCCCTCATCAGAAAAAACAACGAGTCGCTCGATAACATTAGATAATTCACGCACATTGCCTGGCCAGTGGTATTTTAAAAGAACATTTGCTATTTCAGTTGGGATACCTTGAATAGGTCGATTATATTTAATCGACTTTTCATATAAGAAGTAATTGCTTATTTCTAATATATCTGATGCCCGCTCTCTAAGAGGGGGGACTGTGAAATTCACCACATTCAGTCGATAATATAAATCTTCTCTAAATTTGCCCTCTGCCACTAATTGCTTCAAATCTCTATTAGTAGCTGCTACTAAATTAAATTCGACGTCCATTTCCTTTGTACCGCCAACTGTGTAAAAAGTTTTTTCCTGGAGCAATCGTAAAATCTTGACTTGCATTTCTAGCGGCATCTCACCGATTTCATCTAAAAATAAAGTACCCCCACGTGCAAGCTCTACTTTACCTTTTTTTCCCTTTTGATGGGCACCAGAAAAAGCTCCTTTTTCATAGCCAAAAATTTCACTTTCAAATAGACCGCTTGGAATGGCCCCACAATTGATAGCAACAAAGGGTGCCTCAGACTTTTCTCGAATAGCGTGAACTGCACGTGCAAACAGCTCTTTACCAACGCCACTCTCTCCATAAATTAAAATATTTGCCTCGGTTTTTGCGACCTTTTTTACTTTTTCTAATACTTCTTTAAGCTTTGGACTATTACCACGAATAAGGGTGAATGGGTCAAAGGCTAGGCCATTCGTATTCATCTGTTTCTCTAAATTTAACAATTTCTCAGATGTAATATGAAGCTCTTCGTTTAATTTCTTGACATGGGTAATATCTGTTTCAGCTACCACCGCTCCAATTGTCTTATCATGCAGCATAACAGGATTAGAGTTAATCATGACGACGAGATCTTCCCGTGGAAAATGCTGCTGTTGATAGACAGATTTTCTATGCTGTAAAGTATGTAAAATTTCTAGTTGATCTTCTTTGAAAAAGTGAGTGATTGGCTTACCGATAATATTTTCTCCAGATACTGAAAAAATGCTTTCGGCACCCTTTGTCCAATAAATAACATTTTGTTCAGCATCTATGACCGTACATGATTCATTAATAGTATTTAAAATAGTTTGTAAATAAGCATTTCCGCATTCTAATTCATAGGCAAGGTCGTATGCTAAGGACTCTCTCCATAAATATCCTAAATATTGCTTCTCCTCATTACAAACTAGTAAAAATTCGTAGTCCTTCATATATTCAATGGCGTTTTTGAGCGGGCAATTCGACTGGATGGTATGACAGGCAACATAGTGAACATCATTTTTTCTTTTACCGCGAACTGCACCATAGGGTTTATTATTTTCAATCACAAAATATTGTTTGCTGGCATCGTTTATTTTGGACACAATGTCGTCAGTAGTTGTAATAGCAAAGTTACATTTTACTATTTTATTCATTATTAAATGATATGGATGCAAGATAAGTCCCCCCTTATTGTTCATTTGTCCAATTATTTTGAATAATATAAATAATTTTGACACATAGTGCCTAGTTTATCAAACAAATTCCAGTTTGATAGATTGGCATGATTTTTGCATCATACAGTCATAAATAGAAAGGAGGAGGAAGATATGAAGAAATCCCATCATGATATCGTAATTATTGGCGGTGGCATTATTGGTGGAGCAATAGCTTATTATTGCGCAAAGGCCGGCCTAGATATCACAATACTTGAAAAAAACGAACTTGCGAGTGGGACTTCTTCTCGTTGTGATGGCAATATTTTAGCTATTGATAAAGATCCTGGCTTCGACAGTCAAATGTCTTTAGTCAGTCAAAGATTGGTTCATGAACTTAATAGAGAGTTAGATATGAGCTTTGAATATCGGAATCCGGGCAGCATCCTTGTTTGTGAAAGTGAGCTAGAGATGGAGGCTGCGCAGCAATGGGTTAATCGCCAACAAGAGGCGGGTTTAGATTTTACGATGTTAGATCGTGAGGATTTACGGAACGAATCAAAATACTTCGCAGATGACTTATACGGTGGATTGGAATGTAAAACTGATTCAACAGTGAACCCATACATGCTGACATTTTCTATGTTTCATTCAGCTGAGAAGTTAGGGGCAAAGATAAAAAAACAGACAGAGGTCAAGCATATTAAAAAACAGCCAGATCATACATTTTTACTTGAAACGAATGACGGATGGATAACCGCCAATAAAGTCATTAATGCTTGCGGAATTTGGGCACCGTTTATTGGACAAATGCTTGATATTGATATTCCCATTAAACCTCGCAAAGGTCATATACTGGTCGCATCACGTCAGCAACCAGTTGGGCTAAGAAAAGTAATGGAATTTGGTTATTTAATTTCAAAGTTTGGTGGAGAGCGTAAGGTGGATGCGGATATTGAAAAGTATGGAGTAGCCTTAGTGTTTGAACCGACAGAGGCACAGAATTTTTTAATAGGGAGTAGTCGTGAATTTGTAGGCTTTGACACGAAGGTGAATCATGATGTGGCAAAAATGATTGCTAGACGTGCAGTACGATTCTATCCAAAAATTGCTGATATGTCGATTATTCGTACATATGCAGGGTTAAGACCATGGACAGAAGATCATTTACCTATTATTTGTGAAGTAGAAGAAGTACCTGGCTTCTATATTGCAGCGGGTCATGAAGGAGATGGCATTAGCTTAGCTGCAGTTACCGGAAAACTTATCCAAGAATTACTCCAGCACAAAGATACATGCATTCCTACTGAACCGGTACATCTTAGTCGTTTTCAGAAAGGAGTCCTTCATAAATGAATTTTCAAAAGCTATTTACGACGATTGATACTCATACGGGTGGAAATCCAACACGTTCATTAATAAGTGGTATGCCCAAGCTTGAAGGCAAAACTATGTCAGAAAAAATGTTATTTATGCAAGAGAACTATGACTGGATTCGAAAATTTCTTATGAATGAGCCACGAGGACATAGCGTAATGTCAGGCGTTATCATTACAGATCCTTGCCACCCCGAAGCCGATATTGGCGTGATTTATATAGAAACAGGTGGGTACTTACCAATGTGTGGACATGACACAATAGGTGTTTGTACAGCACTAATTGAAGCAAATTTAATAGAGGTCACTACACCCTATACAAACATAAAATTGGACACACCTGCAGGTTTAATAGATGTACAAATTAAAGTGGATGATGGAGTAGCGAAGGAAGTGACCTTTAAAAACGTACCATCCTTTTTATTAAAAACGATTGAAATCAACGATGCTGAGCTAGGTGTAGTGGAATGTGAAATAGCATATGGAGGGAACTTTTACGGCATTATTGATGCTAGAAAAATCAATCTAGACTTAGCTGTAGACAATTCGACGAAGATTATTAACACGGCTATTCGCCTCCGCAATACTGTAAATGCTAAGGAGGATATTGTCCATCCTGAATTCTCGTTTATCCATGGGCTTACACATATTGAGTTTTATACAGATCCAGTTAACCCATCAGCAGATTTAAAAAATACAGTTGTTGTTCCGCCAGGAGGAATAGACCGTTCTCCTTGTGGCACTGGTACTTCTGCCAAAATTGCTACACTCTACTCAAAAAATAAGCTCGCTCTCAATGAGTCCTTCGTTTATGAAAGTATTGTGGGAACAATGTTTAAAGCATGTGTACTAGAAGAAGTAACGATAAGTGGTTTAACAGCTGTTATTCCGGAGGTAACAGGATCAGCATGGGTAATGGGGATGCATCGTTTCTTTTACAATGATCAGGACCCACTAAAAGAGGGCTATTTGATGATTCCGCCAATGGATCACTAAGGGAGGATAAACATGAATTTTCATAAGTCTTTTCAAACGATAGATACACAAGTAGTGGGAGAAGCCTTTCGCATCATTGTGCAATCCCCAATCATGCTTATGCATGAAGATATTTTGGAAGCGGATCATCAGTTAAATACACAATTTGAAGATACAAAACAACAGCTTTTGAATGAGCCTAGAGGACACCGTGGAATGAATGGCTGCCTTGTTTTACCATCCGCTATTGCTTCTTATCGCTTATTATTTTTCCAGCATGCAGCTTCTACAAATTTTAAGTATGAGGCACTTGTAGCCACAATGACAGCATTGATTGAGCAAGGAACAATAGAACTCTCAAAAAATAATACTTACTCTATTGAAACAGTCAAAGGCGTCTATGAAGCCTATGTCAAACTTTCTGAAAAGAGAGATGCAGTATTATCAGTTCATTTAATAGTGAAGCCAGCACATTTAGAAGGTGAGCAAGTCATTATTGATAATGAACGACGCTACATGGTGGTTGAAAAACCACGGCAAATTAAAGCCATTGTTTTAGAAGAATTAGCAGAAATCAGTACGTGGGGATTACTAGAAAGTGAGAAATATAGTACGGCAGATGGGGTCATTATGTATGAACAATTAGTTGGCTCTGTCAGGTCCGTTACCTTTGAACGAGATGGCTATATATTACGTTCACCTGGTGTAGATAGTACACTGGCGTTAATAGCGGTTTTAGGGGAAGAAGCTGTCAAAAAAAACGACAGTATTTTTGGTAGCAGCATTGAAATTATACAAAAGCATGAAGCTGGCTACGAAATTGCATTAACAGGTTATATCACAGGAATCCATCAATTTGTAGTGGACCGTGAAGATCCTTTGCAGCATGGATTTATCATTGTGTAATAAAAGAGGATAGAGGAGGATAAAGATGAAAAATCTAGAAGGTGTATTTCCTGTATTAGTAACGCCGATGAAAAATCAAACAGACATTGATTGGGGTGGTTTCCGTCAAAATATTGAACATTTTATTGAAGCAGGGGTAACAGGTATTGCTATTAACGGTAGTACAGGTGAATTTGTAAGTTTAACGAAAGAAGAACGGTTTAAAGCAGTAGAGGTAGCTGTAGATCAAATTAAAGGGCGAATTACATTGATTGTTGGTACAGCAGCTGAAACAACTGCAGAAGCAATTATCTATACACAGCAGGCAGAACAGGCTGGAGCAGATGCAGCATTATTAATTAATTCCTATTACGCACATCCAAAAGATGATGAAATATATGTTCATTTTAAATCAGTAGCCGAATCTGTAAACTTCCCTATTATGATCTATAATAATCCGTTTACTTCGGGGGTAGATATTGGCTTAGAAACGATTTTAAAAGTAGGTAGAGATGTTCCAAATATTACACATATTAAAGAATCAAGCGGCAATATTGGAAAAGCGCGTGATATCGTACGTCAAGGCCAAGATGATATAAAAGTATTTTGTGGCTCAGAGGATTTAGCTATCGAATCATTTTTAGTTGGGGCTGTTGGGTGGATTTCTGTATCTGGAAATATTGTGCCAGAGCTTGTGACAAAATTATATAGCCAAGTACAAGAGGGGAACCTAGAGGCAGCTTGGGCAATTTACGATCGCTTATTACCTTTATGTGCATTTTTAGAGGGATCGGGTAAATATGTACAAATTACTAAACGTGCAATGGAACTAAAAGGGTGGGCAGGAGGGCCTTGTCGTCTACCACGACTCCCACTAACAGAGGAAGAAGATGCCCAACTTAAAGCAATTATGACTAATTTAGACGTACTGGCAATTGAACATTATTAATGCAAAGGGGGATGAATGATGGAGGCAGTGTTGACATTAAAACCACAAGTAAAGGAATTTCTACAGTCCACGATCGGCTTGTATATTGACGGTGAATATGTGCAAGCTCAATCAGGTAAAGCATTGAATGTTTTAAATCCTGCTAATGAAGAGGTCATTGCGGTAGTAAGCGAAGCACAGGCAGAAGATATTGATCTTGCAGTAGAAGCTGCTCGAAAAGCATTTGATGGTGAATGGTCAACGATGGAGGCAGCTGAACGCTCCCGAATTATTTATAAATTGGCAGATTTACTAGAAGAACATCGTGAAGAGCTAGCACAGCTTGAATCATTAGACAATGGAAAACCATATAAAACTGCTCTTGCAGATGATGTGGATGGCACAGTTCAACATTTTCGTTATTTTGCGGGCTGGGCAACAAAAATTACAGGCCAGACTGTACAAGTGTCGAAGGATTACTTGAATTACATTGTACATGAGCCCGTTGGAGTTGTAGGTCAAATTATTCCTTGGAATTTTCCTCTTGCCATGGCGGCATGGAAGCTTGGCTCAGCGTTAGCTGTAGGATGTACGGTTGTCATCAAACCTGCGGCTGAAACGCCATTGTCATTATTATATGTGGGGCAATTAATGAAACAAGCTGGTTTTCCGGACGGTGTAGTAAATATTGTACCAGGTACGGGAGAGGCGGGCGAAGCGATTGTTACTCATAAAGGTGTAGCAAAAGTAGCCTTCACTGGATCAACAAAGACAGGAATACACGTGATGAAAAAGGCTGCTGATGATGTGAAAAGTATAACATTAGAGCTTGGGGGGAAATCTCCTGCTATTGTGTTACAAGATGCAGATGTCGAGGAGGCAATAGAAGGAACATTTGCTGGGACGATGTACAATCATGGCCAAAACTGTAGCGCATGTACACGAGTATTTGTGCATAGTAGTCTATACAATCAATTTATTGAACGACTCGCAGAAAAGGCTAAAGCATTGAAGGTAGGGCCAGGTTTAGACCCAGAAACAGATATGGGTCCATTAGTGTCACAAAAGCAATTAAACACTGTTCTTTATTTTATCGAAAAAGGAAAAGAGGAGGGTGCTCGCTTAGTAGCTGGCGGTGATCGAGCACTGCCAAAGGGATATTTTGTCCAACCAACTATCTTTGCTGATGTACAGGACACGATGACAATTGCCCAAGAAGAGATTTTCGGACCTGTTATGTCCATTCTATCGTTTGAAACAGTAGATGAAGTAATTGCACGCGCTAATAATAGTAAGTATGGACTTGCTGCAAGCATTTGGACTGAAAATGTAAAGAAGGCACATTATATTGCTAGTAAACTACAAGCAGGGACAGTATGGATTAATGATTTTGGATTAGAATGGGAAACGATGCCATTTGGAGGTTACAAACAGTCAGGTATTGGTCGTGAAATGGGCGGTGAATATGGATTGTCCAATTACACTGAGGTGAAAAGTGTATTTGTTAATATGAAGCAATAATAGGTGAATTTGCATGAAAGAAGGAAAAGGAGCTATCTTCAATAGGTAGCTCCTTTTCTCGTTATTGAAAGGGTATTATTTTACGCCGTGCAGAGGACGGGATACTCATGTCCTCGCGGTATTTGGCTATGGTACGTCGAGATATTTCAATGCCTAAAGCAGCGTTAAAATATTCAGCTATTTTTTGATCAGAGAAGGGCTTAGCCTTATTTTCTGACTTGATATAGTCTGACAGCAAAGACTTCACCTTTACTTGTGACACACTCTGACCATTGGCTGTCGACAATTTAGAGCTGAATAATTCCTTTAATTCAAAGGTGCCAAAAGCAGTTTGTACATACTTATTTGTTGTAATACGACTTACCGTTGATTCGTGAACATCTATTTGGTCAGCAATTTCACGCAACGTAAGTGGTTGCATGGCGTCGAAGCCATCCAGAAAGAAATTTTTTTGCTTTTCAATAAGGGCCTTCATAATGTTGATCATTGTATTTCGACGTTGTTCAATGCTGTTCACTAGCCAGTGGTAGTCAGCTAAGTGTTTTTTAAAATAACTCTTTTCTGAGGAATGAGCTTTTATATAAGGAAAGTAGTCAGCGTGAATACTAATCTTTGGTAAATAATAATCGTTCAACGAAAAGGTAATCCCACCGTCAACAATATCAACAATAATATCTGGTATCGTCGTATGTACCAATTCCTGATAAAATAATGAGCTTAGTTTTGGCTGTAAAGATTGTATAAAAAGATAAATCATTTGTAAGTCATTTAGTGATATATCCAGCTCTTTTAATATTTTCTTCCAATTATTATGAGCAAGCTCTTCTAGATAATTAGAAATAATAGTATCGGCATGAGCAGGGCTGTTAGGACAATAAATAGTTTGTAATAGTAAACATTCCTTTAAATTACGTGCACCCATTCCTAAAGGACCAATCGTTTGTAATAAATGAATGCCCTTTTCTATTTCTAGGTCATTATAAGAAGTTTGTATAGGTTGCTCATAATAACCATTGTCATCTAAATGATAAATAATATGTTTTAAGAGCTGAATGTCCTTTTCATTATCAAATGTTAGCCTGACCTGCTGGAACAGCTCATCACGAATATTTTTTTCACATTTTGTAGAAAGATGCCAATTGTTATAGTGTCCGCTACTCGTTTTTGGAATCTGTAGGTGCTCTTTAAGTGTTGGTTCACTTAGTTCGATTAACGGATTAACGAGCTCTTGTTCACGTATATATTGTTCTAACTCCTGAGTTGAGTATTGGAGTAGCTCGATTGCCTGACGAAGTTGGGTAGACATAACGATTTGTAATTCTTGTGTTTGTTTAATAGAAAGTTGCATACTTAAACCTCGATTCTCTATCAATCTATCTAACTAACTTAGAAAAATATAGTGACAAGAAACTTTGACATGTGCAACGAAATGAATCATTAGCTTTCAATAATAAGCTCAAAATGTTGAAATGAATGGTTTTAAAAAGTGTAAAAAAAAGTAAACATCTATAGGGTAAGTGTAAAGAAATTATAAAATAATGAGTTCTTTTGGCGAGTGTGTGATTATTTCAACACCATCTTTTGTAATGATGACATCATCCTCTATACGAACACCACCAACTTGTGGGACATAAATGCCTGGCTCTACAGTAAGCACCATATTCTCCTCTAAAACGTCTTCACAAACTGTCGACATGAAAATATTTTCGTGAATATCTAGACCGATGCCATGACCTGCTCCATGTCCGTAATTTTGCCCATAGCCTTTAGCTGTAATATAGTCACGTGTATAGCTATCTGCCTGTCGTCCAGTAATACCAGCCTTCATATTAGAAAGAGCGTGTTGCAAGGAGCCATAAACAATTTGATATATTTCTTTTAATTGTTCAGGGGGCTCGCCGACAGCAATAGTTCTTGTCATGTCAGAACGATAGCCTTCATAATAAGCGCCAAAATCAAGTGTAAGCATATCACCTTGCTTAATAGTTTTCGAAGACGCCACGCCATGTGGTAGAGCAGAGCGATGACCAGAAGCGACAATCATATCAAATGCAGCGCCAGTAGCACCATTTTTACGCATATGGGATTCCAGCTCATTGGCAATTTCGATTTCTGTAACACCAGGTTTAATGAATGTCAAAATATGCTTAAAGGCTTGATCTGAAATCCAAGCTGCTTTCTTAATAATTTCAATTTCCTCTGGTGTCTTAATCATACGTAAATCTTCCACAATTGTAGATAAAGGCTTTAATGTTGCTGTTAATTTATTTGCCATTAATTGATACGTGTAGTAAGTGACGTGATGTTGTTCAAAGCCAACAGTTTGAATGGATTCCTGTTCTAAAATTTCTTGAATCGTTTCATATAAACGGCTGCGATCAATTTCATGAACCTCAAATGTTTTACTTTGCTCTGTTGCTTGCTGTGTATAGCGGAAGTCCACCAATAAAAGTGCTCGTGTGTTAGTTACTACAACCGTTCCTGCACTTCCTGTAAATCCTGTTAAATAACGTCGGTTTTGAGTATTTGTAATAATCATTGCGCTTGTACCTTGTGCTTGTAGAGCATTTCGTAATTGTTCTAGTTTTGACATGTTGTCATTCCCCCTTTAATGAAAGTATAATGCAAAATCTGTGCCAATTTTTTAAAAAATAGAATCGGCATGGAAATTGCATAGATTTTTATAGTGCGATTTCTTTCGTGCAATAAAATTAAAGGGGTTTTGAGGATGGCTAAAAAAACAAAATGGCTTTTCGTATTGTTAGCATTAATGCTCGTTGTATTGGTCGGTTGTTACGGCAAAGATAACACCACTTCTGGAAATACTACAAATAGTAATGAAACAGACAAAGTATCTTCTGATGGGGAAGATAATATTGCCGCACAGGAACTTCATTTAGTGGCAACAGGAGATTTAACGACGATGAGCTCTTTAGGGAGTGTAGATGCACTTGCAGTGACGGCAATGAACTCAGTATTTGAGGGATTATATCGTATAGGTCCTGAAAATACACCAATTCCAGGTATGGCAGAGTCACATGAAGTTTCTGAGGATGGTACAGTATATACATTTAAAATACGTAAAGATGCTGTGTGGAGTAATGGGACTCCAGTGACAGCACATGATTTTGAGTATGCATGGAAAAGAGCTATAAATCCCGAAACTCAAGCAATCTATTCATACTTAATGCTAGATATAAAAAATGCTGCCAATGTGCAAACAGAAGAAGATCCCCTTTATGGGAAGGTGGAGGAAATCGGTATTAAAGCAATAAATGATGAAACGTTAGAAGTGCAGCTAAATGCGCCGATCCCATACTTTATTAGCTTAACAACGTATGCACCGTTCTTCCCATTAAATAAAGAATTTACAGAGTCCCAAGGCGATCAATACGCGCTAGAAGCGGAAAATATGATCTATAATGGACCTTTCATGATGGAGTCTTGGCAACATGGGCAAGGATGGACGTTCGTCAAAAATGAAAGTTATTGGGATAAGGACACGGTAAAGCTTACTAAAATCACGCAGAAAATAGTGAAAGATACGGCAACGGCTGTCAATCTCTATGAAGCTGGTGAAATAGACACTGCCGAGTTATCTAGTGAATATGTTGCTCAATATAAAGACAGTCCAGAGTATTCAACGTTTTTAAAGCCAAATACGTATTTTATTCGTATGAATCATGAAAATAAATATTTATCTAATCTAAACATTCGTAAAGCCATTGATATGGCATGGGACAAACAAGGATTCGCTGATGTGATATTACAGGATGGTTCCATTCCTGCCTACTATTTAGTACCTCAGGGATTATCAACAGATGACAAGGGAAATGATTTCCGTGATGGCAACAGCGATATGAATAAAACAAATATCGAGCTAGCGAAGGAAGCGTGGGCTACTGGCTTAAAGGAACTTGGTGTAGACCAAGTAAAGCTGGAGTTTTTAACATATGACCGTGCAGAATCTAAAAAAGCCGCTGAATTTATTAAAAACCAATTGGAGACGAACTTAGAAGGCTTAGAGCTAACAATTAATATGCAGCCAAATAAGCAAAAGCTTGCATTAGAAGGGGCTGTTGATTTTGATTTAGACTATGGTGGCTGGGGCCCTGACTATCAAGACCCTATGACATATATTGAATTATTTGAGTCAACGGCTTATTATAATCAATCTAACTATAAAAATGAAAAAGTTGATGCACTTATTAAACAAGCAAAAACTACCTCTAATGTTAGCGAGCGTTGGGAACTTATGCAGCAAGCCGAAAAATTAATGATGGAAGATGTAGCATTTGCCCCAACATTCCAAAAAGGGTTAAGTCGTTTGACAAAACCATATGTGAAAAACTTATATGAGCATCCATTCTCAGCTGACATAAGCTATAAATGGGTAGAAATTGTAAAATAAAAATGCTGTCCTCTTTTCTCGAGAGGACAGCATTTTTCATTTATAGATAGAAAACTATAGATAAAATGGCTGTCACGGAGCAGCCAAGTATACCTGCTAGTAGTAGCGGATAAGTGAAGGTATAGGACGGAGCATGAACATATTCTAAATCTCCATCTAATTCAAAGGCATAGACACCATTTTTAGTAACACGTGCAAAAAAGCGTTTAAAACTATAGGCGATACCATTAAAAAGCCCACCTTGTATAACAACCAATGAAGCACCTACAATTGTAGCAGTAAGGGATATAAGGAAAATATTATTAATTAGCGTTAAAAAAGTGATTGGTTGGTGGAGGAGCCAGGTATAGCTAAGGGAAACTATGATTATACAGCTAGCAAGTAAGAGGAAGGTCTTTAATTTCAACGTAATATACCTCCTTCTTGTGCTGAACGGTATTGGACAAGCTCCTCTTCTGTCAGCATAACAAAGTGACCAGGCCGTATCTCAACAAAGCTTTCACTTGCGGTATTTCGGTTAGCTTGATAGGTAGCTTCATTAAAAATAATGCGTTTGCGGTCTCGCTCTAGCTTAGGATCTGGTAATGGAATGGCCGATAATAATGATTTTGTATAAGGGTGTACGGGGTGATCATAGAGCTCTTGACTGTCCGCTAGCTCAACGATTTTCCCTCGATACATCACACCAATACGATTACTAATATACTTCACCATCGACAAATCATGTGCAATAAAAAGATAGGTCAACCCACGTTCTTGTTGTAACTTTTTTAGCAGATTCACTATTTGTGCCTGAATGGAAACGTCCAATGCAGAGATAGGCTCGTCTGCAATGATGAGTTCAGGCTCTACAGCTAGAGCACGTGCAATACCAATTCGCTGACGCTGGCCACCACTAAGTTCGTGAGGATAACGGTTTGCATACTCCTTTGTTAATCCGACTATGTTTAATAGCTCATATATTTTTGACTTCCATTCACTTTTAGGTACTTCATGAATGGCCAATCCTTCTGCAATAATATCCATTATCTTCATACGTGGATTGAGAGAAGAATAGGGATCTTGAAAAATCATTTGCACCTTGCTATTGAAGGCAAGCTTGTCTTTTTTTGTTTGATGGTCATTGATATTACGGCCATCAACGTGAATCTCACCACTAGTAATCGCATGGAGTCCAATAATGGAACGTCCCGTTGTCGATTTACCACATCCGGATTCTCCTACAAGACCAAAAATTTCTCCTTTATAAATATCGAAAGTAATGCCATCTACCGCTTTATTAACCGTGTTTTTACTTAAAGAAAAGTGCTGCTTAACCTCTTTTAATGATAAATATGGATGTTCTTTATCAAAGATAGTTGGTGCCTGACGCTTCTCTTGCTGTACTTGAGCAAGCTGTTGGTGAACCGGTACTATTTTCGGTGCGTGTTCATGCAATAACCAAGTGGCAGCGAAATGAGTGTCGCTGACCTGAAACATAGGTGGTTCCTCTATAAAGTCAATTTTTAAGGCATGTTTATTACGAGCTGCAAAGGCGTCACCAGTAGGGGGATGAAGTAGGTTTGGTGGCGTTCCAGGAATAGCATACAATGAATTTGTCTCAATATCTGGATTAGGCATGGCTGCGAGTAGCCCTTGTGTATAAGGGTGCTGACAATGATAAAATATTTCATCAACTAAGCCAATCTCAATGATTTTTCCAGCATACATCACGGCGACGCGATCTGCCATTTTAGCGACAACGCCTAAATCGTGGGTAATAAAGATAATGGATAAATTCATTTTTTGTTGTAGATTTTTTAATAATTCTAAAATCTGCGCTTGGATCGAAACATCTAGTGCTGTGGTAGGCTCATCAGCAATGATGATACGTGGCTCACAAGCAAGAGCCATGGCAATGACTATTCGCTGGCGCATACCTCCAGAAAATTGATGTGGGTACTGTTTATAGCGTTTATCAGCTTCTTTAATACCGACAAGTTGCAATAGTTCTATAACACGGTTAGTTATGTGTCGGCCACGTAAAGTCGTATGTTTTTTTATACTTTCTGCAATTTGGTGACCAATCGTCATCGTAGGGTTTAAGGCAGTCATTGGATCTTGAAAAATCATAGCGATTTCAGCTCCGCGTATTGCTCGAATTTCTTGCTCACTAGAAGATAAAATATCATGCCCGTTATAAAAAATGTGTCCGCTTTTTATCATTGTGGACTCGGTTGGATTAAGGCGAAGAAGGCTTTTCGAAGTAACAGATTTTCCAGAGCCAGACTCGCCTACAATGGCTAAGGTTTCACCTTCAAATAAATCAAATGATATATTGCGTACGGCTTGTACCTCACCATTGTACGTGTTGAAGGAAACACTTAAGTTTTTTACCTCTACTATTTTTTTCATTTAGAGCACCTTCCTATTTACGAGTTTTTGGATCGAATGCATCACGCAGTCCATCACCGAGTAAATTAAAGCTAATCATAATTAAACTAATGACAATAGATGAGACAATCATGCCATGTGGATAAATTCTTAATAATTTATATGAATCATTAACAATTGTCCCCAAAGAAGCGGTTGGTGGTTGTAGCCCTAGTCCAATAAAGCTTAATAAAGCCTCTGTGAAAATAGCACCTGGAATAGTAAATGTAGTCGCAACGATAATTGGTCCAAGCGTATTGGGAATTAAATGCTTCCATATGAGACGCTGGTTACTAGCACCAAGTGTTCGTGAAGCAAGCACATATTCATATGTTTTTAACTTCAGTATTTGTGCTCGAACAATTCGAGCCATACTAATCCATCCTACGATCACCATTGCAATCGTAATTGAAATAATGCCTGGCTTTAAAATAAGGATCAGAAGTATGTTCACAATTAGTCCGGGTATACCCACTAACACTTCAATAATACGTTGCATGATAGTATCTGTTCGACCACCATAAAATGCTGAAACAGCCCCATAAGCAACGCCTATAATGAGATCGATGGTTGCTGCTAAAAAAGCAATATAAAGAGAAATCCTTGTTCCTTCCCATACACGTGTCCATAGATCTCGTCCTAATTCATCTGTACCGAACCAAAAATATTCTTCAATCCCTTTCGCTTCATATTGGTCTATGCCTCGGCTATCGACACCATTTAAGCCTAAGAAAGAAATATTCTCAAGGACAGGAATTTTTGGCGGTAAATTGGTACGCGCAATATTTTGTTCGTCATAGCCGTGGCTATTCATAAAGGGCCCGAAAACGGCAAGTAATAGAACAATGATAATAGTACATAGCCCAACGATAGCTGCTTTATTTTTCCGCAGGCCACGCCATGCATCCTGCCAAAATGATTGCTCAGGACGATAGATGAAATCATCTGTAATATCAGTTTGCGAGGCATATTCAAATAACTCCTTTGAAGGGCTCTTCGTTGTATCATCTGTCAGTTTTATGGTCATGCCTTATCGCCTCCTGTCACACGAATTCGGGGGTCAATCAATCCGTATAAAATATCAATGATTAAAATGACGGTTACAAATAACACCGCATAAAAAATAGTTGTTCCCATAATGAGCTGATAATCATTTGTAATAATTGAATTAACAAATTGCTCACCTAAACCTGGAATACTGAATATCTTTTCAATAACAAGTGAACCAGTAATAGTGTTTACGGTTAACGGACCAATAATAGTTACGATTGGGATCATGGCATTTCGAATCCCATGCTTTGTAATGATAATAGGCTTTGATAATCCTTTTGCTTTTGAGGTTAAAATGTATTCTTGACTAAGGACCTCTAGCATTTCGATACGCGTGAAACGAGCAATTGTAGCAATTACTCCAACAGCTAAAGCAATGGTTGGTAAAATGGAGTACTCAAAGCCATTCCAAAAGGCAATGGGTAACCAGCCCAATTTAACGCCAACCCAATACTGTAAAAAACCTGCAAAAACAAATGATGGAATGGATATGCCTAGTACGGCTAGTATTGTAGCGCCGTAGTCAATAATAGTGTTGTGTCTTAGAGCAGCTATAATGCCTAAAAAAAGTCCAATAATTGTACCTACTAGAATGGCTTGAAAGCCTAAAACAGCCGATGCACCAATACGTTCCTGAATAATCTTAGTCACTGGTCGATTATCAAAGACAAAAGAAACACCTAAATCTCCTTGTACAATATTCGTTAAATAAATACCAAATTGCACAGGAACCGGCTTGTCTAATCCGTATTTTTTGTATAATAGCTCTTTTTGCGTCTCTGGAAGGCGTTCATCATTAAATGGTGAACCTGGCAAAGCCTTCATTAATAAAAATGACAGCAGGATAATAATAAAAAGCGTAATGATCATATAGCCAATTCGTGTAAATATGTACCGAACCATGGCACCAACCTCCTACTAAAAAGTGTGTTGAAACTATTAATTTATTTGCAAGATTGATGCCAATTGTTAGAAAAATAGGAGAAGAAAAAATATGAAAATATATATTGCATACCTTTTTCTTATATGATATATTTATAAATGTCTTAAAGAGGTCCCGTGGTGTAGCGGTTAACATGCCTGCCTGTCACGCAGGAGATCGCCGGTTCGATCCCGGTCGGGACCGCCATTTAAAATTGATATGTTCGCTCTTATGTACTGTTACAGTCATAAGAGCTTTTTTGTATTGAATGAGAATTTTCTTGCCGCATAGCCGTCAACCAGAAATTGATTCAAGCACTTATTTCAATTGTGAAAGTGTCACTTTATGAAGACCCAGTTCACTGGGTAGAAACATAGAGGTGAAAAGCTTTACATTTGGTGAAGGCTTTATGACCTACCTCCTATTGATTTTAACAAAATAACATCTATTGCCCTAAATGGCCCCACTACTGTCACTCGAAATACGCCCAATCCCAATGAAATCACTTGTAGTATTGAAATGAAACTAATGAATTGTATATATTTAACGTTATCTAAAGATAGTAAAAATTACCGATAAATGATGACGGTTTTATAAGGTAAAATGAGATATGTTTCTAAAATTAAAACGACGGGTAAAAATTAGAAGTAATTGGATTGGCTACGGAGGTGTTTATATGGGCAAAGACCATTTCTTAAACCATTTTTATTTACCTTTGCTTATTGGTTCCATGATTATGATGGTAGGCTGTGGAGATCCTATTATAGAGATTGAAGAAGCAAATACGTATCACTGGCAAAAAAATATGAACGAAGTAGAATTTGAGAAATTAAAAAATGATATGTCATATATTGAGGTAGTTGAGACAGCAGGTGGCGCAGGTAAAAAGGTGAAGAATAATGAATACCGTTGGAATGATGAAACTTTGTTGACTCAGGCTTATATAGTGAAATTTAAGGATGATAAATTAATTGCTAAAGAGATTATAGCTGTAAAAGGCCATTCCAATCGATAATTGTAAAATGTCTTTGTAAAAGAAGGCATCTCAACATGTAGACAAAAGCCATCGGGAAAATTCACTCTCGATGGTTTTTGTCCTTCTTATCACATTCACTGGAAAGCGTTCGCCCTTAGTAGAAATCAGCGGCTTTACTTTATTGCATTGTACTGTCTGACACGTCTTCTTAAGAGAAGTCGTGTTTTTGTTTTCATCGTGCCACCTAACTGCTGTTATTAAAAGAGCTTTTTAACGAGCGCACTCAAAGCAAGTATAATGGTATTGGATGCTTTGAACATTTTGGCTAGTTTAGGTAAACTAGAGGTAATGTAGTGATGAGAGGAAAAAAGAATATGTATGAAATAATCATGAATTCAGTTGATGATACAGAACGTTTTGCCTGCAAACTTGCGAATAAACTAGAAGCTCAGGATACGATTACATTAGAAGGTGATCTAGGCGCGGGCAAGACGACATTTACGAAAGCCTTGGCGAAGGGGCTAGGGGTCAAACGAACAGTCAACAGTCCAACATTTACGATTATTAAGCAGTATGAGGGAAGAGTACCGTTTAATCATTTAGATGTATATAGGTTAGCAGAAAGTGATGAAGACCTTGGTTGGGATGAGCTGTTTTATGGAGATGCGGTATCAGTGGTTGAATGGGCGCATTTAATTGAACAGGATTTGCCACAGGATCGTCTAGCGATAGAGATTTACCGAATCGGAGAAAATGAACGACGCTTTGTGTTAATACCTCGTGGAGAACGCTATGAGGCACTATGTGAGGAGCTAATGAAATGATTTGGTTAGGAATAGAAACAGCAAATACACCACTTTCCATTGCAGTTGTAAAGGACGGCAAAGTAGTGGCCGAGATGGTACAAAATATAAAATTAACGCATTCTGCAGGTGCGATGCCAGCGATTGAAGAAATCCTGGCACGAATAGATGTAAAGCCGAATGACTTGGATGCGATTGCAGTATCTGAAGGACCAGGTTCTTATACAGGTGTCCGTATAGGTGTGACATTAGCAAAGACATTAGCATGGACATTACAGAAACCTTTAGTCGGCATATCTAGTTTAAAAACATTAGCTGCCAACGCTGCCCTTTATAACGGGTTAATTTGTCCAATTTTTGATGCTAGAAGAGGCAATGTCTATACGGCAGTTTATCAAGGTGAGACATTAGAAGCACTTGTGGAGGATCATCATGCACATATTGATGATTTATTAGTGCGTTTAAAGGCATTAGAGCAACCTATTTTATTTGTAGGAACAGATGTTGATATATTTTGGGAGAATATTGTGCAAATACTTGGTGATCATGCAGTACGTGCACCATTTAGTATTGACTTGCCACGCGCGATGGAAGTCATTCATCTAGCGATGAAAATGGAGTTACAAAGTGTCGAAGCTACCCATCACTTCGTTCCACAATATAAACGGATTGCCGAGGCTGAGGCGAACTGGCTGAAAGAACAGAAGGAGAAGGAACATGAGTAGGAATGTAACTTATCGAAAAATGGTTTCTGACGATGTGCCAGCAGTTTATGAAATTGAATTGGCTTCATTTCCAGTACCATGGACGTTAGATTCCTTTTACTACGAAGTGCATGAAAATCAGTATGCGCATTATGTACTGGCTATAGATGAAGATGGTAGTATTATTGGTTTTTGTGGAATGTGGATGGTCATAGATGCAGCTCAAATAACAAATGTAGCTGTGATTGAGCAGGCTCGTGGCAGAGGGATAGGCGAAGGACTAATGCGTGAGGCGATGCATATAGCGAGTTTACATGGAATGGAAGTCATGACGCTTGAGGTACGTGTAACAAATGTAGTTGCACAAAATCTCTATCGCAAGCTTCATTTCCAAGATGGTGGTATACGGAAAGGCTATTATACTGATAACGGGGAGGATGCCCTTGTCATGTGGGTGAATTTATAATGAATAATGGATTGATATTAGCAATAGAATCGAGCTGTGATGAAACAGCTGCCGCAATTATTCGAAATGGTCATGAAATTGTTTCGAATGTTGTTGCTTCACAAATAGAAAGCCATAAGCGATTTGGTGGCGTAGTTCCTGAAATCGCTTCACGTCATCATGTTGAACAAATTACAGTGGTTATTGAGGAAGCATTAGCACAAGCGAATATAAAACCAGCTGAGTTAGATGCTGTTGCCGTTACGGAGGGTCCAGGTTTAGTCGGTGCGTTGCTAATTGGCATAAACGCGGCTAAGGCTTTTGCATTTGCCAACAATTTACCGATTATCGGTGTACATCATATTGCAGGTCATATTTATGCCAATGCTCTTGTCCAGCCAATGGAGTTTCCATTATTGGCACTTGTTGTATCAGGTGGGCATACGGAGCTTGTTTATATGAAGGAACATGGCTCCTTTGAGGTTATCGGCGAAACAAGAGATGATGCAGCCGGTGAGGCATATGATAAAGTGGCACGAGTTTTAAATTTACCCTATCCAGGTGGCCCACGCATTGATCAGCTTGCTCATGAGGGCGAAGAGGCTGTTCCTTTTCCAAGAGTGTGGTTAGAGGAAGGGTCTTATGATTTTAGTTTTAGTGGCTTAAAATCAGCGGTCATCAATTATAAACATAATATGGATCAACGTGGCGAAGCTATTTCGCCAGCAGCCGTAGCAAAGGGCTTTCAGGAAAGTGTTGTCGAAGTACTAACCGCGAAAACATTGCGTGCCGCTCGCGAATATCAGGTGAAGCAGGTCATTGCAGCTGGTGGTGTAGCAGCCAATAAAGGCTTACGTGCTTCATTAGAGACAGTGTTCGCTGAGGAAGGAATTCCGTTTTTTGTACCACCACTCAAATTGTGTACAGATAATGCGGCAATGATTGGAGCAGTAGCGATGCCAATGTATGAAGCGGGTATCAGAGGAAACTTAATGATGAACGGTCGTCCAGGTATGGAGTTAAAATCCTGGGTGTAGTAGTAAATGAAGGAGGTATCTTATTGAAGATATCTCTTTTTTATTGTCGAAAATTTGTTGATAAAAAATGAATGTAGCGAAGAGAAGCGTCAAATGAAATGGTTTAATTGACAAATTTTTCGGAAAATTATCCACAGGTAATAGAGCGAACTAAATACCGAACACGCGTACTTATGCACAAATTGTTGATAACTTGTGCATAACTTGTGATTATTCAATATATAGTAGTATGTTTTACACGAGGTGATGTGGATAAAATAATTTTTAATTGTGGACAGTGTGGAAAACTCTGTTGATATGTTGGTATTACTAGATTTATGGTGTGAATAAAACTGTGGGCATTTTTTGTCGAAAAATAGCACTTGACCAATATATATGAAAAATGAAGGAGAGTAAAGAAAAAAGCCATGCGACAATGCACACGGCTTAAATCAAATTACATATCTATATTTTCTAATTCTTCATTTAACTCTAACCACTCTAATTCTAAAAGCTCATGCTGTTCCTTTTCAGTAGCCAATTCGTCTTGCAGTTGGGCAATTTTTTCATGATCTGTAAAAATTGCAGGGTCACAGAGAGCTTCCTCTAATCTATCAATGGAGACTGTCGTTTCTTGCATCTTGCCTTCTAATTCTTCGATAGTACGTCTTATTTGCCGTTCGCGCTTTTTTGCCTCTTTATCAATTTTGGAGGTAGAGGACTTATCAGGTAGTTCCTGCTGTAGTTGCGGTTGGGAAGTACTTTTCATTTGTGCTAGCTCCAACAGCTCCTGTTTTTTCTCTACATAATAATCATAGTCCCCTAAATATTCAAACGACCCAGTTCCAGACAACTCCACTACCTTCGTAGCGATACGATTAATGAAGTAGCGGTCATGGGAGACGAATAGAAGCGTTCCAGGGTAATCGATCAAAGCATTTTCCAGTACCTCTTTACTATCTAAATCTAGATGGTTTGTAGGCTCATCGAGAATTAAAAAATTGGCCTTTTGCATCATTAGTTTTGAAAGTGCCAGTCGTGCTTTCTCACCGCCTGATAAAGAAGAGACGGTTTTATCCACATCTTCTCCACTAAATAGGAAACGTCCTAATACGGTGCGAATATCTTTTTCATTCATAAGCGGCCATTCATCCCATAGCTCTTTTAAGACACTTTTATTGCTTGAAAGCTTTGCTTGCTCTTGATCATAATAGCCAATTTGTACATTCGTACCATAACGGATATCACCTGCTAGAGGTGTTAAATCTTTCACAATCGTTTTTAATAATGTCGATTTACCAACTCCGTTTGGTCCAACAAGAGCAATCCGATCCTCGCGAAAAGTACGTAGCTTAATCCCACTAGATATGCGCTGATCGTTATAGCCGATTGTTAAATCATCAACGGATAATACATCATTTCCACTTTGACGTTCAATCGTAAAACCAAAACTAGCGGATTTCTCATCACCATCCGGCGATTCCATCCACTCTGTTCGTTCAAGCATCTTCCGTCGACTTTGTGCCATTTTTGTTGTAGAGGCACGTGCAATATTCTTTTGGATAAAATCCTCTAGCTTGGCCTTTTCGTCTTGCTGACGCTCAAAAAGTTTGACATCACGTTCATAGTTTTTAGCTTTTTCATCTAAATAAGCACTGTAGTTGCCTGTAAATTTTGTGACACGATGACGTGAAACTTCGTAGACAATGGAAACAACTTGGTCTAAGAAGTAGCGGTCATGGGAAACAATTAAAATAGCGCCCTCATAGTTCTTTAAATAAGATTCTAACCAAGATAATGTTTCAATATCTAAATGGTTCGTAGGCTCATCGAGAATTAGTAGGTCTGGTTTACTCAATAAAAGCTTAGCTAGTGCTAAGCGTGTGCGTTGTCCACCAGATAGTGAGCTAATAGGTTTATCATAGTCTTCCGGATAGAATTGCATGCCGTGAAGCACTGAGCGTATGTCCGATTCATATTGATAGCCGCCAGCATCCTTAAATGTATGCTGTAGTTGATCGTATTCCGACATAACTTTGGCATACAGAGTAGGATTTTCATAAACAGTAGGGTCTGCCATTTGCTGTTCGAGCGAGCGGAGTGTTTGTTCTTGAGCTAAAAGGGGTTCGAAAATGGTCATCATTTCATCCCAAATAGTTAACGTAGAATTTAATCCGGCATGTTGCTCTAAATAGCCAACCTGGATGCCCTTTGGAATAATGATATCCCCTGAGTCATAGGACATTTGACCAGCGATTATTTTTAATAAAGTAGATTTACCTGCACCGTTGCGCCCTACTAAGGCAACGCGATCACGGTGTTGAACTTCTAATTTCACACCACTTAAAATTTCATCTGCAAGAAAGGATTTAGTTAGTTGATTGACCTGTAAAACAATCATTCTTGACACCTCAATTCTACCTTAGTGTAATGGATGAACGATTTGCATGCAATGTCGGTGCTTTACTTATTCCGAGCAGTCATGTAAGATTGAAACGATTTCTTTTTAGTTAGCTGCGTACAAAGCGCCATTAACTAAAGAGAAATACGCTAGTGGATTGAAAAATGTTGTATATAGTTAAGGATAAATGTATTAAAATTAGTACAGTAAAATTGATTGAGTTTCATCTTAAGGAGGAGAAAGTTTGAAACAAGAATTAAAAATTCCACAAGCCACTACAAAAAGACTTCCTCTTTACTATCGATTTATTCAAAACTTTGCACAAGAAGGTATGGAACGTATTTCGTCGAAGGAACTGAGTGAAGCGATGAAAATAGATTCTGCAACCATTCGCCGTGACTTTTCTTATTTTGGTGCTCTTGGAAAGAAAGGCTATGGCTACGATGTACAGCATCTATTACAATTTTTTAGCCAGACGCTTGATCAACATGAAACAACAAAAGTAGCGTTAATTGGCGTGGGGAATTTAGGCAGTGCATTATTAAAATATAATTTTCAAAAAAACCACAACACTCATATTGTTGTAGCATTTGATTCGAAAGCGCCGAAGGATGGCAAAATGATTAGTAACATTCCTGTTTTTCATCCTGATTTGCTGGAAGAAAAGTATGCAGAATACGGGGCAGAGCTAGCTATTTTAACAGTATCACCACGCTCTGCGCAAAAAATGGCAGATCGTTTAGCGGCTATGAATGCAAAGGGAATTTTAAACTTTACGCCCGAGCGCTTAACGGTGCCAGATAGCATGCAGCTCTTAACCATTGATTTATCGGTAGAATTGCAAGCGCTTATTTATTTAATTCGGAATCAGGAAGTGTGAAAATTTTACATATTTTATAGTGGAGTTCACTGTTTCTGTCAAATAGTAATTTTAAATAAAACAAGGTAAAATCAGTGAGAGTGACGAAAAACTTTCACATATAATTAGTTAGCAAAATGGCGAAATATGCGTTAAAATGATGGATATAAAGAGGAGGTGGCTGTAATGGGCGGTATTGGTCCTATGAGCCTCATTATTATCGGAGTTGTCGCGTTACTAATTTTTGGTCCTAAAAAGTTACCAGAGCTTGGTAAAGCATTTGGTTCAACACTACGTGAATTCAAAAATGCTACTAAAGGTTTAGCCGACGAAGATGATGATGACAAGAAAAAGAAAGAACTAGATAAGTAAGTTAGGATGTTGAGGAATGAATCCAAAAGATCTAACTGTCATTGAGCATATAGAAGAATTAAGAAAACGGCTGTTCATTGTTGCCGTTTTCTTTGTTCTCGCTATGGCCGGCGCCTTTTTTGTCGCCAAGCCACTTGTTAAATATCTTCAAGCTACCGGAGCAAAATATAATATTGAGCTCCATGCATTTGACGTAGTAACACCACTAGCAATTTATATTCAAGTTGTTTTTTTAATTGCATTTATTCTTTCATCGCCAGTATTAATGTATCAATTGTGGTCATTTATTAGTCCAGGATTAAGGGAAGTAGAGCGAAGAGCAACCTTAAGCTATATACCATATTCATTTTTATTGTTTATCGCAGGGTTATCTTTTTCATACTTTTTATTATTCCCGTATGTCATCAAATTCATGATGAATTTATCAAATGATTTAGATATTAAGCAAACAATTGGAATACATGAGTATTTTACATTTTTATTTAAACTCACAATACCATTCGGTTTTCTATTCCAATTACCTATTGTAGTATTGTTCTTTTCACGGATAGGTATATTGAGTCCTGATCTACTAATTCGTATTCGTAAATATTCATACTTTGGTTTATTTGTATGTGCTGCTCTCATTGCACCACCTGAATTGGCGTCTCACTTAATGGTATCAGTACCCCTATTTATCCTGTATGAAATTAGTATTATGATATCTCGAGTTGGTTATAGGAAATATTTAAAATCAGAGGAAATTCGATTAAAAGAAGAGCAGGAAGCTGAGCAAAAACGCCAGATTGAAGAGGCTCTTGAGCAACAACGACGACAAATAGAAGAATTGAATAAACAGTAATAGATAAAGCTCGGTGCCTACATAAAGGCACCGAGCTTTTGTATTTTTGACAACTTTATAGAGCTTTACAAAAATTTATTGCATTTTTTCTAGTTCTTGAAGAAACTTTTGCAATGGTTCTGCATAGAATTGTACAAGTGTCACAAATCCATTCAGCATGACATGTGCAATAATGGAAGTCCAAATACGTTTTGTTTTGTGATATAAAAAGGCGAAGATCAAACCACAAATTGTATAAAGTAAAATATGGGAGAAGTCGAAGTGGATAATCGCAAAGAATATAGCACTTACTATTGCCGCCACCCAGAAGTTTGTTGTTTGGACAAGTGATCCAAATATAACTCTACGGAAGACGAACTCTTCTAAAATGGGACCAAATACAACGATCGCTAATATGGCAATAGGAGCTCCTTTAGCTATAGCGACAATATCAGCGGTATTTTGGGAGCCTCCTTCAATACCAAAAACCGCCATTTCAATAGCTGCTCCAATCATTTGACCGAAAAATACAAGGAAGAAACCAAGAATACCCCAAACAATTGTGAGTGGTATTGTTTCTTTTTTTCCTTGATAAACGTTCCAAAAGGCTTTATCACGGGATGTTAAGATTAAACTTAAAATGAGCGCCACGGCAAAGCTAAGCGCAATATACCATCCTTGAGTTATTGGTGCTGCTTGCTCAGAAGCTAGGCCAGTCATCTTCATAACCAGCTTGTGAAACGGTAAGAGCAACCATCTGCTTGAGATATGCATGAGGATATAAATTAGTAAAACATATAGAGCTGTTTTTTTATGTTTTGTTACTTTTGGAGAATTAGTCACAGTCAAAATCCTTTCCATTCATAGGCTTCCTTTCTATTGTAGATGAATATGGAAAGAAAACAAAATTTTTCGAAGTTCTGACTTGCAAAAAAAAGTGTGATTGATTATCATAATAATTGTGTTAGCACTCGATGTTATAGAGTGCTAATAAATTCAACAATTATTATTATTAGGAGGTTGTTTCACTTGTTAAGACCACTAGGAGATCGTATTGTAATTGAACTAATCGAGGTAGAAGAAAAATCTGCATTCGGTATTGTACTACCTGACTCTGCAAAAGAAAAACCACAAGAAGGTAAAGTTGTAGCAGTTGGGACAGGTCGTGTTTTAGAGAACGGACAACGTGTAGAGCTTGACGTTAAAGTTGACGACCACATTATTTTCTCTAAATACGCTGGTACAGAAGTTAAATTTGAAGGTAATGAATACCTAATTTTACGCGAAAGCGATATTCTTGCAATTATTGAATAATATTTGATGCACCTTAAATTAAGGTGAATGCTTATTGTTTCTTGATCGAAAAGTGACAATAAGATGAAATTGATATAAATATATTGAAGAAGCTTAACGAATATTCCATTTCAGGAGGGTAAATTCTCATGGCAAAAGATATTAAATTCTCAGAAGACGCTCGTTCATTAATGTTACAAGGTGTAGATAAATTAGCAAATGCGGTAAAAATAACATTAGGTCCAAAAGGGCGTAATGTAGTATTAGAAAAAAAATTTGGTTCACCATTGATTACAAATGATGGTGTGACAATCGCAAAAGAAATCGAGCTGGAAAATCCATACGAAAACATGGGAGCAAAATTAGTAGCTGAGGTTGCTTCTAAAACAAACGAAATCGCTGGTGATGGTACAACTACTGCAACAGTTCTAGCACAAGCAATTATTCGTGAAGGCTTGAAAAATGTGACAGCTGGCGCAAACCCTGTAGGTATCCGTAAAGGTATTGATAAAGCTGTTGCTGCGGCATTAACGGAATTACACTCGATTTCTCGACCTGTAAGCAATAAAGATGAAATCGCACAAGTTGCTGCTATTTCAGCTGCTGATGATGAAGTTGGACAACTTATTGCTGAAGCGATGGAGCGTGTAGGTAATGATGGTGTTATTACAATTGAAGAATCTAAAGGCTTCACAACAGAGCTTGATGTAGTAGAAGGTATGCAATTTGACCGTGGCTATGCGTCACATTACATGGTAACAGATACAGATAAAATGGAAGCAGTTCTAGATAACCCATATATCTTAATTACAGATAAAAAAATTACAAATATCCAAGAAGTATTACCATTATTAGAACAAGTGGTACAACAAGGTCGTCCACTTTTAATGATTGCTGAAGACGTTGAAGGAGAAGCACTTGCAACACTTGTTGTGAATAAGCTTCGTGGTACATTCAATGCTGTAGCAGTAAAAGCACCAGGTTTTGGTGATCGTCGTAAAGCAATGCTAGAAGATATCGCTATCTTAACTGGTGGACAAGTGATTACAGAAGAATTAGGCTTAGACTTAAAATCAGCTGATATTTCTTCACTTGGTCGTGCTGCAAAAGTAGTTGTGACAAAAGACAATACTACAATTGTTGAAGGTGTAGGCGGTGCAGATGCAATCGAAGCACGTATTGGCCAAATCCGAGCACAACTTGCTGAAACAACTTCAGAATTCGATAAAGAAAAACTTCAAGAACGTCTTGCGAAATTAGCAGGTGGTGTAGCAGTTATTAAAGTAGGGGCTGCAACAGAAACAGAGCTTAAAGAGCGTAAACTTCGTATTGAAGATGCTTTAAACTCAACACGTGCAGCTGTTGAAGAAGGGATCGTATCAGGTGGTGGTACTGCACTTCTTAACGTATATGCAGCAGTTGAAAAAGTGGCTGAATCTGAAGCAGGCGACGTAGCAACAGGAGTGAAAATCGTCCTTCGTGCTTTAGAAGAGCCAGTTCGCCAAATTGCTAACAACGCAGGTCTTGAAGGCTCTATCATCGTGGATCGCCTAAAACGTGAAGAAATTGGCATTGGTTTCAATGCAGCAACAGGTGAATGGGTAAACATGATGGAAGCAGGCGTAGTAGACCCAGCGAAAGTAACTCGTTCAGCTCTACAAAACGCTGCCTCTGTAGCTGCACTGTTCTTAACAACAGAAGCAGTAGTTGCAGACATTCCAGAACCAGCTGGCGCAGGTATGCCAGATATGAGTGGAATGGGCGGCATGCCAGGAATGATGTAAGGGATTATTCACTTCCATCTTGTGAAATAATTACTGGTCATGTAAATAATTAATTTCAATCACAATAACCACTTCTCGGTAAACAAGAGAAGTGGTTTTTTTGTTGCTTAACTTTGCCTATCAATACTTTTTAGATGATAGATTGCACTGAAATCCAAGTAATAAATGTTGAGGATATTACTTATAATCATGTGATAGCATTTGATGAACTATGACTTGATTTAATGCAATTGTGTAGGTACTCTACGTTTTAGAGATGTTGAACCCTGTTACAACTTTCTGTTATTATTATCCTAATTGCATAATATAAACCAATATATAATGATAAAAAATTACTGAGGGGTTATAACATGAAGAGAACAACAAAATCGGTTATCAGTATCATTGTCATTTTCATCATTTTCGGTGGAGCATTTGGTTATATTAAATCCACTGAACATATGGAGAAGCCTGTCCCTGAAAAAGAAAAAGCAATTGTTGAAAATGATGGTGTAATTCTTGAAAGTAAACCTGTTACAAAAGAAGAATTGCTTTATCCTGACAATTTAATAGAACACAAAGTAAACGAAGCCATTCATAACATGTCCCACCAAAAAGTTGAAGCTAGTGTAAAATGGGGCCACACTGAAATCACACAAGAAAAAGTTGATCGATTGTTGGCTGTATGCAAAATGAACGATTATAAATATAAAGAACTTTACATTTCAATATTGGAAAGATGGTCGAAGGGTGATTTTTCTCATGCTGTAGAGGATCATAACGCAATTTGGGAGATGCAAGGTGGCGAAGAATCAAGAAATTCAGGAAGAGCGACGCGTCTATTGAGACCCGAAGAGGAGCGAGCTTATATTGAACACAATTTAAAAGCAGATTTATATGATAAATAACACTCAGCAAAGGGTGTTATTTTTTTATTTGTCGGCCCTTTACCAGTCTGCAGTTAAAAAATGGAGAGCTAGTTTTTTGTGTTTTTTAATAAAAAAATCTAATAAAAAAAATTTTCCTGTTGTTTTTCCTTAGATTATCCCTTACAATACGAAATGTAAAATGATAATGATAATCGTTATCATTTGAGATAATTTGGATAATTGAGGTGACATTTTGGATAATCAGGAAGCTAACAGAATAGGGATGGGCAATATATATTATGTCATCATCTTGCTATTAATCGGCTCCATTATAATATCTGCCGTTTTTTCTGTATCAATTGGTCAGGTCAGTATACCCTTCAAGCAATCAATGGATATCTTGTTGCATGCTGTATCTAATGGAAAGTTTGGCACACTCGATAGTGTGGATAGTGAGTCCTATTTGAATATTATTTTACAGGTCAGAATGCCACGTGTTATTTTTGCACTGCTCATCGGTATTGGACTTGCTTTATGTGGGGCTGTGATGCAAGCAGTTGTACAAAATCCTCTTGCTGATCCATACATACTTGGTATTTCTTCAGGGGCATCATTGGGTGCAACCTTTGCCATTTTAGTTGGCTTTGGCAGCAGTGCATTGCTGGCACAATTCGGGGTTGCCTTTGGCGCATTTGCAGGAGCCATGCTTACTTCTATGGCCGTGCTAATTTTATCTAGTATTGGTGGTAAAGCAACATCGGTAAAGCTCGTCTTATCTGGTGTTGTGATAGGTGCATTATGTAGCTCATTTTCAAGTCTTATTATCTTTTTTGCCAATAATGCTGAGGGCATAAAAACCGTTACTTTTTGGTCTATGGGAAGTTTAGCCTCTGCAAGCTGGGATAAAACACCGATTTTAGCAATCGTCATCGTATTAGGAGCTGCATTATTTCTTTTTCAACATCGAGTGCTGAATACGATGTTACTTGGAGATGAATCTGCTATCACATTAGGTATCAATTTAAGTGTTTACCGTAAATTGTATATGATTCTCACATCGCTAATAACAGGAACGATGGTTGCTTATGCAGGTATGATTGGTTTTGTTGGCTTAATTATTCCACATATTACGAGAGGGATTTTCGGGGCGGATCATAAACGATTAATGCTAGGAACGTTACTCTTAGGAGGACTTTTCATGATATGGGCAGATATTTTGTCTCGAACATTGATCGAGAATGTTGAACTACCGATTGGCATCATTACTTCTGTCATTGGATCACCATTATTTATCTATATGATTGTAAAAAAAGGTTACAACTTCGGAGGGTAGAACAATGGAATTAGTAGCGAAGGAAATAGAAGTAAAGATAGGAAAGAAGGAAATTGTAAAAAACATCTCCATTCATGTAAACAAGCAGCAATTTGTGGGATTAATCGGACCAAATGGATGCGGAAAGTCAACTTTACTGAAAAGTATTTATAAAAGCTTAGTGCCACAAAAAGGGATGGTTTTTTTAGATGATTTAGACGTTTTGAAAAGCCCAGAAAAGAAAATCTCACAGCATTTAGGGGTGGTAGGGCAATTCAATGAAATGCATTTTGATTTAACCGTTCAGCAAATGGTGATGTTAGGCAGAACACCTCATAAAAAAATGTTAGAGTCTGATAATCAAAATGATTTTGAAATTGTCGAAGAGGCATTAGCACGCACGAACTTACAAGCTTACAAGGGACGTAGTTTCCTTTCATTATCTGGTGGCGAAAAGCAACGGGTTATTTTAGCGAGAACAATTGCCCAGCAGCCTAAATTTATGATCTTAGATGAACCAACGAATCATCTAGATATTCGTTATCAAATTGAAATACTTTCTTGTGTGAGAAGCTTAAATATTGGAGTGTTAGCAGCACTTCATGATTTAGAAATGGCTGCACATTACTGTGATTATCTTTACGCAGTAAAAGATGGTGAGGTTTATGCGCATGGTACGCCCGAGGAAGTTTTAACACCCGAAATAATAGAAGCTTTATATCATATTAAGTGTCAAACGTTTACTAATCCAGTGACGAATGGATTAGGATTTGCATATGGACTATAGGAGGAGCAACAACATGAAGAAAAAATTATTACTAGGAATTGGTTTGGCCGCTTTATTAACGTTAACAGCTTGCGGTAATACTAGCAAAAATACTTCAGAAGAAGCACAAACAAAAGAGCATTATCCATTAACTATTGAAAACTTTACAAAGGCTGAAGGTGGTTCGACTTGGGACAAGAAAGATCAAGTATTCGATAAGGCACCTGAAAAAATTATGGCAAACACACGCCCAGCAGCAGAATTATTATTGCATTTAGGACTAGGCGATAAAATCGTTGGTGTTGGTGCAAACTTTGGTGCTGTCGATAAATCTGTGGAAGAGGAATACTCAAAATTAAATATATTAAGTGATGAATATGTAGGGAAAGAGGTTACATTAGGAACTAATCCAGATTTAGTATTTGGTCGTGGTGGCTTATTTGATAATGCTGAATGGGGAGTAGGTACAGTAGATTCACTAAACGAAATGGGTATTAAAACATTTGTTTTAGAATCATCAATCACAGGTGGCACGTATGATTCTATTTATAAAGACATCGAAAATATCGGTGAAATTTTCAATGTTCAAGACAAGGCAACTAGCTTCATTAAAGAATTAAAAGATCGACAACAAGGCATTACTTCAAAATTAGAAAGTATTAAAGAAGAAAAAACATTTGCTTATTTGCATACAAATGATCCAAAGGAACTTTTTGTATACCCAGCACATGATGAAACATTCTTTAATGACGCATTTAAAATGGTTAAGCTAGATAATATTTTCAAAGATGAAACAGGAGATGTTAGTGTGGAAACATTAATTGCATCTGATCCAGATGTGTTAATTCTTCCAAACTGGGATGGTTCTGATCTGACAAAAGTTCGTGAAGAAATCTATGCTAACCCTAAGCTTTCGAGCATGAAGGCTATTAAAAACAAACAAATCTATATTGTAGATTACAATTATATGTTTGGTTATGGCTATAATACAATAGATGGTATGGAAGCCTTAGCGAAAGAAATGTATCCGGATTTATTTAAATAAACTGTATTGGAGCTGCCCATTGGTCTATAAAAAAGACATAATAGGCAGCTTTTTTGTTCATAAACAAGGAGGAGAAATGATAGTTTTCTCCTCCTTGTTTGATTACTGTAGAAGCTGCTGTCTATTTAATGTTGTTATTTTTACATTGGTAGAGCTATTGTTCCAGCATATGGTGACAGGATGACGTTGATCAAGATAAAGTAATTGCGTTGAAAGATCTGCTCTTGTCGTTTTAATATCAATAGTATCAAGCAAGTGAGGCGATAGGTTAGGAAATAAGCCTGTTTTAAAAAGAGCCTCTTTTAATGTCCAAAGTTCATAAAAAGCATGTAGAGGCTGATGAAGGGACATATGGAACTCTTGTTTAGATAATGCATAGTGCATAATATCTTTATTCACGGGCTTTATTTCTTCAACATCAATGCCTACTCGCCCGTTTGTTGTTAGGGCCAGAACAATCCAATCACCAGAGTGAGAGAGATTAAAATCGCCTTCCCATTGTTTGTGATTCGCTACAGTTGGACGACCATAAATGTCTTGAGTAATATGGCATACAGCCTTATTCATGAATGGGAGGAGCGCCCACCTGATAAGGGTGTTACCTAGCAAGGCTCTTTGGCGGTCCTGCCATTGCTTGTACTGCCTGATATTTTTTTGGACATGAAAAGGGAGCATTATAGTAAACGCATTCCATTCTTCGGAAGTTAACTGTCCCCCTAATGGGAGTGCAAAAAGCTGTATATCATTTGTGTTCATCGTATATTGACTTGTTTGGGCTCAGGAAAGTAACCTATTTCGATCCCATATTCAATCATTTGATGAATAAGTGCTGTATTTGGTACAGCACATTCAATACTTGCATTTGCTAGAAATTCAATCGTTTTTTTGCAGTTAAAGATAAATGGGGAGTCACTAGCTCCATCACCTTCTAGCTGTGCAATAGCTAAAGCTAAATATTCTTGTACTTCTATAGAATGGTCATCATGTAATAGCCAATTTGTATACTCTTGCTTTGTCATGACTTGTAAATCATAGCCAAACTCCTTTATCATGTCGATTAATTCTAAATAAGTAAGTGATACAGGATTACATAGGTGGAAGACATGTCCATTTGCTGCTGGTTGATTAGCTAGGCATACTAATGCTTGGCTAGCATAATTAATCGGTGTGAAGTCTACATGCCATTGTACGGAAGGTGTTTTACCTAAATAAAGCATAGATTTAATCATTCGGTAAAAGGCGTTATCATTGATATTTCGTTGGAATTTTCCTGTTTCAGAATGACAACTTAAATTACCTACACGATAGATAGAAATAGGAATCGCGTCATGTACAGCATTTCTTACGAGATTTTCTGCTTCCAGCTTACTTTGTGTATAGACACTACGAAGCTGCATATCGTAGTTGAAATCGCCTTTTGCCTCATCTGGTCCCCATTGAATGGCAGCGAGCTCCTCTGGAATGCCGATTGTTGATACATAATGAAAATGAATACCAGGTTTACCCTTTGCCAATTCAAGTAAATAACGGGTCCCATTTACATTAACATTATTAAAATGATCCGTTGCTCCGAAGTGACGTACATCGGCTCCACAGTGGATGATGGCATCGATTTCTTTTATTAGAACCTGTTTATCTTCGCTAGTTAAATGAAGGTTCTTCTTTCCTAAATCGCCTTGAACGACGGTTATTCGATCCTCCATATGTTTAGTCATGTTATGTCCAAAGTAAAATTGCATACTTTCCTTTAGCTTATCCTCTAAAGTGGCCTTTTCACTTGGTCGAATAAGACAATAGATATGTGCTTTTGTTGTCACTAGCAGCTCGTATAATACATGGCTTCCTAAATAACCTGTCGCACCTGTTAATAAAACCGTAGTCATCGGTAACGGCTTCACCGTTTGTGAAACTGGAAGCTTGCTAGGTTCCATCAAATCCTTATAGACAATGTTTTTTGGTGGTGTTTCCACGTCCAGATCTTCAGGCTGATAGTTGCCAATATATTGATCTAATTCAGCAATCGTTTGATATTGGAAAAAATCCTGAATCTTTAGGAACGGTATATGCTTCTTCACTTGTACAAGAATTTCAAGTACTTTTAATGAATGTCCGCCAATGTGAAAGAAGTTATCGTGAATGCCTATTGGACTGTTGCCAAGTACATACTCCCATGCATTCGCTAGTAAATGCTGCGTGTCATTTTCAGGGGCAACGTATAGATGACTCCGTGATAATGATACATCCAATGTGGCCAACTGCTTACGATCGATTTTGCCAGTAGGGGATAATGGCATTTCTAGCAATTCGATGAATCGTTCAGGTACCATATAATCTGGTAAAAGATTGTTTAAGTAGTCTCTTAAAACTTGTTCTTCTAGCTGTATACCATTTGCCGCTGTGTAGTAAGCAAATAAATGGTTTTGGCCGTCAGACATTTTCTTAGCTATGACCACAGATTCCTGAATGATAGGGTGATTGCTTAAAACGGTCTCAATTTCTCCAAGCTCAATACGGAAGCCTCTTACTTTAATTTGTGAATCTTTCCGTCCTACAAATTCAATGACACCACTAGGTAATAGGCGGACTAAATCACCTGTTCGATACATTTTTTGATCTGGTTTAAACAGATGAGGAACAAAGGCCTCTGCTGTTTTTTCAGGTTGATGTAAATATCCTGCTGCTAGGCCAGCTCCTGCAATACATAATTCGCCTGTTACATGAACTGGGCAAAGCTGTTCATCCTTATTCACCACATACATCTCATAATTGGCAATTGGTCTGCCAATAGGAATACTTGATTGCATGTCTGTTAACTGACTTTTTATCTTGAAGTAGGAGGTTAAAACTGTACATTCAGTTGGTCCATAGACATTAATAATTTCTGTAGAATAACCGAATTTTTCTTGCCATTTTTGGACAATAGCAGGCAATAGGGCTTCGCCGCCAACCGATAGATATTGTAGCGTCATCAACTTGTCCCGATAATCTATAGGTAAATGTGTGGCTAGTTGTGTAAAGAAAGCGTTCGGTACAGTTGCAGTTGTTACTTGCTCTCGTGCAATCATATCGGCAAATGCTTCTATTGAAAGACGCTCAATACTTGCGAGCATATGGAGTCTTGCACCAGAAAAGAAAGCGGTAAAAGTCTCTGTTACAGAGGGATCAAAACTGTAAGAAATAAACTGAGAAAATACATCTTCTTCAGTCGAATGGTAAATTCTTTGATTATCTGTTATTAGGTTAATAACGGCTGTATGTTTAAGCAAAACACCCTTAGGTTTACCAGTAGAACCAGATGTATAAATAATATAGGCTAAATCGGATGGAAGTAGGTTACATGGTAAATCCTCTTGTGAAAGGCCACTCTCCATTTGATTGATTGTTAGCACTGTGCGTGATTGGAACTCATTATGTATTAGGTCATTCAGTAAGTCATTATATTCGTTTTTCGTTATGATAAATGGTGCACCAGTATCATGTAAGAGATATTGGCAACGTTCTTTTGGATAACTCGGATCAATAGGAACATAAACACCACCAGCTTTTAGCACGCCTAACAAACTGATGATAGTTTCCTTGCTACGGTCCATAATAATTGCCACATAGTCACCTTTTTGTAGACCATTGGCGATTAGCATATGTGCAACTTGATTAGATTTTTGATTTAACTGACGATAGGTCATCTTGCCATCTTCATAGGAAAGAGCGATACGGTCTGCAAACTGTTGTGCTACTTGATAAAATACTTGCGGTATCGTGATATTTTTATCATAGTCAGCCATTGTACGATTTAATGTTTGATAGGCTAAAGTATCCTCTTCATTTAATAGCTTTGTATGATTGGATAGTAGCGTATCTTGTTTAGAAAAATGCTTTTTAAACTGTGATGTAGGACAATCAAATTCTCGTTTATTATTCAATCATTACAACTCCTATTTTAGAAAAGGGCAGTCACTTATGTAGGAATTTTTAAGTCCTTTAGCTCCAGCAGAAAGTATTCTGTAGAAGCTAAGGGACCAAAAACACCGTATAAGGGCAGCCCTTTCTCTTTTTATTTCACTACAAAGGTATTGACAACATTCAATAATTCTTCAGATAACTCGGATAGTACTTGAGCTTCCTCAGACACTCGCTGTACTGTATTTAGCTGAGAGGCAGAAGTTGCAGCTACTGCTCTTGTACTTTCTTTAGAGTTGATGGAGAAGTCCTCCATATCTTTAACTGCGGAAGTCACTTGTTCCATGCCAGCCGCCATTTCTTCAATAGTTGCGGACAGCTCTTGTATTTGTCCAGTTACATGATGAATAGATGTTAATATTTGACTAAATGATTGTTCTGAATCGTTTATCATGACAATACCATGATCGACTTCCTCTACCGCACGAACCATGACATTCACAGATTCATTTGTATCGTGCTGAATATGAGAAATAAGCGTGGAAATTTCTCGGGCTGAGGCCTCAGACTGTTCAGCTAGCTTACGTACTTCATCAGCTACAACGGCAAAGCCACTGCCAGCTTCTCCTGCACGGGCAGCTTCAATAGCTGCATTTAAGGCTAGGAGATTTGTTTGAGAGGCAATTCCGGTAATAATGCCGACAATTTCTTCAATTTTATTAGAATGATCGCCAAGCAATTTAACAGATGCTGCTGATTGATTGACTGCCTGACTAATCGCATTCATTTGAGCGACAGACTTATTAGTTGATTCATTCCCTCTTTCAGCTTCCTCAGATGCTAAGATAGAAGATTCCGAAATCTGATTGGATGTCATAGCAATACGTTGAATTCCAATACTCATTTCTTCTATTGTAATGGTACTTTCATTGGCTCTTTGAACTTGAAGATCAGCTGCACTCGCAATTTCTTGCATAGAAGATGTCACATTATTATAGGAATCAGAAGTTTCCTGCATGTTCGTAGACAAAATATTGGCTGTGTTTGAAACACGTGCAGATACATTTGTTGTACTCTTAATAACAGTTTTTAAATTTTCAATCATCAAATTAAAGTTTTGCGTAAGCGTTCCTACTTCATCCGTTGAAGTAACTGGTAGAGGATCGAGCTCTAAATTACCTTCTGCTACTTTTTTAGACTGTAGGGAAAGCTGTTGAATCGGTGTTAATTTTTTTCTTAAAAGAGTATACACAGCAATGGATGAACCAATTAAGAAAATAACCGTTACTACCAATGTCCAAAGTGCCTCTGACATAGCCTTGCCAGTTACCATCGAAACGTCATAATCAATAGCATATGCAGCTAGCATAGTTCCATCATCATCTAAAATTGGTGTAAGGCCAGTTTTATAGCTACCAAACTCATCACTATAGATATCTGTAGCTGTAGCTTCTTTTGTCTCAAAAACTTCTTTAATTCTCGCTAGGAAATCAGGTGATAAACCCATAGCAATCATGTCCTGATTATACTCAGCACCTAGTTCAAGTATACTAGAAGATAGGACAGGTGCATTAATATTTTCACCATCAACTGTAATTAAAAAGAGATTGGTAATGCTATCTGAATAATCATTAATAGCATCCATTTCCTTCGTCAGTCGAATTGCATCAGAGTTACTATCTGAAGGATTATCTAAGATTGATTTCAATGTGTTCACATCAATTGTTTTGGCTAAGATCATACCTTTGTCATCAAGCGATTGATTCATATCTGTTAAATTACTATTTCTTACTATATAATAAGAAAGCCCTAAAGTAACTAACCCAAACAGTAATAAAATACTTACCATTATAACGGTTATTTTTTTACTAATGGACATATGCTGCTTCTTACGTTTTTTCATGCTTTTCCTCCTAATTATATTATACCGATTATTTCATGTTAAGGATGAGAAATGGGTATTGTTATCGATGAAATAAAAGCTAATTCAATGTAAAGTCTAGATGTCATTCATAGAATTCCAGATGCATTCTCAATAAATATGTACCAGTGAAAAATAATCTAATTATCCCCTAACAATAAACTACTATACTGCCAAAAAAAATGATTCACAACCCAGAAAACTTACTATTTGCAGTGTAGATTTAAATAGGTAAACGAAGATATTTAGTGTTATAGTCTATATATTTTGTAGCTTAGACAATATTTTTATGAAAATTCAAAGGGTAAATAATATAAAAAACAAGTATGCTCAAAACTGAGTCAATTTTAGTTTAATTAAAATTTGGCTAAAATCTTATTTTTTTATTTCTCTTTAAGTCTTTTTACCTATTAAGGAATGTCATTTCTTCTAGAAAATGCTATTGCCGTTCTTTGTTATTATTATGGAAATAAAATATAAATATGTAAAAAAAGGCTTTTCTTTATTCGTAAAAGAACAAAGAGAAAGCCTTTTATTTTTTATGGCTGTCTAGGGTTGCCGATAATACCTGGCAAGATGTTTGGGAGTCCCGGCAATAATGGAGGTGGGAAGCCCGGGAATTGTCCCCCAGGAAACGGCGGATATGGCCTTGGTGGTTGTGGTGGATAAGGCTGCGGAGGATATGGTCTTGGTGGTTGTGGTGGGTAAGGCTGCGGAGGATATGGTCTCGGTGGTTGTGGCGGATAAGGCTGTGGCGGATAGGGTCTTGGTGGGTACGGTTGCGGCGGATAAGGTGGCGGATAGGGTGGTGGATAGGGCGGTGGATAGGAGTTGCCAGGAGGTGTTCCTGTACCAGCAGCCGTTATTTGGCTAACATCAACAGTCACCAATTGACCGTTATCTAATTGGATTTCGGCTGTTCTTCCTCCTGTTCCAAATGTTCGAATCAATGTACCTGAATAAGTCCCAGTAGGTAGTGTCACCCATATTTTCATACCTGGACGGAATTGACTGTTAAAATCTTCAGGAGCCAATCTAGGATAAACCAATGAAACACACCTTTCTTCATTTTCCTTTAACATATGCCTACCTACTGTGAATGTTATAGGCTATAGGCTAATTGATAATGAAGTGTGAGATTGTTATAAAATATAACAATTTTCATTATAATAGGGGAAAAGAGCTAAAGGATGTTTAGTAAATGGCAATCATAAAAATAAAAAAAATCAAACTAAAAAATTTACGGAATGTACGACATGGTGAGGTTACTTTAGCAGTTAGCTTCGAGACCTTTTTACAAGCAAATGTGGTTGGACTTTACGGACAAAATGGCTCTGGGAAGACAACCATTGTAGATGCATTTGGTTTATTGAAGACCCTTATTTCAGGTTGGCTTGCTGAAGTGAAGCTACCCTCGCAAGAAAAGCGGTTAATTTTAGCGGGTGAGGATACAGCCAGTCTCGATTTTGAATTTTTAGTTGAGAATCAATTTGGTACGTTCTTTGTCCATTATTATGTGGAGCTGCAGGAGGATCAGCATCGGCTCTATACAACACTGGAACGACTGACGTATAGAGAAAATGACAAGGGAAAACGGTCAAAGGTGTTAATGGCTATGACAGAGAAAGGTATCCAAATACGTAACTCAAATTTGCCTGATATGAGTGAACAAGCACGTATTCAATTGCTTGTTATTCAGCAATTAGCAAGAAAGGAATATAGATCTTTTCTTTTCCATAAGGATTTGAAGCCATTATTACAGGAACGGTTGACCGAACAAGAGATTCAGCTAATCAAAAATATAGCCGTTGATTTTAATCGAGATTTACATGTAGTGAATAACCAAAATATTGCCCCGTTATTTGAAGAACGGATTATGCCATTTAGTATCCATTTAGAGAAAACAAGAGGGCAAATTCCATATGACTTAAAGGGTCCTGCCTTATTGCCTGAGGATGAATTCTATGCTTTATGTGAAGTGATTGAACAGAGTAACCGAGTGCTAGCTGCTATTATTCCAGGTCTGACTATTAAAATCAATATTATTACAAAGCAGACAATGGATGATGGGGGACAAGGCATCCGTTTTGAATTTTTATCGCAGCGTGGAGAGCAAGAATTACCCTTGCGAACAGAGTCAGAAGGGATATTGAAGATCATTTCGATTCTTAGTGTATTGATTGCCGTATATAACAATCCAAACGCTTGTGTCGTTATTGATGAATTAGATTCAGGCGTTTTTGAATATTTGCTAGGTGAGTTGTTAACAGTGATAGATGAGGATGGAAAAGGACAGCTTGTTTTCACATCCCATAATCTACGAGTGTTAGAGGTGCTAGCTATTAAAAATTTATGGTTCACGACAACGAATGAAAATCACCGTTATATGCAGCTAAAGGGTATTAAAGAAATAAATAATGCTAGAGATGTCTACTTGAGAGCTATTCAGCTTGGTGGACAGGATGAAGAGGTTTATAAAGAGACCAAAACATTTAAAATTAAACGTGCTTTTCGTAAAGCAGGTGTGCAGCATGACTAAAAAGGTACTTTTAATCATTGTTGAGGGGCAGACAGAGCAAATTATTTTAGAGGATTATTTGGATACTTACTTCGCGGATACAACGATACGTTTTGATGTCCAGCGTGAGGATGTATTGACAAAATGGGATGCCCATAAACGCATTCCCAATATAAAAAACAGTGTTATCCGTGTAATCCAGAGTTATTTAGATAAATATAAATTTTTAGCAAAGGATTTAACTGCTGTTATTCATATAACAGATGCAGACGGTTGTTTTATTGCACCAGAATGCGTCAAGGTCGATGAGAATATCGAGCAAAAATTGTTTTATACAGAGGATGCCATTTTAGTGAAGTCCGATAAGCGTAAAGAGCAAATTGAACAGCGCAATGAGATGAAGGCGAGGAATGCCAGAATCTTAATTGCGAATGACCATTTTAGTATTAATCGCTTGAAAGTGCCTTATCAATTATTTTA
>NZ_JBXAHN010000017.1:0-36976 GCF_058795135.1 Lysinibacillus sp. GW823-FHT06C08
GAAATTTGATTAGCTCAAATTGTTTTGCTGGCATCAATTTTGATGTCCAAAATTTTGTTTCGTTCACTAGCTAGGCTGGCTACTTAAAACTTTATTGATTACGTTTTGCTTGTTCAGTTTTCAAAGTTCATTATTATCTCAGTCGTTTTCAGCGACTTCATTATGATAACTCGTTTATAACAAGAAGTCAACAACTTTTTTGTTTTATTATTTTCAAAGTGTTTTATCTTGTTAAGGACAAGTAATAATATATAATATAGCATTTTAAAAATCAAGCATTTTTTGAAAAAAAGTTAAAAATCTTTTTTTATATCAATAACAAACAATAGAGCGCTCCCTTCTAAAACAATAAATAGCAGTACTAACATGTTCAGCCATAGTCAAAAAACAAGTAAACAAAGTATGGCCAAATAAATTAGATACTAACACTATTAAGAAAAACCAACCCCATCCCTTATAAGGTCCACTTGATCTTCTTTACATTACAGATCAAATAAATGATGGTACTATCAACATCATCAGCCATTCCAACGCTCATCGCATACGTATATTCCGTCCTATTATATAATAAGATGTAGCAAGTGAGTGCATCCCATTTTTCTCAACACTTATTCTGACGAAACTTCAAATGAACATGTTGATTGAACGAATCTTCTATCGTTATCTTCAATCTGCATTTTGGAATATCTATATATAGAAAGCATACGTCCAATGTAATCCTAAGTGCTTCTCGCATGCCTTGTATCCTATATAAATTTAGAGTTGTACTCTTTCCAATTAATTTGAGTAATTTAACAATGCATGTTATAATTTTTCATGAAGATGGATATAAAAAAAGGACCACTTGGTGTGTCACCACCAAATGGTCATGTAACAGACGAATCGCTTCAAAGGCGATTTGCATAATGAAGGAGTAAACCACTCACATGCTTGGAGGGCAGGGGCGGTTTACTTTTTTTTCTGAGAAAAAGTAAATGACAGAACAATTACCGAAACAATCAATCCACTAAAACTGATCATTAAGGACATTGCCTCGTAAGTTGTCATTAGCAACACCTCCTTCCCCTCCAGAAACCTGAAGAACGGGTGAAGAATGTATGCTTACCGCCCATGAAACCTCTATCTAGTTACTCCTTTATTATACCATTTTATGTGAATGAAATATAGTTTTTGGAAATTTAATTAGGATATAAATCTGGTCATAACCTCTCGTCAATTCTTGTTACAAGCTCGCCGTTTGCTTCATCTCCCCTTTACATTTTTAGTATGATCTAGGCCTGGAGCCGCAATTAGGTTCCCGAATCCGATCAGCATTCTTTATTGAAAATGCGAATAAAAACTTTCCTTATCATTAATCTTTTATTTCCCCCTATCAGTAGTCTCATTCCCTACTATCAATAACGCTTTGTCCATCCCCCTAAGAGAGCATACGGGAAAAAGCTATGATATTCGCTTACGTAGATGCTTGCTTTACATAAATAACCGACCTAGAACCAAAGTCATATCAATTACGAAATGGATGTATAAATGAATTTTTAGATCCCTATAAAATAAAACACATATATTTCCTTACTTCCATGTTGTACAATACAAAAAAGTAATACACATATAATAATGACTGGTTGCATATCTCTTAGCAATGCGAAACATCTATGGAGGGTCGTGTATGGGAACATTATTGGAAAATATGATTACATATGAAGTTGGCATAAAATTAGTTTTAGCAGCCACATTAAGTTTAGTCATCGGAATTGAAAGGGAATTAAAGAAGAAACCAGTTGGATTAAAGACAAGTTTAGTCATAGCAACATTCAGTTGTTTGCTAACCATTATTTCCATTGAAACAGCTTACTCCACCCCTTCTAGAGAAGATATAAATATTACAATGGATCCCCTTCGCTTAGCAGCCCAAATTGTCAGTGGGATTGGATTTCTAGGAGCAGGCGTAATTTTAAGACGTGGCAATGATAGCATCTCTGGTTTAACGACTGCGGCCATGATATGGGGAGCTGCCGGCATCGGAATCGCTGTAGGCGCTGGTTTTTATATGGATGCAACGTTAGCTGTCATTATCATCGTTTTCGGAATTGAAATTCTCTCTCCTTTCCTAATGAAAATTGGACCAAAACGTATTCGCATGAGAGAGATTTTACTAAAGGTTCAAATTGATGATGACAAACATACGGAATCCTTTCTATTATTCCTTAAGAACAACAATATCATCATCGAAAACATCCGTATTAAAGATGTACCTTTAAAAAATGATAATGTTTTACATGAGTTGGATTTACGTTTGTCCTTAATTGTATCTGATAATTTACTGTCGTTTTACCGTTCATTAAGAACATTATCATATATTGAAAAAATCGAAATGGAAATTTTAAACTAGTTGGAGGATTTTTATGGCAGAATTATTTAAACTACTAAAGGATGGTAACAAACCTTCCCTGATGGCGGCTTGTGTCAATGCCTTTTTAGGTATTATTAAAGGCATTGCCTTTTTCTTAACAGGTAATGTGGCTATGTTCGCAGAAATGATGCATTCACTTGGAGATGCAGCTAACCAATTGTTCGTGTATATAGGCTCCGCTCTATCGAAAAAAGCACCTACAAAGAAATTCCCTAGCGGCTTCGGTCGTATTGTCAATTTAGTATGCTTATTTGCAGTTATTATCGTAGCAATTCTTTCTTATGAAACAATCAAAGAAGGATGGCATCATTTTATCCACCCTACTGGTGAATCAAGTGGGGTACTCATCGCACTTGGAGTTTTATTTATAGGTATTGTTTTAGAGGGTACAGTACTTGCTAAAGCAGCAGTAGAAGTATTACATGAAGCTGGGCAAGAAAAAGCAGGTATAACATCCATCCCAAAAGCTTTCAATTTTTTAAACCGCGCCAAGCCTGCGACTAAATTAGTGTTTATGGAAGATTTAGTCGCTACAAGCGGAAATATTTTAGCCTTCATTGCTATTGTTATCGCTCATTTTACAGGGTGGACTAGAATAGAAGGTCTTGTTTCCATGATTATTGGGGCAATGATGTTTTATGTTGTTGGTAAAGTATTCTTAGACAATGCTCGGGGTGTAATCGGTGAGACAGATGAAGAAATGTTAAATCATATCGCCCATCTTGTGATGGATGATCCAAATATTAAAGATATTGTACGCCTTGAAGTCATTAAAGAAGGGGAGTTTTTACATGTTGAATTAGTGGCAGAAGCTGACCCTAAACTATCCTTAGCTTTTTTAGATGATGTTCGAGATCATTTGACAGAAGTTATTTTAAGTCAGAAAGGTGTATCGAAGGTCGCCATTTTATTTGATGAAGATGACGGAAAAGCTAGCTGGATACATCTTGGCGACAGACCTAATCATGAATTGTAGAAGCTAAAAAGCCAATTGCCTTGTTTTGATCTCACCCCAAAAAGTTAGACATCAATCTAACTTTTACAGGGCAGTTCATTTCAGGCAGTTGGCTTTTTGTTAAACTGATATTAATTGATCCCGATCAAAATTTGTTTCCCTTAGATTGTCAGGGATGGACTCGTAGCTTACAAAGACTTGATTGGTTATCATAAATGTTAGGAATTGATTACTAACAACGGTCTTCTTAGTACCATTTTGTTGAATGACTATTTCTGAAAACATTAAAGTAGCTTGTCGATTGGCTAAAGCATATTCTTGGGCATTTAGAATATCCCTACCGTCCACATGACAGCCTAAAACAAAATGACCAGCAAAAGAATCTTTTAATACGTTAGGATGCATGGATCGGTAATGCACTTCAGAAATTGAATCTTCACGTTTCATGAATTGATGGGCTACCAAATAATGCTTTAAAGCACCTTTTAAATCAATTGCGATAACTGTATCTGCTAATATTGTTCGAAAATAAACCGGAACAATTTCAGCATCTCCTAAATATGGTTTTACCTCTACCACAATTTCCCCAGAAGGACGGACAAATAAATGTCCACTTGCCTTATTTACACCATTCGAAAAAGTAATGTTCGTTTGCCCAAAATGTAAACTTTTAAAGAAAATACTTTGATCAGCCATGTAACCCGTAACAATGTTATCATTTTCAATTTGTATCGATTTTGTTTCAATCCCCAAAACTTCTACACAATTTTGCATTTTATAAACATGCCGCTGAAATGGTATCTCTTTACAACTTAATGTAACCACACGATCCTTAAGCAATTGCTTCAACATTCGATCCCTCTCCCCTTTGTTTAAGTCATTATTTTAATAAAGGTGGCTAAACAGTTTCTGAACAACCCTACATTAATGGAGCTATTGCGACAAATACCATCATTCTCTAGCAATCACAAAGTCTAATATGTATTAAAATATCCAATTTAAGTTAAATATTTTGATTAAAATCATGACTTTTTTCACTTCTCTTAATAAAATTAACTATTACACCCCTTTGAATATCTAACTATTTCATTATATTGTAGGTCTTAAGAAACTTCTACGACAAAATTCAACAAGATTCGTTAATTTTTCTTAACCTTCAATAAAAAAGTGTGAGGCTAACTACATAGCCTCACACGCAATCATTATTTTAAAGGGAATTTTGTAAGATAGTACGTACATCTTTTTCTTGTAACTGATGGAAGTTTCCAAATGGACCATTTTGCATTGCATGCTCTACAATCTGCTGGAATTTCGAATCATCAATATTATAATCGGCTAAACGATTTGGTGCCCCTAATGATGACCAAAATGCTGATAAGCGATTGATCCCTTCATAAGCAACCTCTTCTACCGTTTTGTCTGTTGCATCCACCCCGAATACTCGTGTTGCTATACCCGCAAAGCGCTCAGGATTCACTGGTACACTTAAACGCATCCAATGAGGCTGAAGAATAGCTAAACCACCTGCATGCGGAATATCATATACTGCCGATACAGCATGCTCAATATTATGAGATGCCCAATCCCCACGAGATCCGATTGATAAGAATCCATTTAATCCAATTGTTCCTGCTAATAGAATTGTTTCACGTAACTGTGTATTCTCTAGATCCTCTAATAATTGAGGTGCTGTCGTAATAACCGTACGTAATACACCTTCACACATTTCATCAGTGATTGGTGTATTCGTTGTATTATGGAAATACTGTTCGAATACATGTGACATCATATCAACGATTCCATAAACCGTATGATTTTTAGGTACAGACACCGTATACGCAGGATTTAAGATTGAGAATTTCGGGAATGCCGCAGGGCTACCCCAGCCTAATTTTTCTTCTGTAGCGGCATTAGTAATAACTGACCCAGAGTTCATTTCAGAGCCTGTAGCGGCCAAGGTTAAGACAGTTCCTAATGGTAAAGCTTGTTCTACAAATACCTTGCGTTTAACGATATCCCAAGCATCCCCATCATATTTTGCACCAGCAACAATTAATTTGGAGCAATCAATAACAGAACCGCCACCAACTGCAAGAACTAAGTCAATTCCCTCTGTTTTACAAATTTCAATACCACGTCTAGCTGTTTCCACACGTGGATTTGGTTCTACACCACTTAATTCAAAAATTGTTTTATCTGCTTGCTGTAATTTGTCAATAACAGCGTCGTAGACACCATTCGTCTTGATGCTACCGCCACCATATACAACCAATACTTTTTTTCCATACTGCTCTAATTCCTTCGGTAACTTTTCCAGTGCATCTTCACCAAAATGAAGTTTCACTGGGTTAAAAAATGTAAATGAATCCATTTAATTCGCCCCTTTCTAGTTGGATTTTCTCATATTTCTGTTCAAGAAAGCAAAGATAAACGTTCGGCATACCTGTTTAATTAGATTCCGTTTGGACAATTTATTAAAGGGTTTTACAAGGGGAATGCATTCTAACATTTCTTCAAATTTGTAAAGAGACGCAAAAAAACGAGTCCTCCCATTAAATATAGGAGAAACTCGTTGTAAATTGAATATTCTTAAACCCATCCGCGGAAGCGTGAAGCTTCTGCAGTGCGGCGAACACCAACCATATAAGCTGCTAAGCGCATGTTAATGTTACGTGTTGTAGCTGTTGTATAAACATTATCAAATGCTTCAACCATTTTTTTGTATAGACGTTCTTCAACTTCTTCTTCTGTCCAATAATAACCTTGGTTATTTTGTACCCATTCAAAGTAAGAAACTGTAACTCCACCAGCAGATGCTAATACGTCTGGTACAAGTAAAATGCCACGTTCTGTCAAAATTTTAGTTGCTTCAGCAGTTGTTGGACCATTTGCTGCTTCTACTACGATATTAGCTTTAATATTGTGTGCATTGTCAGCAGTAATTTGGTTCTCAATTGCAGCAGGTACTAAAATATCACAATCAAGTTCTAATAATTCTTTATTTGAAATCGTGTTTTCAAATAAAGTTGTTACAGTACCAAAGCTATCACGACGATCTAATAAATAGTCGATATCTAAACCTTCTGGATCATGAAGTGCACCATAAGCATCCGAAATACCGATTACCTTTGCACCTAAATCATGCATAAATTTCGCAAGGAAGCTACCTGCGTTACCAAATCCTTGAATAACAATGCGCGCACCTTTAATATCAATACCGCGTTTTTTCGCTGCTTCTTCGATTACAATTGTAACACCTTGTGCAGTCGCACGGTCGCGACCTTGTGAACCACCAAGAACTAGTGGCTTACCTGTGATAAAGCCTGGAGAGTTGAATTCATCCATACGGCTATATTCATCCATCATCCATGCCATAATTTGTGCATTTGTAAATACGTCTGGCGCAGGAATATCTTTTGTTGGCCCTACGATTTGACTTACAGCACGTACATAACCACGGCTTAAGCGCTCGATTTCGCCCATAGACATTTGACGAGGATCACAGATGACACCGCCTTTACCACCACCATATGGTAGATCGACAATACCACATTTCAATGTCATCCACATTGAAAGCGCTTTAACTTCCTCCTCAGACACTTGTGGGTGGAAACGAACCCCACCTTTAGTTGGTCCTACAGCATCGTTATGTTGTGCACGGTAACCAGTAAATACTTTTGTTGTACCATCATCCATTTTCACCGGGATACGTACTTGTAGCATGCGAAGCGGTTCCTTTAGTAATTCATACATTGCTTCATCATAGCCAAGTTTGTTTAGAGCATCTTGAATGACATCTTGTGTTGATGTGAAAAGATTTAAGTTTTCAGACATTATTAAATCGCCTCTTTGTTTTATTTAATGATAGTATATCGGCATCATTGTAACATACTTCCGAATTAAAATGTGAACATTTTGTTAAAGATTAAATACTTTTTCAATTTGTTCGATTGACCAATCTAAATCCTCTTGTGAAATAACAAGTGGTGGAGCAAAACGAATAACTGTATCATGTGTTTCTTTACATAATAAACCTAATTCTTTTAGTTTTTCACAGTATGGACGAGCTGCCTCTGTTAATTCCATACCAATAAATAAACCACGACCACGTACCTCTTTAATAACTGGGTTATTAATTTCTCTTAACTTACCTTTGAAGTATTCACCAAGTTCATGTGAACGTTCAGCTAATTTTTCATCTAATAATACTTTAATAGATGCAATTGAAACTGCACAAGCTAAAGGATTTCCACCGAAAGTTGATCCGTGTGAGCCTGGGTTGAATACACCTAGAATATTACGGTTCGCAGCTACACAAGAAATTGGGAATACACCGCCACCTAATGCTTTACCTAAGATGTACATATCTGGTTCTACTTCTTCCCAATCACAAGCAAACATTTTACCAGTACGTGCTAAACCTGCTTGGATTTCGTCAGCAATGAATAATACGTTGTTTTCACGGCAAAGTTCGCGAGCTGCTTTTAGGAAGCCCTCTGTTGGGATAACAATACCAGCTTCACCTTGAATTGGTTCAATTAAGAATGCTGCTGTGTTTGGTGTAATAGCTGCTTTTAATGCTTCAAGATTACCGTAGTCTACTAATTTAACGTTTGGTAACATTGGACCGAAACCACGACGGTATTCCTCATCAGAAGAAAGAGATACAGCAAGCATTGTACGACCATGGAAGTTACCATTACATGCAATCACTTCTGCCTTGCCTTCTTCTACGCCTTTTACATCATATGCCCAACGACGAGCTGCTTTAAATGCAGTCTCTACTGCTTCAGCACCAGTATTCATTGGTAATACCATTTCTTTATTTGTTAACTTTCCTACTAGCTCATACCATTCACCAAGGTTTTCACTGTAAAATGCACGTGAAGTCAATGTTACTTTATCAGCTTGCTCTTTTAAAGCAGCGATAATTTTTGGGTGACGATGTCCTTGGTTTACAGCTGAATAAGCTGATAACATATCTAAATATTTGTTACCTTCTGGATCTTTAACCCAAGCACCCTCAGCCTCTGAAATTACGATTGGCAGTGGATGATAGTTTGCTGCACCATAATTTTGTGTTTGTTCAATAACTTGTTGAGTTTTTGTCATATTCTATTCTCTCCTTACTAAATGATGATAAAAAATCTATGCAAGAAAGGACTATGTATTTCTGTAAGTAGAATAATTAAGAATTTAGCAACAATTCAAACGATCAATTTGCAAACTCTCCCCAAGTAACTACATAATTGGCTACGATATTAGCCAACGGTCGTATTACTTGGAGAAGTTCCACAAATTCTGTCACAATGCTTCATTTACTACTTAATTAAAATAGCCCTAACGTCAATGTAAAATTAAAGCATTTCTGAAGTTGTTTTTGCTTGCATGTGAAGTTGTAGGTAGTCTGGGCCACCAGCTTTTGAGTCTGTACCTGACATGTTGAAACCACCAAATGGTTGGTAGCCAACAATCGCACCTGTACAACCACGGTTGAAGTAAAGGTTTCCAACATGGAATTCTTCACGTGCTTTTTCTAAGTTTACGCGGTTTGTCGTAATGACAGCACCTGTTAAACCGTATTCTGTATCGTTAGCAATTTCAATTGCTTGATCGAAATCTTTTGCTTTTGCGATCGCTACTACTGGTCCGAAGATTTCTTCTTTCATAATACGTGCAGAAGGCTCTACGTCAGCGAATACGGTTGGTTGTACGAAGTAACCTACTGAATCGTCAGCTGTACCACCAGCTACTAAACGACCTTCGCCTTTACCGATTTCGATGTATTCCGTAATTTTATTGAATGCAGCTTGGTCAATAACCGTTGCCATGAAGTTGCTGAAATCTGTTGGATCTCCAACTGTTAAAGCGTTTGTTAACTCTTCTACACGGTTCACCAATTGGTCATACACATCTTCTACGATGACAGCACGAGAACATGCTGAGCATTTTTGACCAGAGAAACCAAAGGCTGATTTCACGATCGATTGTGCAGCTAATTCAAGATCTGCTTCTTTATCGACAACGATTGTATCTTTACCGCCCATTTCAGCGATTACGCGTTTGATCCAAATTTGACCATCATTTAGGACAGATGCACGTTGGTTAATACGTAAGCCAACATCACGTGAACCTGTGAAGCTGATGAAACGAGTTTTTGGGTGATCCACTAAATAGTCGCCCACTTCAGCACCAGAACCTGGTACAAAGTTAACAGCTCCTGCTGGAAGACCTGCTTCTTCTAATACTTCGATAAATTTATACGCCACTACTGGTGTTGTAGAAGCTGGTTTTAGTAATACTGTGTTACCTGTTACTAATGCAGCTACTGTTGTACCAGCCATGATCGCAAATGGGAAGTTCCAAGGTGAGATGACAATACCAATTCCTAGTGGAATATAGTCATAACGGTTGTATTCACCTGGACGGCTTTCTACTGGTTGACCGTTTTTAATACGTAGCATTTGGCGACCATAGTATTCTAAGAAGTCGATTGCTTCTGCTGTATCTGCATCAGCCTCTGCCCATGGTTTCCCTGCTTCTTTTGTTAATAATGCTGAGAATTCGTGTTTACGACGACGAATAATAGCGGCTGCTTTGAAAAGAACATCAGCACGAATAGCTGGATCAACTTTTTTCCAAGTTTTGAATGTTTCATCTGCTGCTTGCATAGCTTTTTCAGCTAAATCTTTGCTCGCTTTTGACACACGGCCAATAACTTCTGTTTTCTTTGCAGGATTGTACGAAACGATTTTATCTTCAGTTGTAATACGCTCGCCACCGATAATAAGTGGGTAGTCTTGCCCTAAGTAACCTTCAACTTTATTTAAAGCCTCTACATAAGCATTGTAGTTTGCCTCTTGTGAAAAATCTGTGAATGGTTCGTGTTTGTATGGAATCATACTTAATCCTCCCTTGTGAGATATATTTGGGTATGCAAAAAACATTGACGCAAAATATCTTTGCGTATAAAATATTCTTACACTTATTATAATGCAAAATTTCGTTGCATATTTCAAGTAAAAAATTTTTGAGGTGCACATTTTTATGAAAAATTCTGAACCTTTACTACCTTTTTATGAGTTTATTGCAACAAATGTATCCGTTGGTATTCATGCAGTAGACCTATCCGGCAAGACGATTATTTATAATACAAAAATGAAAGAAATTGAAGGATTCCATTTTGATGAGCTAGCGGATCGTTCGATTATTGAAATGTTTTCCTTCCGTCAGCACGAAAGTACCTTAATGCGTGTATTACAAACTGGAAAGAAAGAAATTAATGTCAAACAATCCTATTGGAATAAAAATGGGCATGAAATTACAACCATTAATGATACTTTTCCACTTATTGTAGATGGAAAACTGATTGGGGCAATAGAATTTGCGCGTGATATTACATCATTAGAAAAGCTTGTTTATCAACCCCTTCGTCGATATGATGAGCCTTTGACGTTCGACATGATAAAAGCTGAATCTGAAGCAATGAAGCAGGTCATCGAAAATGCTAAAAAAGCAGCGGCTGTAAAATTACCAGTATTATTAATTGGGGAATCTGGCACAGGCAAGGATTTAGTGGCTGAAGGTATTCACCACGCTGCTTCACCAGATCCTGAAGCCTTTATGACTCTTGTTAGTCGTCGTTCCGCTCAATCAGTGCTTGATAAATTAAATCAGCTTTTAGAAGAAGATAAAGACTATACCTTTTTCTTTGAGCGCATTGATTTTTTAAGCTTAGATATTCAAGAGCAATTATTAGATATACTCCAGTCCCTACCGCAGTCCAAGTACATGTTAATTGGCAGTGTAGGTAGCGACCCGATTACATTAATTGCTGAAAAAAAGCTGTCCAAATCACTTTATTATTTCTTTGCAACGATGGCTATTACTATTCCCCATTTAACTGATCGAAAAGAAGATATTCTCCCATTTGTGGATGATTATTTTAGCCGACATCGAGAACGATTTGCTTCACAGGTTACAGAGCTAGCACCAGATGTACAGGAATTATTCTTACAATATGATTGGCCTGGCAATTTAAAGGAACTCGAGTTACTATTGGATGAAATTGTTTCATTTATGACAATAGAGTCTACGGTAACCTCCGATTTATTGCCGCTGCATTTCCGCTTCAAGGTACAGCAGCAAGATACCAACAATCGTGAACCTGAATTCTTTATGTTCCATCAAAATCATGATGTCATGCCATTAGATGCTTATTTGCGCGAAGCCGAATCATATTATGTGCAAAATGTCTTAAATTTATATGAGGGCAATATTACAAAAGCCGCGAATGCACTTGGGATGAGTAGACAAAACCTTCAATACCGAATCCGAAAAATAAAAAAGCAATAACATAAAAACGAGGATACCTTCACGTTGAAAGTATCCTCGTTTTTTATTGTCCAGATTGTTCAATCCAGTCCTGTAATTTATCTTTTAAGGAATTAAAACCATTCGCATCCGATTCATCTACACGGTCCTGCAATGATTTGCGTGGTGGTGCTTCTTTTTTTCTAACTGTTGCAGGGCGTTCCTGTAGCGCTCTCATCGATAAACTAATTTTTTCGGCCTCTTCATCGATTTCAAGTATCTTGACCTCTACTTCTTGCCCAACAGCTAAAAATTCACTAACATCCTTCACAAAGCCGTATGTTATTTCCGAAATATGCACAAGGCCTTGCGTATTGTCATCTAATGCAACAAATGCACCGTATGGTTGAATACCTGTAACTTTTCCGGTCAACACGTCTCCTAATTCATATTTTTTTACCATAACCTTTGCCCACTTTCTTTTGGTTTGCTACGTATATATCGGTTAAATTATAACATACGTGTAAAATCGGGGCAAAAAATCTCCTTACTCAGAAATGGCTGTAATGATGCAACGTTTTTCACCTTTTCCTATAGTCTCTGTACCTAATTGGAAGGTTAAGCGTTGGCCAACCATATGAACTGATTCTGATTTCACGTCTACTTTTATCGTTGTTTGGGATGTATCAGTTGCATAAAGAACTGTAAAATGTTCCATACCATCATATTGAACCACTTTTTTCACATCTACATCTTGAGAAACTAACTGTTTAATGGTTTCTTGATCGCCTTTTCCTTGTGCATATAAGAATAAGCTAACGACGTTCATTGGATTTAATGAATCTAGGATGGTATCATCTTTGCTTGATATATAAGCATTGTATAAACCTTCAGTTTGGATAATCCAACGGTAATCAATTTGTAAGCTCGTCGAACCATCTGTTGATTCAATATAGACTTCATTACTTAAATATGAAAGCTCCATTCCAATATCATGTCTTGTAAGATTATCAATTGTTTTGGATGTTCCTTTTTCTTTAAATTCTTCATGGATAAATTGTGCAGTTAATCGCATCGATTCTCCATACTTTCCATTTGCAGCGGCATTTAAAAACTCAATATGTTCGGGCGAATATCTACTCATGTCATCCATACCTTTTAGAAGTAAAAGCCACGTATTTTCGAACTCTTTCTTTAAATCCCGTAATAGGAAATCAAGTCCTCCTATTGATAGGTCCGATACTAATGTTCTTTCATATAATTTTAAAATTCGAGCAGTTTCTTCTGTAGAAAACCGTAAATTTTCACCTTCCAATAATGAGCCAGTAGCCCAATATTTAAACAGACCTAATATGTCAGAGTGAAGACGATCAGTATATGCTGGTGCATTTTTCTGAAAAATGGGATCTGCTCTAAAGCTAAAGTTATTCCCATCATTAGACAACTCAAAATACTGTTTTTTAGCCGTAGCGATTAATTGTTTTAGTTCTTTGGGATAATTTCCCTCTTTTTGTGATAGTACACTACTATAAGGAGAAAGTTGATTAGTATAATATTGCAAAACATCTTTCGTTGAATAAAAATAATTGCTAAAAAAATATCGAGATTCTTCATATGACATAGAGCTTTCAAATGAGTTGATTTGCTCTATTAACTCCCGAGGTGTTTGCAAATTATCTAGTATTTCTTGCTCCAACTCCGCTAAATATTTTGGATTATCCATCATTCTATTAACAACTAATTTTTTATTTCTAGCTTTATCATTGTATTTATTATCAGCGATTCCAATAAACGATAGTTTCCTAAAGTCTTGTTCGGGTATATGGAGCTCCTGGCGTGTTTTTTCGCGTTTTTCCTGATACCTTTTTTGTAAGCTTGAGAACCATTCTTCATAGCTACTCTCTATCTTTTCTTCATTTGAATGCACGGGTGTTGACGGATGGAACATATATGACGACATTAAAATTCCAACTAATAACACACTGGCGATGCTCGCAATCCAAACAGCAGGCTTTTGCCATTTTGTTGAAGGCTTTGGAGCCGTTTTATTGATTTCTTGAAATTCCCTTTTGGCATCCTCATTTTCAATTTGCTGAAGAACATGCTGTGGTTCTAGCTTTGATTCCATTCGCTCATAGGATTTTTTCAGTAGTGCCATACGTTGATTAAATTGTTTATCATCCATTTTCAACACTCCCCTCTTGCATTAATGCTGCCTTCAACTTTTCTTTCGCACGTAATAACCGTACCTTAACCGTTGATAATGAAATATTTAAAACCTCTGCGATTTCTTCATATTTTAGCTCGTGGAAATAATACAGTACGATAGGGTACCGATATTTTTCATCTAAGGCTTGAATAGCATTGTGTAAGAGTTTATCTTCTTCAAATAATAGAACATCGTCTTCAGCAGAGAGGAAAATGGTTTGCCTTTGCGCATTAAGCTTGTCCTCTTTTGCCAGCTCTCTCTGTTCCTTACGATAATAATCACGTGTAGCATTCAATGTAATTTTATAAAGCCACGTCGTAAATCGATCCTGTTTAAATTGATGTAAAAAGCGATACAGTTTAACAAATACCTCCTGTGAAACATCTGCTAAATCATTGCTATGTACGCCACACTGAAAGGCAAACTTTTCAACTGTTTGTTGATGAATTCGAATAAGATCGATATAGGCTTCTTTGTCCCCTTGCTGTGCCCTAACTATTAATTCAGCCTCCTCCAAGGCAATCCCCTCCTTTTGTTTATGGAACGACAGAACCTCCCTAATTGTTACATATTAAGGATGTTATTTACTCTTAAAGGAGGAACCTTACTAAAACGCCATCACACGCTATATAAATTGGCTCTTAATGGAGAAATCGCCCCCATCAATATTCTGATATTTGCTTGTGTTATGAAAATATTGGGGTAAAATAAAACTTTAGTACAAGGAGGCTTTATTTTTGTGTCATCGAGAGATCAATTTACAACTAAAATTGGGTTTATTTTAGCTGCTGCCGGAAGTGCTATAGGGCTAGGAGCCATTTGGAAATTCCCTTATATGGCTGGTACTAATGGTGGTAGTGTCTTCATCTTATTATTCATTTTATGTACATTCTTTATCGGCTTACCAGTACTCATTGCAGAGTTTATGATTGGTCGTCGTGGACAAAAGGATGCTGTCACATCCTTTAAAGAACAAGCACCTGGAAAGCCTTGGTATTTAATTGGTTGGGGTGGTATGGTCATTGCAGGCCTTATCTTATCTTTCTATAGTGTTGTAGGTGGGTGGATTTTAAGCTATTTGGGCCGTGCCTTTACGTTTAAGCTAACGAATGCAGGTTCTAACATCAACTACGCAGATTTATTTGACCATATAATATCGAGTCCATTTGAAGCAGTGCTTGTGCAAGGGCTATTTATGTTATTGACAGTAGTCATTGTATCAGCCGGCATTAAAGGTGGCATTGAGAAAGCCAGCACATGGATGATGCCGCTCTTATTTATTTTCTTCATTATATTAGTCATACGCTCTTTAACATTGGATGGTGCAATGGAAGGCGTTAAATTTATGTTTGTGCCTGATTGGTCTTACTTGAATGCTGAAACATTTTTAATGGCATTAGGACAAGCATTTTTCTCATTAAGTGTTGGTATTGCTGTGATGATTACCTATGCTTCATATCTATCAAAAACCGAGAAAATTGGTAACTCAGCAATCAATGTAGCGTCCATGAACATAATCATCTCTTTACTTGCTGGTCTTGTTATTTTCCCAGCAGTATTCGCACTTGGCTATACACCTGATCAAGGACCCGGCCTCGTATTTATTATTTTGCCAGCTGTTTTCGAGCAACTGCCTCTCGGTGGTCTATTCTTAACCATCTTCTTTATATTATTACTATTTGCCACAGTTACATCTTCCATTTCCATGTTAGAAATTGTCGTGGCAATTGCAATTGGAGATAAACCAGAAAAAAGAAAAAAAATTGCCTGGATTGGTGGCATCATTATCTTTATTGTTGGTATTCCTAGTGCGCTGTCATTTGGTATACTATCAGATGTGAAGATGTTAGACCGTTCTATTTTTGATTTTGTTGATTTTATGACCAACAATATTGGAATGCCTATTGGCGCTCTGCTAATATCAATTTTTGCAGGTTATTATTATACAAAAGATATTTCTCGTAAAGAGCTAGCCGCATCTAATTGGATGTTTACAATTTGGTACATGTTAATTCGCTATGTGTCCCCAATTGCTATATTAATTATTTTCATTCAAGGTATTTTACCAATATTTAAATAAGGATATAGAGCCTCTATCATGTCAATGCAAAAAGAGGTTGTCGTAGGACAACCCCTTTTTTTATAGGAAATATGCAAAATATTTTAAATAATACATTTTGCTTCAAATTTAATAGCAATCAGTTTGTAAGAGATGGCTACACAATCCTCAAAAGGAATCCATTGCTCAAACGAATGCTCATATGTTTCTTGAATTACTTTTGCAAGCGTAGATGGATCATCGATTCCTTGCAATGCCGCTACAACATCTGCTGTTTCCGTATCATAATGGTCTGGACCTAAGTGGAATGGATCCCACTCCTCTAGCAGATGGACAGCTGCTTGATTCATTTTTACATTTTCCAAAATACTCACCTATTATCCTTTGATCATAATCGTATGATACCATAGTAAATAAAAAAGAAAAGAGTGATTTGCTTGTCTATTTTTGATCAAACTATCAAACGTCGTTGTACAAACTCCGTAAAATGGGACGCAATGAAAATGGTTTATGGACTAAACGATGCGTCCGATATCTTGCCAATGTGGGTAGCTGATATGGATTTTGCTGCTCCAACAGCCGTTTCAAAAGCATTGCAGAAACATGCTGAACGCACTATTTTTGGTTATAGCTTTATTAGTGAGGAAGCAATACAGTCAATCGTGGACTGGCAAAATACTCGTCATGATTGGCAAATTGACAAGGATTCCATCGTATTCTGTAATGGTGTTGTGGCTGCCTTAGCAAATAGCATTGTTGCCTTTACTAATCCGGGAGATAAAGTCCTTATTTCCACACCTGTTTATCCACCATTTTTTAACATACCAAAAAGCAATGGGCGCGAAGTGGTAAGCTGCCAACTAGTTGAAAAAAATGATGGTACATTTATCGTTGATTTTGAAGCTTTTGAACAGGCACTAGCTCAAAATGTCAAAGCCTACATATTATGCAATCCTCACAATCCTGGCGGTTATGTATGGGACGAAGCTACTTTAAAGGAAATTGTACGACTCTGTGCTCAATACGATGTCGTTATTATTTCAGATGAAATTCATGCTGATTTAATGATAAATGGTGAAAAACATATTCCTATTGCCAAAGTAGCAGGCGATGAAATCAATCGTATTGTAACGTGTATGGCTCCTACTAAAACATTTAATTTAGCAGGTATTCAGGTTTCCTATATGATTGTGCCAGATAAGAACAAACGTCTACAGCTTGAAGCCGTGAATATGGCAAGTGGACAAGGTTCATTAAATACTTTTGCCTCTGTAGCATTGCAGGCTGCGTATACGGAAGGTTCCCCTTGGCTAGATGAATTGCTGCCGTATGTTTCAGCAAATATGGATTATGTCAAAGAAGAGTTAGAGCAGATTCCAGGCATTCGCATCATTAAACCACAATCCACTTATTTAATATGGATTGATTATAGAGAGCTTAAGCTTGAAGAAAAAGATATTATGAACCGACTATTAGAAATTGGTAAACTGGCATTAGAGCCAGGGACAAAATACGGTGAAGAGGGTCAAGGCTTCTTACGTATGAATGTAGCTTGTTCATTTGAAACAGTACGAGACGGCGTAGAGCGCTTTAAAAAAGCGTTTGAACAATAAAAGCAAGAGAAGGAATCCCGATTATTTAGGATTCCTTCTTTTTAGATGTTTAAAATCCTTAATATGTGGAAAAGTTTCTTAACAATCGGATGGAAAAAGGGGTGTTTTCAATGGACTTAGTTCCTTTAATAATTCAGCGTGCCTATATGACATTCTTGTTTCCCTTCGCCTACCAAACAAAAGATCGGCAAAAGATTGGTAATATCCTTTTAGAAGAAGGGTTTTCTTTTTTTGAATTGAACAATATTACTCTTGAAAATACCTTTTATGGAGACATAACAATCATACATGAAGAGCTTGCCCAATTTTTTTATCCCTTTCTTGAAGACAAATTATTCCCAAACAAAATGGATAGCCCAGACTTTCTTCGTTTCTCAAAAGCATTTTATACACAAGGGGCCTTACACCATCAAGAAAATTGTATAAACTATGAGCTTATGAGCATCGATGTAACGCTATGCCCTTTCGGCAATGGCATCGTCACTGTACGAACAAGCATTGACACCCCTTATGACATTAGTGATATTTTAAATTTCATTCATTACTTTAGGGTGCTGGAGGCAAAATTGCGAGAGGAAAAGGGAGCAAGTCACCATTTCTCGTTCGGTCATTGTGATTCTACGAGTGAGCTATTATTTAACTATTTTATCCCCTTCTTAAAGCCTTTTTTACAGCACCACCAAGATCATAGGTATGAAGGATTGCCCTTTTTTGAAGATGAACGAATGTTTTCCTCAGCCTATTTAATGTGTGATGAACAAGCAGAACTTTTACCTGAGCATCTTTTTCGATTAGGGCAAGTAGATGGAAGAACACCTGATGGCAAACCCTTTATTTCAAGCACAAATTCTCAATATATTTCAAACTATGTACAGGAACACGCCCATACACGCTGGGCACCCAATAGTTATATTATCTCTTCAGCGCAGGCGCAAATGACACTTACAAATAAGCCATTTAAACATTGTTCACATAGCATTCAGGAGTTTATGGGTACTCACTATTATAATTTGTTCATTCATTATTTTTATAAAATGATGCTCTTAAAGCTATCCTACGAATACAGTGAAATAAAGTGGGGAAAAGATAAACAAATTGTCAATGAATTAATCGAACTAATCACAAAGTTTTCTGCACGTTATTATTTCGAAGAAGTCGTTGTTCGGACTGAAGGTCGGGAAATTTCTCAAATGCTACGAAAGCATTTCCGTATCAATGAACATTATGTAGAAACAAAAGCGACATTGAACAGCTTATATCGAACACAAGAAGATCAGTCTGATAATCGAAGTAATAATTTACTATTTATTTTAACTGTATTTACGGTTATATCCGGTATATACGGAATGAATTTAGTCATTGAAGAATGGAAGGACAGTAGTGATTTAGATAGTGTTTGGAGCTATACGCCGTTCGAATGGGTTGCCTTTATTACCGCCATGAGCGGGATTGGCCTATCCATTGTACTCGTTTGCTTCAATGCCTTCAAAACACTACAAAACATCGTTCGTCGTTCTAAAAGAAAAATTTAAATAAAAGAATCTGTCTCCATTGGAGGCAGATTCTTTTTAATTAGACATTTTGTTGGTTGTTTGTACTTTTCTTTTCTGCTAGTATACGTGCTTCAATTTCTTTTGATTTAATTTCCTGTTTCTTAGAAATTTTACGGAAAAGCGTAAACACGACTACACACAAAATAAGCATGATTAAAAATTCAAATGCTGCTGGAATATATCCTGATTTATCTTCAGGGAAATATAAAAATTGATACATTAAGTTTTCCATGCTCTACACGTCCTTATAATTATTATTCAAAGACTGTAATTGACTCAATTTTCACATCTTCTAATGGCTTATCACGGGGATCTTTTTCTACATCCGCAATTTTATCCACAATATCCATTCCTTCTACAACATGACCGAATACAGTATGTTTATGGTCTAACCAAGGTGTACCGCCATTTTGTGCATAAGCTTCGATAATTTCCTCTGGGAAGCCTGCTCCCTGTAATTGACGAAGCATATCGCTTGGAAGATGTTTCATTTGAACGATAAAGAATTGAGAACCATTTGTGTTTGGACCAGCATTAGCCATTGATAGCGCACCGCGTAGGTTAAACAATTTATCTGAGAATTCATCTTCAAAAGAATCTCCCCAAATTGATTCTCCGCCCATACCTGTTCCAGTTGGGTCCCCACCTTGAATCATAAAGTCTTGAATAACTCGGTGGAAAATGATGCCGTTATAATAACCTGATTTAGCATGACCCAAAAAGTTTTCAACAGTTTTTGGTGCAAACTCTGGGAACAATTTAATTTTAACTGCCCCTAATGTTGTGTTCATTTCTACAAGCACTTCGCCTGCTTGTACGTCTGTTGTTAATTGTGGAAACATGGAAGTCTCTCCTTTAATGATAATTTTCAGTTTCAATGAAAAAGATGACAATTCATCCTTCTTGACCTCATTTTAGTCTAACATACTTCCGATTGGTTTTCTTCATCAAAGTATTGACGATTTATGCACTTTTAACTTCCTCTCTCAAAACAAAGGAAATAGGTCTGACCGAGTATTTGGAATCAATCCAAAATATGTTATTCTGTTGAAGGATTCATAGAAAGAGTGGAGGCACACATGAAAAAGGCTTTTGGTTTTTTTATTATACTTCTTTCCTTACCTGTTCTATGGTGGATTAGCACAAACATACGAACAGAAATCAATACCGCACAAGCACATGAGGAACAAATTACACAGGCTATTCATTTACCTGAAGTACAACCTCAGCTTCCTGTAACACTTACGGACCAAAATGGGCAAACATTTAGTGAGGAATATGTCGAATGGCGGCAGCCACTAACATTACAAGAAATTCCACAAATTGCCCAGGAAATATTCATTGCAAGTGAGGATGCCGACTTCTACGAACACATCGGCTTTGATTTAAGTGCTATTATGCGTGCAGTAGTCGCCAATTCAAATACGAGTGCTAGCTCACAGGGTGGCAGTACGATTACACAGCAGCTTGTTCGAATGCGTTATTTATCTGATGAAAAAACATATGAACGAAAATTAACCGAACTTTTTTATGCTTATGAATTAGAAAAAGAGTTCGATAAAGAAGCAATTTTAACGATGTATCTTAACGAGTCCTATTTTAGCAATCAAGTTTACGGAATTGGTGGAGCAGCCACTTATTATTTTCAAAAGCCACTCCAGCAATTATCAATAGCTGAAATTGCTTTTATTGCAGCAATTCCTAACAACCCGTCACTTTATAACCCTTTAAAAAACTTTGATCAAACTAAAGCACGTCAAGAACGCTTATTAGATACACTTGCCGTGAAAGGTAGCATTACTAAGGAAGATGCGACGACTTATAAGGGAGAACCTATTACATTGCATATTAAGGATAAAATACAAAGCTATCCTATGTATGGCACTTACGTTCTTCAAGAATTAAAATGGTTAGTTGCAGAAAAAGAAGGCTATGCGGATCGACTTAACAATACAGACAATGAGGAAGAAAAGAAAAAAATTAAGACACAATTAGACAATCGACTTGATACATTATTTCAAAATGGACTCATAATTAACACTGCATTGGATCCACAAAAACAGCAGCATGATGAGCAACAAATAACCGCTACCTTGGGTGCCGGTTCATTGCAAGCAGCAGGTGCTGTTATTCACAACCAATCCAGAGAGATCGTTAGCTTATATGCAGGAAAAAACTATGAAAAGTTTGATTATCATCGCGCATTTCAAGGAACACGTCAGCCAGGTTCCGCCTTTAAGCCACTGGCCGTCTATGCTCCTTTCTTTGAAACAACCACACATACACCGGATTCAATTGTAAATGGTGGTAGTTATTGTGTCGGATCCTTCTGCCCTCAAAACTATGGGGGGTACAAGTATGGGGATGTGTCGCTACGCACTGCGTTTCGACATAGCTATAATACATCGGCACTGCGACTCTTCCAGACAGTTGGCGTTGATACAGCATTTCAATATTTAGATCGCTTCCATTTCCGCTCCATTGTAGAAAAGGACTATAATTATGCCGCTTCCTTGGGCGGGCTTACTTATGGTGTAACAGCATTAGAACTAGCAGATGCCTATACAAGCTTTATTGATGGATCTTATGTTCTAGCCCATAGCATTCGTAAAGTTACAGCTTTAGATGGAACAGAGCTCTATAGTTGGGATACACAGCGTGATCAAATTTGGTCTCCTAAAACAGTAAAATACATGCGTGAGTTACTTGCCGATGTTGTGATGAACGGTACGGGACAGGGAGTCTACAGTAATAGCAGCTATGTTGGTGCCAAAACAGGGACAACGAATGACTATCGAGACTATTGGCTTGCCGGACTTAATGATACCTATACAGCTGCCGTATGGATTGGATATGATAAGCCTCAATCCATGCAAAAATTAGAAGAATACAAAATTCATCATCAATTATTTAATGTTTTACTTGAGTAAGATAAGTGGTTTGGATGTAATGATCACAAAAGGGAGCAGAAAGAGATTTTCTGCTCCCTTCAGACTGTAGACAAACTCGAAAAATTGGAGTGTTTGCCTACAATCTTTTTTTCTTTTACATTCAAATAAAAGAAAGCCTTTGATTTCCACTACGGATGGGGTCGAGCTGCTTCCTACGCTTTCGCACAGAAAACATCTGCTCAGTCCAGAATCTCGACTTCCCCCATTCCCCGCAGAAGTCACAGCCCTTCATTCGAATCAACTTACCCATTAATGTAAAGCTTTGACGTGCCATGCAAAATAAGAAGTTGCCTATGCTCGAACAACATGTAGTCATTCACCAAATAGTCACTTGAACATAAGAAAAACCATCGAGATTGAGCCTCTCGATAGTTTTTGCCTACGGTATGCATTTATTGGGCAAATGGTAGACTTGCTAAAATACCATTATATAGTTTCAATACAACATACACGATGAATGTTAATAGAATTGTCCACATAAAAAGTTCAAAGATTAATAGACCGATTGTGCCGCCCATTGACATAAAATGACTCATTTTGTAAATAAGATAAATGAAATATGTAAAAACAGTGAGGACAAAAATTCCTATTAACACATAAATAAATTGGATTGCAAATGCTGAACACATAGCACCAATAAACAAAATGATATAGCCGCCTCGCGCTTGGCTAACAGTTGCACCATCGTTGTCTTTTGAAAAAAAGAGCATTCCTAACTCATGGATGGTTTCTCCTACTAGTTTGAGTGCTGAAAATAGCATAAAAAAAACAACAGCAAACACTATGAGTAAGAATACACGTAATTCAACATCAGATAAAAACTCTCTCATTCCTGAATATACACCGATCGCTCGAAAAATCTGTAAAGATTCTCCAACTGCATACATACCAAATGTCAAACTAAACAATAAAATTGTAATTAATGGTAAATAACCGTAGATATATGGATTCTTCATAAAAATTTTTTTCCTCTATTTTTCTTGATAACTTCCTATTTATAATATAACGAAAATTCTTCCACTACCGCAAGCTAAATCCCAATAGTACGTATGCATTCCCAATTAAAGTACGTTATAATTGATTTACTTACCTGCATAAAGGAGGGTTTTTTTGTTACAAGTACTTTATATTTTCATTCCAATGCTTGCTGCAATCTTCGTACCATTTTTATATAAAAGCATAAAAAATATTCATACTGGCTGGTTTGTTCTCGCTGTTCCAGCTACGCTCGTAGTTATTTATGCATCCTATATTGCACAAGTAGCTAAAGGTGGAGTTTTTACCGCTAAACTTCCTTGGATTCCATCGCTTGATATTTCCTTCGTCTCCTATTTGGATGGCCTTAGCTTATTATTCTCGCTATTAATTACTGGAATCGGATCTTTAGTTGTCCTCTACTCCATTTTTTATTTAGATAAACATAAAGAAAAATTACATAATTTTTATGTTTACTTACTGTTATTTATGTCTGCCATGCTTGGAGTAGTACAGTCAGATCATTTAATTACACTGTATTTCTTTTGGGAATTAACGTCCATTTCATCATTCCTGCTCATTGGTTATTGGTATAACCGTGATGCATCACGCCTTGGCGCACTAAAATCAATGATGATAACAGTCGGCGGCGGCTTAATGATGCTAGGTGGATTTGTGCTTCTCTACTTAATGGGTGGAACTTATTCCATTCGAGAGCTAATTATTATGGCACCGAATCTAGTTGATCAACCTTTATTTACATGGTCGCTTGTTTTATTACTTCTAGGAGCATTTACAAAATCTGCACAATTCCCATTCTATATTTGGCTACCAGATGCAATGGAAGCACCTACACCAGTCAGTGCATACCTACATTCTGCCACGATGGTCAAAGCAGGTATTTATTTAGTAGCACGCTTTACCCCAATATTTGCGGCCTCTGAGCTCTGGGTATGGCTTGTAACAGGTATAGGTATTTTAACTTTATTCTGGGGTTCCTTCTTTGCAGTCAAGCAAACGGACTTAAAAGGAATTCTAGCCTTCTCGACAGTTAGTCAACTTGGACTTATTATGTCACTACTTGGGGCAAGCGCAGTGGCGTTTCATGCGAATGAATCAGTAGATACCATTAAATTCGCGGCATTTGCTGCGATCTTCCATCTCATTAATCACGCAACATTTAAAGGTAGCCTATTCATGATTGCTGGGATTATCGATCATGAAACAGGAACGCGTGATATTCGAAAATTGGGTGGGTTAATGAGTATTATGCCTATCAGTTTTACAGTTGCGGCGATAGGAAGCTTATCGATGGCTGGTCTTCCACCATTTAATGGCTTCTTAAGTAAAGAAATGTTTTTAACAGCCATGCTCTCCCTTCAAAAGTTTGAGCTCTTTGGCTTTGATACTTGGGGAGTGCTCTTCCCAATCATCGCTTGGATTGCTAGTATTTTCACATTTATTTATAGCTTTTATTTTGTTTTCCGGACATTTAATGGCAACTACAAACCAGAGCAATTACCTCATAAACCACATGAGGCACCTATTGGAATGCTAGTTTCTCCAATGCTTTTAGCGGGATTAGTTGTGTTCATATTCTTTATCCCGAATTTTATTGGTGATACATTTGTCAAACCGGCTGTTCTAGCGATTCAGCCATTTTTATACGAAACACCACAAGATATTGACATACATGTAGCAGCTTGGCATGGGGTCAACCCAGAACTTCTCATGACGATAGGAATTATCATTATTGGGGTACTGCTATTTGTTTCACTACCGAAATGGCAAGGAATGTATCAGCGATTCCCAAGGGCTTTCACTTTGAATAATGCTTATGACAAAATTATGCAGGGGTTAGATGTTGGCTTAAATCGCCTCTCTCGACTCTATATGACGGGCTCAATGCGTCATTATTTACTCTATATGTTTAGTGGTATTGCTGTTATCGTCATTGGTTCGCTTTTTGTGAAAAATGCCTTTAGTCTTTCATTCCAAGGGACCGCTCCGATAAGACCCTATGAAATTATTTTAGTCGTGGTTTTATTAATTGGAACAGCTATCACCATACTTGCTAAATCGCGGTTAACCGCCATTATAGGTCTTGGCTCTGTTGGATATACGGTAGCATTATTCTTTGTTATTTTTAATGCACCAGATTTAGCCTTAACACAGCTTGTTATTGAGACCATATCTGTTGCCCTCTTCTTATTGGCATTCTACCATTTGCCAAAGCTTGGTAAACGAGAAGAGCGTATGAGATTTCAATTAAATCGAGCTGTTATATCCATTGCAGTAGGTGTCATGGTAACACTTGTCGCACTATCTGCTCATTCGCAAAAACTCATTCCTACTATTTCTAAGTACTATGAGGAAACCGTTTACTCTTTAGCGGGCGGAGGAAATATTGTCAACGTAATTTTAGTAGACTATCGTGGCTTTGATACATTGTTTGAAATTACAGTACTCGCTATTGCTGGAATGGCTATCTTTGCAATGATTAAATTGCGTATGAATAGAAAGGAGAAAACACATGAAAACAAATGATGTGATAATACAATTTACGGCTAAAATTGTATTCTTCATTATTTTCTTCTTCTCCATTCATATTTTTTTAGCAGGTCATTACACGCCGGGTGGTGGCTTTGTTGGAGGGCTTTTAACCTCCAGTGCCATCGTGCTATTAGTGTTAGCGTTTGATATCCGTACTGTACGCCATATTTTACCTATTAATTACACGTATTTAACGGCTATTGGTTTATTATTAGCCCTTGCTACTGCAGCATTCCCTATGTTTGTGGGCGAACCTTTTTTTACTCATTTCTTTGATTATTTTGATTTACCGCTTCTAGGCAAACAGTCTTTACACACGGCTATGCTTTTTGATAGCGGTGTCTATCTGGTTGTTGTCGGTGTTACGATGACCATTATTCAAACGATTGGAGAGGATGAATAATGGAAATAATTATGGCCTTTGTCATTGGCTTCCTCTTTATGGCAGCTGTCTATTTAATTTTATCAAAAAGTTTATTACGAATTATTATTGGTACAGGACTTTTAAGTCATGGTGCTCATCTACTTATATTAACGATGGGTGGTCTTGGTGGTGAGGCTCCACCCGTGTTAAACGAAGGAGCCAAAACTTTTGCAGATCCATTACCTCAGGCACTGATCTTAACTGCTATTGTAATTAGCTTTGGCGTCACGGCGTTTTTCCTAGTGCTGGCATATCGTTCCTATCAGGAGCTGCAAACTGATGATATTAGCTTAATGAGAGGAAGTGATGAGGATGAATAACTTCCTACTGCTGCCTATCATCATTCCGTTTTTCTTCGGTATGATTTTAATGTTTGGGCAAAAAAATTTAATGTATCAACGAACATTTTCATTACTTGGAATCGGGATCTCCTTGATCACTGCCGTTTCACTTCTAATGAAAGTGAAACATGATGGTATCCAAAAGGTCACTTTCGGAGATTGGCCAGTTCCTTATGGCATTACAATGGTTTCTGATATGGTATCCGCATTGCTCGTGACAACGACATTGTTAATTGCCTTTTTTGTTGTTTGGTATGGCTTTGGTTCTATTACGAAGGAACGTGAACGATTCTTTTATTACCCTGGAATCATGTTTATTTTAACTGGGGTTAATGGGGCCTTTACTACAGGTGATATTTTTAACTTATTCGTTTTCTTCGAAGTATTATTAATGGCTTCTTATTTACTGATCGTCCTAGGTGGCGAGAAAGGGCAACTGAAAGGATCGATTAAATATATTTTAATTAATGTTATTTCGTCTGCCCTATTTGTCATTACTGTAGCCTTTTTATACTCGGTTGTAGGAACATTGAATATGGCTGATATTGCCGTTAAAATAGCTGAAATCAATCAACCAGGTATCATTACCGTTATAGCTGTACTCTTTTTAATGGTATTTGGATTAAAAGCAGCCATTTTCCCATTGTATTTTTGGCTTCCTACTTCGTATGCAGCGGCGCCTATACCTGTACTAACATTATTCGGTGCACTGCTCACAAAGGTAGGTGTCTATGCGATTACACGTACCTATACATTATTCTTTGTACACGATTTATCCTATACTCATGATCTATTGATGGTACTTGCCATTGCTACAATTGTGGCTGGATGCATCGGGGCACTCGCTTACTTTGATGTCAAACTTATTATTATCTACAATATTGTCATCGCCGTAGGGGTTATTTTATTTGGTGTCTCACAAATGAATGAAGCTTCCTTAAAGGGAGCAATGTTTTATTTAGTACACGATATGCTCATAAAGGCAGCACTCTTTATGTTAATCGGTATAATCATCTACATTACTGGTACATCTGATTTGCGGAAGATGGGTGGTCTGATGAAAAAATACCCGGCACTTGGTTGGTGTTATTTAATTGCAGCATTTGGCTTAGCCGGAATTCCACCACTTAGCGGATTTGTTGGCAAACTATTGATTGTACAAGGTGGCTTTGAAGCGGGTAATATGTGGAGTAGTATTTTCATATTAGCGTCCTCGTTGCTCGTTCTACTATCCGTAATTCGTATCTTCATCTATGCCTTTTGGGGCGAGGAAAAAGAAACGAAGGGCATCGTTGACAAATCTATCTACAAAATGCTGTTTATGCCCTCAGCCCTTTTAGTACTTATTTCTGTCGCATATGGTGTTGGTTCCGAATGGATGACGCCATTTATGGACGATGCAGCAAAACTTTTAAATGATCCATCTATCTATATAGATGCTGTGATGAAGGGGGATTAACGCTGTGGCATTTCAAATGATTTTAAACTTTGTACTTGCCTTCGTATGGATGTTCCTATCCTCTAATTACACAGCAACCGGCTTTATTATTGGGTTCTTAATGGGCATCATTTTACTCATAATAATGCGAAGATTTTTTAGATCTCGTCTTTATGTCTACCGCCTATGGGCCCTTTTAAAATTAACTTTGCTGTTCTTTAAAGAATTAGTATTAGCGAATGTGCAAGTCCTGAAGGTAGTATTAAAGCCTAAATTGGACATGCAGCCTGCCTTTTTTGCTTATCCTACTGTATTAACAGAAGACTGGGAAATCACATTATTATCCAGTCTTATCACTTTAACGCCAGGAACTGTAGTCGTACATGTATCGGATGATGCTAAAACACTATATGTACATGCTATTGATATTAATGATGTGGATGAGGCTGTTGCTTCCATTCGAGATTCATTTGAGAAAGCGATTTTGGAGGTGAGTAAATCATGACAACATTTATTATAACGGTCATTGTAGTGATTTGCTTATCGATGATTGCGGTCATTTATCGGATGATCAAAGGACCTTCTGCATCTGACCGTGTAGTCGCTTTAGATTCACTTGGTGTCTCTCTTATTTCCTTGATTGGATTATTTTCGATTTTAGTGGAAACAAGCTTCTTCCTTGAGATTATTTTATTGCTAGCGATTTTATCATTTATCGGTACAGTTGCTTTCTCTAAATTCATAGAGAAAGGAGATATCATTAAACGTGACAATTCTCGCTAATAGTTTAGTTATCTTTTTCATTTCTATTGGAGTACTTTTTATTGTCGTCACAGCTATTGGGCTTATCCGCCTACCTGATTTATATACACGAGCACATGCTGCCTCAAAAAGTGCTACACTTGGTGTCATGTGTGTACTAATTGGTGTATTCTTTCACTTTTGGCTAATCGAAGATCATTTTAATCCACGTATATTACTAGGAATACTGTTCCTCTTCATCACTGGCCCTGTTGGAGGACATATTATGACTCGCTCCTCTTATATTGCTGGTGTCAAGCCTTGGAAAGGGACAGTACGTGATGAATTAGGCCCTGAAATTGACAGAATGAAAAAAGAACAGGACACACAATAAGACATATAAAAAATCTGCTCAATCGTTCTGAACGAGCAGATTTTTTTATTTGTTTATTATATATACCCTTTGGAAGTTAAAATACTAGTCAACTGTTGCACACATTCTTCTATCGTATGATGTTCAGTATCTAAAATAATTTCAGGGTTTTCTGGTTCCTCATAAGGGGCGCTAACACCAGTGAAATTAGCAATTTCTGCTTTTCTCGCTTTTTTATATAGGCCTTTGGGATCCCGTTTTTCACATGTTTCTACTGAACACTTTACAAAGACCTCGATAAATTCACCATCTTCAACAAGTGCACGGACCACCTGACGATCTTCTCGATAAGGAGAAATAAATGCCGTTAATACAATTTGACCACTTTCTATAAAAAGCTTCGAAACTTCCCCTATACGACGAATATTTTCTTTTCGTCCTGCCTCCTCAAAACCTAAATCCTTGTTTAAGCCATGACGGACATTATCGCCATCCAATACAAAGGCTTGGTTGCCCCTTTCATATAATTGGCGGGCAAACGCATTGGCTATAGATGATTTTCCTGAAGCAGACAAGCCCGTAAACCATAAAATAAAGCTTTGATGTTTATTTTGGGATCGACGCTCCTCTTTTGTAACGGAGGCTTCATGCCAAACAATATTCGAACTCATTTGACTACCTCCTTTTGCATGCCTTTTATTAATACATCTACTACCTCTTTACGGCTAAATGTACTTGGTGGTACTTCCCCATTACGTAGCATCTCTCGTACTTTTGTTCCTGATAAAATAATATGGGCAGAGCTATCGTGTGGACAAGTTTTTGTTGTAGCCATTCCTTCACATTGCTGACAATAAAAACTATGCTCGAACTTTAATGGAACAATCCCTAATTCATCTTCCGTAAACTGTTCAAAGATTTTTTGTGCATCGTACGTGCCATAGTAATCCCCTACACCGGCATGATCTCGACCGACGATAAAATGTGTACAGCCATAATTTTTTCTTACAAGTGCATGGAAAATGGCCTCTCTTGGTCCTGCGTAACGCATAGCAGCCGGAAACACTCCTAATTGCACACGATTTTCAGGATAGTAATTTTTTAATAGAATCTTATAGCTCTCCATGCGGATAGCCGCAGACACATCATCCGACTTTGTTTCACCAACAAGAGGGTTTAAAAATAAACCATCAATCGTTTCAAGTGCTGCCTTTTGGATATATTCATGCGCTCGATGCACCGGGTTACGCGTTTGAAAGCCAACAATGGTTTGCCAACCCTTTGAAGCAAATAGTTGACGGGTTTCCACCGGATCAAATGAATAGGTAGGAAACTTTTGTGCCAGACGTTTGATTAGAGTAATTTTCCCTCCGACATATATGGCAGGACGTTCATGTAGCTTGTGAACGCCAGGATGTGCGAGATCCTCAGTACCATATACAAGTAATGCCTCTGTTCGCTTATTCGGCTCAAAAATATCAGCTACCTGAATAACGCCATAAGTTTCACCTTGGTAGACTAATTTTACCTCTTCGCCAGGTTGTAATGTTGCTGCCTTCTCTTTCGTCACAGGGAGGGTAATTGGAATACTCCATACTATACCTGATGCTAATCGACTTTTTTCCACTACAAATTCATAATCTGCTTGTGTTAAAAAGCCTTCGATAGGGCTGTAGCCACCTATGGCAATTAACTCTAAATCACTCAAAGAAATGGCATCCAGTTCAATCTCCTTATGAATAGATGACATCTCCTTTTCGGGATGGAAAGCTTGCACAAGAAACCCTCCATGTGGTTGTAAACTCATATAATCTCCTCCTAATTCTAGTTAAATACTAAGTTTAATAGTTGAAATGTATGAAAGATCAATGATGTTGTAACACTAGTGTAATTAAATACCCTCTCCTGCATCATATATGGATTGCTCTTCCTCTCGCATTGTACGCATTAAACTAATAACTCCAAGCGTTCCAACGATAATGCTGCCATTCAAAATAATCGCATAAAGATCTTTTTCTAAAAATAACTGCACTAAAAAATAAGAAATGGCTAATGAAAAAATTGGGGATACAACCCATATACGAATAATCTTTTTCACAATATGCTTATGGAAAATTTGTTTTCCGTTCTTTGCCATACCCATTCCGATAATAGAGGAAGATGTTACTTGCGTTAGTGGCACTGGAAGTCCAAAAATGGAGCTTATACCAACAAGGAGCGCACCCGTACTTGAAATTAAAATACCCTCTGCCTTTTGAAACCGCATAATTTTTTTTCCGTTTGTTTCAAGAACTCGTTTTCCAAGTAGGATGGCTCCTATAGCGACAAAGGCACCCCCAAGCATAATGCCGATAGTAACATCCATCATGCCAGCACCTACTAGCGGTCCAACTGCATTGGCAACATTATTCATACCTGCCGAAAAGGCTTCAAAAAATCCTGCTAATACGAGTAGAACCGTTAAAATTGGATGATCTTTTAGTAGCCCCCTATGTTGTAATTTATATAACAACTTTCCACATATAAGGGCTATAACAAAAGCTATAAGTGGGACGATAACCCAAAAGGACATGATGACAAGTAAAGATTGAACGAATAGCACTTTATAAGCCATTCCCACACCAACGACTGCACCGACGGTCACCTCACTCGTAGATAAGGGGATGCCTAGAAGGTTGGAAAAAAATAAACTGCTCGTTGCAGAAATTAAAATAATGATGACAATTTTCACCGTAATATATTCCTGAGGCATAATGCCCGAGCTAATCGTTTTGACTACTTCTCCTCCGCCTAAAACCGCTCCACTATAAACGCCTATTGCGCATAACAATAATGCTTGCCAAGCCTTTTTAATAGCTCCGGCCCCATAAGCAACTCCCATTGAAGCCGCTGCTCCACTTGCACCTATATTCATTGCAAAAAATAAACTAATAGCTATGGCGAAATATTCTAGCATGGCATTACTCCTTTATTCATGTAACCCACATTCCGTCTTGCCTGAGCCTTGCCATCTACCTGAACGTAAATCATCCATCGTAAACGCCGGCTTCGTACAATGCTCACAGCCGATACTTGGATAGCCTTGATCGTGCAAAGGATTGTATGGCAAATTATGTTTTGAGACATATCGCCAAACATCCTTCCATGTCCAATGGATAAGTGGGCAAACTTTAATCGACTTAAATTTATCATCACGATTAAGAAAATTTGTCTGTTGACGTGATGGCGATTGTTCACGACGTAAACCGGATATCCAAGCCTTTGTACCTGAAAGGGCTTCATGTAAAGGCTTAATCTTGCGTATAGCACAGCATTGATTTGGATCTGACTTCCATAGTTCATCACCATATTGGGCCGCTTGTTGTTCAAGTGTAAGTGAAGGCTTTTTCATCACAATGTTTAATGGTGGATATTTTTCCTTTACTCGCTGGATCGTTTCATAGGTCTCTTTAAAATGGACATCTGTATCTAAAAAGACAATGGTTGCATCTGGTCTTACCTTTGAAATGAGATCAATTAAAACTATGCCCTCTATCCCAAAGCTACAGGCATAGACAATTTCATTCCCATACTCTTGATAGCTCCACTGTAAAACCTCTAATGCTCCCTTATACGTTTCATCAACCTGAAAATTAATGTTTGGTTCTTGCCAATTTGCATGTGTTAACATTGAATCCCCCTCATAGCGAAAAAAGGCGTTCTAACAAAAGACACCCAAAAACATGTCTTTGTTAAAACGCCTCTAGTTTGACTAGCCAGCTCATTATTCAACGATTTTTCACTAGTAATTGCTACCTCGTTCTATAATCGTTTTTTCTTATTACCAAATATATACTAAAGTACACCAAGCAGTCAACTAGGTTTTTGAAATATCTTATGCAATAAACCCATTTTTGACACTCTTAGTTGCATAAGATAAATGATAGCTAGGTAAATCACCCTTATTTTCAACATTCCACAATTCCTTGTTGACTAATAGGAAATATATGTTTAATGTATTATCTACAAATACCAAAATGCTGATCAGAGGATCTGAAGGCCATCTACCAATGACGAATTATCGTTATAGGGGATGGCTTTTTGCATTCTTTAGCCAGAAAGGGAGCGAAATGGAATGAAGAAAAGGAACAATGTCTTTCAATCTTTGGCACTGCTTGCTGTATTAACTTTATCTGTAACAGGATGTAGTAGTGCTAACTCAAATGAAGATACAGGTGGCCAAGAATCAGTAGAGCTATTAAATGTATCCTATGACCCAACACGCGAGCTTTACGATGAGTTCAATCAAGATTTTATAAAAAAATGGAAGGATGAAGCAGGGCAGGATGTCACGATTAAACAATCTCATGGAGGCTCAGGAAAACAAGGTAGAGCAGTGATTGATGGCCTCGAAGCAGACGTTGTCACGCTTGCTCTCGCCTATGATATTGATGAAATTGCCCAAACTCGTGAACTGCTAAATAAAGATTGGCAAACAGAATTTGACCATAACTCTACTCCCTATACATCCACTATTGTCTTTTTAGTACGCAAGGGCAACCCGAAAAATTTACAAGATTGGGATGATCTCATCAAAAAAGACGTATCCGTCATTACCCCTAACCCTAAAACATCTGGTGGTGCACGGTGGAACTACCTAGCTGCTTGGGGATATGCGGGAAAGTTATATAACAACGATGAAACAAAAATAAAAGAATTTATGAAATCACTATACAGCAATGTTGAAGTACTAGATTCCGGTGCCCGAGGTGCTACCACAACTTTTGTGGAACGAAAAATTGGGGATGTCTTAATTGCATGGGAAAATGAAGCTTACTTATCACTTCATGAATTAGGGAAGGATGAATTCGAGATTATTACCCCATCATTAAGTATTTTAGCGGAGCCACCAGTGGCGGTTGTTGACAAAATCGTTGATAAAAAAGGAACACGCGAAGTGGCAGAGGCATATTTACAGCATTTATATAGCGATACAGGTCAAGAAATTGCTGCCAAAAACTATTACCGACCTCGCAATGAAGCTGTTCTATCTAAATATAAAGACCAATTCCCTCAGCTTGAACTTGTTTCTATCGATGATTTTGGTGGCTGGACAAAAGCACAAGCAACTCACTTTAAAGACGGTGGTACCTTTGATGAAATCTACTTGCCACAATAAGGAGTGTTTTGATGAGTAGTTTAACCCTGACGAAAAAATCACGTCGTATTATTCCAGGCTTTTACCTATCTCTTGGATATACGATGTTATATGTTAGTTTACTAGTGTTATTACCACTTTCTATGATATTTTTCCATACGATGTCCTTAAGCTGGGCTGCGTTTTTCGATATTATCACTGATCCTCGTGCTGTTGCTTCCTATAAAGTGAGCTTCAGCACAGCCCTCATTGCAGGTCTATTAAATGTACTTTTCGGTACAATTATCGCTTGGGTTCTGGTTCGCTACCAGTTTCCTTTTAAAAGAATGATTGATGGATTAGTAGATTTACCCTTTGCTTTACCTACTGCTGTAGCAGGGATTGCTTTAACATCGCTCTATGCCCCCAATGGTTGGATTGGCCAATTTTTTGATTTTAAAATTGCCTTTACGCCCCTTGGTATTATAATTGCCTTAACTTTTATTGGTCTCCCTTTCGTTGTACGGACAGTACAGCCAGTATTGCAAAATATTAGTGCTGAAGTCGAGGAGGCTTCAGCTAGCCTTGGAGCCAATCGTTTACAAACCTTTCGTAAGGTGATTTTACCAGAGTTGCTACCAGCCATATTAACGGGCTTTTCATTAGCCTTTGCCCGTGCTCTAGGAGAGTATGGCTCGGTTGTTTTCATCGCTGGAAATATGCCGATGAAAACCGAAATTACCCCTTTAGTTATTATGACTAAACTTGAGCAATACGATTATGCTGGTGCCACTGCAATTGCAGTAGTAATGCTTGTTACTTCATTTATTTTATTATTAACCATTAACGTCATACAATGGCTAGCCAATCGTCGGTTTGTACATTAGGAGGAGCTATATGGAACAATCAACATTTATTCAACAGGCTAGTACTGAAAAAAATAAGGTGTCTAAGTCTGCCGCCTTACAGGAGCCTCGTGTTATTCGCTATGCGCTTACATTTATTGCATTAGCCTTTTTAGCTTTTTTTATCGTCCTGCCATTAGCTTCAATTTTTATTACAGCCTTTCAAAAAGGTGTTGATGTTTACTTGGCAGCTATCACACATCCAGATGCATTAGCTGCTATTAAACTCACTTTAACAGTTGTAGCGATTGCCGTACCTCTAAATGTAATCTTTGGCGTAATGGCTGCATGGACCCTTACAAAATTTAATTTTAAGGGGAAAAATCTTTTACTAACCATTATTGATTTACCTTTTGCGGTCTCCCCTGTTATCGCAGGTTTGGTATTTATTTTACTATTTGGATCGCAGGGATTATTTGGTGATTGGTTATTCACCAATGATATTAAAATTGTTTTTGCCCTACCTGGCATTGTGCTTGCGACTATATTTGTCACACTGCCCTTTGTTGCTCGTGAGCTAATACCTCTAATGCAAGCACAGGGTACGTCTGAGGAGGAGGCGTCGATTTCACTTGGTGCAAGTGGCTTTAAGACATTTTGGTATGTCACCTTACCCAATATTAAATGGGGTTTATTCTATGGTCTAATCTTGTGTAACGCACGAGCAATAGGAGAATTTGGTGCTGTTTCAGTTGTATCTGGCCATATACGAGGCATGACAAATACAATGCCCCTTCATATTGAAATTCTCTATAATGAATATCAATTTTCAGCCGCCTTTGCTGTTGCATCCTTAATGAGTGTCATAGCTATCTTTACATTAATTTTAAAAGACATCATTGCATGGAAGTCCAAATCTAGTTAAAAGGAGATGATCAACATGAGTATACAAATTCAAAATGTCTCGAAAATATACGGATCTTTTCAAGCATTAGAGGATATTTCTATTCATATTCAGTCAGGGGAGCTTGTTGCATTGCTTGGCCCCTCTGGATCAGGAAAAACCTCTCTATTACGTGTCATTGCAGGGCTGGAAACCGCCGATACGGGTGATATTTTTTTTGATGGACATTCCATGACGGACCGGCATCCAAAGGAACGTAATGTAGGCTTTGTGTTTCAGCATTATGCCCTATTTCGTCATATGACAGTCTTTGAAAATGTCGCCTATGGCCTAAAGGTTCGCCCTCGGAAAACTAGACCTACTAAGCAAGAGATACGAGACAAAGTGATAGAATTGCTACAATTAGTTAAACTCGAAAATTTCTCTGACCGCTATCCTACACAGCTTTCAGGTGGTCAAAGACAGCGTGTGGCACTTGCAAGAGCACTTGCAGTAGAGCCGAAAGTTCTTCTGCTAGATGAGCCATTTGGGGCACTTGATGCAAAAGTTCGCAAGGAGTTGCGTCGCTGGCTACGAAAGTTACATGATGAATTTCATATTACAAGTATATTTGTTACGCATGATCAAGAGGAGGCATTGGATGTGGCAGATCGTATTGTTGTCATGAACAATGGCAAAATCGAGCAAATTGGGAGTCCAGATGAAGTGTATACACATCCCAAAAGTCCATTTGTCTATGATTTTTTAGGGAACGTTAATCTTTTTAAAGGACGCTTACATAACGGTAAGCTGATGCATGGAGAAGTTGCACTGGATGTACCTGATGTACAATCACATACAAAAGATAATGTGATTGGTTATGTACGCCCCCATGATATACAAATAGAAAAGGTAAGTATTCCAGGTACGGTTCCCGTCAAAATCAATCATATCCATCTGTTGGGGCCTATTGTTCAAATTGAGCTACGCCGTGAAGATTTAGATGAATTTTTAGAGGCAGAATTATCAAAAGAACAGTTCCTTCACCTTCAGCTTGAAGTGGGCGATCATGTATTTGTTAGGCCGAAGCAATTAAAGGTCTTTATCCCCGAAGATTACTCCATTTAAAAAACCATGTAGCAAAGAAATGAACTGAACCCCGAATAGTGGACACTTTAAAAAGTGACCCTATTCGGGGTTTTTTGTTCATTTCACAAAAAAATC
>NZ_JBXAHN010000018.1:0-29475 GCF_058795135.1 Lysinibacillus sp. GW823-FHT06C08
AATTTGATTAGCTCAAATTGTTTTGCTGGCATCAATTTTGATGTCCAAAATTTTGTTTCGTTCACTAGCTAGGCTAGTTACTTAAAACTTTATTGATTACGTTTTGCTTGTTCAGTTTTCAAGGTTCATGTTGTTTGTTGTTGTTTTTCAACAGCAACTCTTATATAATATCATGTCTCATACACTGTGTCAACATAAATTTTTCAATTTATTTTCGTTTCAACCAGTTGTATTGGCGACTTCTATAACTATACCATAATATTATTATATTGCAAGCATTTTATAAAATAAATATTAAAGCTGTTATTCCTAGAACCCCTGGAATACCTAAAACGGCAATTGTTAAGACAGAGAAAAGATTAATCGGCACATTATATCCTATATAACCGATACCTAAATGAATCATAAATAATAATAGGAAGGCAAATGCAAATCGAAACCAAAAAACAGATAATCCTTCTAAGATTTTGCCAAGCTTAGCATGTCTTATTATGACATAAAGAAAAAGAAGCCCTACAGGAACACAAATACTCATAATTACTAACCAAGACATATGGTTACCCCCTCAAAAAAATAATTATGAAAGTTTATGTTTCCTGTATTGCTTCTATGAATGGCCAATAGAACTATTTAATTAACACTCTGCGAATTCTAGCTTCTTTAAATAAATAAAAATGAATGCTTTCTGCCGCTTTTCGTTGAGCGATCGCCCCTAGATCATAGTCGTCCATTAATTCTTCTATTATCTTAGCCTGTTGTAAATCCTCTTTTGTTTCTTTTATAAGATTTACAAGCCTATCATCGAACTCTTTTTTTAGCTTTCCTTTACTACGGAAGAACATATTAATCCCTCACTCACAGCTCACGTCGACCTTCCATCGCCTTAGATAACGTTACCTCATCAGCATATTCTAAATCCCCACCTACTGGTAATCCGTGCGCAATGCGGGTCGCACGAATACCTGATGGTTTGACAAGGCGAGATATATACATAGCTGTTGCCTCGCCTTCAATAGTTGAATTCGTAGCTAGAATAAGCTCTTGGACACTTTCATCGTGCAACCGGACCAACAAGGAAGCGACATTAATATCCTCTGGACCAATACCATCCATCGGTGATATCGCACCTTGTAGCACATGGTACATGCCATTATAGTCACGCATTTTTTCCATCGCAATCACATCTTTTGTATCTTGAACAACACAAATAATCGAATGATCTCGTTGTTTGTCTGTACATATGTGACATGGGTCTACATCCGTAATATTGCCACAAACGGAACAGTAGCTTAAATTTCGTTTAGCATCAACTAATGCTTTAGAAAAAGATAAGACATCTTCTTCCTTCATTGATAACACAAAAAACGCCAGACGAGCCGCAGTTTTTGGCCCGATACCTGGCAATTTCATAAAACTATCGATCAATTTTGATATTGGTTCTGGGTAGTACATATGAATACCTCCTAGAATGGAAGGTTTAAGCCTTGAGTAAATTTACCCATCGTTGAGTTCGTTTTTTCTTCTACCTTTTTTAATGCCTCATTAGTAGCAATAACGATTAAGTCTTGTAGCATTTCAATATCCTCTGGATCTACTACAGATTCATCAAGATTTACTGACACAACTTCACGTTGACCAGACACAGTTACTTTTACCATGCCGCCACCTGCAACACCTTCAAATTGCTCTGCATTTAGAGCCTCTTGAGCCTCCATCATTTCCTTTTGCATTTTTTGCATTTTTTTCATCATACCTTGCATATTTCCCATTCCGCGCATACATGTTTTCCTCCTAAAATTTAATCTTCCATAATTTCAACAAAATCTTTACCAAAGAGATTTTCAGCCTCTGTCACAAGTGGGTCCTGTGAAGCAAGTGGCTGAGCATCATCGATAAATGGCTCATCCGACATTTCTGCCGGTGGTGGTTCTAATAATTCCTCACCATTCTCTGATGCAGCTGAAGTTTTTTTGTGCTGCATACTATGATCACGGATAAACTCTTCACGCATTTTTAACCAAGATTCCTCTGGTATACAAAGCATTTCGTACATTGTACCAGTTTGTCCGGCAATTAACTGTGTAAAGTGGCCCTTTAAAGACTGATTATCTGCAACCATCTGACAATGAATATCATACTTGAATTTTAACACAAAAGCACTTGAAGATGCCGCAACTGGTTCAGCTTCAGCTAAAAGCGCAGATTGAGATTTTTGCAATTGATTTAGTGCTTGTGCCCAAACCGATTTTATACGTTGAACATCTTGCTTTGTAGCGTCTTTTAGTACCTCTTGGATACGACCGGTCGGAGCCTTATAGCCGTTTGGATTTTTAGCACGTGGTCTTTGCTCTTTTGGTGTTTGCGATGCTTGCACAGGAGCCCCTGATTGTAATTGTACAGATAATTGTTGAACCATCTGTTCAAGCGCTACAATTTTTTGAGCGAATTCAGGGTTAATAGCCGTATCGCTCGTTGTAGTTACCGCTTGATTAGTGCTCCCTCCCGAAAACTGTACCATTTTAAGTAATGCCGTTTCTAAATAGATTTTCGTATGGTGAGAAAAGCGCATTTCTTGCTGAGTTTTCGCAAGTATATCGATATAGCCATAAAGCATATTCGGTGCAAATTCATGCGCCAAGGATAATACACGTTCTTCAGGAGACACGAGCTCTAATAATTCAGCTAAATCATCACTTGTTTGAAGTAATAATAAATCACGGAAAAATGTAATTAAATCTTCTGAAAGACGCAGTGGATCTTTACCATCAACAATTAGTTGTTCTAATAGCGCAAGCATTTGTGCAACATCTTTCGCTTTGAGTGCCTCGGCTAAATCATAAAAAACATCCTGACTTATTGAACCTGTAACTAGTAATGTATCCTCAAGCTTTAGTTTCTCTCCGCTGAAAGATACTACTTGGTCCAATAAACTTAAAGCATCACGCATTCCCCCAGCAGCAGATTGCGCTATTACCTTTAAGCCTTGCTCCTCATACGGCAGCTCAATATCTTCTAAGACAACTTTCATACGTTCAATAATATCATTGGTAGAAAGTCGTTTGAAATCAAAGCGCTGACAACGAGAAATAATTGTTGCAGGCAATTTATGAGGCTCTGTTGTTGCTAAAATAAATACTGCATGAGGAGGCGGCTCTTCTAAAGTTTTCAAAAGAGCGTTAAAAGCACTTGTAGAGAGCATATGCACTTCATCAATAATGTACACCTTGTATCTGCTGCTTGCAGGAGCAAAACGAACTTTTTCTATAATATCTCTAATCTCTTCAACACGTGAATTTGAAGCTGCGTCAAATTCAATGACATCAGGATGCGAACCGTCCGTAATACTTATACATGTAGCACATTCGTTACAAGGCTCTTTTGCAGGCGCATGTTCACAATTTAAAGCTTTTGCAAAAATTTTAGCTGTACTTGTCTTCCCTGTACCACGTGGCCCAGAAAAAAGGTAAGCATGCGTCGTTTTATTCGCTAGGAGAGCATTTTGTAGCGTTCTTTTGACATGCGCTTGACCGGACATCTCTCGAAAAGATTGCGGACGATACACACGGTAAAATGCTTGATACGTCACTGTTTTTCTCTCTCCTTCTCCATTAAATAGAATAGTCTTATTATAGCATTTGCTGCCTTATATATAAAATGAAGTAACTAATTAAAATAAAAAAAGCATCCGCCTTATAGTAGGCGGATGCTTTGAGTTGGCAATTTAATGCCGTGCACCTTTCCTTGACAGCCGCACATAAGCGTTACTCCTGTCGTTAGCTCAGATTAGGCAACCCCGCGGCACATGGATATGACCACTTAATGCTGCTTCCTTCCGGACCTGACATGGTTCATGGGTATCCATTGCGCAGGACCCAATCGTCAACACTACGTGCAGAAGGCAGACCAAACAATACGGACAGCCTCGAAAAAGGAATTCAGTCTCGCTAGAGCGGATTGCGAGTTACAGGACACCGCTACCTTCCCACCTAGCACGGCAATAACTAGTATACTGATTGTTTGTATAAATTGCAACTTAATGCACAAATTATTTATTACCCATGTATTTTTCCCATCATGATATTTTTTCGAAAAAAATATTGACTTGAGTTTTAAGTTATGATAAATTTATTTTTGTCGAAAGACAGCAAAGTAATATAACATGGAGGTATACCCAAGTCTGGCTGAAGGGATCGGTCTTGAAAACCGACAGGCGGGTAACACCGCGCGGGGGTTCGAATCCCTCTACCTCCTCCAGTTTTTAATTTCCGACTACGAATGTAGCCGTTTTTTTTTGCCAAAATTGTATGTATGACTTGTTAAATACCACTTCCGTCTCGGTTGTGGTATTTTTTTATTATATCGCTTATGGGAGGTTGTCATATTGCCATCGAAAAGAAATATAGCTCGCACTTCCCTCACTTGGGTTATTTTGATTGCTGTTTTGACCGCAATTGGTAGTGAAATTAAAATTATGCCGTTTGCCAATACGACATTTCGCTTTGGTTTAGGCACCATTATCTTTTTCTTATGCACATTAATTAAACCCACTCCCATTATTTTAGCTGGGTTTGCTACAAGTATAGTGACAATCATTTTTCGTGTTTTTAATTCCTATTTACACGATATATCCGTATTAGAGAGCATATTTAACCATTTACCAGCAGGTCTATTTTATGTATTGTTTGCTATATGCCTACAAATTTTAGATGTTCAAACATATAGAGAAAAGCCACTAAAGCTTGGTTTACTCGTCGCTTTTAGTGAGGTCATTAGTAACTTAGCCGAACAGATTTTCCGATTTTTTGTACAAACTTATACATTTTTATTTCTTCACGACCTTTTGATCCTATTAGCAGTGGCCTTATTACGAAGCTTTTTTGTAGTTGGTATTTATAGCTCTATATTGATCGCCGAACAAAAAAAACGTGTACAAGAGATGCTGAATATTGGATCTGACCTCTATGTTGAGACTCTGTATTTAAAAAAATCCATGAACCATATTGAAACCATAACAGCTAGCGGTTTTGAATTATATCGGCAATTAAAAGCTCAAGGATATCGAGCGGAAAGCTTGCAAGCTCTTCATATTGCCCAGGAAATTCATGAAGTGAAAAAGGATTCACAACGCATCTATGCGGGCATTTCAAAGATTGTTGGTGAGAGAAGCTTCGGGCCTTTCATATTATCAGAATTATTACATTATATCGAAGACGGCAATAGTAAGTACGCTGAATTACTTGGGAAGAATATACAGTTTGAAACAAGTATAGACTTCGATTTTCAAACAAAGGAACATATTGCACTGCTTGCGCTTTTAAATAATTTAACTGCCAATGCAGTGGAGGCTATCGAAGAACAAGGTATCATTTCTATTGCTATTCAACGACAAGAGGATAATACTGTAGTAACAATATGTGATAATGGAAAGGGAATTTCACAGAATGATTTTTCTATTATTTTTGAACCTGGATTTACCACAAAATATAATGTAGAAGGTGTCGCAGCTACTGGCATTGGCCTTTCACATGTTGCTGAACTAATAGAAAAATTAAAAGGCTCCATAACCGTTGAATCAAACAATCAATACACAACGTTTAAAATCATAATTCCTACGCAAACTATTCAAACGGGAGAGACTTAAATGAGGTATTTTATTGTAGACGACGATCGCGCAAGTCGTGTCATGTTAAAACAAATTATTGAAGATAGTGGCTTAGGTACAGTGATTGGCGAAGCTCGTAATGGAGAGGATGCCATACCACAAATTTTAATGACCCAGCCAGAGATTGTACTAATCGATTTACTGATGCCAAAGCTTGATGGTATAGCCACAGTCGAACATCTTATTCAAAATCGCTTTGAGGGTCAATTTATAATGATTTCTCAGGTTGTGAATAAAGAAATGGTTGGTGAGGCTTATGAGCAAGGAATAGATTTCTTCATTCATAAACCGATTAACCGCATTGAGGTTGAAAATGTTTTGAAAAAAACTACAGAACAATTTCGGCTAAAAAATTCACTGTTAGTTATTCGTCAATCACTTACAAATATTGAATTAAGTGAGCAAAAGGCAAATAAAGCAACTTCACGAGACCATATTCAGTCTATATTAAATGATATGGGTATTGTCGGTGAGATTGGAAGCGAGGATATTATAGCTATTATCGAAACTTTACTTGCTCATCAGCATAAGATTGCCCCCCTCCCTCCATTAAAGGAGCTTTATGAAGAAATCGCTGCTGTAACAAAGGCTACACCTGATGACATTTTAAAGGAAAGTAAAGCCATAGAACAGCGTGTGCGCAGAACGATATTAGCTGCCATGATTAATCTCGCAAACTTAGGTGTTGTCGATTACACCAACTCTGAGTTTGAATACTATGCCCCTCGCTACTTCGATTTTAAAGAAATTCGTCAACTCATGACTCAGATTGAAGATCATGACAATCGTAAAGCAAAGGTAAATATTAAGAAATTTATACAAGTGCTATATTCAGACATTTTAACAAAATTAAATTAATTTTCTCGGATTTTGTCGGATTCCATAAGTCCTCCGTATTATTAAAGTAAGGCGTGTCCTAAAAATTTAATATCAGGGGGTACAAAGGGTTTGAAGAAGAAATTTAAAATCAGTCTAGCCGCTCAAATTTTAATCGGCTTGATTTTAGGGATCATTGTTGGTGGTATTTTTTATGGAAACCCCAAGATTGAGACATATTTACAACCATTAGGGGATATCTTTTTACATCTTATTAAGATGATTGTTGTACCGATTATTATTTCTACATTAATCGTAGGTGTTGCTGGTACTGGAGACATGAAGCAGCTTGGGCGATTAGGCGGGAAATCTATTATTTACTTTGAAATTATTACGACTGTAGCTATTTTAGTCGGATTACTTTCCGCTAACATTTTCCAACCAGGTGCAGGCATAAACATGAACGAATTATCTCAAGGGGATATTTCGAAGTATGTTACAACGACTGAGGAAGTACAGCATGAGGGGCCCTTCGATATAATTGTAGGTATTGTCCCAACAAATATTATTCAGTCTATGGCTGAGGGTAATATGCTTGCGATTATTTTCTTCTCAGTTATTTTTGGTTTAGGAGTTGCAGCAGTTGGCGATCGAGGAAAGCCAGTCTTAGACTTCTTCCAAGGGGTAGCAGATGCGATGTTCTGGGTAACTAATCTCGTAATGAAGTTTGCTCCAATCGGGGTATTTGGTTTAATTGGTGTAACCGTTTCCAAATATGGGTTTGCTTCACTGGTACCACTTGCCAAATTAGCCATTCTTGTTTATGCAACTATGTTATTCTTTATCTTTGTTGTTCTTGGCCTTGTGGCAAAATTCGCAGGAATCAGCATCTTCTATTTAATTAAAGTGTTGAAAGATGAGCTAATCTTAGCATTCTCAACAGCAAGTTCTGAAGCTGTATTACCGCGTATTATGTTAAAAATGGAGAAATTAGGGGCTCCGAAGGATATTGTATCCTTTGTTATCCCAACCGGTTACTCCTTTAACTTAGACGGATCAACGCTATACCAAGCGATTGCAGCATTATTTATTGCGCAAATGTACGGTATTCACCTAAGCATTGGTGAACAAATTACGTTAATGCTTGTATTGATGGTTACATCAAAAGGGATTGCAGGGGTTCCAGGGGTATCTTTCGTAGTGCTTCTAGCCACTTTAGGTACTGTCGGCATTCCGTTAGAAGGTCTAGCATTTATCGCTGGTATTGACCGTATTCTTGATATGGGACGTACAGTTGTTAACGTAATTGGTAACTCATTAGCGTCATTAGTAATGGCGAAATGGGAAGGCCGTTTCGATCGCGAAAAAATGAAGAATTACTTTAATGAAAATGAGAATTTAGCATAAAATATAAAACGCTCACGATGTTGGATGGCATCGTGAGCGTTTTTTTATTTTCCAAGCACTTTATTTAAATACGCAACAACAGATTCTTTGCCATTTACATGTGCTTCTTGCGCACGCTTTTCATCTTTAAGTATCTTTTCCTCTGCAGCTTCAATCACTTTTTCAGCATCTTGCTGTGGTACAACAATGACACCATCCACATCTCCAATTATATAGTCGCCTGGGTGAACTGTTACTCCTCCAAGGGCAATGGGAACATTTACTTTACCACCACCATTTTTATTACCAGCAGCTACTGTAGTACCTAAAGCGAATACAGGGAAATCTAACTCACGAATAGCGGCAATATCACGAATTACACCGTCAACTACAAAGCCTTGTACACCAATACCTTTTGCTAAGGACACCACAAAATCTCCTGCTACCGCTCGATTGGTGTTTCCTTTTGCATCAATAACCAAAATATCACCTTCATTGGCCGCTCGAATAGCCTCCAACACTGCACCATTTTCACCATCTGGTAATCGTACAGTTACCGCACGCCCAGCAATTTTAAAATGATTGGCTAGCGGTTTAATCGTACTACACAAATTCGTATGTCCACCTGTCGCATCTGAAATAGCTGTTGTTGGTAGATGCTGAAAACTTACTTCCACTTTTGTCATCCATAACACCCCTATTATGATTAATGAACGTCTTACACAAATATTGTAAAGAAAATACTTATACTATTTCAATATATCTACTAAAATATTGTAAATTAGTCCACCACCTAGTCTGTGGATGGGGCAATATGGAACGTTAAATAATTTCAATAAATTGCTTGGACTGCTCGTCTAAAGCTTCAGCCGCAGATGCAATTTCATTAAAATCTTTAGTTGTAATAGTAATTTGTTCATTTGTTTTTTCTACTTTTTCAGCTATCTTTGTAATACTGTCTGTCACTTGACTAATTTCCCGCTCTATCCCTTCTATATGATCCTTCACCTCTGAAATGGATTGCTCTACCCTGACAGAAAGCTTCCGCACCTCTTTTGCCACTACATCAAAGCCTCGGCCATACTCCCCAGCTCGCGCAGCTTCAATAGCTGCATTTAAAGCTAATAAATTTGTTTGGGAAGCAATCTCTTGAATGGTTTTCACAATCCCTTTAATGGAATCAGCTTGATTTTTTAGCTGTGCCAGATTGCTAACATTTTCTTTTGACTCCTGAGAAACCACTTGAATGGTGCTCAGTAATTCTTGACTATTTTGAATACCAGCCTCTGAACGTTGATGAAGCTCATTAGACATTTCCTTCAATTGATCGGCTACATTTGTTATTTCATTTTGGCGTTCAGTAATATTTGTAGCAATTTTTGAAACACCGATTACTTTATTTGTATGGTTGGCGAAAACAGGCATATACGTAGCCTCAAGCCAAATCCTTTGGCCATTTCCATCAATTCTCTCAATTTTGCCCTGATAACTATTTCCTGCTACTAAATTGCGCCAAAATTGTTCATATGCTGGACTGTGAACGAAATGTGGTAAACAAAAATCTTTATGATTCTTTCCTAACATTTCTTGTACTGTATAGCCTAATGTTCTAGCAAACGGTTCATTCACATAGGCTACCCTTCGATTCATATCAAAACGTATAATTGCTATATTGCGTTCAATGGCTTGTACTACTAAATCATCGGTTACTTGAGTATCTGCACCTTGCATAATCCACCTCATCTATTTCTATTTTTTACCGTTTATTTTATATTATAAAAAACATGGGCAATGTTCACCCATGTTTTTTTAGTAAACGTACTATTTCCTCTGGAGTAGTTGCTATACGGAAAAAGGACTTTTGTTCAGGTCGTATAAATCCTTCCTCTAGCATTATTTTAAAATGCTGTAAGAGTGCATCATAAAAACCATTCACATTATATAAAATGACAGGTTTTTCATGAAGGCCAATTTGTGCCCAAGTAAAAACTTCGAAATATTCATCTAACGTTCCTGCACCTCCTGGAAGAGCAATAAATGCATCAGCCAGCTCCGCCATTTTAGCTTTCCGAATATGCATAGACTCAACAAAATGAATTTCTGTTAATGAAGAATGAGCCAGTTCCCGCTTTTGTAAATGGGTTGGCATAACACCAATAACCTCTCCACCTGCGGCTAAAACAGCATCTGCTACCTTTCCCATTAACCCCATTTTGGAACCGCCGTAAACAACACTATGTCCGTGCTTAGCTAATACTGTACCTAGCTCTGTAGCTTTCTCCCCATACACTGGACTTTTACCTATACCAGATCCGCAATACACTGCAATTCTTATAGTAATCCCTCCTATTCAAAAAACGTGAAACAATCGGCTATGTATTGTTTCACGTTCTTTGGTAGTTTGTTGCTCTTCTATTTTCTTAAATGGCTTGTTTGTTTTAGCATATGACTGATACGGCTCACAATTGATTCAATTGCATCCGGATTTTTTAATAAATCATAATCATTAATATCTAAACGTAGAACTGGACAGGAATTAAAATTATTAACCCAGTTTTCATAACGTTCATGCATTTCTATCCAATAATCATTTGGCGTTTGTTGCTCCATTGCGCGCCCTCGTTCTTGTATACGCCCAATAACAGCATCAATCGGTCCCTCTAGATAAACAAGTAAATCTGGATGTGGGAAATACGGTGTCATGACCATAGCATCAAATAAATTTGTGTATGTTTCATAATCTGTTGGGCTCATTGTTCCCTTATCGTAATGCATTTTAGCGAATATCCCAGTATCTTCATAAATAGAACGGTCTTGTATAAATCCTCCACCATACTCAAAAATACGTTTCTGTTCCTTAAAACGCTCTGCCAAAAAGTAGACTTGTAAATGGAAGCTCCATTTTTCAAAGTCCTCATAAAATTTATCAAGATACGGATTTGTATCTACTTTTTCGAATGATGTACGGAAATTTAATGCTTCTGCTAACGCTTTTGTCATCGTAGACTTTCCTACGCCTACAGTACCGGCAATCGTGATGACCGTTTGTGGAGGAATATCGTATTTCTCTCTTAAATTCATTATTGCAAACTCCTTTTTTGTAACGTATCCTTAATAATTTTTAAAACATAATTTAAATCGTCTGGATTTTTAACAAAATCGAGCTGATCTCCATTAAATCTAATAACTGGTATTTCAGGATGCATTTTCTCAAAATGTTCGATAAAAGAATGATAATCGGTTACGAGCTGCTCCATATAATCGCGTGATATCATTTTTTCAAAATCTCGTCCACGCATGGCAATGCGTTTCATCAATGTTTCAACGCTTGCATGTAAATAAACAACTACATTAGGAACAGGCATGTCTTTTGTTAATATTTGATATATTTCCTCATACTTTTCGTATTCGGTAGATGCCAGTGTACGCTTCGCAAATATTAAATTTTTAAAAATATGATAATCTGCTACAACTGGCTTGGCATGAGCAAATCGGAATTTTTTAATGTCCGTTAATTGCTTATAGCGATTACAAAGGAAGAACATTTCCGTTTGGAAACTCCACTCCTCAATGTTTTCATAAAACTTATTTAAAAAAGGGTTTTCGTCTACAATTTCTTTTAATAGATGGTAATTAAATGTCGCCGCTATCTCTTTCGATAAAGAGGTTTTACCAACACCAATCGGACCTTCTACCGTAACAAATGGAACCGTCACCAGAAGCTCCTCCTTTTGTTCTATGGATTCGATCATTGTGTTCTACATAAATGAGTCAGTACCTTTCATTTTATCATAGTGAGAAAATGAAAAACAGAATCAACCTATTATTCTAGAAAATTAAGCAGGAAATTTCCCTCCGTATAAATAGAAAAAAGACATTGAGAATATGCATCCCAATGCCTTTTCATCTTTACAATTTCACTCGCTGTAAACGTAGAGCATTTAATACAACCGATACAGAACTAAAAGCCATTGCCGCACCTGCCACCCACGGAGCAAGCAGACCAATTGCAGCAATCGGAATACCTAATGTATTGTAAGCAAATGCCCAAAACAGATTTTGTTTAATATTACGCATTGTTTTTCTACTCATAAGAATGGCATCCGCAATACTATTTAAATCACCACGGATTAACGTAATATCTGCCGCTTCCATCGCCACATCTGTCCCTGTACCAATGGCCATACCAATATTGGCCGTTGCCAGCGCAGGTGCATCATTAATACCGTCGCCAACCATTGCTACATTTTTACCCTGAGCTTGAAGTTTTTTCACCTCATCTGCTTTTCCTTCAGGTAAAACTTCCGCAATAACTTGGTTCACGCCTACCTCTGTGCCTATTGCCTGGGCTGTACGTTCATTATCTCCCGTCATCATGATGACTGTAATGCCCATATTCTGTAAACGATGAATGGCCTCCTTAGACGTATCTTTTACAGTATCAGCAACAGCTACTACCCCCGCATATTGGCCATTTATTGCGGCCAACATCGCTGTTTTGCCGTTTCGCTCTAATTGCTCCATTGTTGGTAAAATATCATCTAGCTGAATGCCGTACTGTTGCATTAATTTTCGTGTACCAATGACAACACCTTGACCTGAGACTGTTGCCTGCACACCGTAACCTGGAATAGCCTCAAAAAATTGAACTTCCCCTAAAGCAATCCCACGTTCTTCTATACCATGAACAATCGCCTCAGCAAGTGGATGCTCCGACTGTTTCTCAGCCGCACCAATTAATGATAAAAAGTGTGTTTCCTCTTGGTCTGGCGCTAAAAGAACATCCGTTAGCACTGGCTTACCATGTGTCACTGTCCCTGTTTTATCTACAACGACCGTATCAATACTTTGTGTTTGTTCTAAGTGTTCGCCACCTTTGAATAAAATGCCAAATTCAGCGGCGCGACCAGAACCGGCCATTATAGAGGTCGGTGTGGCTAAACCAAGTGCACATGGACAAGCAATCACCAGTACTGCAATTAAGACCTCTAAAGCAGGCGTAAATTCTCCTGGACGTACCCAAATAATCCACACGATAAATGTCACAATCGCAATGCCCACAACAATTGGTACAAAAACCCCTGAGATCTGATCTGCTAAACGTTGAATCGGTGCTTTTGATCCTTGAGCATCTTCTACCACCTTAATAATTTGTGCTAGTGCCGTATCACGGCCAACCTTTGTCGCTGTCATTTTTATAAAACCATTTTTATTAATAGTCGATCCAAATAATGAATCGCCCTGCTTTTTATCGACTGGTAAACTTTCTCCTGTCAACATGGATTCATCAACAGCCGTTGTTCCCTCTAAAACTTCTCCGTCAACGGGGATCTTTTCACCTGGTTTAACTAGAATGATATCACCAATCATCACTTCTTCTAAAGGCACTTCCATCTCTAGACCGTCACGTACAACAATGGCTGTTTTGGCTTGAAGGCCCATCAGTTTTTTTATCGCCTCAGATGAACGCCCTTTTGCTTTTGCCTCAAATAATTTACCTAACAAAATTAATGTAATTAATACAGCGCTTGTTTCAAAATAGAGATGCGGGCCATGATGTGATCCTATCGTCACGATTGCTTGATAAACACTATAGAAATAAGCCGCTGATGTCCCCATCACAACAAGTACATCCATATTTGCACTGCCATTTCGTAATGCTTTATATGCCCCTACATAAAACTGCTTACCAATCATAAATTGTACAGGTGTAGCCAACACCATTTGAACCCAAGGATTCATAAGGAATTCTGGCACATATAAAAACGATGTAAATGAAAAATGTCCAACCATCGTCCAGAGCAGTGGTAGGGATAAAATAGCTGATAAAATAAATTTTTGTTGTTGCTGCTTAATAGCCTTTTCTCGATGATCCTCTGTTTCCTGCTCATCTGCTTTTTGATGGGCGCCATATCCTAACTTCTCAACCTTAGCAATAATATCTGCAATGTTCACCTCTGATGGGTTAAACTCAATCATTGCTTTTTCAAGAGCTAAGTTGACATTGGCAGATGATACGCCGCTCATTTTATTTAATCCTTTTTCTATTCGAGTAGCACAGGCCGCACATGTCATTCCTGTAATATCAAGTTCAGTTTTTTGTTTAACTATTCCATAGCCAAGCGCTTCTATCTTTTTTTCAAAATCTGCTTCACTTAGCTTTTCTGGATCGTACTTAATAGATGATTTTTCAAGCGCTAAATTAACGGTTGCTTGTTCTACTCCATCCATTTTATTTAACCCTTTTTCTATTCGAGTGGCACAGGCCGCACATGTCATCCCTGTAATTTGCAAATTAGCTTCCTTATGATCAGAACTCATTTACCTTTCACCTCTCCTTATACCGACAGGGGGTATATATTTTCGAAAATAAGAGAGTGCCACAGAAGCACTCTAAAAATTTTATTTTACTTCATAGCCTTGATCATCAATTGTCTCTTTAATTTGATTAAGTGATACTTGTGCATCGTCAAATACAACAACAACTAAACCTTCTGCTAAATTTACTTTTACTTGTTCAACACCAGCTAAAGCACCAACGTTTTTTTCAACCGCGTTTACACAATGACCACATGACATTCCTTGTACATTTAATGTTACATTTTGCATAATAAATCTCTCCTTTTATTTTTTTATAAACATCTATTTTTTCATTAACTTTTGAATCGTTACTACTAATTCATCTAAAACTGCATCATCGCCCTCCGATAGACGATCCACAACACAACCCTTTAAATGACCTTCTAATAAAATTTTCGCTACACTATTCAAAGCTGACTGTGTCGCAGACAGTTGCGTAATAACATCATCACAATAAACGTCTTTTTCGATCATTCCCTTAATGCCTCGGATTTGACCTTCTATACGGTTTAAACGAGTTGTTAAATCCTTTTTTACACGCTCAGGGTGATGGCTTTTTCGACAAGACGTAGCTCCCTCTGTATGACAAGCATCCTCTTTTACTATGTCCTCCATTCACTACACCTCCTATTTCAGTTTTATCATACTATACCCACGAAGGGTATGCAAGTCGTAAAATTTTTTTTATTCATGGTGATGTTCATGAACATTTTTCAATTGACATAAAATCGAGCTTTCATGTGGATGGGAAGCCGTTTCTAATTGAATGGTTACATGTTTAATACCCTTATGCTCAAGATTATGTTCAATTTTTCGTAGAATATGCTCACCATCTGCAATTTTTAAGTGCTCATTTACAACTGCATGACAAGACAAAGCATTGGTTCCACTAGTAATTGTCCAGATGTGTAAATCATGGATGCTTTCTATCCCATCGGTTTGTTCAATTAATCCAATTATCTCCTGAACATCGACATTTGAAGGTGTTCCTTCCATTAAGACATGAATAGCGGATTTTGTAACATAGTAGCCACTTCTTACTACTAATAAGGCAACAATAACACTCGCTAGAGGATCAGCCCATCCCCAACCAAAAAACATAATTAGTAAGGCAGCCACAATAGCCCCTACGGAACCTAGCATATCACTCAGAACATGTAAAAAAGCCCCACGCATATTTAAATTGTCCTTTGTATCACTACCACGCATCATAATCCATGCAACTAAGATGTTAACCAAAAGACCAATTGTACTAATAATAAGCATACCTGTAGTAGCCACTTCAGGAGGATTTGCAAAACGTTCGATCGCTTCATAGAAAATAAATAATGCAATCCCAATTAATGTAACGCCATTTAATACTGCCGCTAATATTTCAAATCGTTTATATCCATATGTTTTACTATAGCTTGCTGCTTTTTCTCCAAAAACAAACGCAAGTAAGGCGATAGCTAATGAGATGGAATCACTTAACATATGACCGGCATCCGATAAAAGAGCCAAACTATTCGTTAAAAAACCACCAATTGCTTCAACAACCATATAACTAGTAATAATAATAAATGATACGATTAACACCTTTTTATTAGCGCCATGTGTATGATCATGGCCATGATCATGATTATGTCCCATCACTAATCCCTCCGTTCTTTAGTTATGTGCAGCATGCTCAATTGCCTGCTTCAATAAATTCATAATGTGATCGTCATCTTTGGAGTAATATAAAGTGGTACCTTCTCGTCTAAATTTTACTAATCGCAAATTTTTTAGAAACCGTAATTGATGAGAAACAGTCGATTGTCCTAAATCTAAAATTTCAGCAATGTCGTTGACGGAATGCTCATCTGCGCATAGTAAATTTAAAATTCGAATTCGTGTCGGGTCACTTAATGCCTTAAAAGTTTGTGACACAACAAATAATGTCTCATCGTCTAAATGCTGACTATTTTCCACAGACGTTATTTTTATTTGTTCATCCATATTAGTTTACCCCCAATAATTTATATTTATATATGAGCATGTGTTCATATATAAATATAAATGGTTATTTTAGGAATGTCAATACATCATACTTTAGAATTCTGCATGAAGTTAAAAGTAGCAATTACCAATTAAGCAGGATAAACTACTTTTAAGGAGAGATATTTAGTGGATATTTTTGAAACAGATCGTCTATTTATGAAACAAGCATTAGAGGAAGCAAAAAAAGCAGCTATACTTGGGGAAGTACCTATAGGGGCTGTCCTTGTTTATGATGGGGAAATTATTGCAAGAGCTCATAACCTACGAGAAACAACACAAAATGCAACAACACATGCTGAATTAATGGTTATTCAAGAGGCTTGTCAAAAAATCGGCAGTTGGCGTCTCGAAAAAACAACACTTTACGTTACGCTTGAGCCTTGCCCCATGTGCGCAGGTGCAATCCTACAATCCCGTGTACCACGTGTCGTTTACGGTGCAAGGGATATGAAAGCAGGCTGTGTAGATTCACTCTATTGTTTATTAAATGATGCTCGCTTTAACCATGAATGCGAAGTATCTGAAGGAATTTTAGCTGCTGAATGTGGACAAATCCTAACCGATTTTTTCCGAGCTTTACGTGAACGAAAGAAGGCAGAGAAAAAGGCAAGACAAGCAGCAATCGCTGAAAAGGAATTGCCGAATGAATAAAAAATGTGATTATAAAAAGTAGGTGTCTTTCATTATGAAGACACCTTTTTTTATATGGCAGCACCAAATTTCTGCACGATAAAACATTGACATACATAAACTCAAAAGGGAGAATATAACTAGTTATAATTTTGATTTATTAGTAAATAAATAGGGGGTTTAATGTTAATGCCTATTTTTGATAGAGTGAAATTTGACGGATTACGCTCACGTGATTGGTTAATTTACAAGCATCCAACTGACAAGCTAGTACTTGGTACCACACTTATCGTCCATGAAGGACAAGTAGCCATTTTTGTAAAAGGTGGTCAAATGTGTGATGTTTTTAATGCAGGAACGCACGTTTTATCTACGAATAACCTACCCATACTTCATAACATTGTAAATTTAGCATATGGAGGGGAAACTCCCTTCTCAGCAGAGATTTACTTTATAAATCTAACTGTGAAAATGGATTTATATTGGGGAACCACTGATCCTATTCAGTTAATTGATCCAAAATACTTTGTAAAATTGCGTATAAGAGCATTTGGGCAATTAGCTCTACGACTTGATGATTACTTAGTATTCTTTTCAGAAGTGATAGGCTCTATGAATAAAGATGATATTGTTAGCTTCGAAAAAGTACAGGATTATTTTAAAGGTTCTCTTATTACATCTGTAAAAACCGAACTTGCAAATAAGATTATTAATGAGAAAATTTCTGCATTGGAGATAACTCCAGAGCTTCAAAACATTTCAAATAGCTTAAAAGAAAAAGTATCAGAAGAATTTATTAAGTATGGCTTTATAACAGCGCATTTCCATATTCAATCTATTAATTTCCCTGAAGAAGATTTTGAAGAAATTAATGAAATTTTACAGGATAAAGCTAAGTTTGAAATTATGGGGGACAATCGTTATATTACCCAACGTAGCTTTGATGTTTATGAGTCAGCCGCATCAAATGAAAATGGAGTAGCTGGTATATTTGCAACTGGTGGAGTTGGCTTGAGTGTAGGACAAGGCATGGCATCCATGATGAACCAACAAGTACAGCAACCTGGTCATCAGCCTACGCATAAGATTTGTCCTTCTTGTCATGGCAGTATTTCTTCTAGCAGTAAGTTTTGCAATTTATGTGGGGAAAATTTAGTGCGAAAAGTTATTACTTGTCATTCCTGTCACAATGAAAACGAAGAATCTTCAAAATTCTGCAGTACTTGTGGAACTAGTTTACTGAAACCTGTTTGTTCATGTGGACAAGAAATAGATGTTAATTCTAAGTTTTGTAATAACTGTGGTGCTCGGGTTCATCCCGTTTAACAGTTTTAATCACACTAATTTTTCGACTCTGTACTTAGAAAATAATTGGAGGTATTAACATGAGCAATATCGAATGTCCACAATGTGGTGCACCTGCTGATATCACATTATCTCAATGTAAATATTGCGGGGAAAAATTCAGTTTCCAAAACGAACAACCAAGAGTGCAACAACCTGCTTTTCAACAACCAGTACAGCCTGTTTTTCAACAAGCGGTACAGCCTGCCTATCAAGCGCAGCCACAACAAGCTCCTATGTATGATGGTATTGATCCTTCATGGCCTATAAAAAGTAAAGGTTTAGCTGGTTTCCTCGCTATATTTTTTGGCGGTATCGGTATTCATAAATTTTATTTAGGGAAGGTTTTCCAAGGGATTCTTTATTTAGTTTTCTGCTGGACTTATATACCTGTCATTATATCTTTTATTGAAGGTATTATTTACTTACTCTCTAGTGAACATAATTTCTCTGTGAAACATAAAGTTCGCACTCGCTAACATTTTATAACAGTAGTTTCTAACTAAAAGAAAAGAAGGTACCTCCTAGTGAGACACCTTCTTTATTATATTTAAGGGAATGGCGATATATATAAAATGTGTCATAGCAGCGACAGCATCTATATAGATACTTAATGTGTAGCTTGAATCGTTGATTGTCCAAAAACGCATTCGCCCTCGATATATGTAGCGAATGGCTTTACATGCGGCGTGCCTTATCGAGCTGCTCCTTCATGTCCGCGTTTGTCGTAATAAAATCCTCTAGGCGATACGCCGTGTAATTATCTCGATATAGTTTATGTCCCAGGAAATTATCTAAGTATTTTATTTGCTTACTTTCATAAAAATGCTTTAAAAATTCAATCGCACCAACGGATTTGCCCTGTTCCATTATTGGATAGGTTGAACTTAATGATAAGTAACTAAAACCATTCAAGGTTGTTAATTGTTGTTCGTAATATAAAATTGGTTGTCCCGTTTGCAATACTTTAAAAACGGAGCTTGTTTCAGGTGATAAATTTTGATAATTATCAGTTACAGTACTGTGAAAAAATTCATCTGGTGTTAAGCCGATTTCCATTAATATATTTAAATCTGGTAAATCATAAAATATTGCACAGCCTTTATCGTCAGTAATTAAGACATTGTCAAATTCATTTAAAGCCTGAGCAAATTGCTGTAAATCCATGAATTTCTCCCCCTTGTCCCCATGAATATTACCCATTATAACGAATCTTCAAAAATTATGAGAGCTATCAATTTTGGAATTGAAAAAAGGCTATTTTAGATTCCCGTGTAAAGGTTCGTCTAAAATAGCCTGGATCAGTTGTTTATTTTGGGGCAATTACTTCTTTGCCACCCATATATGGTCTTAAAACCTCAGGAATTACTACGCTTCCATCAGCTTGTTGATAGTTTTCTAATAGAGCGGCAACTGTACGACCAATCGCAAGTCCTGAACCGTTTAATGTGTGGACATATTCTGGTTTTGCATTTGGGTCACGACGGAAGCGAATGTTTGCGCGTCGTGCTTGGAAGTCCTCAAAGTTCGAACAAGAAGAAATTTCACGGTACATATTTTGTGCTGGAATCCAAACTTCTAAATCATATTTTTTCGCAGCAGTAAAGCCTAAATCGGCTGTACACATTTTTAATTTACGATATGGTAAGCCTAGTAATTGTAGTACCTTTTCAGCATGACCCGTTAATAGCTCTAACTGCTCATATGACTCCTCAGGTTTTACAAAACGAACTAATTCCACTTTGTTAAATTGGTGCTGACGGATTAAACCACGTGTATCACGACCTGCAGAGCCCGCTTCTGAACGGAAACATGCACTGTATGCAGCAAAACCTTGTGGTAAATCTTCAGCAGTTAAAATTTCATCACGGTAGAAGTTTGTTACTGGTACTTCCGCTGTTGGAATCATGAAATAATCTGTTTCCTCTAATTTAAATACATCTTCCTCAAACTTAGGTAACTGTCCAGTACCTGTTAAGCTATCGCGATTTACAATCACAGGTGGCAGCATTTCCTCATAGCCATGCTCTTCTGCATGTAAATCCATCATAAATGTCATCAACGCACGTTCTAAGCGGGCCCCAAGACCACGGTAGAATAAGAATCGGCTACCAGTTACTTTGGCACCACGTTCGAAGTCCACAATTTTTAGATCTGTAGCTAAATCCCAGTGTGCTTTAATATCAAAATCAAATGCCGGAATGTCACCCCATGTATATTCCTCAACATTGTCATCTTCTGTCGTACCCACTGGTACAGATTCATGAGGAACGTTCGGCAGGCGCATCATCATATCTTTAAAGCGATCTTCCACATCATTTAATTGAATATCAAGTTCTTTAATTTCATCGCCCACTTGACGCATACGAGCAATCACTTCATCTGCGTTTTCTTTGTTGCGCTTCATAACAGAAATTTGCTCAGATACTTTATTTCGTTCTGCCTTCAGTTCTTCCGTTTTAGCAATTAGCTCACGACGCTTTGCATCTAAATTTTCAAAGTCATCTAAATTCCCTAAATCTTCATTACGTGTTAATAGCATCTCTTTAATTTCGGCGAAATTATCGCGCACGCGTTTAATATCTAACATCGATCATACCTCCAGTAGTTTCTTAATGATGGGGAATTGTTGCATCTTGTTTCTTTAGCTTGATTCAGTGGTCAATTGAACATCAAAATAGATAGCCCTGTAGAGGGGCTGCATTTGGCTGAATCAAGATAAACACAAAAAAGCCCCCATCCCATAAAGGGACGAGAGCTACCCGCGTTGCCACCCTAATTGACTAGACACAATGTCTAATCCACTTATTTTATAACGGCATTCCAGCCGGCAGCAGCCTACTTCATTGACTTCGACTGTGCAACTCCAGGACGGATTCACAAGTGCCTTTATCAGCTTCCACCAACCGCTGACTCTCTAAAAAAAACGTGCTTGCTACTACTTCCCATCATCGTGTTCAGTTAATTAAATTTTAACCATACTGTACTATATGAAAACAAATTTTGCAAGTCATACCATAGATGCTACAAAATATTCAAGAATACGTGTGTCTGATGTTAATTCGGGATGAAATGAACAACCTAGTAAATGTCCATCCCGTGCTAAAATAATTTTACCTTCATGCTCTGCGAGAACTTCAACATCTTTTCCGACTGTCTCCATATGAGGTGCCCGAATAAAAACTGCTGGAATTGCCTTACCTATTTTAGGGATATCGAGCTTTACTTCAAAGCTGTCAACCTGGCGTCCATATGAATTTCTCGCAACTGTCACATCCATAACTGCTAAATGCGGTTCATCATTAACTAAAGTATTGGCCATTAATATTAATCCTGCACATGTCCCAAACATGGGCAAGCCTCGTTGCGCTAGTTCTCGTATAGGCTCTAGTAGTTCAAAACGATCCAACAGCTTTCTCATAGTCGTGCTTTCACCACCAGGTAATACAAGCCCATCTAGTTTTATTAAGTCCGGCTTCTGTTTTACTTCAACAGCTTCACAGCCAAGGTTTTCTAGCATGTGAATATGCTCTCGTACCGCCCCTTGTAAGGCTAAAACGCCAATTCGTTTCATCCTACCAGCCTCGCTCTTGCATGCGCTCATGTTGCCCAAGCTGTGCAATATCAATACCCTTCATCGGTACGCCTAGTTCCTTTGATATTTCAGCAATAAGCTTATAATCCTTGTAATGCGTCGTTGCTTCCACAATCGCATGTGCAAATTTTTCAGGATTATCAGATTTGAAGATACCTGAACCGACAAAAACACCATCAGCCCCAAGTTCCATCATTAATGCCGCATCAGCGGGTGTAGCTACACCACCTGCAGCAAAGTTAACAACTGGTAAACGACCAAGACGTTTGATCTCTCTTAATAATTCAAAAGGTGCTCCTAGTAATTTTGCCTCTGTCATTAATTCATCTTCTGTCATGCCTACTACTTTACGAACTTGGGCATTTACTTTACGAATATGTCGAACTGCCTCCACAATATTCCCTGTTCCTGGTTCACCTTTTGTTCGTAGCATTGCTGCTCCTTCACCAATACGACGGGCTGCTTCACCTAGATCACGACAGCCACACACAAATGGTACGGTATAATCACTTTTTAATAAGTGATACTCTTCATCTGCTGGTGTGAGCACTTCACTTTCATCAATATAATCAACGCCCATTGCTTCTAAAACACGAGCTTCTACAATATGACCAATACGAGCTTTTGCCATCACAGGGATGGAAACTGCTCCCAGTACTTCCTCTACAATACGAGGATCTGCCATACGAGCAACACCTCCTGCTTTGCGGATATCTGAAGGTACTCTTTCTAATGCCATTACTGCTACTGCTCCTGCCGCCTCTGCAATTTTTGCTTGCTCAGCATTAATCACGTCCATAATGACGCCGCCCTTTTGCATCTCAGCCATACCGCGCTTCACCAAATCTGTACCTGTCTGTTTCATTGTCTAACCTCCACCTTTATGATGAAATTTAGTATAATAGAAATTGACCATATAAAAATATCCAGTTTTCAAAAAAATCATAGGGTCAGGGGGTTTTTAGCATATGGATATGCTTTTATTTCAGCTTGAACGGAATGGCGATAAACCGCTATATGATCAGCTTTACAACGGCATTAAAGAAGCTATCATTTCCAAAAAAATTGCAGTAGGCGAAAAATTACCATCAAAAAGAAAATTAGCCGATTTTTTGAATATTTCTCAAACAACGATTGAAATTGCCTATGCACAGCTTCTTGCAGAAGGCTATATTATGTCCAAATCTCGTGTAGGTTATTTTGTAGAAGAAATAGATGAACTACCCTATATCCAGCAGGACACGGTCATCCCATTCAATGAACAGCCTAAAAAAAAATCATACAAAATAGATTTTAATCCTGGTTCTATTGATATCGATGCTTTCCCATTTCAGATCTGGAGAAAATATGCCAAGGAGCTGTTTGATGAAGGCTCAAAGAAATTATTATTAACAGGTGAGCCTCAGGGGGAGCTTTCTTTGCGAACTGAAATTGCAAATTATTTATATCAATCACGTGGAGTTGTCTGTAACCCCGAGCAAATTGTCGTTGGCTCTGGTACGGAACAGCTTCTGCCTATGATTTTACGTCTTTTTAGTGATGATACATGCTTTGCATTGGAAAACCCAGGGTATCCGGCTGTGCATCGTATGTTCTCTCAGCATAAACGAAAAGTTTATCCTATTGCCGTCGACGAGGAAGGAATCATCATTCAACAGCTAGAGCAAACACAAGCTAATGTTGTTTATATTACACCATCACATCAATTTCCTACTGGTGCAGTATTATCCGCTACTAGACGTGCACAGGCTTTAAATTGGGCGACACAAAGCTCATCTCGTTATATCATTGAAGATGATTATGATTCGGAATTTCGTTATACTGGAAAACCAATTCCTGCTCTACATGCTCTCGATAGAAACGATAAGGTCATTTATATGAGCACTTTTACAAAATCGTTAATGCCTTCTTTGCGCGTAGCCTATTTTGTACTTCCACCTCAATTACTTGCTACATATAACGATGTCTTTAATTACTATTCATCAACCGTTCCTCGGTTTGATCAACATATTGTGGCAAATTTTATGCATGATGGTCATTTTGCAAAACATCTTAATCGGATGCGTAAAGTTTATCGTAAAAAACATGAACAGCTTACTTCTATTTTAGAAAAATATTCATCATCCATTAAAATTACAGGTGAGCAAGCAGGAATGCATATATTATTAGACGTTAAGCACAAGTTGCCAGAAAAACAATTACAACAACTTGCCTTCCAAGCAGGGATAGGTATTTATCCGTTATCTGATTATCAACTAGATTACGTTGAATCCTCGCAAGCACAATTTTTACTTGGCTTTGGGGGTATACCTGTTCAAGTAATTGAACAATCGATCGAACAATTAATGGATTGTTGGGGAATACAAAAAAATCACCCATCTACTACAACCAAATAGTAGATGGGTGACCCCATTAGGATTCAATGAGTTGAATATGATAATGCTCAAACCAAGTATGAATTTGCCCTAGATATGCTAAAAGTTGAGGTCCCGCCATTAATTGTCCATACCATGGAATTTTAAAAGAGCTGCCTCCAGATTCTATTAGTTCCATAATTTTTTTGTGCTCAAATAATTCATGTAAGATAGAGTTCTTATCTTTAAGAATTTCTCTTAACCATGTTTGCACACCTGCTGTATAAACTGGATGATATGTTTTAGGATATGGATTTTTTTTTCGATACAATACTTCATCAGGCAATAAATGTGCCATGGACTTTCGAAGTAACCCTTTTTCTATGCCTTCTAAATCCTTCATTTCCCAAGGAATATTCCATGCATATTCTACAAGGCGATGATCCGCAAAAGGTACCCGTACCTCTAAGCTAGCTCCCATACTCATACGATCTTTCCGCTCTAGCAACGTCTGCATAAACCATTGCATATTTAAATAAAACATTTCACGATGTTTTACTTCTGCCGGGCTTTCGCCATCTAGCAACGGGACTTCTGCAATCGTTTGTGTATATAGTTGCTGTGCGTAGGATTCAATTTTTAATTTTTTATCCCACTTCTCTTGGAGTAATGCATTTCTTTCAGCCAATGATCGAATCCAAGGAAAACCAGTAGTTTTTTCTTTAAACCATGGGTATCCACCAAAAATTTCATCTGCACATTCGCCAGATAGTGCTACAGTAAAGTCTCTTTTAATTTCTCGACAAAACCATAGTAACGAAGAATCTACATCTGCCATACCTGGTGAATCTCTAACTATAACCGATTCTACTAGTAAATCAATCAGCTGTTGCTGGGTTATTTCCTCTGCGTGATGTGTCGTCTTAAAAGTATCGGTCATTTTTTGAATCCAATACGTATCTGTTGAAGTTTGAAATGCATGAGGATTGAAAAAACGTTCATTATCCTCATAATCGATTGAATACGTATGCAATTTATTGTTTTGTTGTTGGAATCTATCTGCAGCAATACCTGTAATAATACTAGAATCAAGACCTCCTGATAGAAATGTACAAATCGGTACATCCGAAACAAGCTGTCGTTCAATAGCATCCGTTAACAGCAAACGAACATGCTCAATCGTCTCTTGCAATGATTCTTCATGCTTGCGGCTTTGTAGCTGCCAATATTGCCACTTTCTTAAACCTTCTCTAGAGAAGCGCATCGCATATCCTGGTCGTAACTCCTCAATGTTTTGAAAAAGAGTCTTACCTGGAGCTCTAGAGGGGCCAACAGCCATCATACTTGCTAATCCCTCCGTATTAATAGTAGCTTCAACCATTGGATGTGCCAGTAAAGCCTTTACTTCCGATGCAAAAAGAATTCCCCCCTGTTGCTCTGTAAAATAAAGGGGCTTCACACCTAATCGATCCCTGCATAAAAAAAGAGATTGCCCCTGTTCATCCCAGATACCAAAGGCAAAAATACCATTTAGAAAGTCTACACATTGCTCTTTCCATTCAATATAAGCAGTCAATAGCACTTCGGTATCTGAATGTGTTGTGAAAATATGGCCTCTTTTCTGCAGCTCCTTACTTAGCTCTTCCGTATTATAAAGTTCGCCATTATATGTAATGACATAGTTTACCCCATCATGTATTTTTTTCATCGGCTGCTTGCCACCTATTAAATCGATAACCGCTAACCGTCGATGGCCAAATGCAATATGCTCACTACACCAAATATTTTCATCATCTGGCCCTCTCTTGTTTAATGTTCGTGTCATTGCTTGCAAAACTTTTTCACTTGCCTTTAAACCCTGTTGAAAGCTAGCCCATCCAGTAATGCCACACATTTAGCCACATCCTTTCGCCTATTAGCCTATGCTATTCGGGTCAAAAATGTGAAAAAGCACATGAATGTTTGTTATCATTCATGTGCTTTTTAATTAATGATTAGAATAGACCTCCAACGAAGTCAGAAATCCCACTCCATAAATTGCCGAAGAAGTTCCCAACACCTTGGAAGAACAATGAGATACCACTAGCACGCTCTACAGCCCCTGTAGTAACAATATCGGATGAAATATCCTTACCATCGATAAAGCCGTAATCTGTGCCCTCTGTGCGCTCAATAACGACCTTCCCTACAACAGTATCTTTCTTAACTCCTGCCTCAAGACTCTTTTTATCTAAAACCAATTTAGGTTTATAGAGATCTTTATCAGAAGACTTGATCATAAATGAAATAGGTTCTTTTACAGCAATCTCTACTTTGTCTTCTTTACCTTTTGTCACTTTTACTGTTTTTTGATCTTTAAACGTATAGTTTGCTGGTAAAATTTCTTGTTTTGAGAATTGTGAAAAACCATAGTTAAATAATTTTGCTGTTGCATCAAAACGAGCTTTATATGACCCTTGTCCACTTGCATCAACAGCCTTCATGACCACTGCAATTAATCGAGTACCATTGCGTTCTGCAGTACCAGTGAAGCAATGGCCTGCAAAGTTTGTAGTACCTGTTTTTAATCCATCTACACCTTGATATTCAAACACTAACCCTGGTAACATAAAGTTCCAGTTAGACATTTCAATGGCATCCTCTGTACCTTCACGGAATGTCTTTTTAGTAATTTGAGAAGTTTCTAATACCTTTGGGTGATCCTTTAATAGATGGTAGGCTAGTTTTGCCACATATTTTGCAGGCATCACGTTCTCATCTTCTGGTCCTGTCCCAGCTGGTTGCATCCCAAAAAGATCAGCGTTATTTAGACCTGTGGAATTGACAAACTTATAACCCTCAAGGCCAAGTTCTTCTGCTTTTTTGTTCATTAATTTCAAAAATTCAGTCTCTGTTCCAGCAATTGTTTCAGCTATAGCAACAGTTGCAGCATTCGCTGAATAAATAGCCATTGCCTCGTACAATTCTCGAATCGTGTAAGAACCATCACGACGTAAAGGTACATTACTTAATGCACGATTTTGAGACATACGATACGTATAATCGGTTACGTGGTATTCTTGATCCCATTTAACTGTCCCTGCATCAATAGCGTCCAATAACAGGTATTCAGTCATCATTTTTGTCATACTTGCAATACCTAGTGAAGTATCTGCATTTTGTTCATATAAAATTTTTCCTGAATCTGCGTCAATTAAAATTGCAGCATCCACTGTTAGTCCTAAATCCGTCTCTGCATTTGCCTTTGCAGGAATACCTGCAAAAATACCAATTAATAAAACGGGAATTAGGAGTAAGCGTAATACGGTGTTCATTTTCTTTTTCACCTTGAAAGCCCTCCAAAAAATAATCTTGTCCTCGACATTTTATCATAGATATCAACATACGTGTTGACTCTCTGCCATAAAAAAATGCTCTCGCGCCATCTTTGTAGACGATGCGAAAGCATAAAAGTTGCAAGTAATATATTACATGGAATAGTTTGGTGACTCTTTTGTAATCTGCACATCATGTGGATGTGATTCACGAAGACCTGCACCAGTCATTTTAACAAATTGTGCATTTTCTCGTAAATACTCAAGATGTGGTGCTCCACAATAACCCATACCAGCTCGGATACCACCAATCAGTTGATAGATTGTATCAGCTAATGGTCCTTTATAAGGAAGGCGACCTTCAATACCCTCAGGCACTAACTTTTTCGCATCCTCTTGGAAGTAACGATCTTTTGAGCCTTTTTCCATTGCTCCGATAGATCCCATACCACGGTATACTTTAAAGCGACGACCTTGGAAGATTTCTGTCTCTCCTGGAGATTCAGAAGTACCTGCAAGAAGTGATCCTAGCATTACAACATTTCCACCAGCTGCTAAAGCTTTCACAATATCGCCAGAGTATTTAATACCACCATCAGCAATAATTGTTTTACCAAGTTCACGAGCTACTGTAGCACAATCATATACTGCTGTAATTTGCGGTACACCTACACCAGCCACAACACGTGTAGTACAAATTGAACCTGGGCCAATTCCTACTTTAACAACATCTGCTCCAGCCTCGAATAATGCACGTGAACCTTCTGCAGTAGCTACGTTACCAGCAATGATTTCTAGTTCTGGGTAAGTTTCACGGATTGAACGTATTGTCTGTAATACACCTTCTGAATGTCCGTGTGCTGTATCGATTACTACAATATCAACTTGTGCTTCTACAAGCTTCTCGATACGTACCATTGTATCCTTGGATACACCTACTGCTGCACCTACAAGTAAGCGACCATGTGTATCTTTAGCAGCATTAGGGAATTCAATAACTTTCTCGATATCTTTGATTGTGATAAGACCAGTTAAACGACCTTCTTCATCAACAATCGGAAGTTTTTCGATTTTATATTGTTGAAGAATTTTTTCTGCATCCTCTAGAGTCGTTCCAACAGGAGCTGTAATTAAATCTTCTTTCGTCATAACATCTTCAATTTTTAAAGAGTAATCTGAGATAAAACGTAAATCACGGTTTGTAATGATTCCTACTAGTTTTTGGTTTTCCATACTGTCAACAATAGGTACACCAGAGATTCGGTATTTACCCATTAAATGCTCAGCATCGAAAACTTGATGAGTTGGAGTTAAGAAGAATGGGTTTGTAATAACACCATTTTCAGAACGTTTTACTTTTTCTACTTGTTCAGCCTGTTCGTCGATACCCATGTTTTTATGGATAATACCGATTCCGCCTTGTCGTGCCATAGCAATAGCCATTTTAGACTCTGTAACTGTATCCATACCTGCGCTGATCATTGGAATGTTTAATTTAATCTTTGGTGTTAATTGAACAGATAAATCAACATCTTTCGGTAATACTTCGGAATGAGCTGGTACTAATAATACATCATCAAAAGTTAAACCTTCTTTGGCAAATTTAGTCTCCCACATTTTCGTAACGTCCTCCTATAGTTAAAAGAATATTAATTGTAAGATTAACAACGTGGACTGCTACTGTCAAGAAACTTATAAAAGAAAGACAATTCAGACTTTTAATCATAGCAAATTTTAATTGAAAATCCAAATAAATAGCTATATAAAAAACTACTAGCGACCATCATATAGTTATATAAGATCTTACAATTAAATCTTTTGATAATGATTGATTTTTGTATAAAATCCTGTAATTTATGAAGAATTTCCTTAAAATAATAAAATAAAAAAAACAGCCAGCACACAGCTGACTGCCTTTATTGCCTAGCGACGTCCTACTCTCACAGGGGGAAGCCCCCAACTACCATCGGCGCTAAAGAGCTTAACTTCCGT
>NZ_JBXAHN010000019.1:0-24529 GCF_058795135.1 Lysinibacillus sp. GW823-FHT06C08
TGTAAAGCGTGTGAAATTTTACTGATCGTAAAATTTCACACGCTTTTTAATTTAGAGGTGGGTTTTGTCCCAGCCTCATTTTAAGTAATGATTCTACCTTTTCTATTTCCGTTAAATTCATCCATTTTTAATAAACATACTTTTATTCGATAACATTCATTTCTAATTTTTTCTGTACAGCCTTAATCATTCGTGCCGACCCATAACAAATTTCTCCGTTTTTCATTAATATTTCTTTCTTTTTAAAATCCACTTCCTGAATATTGTCGATATTTACTACAAAGGAATTATGGCAACGAATGAAACTTTCATACTCTTTTTCTACGTCTTTCAGTTTCCCGTAAAACTCCACTTGACGATTATCCAAATGTAAAACAACTTTATGTAATGGAGAGGATTCAAAAAACATAATTTCATCAAAATTAACACTAATAATTTTATCTGCAATTCTTTGAACGAATTTTTTATTGGATGTCTTATTCGTCACTTGCTTTCTTTCATTTGTCACCTTTAAACAGCTAATAACCTTACTTTGTATTGAATCAACATCATCTTTAATAATAAAATCCATCGCTGCTACTTTATAAATGAAATTTAAATAAGTAAGTTCTGAGTGCGTTGTGACAAAAACAATATCGCCTATTGGATCCACTTTTCTGATTTCCGCGCCAAGTGTGATACCATTCATCTCATGATTCAGGTCAATATCAAGAAAATATAAACCAGATCGTTTACTCTCATTTATATAGTGTAATAATTCTTCTGGATCCGCGGTTGTTAGGACCAGTTGCATATCCAGATTTTCAATCATTATATAATTTGAAACATATTTGGCTATCTTCTCTCTTTGTTCCTTTTGATCTTCGCAGATAAAAACATCAATCATCTCAATCCCTCACTTTAAAATTACAATTTCCTGCTTAAAAAAACCATCCTCGATAACTGTATCCAACTGTGTCATATTTTCTTGATCAACCATCTTCTTCAGGCTGTTCAGCCCCAGCCCTCGATTTTCACCTTTTGTCGAGAATCCTTTTTCGAAATATTGAAAAAGTTTATGTCCGGTATCACTAAACGTATTCCAAACTACAAAGGACACGGATTGTTCGAGCTCAACAAACCCCACTCGTATGATACCCTTCTCCACCTCTTCAGCTGCTTCAATGGCATTGTCTAAAATAATTCCAATACAGCGGCACAATAGTACACTGTCCATATTCAAATAATGAATTTCGTTAGGGCATTCAAAAACCACATCTATCCCCTTTTCTTGTGCTGTAATCAGTTTGGAGGAAACCAAACCTTTTACTTCTGGAATTTTAATTTCAGACAATCCTCTCATTTTAAAATCATTATCACGAATCTCTTGACTGACACGCATAATATTATCATTAAAATAGCTCTCTAAAGCATTCATATCACGATTGTTAATATATTCGGACATAGAAGATAGGATATTGATGTAATCATGGCGAAAAGTTCGCATTTCATAATAGTTTTTTTCCAGCTGTTCCGTGTACATTTGTATACTGTTTAGCTCTATTTCCTTCTCCCTCATCTCTAACTGCTTTCTGAAGGTATATACTAGGAACGACAAACTGACAGCAAAAATGACGAAATAAATAAATAAGTACAGCGTATTCATCAATACTAGCGTATTTTGATTTCCTGTTAATCGTACATAAACAATCATTGTAAAATAAATTGTATATGTAAAAAGACCCAAGAAAGCTAAAATTCGTTTTGTAATCCTATCTTCTGCATCCTTCTCAAAAACTCTGAAAGTAATTTTTTTCCAAAGATTTATAAATATAATACCAATGATGAGTGTGATAAATTGATGTAGTAATACGGCTGAAAAAATGAGTTCGTTTGTTGCTGAGGAGATTGTATCAATATCTAAAACTTTTCCCAAAATGAAAGTTGTTATATGATCAATGAGGATCATACCAATCATTATTGTTGATGCGTAGTACAGTGCAGGTATCCACTTTAGATATGTATACTTAAACATACCAAGAACAAACGCAAATATTAAGAGCGAACCAAAAATATCTAGATACGGATATAGCCCGCCCATTATTAGACTAAACAGTATAACTGCAATAATATTTTCCTTTCGAATAAAACGTTTCCCTATGACAAAAGCTACTAAAATACACTGAATGGCGACTTGAACTATAGCTAATAGAATCACACGCTAATCCTCATCTCTCTATAGGAATCTAGTATGAATATTATACTATAGAAAACCAAATTAGCAAAATTTAGAATTTTTAGCGAAAACCTAGTATTTCACATATAATTTACTTTTTGAGTTCTTCTGGAATTGTTGGTTCAAATGAATACAATACACAGAAATTATGAACACTTAACCCGCCTACTGCAACAAACAGTTTTGTTAGACCTTCTGCAAACATATTTTGAATTTTCTTCATTTTCTTCTTCCTCCCTTATTTTTTCAATAATTTATATGTTAATGGAAGAATACAGCATACAGCTAGTAGACTTCCAAAAAATACTTGATTGATGACTAGTTGTGAGCTTGTACTAACCATTACTGCTACACAAATCGAATAGCCAATAATGGCTCTGTTTCTCAGTTTTACTCTCAACGCTTTATCATTAACACGGTTCTTTTCTGTATCTTGAGGGGCATATTTATAAAGACAGATATATACAGCTAGAATACCTATCCAAAACATCGATTCTGATATTGAAATATCTCGTATGATGATCGGTAGTATTCCGAAAAGGAAAATGCTTATCAACGTGCAGGTACTGCTTTTTTGAGCATGAATACCTCTAGCATAGACCCGTACTAATAAATAAGCACTGTGAAAAATAAATGTTAGCCAAACTGAATGCAGTAAAAATGCTGTCAAGTATACAGGAACGGCCTTCCCAAGATTAATGAGGCAGACTTCAATACCCAATTTACACTTCAATTCTTGAATTCTGGTCAGTTCTTGTCTTTCTTTTAATTTCCTAACCATATATTCTGCCAACACGTCTTCCCTAAATCCCTTTAGCAGTATTTCCATTTTTATCCCCTCCTTGTTTTTCTTTACAATAATAGTATATCTTGCTCTTCTATCATTTTTTTTAATATTTAGTAACTTACTACTCTGATTACATATATGCAAAAAAAAAAGAGGAAAATACACAGTTACGAGTATTTTCCTTACAATTATGAAATTTTTCATACGACAAACTCAACCAAATATTTGGGATACAGCGTAACCGCTTCACTATATCCTTGAAGATCCATTCGATTAATACAGACTTTGTTTCTAGTGGGGAAAAACTCATTTTGTCGCATTTTATTATATAAATTAAATAACTGAATAAATAGAATTCTTTCCAAGAAGAAACACATCAACAACTCTTCATGATGCATGATGGCTGCATTCAGCTCACCTTCTGTTGAAAACTTAGGAATTTCAAACTTCGTTGTATTGATTAATGGACCAATCTCTAAACTATTTTCCTGACAGCTCAATGCCAGTATATACTTTGCAAAAGATTCAACTTGATTGATTTCTGCGATTTTCTTTTGTGTTCCAATTAGCAAATCAATATTGTCCTGTGGGTTTTCATCATAGATCGTTTGTACAAACGGTGATTTTTCCAGAAACTCTTGAACATTTGGGAATTTATCTTCTAACATGACTTGAATGTTAAAGATTTTCCCTGTATCAATAATTTTTTCTGCAAAAATCAAGTACTCTACAATAGCTTCTGTAGAAATGAAATAAGGGGTAAAAAATTCTGTATAGCTTCTCACTAGATTCAATAGATCTCTGGATTTTTGTTTTTCATAGGAGATAAACAATGTAGGGTCCTTTTCCAAAAGCTGATTTCCAAGCTTATTTTCTGAGCAGTCCATTGTTTCATCGATTCCATGATAAATAATCTCTTTTAATCTATTAAACTCGATATCTTTAACTTTAAAAGCCATGACTGTTTCTAATGTTATACAATCCTGGATCATAAAGAAATCGTTCATTTTTTTTACTTGATATTTCAATTTTAAGCAATACATATTCAACCTCCACTCCTTTCTATCCTATAAGAAATGCATACAAGGATGTTTGGTTATCACTCAAAAGTTTTGATAACTCAATATCATAAAAACCGCCCAATGGTACACTTTCCAACCCTAAGTAATTCGCTACCAACTGAATATTTTGTCCAATATGTCCGGCCTCCTGTTGAACCAATTTATAGGAGATATCTGTATACTTTCCTGAGATTCCTGACATATCACAGCTCAAAGCAACTGCGAACTGAGCGGTATTTGCCAAATACTTTTGGATAAACGCTTTACTCATTTCATCCCACGGCACGTATTGTTTAACTAATAATTTTTGAGTATCACTATTCAGCAGCATAATATTCCCCTGCTCTATCAAATCAACGTCTACCAATTGCTCGTTGAATAAAAAATAAATATTAACATAGTACTGTGCCCCCCCAGAAGGGTATGTACGGTTTTCTTTTTCACCACCAATCATGGCCAATTGAGTAAATTGTGCCATTACCTTTTTATCGACCTTCACATTCGTCTTGAATGGTTCCCTTGCCGAATATCTCGTCCCTAATGTTTTTTCAAATATATTATTATCGTCAATCGTATAATCTAAATCAATTAACGGATAATTGCCATTTCCCTGCAACTCTCTCGGTCTATGCGCATATACTTGAGTATTGGTGAATTCAGGTTCATTGATTGACATCATATGATAATCAATGAATTTTTTCTCTATATTCCTCTCTCCTTTAAAGTTCCACACATTCATTTCCTCCTTTTTAAGAAATCACCCAGCTTTAAGAAAAGCATCTGAAAAAATGAATTCATATTCCGGAGATACCCCTAATCGATTATTCAACATATGAAGATGAGAAATGACAATATAAAAGGCGTACTTTGGCTCCATTGTCGTTTGACATAACTTTATTTGAGCAAGCATAGATTTAAAAACCTTAAGATAGGGCTGATAGAATTCAATGGCAAGTTCTCCATTTTTCAATTGATCGATTCTGTTGTTAATCACTTTATATATTTGCTCTGGGGTCTTATTTTGAGAAAATTGAGTCCATATTTCACGATACGCATGAAACATTGTCTCATGCTTCTCAATATATCCTAATTCTTGAGCAATTTTTGTACAGTTATACATGAGGTCAATGGCTAACACATAACGCTGAGTTCGATTAAGCTTTTGAATAATTTGTCCAGCAAATTTTGAAGAGTGGACAAATAGTTCTTCAGACAACGCCATTGCTGCCTCCCCCCCATAACGGTTTAGCTCTGGTACATACTCGATCGCCTGAATTGAAAAGTTCGGATACGGAGCAGTTGGTACAATGCCTTCTGTCTGAATGATCGCCTCATCATAGGAAATAGCTTGAAATGAGTGACTACTATGCTTTAGATGAAAGCTCTCCAATAAGTGCTCCAATTCTTTTTCAATTTTTTCTGCTGCGTCTTGTGCTGTTTGGTATCTCAATCGGATATGGGGACCACCATCCCAATAACGAATGAAAAAATATCGAACTTTTTCTCTATCTAAATATGGCAACAAACACTCTTTTAAAAATTCTTCAATTAAGACATAATCATGAATGAATAAATGTTTAGATACCCACATAAGGTCCTCCTTTATTTTAGAAATATACTGTGACTTGTGTTCCAGCTCTTAAAAAGATTTAACGAGTAGCCAAGTTGTTCATTGTTCTCTAGTTTGAATTTTTCTTTTATTATTTTGTCATTATAATTTTTAATCCCTCGAGCAGCCAATCCATACTTCGCAGCAATAATAGATAAATGCTGTGCAAAATGACCCATCCTTAAAAAAATATCATCATAATCCTGACCTGATTTCTCAAAGGTAAAAAATAGCCAATAATACATGCCTTCCAAATTAGTGAAATCTTGATATTCTTGCAACATCTTCGTATACATAAGTTTACCTTTCGGTTGAATAAATTCACACGTTTCTCCAATCCGATAAAAGCCACTTTTGACATCAGTAATATTATCTATAAACGTCCCCAAGCCTATTCCAGGATAGTCCTGCACAGCTGCTTGGAACTCCTGCAGTATTCGATGGTGTGTATTAGCTGACATCAACTTTTTAACTACTGCATCGCCTTTAATATTTTGCTCCGATACTCTTCTCCTGAAAAATTCTGTCTCCGGTTGCGCTTTTATATCTGTTGTACTCAAATGATATTCTTGGTCTAAAGCTATTTCCAATACAAGCGGAATTGTGACAAATTCAACAGGCTTTTCAAGCGATGCTGTTGTTAGTTTACGGTGACGAATTTGATGACCATTTAAAACATAGTCAAGATTATAAAGATAATGACCTGTATTCAATAAACTTAGCATTAAAGAAAACTCACCATAATATTTTTGGAGCTGACGATTGTCATTTACGATGACGAGATAGTCTCTTTCAGCATTCAATCCTTTAAAATATTCTTGGTGATAAACATAAACTTTGTCTGTTAATGCTTTGTATACAAACATATGCGTTTTATGAACAAATACCAATTTAAGACTATCTATATTTCTAGCTTTGGGAGAAAAAGAATGGAAATAGTATTTGCTGAAAAAATCTATCCGCTGAATCATCTCTAAATAATAATAGAGATCGTAAATAATGGAACTCCAGCCATCACTTTTACCAAGTTCCTTCAAAAATTTCATGTCAATCACATCTAAATGATTATTAAACAGTGGTTCTTCATCAACATGTGCAACAGACAATGATTGCTTATAGCGATCCTCTCCGAATCGATCTAAATATTGTTGATCAATCATCCTTATTCCCTCCCGTTCAATTATGGAAATGGATGGGGTGTTTTCTCTATCCAGTCTTTATCTAGCTTCCCTGTCTTCTTAAACTGAATAGCCTTTTCAATTCGTTGACTGACAACTCGTCTATTTTGATGCCCAAAAGTCATCGTCAGCATGCCAGGCACTATATATTTCACATTTACAAATCCTGCAGAAAATAAATTCGGATTTTCTGTCATAGCCCGATACGCTTTACCAGATATATCGACCAATTGGCCTTCAAGCGTTCGAACAACCTCGGAAAATTTCCCTTGATATACTGTATACCCTGCCTCCAATTGCTCGTAGGAAGACACCATTTCTGTATTCAATGCAAACGAAAATGCATATTTCATCTCCTTGTTTGAGTAAAGTAGCAAGTGGTCTTCCAACTTGTGCACCGATTGAGGATTGTCCAACAATTGTCGTTTCCTTCTCTGATATTCCTTATTATTGAAGACATTTGTAAAAACAGTAATCGCAGTTGTAGCTTCAATCAACGCTCGCTCGATTGACTCTTCCAAGTCAAAGGAAGCCGCCGCAGCCGTGTAGAAGGCCATTTCATTTTCCTTAGGCTCCTCTTTTTCTAATAAAACCCAGATTGTCGGAATTTTCACTTCCATCGATATATCAAACAAATGTACACGGATGTTTTTTTGCTTTAAAGAGTCCAAATAAGCCTGAATTTTTTTAGATTGAATGCTAGATTCATCAATTCTAACAGGTGGAATCTGTCCATACCAAGTAGCTAAAAAAGCATCGCGTTCAATCAGCTCTAGCATCGCGTGTAGGCTGGCCTCTGCTTCTGTTGAACCGAGAGCACTGCCATTAGAGCTTTCGTAAATATATCTCTTTTCATTAGAAACAACATGAGAGTTGTAATAAATTAGCTGCTCGGGAATTAGAACATCTCTTTCACTATGCAATGCCCAAACTTTTTCATAATTCAGTGGCTGATCTTCCGAGTAATTTTCTGGATTGCCATAATTGCATTGTGCCATCACTTCACTCAGTGTGAGATCAATCACTTCAGAATCTTTTTCCCGCATTGCCCTTTGTTGCTTTTTATAAGGAAACGCTGTGGCATAGCGCTCCAATGATTCCAAAATAGAAATATATTTTGACTTTTCATACGTCCCTGTCCGACCATAGGAAAGCATTGATATTCCCTTATACAATACTTCTGTCTGAACCATTGGTGTTCCATAAGAATCGCCGGAGCGAGCCAATGCATTTACAATCGACGATGGATGCGCATAGATTAATTTTTTATTTCTTTCAATCTTTTCTCTTACTTGTTCAAAGCTCAATTGTCGATTATCTTTTGCATTGAATAGAGTATCCAATTCCTGAGGTCGATTTGAACCCGTATCTACATTACACTGACAATCTCCTCGCTTGAAGGTTGCTTTCGCTTGGATTTCCAATGTATCTCGGTTTATTTCATAGAGGAACGGTTCGCTATTTGTTTGGAGCTTTTGCACAAGTGTATCAATTATTTCTGATTCTAATCGATTTGGCTGGTCTTCTTGCCAACCAAAATATTGTTGATAGCTTTTCAGTTCTTTTGTTCGCTCCTTAAAGCAATCTAGGCAAAAGAATGAATCATTCTTTGATGAATGAATAAAAATATACTTTTGGTTTGTCAGAATCGTAGCAATGTTTGTTTGTATGGTCATCACTCCACCTCCAAAAGTTCATATTCAAAACCATGATCATTGAGTATTTTCCCTACAGTAGTCTGCTGACCATTTACTAAATTTTCTTGATTAGAGTTGTCCCAATTTACAGAACTGACTTCTTTTAGATGGAGCTCATTTAAATCTACGGATTGGAAGAATGATTCCTTAATAGATACATCATTCATATGCATACTAATCCAAGTCAGTAAAACTGTTATCAACTGAGCTGCTGTTTTTACAGGGAGCTGAAAAATGAATGCCTCCGATTTATCATTTACAGCATACAAGTAATACCCCCCTCTACTACATGCCTGGAGGTAGAAATTGGTAGATAACTTTTCTTGATTCATTAAACTACTAATAAGTTCTGATTCCTCCAGCTCATTCAGATCTAATCTGTACAGTTTCCCTGTTTTATGATGTTGGGTACTATAGATGACTTTTCCCTGCTGCTTCAATAGAAGATCCTTTGAATAACTATTTTTTAATATTTCGATAAATGCTGCCTCTGAGAGAAACTGTGCGAGCCTTTCATAAGAAATATCTGCAAAGAAGTAATTTTCATCGTCTTCTGTTTGTACAGTAATAATCTGTAACGGTGATTGGTTGTAAGTAAAATACGCTCTATTTTTATTAAAAGATACTATCTTTGAATCATATTTTTTTACAAAAGTTTCGAGTGAATTATAATTCTTGATAGCATCTTGAGGCGTTCTTACTGAAATTTGATAATCCACTTTTTTAATTCCATCAAATGCCAATTTCCTTTCAACTTCCATGAGGGAATTAATACTGAATACAGGGGCCTCTTTCCCAATGATAGATATAATGGCTCCATAATAAAGGAAACCTGCTAGAAGCTTCTCTGAAATATCCTCAGCTGACACAGCCTCAAAATTCGGATGATTTCTTGTGGAAACCCATATTTTATCTTCTTTTTTCCCAATATAATAATGTGAAGCGATTTTCCCGTCTGCCAAAACTTCAATATTTTCTACTTCTACAATTTCATGTTGAATATGATTTTCTGCCAATAATTCACTGAGATAAATTGCACCAAAATAAGATGTGGGAATGTTCACACAAATTCCCTCAATGTCTCTCAGACCTTTTTCTACTGATAGACATTGCTCTTCAACCCACGGCAAATAGAGACTGTTTTTGTGAAGATCATAAACTTTTGGATCAATTAAATAAAAAACATGTTTTTCTATAAGAAATTGAATGAGTTTTGTGTAGCGGTTAAACTCTTCAAAAAGTGCTGTTTCTTCACTTCCCTGATAGGCCTTACTAATCAGGGAAGTGATTTCATCATATTCTGAAATACTTAGTTTTAATTTTATTAATTCGTTTGATCCATATATAAATAGGTCGGGTTCATTATAGTGATATCGAATATTTCTTCGAGCCTTTATTAGCATATTACTCACTCCTTCTTATTGTTGAACTTAATGACAACTAATGAAATAATCAGAAGGGCCGATGTGTACCCGATGGAAATCAGCATATCTTGATTGAGTTCAAATGTCTGATTCCAAATTGAGATATAAATATTATTTAAATGATAGAATGGGTTTACATAAGATACATACTTCACAAAATTCGGAAGACTTTCCACCGGAACAGAGAAGCCCCCAGTAAACATAACAATTTGGAACAATACAATAGACAAAATAAGTGCTGTTTTTACTTCCTTAAAGTTTGAATAAATTGCGTGAGAATAAACCAACATCACCGCATTAATTAGTAATAAGCTTACATATGACATCAAAAAATTAACAATTGAAAGCTGCAAATCATAAACTAGTAAGCCAATCAAAGTGATTAAGAAAAAGCCTGCTGTAGCTATAATAAATGACTTAGCAATACTGGACATGAGAAGAATTTTATCAGTGATCGGCGTAATGAAAAGTCTTTTTTCAATACCAGCTGCACGATTCATTACCTGATCAAAACCAAAGGCAAAAAATACGACTGAAAAACTAATGAGGACAATAAACGAAGGTGTATACATTTGAACATAGTTCATTCCTCCGTTATAGGTTGCATTACTGAACATTTGTCCCATTAAAATATATGTGACAGGCGGTACAACAACCGTAAAGACTAAATAAAATAACTCTCTAAAGAACATTTTTAAGTCATATTTAATTTGTGTTAATAACATATTTGCTCCCCCTTATTTGGCAATCTTATCGAGATAAAAGCTATTAATAGATTTATGACCGGATTTCAGAATATTTTCTGGCGTATCGAATACTTCGGTTACACCCTCATTAATGAAAAGAACTTTATCACAATAGAGTTCGATTTCATCCATATAATGAGTCGATAAAATGACTGTACTGTCATTTTTCTTAATATATCCTGTAATACTTTCCCATAATATGTTTCGCATATGAGGGTCCAGTCCGGTAGTCGGTTCATCCAAAATAATCAAACGTGGTTTAGAAGAAAAAGCGATTGCTAGACTCACCTTTTGCTTCCAACCCCCAGATAAATTATCGAAGAATGTATTTAAATGCTCCTGCAATTCAAACTCCTCAATAATTTCATTCAGATCTACTTTGCTACCATAATAGGATCTAAAAAGATCTAGTAATTCTTTTACTTTTAATTTTTTATAAAACTGTGTAGGTTGCAATACTGCGGATATATTGCTTTTAATTTTTCCAAGCTGTGCTTGATCAATTTCTTTTAAATTATTACCAAAGACAACAACCTTCCCGTCATTAAAATCTTTAATGGTCATTAAAATTTCTAAGAATGTTGATTTCCCAGCTCCATTTTTACCGATAACACCAATAATTTCACCTTTTTCAGCAATAAAATCTATTCCTTTTAGAACAGCCTTTTTTCCGTAATTCTTTGTTAGTTTTTCTACCTTTACATTAAAATTCTGCATCGTTCACCCTCCTAATTGTCAATCGTATATTCCACAACATATTCCCTAAGCTCATTTTTAAATTCAGGTAACACCTCTTCAATAAAGAACGTAGGATCTTCACTTTCTTCATTAGTAATTTCATTCATAAAATGTTTGAATAATATGGGAACTGTAATATCAATAAACAATGGCTTCATGGCAGAAATTTCTTCACCCATACGGTATTTCTTTAAAAAGAAAGTTTCAGGTAAATCCCTGTCTTGAAAATAGTTATTTATTAATGAATACAGCTCTACTTCATTTGCCGCATCCTTGCTTATACGCTCAATATCCTCGTGTTTGATATTCCACTTCTTTCTGTACATCACAATATTTTCAAAACTAATTCTTGGCATATCACTTCTTTTTTTCAAAAAGTAATTTATATCAAAGTTAATTCTTCCGCTTTGAAACAGAAGTAGCAATACAGATAAAACACCTGGTAGAAACACTGGCACTAATGACGATTTATAGGCGACCCTTGCTTCATTTTTCTGATGGTCGAGCACTTTCAATTTTTTCGTTTTCTCATCGTATTTAACCGAAAAATCTGATATATGAGGATAACCAACATCATGGAATCTCTGATTTCCAAACTCTAAATTTAATTTTTGTTTATAATTTCTATCATGAATACCGCCATTAAATCCAAACAGCTCTGTCACTTCATAATAATTTTTATCATAATAATTTTTCCCTATATATTCTTGATACTGTGAATCATTATTCAAATCCTCAAAGAAGTCTTTAAACCTGGATAAAAATTTCTCCTGACCGTCATAAATATCGTTTAAAATTACTTTCTCCTGAAAAAGCTGATAAAAGAATGTCATACTAAATTCATTGCCGTATTTAATATACGTAGGAATTTTTTTAGAGAAGGGCTTGATTAGTTCCTGAAAATCTATTTCTACATCTTGATTTTCATCTAAGTATTGGGAAAAGAATGCTTTAAATTCGTCTCTAAGATCATCCAAAATCTTTACTTCAGGTGCAATCGCGTCATCATAGCGGTAATCCATGTCTTGGAAATAAGGGAAGAAGTATCTCAATTTTTCGAAGAATACATTGTTTAATAAATTGCTGTCAGATAAACTTATCTCCGAGTGCCCATATATTTTTTTATAAAGCGCAGCAACTTCGTATTGCACACGAATATTCACATCAAACAACAGTAAAAATGCCGTAATTTCTTCAAAAAAATGATTAGAAAATTTATTGTCAATATCTTTAAGGCTGCTCTTATTACTTTGAGCATCAAACAAGATATCTTCATATAGAATCTCCGTACCAAAATTCGGAATAGTTTCACTCAAATTTTTAATAATATCCTCAATCTTTTTCCAAAGAACTAACCGCCCATTTGTATCTGCCTGCTCGAATTCCTTTTGCAATTCATTAATGAATTGCAGCTGGCGTGATAGCTCTTCGCAAATATCATGGTCTTTTAAATAGGAAATCATTTCTTCTACAAGATTTCTTTTAGCATTTACTGAAATTTTTTGTACTACAATTTTCGTGGTAACAAGCTTTTTAAATACATCCAACTCATGCCCCGAATAAAGATCATGTTCACTTAGAAATTGAGCAAATTCTTTATAATACATCGTTTGCCCTTGTTTTTTCTTTAGAAATTGAATTACTTCTTCCGCAATCCCCATCTCAACCAGCTTATCTCTTGTTTCATATATTTTCTTAGATTGCGGTACATTCTCTTGCGTGACAAAAAAGATTTTAGAATTCCTTTGCCCAAATTTAGAAATATGGACTGGAATTTTTTCTAATGTATCATTGTTCGTACGAATAACTTCCAAAAATATTCTAAAAAGTAGCGCATGGTTTAATTCGATATTCGCCTTCTTTTTGATTAAAAATCGATTACCAGAAGAGCCTGTTTGCGTAAGATAAGAAAACGGACTAGTCTTCATAGAGCTGCGCATTAACAAGTTGATAATAAAATTGTCCAACTTTTTTTCTTTTTTATTATGTGTTTGGACAGGTTTGGATAAATATTTTTCAATGTTCTTATAAATAGTTTGATTAAAAAATAAAACGGTCTTTTGCAGCTGCTCATCTGCTATTTCTCGTTGCAGAATCTCTCTTGACTTCAATACAGCTTCCTCGTACCTTTGTTGCAGTGCTTCTTGATACAACTCTAATTGATCTAAAAGCTCTACTAGTCGATTCAATAAAATTGGCCCTGAGTATTTCCTTAAACGAATGCTACGCAAATTATGAACATCCCGTTTCAGATTCAATAGCTTCGGATCCTTTTGTAGAGAGAACTCTTCTTCAATTTGACTGACTACCATTTCTTTCTCTCTTTCAACTTTTGCATGAACATTGTCAATCGCTTCTTTAGCAGACTGAATTTCCTTCGCTTTTTCTCTCATTTCAAAGTACCACTGATCAGAAGTATTGGTTCCTCGATAAATACTAAATGGATTTTGAGTAACGATTATAGTCAAGTCCTAACTCCTCCCTCCAAGTCATCCCTTTTTTACTTTCCACAATTCTGTAAGCCATATAAATATACTTTTGCTTCTTCAAAGCACTTATATTAAAGTAAGGTAATAGTAAATACAGCAGATTTACGGTAAATCTATAAGCCGTTGCCTCAGGATTTTCCATAAAGTTATTTTCCTTTGAATAGGCAACAAAATTCCTATGAAATTCATTTTTAAAATTCTTCTCTAATTCCTCAATAGTACGAGTCAATTCCGCTTTATAGTGATCGTCTAACAATTCATCCACCTGACTTAAACAACTTCCATAGAACTCTGTAAAATAGTTAAACCATCTATTGATTATTGGAGAATGTGCTTTCTCTGCAGCTTCTAAACCTGATTGTCTTTCTAAATAAAATGTCTCAAATAGCTTTTCGGTATATGGTTTCTCTTGCTTGGCAGAAAGCTCAAAGAAGCCCTGAACATGCGAGACAAACGAAAAATAACCTTTATTATTATTCTTTTCATGATAGACATCTGAAATTCTCGAAAAAATAAGGGGAAACAGCTCCTCAACGCTAATGTTCTGTGCTTCTATATAGTTTCGAGTATCCAATAGCAATGGGTAATGTCTGAATCGTTCGTTCATATATAAATTCGTTAATCGTTCATTATGAACAGGCAAATTATAAGGATATATGTCCATTTCCCCGTGTTCTCGAATAGCTCGTTCATTTTTCTTATTTTCTAAATTTGATAGCAATCGGGAGCTTTGCTCATATTTTTTCTTCACTTGATCAATATATGATTTATCCAATGGCTGTTCTTCGATTAGCTGGCGCACTCTTTTTTTCAAAGTGTCATATTCAGATTGTGAAATTTTATTTTTTGTAATCAACTGAATATGAGGTCCCCCCTCCCAGCCTTTTGACACAAAATATTGATGTTTATCCCACAACTCATCAATAAGTAATAGCAATGATTGTTCTAATGAACTGTCATAGTTATAAATACAGGTTTGATACATGGCAACACACCCTTATGTATTTTTTCTTTAACAAGACAATGTTTGATTCTAAAAATTCATTTGTTCAATTCTTCATGGTTGAGCATCTTCAAATAAAGAGAATTGGGCGGTTGTCACAATATGTTGTTTCAACCGCTCCATTTTTTAAGTCATTAACAAGAACCACAGCATGATGTTGAGCCGCATGTAGATGATGCTGAACAACTTGTAGAGCCACTGCTTGCTGTTGTTTCTGGAATCGCAGACACCTCGTCTAAATCTAGTAATTCCACTTCTAAATCAAATTCTTTTGTAGTTACTTCCTGCGTATGCATCTCTTTTTTCATCCCTTGTTCCTCCCCATAAATAGTAATTAATTGTTTATACTATTTTTCGAAACCGACTCTACCTCTTCCAAACATTTATTAACAAGAACCACAGCATGATGTTGAACCACATGTTGATGATGCCGAACAACTTGTTGAGCCACTGCTTGCTGTCGTTTCTGGGATCGCTGACACTTCATCCAAATCTAATAATTCCACTTCTAAATCAAATTCTTTTGCATTTACTGTTTGAGTAGTCATCTCTTTTTTCATCTTTAGTTCCTCCTATAAATAATGATTATTTGGTTTCTACAATAAAAACTTAAATTTGTCCAAGTGAATTATTAACAAGAACCACAGCATGATGTTGAACCACATGTTGATGAAGCTGAACAACTTGTTGAGCCACTGCTTGCTGTTGTTTCTGGAATCGCTGACACTTCATCCAAATCTAATAATTCTACTTCTAAATCGAATTCATTTGCACTCAGTTCTTTTTTTCTTAAGTCTTTTTCCATTTTTCTTTTCTCCTTTCATTTATTTACATACACACTATAACTCGAGAATTCTACGGTTATTCATTCCTTTCATACAAACTGCTCCTCTATACTTAGGTGTCCTTGTTAGCTAAATTAGGTGTGCAATTTTCTATCTTAACTGTCAATAAAATTTGTTATTTTCATGATTGATGGCAATATAAACATGATTGATTTGAATGAAAAAGAACCGCTTAAGCATTTTTCTCAAGCGTTTTTTTCCATCTCGCTATATGAATCCTCACTTAAATCCAATACTTGTAAATATAGAACCATTTAATGGTTACTAGACCTAAGCCGTTAGCTCAATAAAAGAATTAGAAAAGAGGGGAGATTTAATGAAACATTTATATGCTTTTGAAAACGAAGAGGATTTCTCAAAATTTCAGGGGATCATCGAGAGACTTACGCAAAATTTATTAAAATTCCAATACGCATTATAACAAAATTATGCTTTGAGGGATTTACCAAAAGGTATAGGTTGGACATCCGAAGAATTAGCTACAACTATATTTTCCCAAATTCCTATACCTGCCTTTACAAACAAGGATACGATTTATATTTCTCCTGACTTATCAGGTTGGAGGAAATTATTAGTTAGCCAGTTAGAAGGTCATGAGAATGATCATCCAAGTATTAAAGAGTTTTATGAAAATATGTCAGAAAATCATTTATTAACGATATTAGGACATGAATTAGCCCATCATTCAAATTTATTCATTGATGAGTTCGATGATGAGAGAGAGGACAGTATATGGTTTGAAGAAGGAATGTGTGATTATTTAGCAAAGAAATATTTATTGAATAGCGTTGAATTTAATAAAATTACTGAAATAGAATCAAAAATGATAGAAATATTTAAAACCAAATACGGCAATCATTCCTTGGATGAGTTTGGAAAATTTAGTTATCAGGGAGGTTTAACGAGTATAATGTTTGATTATTGGCGTAGTTTTATGGCTGTCAAGTATTTAATAGAGGTACGTGCAAATCATAATGTGATGGTAGTTTTTGATGAATACCATAAATGGGATAAGGAAGGTAGGAAATTGCCATTAACGCAGTATTTTAACATAGATTCCTTATTCGACTAACGTGTATGATGAAGTTCATACACGCCAGTCCTTTTGGTATAGGGGATTTCTGTCTTACATTGGCTCAAGGTTTTACCTTAGTTACTGATAGATTAAATTTACATAAAAAAGTTCAGCCGGAAAATTATGGCTGAACAATATCTTATGAGGGACCCATTTAAATTACCATTTCACATTATTTTTATGATTTTTTAAATAAACATATTCTGAATTATTAAGGGCTTTCCAACTACTCACAAAATTCAAAAGCAGCATGAAAACTCCAAATAGTACAAATCCGACCATGTAATGACCTGAGAAAAATAAAACAAACGCTGCAACTAATAATGCTATCATCAATATGATAGCTAAAACTTGCCATTTCCCGTACTTCTTTTCATCCACACACTCCACCTCCTAATAATTGAATATTTTGCATATTTAATTATGTATTATTTTACAATTTTTTGATATTTTACACAAACTTCATGGAGGTAGCCTCTTTAAAGGATTCGCCTACTATTGAAACTTACTTCTGACACAATATCTTATTTATCAAATAATAATGAATTCTAGAAAACCAGTAATATAGGACTTCTATTTCAAGCTTTTTCTTCTATCTTATGGGGTCTCAATGTCACTAAATTTCCATTTCCACACCAGATTAACATATATTGTGTTACAATCGCTATACAGAAATATTTAAAACCTTGTAGAAGAAGGAATGAGAATTCTATGAAAATGTTAAGAACGATTTGGGGTATATTATTGTGCATATATGGAGTCGCTTTATATCTAAAATATTTCCAAATTGTCAGTGAAGGATGGAAAATAGTCCTTACTCTATTATCAGGGAGTTTATGTATTTTAGGAATTATATTAATGTTTAAAGCAATACAAAAGAAAGAATGATCGTTACTACAGCTTATCAGAGAATCAAAATTGTAGTTGTTAAAAATAACTACTTTATATTCACGAATAGATTTACAACACCCATCAAACTACTTACTCATTTCTTTAAAGGCTAATGCTGCACTCCCTAAACCATGTAAAAAAACTATCGTAGGATTCTCAGCACTTCCCCAAGTAAAAACATTATCGTTATTCATCTAAATCAATTCTCCCATACTTGACTACTTATAATATTCCATAAATAGAAATAATATATCTTTATTGTAAAGTAACCGCCTTACACTTTTATAACAAATTTTACTAAATTTGGGTTTATAAGTAAGGTGACCCTGGCCCTATCCACAGCTGATGTATCCGCATTGAATTGCTATTCTAATTGTTGCCATTATCCCACATCTTTTCGAGATAATAAAAAGCATCCTATTTTTAATTAAAGGATGCTTTAATAAATTATCGTATATTTATTTGGACTTTATCTTCTTCTTTCTCCATGAAGATACTTATACTTTCTGAAGCCTCCACTACATTATCCGGCATTTCGATAGCAACAAACCCTTTAGCAGTTGATAAAGGGCGCACATTTTCGTGATGTAAATCACCATCCATTAAAGTTAAAGAAATTTCATAATCATATTTGTCGTTAAAAACAGCTTTTATAGACGCTCCATCCCTTGGTTTCATTAACTGATCAGCTTCTGTTCCATTGTTAATAACGTTAAAATTCAGTATTAAAAACTTGTTTCCTTCATTAGCTTCAGTTGAAACCGATTCTCTTATAATAGTCTTGTTAAATTCAAACGACTCCAAAGTAACTTCCCAATCTTCTAATTTAAAAGTTTCACCAATTTGTTTAAGTTCGAATTCTTCATTTTTTTGTTCTTCCTTTGATTCTTCTTCAATCTTTTCGTCTATTTTATCTTTACTTGTTTCATTTGCTAATGAGTTACTTGTAGGATTACTTCCACACCCAGCTAAAAACAGACAGAACATAAATAGATAAATAAATGTTCTTTTCATTAAAATCGCTCCTATACATAAATATACATAATATAGTGAGATTTCACTATACTCTTAAGTTTAAAATAGAATAAACACCCATTAGGTGCTCTTCAACTTACTTGTTGGCATTTTCATTTAAAGCCTCTGGATAAACCATAGTATCAAATACTTTTCCATTTGATTCATCTTTAAAATTTATTGTGACATTATAATCTTCTACGTCCGCACCGTTAAATAATTGATAGTACATACCTGCTAAAGCTAGCCCAAAAGACGCTAATGCATCGAAACTCCCCTCATACTTTTCTTTATTTACTGTGAGTGTAAACTCAGAAAATGATTTGTTATAAGCTACATCATTTATAGAAGCAAAATCTTCGCTTGTTTTAAGTTCTTCTACACTTTTTACAATTCTTTCTTTTAAATCCTTCATCATTTCTTTGTGCTTGGATTTTGACATTTTATAAGTTAAAGAACCATCATCATTCTTAATGACGTCCTTAATTCCACTATTTTTTGCCTCAGAAATAATAGTATCTACGTCTTGCCCCATGTATAATGTAGCTGGTATTGTGACTTCAACATTTAAAAGACCTTTATCAACTTTTAATGGCTCTTCGGATGCTTTATCAGCACCATCTGTTTTCTTACCACTTTCATCACTCTGGTTACAAGCTATTAATAAAATACTTAGTAGCAATGTAAGTGGTATAATAAGAATTTTTTTCATTTTTTTCAATCTCCCTTCTTCACAAATATACATGGATAATGAAGGAATTTCTAATACTATTTTCATATTTATACATTTGTTTAAATCCACAATAACAAATACCTTCAATGATCGACCAACTTCAATAAATCAATGTTGGGAGCGTTAGAAGAAAAAAACCCGATTTACCTAGAATTCCGCTACTTATGAAGGTGAGCACCTGAAAGTTCAAACTCACTTGGGATGTTAAAATTAGGAAAACAATGAATATCTATGGCATTTATATGAAACATATCACGGACCTTGTTCACACTTTGGGCACCATTTATAAATTAAACAATTTGAATTAAAACAAAAAGCCTTACAACCGTTGTGGCTGTAAGGCTTTGTATGACGTCCCAGGAGGGATTCGAACCCCCGACCGACGGCTTAGAAGGCTGTGGTAATATGTTTTCTAACTTTTATACATTTCTATAGAACCCGATTCTAAAGGCTGTTTATCAATCTATTTTTCTCATTCCATTGAATCTTTCTCTCTATTTATCTGCTTTTATATTTATTTGGGCACCTCATGGGCACCAGTTGAAATCTATACTGACAACACCTACCAGTATTGATACAATTTTAATGTATTGTCATCATGTATTGGGAAGGAGAAACTTAAATGTACGCACTAGAACAAATAAAAGAGTATTTAAAACCCGCAGGATGGATGATTGCAACCAATCTAAAGAAGGAAATTAAATTAGTTGCTGAACAAGTTACAGATGATGAAATTATAGAGGGGGCTGCTGTTTTTACTCGCGGCTTAGCTGGCTTCAAACAATATCTTGGTGTTATAACTTCAAAGCGAATATTAACTACAGACAAGCAAAAGAATTTTATTGCCTTTGATCTAGATGGTATAAATAAATTTACTATCAATAAGAAGCTTACATCTTTTGAAGTAAATTTCGATTATAAAGATGAAGTTGTGCAAATCAATATTATAGACGATGATATTGGCAAAATGTTATTAGATAATCTGAAAGAAAAATTAGGGATTTTTCCTACTGAGAGTAATGATACAGAACAAAGGAAAATTGTTCGTGTTATGAAAGCAATCAAAATGAACATTGAAATACTCAACGGACAAGAACAATTAAAACAAAATGGTTCAGGCTATAAGTTAGCACAGACTAAACCTGGTACTGTGGAGATTTCAGTTGATTATCATGATGCTGAAACATTTAAACTTGTTAAATGGGAACGAGTTGAAAATGTTCAAAAGAGTGTTTCGAGTATTGTAGGTTGGACTGTAATCGGCAGTAAATTTGGTAATGCAGGGTCTATCGCAGGAGCTATGGGCGCTAATGTTGGGAAAGATAAGTCTGTAGCTACGCTATTCCTAAAGCGCGAAAATGGAGAGAAAGTACCTTTAGTCATTAAATGTGATAAGAAGGATCTTGAAAAGCTTTCTTTATTAATTGTTGCTGAAGAGGAAGAGACTACACAAGCAGCTGTCACTCCCCCTCCTATAACATCATCAATTCCTACAGAGGAATTAATCAAATTAAAAGAACTCTTAGATGTAGGGATCCTAACTCAAGAAGAATTTGATGCAAAGAAAAAGCAATTATTAGGTATCTAAATCCATAAATGGTTTGCTAAGTTTGAACCATTTTCATTTTTTCGTATACTTGGTTTACATATACTAATTCGCTAGGTATATGTACTGTATTAAATTGTTGTTCGGTACTTGTGAGGAATGCTATTAAGAATTCATCTAGAGAGTCGTATCTTAATAGATCGATACCTTGATTGTTTTTAATTTCTTCAAACATTGATGTAAAAGATGTTAAAGAACGTAGTTTGTCTTGTGTTTCATTCATATGCTCCTCCGATGGGAGTAACATCTACTTCATAAAGTAACAAATTCATGTTACAATTTGTTGTGTTGAAACATATTAGAGTAGATGTACTCAAATTTATGTCATGTTTTAAGTTGCAGCTTAAAGCATGATTTTTTTATTGTACATATTTCTCATACACTTTCTTACTGACCGACAAATCAAGGCGGAATTTTTCTTTTGCAATCATCAAGTCAACTGTATCGGCTAAGATTGGCTCACGATCAATTAACATTTCAGGTGTCATTTGATTCTTCTTAAGAGATTTCATGTGTCCATGACGACTTGAAACCGCTTTGTTAGCAATTGTGTTAGCTTTTATAAAGTTTACTTTTGTTGGTTGTAGCAAAGATTGATGTAACTTAGCCATTGTTTCTTTTTGATGTTCCTTGTCCATCATGCGAAAGATTTGAAAACCTTCTAAGCCTGATGACTGACGAAGTTGTTTGAGCATTTGTTTGACCCATTTTTTAAATTCTTTTGCTTCTGGACGTGGACTATTCCAAACAGCTTCATAAATACCTGACTCAGTTAAAAGAAGCATTTTTGAAACTTTCGAAAAATCTTTGAAATTCTCAACAAAAGCATCAGCACGCTTTCCTTGTTTTGTCAAGTGCATTTCACTTTTTTCGTCTTCATCTTTAACATACCTTAGCATGTCAGATGTATTAATATAATTCAGAGCTGTTGCTACATCACGTGCGACAGCGTACCACTCCTCTTTGTACCAAATGAAACGAATTTTACAATCCATCCACTTTTCTGTTTTAACGTTCATTTATACTGCCTCCTTTTCGATTTCTAATAAATCATCGACTTCGCAATTTAAATAAATACATAAAGTTTGTAACGTTTGAAACTGAATACCTTTGGCTGTTTCGTAAAACAAAGCCCTAATTGTTGTTTTTGATAAACCCGTTTCTTTTACAACATCTGACATTTTCAACTTCTTTTTGGCCAAAATGACTCTTAAATTATTTCGTATATCATCCACCACCTTTCAAAAGAATCACTAGTAGCACTAAAGGTATTTCATAAAGAACCTTTGTTGACGTTTATGTTACTTACCAAAAGTCTTATTGTCAATACTTTTTTCTTACTTATTCCTCTAAAGGTGTTTAGAACATTACCTCTCTGTTAATATTGAGTTATAATTAATTAAATACATAAAACCATAAGGAGTTAACTATATGATTAAATGTAACTTGGCCGTATTGCTTGCTGAAAGAGGCTTAAAAATGGCAGATGTTATTAATGATACCTCTCTCTCAAAAACTGCTGTCAGGGGCCTATATTACAATCAATCTAAAGGTATACAATTTGAAACTCTCCAAACTCTTTGCGATTATTTAAATGTAGGACCAGAGGATATTATAAAAAACATTAATTTTGAGTATGAAATTATTAAAACTATAATAGACGAAGATAACTTCGTTATATTATTTGAAGTTCTATTCAAATTAGAAGATAAGAATATGATTGATACAATTCAAATATCTTTATTAAAACCTAGTGTATATGAAATATTTGATAATGAAGATGCATTATTAGAATTAGATATCTCTTACAATGATTCTTTAAATAAAAGTATACTATCTCAAATAACATCAATTGAATCTCATAAATTAGATGATTTTTTTATTCAAAATTACATTGAGTGTCTAAATTTAGATAATTACCAAATAGGGTCTGTCTACATTAAAATACACAAAAAATAACACCTCAAACTGAAAAGTTATCTCTTGATAACCAAGCTTCAGATGGGGTGTTCCCTTTTTAAATGTAGTTTTGATGTCTATAAACTTATAAATCATCACTACACTTAAGCTCGATTAACAGATATATTTCAAACTTTATTTTAGATATCGTCGAAACAAAATAATGACAGCTTTTTCACATATGACTTATAATTGGATATATTAAATAGTATACATAAACTTTCGACATAATTCGACAATATTCGACAATTTTATTTAACATTTTTATCTAATTTTCCATATTATTTATTTTCAAACACAATTTTCTCTTTGATACTAAAATATTTTACTTTAATAAATAAAACAGTTGCTTACGATCCTAAATCTTCTCTAAATACTACACTTAAACAAGAACAGACGTTCTTTATAAGTGATAAAAAAATAGCCAAATAGGCAAATTGATTCTTTTACAAACTCTATGACTAACATTGTTTAATCTTACATTTTTCCTCGTTATGAAGTAAATGACTTATCCCAAGATAGATTTTCATCAACACTTTTTTACGAATAACGTAAATCATCTGCTGGCTGTAATTCATTTCTTGGGCTACCTTAACTATTGTCCATCCATTTATGTATCGAAAATTTATAAATGTAACTTCTTTTTCTGGCAATATGCTTAATAATTCGCTAATACATATTGCTATTCTTTGATCTATAGTCAATTCCCCTACTCTTTCTTTACTAATGTAAGGGTATATTTTTAGATGTTCTTCTACTAATTTATCAACTTCACGAGCGTTCGTTTTCATATCCATTTTCCCCTTGCCCTATATGTTTGCCCTTTTTGATTTAGCCTCTGTTTAGCACTTATTTCTGGATCTTGAGTTCTTAAGTTCGTTTGTTAAATTAACAATAGCAATTTCTATGTTTTTCATACTCTTGTCCAATTTAACAAGTAAAAATGTAGAAACAACAACTGGAAAGCCTAATTCCATTATTGATTTAGTTAACTCTACATACTCCATGTAAACCACCTCCAAGAGAACATAAGTTCTCTTTTACTTCACTTTATTATACTGTATACTTAGTATTATTTTCAAATTTTTACATTTAAGGGAGAGATAATGTGAGCCCAGAACAAATTACACAGATTTATTCGTTTTACTTCTTAACAACACCAATTTTAGTAAGATTAATTGTATTTAATTTTATCTTTAAAGAACACAAACATTTAATGGTTATTTTATTGGATTCATTTGTTTTAATATCAACAACCATTTGGTTAATACTGGTTAGGGATGTAATATTACCTCTACCTTCAATAACTTTAAACGGTTCTATTGTACTTTATATAATTTTGATTATTGACATAGCTTTTAATTTCAAACGATTAAAAAAGCAAAAGAGGCTGGGACAAAACTAGCTAATATTCAAGATAAAAGGGAAATCGATGCTGTTCGATTTCCCTTTTTGCTTA
>NZ_JBXAHN010000020.1:0-14789 GCF_058795135.1 Lysinibacillus sp. GW823-FHT06C08
AGTTTCATTTCCATTTAAATATCGTTGAACTGCTTGAATACGTTGTTCAACACTTACTTTTGTCATAAAAAAACCCCCGTAAAAGTTAGATTAATGTCTAACTTTTACGGGGCAGTTCAGTGGTTGAGGGGATGGCTTTTATTTTATGAAAAAATCTTCTCTGACGATTGCTGGATTATTGAAACAAAGTGAAAATAAGAAAAGTGCTTCTTTCGCTGGTGATGAAAGAAGCCTTTTAGCATGGAGTTAATCAGACTTTTCACGCTCCATAAACTTTACTCCGTTTAAAACTGCTAGCTTAAAGATGGTCCTCTTTTCATCAAGACCAAATTGTCCATTTTCCTCAATGATAAATTGTTCATTGCTTTTAGTTTGAAAGTAATAGGTTCCAAACGTACCTATTTCGTATTCATAGATAACCTCATTTAAATCTTGCCATTTATAAATAGTTTGATGGTGATACTGTTGAAAAACGATTTGATCCTTTTGTATGGCGCTATAGCTTAATAAAGAATAATAACCTAATACGATACTACTTATGATGATGACGCATGCAAGGGTGTAGATGTTTGGATTCCTTTTTAATCCGAGTACAATGAAAACTACGAAGATCAAGCCTAAAGCTATTAATAGCATAATAAAGTTGCTAGGTGGTGTCATCAGGACGACATCCTCTCTATGAGCATAGAATGTCTGCGATATGGTTAGAGGCGTAAAGAAGGCTAAAAAGGGTGTGAGTATCGCTACGATAAGGGCTGCTATAAAGTACTTTGCTCGTACTGATAGTGCATGTAACATACAATCTCCTTTCTTATAAAATGATTGGTACACTAAGTGTAACATATTTACAAATAAGGATTGTCTATGCATTCTTTTGAATTATTAAAATTGGTCTTAAAATTCTGAATAAAATCTTCATTCCACTGAAAGCAAGCAGGTATAATAGAAATATAGAGGTGAAGGTTATGAGAAAAGATCGAGGGAAAATATGGCTGGGCGTATCGGGTGTTACAGTGAATGAGCTTGGGCAATGGTTAGTTGTGAAAAAAGCGTATAGCGGATTGAAAGGGCGTTGGTCATTGCCGGCAGGATTTGTTAACGCTGGTGAAACCGTGGATGAGGCGGTCATCCGTGAAATAAAAGAAGAAACAGGAATAGATTGCAGTGTATCAGGCTTAATTGGATTTCGTACAGGCGTTATCCGTGATGATATCAGTGATAATATGGCGATTTTTTATTGTCGTATGCTAGATGAACAGCAGCAGGTATGCATTCAGGAAAAAGAAATACTGGAGGCCAAATGGTTGTATCCACAGGAGCTCGCACAAGATGAAACTACCTCCGTTATGTTAAAAGAAATGGCATCCAATCAATTCGAAAACCATCAGCTAGATGCGATAGAGGGGATTAATCCTGGCGATATTTTTGGGTATACCTCGTATCGACTGTTCTTTAAAAAATGATATGACTTTGGGAGGGGACCTATGATGGAGCTATTTTTATTTATGTTAGAGCGCGTTGGGCTGATCATTGTGTTTGCCTTTTTAATGTCAAGGTGGAGGCTGTTTCGAGAGAAGCTGTTTCAGGAGCAAGGATCGAAGGAGAAAATATGGCTCATCATTGTCTTTAGTAGTTTATGTATTATTAGTAGTTATACAGGGATTAAAATTGAAAGCGGTACGATACACCCGTTAAATCAGATGATACATAGTACGATTAATGCTGAGGAGGCTATTGCCAATACGAGATTAATTGGTGTAGCGATTGCAGGCATTTTCGGTGGACCCCTTGTTGGTGTATGTGTTGGGATTATAGCAGGGATTCACCGTATGACACTAGGGGGCTTTACAGCGATCGCCTGTGGCATTTCGACGATTTTAGCAGGCTTTATGACCGGTGGATTAAGTAACCGTTTCAAAATACGTCAAACTTTTTCCTTTAAGAAAGCTGTTATCATTGGAATTTGTGCAGAGACGATACAGATGTTGGTGATTTTAGTAGTTGCGAAGCCATTCGAGCAGGCTTTGCAGCTAGTAACATTAATTGCCATGCCAATGATCTTGATGAATGCCTTTGGAATCTTCTTATTTTTTATGATTATAAAAACATTTATTGATGAAGAAGAACGAACAAAGGCATTGCAAACACATCAAGCATTTTCAATTGCTCAACAAACGATTGAGCATTTCCGAAAAGGCTTGAATGAGGAATCCTGTCAGACGGTGGCTGAAATTATTAAAAGAGAAATTAGTGTAGAGGCGGTTGCCATTACGGATAAAAACGGTGTATTAGCCCATGTTGGCGTTGGGGAAGACCATCATTTAATTCATCGGGAAATTATGACGGCTTTGACGAAGCGAGTACTAGAGGAAGGGGAAATTTTAATGGCTACTTCGGCAAAGGAAATTCAATGTCCACATGATGATTGTCCTTTAAGCGCCGCCATTGTTTTGCCTTTAATGGTACAGCATCGCACGGTTGGAAGCCTAAAGCTGTATTTCACGAAGGCAGATTCATTAACAGGGGTGAAGAAGGAGCTTGCGGAGGGCTTAAGTAGACTATTCTCTTCACAGCTGGAATATGCTGAAATTGAACAACAGAGAAAGTTATTAAAGGATGCTGAAATTAAAGCGTTACAGGCACAGGTTCATCCTCATTTCTTCTTTAACAGCCTTAATACGATATCAAGCTTGATCCGTACAGATGCAGATGAGGCAAGAGCATTATTGATCAAGCTTAGTACATTTTTTAGAAGCAATTTACAAGGTGCACGGCAAATGCTTATTCCATTGAAAAATGAAATTGATCATGTTGAGGCTTATTTATCCATTGAGCAGACAAGGTTTCCTAATCGTTACGAAGTAGAGTTTATCATGGATGAATCACTTTTCGATGTGCAGATTCCACCATTTACTTTACAGCCTCTGGTTGAAAATGCTATTTATCATGCGTTTAAAAATCGTAAGGAAGGCAAGATTTTTGTCAAAGTACAACGAGTGAACGATAAGCTAGTTTTGCTAACTGAAGATAACGGCTGTGGCATGAGAAAAGAGCAGGTAAAGCAGCTCGGTAAACGGATTATGCAATCGGAGCAAGGGACTGGAACGGCGTTGTGGAATATTTATCAGCGTATTCATGAAATTTATGGCTCAGACGCTGATTTTCATATAGTGAGTACATTGGATGTAGGAACAAAAATAATGATTCAACTGCCGTTAAAGGCGACTAGATGGGAGTAAAAGAGATTGAATGTATACATTGTGGATGATGAACCGTTGGCACGCGCTGAATTGCGCTATTTATTAGAGCAAACAGCGTTAGTAAATGTTTGTGGTGAATCTGAAAGTCTTAAGGATTTTTACAACACGACACAGTATGAACAGGTTGATTGTGTATTTTTAGATATTGAGTTAGGCATGAATAATGGACTTGATTTAGCAAAACAATTACTGTTGCATACAAAAAGACCCGAAATTATCTTTGCTACTGCCTTTGATGAATACGCATTACAGGCATTTGAGGTGAATGCCTTTGATTATATTCTGAAACCTTTTGAAGCACAACGAGTACAAGCTGCTGTAGAAAAGCTAGTAGCTAAAAAAAGAGCCGCACAGGCGAAAACGATGGAAGAAATAAAGATTTCACAGCTGGACAAGCTTGATAAATTAACGGTTTATGTCAACGATCGAATTCTATTAATGAAAATACAGGATATTTTATATTGTACATCGGAGGACAGTAAAACGGTGGTTGTCACAGAGCAAGGAAGGTTCTTTGCTTCGGAGTCATTGGCAGCATTAGAAAAGAAGCTAACATTAAAAGGATTTGTGCGTGTCCATCGTGCGTTTATCGTAAATTTAGAGCATATTGTGGAGCTAGAGCCTTGGAGTAGTTCTAAATATAATTTAATTTTGGATAACAGACATTCCATTCCTGTCAGTAGGCTCTATATGAAGGATGTGCGGAAAATTTTTGACCTGTCGAGGTAGTTGCATTTCAGCGGTAGAAACCTACGTTTCAACTTTTAATTCTGACATTTCAGTTAATTTTATGAATATCGTGGACATTCCTTTGCTATGATGTGGAAAAAGTAAAAGGGGTGTTTGCATGAATGCGATTACAATTGTGATAGGCTCTATTTGTATTTTAGTGATTAGCTATCGTTTGTATGGCATATTTTTTACAAAAAAGGTACTGAAAATAAAGGATGATACGCCCACGCCCGCCCACGCTTTGGAAGATGGTAAAGACTATGTTCCGACGAATAAATGGGTAACCTTTGGGCATCACTTTGCAGCCATCGCTGCTGCGGGGCCATTAGTAGGACCGATTTTAGCTGCACAGTTTGGTTATTTACCTGGCCTTCTATGGTTATTAATAGGGGCTGTCATTGGGGGAGCTGTCCATGATGCAGTCGTGTTATTTGCTTCTATGCGCCATGGTGGTAAGTCTTTATCCGAAGTGATGAAGGAAGAGCTCGGTCCGATTGCTGGCTTCTGTACAGGCCTTGCTATGCTGTTTATTATTACAATTACAATGGCAGGTCTTTCTATGGTAGTTTTAGGAGCTTTAGAACGCAATCCATGGGGGACGTTTGCAGTAGGGATCACCATTCCAATTGCTATGCTTGTGGGTATTGCTTATCGTAAAACAGGCAATTTACTTGTTACGTCTGCAGTTGGGTTTGTTTTATTAATGATAGGCGTATTTATTGGGCCGCTTATTCAAGGAACTGCATTTGGTGATTTTTTAACATTTGACCGTGATACATTAGCAATTATTTTACCTATCTATGCATTTTTTGCAGCGGCATTACCTGTGTGGCTATTATTAGCTCCACGTGATTATTTAAGTAGTTTCATGAAAATTGGGGTGTTCATCGCTTTAATTATCGGTGTCTTTTTCGTTAACCCAGCTATTCAGTTCCCACCATTTACAGAGTTTATTCATGGTGGAGGTCCGGTAATTGCAGGTCCTGTGTGGCCATTTGTATCCATTACGATTGCCTGTGGGGCTATTTCCGGCTTCCATGCCTTTGTAGGCTCAGGAACGACACCTAAAATGATTGACCGTTGGGAAGATATTCGAATCGTTGGCTTTGGAGCAATGTTAGTTGAGTCGTTAGTAGGTGTGATGGCGTTAATTGCAGCTACAGCCCTTCATCCAGCAGACTATTTTGCCATTAACTCAGCGCCAGCAGTTTTTGCTTCATTAGGAATGGAGCCTGTTCATTTACAAGCATTATCTCAAAGTATTGGAATGGACTTAGAGGGACGAACAGGAGGAGCCGTGACATTAGCCGTCGGAATGACGGATATTTTTACAGGTATTCCTTGGTTTGCGGAGTTATCCTCCTATTTCTATCAATTTGTCATTATGTTTGAGGCTGTCTTTATTCTAACAGCGATAGACGCAGGAACACGGGTGGCACGCTATTTAATTCAAGACTTTGGGGGCAATGTTTATAAGCCATTAAAGCGTACTAATTGGATACCAGGAACAATTTTCGCTAGTGCACTTGCTTGCTTTATGTGGGGTTATTTATTGTATTCAGGGGATATTAGCTCCATTTGGGTATTATTTGGTGTATCCAATCAGCTAATGGCGGCAATTGGTTTAGTATGTGGAGTGACGATGGTACTGAAGGTGGCAGATAAACGAATCTATGCACTAACTTGTTTTATCCCATTAACTTATTTATACATCACTGTGAATGTGGCTGGTTATTGGATGATTAAAAACGTTTATTGGAATCCAGCAGCTGCCGGCTTTAATATGTTAAACGGCATCTTATCCGTTATCATGCTGATGCTAGGACTACTCATCGTTATTTCAGCGTTTAAGAAATGGGCACAGCTATGGAAATCTCCAAAGTTCGTATTAACTCAATCAACTTCATAATGTAATAGAAGAAACTATTGGAGATAAGAAATGGTCTTCAATAGTTTTTTGGTATTTGCTAGGATAAAATATCCATGATCAATCACAATCACCGTAAATGATTTCATAAATATGTCGAACAAGCGAAAACAAGGATATGTTCATTGAAAGCGTTGTCGTAATCATGTAAACTAATGAGAGGAAAACGGAGGTTATACATACATGGATGGTCCAGTTTCATTAGTACAGTTAATCATTTCTATTTTGTTATTTTTCGTCATGTTCTTTGGTATCGGATTCTTATTAAACATGCTGTTACGTATGACGTGGTTAATGGCGATTGTATATCCAATTGTTGTGATCTTTATCGTGGATGAAGTAAGCTTCTTAGATTATATTTTCAAGCCAGGTTCTGCATTTCCAGCGTTAATCGATAAATTACAAGCCCTTCAGTTTGTAGATATTGCTATTTTATCAGGCGGCTTTGCAGGCTCCATCGTGGCAGGCATTGTGATGATTTATTTACGAAAAAGTGGATATCGCATGTTCTAATTTACTTAGTATTCTTCTTTCTATTGCATGAAAGAAGAGTACTTTTTTTATTCGATAAAAAACACATCCTCCATCATAAAAGGATGTGTCTTAGCTATCATATGAAAAATTCGTAGGTTATGATGGCGATAAAAATACCTGTGAGCGCCCCAAAAAATACTTCACTTCGTTTGTGTCCTAATAACGTTTTTAATTCCTCCATTTTCTCTTGCCCATCCATCTGAGGCCATTTTTTAAAATCATGAAGCAGTGTTTGGAAATCCTTACGCAATTGATTTAAAATCACAGCATGTTGCCCAGCTTGGTAACGTACACCACTTGCGTCGTACATAACAATAATGGAAAACATTGCGGCTACGGCAAAAATAGGGGATGCTAAACCCGTCTCATAAGCAATAGAGGTTGCCAGTCCAGTAACAGAAGCGGAGTGAGAGCTAGGCATTCCGCCTGTAGAAGTAAAGAGGCTCCATTTCACCTGTCTGGTCATTAGAAAATGGATGGGAATCTTGACAAACTGAGCAAAGATAACCGAAAAGAGGGCAATCAGTAATGGGGTATTTTGAAGTAAACTCAAATTCATCACAACCTTCGCAAATAATTGCTTTTATTATAACATTCATTATTTTCTAAAAGAAGATATAGGCAAATATTACGCGCTTTTCAGAAACTTCGTTATAATAGTAGATGGAATGGAGGAATTTACATGAATATTGTAAAAGAAGCAAAGACATTTGAAACAATTTCTACTGAATTATTAGTGGTGGGTGTCACTAAACACCGTGAGCAAATGCAGGATTGGGCAAGCTTTTCATCTTTTTATGGTGAATCACTTGATATGTGGGTTAGCGCGGGAGACGTTTCAACTGAGCTTAAGAAGCTAACGAAGCTGCCATTTGTGAAGGATCATGCCAATTTAAAACGTATTTTATTTGTAGGGCTAGATGAGCGTAAAAACCTAACAGAAGGGGATATTCGAGCAGCCTTTGGTTTAGTTGGGAAAGAGCTAAGAGCCTTAAAAGTAAAAGAGTATTCCATCTGGCTTGAATCATTTACAACAGAAACAATTTCAGTGACTGATGTAGCCTTCTTAGCGGGTGAAGGAACTGGTCTAGGCTATTATTCTATTCCTCATTACAAAACAACTTCAAACGAAGTGGATAAACGTATTGATGCTGTTCATCTAGTGACGACAGCAGGGGATTTAGACGAAGTTGTAGCTGGCTTTGAGGTCGGCGTCATTTATGCGGATGCAGTGAATGAGGCACGTAGCTTAATTAATTTACCACCGAATTTACTAACGGCAACTGATTTAGCAAACTATGCGGAATCTTTGGCAAGTGAATATGACTTTGAAGTAGAAATTCTAGGTAAAGCGCAATTAGAAGAATTGGGAATGGGCGGCATTTTAAGTGTCAACCAAGGCTCTTTCGAAGAACCTCGATTAATCACATTAAAATATAAAGCGTCTGATGATTTTGAAAATCCAATTGGTCTCGTTGGTAAAGGTGTAACATATGATACAGGTGGCTATTCCTTAAAACCAAAAGACTCAATGGTTGGGATGAAAGGCGATATGGGCGGTGCAGCAGCAGTGCTTGGTGCCATGAAAATTATCGGTGAATTACGTCCAAATAAAAATGTAGTGGCGGTTATCGGATCTACAGATAATATGGTATCTGACACAGCATTTAAACCAGATGATGTCATTACAACGTATAGTGGCAAAACAGTGGAAGTTTTAAATACGGATGCAGAAGGACGTTTAGTTCTGGCAGATGCAACTACATATGCGAAGCAGCAAGGGGCTGCATCGCTAATTGATGTCGCCACTTTAACAGGAGGCGTCATTACTGCGCTAGGTATGGATAAAACAGGTGCTCTTTCTAATGATGATGAATTTTTTGCAGCATTTATGGAAGCAGCAGAGGAAACGGATGAATTTGTTTGGCGTATGCCTTTGACAGAGAATGATAAAAAGAGAATTCGTAAATCTGATGTGGCAGATTTAAACAACTCACCTGGTCGTGATGGACATATGATTTTTGGTGGGGGCTTTGTCGGAGAATTTGTTGGTGAAACACCTTGGATTCACCTTGATATTGCCGGAACATCCGATGCAGTAGCTGTCCATGATCTAGGTCCTAAAGGTGGTACAGGTGTGATGGTACGTACACTTGCTAATTTTGTCCAACGTTTAGGTGAAGAAAAATAATAGAATATTTTGATCAGCGGGATTGTCTTTCCGCTGATTTTTTGTATTTGCAGCACTTATCCCGATAGATTAGGCAATGTACATATGATAGATGCATCTTCCTTCATACGATAGAATAAAAAGGGAGGTAGCATATGCGTAATTTCGGAGGTTACCCAGGAGGAGGATTTGGAGGAGGTATTTGGCCATTCGGTGCACCGTTTTTCGGTGGCTTTTTAGGAAGTTTCCTAGGTTCTCAATTTAATCAATATCCTTACAATCCATATTATCCAAACTATCGGCCATATCCGCCTGGTCCATTTTTCCGACCAGAACCACGGTATCGTAGACGCTGGTAAGAACATAAAATAAATAATCCAGTTGCCTAGTCAAAAACGGCAACTGGTTTTTTGTTGTGTTGAGGAAGTATCAAATTTTGGGTTGACAGAATATACTAAATTATTTATTATTCTTATTATATTACTAAGAATTAAAAAAGTAGCTGACTAGCAAACTAGAGGCTTTTATTGTTCATAGGCATTTTTGTGCCTAGGGATAATATTAGCCTTTTTTCTTTACCTTGATGACAGCAATCTTTTTCCTCTATAGGGAGAATCAAAAATTTGTTCAAACGCCACCATTTGGAGACACAACCGCTTGTGGATGTCAAAGGGCGTGACGGTTGCTACTCCGTCAACTAAAAACAGGACACCATGACGCGAAGGCGCAACGGATAGAAGGAGTGAAATGGAATGGGGAAAGTATATATCGTTGGTGCTGGTCCTGGGGATGTGGATCTTATTACGGTCAAGGGTTTACGTTGTATTGAATGTGCAGATGTCATTTTATATGACAGACTCATAAATAAAGAGCTATTAAACTATGCTCGACAAGACGCTCAATTAATATTTTGCGGAAAACTGCCACAACAACATGCCATGATTCAGGAGCATATTAACCAAACGCTTGTCAGTTATGCACAGCAAGGGTTAATCGTTACAAGATTAAAGGGAGGTGACCCATTTGTCTTCGGAAGAGGGGCAGAGGAGGCTGAAGTGCTAGCCAAACATCATATTCCATTTGAAATTGTACCAGGGATTACTTCAGGTATAGCAGCCCCGGCCTATGCAGGAATTCCTGTGACACATCGGGATCTAAGCTCAAGTTTTGCCATGGTTACGGGACATATGCAGGAAGGAAAAGATGATGCAATACGTTGGGAAAGTCTTGCAAAAGGAATCGATACGATTGCTATTTATATGGGAGTAGGTAATCTGCCGTACATCCGACAGCAACTTCTCAAATATGGACGTGAGGAAGGAACACCTGTAGCCGTTATTCATTGGGGAACTTTTGCTGATAAGCAAAAAACGGTTACGGGTACTTTAGCAACAATTGAAGAAATCGTTCAAACAGAAAATATTCAGAATCCGAGTATCATTTTAGTTGGAGAGGTTGTGGCATTAAGAGAAACGATACATTGGTTCGAGCATAACAGTCCACAACCAATCCAAGTTACGGGGTAAGGATGTGACTTTATGCAGGCTATTTTATATATTGCTCATGGTAGTCGTGTTAAGGCAGGTACAGATCAAGCTGTAGCTTTTCTACAAGGCGTTCAACAAGAGGTTCATGTATCTATTCAGGAAATATGCTTTTTGGAGCTTGCAACACCTACCATTGCAGAGGGGATTGCCAACTGTGTTAGACAAGGGGCAACTATGATTGCTGTTATGCCTATTCTATTGCTAGCTGCACAGCATGCGAAGCAAGATATTCCAAGAGAAATTGCCGAAGCTCAAAAGCTCTATCCGCATATCCATTTTTCCTACGGTGAACCATTAGGCATTCATGAACGAATCATTGACACGTTGCAGGCTAGGATTTTAGAAAAGCAGCAGCCTAACTGCGAAGCAAGTGTTTTACTAATAGGACGTGGCAGTAGTGATCCGACCGTAAAGAGAGATTTAGCTGAAATTGCAACAAGATTGCGAATGAAATACAACTATCAAACAGTAGATACTTGCTTCTTATATGGGATGGGTCCGAGTTTTGATGACTGGCTCCAGCATGAAAAAGAGAGGCAGCATCAAGTTTTTATTGTGCCGTATCTCTTATTTACAGGTATCTTACGGCAAAGCATAACAAAGCGATTACAAGGACTATCTAACAACAACATGATGTTATGTGAAAGCTTAGGTTATGACGTCAATGTAAAAAAAGTGTTAGTGGAACGTATTGATGAATTACTACATTTCAAAGAGGAAGGTGTTTCATAATGGCAGATAAAAGGCTTGAAAATGTAAATCTAGCATTAGATAATGTCCGCCAAATGCTAAATACTGTGAACCATGGTTCGATTACTTTGATTGTTCAAAACTCTTATGTGGTTCAAATCGAAAAGAAAGAAAAAATAAGACTCCGATAATTCTTTTTAGAGGATGAAATGATAACGATTCGCGAGGTGGCAAAGATTGAAACTGCAAGTTATAAACAGTCCATTTAATGAAGAGCAGGTAAAATTATTAAACGAACTTTTACCTCAATTAACACTAGAGCAAAAAATTTGGTTAAACGGTTATTTAAGTGCACCACAAGCTACTCAGGAGGTCGTAGTTGAGACGATCCCTGCAGCAGCCCCTATTACGAAAACCATGACGATTTTATATGGTTCCCAAACAGGTAATAGTCAAGGGCTAGCTGAAAAATATGCCTCTCTATTAAAGGCTCAAAACGTAGACGTTACTGTCTCATCATTAGGGAAATTTAAAGCAAGTAACTTAAAGAAAATCACCAATCTATTACTTATTGTGAGTACACATGGTGAGGGTGATCCACCTGATCAGGCGATCCAGTTCTATGAATTTTTGCATAGTAAACGAGCACCAAAACTAGAGCATCTTCAATATGCGGTACTTGCATTAGGGGATAGCTCCTATGAATTTTTCTGTAAAACAGGTAAAGACTTTGATGAGCAATTTGCCAAACTAGGTGCAACAAGAATTGTTCCTCGTACTGATTGTGATGTGGATTATGATGACGCTGCTGCACAATGGTTCTCAGCTGTTCAACAAGAATTTCTCAAACAGGCTACTACAATATCGGTTACTTCAACACAGAGCGATGAAATACAAGGAGCTACTACATATTCAAGAAAAAATCCATTTTACGCTGAAGTGTTAGAAAATATTAATCTAAATGGTCGCGGCTCCAACAAAGAGACACGTCATCTAGAGTTATCCATTGAAGGTGCTAATTTTCAATTTGAGCCAGGAGACAGTATTGGGATTCAACCGGAAAATAGTGAACCATTAGTCGATGCATTACTGGGAGTACTACAATTTGATCCAGCTACTGAAGTGACTGTGTTAGATGAAACAGTGTCCTTAAAGAATGCCTTACAAAAAAAATTGGAAATTACAGTGTTATCTAAGCCAGTTCTTGAAAAAATTAAAGCTTACACAGAACATAATGAGTTTTCATCGTTATTAGAAGAACCTAATGCATGGAAGGATTATGCCAAGGGAAGGGATTTACTTGATGTAGTAGAGGATTTTGCTCCTTTCACATGGAGTGCGCAACAATTCGTAGATATTCTGCGAAAAATTCCATCAAGACTGTATTCCATTGCAAGTAGCCAATTGGCGAATCATGATGAGGTGCATTTAACGATTAGCAAGGTAAGCTATGAGACGAATGGTCGACAACGTCTGGGAGTATGTTCAGGTAGTGTGGCAGAACTTCAAATTGGCGCTACATTACCAATCTATGTTCATAAAAATCCAAATTTCAGATTACCTGAGCAGAAGGAAACGCCCATAATTATGATTGGCGCGGGCACAGGTATAGCACCGTATCGAGCTTTCCTAGAGGAAAGAGAAGAGTTAGGGGTAGAGGGGAAAGCTTGGCTCATTTTTGGTGATCAGCATTTTGTCACAGACTTCCTCTATCAAACAGATTGGCAACGCTGGCTAGCTTCTGGCACATTAAGCCAAATGCACATAGCCTTTTCACGTGATACCGATAAAAAAATCTATGTTCAACACAAATTGGAAGAGAATGCAGCTAATTTTTATGAATGGCTTGAGCAAGGTGCTGTCATTTATGTATGTGGTGATGAGAAATCAATGGCAGCTGATGTGGATGCAACCATTCACCGTATTATAGAGCAGCAGGGGCAGAAAACGTCTGAGCAAGCAAAAGCCCTTGTGCAAGAACTAAAGCAACAAAAACGATACCAACGGGATGTTTATTAAGAAAAAACTCTTCCTCGTAGGAAGATGACTATTTGCTAGCAAGCAAAGCCTCTGGAGAGGTGTAATGGATTAAAGGAGCGATAAAGAATGACAGAGAAAATTGTTTTGCCTCCACAGTCAGGGAAACCAAGTGATGTAGAGCGTATTAAGACGGAAAGTAATTATCTTCGTGGGACACTCGAACGGACTATGAATGATCCATTAAGTTCTGGTATTCCTGAGGATGACAATCGTTTAATGAAATTCCATGGTAGTTACCTACAGGATGACCGAGACCTTCGCACTGAAAGACAACGACAAAAACTAGAGCCTGCCTATCAATTCATGGTACGCGTACGAACACCTGGAGGAGCGGCTACCCCAGATCAATGGCTTGTAATGGATGAAATGGCTAGAAAGTATGGCAATGGCTCCTTAAAACTAACTACACGTCAAGCGTTTCAGGTGCACGGTATTTTAAAATGGAATGTCAAAAAATATATGCAAGAAATTAATGACGTGTTATTGGACTCTCTTGCTGCTTGTGGGGATGTAAACCGTAATGTTATGTGTAATGTAAACCCAAATCAATCAGCATTACATGAAGAAGTTTATAACTGGTCTGCTAAACTAAGTGAGCATTTACTACCTCGTACACGTGCATACCATGAATTATGGTTAGATGGAGAAAAGGTAATAGACAGTCAGGATGAAGAAATTGAACCGATTTATGGAGAACAATATTTGCCGCGTAAATTTAAAATTGGCATTGCGATTCCGCCAAGTAATGATGTCGATGTGTTTTCACAAGATATCGGACTAATCGCGATCGTAAAAGATCAAAAGCTTATTGGCTTTAATGTAGCTGTTGGTGGAGGAATGGGGATGACGCATGGCGATCATGCTACCTATCCACAGCTTGCGCGTGAAATTGGCTTTATTACACCGGATAAACTACTGGAAACAGCAGAAAAAATTATAACAATTCAGCGGGATTATGGGAATCGCTCAGTTCGTAAAAATGCACGTTTCAAATATACGATTGATGCAAGAGGACTAGAATGGTTTAACGAAGAATTAACGCGACGTTTGGGTTGGAGTATTCAAGAAGCGCGCCCTTATACATTTGAACGTACAGGAGATGAGTTCGGTTGGATTAAAGGGGCAGAGGGTAAGTGGCATTATACGCTATTTATTCAAAACGGTCGCATTAAAGATTTTCAAGATTATGAGCTGTTAACAGGGTTACGTGAAATAGCTAAGGTGCATACAGGTGATTTCCGTTTAACTCCTAACCAGAATTTAATGATTAGTAATGTAACACCACAGAAAAAGAAAAAGATTGATGCTATTATAGAGCAATATAAGCTGACGGATGGTGCGCATTATTCTGCATTGCGTCGTAATTCCATTGCATGTGTCTCCTTACCAACCTGTGGTTTAGCCATGGCGGAGGCGGAACGTTATTTGCCATCTCTTATTACAAAAATGGAAACAATCATTGATGAAACAGGGTTAAATGATACAGAAATTGTTATTCGGATGTCAGGCTGTCCAAATGGTTGCTCCCGTGCAGCGATGGCTGAAATAGGTTTTATCGGTAAAGGTCCTGGGAAATACAATTTATATCTTGGAGCAAGTTTTACTGGTAATCGATTGAATAAAATCTATCGTGAAAATATAGGTGAGGAAGAGATACTAGCGGAGCTACGACCAATTCTTGTACATTATGCGAAGGAACGTTTAGACGGTGAGCATTTTGGTGATTTTGTCATTCGTGCTGGATATGTGACGGCTGTATACGATGGTAAAGAATTTCACATATAATAAATATAAAAACCATGTAGCAAATTTTGAACTGAACCCTATAAAGTAGACAGTTTAATAAAAGACCATTTGCTACATTAAACAGCGATTAAATGACTTCGGTA
>NZ_JBXAHN010000021.1:0-5684 GCF_058795135.1 Lysinibacillus sp. GW823-FHT06C08
CCATCGGCGCTAAAGAGCTTAACTTCCGTGTTCGGTATGGGAACGGGTGTGACCTCTTTGCCATCATCACTAGACTACTTTATTATGTATCTTGTTTTGAAGTTGTTTACCTGTCCTTCAAGACAAGAATTATTGTATAACGTTTTCTCATATTGTGCAATACTTTTTTATAAAAAAAAGAAATTATTACTTTTAAAAGATATTTTTGTTAAGAAAGAGAAAATATTGCCCTGCAAAATATTATATCAATAGTTGTTTCAAAAGAAAACAATTATTTTTCATCTATATATTTTCAGCTTATGATCTTGCTTAAAACTTGCTACTAAATAGTAGCAAGTTCCATAGTCAATCTATCAATTTCTTTAAATGTTGTTGAATCTCCGAAAGATATTCTAAAGAATTGCCGTGCCGCTTCCATTGAATAATTCATAGATAAAATGGCTTTTGTTCCAGATTCGCTATGAATATCACACGCACTTCCCGTTGATATACTGATCCCTGCCTCGTTTAATTTTAATAATACATATTGCCCCTCCACTTTACTCATCATGACACCACAAATATTTGGCAATTGCTGCTTACACTCTATTAGTCGAACTGTTTTTGGTAGACGACTTTTAAAATATCTTCTTAATTCCTCGTAATGCTGTCTTTCATAACTATTATTTTCAACCGCTGCCGCAAAGGAAACAATGGCAGGTGTATCTAAAGTTCCCCCTCTTAATCCTCTTTCATGAGTTACGCCTGGTGTCAGTGCTGGAACACGAATTGCAGGGTTTATATAAACAGCGCCGCAGCCCTTAGGTCCTCCTATTTTATGTGCTGAAATTGTCATAGCGTCTCCTCCTCTTGGTATAGTTAATTTCCCAAAGGATTGTACACAATCAATATGACAGTAAACAGCGGTTTCTTTTGCCGCTTCAATTATTTTTTCCACAGGTTGAATAGAACCAATTTCTGAATTTACATGTTGAATGGAAATTAATGCTGTATCTTTTCGAATAGCGAGTAGTAGTTGTTCTGAGTCAATACAACCATCCTTTTGCAACGGTAATTTTGTCACCTCAAAACCCATTTTCTCCAATGTATTCAAAGCTGCATGTACAGACGTATGTTCAGCTTGTGATGAAATAATATGTTTTCCTTTTTTAGAGGCAAATGCTAATGACAAAATGGCCATAATGTTTCCTTCCGTTCCGCTTCCAGTAAAGATAACGCCATCACTATTGACACCAAGTTCATTGGCTATAATTTCTCTTGATTGCTGGATAAAATAATACGCTTGTCCCCCTAAATCATGGAGACTTGAGCTATTTCCATAATAACGCTGTGCCACCTCTACATATGCTTCAAGCGCCTTCTTCGTCATTGGTGTTGTTGCTGCGTAATCCATGTAGATCATCGTATTCTTCCTCTCTCGTTCAACAGGTCTTGTTTTCTTTTTTATTTTATGTAAAGATAAGTGTCAAGACAACTGTAAAGAAGGTATAACTATGGATGTAAAGACAGACGTCCTTATAATTGGTAGTGGTATTGCAGCACTTCAGGCAGCTCTACTCCTCGAAGAACATTTTAAAATACAAATAGTTACAAAATCATCCGTCCATACGAGCAGTTCCTATCGTGCACAGGGTGGCATTGCCGTCGTGACAAGTGAGGAGGATCATATTGATTGCCATATTGCGGATACATTGAAGGCCGGAGAGTTTCATCATGAAGGTAGAAATGTCCAAACGCTCATAGAAGAAGGCACAAAAATAATGCGTAACTACCTTCAAGCTGAATTCCCCATTGATCGGAATAGCAATGGAGCTCCTGCTCTAGGTCTGGAGGGAGCACATAGCCATCATCGTATTCTCCATGCAGGTGGTGATCGTACTGGTCAAATTTTCATAGATTACTTGCTTCATAAACTTTCTCCTAATACAAAGGTAAATTGCTATGAAATGGCCTATGAACTTTTACTAAATACAAATGGTGACTGTGTAGGTGTACTTACAAAAGGAAGCGAAGGCACTAAACGCTACTTTGCCCATCATGTTATTTTAGCGACAGGTGGTGCAGGAGCACTTTATTCAAGTACATCTAATTACCCAACAAATACTGGTGATGGTATTGCTTTAGCCTTTCGAGCAGGAGCTGCCATCAGTGATATGGAATTTATGCAGTTTCATCCAAGTCTGCTTTGGTGTGAAAACGAGGCAAAAGGATTGATTTCTGAAGCGGTACGAGGAGCTGGTGGTATTTTTGTCGATGCCCAACGTCGTCCAATTATGAAGGGCATCCATGCACAACTTGATTTAGCGCCAAGACATATTACAGCACTCACATTATTTAAGAAACGGGCGGCTGGTGAGGAAACATTCCTTGATATATCCTCCATCCAAAATTTCGATGTAAAATTTCCATCAATCACACAGCTTTGCCGTAACAACCATATTGACTTACAAGATGGCCTGATTCCTGTTTCACCAGGTAGTCATTTTTTAATGGGCGGTATTATTGCTGATGATAAAGGCAGAACCACTATAGCCAACTTGTATGCTATCGGCGAAGTGGCCTGTACAGGTGTTCACGGAGCAAATCGTTTAGCTAGTAACTCCCTATTAGAAGGGATTACTTTTGGTCACAGAATGGCATATTTCATTATCCAACAAGGCTGTAGTCAAAAGGATTTCTTACTTGCTAGCGATAAAAATGTCGATTCAATGCCTTCATTATTTAGCAAACAACAATTACAGCAACATATGATGCAGTACTTAGGTATCGTTAGGAACGGTGACGATTTGCAATATTCCCTCCAGCAATTACCCTCTATACAAGCACTTCTCCATGCAAATTTAAAGGGTTTGCAACAGACTGAGCTGGAACTATATATGATGCATGTTGTCGCCACATTAATAACCCATGCGGCCATTACAAGAACTGAAACACGTGGAGCCCACATTCGTAGCGATAAACCCGCGATGGTAGCAAAGTGGGCAAACCGATGGATTATTTTTTCGCAAGGACAAATGAAAGTGAGGAATTCATTGTATGAATATCATCAAACTCGAGGAAATGCTCAAACAATTTTTTAATGAGGATATAGGTGATGGGGATTTATCGAGTGAATATATTTTTTCTCCTAAAGAGCAAGGAACTTTTTCATTTTATGCCAAAGAAAGTGGCATTTTTTGTGGCGCACCTATTATTGAGCATGGCTTTCACGTACTAGATCGGTCTATAAAAGTCAACCTTCCTAAAAAAGATGGGGAAGCCGTAGAGGCTGGCGACGTCATTGCTATTATAGATGGCCCCTTACAAAAATTATTAATGGGAGAACGCGTAATTTTAAATCTTATACAACGGATGTCTGCAATAGCTACGGCGGCTCACCTAGCAGTACAGGAAATTTCAGGAACGAACACAAAAATATGTGATACCCGTAAAACGATTCCTGGTTTGCGTATGCTTGATAAATATGCTGTTCGAATCGGTGGTGCTTTTAACCATCGCAATGGCCTATTTGATGCAATCATGCTAAAGGATAATCATATTGCTTTTGCTGGTAGCATGACAAACGCCATTCAGGCTGCTAGAGAAAAAGTTGGTCATACCGTTAAAATTGAAGTGGAAATAGAAACAAAAAAACAGCTAGATGAAGCCATTTTAGCTGGAGCAGATATTATAATGTTTGATAATCGAAGTCCTGAAGAAATACGTGCATGGCTGCCTGCTGTTCCTTCTTCTATCACGACTGAAGCGTCAGGTGGCATTACTCTTGAAAATATAAGAGCTTATGCTCAAACTGGTATACAGTGGATTTCACTTGGTTCTCTAACCCACTCTGTCAAAGCCTTTGACATTAGCGCCCTTGTACAAATGAAAGGAGGCTATTCCATTGTCCATCACTAGTTTATTACAGCAGACGACGTTACTTCCTGAGCATTATCGAGCATTATCCGTAACGGAAATGGAATCTCGTATTTTATCCATCAAAAAGAAATTAGGATCTAAGCTTTTTATTCCGGGTCATCACTATCAAAAAGATGAAGTTATCCAATTTGCTGATGCAACGGGAGATTCCTTACAGCTAGCTCAATTATCTGCAGCAAACAAAGAGGCGGAGCACATCGTATTTTGTGGGGTACATTTTATGGCTGAAACTGCTGATATGCTAACATCAAAACAGCAACATGTATATTTACCAGATATGCGTGCAGGTTGCTCGATGGCTGACATGGCTGATATTTATCAAACTGAACAAGCATGGCCCATTTTACAGCAGCTCTTTGGTGATACGATCATTCCACTTACCTATGTTAATTCAACAGCCGCTATTAAAGCCTTTACAGGAAGACATGGTGGTGCATGTGTAACATCCTCTAATGCGAAAGAGCTTGTTCAGTGGGCATTTACACAAAAACAGCGTATCTTCTTTTTACCCGACCAACATTTAGGCAGAAATACTGCTTATGACTTAGGTGTTCCACTCGAGAATATGGCCGTTTGGAATCCGCATAAAAATATACTTGAAACTAAACAGCCTCTTGAGAACATCCAAGTTATTCTGTGGAAGGGTCATTGCTCTGTACATGAAGGATTTACATTTCAACATACAGAGACTGTTCGTAAGGAATATCCCGCCATGAAAATTATTGTTCACCCTGAATGTAGTCGTGAAGTTGTAGATGCGGCTGATGATGCTGGTTCAACTAAGTACATTATCGATACAATTAGTCAAGCACCTAGTGGATCTGCATGGGCAATAGGGACAGAAATGAATCTGGTCAATCGTATTATAAAGCAGCATCCAGATAAACAGATCATCTCTTTAAATGAAAACTTTTGTCCTTGCCTAACAATGAATCGCATTGATCTCCCCCATTTACTATGGTGCTTAGAAAGCATTGAACAAGGTCAACCACATAACCTTATTCAAGTTGATAGCCATACTAGCACTGAAGCTCTTAGTTCTCTGGAAAGAATGTTAGCAAGAAGATAAATTACGATTTTAAAGCAGAGATGTTGTAAAAAACAATATTTCTGCTTTTTATTTGCTCATAAAATTAAGTATCTGGTTACCTCCTGAAATTGACACTCATTTATTTTTTATGATAATGTCGATTTGGAGGTGATAAGAAATGTCTTTTCAATCGAAAAATATTTTCATTAATTTACCAGTAAAAAATGTAAACAAATCCACGTCATTTTTTAAGGAGTTAGGTTTTGAGTTCAATCAACAATTCAGTGATGAAACAACTTCCTCAATGATTATTAGCGAAAATATTTTTGCTTTACTAATGGTCGAAGATCGCTTCAAAGGATTTAGTAACAAGGAGATACCGGATACTACTGTTTCTGCCCAAGCAATTTTATGTCTATCTGCAGAAAATCGCGAGCAAGTAGATCAGCTAGTAAATAAGGCACTTGCCTCCGGGGGTAAACCTTATAGTGATCCACAGGATCATGGATTTATGTATGGCTGGGGTTTTCAAGATTTAGATGGGCATATTTGGGAAGTAGTTTATATGGATGAGCATGCAATGAATCAAGAGTAAATCGTTTATCTTATATTAGTTTTCTATAAAAAAACAGTAGACGCACATGCATCTACTGTTTTTTGTATGACCCGTACGGGATTCGAACCCGTGTTACCGCCGTGAAAGGGCGGTGTCTTAACCACTTGACCAACGGGCCAA
>NZ_JBXAHN010000022.1:0-2930 GCF_058795135.1 Lysinibacillus sp. GW823-FHT06C08
GGTTAAGTTATTAAGGGCGCACGGCGAATGCCTTGGCACTAGGAGCCGAAGAAGGACGGCACTAACACCGATATGCTTCGGGGAGCTGTAAGTGAGCTTTGATCCGGAGATTTCCGAATGGGGGAACCCACTACGTTTAATCGCGTAGTATCTTGACGTGAATACATAGCGTCTTGAAGGCAGACCCAGGGAACTGAAACATCTAAGTACCTGGAGGAAGAGAAAGAAAAATCGATTCCCTGAGTAGCGGCGAGCGAAACGGGAAGAGCCCAAACCAAGAGGCTTGCCTCTTGGGGTTGTAGGACACTCAATACGGAGTTACAAAAGAGCGAGTTAGATGAAGCGACTTGGAAAGGTCCGCCAGAGCAGGTAAAAGCCCTGTAGTCGAAAGTTCGTTCCCTCCTGAGTGGATCCTGAGTACGGCGGAACACGTGAAATTCCGTCGGAATCCGGGAGGACCATCTCCCAAGGCTAAATACTACCTAGTGACCGATAGTGAACCAGTACCGTGAGGGAAAGGTGAAAAGCACCCCGGAAGGGGAGTGAAAGAGATCCTGAAACCGTGTGCCTACAAGTAGTTAGAGCCCGTTAATGGGTGATAGCGTGCCTTTTGTAGAATGAACCGGCGAGTTACGATTACGTGCGAGGTTAAGCTTTAGAAGGCGGAGCCGCAGCGAAAGCGAGTCTGAATAGGGCGAAATAGTACGTGGTCGTAGACCCGAAACCAGGTGATCTACCCATGTCCAGGGTGAAGGTAAGGTAACACTTACTGGAGGCCCGAACCCACGCACGTTGAAAAGTGCGGGGATGAGGTGTGGGTAGCGGAGAAATTCCAATCGAACTTGGAGATAGCTGGTTCTCTCCGAAATAGCTTTAGGGCTAGCCTCGTGATGAGAATACTGGAGGTAGAGCACTGTTTGGACTAGGGGGCCATCCCGGTTTACCGAATTCAGACAAACTCCGAATGCCAGATATTTATACACGGGAGTCAGACTGCGAGTGATAAGATCCGTAGTCAAAAGGGAAACAGCCCAGACCACCAGCTAAGGTCCCAAAGTAATCGTTAAGTGGAAAAGGATGTGGCGTTGCACAGACAACCAGGATGTTGGCTTAGAAGCAGCCATCATTTAAAGAGTGCGTAATAGCTCACTGGTCGAGTGACGCTGCGCCGAAAATGTATCGGGGCTAAACGATTCACCGAAGCTGTGGATTGACATCTACGATGTCAGTGGTAGGAGAGCGTTCTAAGTGCGTTGAAGTCAGACCGGAAGGACTGGTGGAGCGCTTAGAAGTGAGAATGCCGGTATGAGTAGCGAAAGACGGGTGAGAATCCCGTCCACCGTATGACTAAGGTTTCCTGAGGAAGGCTCGTCCGCTCAGGGTTAGTCGGGACCTAAGCCGAGGCCGATAGGCGTAGGCGATGGACAACAGGTTGATATTCCTGTACCACCTCCTCACCGTTTGAGAAATGGGGGGACGCAGTAGGATAGGGTAAGCGCGCTGTTGGTTATGCGCGTCCAAGCAGTAAGGCGTGTGTGTAGGCAAATCCGCACACTGTAACGTTGAGCTGTGATGGCGAGTCCGTATGGACGAAGTTCCTGATTTCACACTGCCAAGAAAAGCCTCTATCGAGGTGAGAGGTGCCCGTACCGCAAACCGACACAGGTAGTCGAGGAGAGAATCCTAAGGTGTGCGAGAGAACTCTCGTTAAGGAACTCGGCAAAATGACCCCGTAACTTCGGGAGAAGGGGTGCTCTTGAGCGTGCAAGCGCATGAGAGCCGCAGTGAATAGGCCCAGGCGACTGTTTAGCAAAAACACAGGTCTCTGCAAAACCGTAAGGTGACGTATAGGGGCTGACGCCTGCCCGGTGCTGGAAGGTTAAGAGGAGTGGTTAGCGCAAGCGAAGCTGCGAATTGAAGCCCCAGTAAACGGCGGCCGTAACTATAACGGTCCTAAGGTAGCGAAATTCCTTGTCGGGTAAGTTCCGACCCGCACGAAAGGCGTAACGATCTGGGCACTGTCTCAACGAGAGACTCGGTGAAATTATAGTACCTGTGAAGATGCAGGTTACCCGCGACAGGACGGAAAGACCCCGTGGAGCTTTACTGTAGCCTGATATTGAATTTTGGTACAACTTGTACAGGATAGGTAGGAGCCAGAGATCTCGGAGCGCCAGCTTCGAAGGAGGCGTCGGTGGGATACTACCCTGGTTGTATTGAAATTCTAACCCATGCCCCTTAGCGGGGCAGGAGACAGTGTCAGGCGGACAGTTTGACTGGGGCGGTCGCCTCCTAAAAGGTAACGGAGGCGCCCAAAGGTTCCCTCAGAATGGTTGGAAATCATTCGTAGAGTGTAAAGGCACAAGGGAGCTTGACTGCGAGACCTACAAGTCGAGCAGGGTCGAAAGACGGGCTTAGTGATCCGGTGGTTCCGCATGGAAGGGCCATCGCTCAACGGATAAAAGCTACCCCGGGGATAACAGGCTTATCTCCCCCAAGAGTCCACATCGACGGGGAGGTTTGGCACCTCGATGTCGGCTCATCGCATCCTGGGGCTGTAGTCGGTCCCAAGGGTTGGGCTGTTCGCCCATTAAAGCGGTACGCGAGCTGGGTTCAGAACGTCGTGAGACAGTTCGGTCCCTATCCGTCGTGGGCGTAGGAAATTTGAGAGGAGCTGTCCTTAGTACGAGAGGACCGGGATGGACACACCGCTGGTGTACCAGTTGTCTTGCCAAAGGCATCGCTGGGTAGCTATGTGTGGACGGGATAAGTGCTGAAAGCATCTAAGCATGAAGCCCCCCTCAAGATGAGATTTCCCATTACGCAAGTAAGTAAGATCCCTCAAAGACGATGAGGTAGATAGGTTCGAGGTGGAAGTGTGGTGACACATGGAGCTGACGAATACTAATCGATCGAGGACTTAACCAAAA
>NZ_JBXAHN010000023.1:0-1832 GCF_058795135.1 Lysinibacillus sp. GW823-FHT06C08
GAGGCTGGGACAAAACTAGCTAATATTCAAGATAAAAGGGAAATCGATGCTGTTCGATTTCCCTTTTTGCTTATTTGACTAAGGTTTTTAATTATCTTTACCTTATTGCTTGATTAATGGCAATATATTTCCGAAGATTTACTGCCATTAATGCTAGGCCCATTTCGTTATCAACCTTCGGTTTTCCTCGTACCGAAAATCGAGTGAAACGTAAATTAGCTTTCAAGAATCCGAAAACTGGTTCCACATCGATTTTGCGTTTTCGATAGATGGCACTTGATTTCTCTTCTGAAAGCTTTGCTCTTACATATTCTTTTTGTTGTTCCCATTTTTCATTCACCATGATTTTTCGGTTGTTGCCTTCTTTCGCTTTTGTACATGATGAACGGAACGGGCATCCCGAACAGTCTTCGCATTCGTAGATTTTGAGCGTACGTTGGAAGCCCGTACGATCATTTCTTACAGATTGATATGTAAATCTGAGATGTTTTTGATAGGGGCATGTATAGGTATCTGTTTCTTCATCATACTGCCAGTTGTTTGAGTTAAATTGGCTTTGTTTGTGCTTTTTCTTTTGTTCTTTCCGGTACATGTTATATGTAATAAGTGCTTCTCGCTTTCTGTTCGAAAGGATATCATGATAGTTTTGTTCACTACCGTAACCGGCGTCTGCGACAATGTATGTTGGTAACTCGAAATAATGCTTCTCAATTTCATCTAGAAACGGAATTAACGTACGGGTATCCGTGGGATTTGAAAATAAACTATAGGTAAGTACGTATTGTCCTTCTGTTGCGATTTGTACATTATAGCCTGGTTTTAGTTGTCCGTTCTGCATGTAATCGTCTTTCATTCGCATAAATGTCGCATCTTTGTCCGTTTTTGAATAGCTGTTCCGTGTATCAAGAATCTCAAAATCTTTTTCGTACCTTTGCTTACGCGTCATCCAGTCATGTACTTGTTTTAACAGTTGCCTAGGCGTTTTTCGTTCACTACGTAACTGTTTACGCAGAGCGACATCATCCGTGCTATCTATTTTTTGTGTATAGTCCTCCACAACTACCTCTAACTTCTCAGCGATTTGTGAGAGTTCTTCAATAGAAAGCTGCTCCTCATCCTCACGCTGTATTTCTGGTATGATTTGTTTTTCAAGTAGCTCACTGTACAATTGATTAGATTTTTCAACGAGACGGTTATGATGCTTTTCGACTGCTTTCTTCCAAACGAACGTGAATTTATTGGCATTGGCTTCAATTTTCGTACCATCAATAAAAATGGCCTCTTGATCGATGATTTTTTCTTGTACAAGCTGGACACGAAACTGTACGAAACATTGGCGAATGAGATCTTTCATATCGGGATGAACACGGAAACGATTGATCGTGCGGTAGCTGGGTTCATAACCTTGTGCAAGCCACATCATACGTATACTGTCTTTGGTGAGGTCCTCAATTTTACGACCGGAGAAAGCAGATTGGGTGTAGCCACATAAAATAATTTTAAGCATCATGCGTGGGTGATAAGAGGGGCAACCTGTTTGTCGTTGAAATGAGCCGAAGGCTCTCTCTGGAATACTTTCGACTAAATGATGGATGGCAAAAGCAATATCATTTTCTTGTAATTGAACTGCTAAATCTAGAGGTAAAACTAATTGATTCATGTTATAATTTTTAAACATAAGGACCCTTCTTTCTGTATAATTTGGTTGTGGTGACTTAATTTTATCAGAAGTGGTCCTTATTTTTTATGAAAAAATGTAAAGCGTGTGAAATTTTACTGATCGTAAAATTTCACACGCTTTTTAATTTAGAGGTGGGTTTTGTCCCAGCCTC
>NZ_JBXAHN010000025.1:0-1611 GCF_058795135.1 Lysinibacillus sp. GW823-FHT06C08
AAAGAAATTTGATTAGCTCAAATTGTTTTGCTGGCATCAATTTTGATGTCCAAAATTTTGTTTCGTTCACTAGCTAAGCTAGCTAGCTACTTAAAACTTTATTGATTACGTTTTGCTTGTTCAGTTTTCAAGGTTCATTTGATGTTCGCTACTTTGCTAAGAGCTAACTTTTATATAATAACATGTTTTATAATGTTTGTCAAACAGTTATTTTATTTTTTATATTTTAGTAGCTGCATATCTCAACAGCAACTTTTATATAATAACATGCTTATTTTCAATGGTCAATAGTTTTTATAAATCTTTTTTTATAATCTTAGTCGTGGCCAGTTTCTTAAAAATTGAATGGTACGATTCCTTCCTATTTCTAAGAGTGTTTCTTTTGTTTCTTCATTTAAATCAAATTGCGTAGCACTGTAATCTTCTACAGGAATAAAAATAATATCTCTTTCATGTCTTCTTGATATATATCTTTCATCATGTGCATCTTTCATAGTTGAAAATAATGCTTCAAATAAATTTAATCCATTTTTAATTTCATGAGGACACTGTTCCTCTCTCCGTCTACTTAATTTAAGTCCTAAAATGGGTCGTACTTTTCTCCCCTCCCGATCGTCAAAAATCCATAAAGGGAAATTACTTAAAACACCTCCATCTACAATTACCGACTCACCTTTGCCTGTCTTTAATGTAACCGGTTCAAAGAAAAATGGTATACCACAGCTCATACGTAAAGCACAAGCAACTGAAAAATTATTGGCATCTATTTGGTATTTGTATAAATCGTCTGGCAATACAATTATTCTACCATTAGTTATATCTGAAGCGACTAGCTTTAGTGAATCTTTGGGTAGATCTCCAAAAGTATAGACGCCTTTTTCGGCCAATTTTTTGAAGAACCACTTTTCTAATGCCTTTCCTTTATACAGACCTAAATGGTTATAAACATTTATCCATTTCATAAAAGGGAAAGGTAATATTGTTCTTCTAGAATCGAGTAATGAAGGTACATCTAACTCTTCTAGCATAGTTTCAATTTCTCTACCGCTATATCCTGCAGCAATGAACGCAGCTAAGATTGCTCCAGCACTTGTACCAGCCACACGTTTAAAACGGAAATTTTCAGCTTCTAGTACTTGATAAGCTCCCACGAGTGCAAAGCCCTTCAAACCTCCCCCAGAAAACACACCATCAATCCACATATTCCCTCTCCTTTTTTCGTAATCTTTACATTATAAGAATCGAAATTGACGATTAGAACTAAAATTTGTATTTTAGTGTCGAAATCAAACTATTACTGAAAAAGGAATTACTTTAGTATTTAGGATATTGGAACAATTTCATAGATTGGTGTCCTCTTTTACAAATGAGAAAATATTATATAACATGAATTGGTTATATCATTTCAATTAACACTTCCAACTTTCATAAAGTTTCTACGTACCCATAATAGATTTACTCTATACTATAAAATTTATGGAGATCTATATAAAAAACTTTACTTCAAATTAAAAATTTAAAAACATTTTATATGAAATAAAAAAAACAGCCAGCACACAGCTGACTGCCTTTATTGCCTAGCGACGTCCTACTCTCACAGGGGGAAGCCCC
>NZ_JBXAHN010000026.1:0-1091 GCF_058795135.1 Lysinibacillus sp. GW823-FHT06C08
TGAACTGAACCCTATAAAGTAGACAGTTTAATAAAAGACCATTTGCTACATTAAACAGCGATTAAATGACTTCGGTATGCTGCCGGAGTCATTTTTTTTAACGTCCATTGCTTTCTTGTATTGTTGTAGTGCTCCATATAATCATCTATCATATATTTTAATTCTGATAAGCTTCCAGCTTCTTTATATTCTATTTCATCTTTAAAATGCCCAAAGAATGACTCCATTGGCGAATTATCTAGGCAGTTTCCTCGGCGAGACATTGACTGAAGTAATCCCATTTCTTTGACGCATTTTTGAAATGCTGGGTGTGTATAATGGAAACCTTGATCTGAATGAATCATCGCTTCAGGATGTAAATTGTCATTGATATGCTCTTCTAATTTTTTTAGCGTACGATAAACAAACTCCATGCGTAAATTTGTCGATACCTCATATGCAACGATTTCTCGTGTTGCAACATCCTTTATACACGATAGATACGCTGTTTGTCCGCCACGATATTGTAAATACGTAATATCTGTTAAAAACACTTTGCCTGGCTCTGTTTGATGAAAATTACGATTTAGATGATTAGGTACTTGACGATGGATTTCTGTAGCTTTGGCAAGATTTCGATAAGGGTTTGCACGTCTTACTTTCGAATATAGATTGAATTTACGCATTAATCGTAGAATTTTTTTATGATTCATCGGGATTTCAAGTAGTTCTTCTAGTGCCATGTAAAGACCCCGATAACCAACTTTTCCTTTTGACGCATCATAAATCGTTTTTAGTAGGACGTAGTCCTGAAAATCTGCTTCTTCTCGCATCGCTTGTTTCTCACTATTTTGGAGCCATTTATAATAACCACTGGGGCTTACATTTGCCAAATCACATAAATAACGTGTCATATTTTTCAACTGATACAGCCGAACGGTATCATTAATTGCTTGATACTTTTCCCTTGGTATTAAAATAGCCGTTTCTTTGCCTGCCTTTCCATCTCGTCTAGCTTTTTTAACAGTGTTAATTCAGCTTCAAGTAAACGAATACGTGCCTCTGCTTTTTCTAATTTCTTTTCAGCTGACATGTGTTCTTTTTTTGGTCGA
>NZ_JBXAHN010000027.1:0-832 GCF_058795135.1 Lysinibacillus sp. GW823-FHT06C08
ACAGCTCAGATTGTCAGTGAATGGGTTCGCCGTTATCAAAAAAATGGCGTAGAGACTTTCTTAAAGTCCTATACAAACTATTCAGCTGACTATAAAATGAATGTACTTAATTATATGAACGAGACAGGTACATCTTCGAGAGACACAGCTGCACTATTCAATATTTCATCTCCTGGCATGATTCGGAATTGGAAGTTGAAGTTTGAAGTTGGTGGTTATGATGCTCTTGTTTCTAAGAAAAAGGGGCATCTATCTATGAAAAAAGAGACAAAAAGAACAACGAAATCAACACCAGCTGAAGGATCTGTTGAGGCGTTAGAAGCACGAATCAAACAATTAGAAATGGAGAATGCGTACTTAAAAAAGTTGAATACTTTAGTTCAAATGCAAGAAAAATTACCAATCAAATCAAAGCGCAAGTAATTTATGAACTAAAGGAAATCTATGAAGTAGTGGAATTAATCAAAGTCGCTGATATTCCACGTAGTACGTATTATTACTGGGAAAAGCGTTTGAATCGTCATGATAAATACGCTGATGTGAAAGTCGCAATTCAGTCCATTTATCATGAACATAAGGGACGTTATGGTTATCGTCGGATCACCAAAGAACTAAAAAAATTTGGTATTCATCATGATCCGAAAACGATTAACTGCTTGATGAATGCCATTGGCATAAAGTGTGAAGTCCGCATGAAGAAATATCGTTCGTATAAAGGTAACGTCGGAAAAATTGCCCCAAACATATTACAACGCGATTTTACAGCGGAAAAAATGAACGAGAAATGGGTAACAGACGTGACAGAGTTCCATCTATTTGGTGAGAAACGCTA